>NC_015278.1:0-1200000 GCF_000193205.1 Aerococcus sp. Group 1 | reverse complement strand
CAATATAGTTATTGATAGCGCTTTCATCTATTATTTCTATTTTCATTTCTTTTCCGATATAATAAGCATGTAAGAGAAATGGTTTGTAGTTACTTAGCTTGTTATAACTATAAATTAATACATTAGCTATTTCAAAGGAGGAAGATCGAATGTTTAACGATCAAGTTGTTGTAGTTACTGGCGCAGGCCAAGGTATTGGTGCTGAAATCGCTAAAGAATTCGCTCAAGATGGTGCTCAAGTAGTTATTGTGGATTTCAATGAAGAAACTGCACAAAAGACAGCAGAAGCCATTAATGAAAATAATGGTAAAGCAGTTGCTTATCAAGCAGATGTATCTGATTTCGACCGTGCTGAGGAAATTATTGCAGATGTTGTTGAAAAATACGGTAAAGTTGATGTCTTAATCAACAATGCTGGTATTACCCGTGATGCTTCATTGAAGAAAATGACAAAAGAACAATGGGATCAAGTTATTGCAACTAACTTAACAGGTGTATTTAACTATTCTAAAGCAGCATTTATTCGCATGACTGCCGCAGGGTACGGACGTATTGTTAACGCTTCTTCCTTAGCAGGGGTTGAAGGTAACTTCGGTCAAACCAACTATTCCGCTTCAAAAGCAGGTATTATTGGTATGACTAAGACAATCGCTCGTGAAGGTGCTGCTAAAGGTGTTACCGTTAATGCCGTTGCACCAGGTTTCATTGAAACCCCAATGACCGATGCTATTCCAGAAGAAATCAAACAAAATATGATTGATGGTATTCCAGTAAAACGTATTGGTTATCCAAAAGACATTGCCAATGCAATGAAATTCTTAGCTTCACCAGATTCAGGTTATATCACTGGTCAATTACTACAAGTTAACGGTGGTATGAACATGTAATGTCGCTCGCTGCATAAAAATTAAAGGAACGGTTAACCGTTCCTTTAATCATGTTTTTTACAGCAAGGAGAAAATATATGGAAATTCTTGGCGTAATCGGTATATTTCTTGCGATTATCGCAATTATTTATTTATCAGTTAGAGGATTAAACATTGTTATTGCTGCTCCTCTAGCCACATTAATTGTTATTCTAACCAACCAAATGGACATCTTTGGGTCATTAATTGGTGATGCACCTTCTTATATGACCGGTCTTGCAGGTTTCTTAATTAAAAACTTTGCGATTTTCCTATTAGGTGCAGTTCTGGCTCAATATATGGAAAAAAGTAATGCAACAGTTTCTATCGCTAACTGGGTATTGGCCAAAGTTGGTTTAGATAATCCCTTTATTGTGTTAGTAGCTTTTGCTGGTATTGCAGCAATATTAACTTATGGGGGGATTAGCTTATTTGTGGTTATGTTTGCCTTAGTCCCATTAGCTCGACCAATCTTTAAAAAGTTAAATGTGAATTGGTCCTTATTACCTATTCCGCTATTCTTGGGAATGGCAACCGTAACTATGTCTATGCTGCCAGGGACACCTTCAGTTCAAAACGCGGTACCAACGACTTACTTAGGGACTACTTTAACAGCAGCTCCTGTGTTGAGTATGATTGGTGTTATTACAGTGGTTGCTTTTGGGCTGACCTACTTAAAGTTTCAATTAAATCGGAGTCTAGCTAAGGGAGAAACTTTCTATTCCTATTTAGGTGAAGGGGAATCAGTTGGAGAAGAAGCTGACCTTGACGCTGAAACAGATGAAGAAAATATTCCTCCAATTTTATTAGCTATTTTACCATTGATTACTTTAGTAGCGATTATTTTAATCTTCAGTGATGTGCCGAATATTATTTTGATTGCTTTAACTGTGGGTATCTTATTAAGTGCCTTCTTATATCGGAAATATTTACCAAAACAAACTTCACTATTGAATGATGGAGCTAATAGTGCTGTACCATCAGCCTTTGCTACTTCAAGCTCAGTAGCTTTTGGGTCAGTATTAACCAGTGCTCCTGGCTTCAGTGTGGTTCAAGATGCGATTATGTCTATCCCGGGTAACCCTTTAATTGGACTATCTGTAGCAACTGCTTTACTTGGCGGGATTACAGGTTCTAGTTCCGGGGCTCTGGGGATCGTTATGCAAAACTTTGCACCAACTTATTTAGAGATGGGAATTGCGCCTGAATTGATTCACCGTATTGCAGTTGTTGCATCAGCTGTGATTACAGTGGTTCCTCATTCGGGAGTGACAATCACCTTTAACAACTTGACTGGCTTAAGTTTAAAAAATGCTTTCATGCATCAGTTTATAATGGTTAATGGTGGTCACTTGCTTGCCTTGATCGCTATGTTAATTGCTTCAACAATTTTATATTAAGAAAAGAAATGTATTTAAAGAAATGTATTTATAGAAAAGGAGAGAGATAAATGGGTAAAAAGAAACCAGTTATTTCAAGACGTGAAGCAGCTGATTTAATTAAAGATAACGATCTATTAGCTACTTGTACTTTCGGTTTAGGGGGCCTACCTGAAGACTTACTAGTAGGGGTTAAAGAACGTTACGAAGAAGAACAACATCCCAAAGATATCACTTTCATGTGGTCATGTGGTATTGGTAACAACAAACCTGGCCGTGGTGCTGACCACTTATTAGCAGATGGTTTGGTAAAACGTATCATTGCTGGTCACGTTGGTTCTTCACCTGGTATGGTTGATAAGGTGGTTAATAACGAAGTTGAAGCCTATTTATTACCACAAGGTGTATTTACTCAACTTTATCGCGCTATTGCTGGTAACAAACCTTTCTTAACTAAAGTTGGTTTACAAACCTATGTTGACCCTCGTTTAGAAGGGGCTAAAGCAACTGAAAAAACCACTGAAGAACTTATTGAATTAGCGGAATTTGGTGGCGAAGAATGGTTGAAATATCCAGATTTTGATATTGATGTTGCCTTCATCCGTGGATCATTTGCTGATGAAAAAGGAAACATGAACGTTGAAGATGAGACCTGTATTCTTGAACAACTTGAATTAGCAATGGCTACCAAGAAAAAAGGTGGTACCGTTATTGCTCAAGTAAAACAAATTGTTGAAAACAACTCTCTAGATCCTAAGAGTATTGTGGTACCAGGCGGTTTAATTGACTATATTGTGGTAGCTGACCCTGAATATCACTACCAAACTATGGGAACCTACTACAGCCCAGAACTAGCTGGAAAAATCAATGTTCCAGTGGACAGCGTTAAACCAGCTCCACTTTCATCACGTAAAGTCATTGGGCGTCGTGCAGCTATGGAATTACAACCTGATTCTGTGATTAACTTAGGTATCGGTACGCCTGACATGGTGGCTTCTGTTGCCCAAGAAGAAGGCGTTGCTGACGAATATGTGACAACTCTAGAGATGGGTATCTGGGGTGGTAGTGCTGCTGGTGGCTTGGACTTTGGTGCTTCACGTAATGCTGATGCTTCCATTGCTATGGCTAACCAATTTGACTTCTACGATGGTAACGGTTTAGACCTTTCTGTATTAGGAATTGGACAAATTGACCAATATGGTAACAATAACGTTACAAAATTTGGACCTAAAGTTCCTGGCCCAGGTGGATTCATCAATATTTCTCAAAACACTAAGAACCTTGTCTTTGTAGGTACTTTAACTGTTGGTGGTAAGTCACACATCGAAGACGGTAAATTAGTCATTGATGAACAAGGTCGTGGACCTAAATTCTTGAAAGAAGTTGAACAAGTAAGTTTCTCTGGTAAATATGCTCAAGAAAATGACCAAAATATCTTATACGTCACTGAACGTGCTGTCTTTGACTTACATGAAGGTAAAGTTCGTTTAATTGAAATTGCACCAGGAATTGACCTCCAAAAAGATGTTCTCGACCAAATGGAATTTGAACCTGAAATTGCCGAAGACTTGAAAGAAATGAATCCTGATATCTTTAAAGAAGAATGGGGCGGCCTTAAAGAAATTATTGATGCAAAATCTAAAAAATAATTAGATATGTTGTATAATAAAGGCCTTGAAATTAAAGGAGGATTTAGTGAATGTTAAAAGCTAAAAATGAAGAAGTTGTTTTTGTTGGTGCCGCACGGACTCCTGTTGGTGCTTACCTAGGCGACTTAAAGACTGTACCAGTTGATGAATTAGGGGTAATTTCTCTTACAGAAGCTGCTAAACGTGCTGGTGTTGCCGTTGAAGATATTGAAGAAGTTATTGTTGGTCATGTCACTGGATCACAAACGACCAATAATTTAGGTAACATTATCGGGATTGATGCAGGAGTAAAAAATACTGCAACAGGTATGACTATTAACCGTATCTGTGGATCAGGTATTCAATCCGCTGTATCAGCCGCACAAGAATTACTATTCTCCAACAAAAGTATTATTGCTGCTGGTGGGGTAGAATCTTTATCACGTGCGCCTTTCTATCTACCAGAATCCGCTCGTTATGAGGGATTAAAGGGAGGCAATAAACCTTTAATTGATGCTAACTTAGCTGGCCATAGCTCTGCTTCTGGTAAAGATTCTGGTGTTAACCACATGGGGAACACTGCAGAAAATGTTGCTCGTAAATACGGAATTACTCGTGAACGCGCTGACCAATTTGCAGTAGAATCCCAACGTAAAGCTGCAGAAGCTATTGAAAACGGACGTTTTGCTCAAGAAATTATTCCGGTAGAAGTTAAAGGACGTAAGGGGAAAGTTAACGTCGTAGAAAAAGACGGTCATCCACGTCCAGGAACATCGATGGAATCATTAGCTAAATTACGCCCAGCTTTTGAAAAAGATGGTATTGTTACTGCAGGTAATGCTTCTGGATTAAATGACGGTGGTGCTTTTGAAATTATGACCACTAAATCAGTTGCTGAAGAACGTGGCTTAGAAATCATGGCTCGCGTTGTGGATTATCAAATCGCAGGTTGTGATCCAGCCTACATGGGCTTAGGACCAGTTCAAGCTATTAAAGATATTCTTGCTCGTCAAGAAATGGATCTTAAAGAAGATATTGATGTACTAGAAATTAATGAAGCCTTTGCGGCTCAAACCATTGGTTGCTTAATTGAACTTGGTATTGAAGAAGATACTGACTTCTACAAGAATCATTTCAACCCACATGGTGGTGCAGTTGCTTTAGGGCACCCATTAGGCATGTCTGGTGCACGTATCATTACATCTCTATTGTATGAATTCAAGAACCATCCAGAATACCGTTACGCGATTGCTTCAGCATGTATCGGTGGTGGACAAGGTATTGCTCTCTTACTTGAAAATGGGTATTACCAAGGCTAATTTTAATCATTAGCTTAAAATATAACTCCTAGGGACTTTTCCTAGGAGTTTTTGTTATTTGTAGGACCTAAATATTAGTAAGGACAGACTTCAACATATGCGTTAAGGCTGGATATTCTATTCACTTTTACGTCGGTATGGTATAATGAATTAATTCAAAGAAGTTAATTATTTATAAAAAGTGGGTGAATTTATGCGTTGGAGTATACCAACAAAAATGATTGAGGAAGGTAGGCAGCTAGTTAACCAGGACCGTGTGCTAAAAGTGATTCCTAATGAAAATGAAGCTATTTGGCGCGCAGAAGTTCTTGACGATGAAAAATACATCGTTATTTTAGATGGAACTGGTAAAGAAGAAGATATTTGTCGTTGTATCACTTGGCAACAAAAATCTTACTGCCCACATACTGTTGCAGTGGAATTGTTTTTACGTGACCATGATGTGGTTCGTGCCATGGCATATTCAAAAAAACCTCTATTTCATTATGTAGTGACCCCCAAAAGTTGGACTAAGAATTCAACTTTTGGGGGTTATTTTTATGTCTAAATATTCATTAGAATTTAAACTGAATTTAGTAGGAGACTATATTGCGAAAAAAGGAAGTTATCGAACCTTAGCTAATAAAGCAGGAATAGATCCTTCTATTTTACGAAGGTGGGTTAATAACTATTATGAATTTGGTGTAGATGGTTTAAAGAAAAGGCGGACTCAACAGGTTTATACTGTTGAATTCAAATTAAATGCGATAGAATTGTATGAAAGTACGGAAATGAGTTATCGCGAATTGGCCAATTCATTAAACATGAATAATCCAAGTCTAATCGCTAATTGGCGAAGAGCTTATCATGAAAGAGGACTTGATGGCCTTTCCGCGAGGAAAGGAAGGCCACCTAAAGTGTCTAAAAAGAAATCACAAATCAATCAAATAAAGGATAGCAGCGAAACCAATCAGTTAAGTGAAGCAAAAATAAAGGAACTTGAACAACGGATTACGGATTTAGAAATTGAGAACAAATTTTTAAAAGGATTGAGGAGACGTGTGGCTCAAAGAGTCAAGCGAGAAAAGAAGAAATAGTGACCGAAATCACACGTCTCCATGATGAAAAATATGCTTTAAAAGATATTCTTAGCGTTTTAAAGTTTCCTAAATCGACCTACTTTTATTGGAAAATAAAGATGAGGAAATTGATAAGGATGCCGATTTAAAAGAGGAAATGAAAGACATCAGAGAAACCCATAAGGATTATGGTTATCGAAGAATGCGAGCTGAACTGCTTTCCCGTGGTTATAAGGTCAGTAAAAACAAAGTTCAACGCCTAATGAAAATTATGGGGATACAGGTCACTAGCTATACTAGAAAGACAAGAAAATATAATTCCTACAAAGGAACGATTGGAGAGATAGCGCCAAATCGTATCAACCGGCGGTTTGATTCGACCATTCCTTATCAAAAAATAACAACAGACACAACAGAATTTAAATACTACTATGCCGATGATTCTGGGAATTATCAAACTGGAAAACTCTATTTAGATCCTTACATGGATCTATTTAATCGAGAAATTATTTCTTTTAAGATAACACATCAGCCTAATGGACAAAGCATGTTGGAGGGGCTACAAGCTGCCATTGAAGCAAGTAAATTATGTCCATACAGAAGAACCTTTCATTCTGATCAGGGCTGGGCCTATCAAATGAAAAGTTACACCCGGCTCTTGAAGGATCACCGAATTTTTCAAAGTATGTCTCGTAAAGGAAATTGCTTAGATAATTCGCCAATGGAGAATTTCTTTAGTCTACTAAAACAAGAAGTCTACTATGGTCGGACTTATCATTCCTTTGAAGAATTAGCACAAGCGATTGAAGATTTTATAATCTATTACAATGGTGAAAGAATCAAAGAAAAATTAGATTTTAGGAGTCCTATAGAATTTCGTCTTCATCACGCTTCTTTCGCCGCTTAATGATTACACATAAACTTTAAACTTATCAAGAGCCGCTACGCTCTTCCTCTTGACAAGTTTAAATTTCTGAGTAAATGTGTCGGCAAGAAATAAGCAAGAACTGTAAGCAACAAAAAAGAGCTGGCCAAAGGCCAACTCACTATATATAAAGTCCAACTTATTGGGGTCACCATATTATCCAGAAAATGTGATGGACCAGCATCCATCAATTGATAAATTACTTACTTCCTACCGTGAAAGAATGGATTACAAGCTCAGTGACCAGGATCAAGTCAAGACCTATCGTTTAAAGGTTCAATTCGAAATTTACGATATGACTGGACTCCAATATCAATTATCGAGCGAAAGACTCTTTTATTTAAGGCTAAAAGTCGGCTATGATCAACTTTACTATGTTCAAGATTTTACGGATTTTTATCGACAACTTTTAAATGCGGGCTCATATAGGCTCTCCAACCGCCACGATAAAGCGGTCTGGCTCATTAAAGAAGCCTTTAATGCTGATACTTATGACTTGCTTTACCAATTAGCCTTGATTAAGGAAAATAACAATCACCGCCTAGAAGCAGGATTAAATATTTCGACATCTCACCAAAGCCCTCAACGAGATTTCTTATCTCAGAAACAATTGTCCATGTTGATAGATTTTTTTCAAGCGCACAGTGAATCAAATCAAGATGGCGACAACATCCAATTTTATCTCGATGATGACTTAGTTGAGCTTAACTTTTATCAAGACAAACGGCCAGTCTTACTTGAACTCCAGCACAAGGATGGAAATTACCTAGTGATCATGAATCCTAGGATGCGCTTATATAAGTTCTACCAAATGATCTTCGATGGCTACAATCTCTATAAAATTGAAGCTGACCAAAGTTATTTTGATGATTTAGAATTGTTGCAAGGGACATTTGCTGACCATAGCTACCAGTGGCAGCTTAGTGCGGATGAGGTTGAAGAGTTTATTTCTTGTTTTGGCTACCAAATTCTTGCTCATGGTCTTATCAATAATATTGTATTGTTAAGTTTTGCTTCAGGAATGGGCCCATTGAAAGTAGAGATAGCCCTAGATGTCAGTGATCGTCTCTTACAAGCTAATTTAATCTATCATTATGGCCAGTACCAGTTATCTGATACTCCAGGAGAAAATATTTTGCCAGAAAAGGGCATTATCTTAAGAGATATTAAGGGCGAAATTCAATCCGAGCAACAACTTATCAAATTAGCTTTTGAAAAATCAGATAATCAATTTATTAGTCAATTTGATAATTTTAATCAAACCATGGAAGCTTTAAACGATTGTCAGAAATTCTTTCCTGATGAATGGATGGTGACTTATAGTCAACAATTAGAGGAATGGCAAAATAACGATAAGCAATTAAAAGTAGAAACTGGTAAAAATGAAGAGAATCGCTTCTTAACGATTAATTTCACCCTGGATGATGTTGATGACGATGAAGTCAATGAAATTTTAAAAGCTATCGAGCAAAACGACCAATACCTGCAGTTAGATAGTGGAAAAATTATTGATTTGAAGAAAATCATTACTCCTCAACAGAATAAGATGTTAAAGCAGCTGCGTTCTGGCAATACGCATTGGGAAAATGGAGGGCAAGTTCCTGCCTATCAGAGTCTAAAATATGCAGACGCTTTAGGCCAGGCAGTAGATTTTGAACAATTCTACCAAGATATCATCCACCCAGCTCGGTCAGATTACCAAAGCAATCCAGGCTTAAAAACTGAATTAGCCCCTTATCAGAAATATGCTGTTCAGTGGTTAGGCCAATTGGCTAAATATAACCTAGGTGGACTATTAGCCGATGAAATGGGACTAGGGAAAACTGTTCAAACAGTGGCTTTCCTGTTGGACTATTTTGATAAATTACCTCAAGCCAATGTACTCATTTTAGCGCCAGCTTCTGTTATTTATAATTGGAAATATGAAATTCAACGCTTTGCTCCAGAGGTGAAGGTTGTGGTATTAGATGGTAGTGTTGAGGAAAGAGAAAAAATCCGCAAGGAAAA
This sequence comes from Aerococcus sp. Group 1, assembly GCF_000193205.1. NCBI lineage: Bacteria > Bacillati > Bacillota > Bacilli > Lactobacillales > Aerococcaceae > Aerococcus > Aerococcus sp. Group 1. Next base: position 1,190,779 of record NC_015278.1, on the reverse strand, counting down.
TCCCAAGGCCATCTGGATTTGTTCCTACCATTCCTATCGTAATGACCAAGAAGCCTACCACCAAGAATATTTTGATGTTTTGATTTTAGATGAAGCCCAAGCACTCAAGAATGAACGTACGGTTTTATACCAATCAGTTGTTAACCAGGACAGCGGCATGCGGATTGGCTTATCAGGGACTCCTTTAGAGAATAATTTAAATGAGTTTTGGGCTTTGATGCAAATGATTTTACCAGGTCTATTACCACAGAAGAAAGAATTTCAAGCCATGTCCATTGAAAACATTCGTAAATTGGTTAGCCCCTTTGTCTTACGTCGAACCAAACAGGAAGTTCAATTGGAATTGCCTGATAAGTCTGTACATAATCGCTATGCTAGCTTAGAATCAAATCAAAAGGCGGTTTATCTTGCTTACTTGGAAGATATCCGCGATCGCCTAAAAGATAATGATGTCAATGGTTCTCACAAACACATGGAAATGCTTGCTGCCATCACCCGCTTGAGACAAATTTGCTGCCATCCAGCTTTAGTTAATTCTGACTACCAAGGAACGAGTGGAAAATTTGAATATTTCAAGCGGATGTTAGAACGGGCCTTAAGTAATCATCGTAGAATATTGGTCTTTTCACAATTTACATCGATGCTAGCGATCATGCAGGATTATTTAGACCAAGAAGCGATTAACTATTTTATTATTGAAGGAAAAACCAATAAAGAAAAACGTCAAGATCAAGTCAACCGCTTCAACCAAGGTGAAGGCTCTGTCTTTTTAATCTCCCTAAGAGCTGGCGGGGTGGGAATTAATCTGACCGGTGCGGATACTGTCTTCCTTTATGATCTGTGGTGGAATCCCTCTGTTGAAGAACAAGCTATCGGCAGGGCCCACCGAATCGGTCAGACCAAAGATGTTGAGGTTTACCGATTCATTACAGAAGGAACGATTGAAGAGCGCATTGCTGAATTACAAGAAGAAAAACGCCATCTTTTCGATGAACTCTTCCAAGATGAGGAAATGGGAGAAAGTTCCCACTTAACTATGGATGACTTACGCTTTATTTTAGATATGCCTGCAAGTTAAAAGTGAAACGTCAAGTATAAAATAGAGGAGGTAGATGATGAATATCAAAGGACTGTTAAAAGCGCTTTTAGGTGTTTTCTTTGCCCTACTAATTGTCATTTCAGGAGCATTTCTTTATCAAGAATTAAAGCATTCTAAGGATGGTCAAAGCTGGGAGTTTAGCTTAAAGCCTAAGAATAATTCTTCAAAAACAAGTAGTGCGCGCATTTTTTGTAATGGGGACCTACTTTATCACGATATCGTTTATTGGTCTGCTGAGCAGGGGGATGGGACTTATGATTTTAATAATAACTTCCGTTACCTTAAAGATTGGTTGGACCAGGGAGATTTGGTGATTGGAGATTACGAAGGCACCATCACACCAGGACGTGAGTTAACCGGTTATCCAATGTTTAATGCCCCAGTGGAAGTCGCTTCAGCTATAAAAAATGCTGGTTATGATGTGATGGCCTTAGCAAATAATCATATTTTGGATATGGGGTTAGAAGGAGTTGCTTCAACACAAAAAGCCTTTAATGATTTAGGGATCGATACTATCGGAGTTTATACCAAGGCACCACGCTCCACTGATCAACTCTTGATTAAAGAGGTTAATGGCATTAAAATAGCCATTTTAAATTATGCATATGGCTACAATGGTATGGAACAAAATCTGTCCAAAAAAGAATATGAGGCTTCCATGAGTGACCTTGATGAAGAAAAAATGAAGGAAGAAATTAACTTTGCTGAGCAAAATGCGGATATAACCATTGTTATGCCGCATATGGGTATTGAGTACCAGTTACAACCTAATGAAGAACAGAAAGCTCTCTATCATAAGATGATTGACTGGGGAGCTGATCTCGTCTTTGGGGGCCATCCTCATGTTATTCAACCAAGTGAAGTGGTCAACCACAATGGTGAAAATAAGTTTATTATTTATTCCATGGGGAATTTCTTATCTAATCAACGGATCGAAACTGTTGACAACCCTTGGACGGAAAGAGGGGTGCTGATGGATGTTAGCTTGACTAAGCAGGGAGACACCACCAAGATTGAAACTATTCAAGCCCATCCTACCTGGGTTAATCGTACACCCAATGGAAAAAGAGGGCACGGCTTCGATCTATATGACTACACTGTTTATGTCTTAGAAGATTGGGTTCAAGGCGGGAAGTATTATGGTCAATTAGATCATGCGACTCAAGCTAGAGTGGATCGCGCTTACCAAGAAACGCTTGACCATGTCAATTTGCAATGGCCTAAGGAATGAAAAGGAAGATAAATGTCTGAACGCGAAAAAATGAAAGCTGGTCAATGGTACGATGCTAATTATGATGAGGAACTATTAGCTATGCGGCAAAAGGCCCAAGGCTTAGCAAAGAAATATAATGATTGTCTATCCGAAGATCCTCAGCAAAAGGGGGCCTTTTTACGGCAATTGTTTGCTCATTTCGGGGATAAGTCTCAATTACTGGCTCCTTTTTATGTTGACTATGGGACTAATGTAAGTATCGGAGATGATTGCTTTATTAATTATTCTGCTTACTTCATGGACGGGGCCCCTATTACTATAGGAGACCACTGTTTTATTGGGCCCTTTTGTGGTTTCTATACAGCACAGCACCACCTACAAATCAAAAAGCGTAACCAGGGACTTGAGCGGGCTTTACCGATCAAGGTTGGTGCAAACTGCTGGCTCGGAGCTAATGTTTCCGTGATGCCTGGCGTAAGTATTGGTTCTGGCGCAGTGATTGGAGCTGGCAGCGTGGTAACCAAGGATATTCCGGACAATGCCTTAGCAGTGGGAGTGCCGGCAAAGCTTGTTCGCTATATTAATCAGGACGAGGAACTAGATGATTAAATAGAAAATGCCATTATAGCCTTGTATTCTATTCGTAAATGATATATAATAGCCCAGTATGTGTTTAACATATATTGATTTCACACTACGTGGATTGAAACGCCAGGTGCTCTAGCATGAGTAGCGTTTCTTGGAAGCGTAGGCGGAAAAATAACCAAATGGAGGTAATAGATATGTCACAAGTGACTATGAAACAATTATTAGAAGCAGGGGTTCACTTCGGTCACCAAACCCGTCGTTGGAATCCTAAAATGGACCGTTACATTTTTACCGAACGTAATGGCATTTATATTATTGACTTACAACAAACTGTCAAATTATTAGACAAGGCTTACAACGTGGTTCGTGATATTGCTGCTAATGGTGGTAACATCTTATTTGTTGGGACCAAGAAGCAAGCACAACAAGCCATTGAAGAAGAAGCTTTACGTTGTGGTCAATACTACGTTAACCATCGTTGGTTAGGTGGTTTGTTAACTAACTGGGACACCATTCAAAAGAGTATCCAACGCATGCGTGATATTGATCGTATGGAAGAAGACGGTACTTTTGATGTTCTTCCTAAAAAAGAAGTTTCTGAATTAAATAAAGAACGTGAAAAATTAGAGAACAACCTTGGTGGTATGGCTGATATGCCAAGCTTACCAGATGCAATTTTTGTGGTTGACCCACGTAAGGAAGAAATTGCAGTTAACGAAGCTAAGAAATTAAACATTCCAATCATTGCTATGGTCGACACTAACTGTGACCCAGATGATATTGACTATGTCATCCCTTCAAACGATGACGCCATTCGTGCAATCCGCCTAATTGCAAGTACTTTAGCTGACGCTGTACTTGAAGGTAACCAAGGTGAAGATGACGAAGACGCAAGCGAAGAATTAGCAACAGACGAAGATTTAGAAAAAGTTGCTGCCCAGTTTGCTAGTGAAAACGAAGAAGCAGAAGCCCAAGAATAATCTAAATCGGTTGCAGTAAAACGCTAAAAATAGTAAGATATAAAAGAGTAGATAGCTATCTTCTTAGGTAACTCAAGCTTCAAGTAGCTTTTACTTATGAGATAGCTATTTTTTTGAAATGAATTCACTCTAGGAGGAAAATAAAATATGGCAATTAGTGCAAAGTTAGTTAAACAATTACGTGATCAAACTGGCGTGGGTATGATGGACGCTAAGAAGGCTCTTCAAGAAACTGATGGGGACATCGATAAGGCTGTCGACTACTTACGTGAATCTGGTCAAATGAAAGCTGCTAAAAAGGCGGATCGTGTTGCTGCTGAAGGTTTGGCAAAGATTTATATTGAAGGCAATACTGCAGCTATTTTAGAAGTAAATACTGAAACTGATTTTGCTGCAAAAAATGACAAATTCACTGAAATTATCGATGAAATTGGACATGCCTTAGTACAATATAAGCCACAAGATATGGAAGAAGCTAAGGGAAAAGTTGAAATTAACGGTGAATCCTTAGAAGATTACCTTACTCAAAAGACTGCGATTATTGGTGAACGGATTAACTTCCGTCGTTTCACTGTTTTTGAGAAAACTGATGACCAAGTATTCGGACAATACGTTCACATGGGTGGGAAAATTGCTACACTTGTTTTAGTAAATAGTTCTGATGACCAATTAGCTTTAAATCTTGCCTTACATGTTAGTGGGATTGCACCTAAATATGTTAGTGAAGAGCAAATTCCCCAAGAAGAACGTGATCATGAACGCGAAGTCTTGACTGAACAAGCTAAAAATGAAGGTAAGCCTGAAAAGATTATTGAAAAAATGGTTGAAGGTCGTATGCACAAATTCTATGCTGAAGTTTGCTTAAATGACCAAGACTACTTACTCGATGACAGCATGACTGTTAAAGAATTATTAGACAAAGAAGATGCTTCTGTAGAAGATTTCCGTCGCTACGCTGTTGGTGAAGGAATTGAAAGAAAAGAAGAAGATTTCGCAGCTGAAGTTCAAAGTCAAATGCGTTAATCATCCAGCAAATACTTTGTTGGAAAATACTAATAGGTTGGGTTAAGCCCAGCCTTTTTATTAGAAGGTTAAGGAGCGAATCATGTCTACAAAATATAAACGTATCGTTTTAAAATTGAGCGGGGAAGCCCTAGCAGGCGACAATAATTTTGGAATTGACCCTAAAACAATGAAAAAAATTGCCCAAGAACTCAAAGATGTCTACCAATTAGGGGTTGAAATAGCCATTGTCTGTGGTGGCGGCAACATCTGGCGGGGAAAAACGGGTGAAGAAATTGGTATGGAACGGGCCCAAGCAGATTATATGGGGATGCTAGCTACGATAATGAATGCCCTAGGCTTGCAAGATGCCTTAGAAAACCTGGAAGTGCCTACCCGGGTCCAAACTTCTATCGAGATGCGCCAAATTGCTGAACCTTATATTCGTCGCAAAGCCGTGCGCCATTTAGAAAAAGATCGGGTAGTCATCTTTGCTGGCGGAACAGGGAACCCATATTTCTCTACAGACACAGCTGCTGCTTTACGCGCTGCAGAAATTGAAGCGGACGTTATTTTAATGGCTAAAAATGGAGTAGACGGTGTTTATACAGCTGATCCAAAAGTCGATCAAAATGCAGAGAAATTCTCAGAACTTTCTCACACAGAAGTGATTACCAAGGGCTTACAGGTCATGGATGCAACAGCAAGTTCTTTGAGTATGGATAATGATATTCCGATTGTCGTCTTTAACCTTAACGAGCGTGGAAATATTCGTCGGGTTGTTGAAGGGGAAGAAATCGGAACAACGGTAAGGGGTTAGGATAATGGATATTAATAACTTGTTTACGGAAACAAAAAACCGTATGAAGAAGAGCGAGCAATCATTGCAAAATGAACTCGGCAAAATTCGTGCTGGTGTAGCCAATGCCAGTTTATTGAATGGTATCTATGTCGAATATTATGGGGTTGATACGCCTTTAAATCAAATCGCATCAATTACCATTCCAGAGCCAAGAATGTTAATGGTGACTCCATATGACCGGAGTGCCTTAGATAATATTGATCGTGCCATTCAAATGTCGGATATAGGTATAGCTCCTACTAATGATGGGGAAAAAATTCGTTTAGTCATTCCTGCGCTAACTCAGGAACGTCGTCAAGAACTGTCTAAGTTAGTTGGTCGTGATTTAGAAGACGCCAAAATTGCAATTCGAAACATTCGTCGTGATGCTAATGATACCATTAAGAAAGCAGAAAAAGACGGAGAAATCACTGAAGACGATGCTCGTCGTAATGAAAAGGAAGTCCAAAAAATTACTGATGAAGTAACTGAACGTTTGGAAAAAATTGCTAGCGATAAAGAAGATGAAATTTTAAATAGTTAATCATTACTTATTGCTTGAATTAGTGACTTTTTATTCCTTCTTTATATTTTAAAGAGGTGAATATTAAGTCACTTTTTCTTTTATTAAGCTCTGTTGTTAGCAATTAGAATCCAGCTAGATACTCTTAAGTAATTCTTCCCCGCTTTTTTCTTCTTACATGTTAAAATAGGTATTAATTTGAGAAATGCGATTTACAAAATTCCTGACTAATCGGTACAATATAACTAGTATTTATATTTTGAGGTGGAAACATTATGAACGAAACGCATCCTTTTGACCCTAATTTAGAAATTCCCCAGCATGTTGCAATTATCATGGATGGTAACGGCCGTTGGGCGAAGGAACGGGGCTTAAAGCGTACTGATGGACACCATGAGGGCCTAAAAGCCATTCGCCGCGTCGCTGTAGCGGCCAGTCAAATCGGTGTCAAGATATTAACTGTATATGCCTTTTCTACCGAAAATTGGAAACGTCCCCGTAGTGAAGTGTCTTATCTCATGAAGCTGCCTAATTTAATGGAAGCAGAACTCTTGCCCGAATTGATAGAGAATAATGTTCAGGTTAAAATTATGGGGAATAAAGGCTCAGTGCCTAAATACACTATCCAATCTATTGAAAATGCTATAGATAAGACTAAGGATAACACTGGCTTAATCCTCAATATTGCCTTTAATTATGGGAGTAGAGCTGAGATAGTTGAGGCGGTAAAGGAAATCGCCGGTGAAGTTAAATCTGGATATTTAAATCCTGACTCGATAGATGAAGACACGATTAGCCATCATCTCATGACCCAACAACTTGCACCCTATAATGACCCTGATTTTTTAATTCGCTCGAGTGGAGAAGTCCGGTTAAGTAATTATTTACTTTGGCAATTGGCCTATAGTGAAATGTATTTTATTGATACTAAGTGGCCTGATTTTGACAAAAAAATCTTTTTATCATGTATTGGCGAATACCAAAGCCGTCAAAGACGCTATGGGGGCCTAAAATAGAATGGATGTATGACTATGAAGACGCGTACGATTACTGCAATTATCGCTTTAGTAATTTTTATACCTTTCTTGCTTATTGGAGGAGGGTATTTTGAAGCTTTAGTTGTCTTGTTAGGAATCGTTAGTTTGAGTGAATTACTAAAAATGATGAATGTCCCGCTTTTTTCTTTTGAGGGGCTGGTTACCCAGTTGATGATGTTGGTCGTCATGCTTCCTGACCGGGTCCTATCTTTTATTCCCCATTCTCTAACGGTAATGGATCTCTTCTATGCTGGAATCATTTTTTGTTTATAGCCATGGTTTATTTTCCTGAACAGATGGATTTTAAGCGCCTATGTGCCTTAGCCGTTTCAGCCGTTTATGTAGGTATTGGTTATCATTATATGATTATGACACGACGGTTAGGACTTTTTGCTGTCATTTTTGCTTTTGGTATTATATGGTTTAATGACAGTTTTGCTTATCTAGCGGGTGTTCATTTTGGCCGCCATAAGTTAGCGCCTAAGATATCACCTAATAAAACCATCGAAGGCTCGATAGGTGGGATATTGGCAGGGATCATCTATAGTCTTTGCCTCAATTTTTTTGATGGTAGTTTGAAATTGCCTCTCTTTTCAGTGATTATCTTGGCGATTGCTCTTTGTCTCTTGGGGCAATTTGGCGACCTCATTGAATCTGCCATTAAACGCTACTTTAAAGTGAAAGATAGTGGAAAAATACTACCAGGGCACGGCGGCTTACTGGATAGATTTGATAGCCTACTGATTGTTCTACCAATGTTTCATTATTTAGTGGCATTTTTGTAGTAAGGAGTTTCTATGAAAGCAATTATCGTTTTTATTATTATATTCAGTGTTATCGTGATATTCCATGAATTTGGCCACTTTATCATGGCTAAACGGTCAGGGATTATGGTTCGTGAGTTTGCTATTGGTATGGGACCACGTATTTTTCATTATGAAGGAGAAGAAACCACTTATACCCTACGTCTTTTACCAATCGGTGGCTATGTGCGTATGGCTGGTCTTGAAGATATGGATGAAGTCATCGAACCAGGACGACAAATTAAAGTCGGCTTTAATGATGATCAAGTGATTGATTTAATTTGCTTAGACAGTAACGAGGAAGATATTGAAGCTCTACCATTGGAAGTGATGGATAGTGATTTGTCTGAGTCTGTGTATATTCATGGGGTCCCATTTGGTGAAACTGAATCTAAAAAATATTCTGTTAGCCCAGAAGCCTATATTTTGGAAGAAAATGGTAGCCTAGTGAAAATTGCTCCGCTTGACAAACAGTTCCAATCAGCCCCTTTAATTAACCGCCTGTTAACTAATATCATGGGGCCAATCAACAATTTTATTTTAGGTATCTTAGCCTTTATCCTTATCGCCTTTATTCAAGGCGGTGTTTATAGCAATGCTCCAATTTTAGGGGAGATGGTTGAGGACTCAGCTGCTCAAGAAGCGGGATTAGAAAGCGGAGACCGGGTCATTAAGATTAATGATGAGAAAATTGATAGCTTCACCGATATGCAAAAAATTGTCAGTCAACACCCGGGTCAAGAAGTCAATTTTACCGTTGAACGTGACCAAGAGCAAAAATCTATCGCTGTTCAAGTGGGAGCGGTCGAAACGGATAAAGGTCAAAACATCGGGCAAATCGGAGTACGTGCACCTCAAAATAAGTCCTTTGGGTCTAAGATCGCTTATGGATTTAAAGCGACCTGGGCGATTGTTGTTGGAATTATTAGCGCTATAGCTTCCATGGTCGTTAATGGTTTTGATATTAATAACTTTGGTGGTCCGGTTTATATGTACCAAGCGACCTCTCAAACTGTAGAAGTCGGCTTTATTGCTGTTCTACAATTAATGGCTTATTTGACTGTGAATTTAGGCATAGTCAACCTCCTGCCTTTCCCAGCCCTGGATGGGGGCAAGGCCTTCCTCAATATTATTGAAGCCATACGTGGGAAAGCTTTAAGTGTGCGGACAGAGGGAATTATTAATTTGATTGGTTTTGTCTTATTAATGGTCTTAATGATTGCCGTGACCTGGAATGATATCTTACGATTATTTTAAATAAAAAGAGAAGCCCTTTTGAGGGTTTCTTTATTTTGAAGGGAGAATGAAATGCTTTCTAACGAAGAGATGTTTCAAACTTTACTTAGGCAAATGCATTGGCAGAGTGATGATGAAAATATTAAGCAAGGGTCTATTGAAGAGGTGATTGTTCACCAAGTCTCTCGCTGCTATCAATTCAATATTCGTTTTCCAGAACGCTTACCTTTTTCTGCTTATCAACTTTTTTATGCCCAGTTAACCAATACTTTTCAAGCCATAGCCAAAGTAAAATTGAAAGTTATTATTAGTCAAGTAAGTACAGCTAGTGACCAAGAAGTGAGTGCTTATTGGCCGGTGATTTTGGAATGCTTGAATTTGTCAGATGGCATGGCTCAACAAGTTTTATATGCTAATCCTCCTAAAATTAACCAGGGGAAGATGTTCCTTTATGTAGAAAATGACCCCATTCGAGAATATGTTGAAACTAACTACGTCCAGGCGATCCTGGATTGCTATCAGCGCCACGGCTTCGATAAGCTAAGTCTCAAGGTTATTGTTGATCAAGACAGGGCGAATGAGCGGCAAGAGCAATACCAGTCTAGACGTCAAGCGCTAGAGAAGGAAGAACAAGAAAAAGCCAAGCTTGTCCAGGAGCGTAGTGAGCAAGCCCCTTCAAATGCTAAGCAAGTTAAATCTCCAGATCAAATTCGAATCGGTCGGTCTATTCCTAGTGACCAAGTTCAGATGATGAAAAGCTATACTGAAGAGCAGCGTCGTGCTGTAATGGAGGGTGTTGTTTTTGATGTTGAGATACGGGAATTAAGAACCGGGCGCTGCATTCTTGTCTTAAAAATGTCAGATTATACCTCGGCCTTTATTGTACAAAAATTCTCTAATACTGACGCTGATATTGCCATCTTCAATAGTATCAAGGAAGGTATGTGGCTACGTGTTCGAGGTGATATCCAAATGGATGACCGCTTTGCTAGAGACCTCGTTGTTAATGCACGTGACCTGGAAGCCATTGAAAAGGAACCACGTCAAGATACCATGCCGGAAGATCAAAAACGAGTAGAGCTTCACTTACACACGAATATGAGTGCCCTGGATGCTACGAATTCTGTGACTGACTTTGTCAAGCAAGCGGCCGCATGGGGGCACAAAGCTATCGCTGTTACTGACCATGGTAATGTCCAGGCTTTTCCTGAAGCTAGTCAAGCAGCTAAAGACACTGGGGTCAAGCTGATTTATGGTATGGAAGCCTATGTCGTTGATGATGGAGTCCCTATTGCCTATAATCCCGGCCACGTTGAATTAGAAAATGCGACTTATGTTATTTTTGACGTGGAGACGACCGGATTATCGGCAGTTTATAACACGATTATTGAAATAGGTGCGGTAAAAATGCATAAAGGAAATGTGGTCGGAGAATTTTCTGAGTTCTTAAATCCTGGCCATCACTTATCTAGTTTTACCACCGAATTGACAGGCATTACCGACAGTATGGTAGCTAATGCCCGTCCTGAACCCGAAGTGATGCAGGATTTCTTGGACTTCTGTCAAGGAACGATTTTAGTCGCTCATAATGCCAGCTTTGACGTTGGCTTTATTGATGCTGCCTATCAAAGAAATGGCTTACCTACCATAGAAAATCCAGTGATTGATACCTTGGAACTAGCTCGCTACCTTTACCCCCATTTGAAATCTTTCCGTTTAAACACCTTGTCCAAGCATTTTAACGTCTCTCTAGAACACCACCACCGGGCGATTTACGATGCGACTTCAACGGGTGCTTTAGCATGGATTTTTGTTAAGGAAGCCAAAGAATCTCATGATATGGTTTACCATGATCAGTTGAACCGTGATATAGGTCAAGGAGATGCCTATAAAAAGGGACGCCCCTTCCATGCGACCATCTTAGCCAAAAATCAAAAGGGGCTTAAGGACTTATTTAAATTAGTGAGTGCCTCTAATGTTGACTATTTTCACCGGGTTCCGCGTATTCCTCGCTCGCTCCTAAAGGAACACCGTGAGCATCTATTGATTGGTTCCGCTTGTTCAGAAGGAGAAGTCTTTACTGCTGCCATGCAGAAAGGAAAGGAAACCGCTAAGAAATTTGCTGAGTTTTACGATTACCTTGAAATTCAACCCAAAGCATCTTATGAGCCTCTTTTACGTAATCAAGATATTATCAATAATGAGGCTTTAGAAAATATCATTAACGATTTAGTGGACATTGGAGATGAACTTGGTATTACAGTGGTAGCCACAGGAGATGCGCATTATCTTAATCCCGAAGATAAAATTTACCGAGAAATCTTGATCAATTCGATAAAATCTAACCGCTCTAAATATTTTCCTAGAGCCCATTTCAGGACGACCAAAGAAATGCTCGATGATTTTGCCTTTTTGGGAGAAGAGAAAGCCTTTGAATTAGTCGTCACTAATTCTAATGCCATAGCTGATTCTATTGAATTTGTGGAACCTATTCACGATAAGTTGTATACACCCCATATCGATGGTGCTGAAGAGTCCATTCGTAATGATGCTTTTACTAAGGCTCATGAAATTTACGGGGAGAATTTACCTGAACTGATTGAAGAAAGATTAGAACGGGAATTGGACAGTATTATTGGTAACGGTTTTGCGGTGATCTATTACATTGCGCAAAAGTTAGTGTGGAAATCGAATGAGGATGGCTATATTGTTGGTTCTCGGGGTTCGGTGGGCTCTTCCTTTGCTGCCACCATGCTAGGTATCACTGAAGTTAATCCCCTTCCTCCACACTATGTCTGTCTGAACTGCCATTACAGTCATTTCTATACCCATGGCGAAATTGGATCTGGTTTTGACTTAGAAGATAAGGATTGTCCCGAATGTGGTCAGCCATTGTCTAAGGATGGTCATGATATTCCTTTTGAAACCTTCTTAGGTTTTAATGGAGACAAGGTTCCTGATATCGATCTTAACTTCTCCGGAGAATATCAAGCTCAAGCCCACAACTATACTAAGGTCCTTTTTGGGGAGGACCACGTTTATAAAGCCGGAACCATCTCTACTGTTGCTGATAAGACCGCTTTTGGCTATGTTTTAGGTTATGATCGAGATCATAATTTAAACTTAAGGCAAACCGAAAAAGATTTTCTCGCCAAAGGGGCTACCGGGGTAAAACGGACAACTGGACAACACCCGGGTGGGATTATCGTTATTCCAGAAAACATGGATGTTTATGATTTTACCCCGATCCAATATCCTGCCGATGAGCAAACTGCTGATTGGCGGACCACCCACTTTGATTTCCATTCCATTCATGACAATGTCTTGAAATTAGACTGTTTGGGTCACGATGATCCTACGGTTATTCGTAAATTACAGGATCTGTCGGGAATTGAGCCGACAGATATTCCAATGGACGATCCCGAAGTTTATAAACTATTTAATGGAACCGAATCCCTTGGGGTGTCTCCAGAGCAAATTTTTTCCAAAACCGGAACCCTGGGGATTCCTGAATTTGGTACGCCATTCGTTAGACAGATGCTAGAAGCGACTCACCCCAGCACTTTTGCCGAATTACTACAAATTTCCGGTCTATCTCATGGTACGGATGTTTGGCTGGGGAATGCGGAAACTTTGGTTAGTGAAAAGGGCATGGAATTAAAGGATGTTATTGGTTGTCGGGACGACATTATGATGGACTTGATTCATATGGGAGTTCCTAAGAGCGATTCCTTCCAAATTATGGAAAAGGTAAGAAAGGGAAAGGGGCTGTCACCTGAACACCAAGCGATCATGAAAGAGCATGAGGTACCAGAATGGTACATGGATTCCTGCCAAAAAATTAAGTATATGTTTCCTAAAGCCCATGCGGCTGCTTATGTGATTAATGCCTTACGAGTAGCTTGGTTCAAAGTGCACCATCCTATTTGGTACTATTGTGCCTATCTCAGTGTCAGGGCTGAAGATTTTGATTTGAAAGCCATGGCAGGAGGTTTAGAATCGAACAAGGACCGCCTTAAAGAGATAAAGGCTAAGGGGAATGATGCTAGTGCCAAAGAAAAGGCCCTACAAATTGTGCTAGAATTAGTCAATGAAATGTGGGAACGTGGTTTGAAATTTAAGATGGTTGATTTAGAAAAATCAGATGCCAAAGACTTTGTTATCGAAGGAGAGGATACCTTAATTGCACCATTTCGTGCCGTTTCAGGACTAGGTGTCAGTGTGGCTCAACAGGTCGTTAAAGCCAGAGAAGAGTCTCCCTTCTTATCAAAAGAAGATCTGAAGATCCGTGGTAAGGTCAGCCAATCAGTTATCGATCATTTAGATGAGTGCAATGCACTGAACGGCTTACCGGAAGAAAATCAATTGTCCCTATTTGATTTTTAAAAGAGATAAACAATTGAAAGGCGTAATACTTAACAAGGCTGTTATTTTCGACAGCCTTGTTTTATTATATTGTATCTTCTATCTTTTCTAGTAGGGAGCCTTTTACTAGCTAATCGCTAGATTGCTATGTTACGATCAAAGTAAACTTATTTTTATTTGTTCATATTCACTTTTAAAGTGACTGAATCTTTTGAAGAGAGGAGCTGTTATGATGCAAGAAATGATTATTACCATTGTTGACCATAAATATGGTCGCGATGTAATCAAAACTGCCCGGGAAGCGGGAGCTGTCGGAGCTACTGTCGTTAAGGGACGTGGAGCGGGTTATAAAGATTATGAAGCCGCTTTTGATGTCACCATCGAAGAAGAAAAAGATATTGTCTTAATGGTGGTAGATAGTGAAAAGGTAAGTGCCATTTCCCAGGCTATTGTTGAGAAAATGAACCTGAGATCACCAAATTCAGGAATTACCTTTTCTTTACCTGTCAATAATACGACTGGATTATTACGTGAAATTGAATAAAATCTGAAAGAAAGGAGAGCGTCTATGGATGTTTTAATTGATAGTTTTAAAGAAACAGCTTACTCGGTATTACCTGTGGTGGCTATTGTATTAGTGCTATCATTTTTTGTGGTTGATGTGCCAGCTAATATGTTGCTCGCTTTTATTATCGGGGCCATTTTACTCATGTTAGGATTGACGATTTTTTTAACTGGTATTGATGTGGGGATGACCCCAATTGGGAACCACTTAGGGCACTATGTTGCCGGAAATAGTTCGGTTAAGGTTATTGCAGTGATCAGTTTTATTATTGGTTTTGCAGTGACTATCGCTGAACCAGACTTATTAATACTGGGACTACAAATTCAAGAAGCGACTTCAGGCGCCTTAAGCCAGCAATTAGTCGTCTTATCAGTCTCTATTGGTGTGGGGATCATGATTGCATTTGGAGTATTTCGACTCTTGAAACGAATTGCTTTAAAGCATTTCTTTGCACTTGTTTACGGGGTTATATTAATATTAGCTATTTTTTCTGAAGACTCTAACATTGCCATGGGATTTGATGCTTCTGGGGCGACAACAGGAGCATTAACCACTCCCTTTATTTTAGCCTTGTCAGGTTCCCTTGCCCAAAGGATGGGGGGAAAAGATGCTGAAGACAACGCCTTTGGTCTTGTTGGCGCCATGAGTACTGGGCCAATCTTAGCGACCCTTTTATTGATTCTATTATCGCAAAGTAATATTCAACCGGCTGAATCGGTGGTTGAACCGACGCAAAATGTGTTTTATGCCATTGTATCCAGTTTTCTACCGACTCTAGTTGAATCGATCATTGCCCTTATCCCGATTGTTCTCTTGTTTATCTATATGAACTGGAAACATTTCCAACTTGATAAAGAAGAATTGATGGATATTTTTAAAGGAATTATTTATACGGTGATTGGTTTAACTATTTTCCTAGTTGGTGTCCATGAAGGTTTCATGGATATGGGGAAATTCCTTGGCCAGGCCATGGCTGAAAGAGGAAATCTATGGTTAATTATTACTGGATTTATTCTTGGCTTAGTTGTTGTCCTCGCTGAGCCTGCTGTCCATGTCTTGGGAGATCAAGTCGAGGATGTCACGGGTGGATATATTCCTAATAAAATCCTTATGATTGCGCTATCCATAGGGGTGGCTTTAGCAGTCGGTTTATCCATGTTACGGATTTCCAGTGACCAGTTAATGGTCTGGCACTTCCTCTTACCTGGTTTTGCCTTGGCAATACTCTTGTCTTACCAAGTCCCTAATCTATTTACTGGGATCGCCTTTGATGCTGGTGGGGTAGCCTCTGGTCCGATGACAGCTACTTTTATTTTAGCCTTTGCCCAAGGAGCAGCTGACTATCTTCCCAATGCAAATGCATTAGATGCCTTTGGTGTGATTGCTTTTGTTGCTATGATTCCAGTGATCATGGTAGAATTACTCGGATTAATATTTAAGATTCAAACAAAGACAAGTGATTAAGTATAAGCGCTAATGGAGAAAGGGGAATAAAAGTGAATAAAGAACCGGTTTTATTTTTAGCCATTGTTAAAGAAGGGATGGCTAGCCGTTTATTGAAGCGTGCCAAACAAGCTGGTGCATCAGGTGGAACGATTATTAGAGCCTATGGGACTGTTCAAAGCAACTTATTGCGGTCCTTGGGTTTACAAGGAGCTGAACGTGAAATCTTTTTAACCATTGTTCCAAAAGAAAAAGAAGCGGATATTCATGCCCATTTAGAAGATGCCCTGAAATTAAAGAAAAAGGGGACAGGTGTCCTATTCTCTTTTGATGTGTCTTCTTATTTAGGAAATCAAAACCATAGCTATCTCTTTAATGAGGCAGATCAGGAAAACAAAGACCAGCTCCTGGTAACCATAGTACAAAGGGATTTAGCTGATCAAGTGGTTGATGCTGCCCGTGATGAAGGAGCTAAGGGAGCGACAATTTTACATGGTCGTGGAAGTGGTGCCCATGAAAAATCCACCATTTTTTCCATTCAAATTGAACCCGAAAAAGAAATTGTTTGGATGGTTCTTCCCGCTAATAAAATTAAACAAGTTACAGATAATATTTCAGAGACAATGAAAATTACGGAGCCAGGCCATGGTCTAATTTTTTCCTTGCCGATCTCAAGTGTCAGTGGCTTAATAGGTCAGGGCAAAAAAGCCTAGCTATTGCTAGTTAATGAAAAATATGCTAATATAAAAGTGTTGTATAGGAAAGGAAGGAGTGAGCGCTAGCGCTCACTCTTTTTCATGAGTAGAAAGTGAGGGAAGTATGGCTAAAGTTACTGACCAAGTGAAAGCATTAATTGAAGCTGATATTAATGAAATGGGATATCAATTATTTGATATTACTTTTTCCAAAGAGGGTAAGGATTGGTATTTACGCATCTACATCGATAATAATGACGGCATAACGATCGCTGATTGTGTCAAAGCGAGCGAAAAGATTTCTGAAATCTTAGACAATGTCGAAGACGACCCTATTCCCCAAGCTTACTACCTAGAAGTGTCTTCTCCTGGAGCGGAACGTCCTTTGAATAATGATAATGCCATCCAACAAGCGATCGGTAAATGGGTTCATTTAAATTTTTATCATGAAATTGATGGTAGCAAATTTGTTGAAGGACGCCTTTTAGAAGCTAGTGAACAATACTTTACTTTAGAAGTAAAAGATAAGACCCGACGTTTAGTTCAAGACTTTCCGCGTAAAAGCGTGTCTTTAATTCGTTTGGCAATAGAATTTTAAAGAGGGATAGAAATGAGCAAACAATTAATTCAAGCCTTTGAAATGTTAGAACAAGAAAAAGGTATATCAAAGGATACCATTATAGATGCTGTGCAATCAGCATTGGTCTTTGCTTACAAGCGAAATTTTGACCAGGCACAAAATGTCGAAGTTGTTTTCGATGATAAAAAAGGAAGTTTCCACGTTTATTCTGTAAAAGAAGTGGTGGAAACCGTGATGGACTCTAATTTAGAAGTTTCCCTAGAGGATGCCTTGGAAATCAATCGGGGTTACGAAATTGGCGATAAAATTCGCTGTGAAGTCACACCAGAAGATTTTGGGCGTATTGCAGCACAAACAGCCAAGCAGGTCATCACCCAACGTTTACGTGAAGCAGAACGTGAAATCATTTATGAAGAATTTATCGATTATGAAGATGACTTGTTAACGGGAACAGTGGAAAGACAAGACCGGCGTTATATCTATGTGAATTTAGGCAAAATTGAGGCAGTTTTAACCCCTGAGGGACAAATTCCTGGAGAATATTTCCAACCCCATGATCGTATCCAAGTTTATGTGGAAAGGGTTGAAAATACCACAAAGGGACCTCAAATTTACGTGAGTCGTACTCATCCAAATATGCTAAAACGCTTATTTGAGCAAGAAGTTCCCGAAATTTACGATGGGACCGTTGAAATTCGCTCAATTGCTAGAGAAGCAGGCGATCGGTCTAAGCTAGCTGTTTATTCTAATGACCCTAATGTGGATCCGGTGGGAACCTGTGTGGGGCCTAGAGGTAGCCGAGTGCAAACAGTGGTTAATGAACTGAAGGGCGAAAATATGGATATTATCGAATGGGATGAGGATCCTGCGGTTCTCATTGCCAATGCTTTAAATCCTGCTGATGTTCTCGCTGTTCACTTTGTCCCTAATGAACAGGCTTGTGTAGTCGTTGTTCCAGATAATCATTTGTCTTTAGCCATCGGTAAGCGAGGGCAAAACGCTCGTCTAGCAGCTAAGTTAACGGGTTATAAGATTGATATTAAGTCTGAAACCGAGTATGAAGACTATCAAGATTCTGAAGAATACAAAGAAACATTTTTACAAGATCAAAATCTTGAAGCTGAGAGTGAAGAAGTCGAAAGCCTCTTAAACGATGTTAACGTAGAGGAAGAACTCATGAGTGATCCGGCTGCCTTAGCCTCTGATTCTCTTGTTAGTGAGGAAACTGATCCTTTATTATCAGAAGTCTCCGCAGATGACCAAGCTGGTTTCGAAAATTACGATGAAGAAAATATCCATCCTGATGATATGGAAGAAATTGTTTCAGATGTTGAAGAATCCGATGAAGTGACTTATGATGAATTGTTGGATGAAGGTCAAGATCTTGAAAAAGAATAGAGGGGATATTTATGAAAAAGCGCAAAATACCGATGCGTCGGTGTGTGGTGTCTAATGAGCAATTTCCCAAAAAAGAGTTAATTCGGGTTGTCCGTACACCAGAGGGCGAAGTTGCTATTGACCCGAGTGGGAAAATGAATGGACGAGGTGCCTATGTAGCGACCGACCCTGACTTAGTTCAAAAGGCATGGGATAAGCACATACTCGATAAGCACTTGGAAGTTAGTATTGATGACGATTTTTATAGTGAATTAAAGGATTACGCTGATCATATGAAAGCTAGAAAAGAGCTATATGGCAATGAATAAGCGCTTAAATCTTTTAGGCCTTGCCCAGGTTGCCGGCGGTTTGATCAGTGGAGAAAGCAGTGTTATTGAAGCTGTTCAAAACGGTAAGGCACTTCACGTCATCGCAGCGACAGATTTAAGTGAGCGTTCATTAAAAACTATTAAGAACAAATGTGATTTTTACCAAGTTCCCTTGAGTTTAGAATTTACCCAAGCAGAGATAAGCCAAGCCCTCGGTAAGAAGCGGTCAGTTTGCGCTTTTACTAACCAAGGCTTTGCTAAAAAATTTAATTGATTGTGTTTCAAGTGATATTTCTTATAGGAGAGAACAAATCATGAAGCGATAAGATTAAGGAAGGTGATGACATGTCAAAAAAACGTGTCTATGAATATGCAAAAGAAAAAATATTTCTAGTAAGGAGTTATTAGCTAGTGCTAAAAAGGCTGGATTATCCTACACTAGCCATATGTCTTCGATGACTGATGAAGATATCCAAACCATGGAAAAGTATTTTGCAAAGGAAAAAAGTCAGCCTAAGCAAAAAGAGTCTAGCCAAGAGAAACAAGGCAATAAGCAATCTCAGTCTGAAAAAGCTGGTAAAAAACAAGAAAAGCATAATAAAAACAAAGGCGAGAAAAAACCAGCGAATAAGCAAGAAGAAAAAGGTCAAGACCATAAAAAGAATGACGGTCAATCCGGCAAAAATAGCCAATCAAATACCAATAAAAAGGCCAATAAGAAGAACAATAAAAAGAATCGCCGTAAAAATAACAAACAATCAAAATATGAGGACAAGCATTTAAAACATAATCAACGTAAAAAAGTCCAACATAATAATTCTTCGGCTCCTAGCCGCAAGAAAAAAGAAAGTCCAGAAAAAATTGAATTTACTGATGGCATGACCGTTGCTGAGTTAGCTAAAAAAATCAAACGGTCTCCAGCTGATATTATTAAGAGTTTGATGATGCTTGGTGTCATGGCCAACCAAAACCAAGCTTTAGATTCAGATACTATTCAATTAATTTTAGCTGAATATGGCATTGAAGCTGAAGAAAAGGTTATCATTGATCCTACTGACTTCGATCATTATTTTGAAGAGGCTAAAGAAGAAAAAGCGGATAATTTAAAAGAACGCCCAGCCGTTGTAACCATTATGGGTCACGTTGACCACGGGAAAACTACCTTACTAGATTACTTAAGACACGCTAACGTGGTTGAAGGGGAAGCTGGTGGCATTACCCAACATATTGGAGCCTACCAAGTCCATGCTAATGACAAAGAAATTACCTTCTTAGATACTCCGGGGCACGCGGCCTTCACTACCATGCGTTCACGTGGAGCTGACGTTACCGATATTGTCGTCATTGTTGTAGCAGCTGATGACGGCGTTATGCCACAAACTGTTGAAGCAATTAACCATGCTAAGGCAGCCGAAGTCCCTATTATCGTAGCAGTTAATAAAATTGATAAACCACAGGCCAACCCTGACCGCGTTAAACAAGAATTAACCGAATATGAGTTGATTCCAGAAGAATGGGGTGGCGATACCATTTTTGTTAATATTTCAGCCAAGTTTGGTGAAAATATCGATGAATTACTTGAAATGATTCTCTTAGTGGCTGAAGTTGAAGAACTAAAAGCCAATCCTAATCGCAACGCCCTTGGTTCTGTGATTGAAGCGGAATTAGATGCCCATCGTGGTGCCGTAGCGACTATTTTGGTTCAAGAAGGGACTTTACACCAAGGAGACGCTATTGTTGTAGGAGACACTTATGGACGGGTTCGTACCATGACTAACGACCAAGGTCGTCGGATTAAGTCAGCAGGTCCTTCAACGCCTATTGAAATTACCGGCCTACAAGAAGCTCCTCAGGCAGGCGACCGTTTTGTGGTTTTTGATGATGAAAAGACTGCCAGAAATATTGGTGAACGTCGTGCCCAACAAGCTCAAGAATTACGTCGCCATCAAACCCATAAGGTGACTCTTGATAACTTGTTTGATACCATTAAAGAAGGCGAAATGAAGACCGTTAACATTATTATTAAGGCCGATGTTCAAGGTTCTGTTGAAGCGATTGCCTCCAGTATGAAGAAAATTGATGTTGAAGGCGTTAAAGTTGATATTATTCATGGTGCTGTCGGTGCCATTAACGAGAGTGATGTATCCTTAGCGGCAGCTTCCAATGCAGTTATTATTGGTTTCAATGTCAGACCAACGCCAACAGCTAAAACCCAAGCCCAAGAAGAAGAAGTTGAAATTCGTCTTCATAACGTGATCTACAACGCGCTTCAAGAAGTTGAGGATGCAATGAAAGGTCAGTTAGACCCAGAATATAAAGAAGAAATTACGGGTTATGTAACCATTCGGGAAACCTACCATGTTTCTAAGTTAGGAACCATCGGTGGAGGTTATGTCACGGATGGATATATCGAAAGAAACAGTAAAATTCGCTTAATTCGCGATAATATTGTTATTTACGAAGGGCAATTATCTTCCCTACGCCGTTTTCAAGATGATGTTAAACAAGTTAATAAAGGCTATGAATGTGGGTTGATGATTGAAGACTATAATGATATTAAAGTGGACGATCAAATCGAAGCCTACCATATGGTAGAAGTGAAGCGTTAATATTTAACAAGGAGGGATTTTATGTCTACGAATCGACGTGTAGAGCGAGTTAGCCAAGAAATCTTACGTGAAGTTAACTCGATTCTGCGCAAAGAAGTTAAAGATCCTCGTGTCAAAAATATTACCATTACTGATGTTGATTTAACTGGTGATTTACAAAACGCTACCATCTATTATTCCACCTTATCCGATTCACAAAGTGAACATGAAAAAGTGCAAAAGGGACTTGATAAGGTCAGTGGCTTAGTACGTTCGTTGTTAGGTCAACGCTTACGTATCTATAAGACACCAGAAGTTGTCTTTAAGCGGGATGAATCGATCGAATATGGTCAACGTATTGACCAGTTATTGGCTCAGTTAAATAAAGAAGATTAATATTTCAGAAGCGAGTGTGACAAGCGCGTCAAAGAGCAAGATCGCTGGAAGAAAAATGTGTCAAAATTTTACCACCATTTTCTGAAGTAGCCGCTTGTCCAGAGCTTGAAACACATTTTGAAAAGAGGCTGTGTATCTGTAGGCCTCTTTTTCTTTTAAACTGAAACTTAGAAATGAAATTTTAATAAAAGACTAGCCGAGTGGATTAAGAAATCAGAGCTTATTTTGAAATAATGATCAAGATCGATCAAAATAATAGATCGATTAAAAAAATAATCTCTAAGATTACCCTTATATAAGTCTTTTCGTTCTATTATTTATAAAATAAAATTTTAAATTTAGAAATATAAACTTATGTTTTAAATTAAGAGTTGACTTTACCTTAAAAATTGTTTAATATTACTTCAACAGCTTAAGAAAGGAGCATGTGATCATGTCAGTTAAATATCTTATCAACCAGAGCGCATGCTCTACTTATCAAAATGTACGATTTTACTTTAGCTATTTTAGATAGCGTTTGTACTATGAAACATCATAGATACAAACGTCAAACTCAAGTTTGTATCTATGATGGCTAAGGATCTTAAGCGTGTCTAGCCCTCATAGAATGGATAAATTCTAAATGGGCTATACCACTATTAATATATGCTATTATTCAGCCCATTTAGTTTTTTCCAAACTAGGTGGGCTTTTTTTATACCTTTTAGGGGAGTGATAGTATGGAAGGTCCGTTTAACAGTCAGAAAAATAGAAAGTTAACCCTTATATATAGAATGATGGAGGAAAAATGATGAAAAAATATTTACGTTATCTCACAGCAGGTTTATTAACATGTACATTAGCAGCTTGTTCCAATCAAGGTAATGAAAGCAGTACTGAAAAGGTCGATGTGGGTATTATCCAATATATGGAACACGATTCCCTACAAAGAGCTAAAGAAGGTTTCCAAGATAGCCTGAAAGAGGCTGGTTATGAAGAAGGAAAGAATTTAGCGATTGAATTCCATAACTCCCAAGGGGACCAGTCAAACTTGCAAAGTATTACCCAACAATTAAAAGGGAAAAAGGACTTGATTTTAAGTATTGCTACACCAGCTGCACAAGCTATGCTCAATACTGATAAGGAGACCCCACAATTATTTACAGCAGTAACTGATCCGGTCAGTGCTAAATTAGTTGAGAGTATGGAAAAACCCGGTAAAAATATGACCGGTACCAGTGATATGGCTCCAGTTGGTGATGTCGTCGACTTATTATTAAAGGCTGATCCAAGTATTAAAACAATTGGGATCTTATATAACTCAAGTGAAGTAAATTCAGAAGTGCAATATGAACAAGCCAAGGAATATATCGAATCCAAGGGCTTAAAGGTCGAAAGTATGACAGTGACCTCAACTAATGAAGTCCAACAAGCGACAAAAATCTTAGCAGAAAAAGTAGATGGTATCTACCTCCCAACCGATAATACCATTGCTAACACCATTCAAACAATTGGCAAAGTTTTAATGGAAACTAAGACACCATCCGTAGCCGCTTTCGATGCTGCTATCGAGGGTTCCTTATGTGCCTATGGGGTGGACTTCTACAAATTAGGACAACAAACTGGGAAAATGGCAGTAGATATTCTGAAGGAAAATAAAAACCTAAAGACATTCCAGTAGAAAGTTCTAAGGACCTAGTTGTTAAGGTGAATGATGAAATGGCTGCTGCTTTGGGAATGGATAGTGAAGAATTAAAGGCGCGTTTAAAAGAATAATTTAAATGTTATTCATTAAGTTAAATAAAAATGAAAGATAAATAGCCAGACCAGGCATATTAGAAGAGGTGCAAGAAGAATGGATTTATTGATATCTAGTGTTTCGCAAGGAATGATGTGGTCTATCCTGGCCATAGGGGTATATATTACTTTTAGAATCTTAGGCTTAGCCGACTTATCAGCTGAGGGGAGTTTCCCCTTAGGCGCGGCTGTCTGTGCTAAATTATTAGTCAATCAGGTATCCCCTTTATTAGCGTTTCTAGCAGCACTTCTAGCAGGCGCTTTGGCTGGCTTTCTAACCGGTTTCATGACCACTAAGATGAAAATACCGGCCCTCTTGGCAGGGATCTTAACTATGACCGGACTTTACTCCATTAACTTAAGAGTCATGGGGCAAGCCAATACTCCCTTACTAGGAGAAAAAACCTTGTTAACTTCAATAGAGAACTTAGGTATATCGACAACATGGTCACCATTTTTACTAGGCTTATTAACCGTCATGGTTATCATTTTAGGACTTGTGATTTTTATGGGAACTGAGTACGGATTAGCTTTAATTGCAACTGGTGATAATGCTTTAATGGCAGAAGCTAACGGGATTCGGACGGACCACGTGCAATTAGTGGGTTACATGATTTCTAATGCCTTGATTGCTCTATCAGGGGCTTTAATCGCTCAGTATAACGGCTATGCTGACTTATCAATGGGAACCGGAACCATCGTCATTGGTCTAGCTGCCATTGTGATTGGCGAAGTTTTATTAAGCCAAGTAAAATTACCAAGTCGTTTATTTTCAATAATTTTGGGTGCGATTATCTATCGAGTAATTATCGACTTAATCATGAAATATATTCCGATTTTACCAAGTGATATCAAGATACTATCCGCCATAGTATTGGCAATTATCCTATGGGGCCCACAAGTAGAATGGAAGACTAAGAAAAGCGCTCGCTTAAATGATTAAAGGAAGGAAAATAATCATGAATGAATTAGTTCAATTAAAGAATTTAAATAAGGTATTTCAAACGCAATCGAGTAAACCCCATCAAGTCATTAAAAATTTAAATCTCTCCATTAAGGATAACGATTTTATCAGTGTCATTGGCAGTAACGGCGCCGGAAAATCAACCATGATGAATCTTATTGCCGGAACGATTCCCTTAAGCTCGGGGCAGATTTATTTAGAAGACCGTGAAATTTCTGCTTTACCAGCTTATAAACGTGCAAAAATGATTAGTCGGGTCTTCCAAGACCCACAAATGGGTACAGCCAAATCCTTAAGCGTGGAAGAAAACTTAGCCATTGCTTATAAGCGAGGACACAAGCGCAGCTTTCAAATATCTATTACAAAAGATATGCGTGAAGAATTCCGTGCTCGTCTAAGCACCTTAGCTATGGGCTTAGAAAACCGCATGCAAGAACGGGTAAGCTACTTATCGGGGGGACAGCGCCAAGTGTTAACCTTACTGATGGCTGTCTTACAAACGCCAAAACTATTACTTCTTGACGAGCATACGGCTGCCTTAGATCCGCGCACAAGTGCAATGGTAATGTCTTTAACCCAAGACTTGGTCAGCGAGTATCAATTGACTACCTTAATGATCACCCATGATATGAATGATGCGCTAGCTTATGGCAATCGTTTAATCATGCTTCATGACGGTCAAGTAGTGGTTGATATCTCTGGAGAAGAGAAAGAAAATTGTAGCATTGACGACTTACTACAACTTTTCCATCATAATGTAGGTGAAAGTCTTAATAATGATGAGTTATTACTAGCTAACTAAGCAAAGCCAAATTCTTTTAATGAAAGCGCTTTTTAGGTATACTGAAATTAAATTTTTAACTGTATTTTGAGATGAAAGGGAGATAACAATGGATATTAAAAACCTTAAACTTGAAAAGCGTTATCAATTGTTAATTAATGGTGAATGGACTAATGGCAGCGGTCAAGAGACGATTGAAGATTATAGCCCGGCAAATGGCGAAAAATTAGCTGAAATTACCGATGCTACTGAGGAAGATGTCAATCAAGCTGTTGCAGCTGCCCGCCAAGCCTTTCCTAAGTGGGGCAGAACGGATGTCAAAGAAAGAGCTAAAATTCTTAATCAAATTGCTGATGTTATCGAAGATAACCAAGAGCGTCTGGCTCTAATTGAAACCATGGACAACGGTAAGCCGATTCGAGAAACAGCAGGGGCTGATATTCCTTTAGCAGCTGACCATTTTCGTTACTTTGCTAGTGTTATCCGTAGCGAAGAAGATCACTTTAAAATGCTTGACGACAATACCTTATCCATGGTTCTCCGGGAACCAATTGGCGTTGTCGGCCAGATTATTCCTTGGAACTTTCCCTTTTTAATGGCAGCTTGGAAAATAGCGCCAGCCTTAGCAGCAGGGGATACTATTGTATTAAAACCCTCCTCTTCCACTTCTCTAAGCATCCTAGAGTTAGCTAAGTTAATTAATGATCTCTTACCTAAGGGGGTTTTAAATATCATCACTGGAAGTGGATCAAAGAGTGGGGAATACCTCCAACACCACCCAGATATTGATAAAATTGCCTTTACTGGATCAACTTCGGTTGGCCGCCAAGTAGGAATTTCAGCTGCTGAAAACCTCATCCCAGCAACCTTGGAATTAGGTGGAAAATCGGCCAATATTTTCTTTGAAGATATGGATATGGAACAAGCCCTAGAAGGAGCTCAATTGGGTATCTTATTCAATCAAGGGGAAGTGTGCTCAGCAGGTTCACGAATTTTAGTGCAAGAATCGATCTATGATGAATTTATCGGTCGCTTAAAAGAAGAATTTAAAAAGGTGAAAGTTGGTTTGCCTTGGGAAAAAGACACTCAACTTGGTGCCCAAGCTAGTCAGGCTCAACATCAAAAGGTGAGCGAATATATTCAAGTGGCTTTAGATGAAGGAGCTGAAATTATAAGCGGTGGCCATTCAGCATCAGAAGGAGACCTTGAAAAGGGCTATTATTTTGAACCTACTTTATTATTAGCAGACAATAGTATGCGGGTGGCTCAAGAAGAAATTTTTGGTCCCGTTGCTACTGTGATTAAATTCAAAGATGTTGAAGATGCCATCCGTATTGCTAATGATAGTGATTATGGTTTAGCAGGCGGTGTTTTCACTAAAAACTTAGACACAGCCTTTAAGGTAGCTCGTGGAGTAAGAACAGGACGAATTTGGATTAATACCTATAATAGCTTTGAAGCTGGGGCACCATTTGGAGGCTACAAAGATTCAGGGATTGGTCGAGAAACCCACAAAATGATTCTTAATGCCTATACCCAAGCGAAAAATATCTATATTAATTTAGCTGATGGCAGATCAGGAATGTATTAATTATTGGATCAGTTGATCTCTGAAGAGCTAGAAAAGCTAATTAAATAGTAAAACAACAAGGACTAGAAGTGCGACTTCACTTGGTTAAAGAGACAAGTTGTAGCACTTCTAGTCTTTTTTTCTTTGCATCTTAAAGGTGAAATATCCCTAAGTCTCTAGAAAATTTGTTATAATAAAAAACGTGATGGAGAGGGAGGTTTTTATGCTAATTGAGCATGCTTTGGAAAAATATTTTGGCTATAAAACGTTTCGCCCCGGACAAAAGGAACTCATTGAGAGTATTCTAGCTGGTCGCGATAGTTTGGGGATTTTACCCACTGGCGGAGGCAAATCAATTTGCTATCAATTACCTGCTTTAATCTTACCTGGTATTACTTTAGTAATCTCTCCTTTAATCTCATTAATGAAGGACCAAGTAGATAGTCTTAATGAACACGGAATTCATAGTGTCTATCTCAACTCCAGTCAATCCAGTGAGGATTATTTTGCTGTCCTGGATAGGATCCATTCTGGACAAGTCAAGCTGATTTATGTATCACCAGAAAGGTTAAAGAGCGAGTCTTTTCTACAATTAGCTAATGACTTACCCTTAGATCAAATAGCTATTGATGAAGCCCACTGTGTTTCCCAATGGGGACACGACTTTAGAGCCTCTTACCGAGAGATTGCTAACTTTATTGACCAGTTAAGTCATCGACCGGTTGTGAGTGCCTTTACAGCCACAGCTACCAATCGGGTTCAACAGGATATTATTCATCAATTGGCTCTTGAGAATCCCTATGTCCTCATTAATTCCTTTGATCGTCCCAATCTGACTTTTGAGGTTATGGAACCAGAATCAAAGAAGAAGACTGTAATTGATTTAATAGATAAAGAAGAAGCAGCTATCATTTATGCTTCTTCTCGAAAAACTGTTGACCGTTTGAGTGAATGGTTAAGAGACCAAGGACTTCCGGTGAGCGCTTATCATGCGGGAATGAGCCCAGCGGATCGTATGGCTTCGCAAAATGACTTCATCTATGAGCGTACTAATATTATTGTGGCAACCAATGCCTTTGGGATGGGAATTGATAAACCTGATGT
Organism: Aerococcus sp. Group 1; assembly: GCF_000193205.1. NCBI lineage: Bacteria > Bacillati > Bacillota > Bacilli > Lactobacillales > Aerococcaceae > Aerococcus > Aerococcus sp. Group 1. The sequence continues at coordinate 1,162,924 of NC_015278.1, read as the reverse complement.
TCGGCAGGTGATCCATTACAACTTGCCCACTAATTTAGAGAGTTACTACCAAGAAGCAGGCCGGGCAGGCAGAGACGGCTTGCCGGCTAGAGCCATTCTTCTCTACAGCCCCAAGGATATCTTGACCGCAAAATTTTTAATTAGTCAAAGCAATGATCCCACTAGTGAAGGTCGTTTAAATGATATGATTAATTATGCAACGACCTCTTCCTGCTTGAGACAACACATTTTAGCCTACTTCGGTCAGGAAGCTCCTGACCATTGCCAAAATTGCTCCAATTGTTTGCAGCAAGTGAAAAAGGTTGATGTCAGCCGAGAAGGACAAATGATCCTCTCTTGTATTGTTAGAATGGCTTATCCTTATGGCATGACCCTAGTCACAGATGTCTTAAAAGGGAAAAAACTTCAAAAAATTAAAGACAAACATTTTGACCAATTATCAACCTACGCTTTGTTAAAAGATATGAATGAGCAAACCATTAAGAATATTATTTCTCAATTAATTTCTGAAGGGGCCTTGGCGGTTAATGAATATAAGGGACTTAGCCTTACGGAAAAGGCGCTCCCAATTCTAAAAGGAAATAAGTGCCTTTATATTAAAGAATCTGCCTATATTCGATCAGAAAATAAAACGAAGACTAGTCAGAAAGCTCAATCACTGACTGATCATTTATCGCCAGAAGATGAAGAATTATTTGAAGCACTTCGTGAATTACGCTATAGTTTAGCTAGTGAAGAAAATGTTCCTGCCTATATTATCTTTAATAACCAGAGTCTCCTTGATATGGTGGAAATAAAGCCTAAGAACTATCAGGAATTTCTTGATATTAGCGGAGTAGGCCCAGTAAAGGCAGATAAATATGCAGATGACTTCTGTCAGTTAATTGAAGATTTTGTAAGTATTAAATAATAGGAGGTGAAGCTATGGATGGCATAATTCCTTTATGGAAGGAAAGAGGGATGACTAGTCACGATTGTGTCAATGCCTTACGTAAATTGTTAAAGACCAGACGGGTGGGCCATACCGGCACCTTGGATCCCAATGTGAGCGGCCTTTTGCCTATTTGTGTGAATAAGGCGACAAAAATGGCTAATTGGATCACTGATAAGGAAAAGGTCTATCAAGGAGAAATTACCTTAGGCTTTCAAACAGAAACAGAAGATTTGGACGGAAAAATTGTTCGCCAAACGCCTGTGAAAGAAGCTGTCGATGGACAGCTTATTCAAAAAGCTATGGATAGTATGTTAGGTACAATTACTCAAGTCCCTCCCATGTATTCGGCTGTTAAAGTTAACGGCCGAAAGTTATATGACTATGCCCGTCATGGTGAAAAGGTTGACCGCCCGAAAAGACTGGTTAATATCTATGAATTTGACCTTCTAAAGCCCTGCCGATACGATCAAGACCAGCAAGTGCAAAGTTTTAATTTCCGCGTCCGTTGTGGCAAGGGGACCTATGTGAGGACCCTTGCTTCAGACCTAGGAGAGTCACTAGGCTATGCTGCGACCATGACTGACCTTATTCGGATAGCCTCAAGCCCCTTTACCCAATCACAATGCTTTACTTTATCTGAAATTGAAGATCAAATTAGTCAAGGAAAAATGATTTTATTTTTCCCATCGATTTTTTAATCCAAGACTTAGCTCATATAGAGATTAGTGGCAAATTAGAAAAACTCGTCAGCAATGGAGCGGTTCTAAACAAAAATAATTTGGTCGAAGAATATCGAGACCAATTGCCGGTGGCTTTTTATGGCCAGCAAGGTCTCATGGCTATTTATGGACAACATCCTAGTGATGAAGAACAAATGAAACCGTTAAAAATGCTGATATAACTGATGACTTTAACAATGAGGTGTCTTATGCAAGTAATAACCATTCATCATCCCATAGATCAGAATCTTAAAAATAATGAGGGTATCGTTTTAGCTTTGGGTTTTTTTGATGGCGTCCATCGTGGCCATCAAGCAGTGATTAAAGCTGCAAGGAAGGAAGCCTTCAAACGCAAGCTTCCATTAGCAGTGATGACATTTAATATTTCACCTTTAATTGTTAATCAAGACCTTCACCCTAATCAAATGAAATACCTGACGCAAAATCAAGAAAAGATGCTTTTGCTTGAGACTTTTGGGGTAGATCGGGTTTACTTAGTTGATTATACCAGTGCCTTTTCTAATCAAAGTCCCAAAGCTTTCGTTGATAATTATCTGGTTGGCTTAAATGCTAAGGTAGTTGTTGCGGGCTTTGATTATACCTATGGTGCTAAAGCCATAGCCAATATGAAAAACTTGCCAGACTACGCTGAAGATCGCTTCAAAATTATTGAAGTCCCCGTATTGAATGAAAATAATAATAAAATTGCTTCCAAACAGATTCGCAAGGAGCTGACTGAGGGATCACTGGAAGAAGCGAACCAGGCTCTGGGCTATCCTTATTTCTTCCGTGGTTTAGTCATAAACGGCTTTAAACGAGGTCGTACCCTAGGCTTTCCAACGGCTAATATCTATACCCAGGCCAGTACTTTAATTCCCAAAGTGGGTGTTTATTTGGTTCAATGTCAGATCAACCATCAGCTATTCTGGGGGATGGCTTCCATTGGATATAATGTCACTTTTGGTGATGATAATGACAAGACCATTGAAATTAACTTGTTTGATTTTGAATCAGAAATTTATGGTGAAGAAATGCTGGTATTTTGGTACGAATATTTACGGGGTGAAAAGAAATTCTCTAGTGTAGAGGCTATGGTGGAACAGTTGAATCAAGATAAAAGTGACTGTCTAAGTCGTCTACAAAAATATGAAAATTATCAAAATTAAATTCTCTAAAAGTTGGTATCAATTTTGCCAACTTTTTTTATTTTGTCATTTTTGTATGAGGCTAGGGACCGATTCAAGGTAAACGTTGAGTCGCTAGTAAGTCATCACTGCCAGCTGTTATTACTAAGTAAGGGCTATCTTTTAACTTTATCTATGAAATCGTTTTGTTAAAGGTCAAAATAGGAATTGAATTGACTAGGAAATCCTTTGAAAAACAGTTTGACTTTTATTGACATATGCACTTAACCATGTTAGTATATAAATATGTTAGCAGAAGGAGCTGTCAAGTGCTAAAAGAGGTGATAAGATGTTAAGTAAAAGACAAATTATTATTTTAAAAGCGATTGTTGACGCCTATAGTCAAAGTGAAGAACCGATTGGCTCTAAATCGATTCTAAAACTGACTGGCCTTGAGGCAAGTTCTGCAACTATTAGAAATGATATGGCAAAACTTGAAAAACTTGATTTGATTAAAAAGATGCACTCGTCTTCCGGAAGAGTGCCAACTGAAGCCGGCTACCGCTTCTACATTAATTATATTCTTCCCAAGAACGGTGGAATTATCGATAGTGGATTAAGTGAAGCGGAAAATGAAAAGGTGAGTGAAATATTTCAATCACCTTACTTGGCTTTAGATGAAATTGTCAATCGCTCAACTGAACTATTAGCTGAGCTAACTAACTATGTGGCGATTTCTTTAGGACCCGACGCTTACCATTATCATTTAGCGGGCTTTCGCTTTGTACCGGTAACTAGCCGGCAAGTGATGCTTGTCTTAGTGACAGAAGAAGGGACAGTGGAAACGCAAATCTATCGTTTGCCAGACAGTGTATCTATGGAAGCTTTAGAGGATATGGCAAATATTATTAACCGTGATTTAATTGGTTTAAGTCTTCCTAGCGTTCTTGTACGCCTTAAAAGTAACTATATGTCCTATTTTGATGAATCAATTCGACGTTTACTTTATGAAGGAAGTATAATCGAAGATTTACTTAAAAAAATTGATGCCTCACGCGTCTTTGTTAAAGGTAAGGCAAATCTTTATAATCATCTCTATCAAAGTGATGCTTATCAACAGGTAGAGAATTTAAATCGTCTATTTGCTAATCCTAACTTATTAGATACACTCATTGATCCGGGTGATCAAGGGATTCAAGTGAAGGTAGGTAAGGATATGCAGGCTGATGGCCTCAATCGTTTATCTATTATGGCTACCAATTTTGTTGGTGGTAATAATGATCAACAAACGATTTCTGTGGCTATTCTCGGCCCAGAAAATATGTCTTACCTGCGTATGGCTCAACTATTTCAAGGTGTGAGACTACAGCTCAATCACTATATCGATTCATATTATAAAAATGATAAAGAGGAGGGGTAAACAGATGAGCAAAGTTCATGATAAGAACAATCAGGATGTTGACCCAGAAAATATACATGAAGATGAAAAGTTAGTCCAGGATAAAAACAAGGCTCAAGATTTGGAACAAAATCAAAATAATAAAGCCGATAAGGATAATGAGCCAGAAAACCTGGCTGATGATGAGAAAAATAAAACCGCAGATGAAGATAAAGAAGTCCATGAGAATGATAAAGAGAGTGAACTTCAAAGTATAAAGAAAGAACTTGAAGAAAAAAATGATCAAATTCTTCGCTTATCTGCAGAAATTAAGAATATTCAAAGAAGAAATAATAAGGAAAGACAAGATGCTGCTAAGTACCGTTCCCAACATTTAGCTGAAAAACTCTTAGGTGCAGTTGATAACTTAGAACGGGCCTTGACTATTGAAGCAGATGATGAAGCGAGTCGCAGGATGAAACGCGGCATTGAAATGGTATTGGAAAGTATTCAAAGTGCCTTTAATGATGAAGAAATAAAAACGATTGATCCTAAAGGCGAAAAGTTTGATCCTAACTTCCACCAATCTGTTTCATCTGTTCCTGCCGATGACGGTCAAGTATCAGATACTATAGTTGAAGTCTATCAAAAAGGCTATGTCATCAAAGACCGTGTCTTAAGACCAGCTATGGTAGTCGTTGCACAATAATAAAAAAGGAGATAATAAATAATGAGTAAAATTATAGGAATTGACTTAGGAACTACAAATTCTGCCGTTTCAGTATTAGAAGGTGGAGAACCAGTAATTATTACTAACCCAGAAGGCAATCGTACTTCACCCTCTGTAGTAGCTTTTAAAGATGGCGAAATTCAAGTAGGAGAAGTCGCTAAACGCCAAATGGTGACAAACCCGAATACAGTTGCTTCGATTAAACGTCATATGGGGGAATCCGGTTACAAGGTTCATGTCAATGACAAAGATTACACCCCAGAAGAAATTTCTGCTATGATCTTACAATACCTAAAAGGCTACGCTGAAGATTACTTAGGAGAAAGTGTAAGTAAAGCTGTTATTACTGTTCCAGCTTACTTTAATGACGCCCAACGTCAAGCAACCAAAGATGCTGGTAAAATTGCTGGCTTAGAAGTTGAACGGATTGTTAACGAACCTACTGCAGCTGCTTTAGCTTATGGTTTAGACAAAGATGATAAAGACGAACAAATCCTAGTCTTTGACCTAGGTGGCGGGACCTTTGACGTTTCTGTCTTAGAACTCGGTGACGGAGTCTTTGAAGTTTTATCTACTGCCGGTGATAATAAATTAGGTGGGGATGACTTTGACCAACGCATTGTGGATTACTTAGTTGAAGAATTTAAGAAGGATAATGGGATTGATCTTTCCAATGACAAAATGGCTATGCAACGTCTAAAAGATGCTGCAGAAAAAGCGAAAAAGGATTTATCCGGAGTTACCTCTACACAAATCAGCCTACCATTCATCTCTGCTGGTGAAAGTGGCCCATTACACTTAGAATTAACCTTAACTCGGGCAAAATTCAATGAACTTACTGATGACTTAGTTGACCGGACTACTAAACCTGTTCAACAAGCCTTAGCTGATGCTGATTTATCCAAGTCAGATATTGACCAAGTGATTTTAGTTGGTGGTTCTACCCGTATTCCTGCAGTGGTTGACCATGTTAAAGAATTAACTGGTCAAGACCCACACCGTGGTGTTAACCCTGATGAAGTGGTTGCTATGGGTGCTGCTATTCAAGGTGGTGTGATTACTGGTGACGTTAAAGACGTTGTCTTACTCGACGTTACGCCACTATCCTTAGGTATTGAAACCATGGGTGGAGTCTTTACCAAATTAATTGATCGGAACACGACTATCCCAACGTCTAAATCTCAAGTCTTTTCAACGGCTGCAGATAACCAACCCGCTGTAGATATCCACGTCTTACAAGGTGAACGTCCTATGGCTGCTGACAACAAGACTTTAGGTCGTTTCCAATTAACTGATATTAACCCAGCTCCTCGTGGTGTCCCTCAAATCGAAGTGAAATTTGATATTGACAAAAACGGGATCGTTAATGTTTCAGCCACAGATAAAGGCACCGGTAAGGAACAAGCGATTACCATTCAATCCAATTCTGGTTTAACCGATGAAGAAATTGACCGCATGATGAAAGATGCTGAAGCTAACGCTGAAGAAGATAACAAGCGTAAAGAAGAAGCAGAATTGAAGAATGAAGTTGAACAAATCATCCATCAAACTGAAAAAACTACTAAAGATGTTGAAGGCAAAGCGGATCAAGCAGATATTGATAAAGCCAACCAATTAAAAGACGAACTAAAGGCTGCCCAAGAAGCTGGAAATACTGATGAGATGGAAGCTAAGAAGGACGAATTAATGGAAGTTCTTCAACAATTAACGGTAAAACTTTACGAAGCAAATCAAGCAGAAGGCCAAAGTGAAAATCAAGATAATAATGATGATGGTACTGTTGAAGGTGACTTCGAGGAAGTAAATGACGATAAATAATCGACTATAGTAGGCTTGTCCCTGTCTTAAGGCAGGGACAAACTATTGTATCGAGGATAAGGGGGTAAAATATGGCTAAAGGAGATTACTATGACATTTTAGGTGTCAGTAAAGACGCCAGCCAGAAAGATATCAAGCGTGCTTACCGTAAACTAGCAAAAAAATACCATCCTGACTTAAACCATGATCCCGGTGCTGAAGAAAAATATAAAGAAGTAACGGAAGCATATGAAGTTTTAAGTGACGAAAATAAACGGAAACAATACGATCAGTTTGGTCATGCTGGTGCAAATGGTGGCTTCGGTGGCTTTGGCAATGGAAGTTATCAATCCTACTCAGGACAAGGTTTCTCTGGCTTTGAAGATATCTTCGATCAGTTCTTTGGTGGTCAAGGTGGCTTTGGTGGCTTTGGCTCATCTGCTAGTCAACGGTCTAGGACTGCACCTCGCCGTGGGGACGACTTACAATACACCATGGATTTAAGCTTTGAAGAAGCTATCTTTGGTAAGGAAGAAACGATCTCATATAAACGTGAAGAAGCTTGCCAGGTATGTGAAGGCTCTGGTGCTAAGCCGGGAACGTCCAAGAAAACTTGTCCAACCTGTAATGGCCAAGGGGTAGTTCAACAAGTAAGAAATACCCCATTTGGACAAATGGCTAGTCAAACCACCTGTAGCCAGTGTCAAGGTGAGGGTAAGATTATCGAAGACCCATGTACTAATTGCCAAGGAAGCGGTCGAGAAGAGAAGACCCATACGGTTAAAGTGAAGGTTCCAGCCGGTGTAGAAGATGGGCAATCGATTCGTCTTTCCGGACAAGGTTCAGCTGGCTACAATAAGGGGCCAGCCGGTGACCTCTATGTGGTCTTCCGGGTAGCTAAAAGCAATATCTTCCAAAGAAAAGGGTCGCAAATTAGTATTGACTTGCCTCTAAACTTTGCCCAAGCCGCTCTGGGTGATGAAGTTGAGGTTCCAACCGTTCACGGCAAAGTTAACCTTAAAATTCCTGCTGGTACACAAAGTGGCGATACCATCCGTTTACGTGGCAAAGGCGCCCCAGTCTTAAACCGTGACCGCAATGGAGATCAATTAGTAAATATTAAGATCATCACACCTAAACATCTAAATGATAAACAAAAAGCTGCTCTTCGTGATTTTGCTAAAGCATCAGGTAATAATATTACTGAAGAAGAGAAGAATTTCTTTGATAAAATTAAGGATGCCTTTTCATAAAGGCAGTCTTGCTAATTAAAACGTATTTAATCTTAATTAAAAAAACCGTGACCCTTTTGTAGTGACCCCCAAAAGTTGGACTAAGAATTCAACTTTTGGGGGTTATTTTTATGTCTAAATATTCATTAGAATTTAAACTGAATTTAGTAGGAGACTATATTGCGAAAAAAGGAAGTTATCGAACCTTAGCTAATAAAGCAGGAATAGATCCTTCTATTTTACGAAGGTGGGTTAATAACTATTATGAATTTGGTGTAGATGGTTTAAAGAAAAGGCGGACTCAACAGGTTTATACTGTTGAATTCAAATTAAATGCGATAGAATTGTATGAAAGTACGGAAATGAGTTATCGCGAATTGGCCAATTCATTAAACATGAATAATCCAAGTCTAATCGCTAATTGGCGAAGAGCTTATCATGAAAGAGGACTTGATGGCCTTTCCGCGAGGAAAGGAAGGCCACCTAAAGTGTCTAAAAAGAAATCACAAATCAATCAAATAAAGGATAGCAGCGAAACCAATCAGTTAAGTGAAGCAAAAATAAAGGAACTTGAACAACGGATTACGGATTTAGAAATTGAGAACAAATTTTTAAAAGGATTGAGGAGACGTGTGGCTCAAAGAGTCAAGCGAGAAAAGAAGAAATAGTGACCGAAATCACACGTCTCCATGATGAAAAATATGCTTTAAAAGATATTCTTAGCGTTTTAAAGTTTCCTAAATCGACCTACTTTTATTGGAAAAATAAAGATGAGGAAATTGATAAGGATGCCGATTTAAAAGAGGAAATGAAAGACATCAGAGAAACCCATAAGGATTATGGTTATCGAAGAATGCGAGCTGAACTGCTTTCCCGTGGTTATAAGGTCAGTAAAAACAAAGTTCAACGCCTAATGAAAATTATGGGGATACAGGTCACTAGCTATACTAGAAAGACAAGAAAATATAATTCCTACAAAGGAACGATTGGAGAGATAGCGCCAAATCGTATCAACCGGCGGTTTGATTCGACCATTCCTTATCAAAAAATAACAACAGACACAACAGAATTTAAATACTACTATGCCGATGATTCTGGGAATTATCAAACTGGAAAACTCTATTTAGATCCTTACATGGATCTATTTAATCGAGAAATTATTTCTTTTAAGATAACACATCAGCCTAATGGACAAAGCATGTTGGAGGGGCTACAAGCTGCCATTGAAGCAAGTAAATTATGTCCATACAGAAGAACCTTTCATTCTGATCAGGGCTGGGCCTATCAAATGAAAAGTTACACCCGGCTCTTGAAGGATCACCGAATTTTTCAAAGTATGTCTCGTAAAGGAAATTGCTTAGATAATTCGCCAATGGAGAATTTCTTTAGTCTACTAAAACAAGAAGTCTACTATGGTCGGACTTATCATTCCTTTGAAGAATTAGCACAAGCGATTGAAGATTTTATAATCTATTACAATGGTGAAAGAATCAAAGAAAAATTAGATTTTAGGAGTCCTATAGAATTTCGTCTTCATCACGCTTCTTTCGCCGCTTAATGATTACACATAAACTTTAAACTTATCAAGAGCCGCTACGCTCTTCCTCTTGACAAGTTTAAATTTCTGAGTAAATGTGTCGGCAAGAAATAAGCAAGAACTGTAAGCAACAAAAAAGAGCTGGCCAAAGGCCAACTCACTATATATAAAGTCCAACTTATTGGGGTCACCATATTTATTTATGGAGGTTACGGTTTTTATTTTTACTAACAACAACAGTTTTTCATGTTTTGTGTAATATATCATCTGATCACAAAGCTGCTATATGTTATAATGAAGGTTAGAATCTTTATAGATTAGATAAGGAAGTGAGCAAACGAGTGACAAAAGCAATTGATATGAATGAATTAAAAGAAAGACAGAAACGCATTAGAAATTTTTCGATTGTGGCCCATATTGACCACGGTAAATCGACTTTGGCTGACCGTATTTTGCAAATGACTGGGACGGTTTCTGACCGCGAAATGCATGATCAACTACTAGATTCAATGGATTTAGAGCAAGAACGTGGCATCACTATTAAACTAAATGCCGTTGAATTAGAGTACCAAGCAAAAGATGGCCAAGAATATATCTTCCATTTGATTGATACACCTGGACACGTCGATTTTGCCTATGAAGTATCACGGAGTCTGCAAGCCTGTGAAGGGGCGCTTTTGGTGGTTGATGCGGCTCAAGGGATTGAAGCTCAAACTTTGGCAAATGCTTATTTAGCAGTGGATAATGATTTAGAGTTAGTGCCAGTCATCAATAAGATCGATCTACCTGCAGCTAATCCTGAATATGTTAGAACTGAAATTGAGGATATTATTGGTATTGATGCCAGCGAGGCAGTCTTGTGTAGTGCTAAGACTGGGATTGGTATTGAGGAAATCCTGGAACAAATTGTGACTAAAATACCTGCTCCCCAAGGGGATATCGAAGCGCCTCTCCAGGCACTGATTTTCGACTCCGTCTATGATTCTTATCGGGGAGTCGTTCTTAGTGTGCGGATTGAAAACGGCATAGTAAAACCTGGTGATACCATTGAACTGATGAGTAATGGTAAGCAGTTTGATGTCACTGACTTAGGAATTATGTCGCCTCACCCCATTAGTCGGGATTATTTAATGGCAGGGGATGTTGGCTATATTACTGCAAGTATCAAGACTATCCAAGATACTAAGGTGGGTGATACTGTGACTTTAGCGGATCGTCCTGCAGCGGAAGCCTTACCTGGTTATCGTCCCATGATGCCTATGGTATATAGTGGTCTATACCCGGTAGATTCTGCTGACTATGTTGCGCTTAGAGAAGCCTTAGAAAAGCTGCAATTAAATGACGCCTCTCTAACCTTTGAGCCAGAATCTTCTCAAGCTTTAGGTTTTGGCTATCGGTGTGGTTTCTTAGGTATGCTCCATATGGATGTTACTCAAGAACGACTCGAACGTGATTTCAACCTTGATTTAATCATGACTGCACCATCGGTTATTTACCATGTTTATAAAACCGATGGGGAAATGGTAGAAGTCTCCAACCCTTCTGAAATGCCAGATAATACCCAAATTGATTGGATTGAAGAGCCTTACGTCCGTGCTGAAATTATGGTGCCTAAGGATTTTGTTGGAAATGTCATGGAACTCGCCCAACAAAAGCGAGGAAATTTTATCAACATGGAATATCTGGATGATATTCGAGTAAATATTATTTATGAAATGCCCCTGAATGAAGTGATTTTTGACTTCTTTGACCGTCTAAAATCCGGCACCAAGGGCTATGCTTCGCTTGACTATCAACTGATTGGTTATCAAAAGAGCAATTTAGTCAAACTCGATATCTTACTGAGCGGAGAACCTGTCGACGCCTTGAGTACTATCGTTCACCGTGATTTTGCCTATGATCGCGGTCGTAAACTAGCCGAAAAATTAAAAGAAGTGATTCCCCGGCAAATGTTCGAAGTGCCTGTTCAAGCAGCTATTGGCAATAAAATTATTGCCCGCACCACGATCAAGGCTTACCGAAAAGATGTTACTGCCAAGTTATACGGTGGTGACGTCACCAGAAGACAGAAGCTGTTGAAGAAACAAAAAGAAGGTAAGAAGCGCATGAAGGCAGTAGGATCTGTTGAAGTGCCTCAGGAAGCCTTCCTGGCCATCTTGGATATGGATGATGAGAAATAGAGTTAAAGAAAAAAGACTGCTTAGGCGGTCTTTTTTCACATGAAGACTTAAACTTGAGGAGGCTAAATTTTGGATTTAAAAATTATTCACACTGAAGAGGGGCCTGCTTTACTGCTGCCAAATGAAGAAATATTTAAAGAATATAGTCAATGGACTTTAAAGGAAAATAGCGATCAAGAAGATAGCTTTATTTTACTTCCTCGGGTAGATAACCCTTATCGTCATGCTTGTGATGGGGAATTTTACCTGGGAGAGGCCTGGGATGATTACGATCATAAGGAGGTGGACTGATGGCCTACCAACCACGGCAAAAAGACATTGTCTGGATTAATTTTAACCCTTCCAAGGGTCACGAAATTCAAAAACGCCGGCCAGCTTTAATTGTTTCCTCCGATGACTACAACCATGCCACCCATTTTGTTATTGTCTGCCCGATAACCAATACAAAAAGGAAACTTAAAACTCATTTAAGACTTAAGGGCTACCAAACGACAGGTCAAGTGATGACCCAGCAAATGTATTCTTTAGATGTGACTGAAGCTGGTGGAAGAGAAATTCAATACATCGAAAGAATGTCTAAGAAAGATTTCCATCTTATTAAACAACTGATTCAATATAATTTTGACTTTTAACCATTTGATTATTTTAAAGTAAGCCCTTTCCGTTAGTAAAAAGCCAATATTTATTTTATAGTAGATATAGAAGTTGAAGCGCTTAAGGAAAGGAGACTACTATGACTGTCGACAAACGTTTATATCGTGTAGTTAAAGCCAACGCTGAAAAGGGGATCCCGAAAATTTCAATATATATGCCAACCCATCGAGCTGCTCCGGAAAATCAGCAAGATCCTATCCGTTATGAAAATTTACTCAATGAAGTCAAGACTCAATTAGAGACTAATTATCACGATAGTGATTGGCAAAGGACTTTTGATCATTTGTCTAAATTAATTGATGAAAAAGTCGATTTTTGGCAAAAAATAAAGAGGGCTTGGTGATATTAGCTAGTGATCAGTTGATTGAGATCTTTAGATTACGGCAAGAGCAAGAGGAAATCGCCTATGTAGGAGATTATTTCCATTTGGTTCCCTTATTAGCTTACTATGAGGAAGCTTTTGATGTAATTTTGGCCGATATTGCTAAAGACCAAGTTCAATTATACTTAGCTGACCAGTATTCTTATGAACCGACTGAAATTGATGAAATCAAAAGTTCATTTTACGATATTTATGATGATAATGATTCCGAAAACAAGCAAACGATATCTAGGGGTCAAGGGTCTATTCATTCTAATCAAAGCAAGTCCGCCCAAGTTGAAAGAGATCGTGATAAATATTTCAGCTACCTAGATCAAGAATTTGACAAACTGGCTAAGGAAGTGGAAAGAAAAATATTATTAGCTGGAACCAAGGAGAATATAGCTGCCTTTAAAAAGGAATCTTCCTCGAAGGTTTACTTGGATACAGCGATTGAGCAGCCCATTAGCGGCGAAAGCCACCAAAGAATTAAAGAGCTTTTAGCTGAGACTCTTTCACCACTAGCTAAAGACAATGTTAAAACCATAGAAGATAATATTGAAGAGGCTAGGGGAGCTTCTCTCCTTATGGAAGAAGTTGAGGATATTCAGCTTGCCGCTAAAGAAGGGCGGATTGCTGAGCTAATAATATTCTATGGAGAGTCGTCGACTTATGCGAGTTTGATTGATGAATTAATCCATCAAACCATTATAAATGGAGGGGAGATTTCAGTTGTTCCTGCTAGCTCTGTTTCAGAGACGTCTACTTATGCCTTGTTACGTTATTAGGAGAATGAGCTTATTAATACGGACTAAGTATAAACGGATATGAAATTCTGGTGTTGACTGAGGACTTAAATTCCTCGTCGACACCATTTTTCTTGGTTAATACCGTAGCTAAAATAGGGACCTCGTTCCCTGATCGACATAGTCAAAGCTTAAGTTTTTAATTTTAAAATAGAAAATTATTTTCTTAAGGCTCAAGTTAAATTCCTATAGTATAATTTAACTACTAAGCAGTGAAATGAGGTTATAACATGTTAACGGATATCGAAATTGCACAAGCTAATAAGTCTTTACCTATTAAAGAGATTGCCAAAGAAGTCAATTTAAGCGAAGAGGATCTGATTCCTTATGGCCATGATAAGGCTAAAATTAACCATCAAGCCCTTGAAAAATTAAAAGATAATAAAAAAGGTAGGCTAATTTTAGTAACATCGATTAATCCTACCCCTGCAGGCGAAGGAAAATCTACCTTGACTATTGGCTTAGGTGATGCCCTAAGACGCTTAGATAAAAAAGCTATGATCGCCCTAAGAGAACCCTCACTGGGACCGACAATGGGATTAAAAGGCGGGGCAGCTGGTGGAGGCTATGCCCAGGTTGTACCTATGGAAGATATTAATTTGCATTTCACAGGTGACCTCCACGCGATTACCCAAGCCAATAATCTTTTATCAGCAATCATTGATAATCATATCCAACAAGGTAACCAATTAGGCATCGATAGCCGACGCATTACTTGGAAGCGGGTCATGGATATGAATGACCGGGTGCTACGCCATATTGTGGTTGGCCTGGGGAGTCCTGGTAATGGCTATGTACGCGAAGATGGTTTTGATATTACCGTTGCCTCAGAGATTATGGCAATCCTTTGCCTTTCTAGAAATCTTGATGAATTACGTCAACGCTTCGATAAAATTGTGATTGGCTATACTCGAGACCAAGAAGCGATTACAGTAAAAGATTTAGGCTGTTCTGGTGCCATGTCCTTATTAATGAAGGATGCTATTTTACCTAATTTAGTGCAAACTCTTGAACATATGCCAGCGTTGATTCATGGGGGGCCTTTTGCCAATATTGCCCACGGCTGTAATTCAGTGATTGCAACCGATACAGCTCTTCGTTTAGCAGATTATGTGATAACTGAAGCTGGCTTTGGAGCTGACTTAGGGGCCGAGAAATTTATGGATATCAAGGTTCCTATCTTAGAAAAATCTCCCGATGCCGTAGTTATCGTGGCTACTGCAAGAGCCTTAAAACATCACGGCAATCCTGATTTGGATAAAAATGCAGCTTTAGAAGATAGAGTCGAGGCAGTTAGAAAAGGCTTCGCTAACCTAGCTCGACATATTCAAATTATGAAATCCTACCAAGTCCCTGTTTTAGTAGCTATTAATCACTTTAAGGACGATGCTGATGAAGAGATTGAACTGATAAAAGAGCTCTGTCAAAAAGAGCAGGCGCCTTCTTACTTGGCAGATGTCTGGGAAAAAGGAGGCCAAGGGGCGCTTGACCTTGGTCAAGCCGTGATCGACTCCATTGATGGAGAGCAAAATACTCACTTTCAACCCCTTTATCAAGCTAATCAATTGAGCGTTGAAGAAAAAATTCAAGTAATTAATCAAAAAATATACGGCGGGGTGGGTGTTGAATATTCAGCCGAGGCTAAGAAACAATTAGCGGCTATTAAGAAAAACGGCTGGGATCACTTACCGATATGTATGGCAAAAACCCAATATTCCCTGAGTGATGATCCTAAATTGCTAGGCGCTCCAGAGAATTTCACCCTACATATTCGCGAGTTAGTTCCTAAGCTAGGGGCAGGCTTCATTGTTGCTTTGACGGGTAATGTTTTAACCATGCCAGGTTTACCTAAGCAACCAGCTGCTCTCAAGATGTCCATTGATAATCAAGGGAAGATTAATGGACTTTTCTAGTTATTCGCTGACTATGCCCAAGTCAATGAGTTGTGCTAGAATGAAACAGAAGTTAAAAGAGGAGCGATTATTTTGCAAGATTACTTAGCTAAAAATTGGAGTAAAACATATGGCATCAAGCAGTTACTTGATGATGTATCTTTTTTAATTCGTGAAGGCGACCATATTGCCTTGATCGGCCCCAATGGATCAGGGAAGTCCACCTTATTAAAAATTTTAGCCGGTAAGGATCATTTGGATAGCGGAACGATCGAGCATAGTAACGATTATTCCATCGGTTTAGTTAGTCAAAACCCGGATTTGGATGATCAGCAAAGCCTCTTTGAAGCGGTATATTCTGGAGATAGTCCCTTAGTCAAAACAGTTAAAGCCTATGAACAAGCCACACAGGCTCTGTCTCAAGATCCTAATGATGAAAAGAAACAAAGGAAATTTTCACATTGGGAAAGCGAAATGAATCGCTTAGATGCTTGGCAGTTAGATACAAATATTCAAACTATCCTTACTAAGTTGGAACTCAAGGATCTCTATCAAAAGGTAGGGCATTTAAGCGGGGGCCAAAAACGCAGGTTGGGATTGGCTAAAGTATTAATCGATGAACCTGATCTTTTATTGTTGGATGAACCGACTAACCACATGGATTTTGAAATGGTCAAGTGGCTGGAAAATTATATTAATAATTATAAAAAATCAGTGGTTATTGTTACCCATGACCGTTACTTCCTGGACACGGTAGCCCAACGGGTATTTGCCTTAGATAGAGGGAAATTGACTGAATACCAGGGAAATTATCAAGATTACTTGAATAAACGTGCCGTTGAGTTAGATGTTGAAGCCGCTAATCAAGCGAAGCAAAAAAAATTGTATAAGCAGGAGTTGGCCTGGATGCGCCAAGGGGCTAAGGCCAGATCTACCAAACAGCAGGCCCGTATTAATCGGTTTAATGATCTTAAAGAGGACTTAAATCAGCACCGGTCTCTTCAAGGTTCCGTTCAACTAGACTTTGATCAAGAACGCTTAGGGAAAAAAGTTATTTCTCTAGAAGACGTTAGTGTGGGTTATGATAGACGCCAGCCTTTACTTGAAGATATTAATTTACTAATCCAAAATCGCGACCGGATCGGTATTATTGGAGAGAATGGAGTCGGTAAGACCAGCTTATTAAATACCATTGCGGGAATACTTCCTCCTTTAAGTGGGCAGATTGAGATTGGTCCTACTGTTAAGATTGCTTATTTTCAGCAAGTGCCCACTGATTTACCAGAAGATAAGCGCCTAATTAACTATATCAGTGAAGTCGCTGATGAAATTGTTTATGATGATGGACGTAAACTGTCAGCATCGCAAATGTTAGAAACTTTTTTATTTAACCGGGAAAGTCATGGTCAATTAATTGCTAAATTGTCCGGTGGTGAAAAAAAACGTTTGTATCTTTTGCGCTTATTAATGGAACGGCCTAATGTCTTATTCCTAGATGAACCCACCAATGACTTAGATATTGATACTTTAACAGTCTTAGAGGATTATCTGGCTCAATTTCCAGGAGCGATGTTGACGGTTAGCCATGATCGCTACTTTTTAGATAAAACGGTTGATAAATTATTAATTGTTCATAAGGATAAATCTTGCCAACTATTTTTTGGAAATTTTACTGACTATGAAAGGGAGCATAAAGGAAAAACCAAAATTGGCCATTCTTCAAAACAAAGTCAAGTTCAAAAAAGTGATGATTCACATAAAAGTAATGCCTCTGAAGCTAGTCAAAGTAGTAAGAAAAGAATGACCTATAAAGAAAAGCAAGATTGGCAAGTTATTGAGAGTCAAATTGACCAGTTAGAGAGTGATATCCAAAGGATAGATAACGATATGTTAGCAAATGGATCTGACTACGGAAAGTTAGCTGAATTGCAAAAAGAAAAAGAAAGCAAAGAAAATAATTTGCTAGAAAAAATGGAATATTGGGATTATCTGAGTGAATTGAAACCTTAACTTAAGATACGAAGTTTTAAGGGAGACTCTGTGGTACTATGAAGCCTTAATATGATCATTGGAGGGAAAAGTAGTGAAGCAATATTTAGACTTGTTACAGACCATTTTAGAAAAAGGCCATGACAAGTCCGACCGTACTGGTGTTGGCACGCGTTCAATTTTTGGTTATCAGATGCGTTTTGATCTAAGAGAAGGTTTTCCGATTTTGACAACTAAAAAGGTAGCCTTTGGACTGATAAAGAGTGAACTTCTCTGGTTTTTAAGAGGAGACACTAATATTCGTTATTTATTAGAAAATAATAACCATATATGGGATGAGTGGGCCTTCGAAAACTGGGTAAACAGTGAGGACTATCAGGGCCCAGATATGACTAATTTTGGTTTACGGGCAGAAAAGGACCCAGAATTTAAAGCAGAATATTTGAAAGTTAAAGCAGACTTTTGTCAAAAGATCCTTAATGATGAAGACTTTGCTAAAAAATATGGTGAATTAGGCAATGTCTATGGCAAACAGTGGCGGGATTGGGAAACTCGTGATGGGGGCTCTATCGATCAAATTGCGAATATTCTAGAGCAGCTTAGAAATAACCCTGATTCCCGCCGGATCATCTTATCCGCCTGGAATCCAGAAGATGTCCCTAATATGGCCTTGCCTCCCTGTCATACCTTAAGTCAATTTTACGTTAATGACGGCAAGCTTTCTTGCCAACTCTATCAAAGAAGTGGCGATGTCTTTTTAGGGGTTCCTTTTAATATTGCATCCTATGCTTTATTAACCCATTTAATTGCCCGTGAAGTTGGCTTGGAAGTCGGGGACTTTGTTCATACTTTTGGTGATGTTCATATCTATAATAATCATTTCGACCAGGTAAAAGAACAATTAAGTCGTCAACCTGGTCAATTACCTCAGCTTGAAATAAAAAGTGATAAATCCATGTTTGACCTTGAAAAGGATGATATCGTATTGAATAATTATCATCCTCAGACTCCAATAAAAGCTCCAGTGGCTGTATAGATTTAGGCTGATTGAAAATGTATGGATAAAAGGAGGCTATCATGTTAATAGCTATATGGGCCCATGCGGCTAATGGCATTATAGGAAAAAATAACCAACTTCCTTGGCATATTAGCGAAGATATGAAATTTTTTAAGCAAGAAACCCTGCATAAGACAGTAGTTATGGGCCGAAAAACCTTCGAGTCGATGGGAAACCGCCCCCTAAAGGAGCGGAAAAATTACATTTTGACCCGAAAGAAAAGCTTACCGGGGGTTAATGCTGATAATAAGGATCAGGTTCAAATCATTAACCAGATGGATGAGATTATCGAGCTAGCTAAAGCAGAGGATGTTATGGTTATCGGAGGAGCAGAAATTTACCGCTTATTCTGGCCGTATTTAGATGAGCTTCGCATTACTAATATCGCTGAAAATGTTGAAGGGGATACTAGCTTTAATCCTGATCTGAGCCAATTTAGACGCTATGCGACTGTTGACCAAGATCTTAATAGCAAATCGAAATATCATTACCAGTTTGAATTTTGGGAAAGAAAGAAATGAGACTAGGGAGGTTCTACGGTGGAGAATAAAAAGAAGCAAAGAAATCCATGGAAAATTGCATTTTTAAGCTTGCTTACCTTTTTGGCGCTCTTATTTGCTTCTGCTTATTTTTATATCTATCAAAATAGTCAAGTAAACACATACCAGGATAAAATCCAAGTAAATCGGCCCAAGAGTTCTGACCAGGCAATGGTTCCAGTTAAATTAACGATGACCCTTGACCACCTGGTCCGTCTTCTCAACCAAGAAGACCTGTCTTTTCTTTTGGAAAATAATCAGGACGCGATCGTTATAAAAGGGAAAATTCAGCTTTTAAACCAATCCCTTGCTTACACCTTAACTACTCGCCCTGAGGTCCATTCCAGTGGCAATCTTAGTTTGAAAGTAGTTAATTTCTCAATACTATCCTTAGATCTTCCTTTAAATCTCTTTTTACCCATTCTTTCCAAGATAATGCCTAGTGACTTGCCTTTAGCTGTTGATACTGAATCAGAATCGATCATTATTTCTATAAAAGAACTACTAGCAAAGGAAGGCATTGCTTTTGAGGTTGAAGCAATCGATTTGACTAATGATCAAATTGTTTTACAATTAGGTGTTCCTGAACAGAAAATTAGCCAAATCTTAGACCAGTTGGGAGAGAGAAATTAAAGTGAAGCCATTTTATCAATATATTCAAAAACACCGCAATAGTAGTGGGACAAGTCAAGATTCCAAGAGCCAATTGGCTGAATTAATCTATCTTGATGGGGATTTTCCTAAAACTGCTACTGATTTTACTAGTATTAGTGATTATATTGAGTTAAATAGTCGCTACTCTCAGTGGGTTTCTCAATTTGATGAATTGTGGCAAGCTTATCTCAACAATGACTAATGACTAGGAAGTGAAAATATGACGGATGAAAATAAAAACAAGCAGATAATCAAGAAAATAATGAAGTAAAAAAAACTGAAGATGGCCAAGCTTCCCATGCTTCAAAATCTCAAGCAGACTCTGAAATAAAAGAGAAAATTTTGCAAGGGCAGGAAGAAAATTCTGAAAAGGCAAACGCTGAAGGTCAATTTAACCCTAAATCATCTTGGACGCGATTTTTATCAACCTTATTAGCTATCGCTCTAACAGCTTTAATGACTTTCTTTGTCACTAATTATCTGACCACAGGACGATTACCTTGGCAAATTCACGCTCAAAATACCATGTCTACTCAGGAAATTAGTAAACTACAAAAAACATTTTCATTAATTACTGATGGCTACATTGGTGATGTGAACCGTGAAAAATTAATTGAAGGTGCCTTAAAAGGAATGACAGAAGCCGTTGATGACCCCTATACGACTTACTTGCATGGCGATGAATCTTCTCAATTAGACCAAACCATTGAGGCTAATTTTGAAGGTATTGGCGCCCAAATTACAGTAAGGGATAATCAAATTGTAGTCATTAGCCCCATTAAGGGTAGCCCAGCTGAAAAGGCAGGCATACAAACCGACGACATCATTAAAAGTGTTAATGGTGAATCTTTGGAAGGGAAAAATGCCCAAGAAGCGGCTAATATGATCCGAGGAGAAGCGGGAAGCCAAGTCCAACTAGTGATTGAACGCGGTGGCGACCAACAAGAGCTGTCCTTAACTCGAGCAGAAATTCCCTTGCAGACGGTCTATAGTCATCAAATTGAAGGCCATCCCGAAATTGGTCTCATTCAAATTTCTTCTTTCTCTGAACCTACCGCTAAAGATGTTCAGGAAACGGTCAAAAGCATGCGTGAAGAAGGTGTTAAATCCTTTATCTTCGATGTTCGTGGCAATCCTGGGGGCTTACTCAGTTCAGCAATTCAAATTTCAAATTACTTCTTAGCCGACGGAGATACTATTGTTCAAATTGAAGATAGCCAGGGCAATCGGAAGAAAATTCAAGCCGATAAAAGCAAGATGGGAGACTTTAAAATTGATGAACCCAGTGTCATCTTGATTGATAGGGGGAGTGCAAGTGCCTCTGAGATTCTAGCAGGTGCCTTACAGCAATCTGCCCATATTCCAGTCATTGGCAGTCAAAGTTTTGGTAAGGGTACCGTACAAACAGTGGTCAAATTGGATGATAAGGACCAATTAAAAATAACTTATGCTCATTGGTTAACTCCTGATGGGTCTTGGATCCATAAGCAAGGTATTAGCCCAGATATCGAAGCCAAACTCCCTGATTATTCAGAACTTTCCTTAGTTGATGGCAGTCAAAATTACCAATTAGGGGAAGAATCTGATAAAATAAAAAATATCCAAGCGCAACTTGCCTTATTAGGCTATCTGGAATCTGATCAAGTACAAGGGAAATTTGATGAACAGACTCAGACAGCCCTGGGGGCTTTCCAAGCAGATCATGAGCTTGAAAAAACTGGTCAAGTGAATGATGAAACTGCGCAAGCCTTAACTCGTGCGTTAAGAGATTATATTTTAGCCCACGATACCCAAAAAGATAAAGCTGTTGACTATTTACTTGAGCATGCACAATAGAAGAAGGTTTTAGATTGATGAAGAAATTTCTTAGTGGTATTGGAGAAATCATTATTATTGTAGCGGTTGCCCTCTTACTCTATCTAGGGATTCGCCATTTCATCGGTTTTCAATTTACTGTTAGAGGGGCCTCTATGAATCCCACAACGGAGGATGGCCAGCATCTCATCGTTAGCCGCCTGGGGGATGTGGATCGTTTTGATATCGTTGTATTAGATGCTCCGGATAATAGCGGGGATAAATATATCAAAAGAGTTATAGGTATGCCAGGAGACAAGGTGGAATATCGTGATAATCAATTATATATTAATGACCAAGCGTACGATGAGCCTTATCTCAATGAATTAAAAGCCGAAAATCCCGGAAAATTAGTGACTGAAAATTTTACTATTGAAAAAGTTCCCGAAGATTCCTATTTTGTAATGGGAGATAATCGACCAGTTTCAAAGGACAGCCGTGCTTTTGGGCCAGTAGCTGGTGATCTCATTTACGGAGAAGTCAATTGGAGGATTTGGCCTTTTGATGAAGCCGGCCGAATTGAGTAATAGAATAATCGAATGGATGAGAAGGCAGTTTCAAAGATGTAGCTGCCTTTTCTTATGAGGAAGGTGAAGAAAATGAGCACAATACAATGGTTTCCTGGCCACATGGCCAAGGCTAAAAGACAAGTTCAAGAACAATTAAAGAGTGTGGATTGGGTAGTAGAAATTCGTGATGCCCGTATTCCCATAGCCAGTAAAAATCCTTTGATTGATCAAATTATTCAACAGAAAAAGCGTTTAATAGTCTTAAATAAAGCTGATTTAGCTGATCCGAATCAAAATAAACTGTGGCTAAATCACTTAAGAAATAAAGATACCGATGCCATTGCTATCGATAGTAAAAATAATAAAGAAATAAAGAAGCTCCGCCACTACCTCTTGGAAGTGACTGGTGGTGAGCGGCAAAAATGGCTAGACAAGGGCATGAAACAAAAAACGATACGTTTAATGGTACTAGGGATTCCTAACGTGGGTAAGTCAACTCTGATTAATCAACTGACCCATAAGAAATCAGCAAAAGTAGGAAATCGCCCAGGTGTTACTAAAGGACAGCAATGGGTACAAATTGATAAAGACTTTTCCTTATTGGATACCCCTGGCATCCTCTGGCCTAAATTTGAAGACCCACTGGTGGGGATGAATCTCGCTCTGACAGGGGCTATTAAAGACACCCATTACTATAGTGATGACATTGCCCTTTATGCCATGCAATTTATGATGGATTATTATATGGAAGACTTTTGTCAGTTCTTCAATTTATCAGAAGAGGAAGCCCAACCGCCATACCCTGAATTGATGATGTCATTAACAAATAAAATGGGAATGAAGGATGATTATGAACGCTTTAGTGATTGGCTAATTCGTGAATTTCGTAGTGGAAAAATTGCCCCAATGACTCTTGATCGTTATGAAGATTATCGACTGGATCAAACTGAGGAAGGATCAGCTGATGACTAAAGATAAGCTAACCGTACAAGCGATAAAAGACTACCTGAAACAGGACCTATCAGCCATTGAAACCGACTTAGTGGCTAGCTGGCGCTTAGACCAGCGACAGGGAGTTATTAAGGCTATTAACCAGTACGACCGGCGCTTAGCCAAGGAGTCAGAGCGACAAGAACATATACGCTATATGAACCAAATTGAAGCTGACTTACATGCTAAGGGCTTTCAATATATTGCCGGTGTAGATGAGGTCGGGCGTGGTCCCTTAGCTGGGCCAGTGGTCACAGCGGCAGTCATTTTAAAGCCTAAGCGGCCCCTGTTTGATTTGCGTGATTCTAAACAACTTAGTCAAGTCCAACGGCAAAACTTAATTCCTTTGATTAAAGAGAATAGTGTCGCTATAGCTATTGATGTCCAAGACAATGAGGCCATTGATCGCTACAATATTTTAAATGCCACCAAACGCTCAATGATGAATAGTATAAAGAA
Source organism: Aerococcus sp. Group 1 (assembly GCF_000193205.1). Lineage (NCBI taxonomy): Bacteria > Bacillati > Bacillota > Bacilli > Lactobacillales > Aerococcaceae > Aerococcus > Aerococcus sp. Group 1. The sequence goes on along the minus strand of NC_015278.1, from coordinate 1,139,529 downwards.
ATTAAGTCCGCAAGCAGAATATGTTTTAATTGATGCTGTCGATCTTTCTTTAAATATCCCTCATAGTAGTCTAATTAAGGGGGATGACCGGGTAAGCGCAATCGCTGCTGCTAGCATTATCGCTAAAGAATATCGTGACCAAATCATGCGTGACTATGCTAAACGATATCCAGCTTATGGCTTCGACCGCAATGTCGGTTATGGGACCAAGGAACATCTTAAAGCAATAGAGACTTATGGCCCCTGTCCCATCCATCGGAAAAGCTTTGCACCAATTAAGAATTATTTCTAATGAAATTGTCATCCTTTTACGGCTGAATAGGCTATGAAAGGGTGGTTATATGTATGATGAAAGGAATTATCAAGGTGCTAGGCAAGTACTCATTCATTTAACGGAGTCTGCCATAGTGGGCTATGAGGACCGAGTCCAGGTGTTTAAAGGCCTATTAGAGAATCCTGATTATCAAGGGGTGCTGAGACATTATTTAAACGGAAGAAAATATTATCCAAAACTTCTTCGCTTTTTGAGTCATAGACCTTGGTCTTTTTATCAAAACTATTATGAAAAAGAGAAAATTTTCCCCATCACTTACTTTGATCCTCAATACCCAGACCTTTTAAAAGAAAGTCATAAGCCGCCTTTGGTTTTATTTTGTCAAGGCAATATTGACTGGTTAAAAGCTGACTGTTTATCTATAGTTGGGGCGAGAGATTGCAGTAACTATGCCCAAAAAGTTATTGATAAGCTGATGCCAAATCTTGTTAACTCTTTAGTTATCGTTAGCGGTTTGGCTCGTGGCGTTGACAGCCTAGCCCACCGCTCCAGTATTCAAAATTCAGGAAGAACCATCGCTGTGATAGGGACCGGTCTAGCTAAGTGTTACCCTAAAGAACACCGCGCTTTGCAAGATTTTATTGCTAAAAATCACCTGCTGGTTTCTCCACTGCCTAGTTTTACCGGGGTAAAAAAGTGGCATTTCCCTTATCGAAATGAAGTGATTGCGGGACTGTCCAGAGCCACCTGGGTTGTTGAAGCTAAGAAAAAATCGGGCAGTTTAATTACTGCTAACTATGCCTTACAAGCCAATCGTGAGGTTTTGGCTACTCCAGGTAATATTTTTAGTGTCCGTTCCCAAGGCACTAATGCTTTAATTCAGGCAGGAGCCAAACTGATTAGCGAAGCGGATGATATCTTAGAGACTTATCGTTATCCTTCTTTTATTTAATAGCTAAAAATCTTATATTTGACAAGGTTAAAAAATTCGCCTATGATATGAAGCGTTTAAATCTCCCAAGAAGAGAGGAGCATATTATTGGCTACAAAAAGAAAGAAAACACCTAAAAAAGATTTAGTGATTGTCGAATCACCAACGAAAGCAAAAACGATTGAGAAATACTTAGGACGTAAATATAAAGTGGTGGCAAGTAAGGGCCACTTACGTGATCTTCCTAAAAGTAAAATGGGAATAGATATCGAAAATAATTATGATCCCCATTATATTACAATTCGTGGTAAGGGAGATACGATCAAAGATCTTAAAAAAGAGGCTAAAAAAGCAAATAATATCTACTTAGCTTCTGACCCGGACCGGGAAGGAGAAGCGATTGCTTGGCACTTAGCCCATATTTTAAAATTAGATCCCAAAGAAGATATCCGGGTCACTTATAATGAAATTACCAAGGATACGGTTAAAGAAGCGATCAACAATCCACGCGCCATCGATAAGGACTTGGTGGACGCTCAGCAGGCTAGACGGATCTTAGACCGCTTGGTGGGCTATAACTTGTCCCCAATTTTATGGGCTAAGGTTAAGAAGGGCTTATCCGCTGGGCGGGTACAATCTGTTGCCTTAAAAATGGTCGTTGACCGCGAAGATGAAATCCGTAACTTTGTGCCTGAAGAATATTGGAGCATTGAAGGCGTATTCCAAAAAGGAAAAGAAACTTTCAAGGCCAATGCTTCCAAATATAAGGGTAAAAAAATTGATCTAAAAAATGAAGATGATGTTAAAGCCTTAATGGCTAACCTCAGCAGTGATCAATTCGAAGTTCAAAATTTGACCAAAAAGCAAAGAAAACGGAATCCGCAAAAGCCATTTACAACTTCTTCCCTCCAACAAGAAGCTTCCAAACGCTTACGCTTTAGAACGCGAAAGACGATGATGGTTGCACAACAGTTATATGAAGGGATTAAATTAGGCAGTGAAGGGACAGTGGGTTTAATTACCTACATGCGTACTGATTCCACCCGGATCTCTGAGGGTGCTAAACAAGAAGCTGGCCAATTTATCCAAGAAAAATACGGTAAAGAATATATCGGTAAGGGGACTAGCGGGGCCAGCGGACAAGGTGCCCAAGATGCCCATGAGGCTATTCGACCGACTTCTGCCTTTCGTCATCCCGATAGCGTTGAAGCTTATCTCAGTAAAGACCAGTTCAAGCTATATAGTCTTATCTGGTCTCGCTTTATGGCTAGCGAAATGGCACCAGCTGTCTATGATACGGTGGCCTGTGATCTGGTTCAAAATGATGTGAGCTTTAGGGCAAATGGATCAAAAATTAAATTTACTGGTTACCTTAGAGTTTATCCGGATAATAATGAAAAGGATAATCTCTTGCCAGAACTAGAAAACGGTGAAAAGGTAAAGAGTAAAGAATTAACTCCTAACCAACATTTTACCCAACCACCAGCTCGTTATACTGAAGCGAGCTTAATTAAGACTCTAGAAGAATTAGGGGTTGGTCGTCCTTCTACTTACTCACCAACTTTAGAAACCCTGATTAAGCGCTACTATGTTAAATTAGAAGCTAGACGCTTTGAACCTACTGAATTAGGTGAGATTGTTAATAGTTTAATTTCTGAATTTTTCCCTGATATCGTTGATCCACAATTTACCGCTAACTTGGAAGATGAATTAGACCATGTGGAAGACGGCAATAAGAATTGGATAGACGTCGTTGATGCTTTCTATCAACCTTTTAGTAAGGATATTGAAAAAGCTGACCAAGAAATGGAAAAAATCGAAATTAAAGACGAACCAGCAGGCTTTGATTGTGACGTCTGTGGTCATCCAATGGTTATTAAATTAGGACGTTATGGGAAGTTTTATGCATGTAGTAATTTCCCTGATTGCCGTAATACTAAGGCCATTGTTAAAGAAATTGGCGTGAATTGTCCAACCTGTAAGGAGGGACAAGTGGTCGAACGGAAATCGAAGAAAAAACGGATCTTTTACGGTTGTTCCCGTTATCCTGATTGTGATTTTGTTTCCTGGGATAAACCGGTGGGGCGGTCCTGTCCTAAATGTGACCATTACTTGGTTGAAAAGAAAAAACGCGGCTCTAAACAAGTGATTTGTAGCAATTGTGACTATAAAGAAGATGTCCAAAAAGGCGATGATTGAAGCTTTTGCTGACAGAATACGAAACCTGATAATCAAATAAGATTACAGGTTTTTTATTTTCACTCAGCAAAAGGTAAATTAACTTCATAAATGTTTTGAAAATTCCGACAATTACTTGAAAAAAGGCCCTTAATATGGTAGATTATATGAGCTAAGAGGGATTTTATGACTTTTGAAAGTTATCGAAAAAGGTTAAAAGAATATATAAAAGATGAGAAACATTATAGTGATCAGACCTTAAAGGCGTATTTAAGCGATTTTGACGACTTTATTTCTTTTCTTAGGGACGAACTATTAATAAGCGATTTCGAGCAGTTAAGCTATCGAGATATTCGCCTTTATTTAAGTCATCTGCAAAGAAAGGGATTGAGTCGTAAAAGTTTAGCTCGTCATTTAAGCAGTTTGAGAACCGCCTTCAATCGTTTTCTTGACCAAGGTCTGGTGAAAGATAATCCTTTTACCTATGTTCAAGCAGCTAAAACGGGACTAAGATTACCCGATTTTTTTTATGAAGCTGAGTTAGATCCCTTGTTTGAGGCGGCTAAGGGGCCTCGAGCCCTGGATAAGCGAAATATAGCGCTGTTAGAATTCTTATATGCGACTGGTGCTCGGGTGAGTGAATGTACTAACTTGACCATAACGCAAGTGGATCTTAAAAATTCTATTGCCTTACTGCATGGTAAGGGGAGCAAAGATCGCTATGTTCCTTTTGGATCCTATTGTAAAAAAGCATTGGAGGAATACTTGGATTCTGGCCGACCTGTTCTCTTAAAGGGCCATGATCATGAGTACATTTTCGTTAATAGTCGGGGAGAAGCCTTGACTCCATCAGGCGTGACTTATATTTTGAATGATTTAGTCAAAAAAAGCGCCAGTAACCTGGATATTCATCCCCATAAATTACGCCATTCTTTTGCTACCCATCTCCTTAACCATGGAGCTGATATAAGGACAGTACAAGAATTATTAGGGCACTCAAGTTTATCTAGTACGCAAATTTATACACATATGTCAAAAGAATCTTTAAGAAATAATTATTTGAAATACTTTCCAAGAGCAAAGCATAGTGATGTACATAAGGAGGACAAAGAATGATAGCTGAATCGGTAGAGGGCGTTTTAGAAAAAATTAGAGACATTAATAAAGTTATCCGTGAAGGTAATATTTATGATGATGAGATGGCAGATTTTCCCTTTCAAAAGTTAGTCCGTTACTTAGCGGAAAATTTAGAGGCCAACGCTTATTTAGTATCTGTTGAAGGAGAACTATTGGGGTATTTTGCTATTTATGAGGAAATCAATAGTGAGCGGACCGAAGCGATGATGCAAGCCCACCAACTTGACCCTAATTATTTAGATATTATCTCACCGATCCAAGAAACCAAGTCAAACATTCCAACTTCAGATGACCGGACTATCTTGGCCTTGGAATTTCGTGATAAATTTAACAAAGGCATGACCACCATTATTCCTATCTATGGTAATACCACCAAATTAGGCTATTTAATCCTAGCTCGTCCCTATGAAGACTTTAATTGCTATGATCTGATTCTTGGTGAATATGTGGGGACGGTTCTAGCCATGGAGATGGTGTTTATTAAACGCCGTCGTCAAGAGGAAAAAGAACAGAAAAAACAAGTGGTGGATTCAGCTATTCGCTCACTTTCTTATTCGGAATTAAATGCCTTATATGTTATTTTTAAAGACCTAGAAGAGCCACGTACCCGCATAACGGCCTCTAAAATTGCTAAAGAAGAGAATATTACCCGTTCTGTGATTGTAAATGCCCTACGAAAAATGGAATCTGCTGGGGTATTTACTTCCCGCTCTTTAGGTATGAAAGGGACCCATATTGATACTCAGAGTAAAGAAAACCTGGAGTATTTGAAAAAACGTTTAGCAGAAGAAGTTTAAAGCAAAAAAATCGCGCCAGATGACGCGATTTTTTATTGTTTATTTTTTTGTAGCCCAGGCCAAAGGGCACTTTAGCTTCTTTACCAGCTAGGATGCGTTTAATATTATCTTTGTGGCGGTAAATGATTAGAAGGGTAATGGATAAGATCAAAATCCTAATCAAAACAGCATAATGAAAAGAAATGATAGAAGCTGCGATCATGGCTATAATGCTCGCTAGACTAACCATTCTAAAAAGATAGAGAACAATGAAAAAGACCGCAATCCCTCCTAAGGAAGCCAGGGGCGCTAGAGCTAAGCCAACACCAAAACTGGTCGCTACGGCTTTTCCACCTTTGAAGTGGAGAAAAAGTGAAAAGGTATGTCCTAAGATAGCCGCTAAACCAAAAAGCATGCTATCAAAATCAGTAAAGTGAGAACTGTAATTAGCGATAAGAACCGGTAGCATTCCCTTTACCATATCGCACAGGAATACCAATAAGCCACCCTTGGGGCCAAAGGCACGGAAGGCGTTGGTCGTACCAATATTTCCTGAGCCCACCCCGCGAATGTCTTTGTGGTAAAGATACTTACCGATAACCACACCGAATGGAATTGAGCCCAGTAGATATGAAATAAATAGGAAGATAAGATTAATTATCATTAGCTGATTCCTTTCTATTCAGTTATTGGTATTATAGCATAAGTCAAAGGGAGCGTTTGAGCTAGAAAAAAATTTTGCAATTTAATGAAATTAAAGTATTATGGTAAATATGCATATAAATAGGTTAGAGGAGATGCACTGCATGGCAAAAAATTCTAAGGCAACTTATGATGAGTCATCCATTCAAATATTAGAAGGCTTAGAAGCGGTTCGTAAGCGACCAGGAATGTATATCGGGTCAACCGATAATCGCGGCTTACATCACTTGGTCTATGAGATCGTAGACAATTCTATTGATGAAGCTTTAGCAGGCTACTGTGATGAAATTTCTGTGACCATTCATGAAGATAATAGCGTTACGGTAACTGATAATGGACGGGGAATGCCCATCGGTAAACATAGTAGTGGCAAACCAACTGTTGAAGTGATCCTGACCGTCCTTCACGCTGGAGGGAAATTTAGCGAAAGTGCTTATAAGACCTCTGGTGGGCTCCACGGAGTTGGATCTAGTGTGGTTAATGCCTTATCTGACTCCTTAGAGGTCACCGTTTATCGGGATAATAAAAAGTATTACCAAAGCTTTAGTCAGGGCGGTAAGCCCCATAAGCCTAAGTTAACCAGCCATAAAAGTAAGCAGACTGGAACCAGTATTCACTTTCACCCCGATCCTAAGATCTTTGGTGCAACGGAATTTAATAGTGACACCATTAAAGAACAGTTAAGGGAAAAGGCCTTTTTAACTAAAGGCTTAGCGATTCATTTTACTGATGAAAAAACGGATAGCCAAGAAAGCTTCCACTATGAAGACGGTTTGGTCGAGTTTATTCATTATTTAAATGAAAATAAAGAAGTCCTCCAAGGGGTCACATATATTGAAGACAAGGATAAAAGCTCTAATATCGAAATGGAATTAGCCTTCCAATACAATGATGGCTATTCTGAGACCATCTTGTCCTTTGTTAACAATGTTCGTACGCCAGATGGCGGGACTCATGAAACGGCCTTAAAAACCGGAATGACCAAGGCCTTTAATGAGTATGCCAGAAAGGTTAATCTGATAAAGCCCAAGGAGAAAAATCTGGAAGGTTCAGATGTTCGTGAGGGATTCACTGCCGTCATCTCTGTAAGGATTCCTGAAGAAATCTTACAGTTTGAAGGGCAAACCAAGGGAAAATTAGGGACTCCGCAAGCGCGCCTAGCCGTAGAAAATATGGTGAACACTCATTTATCGATCTATTTATTAGAGAACGGCGAAATTGCCCAAATGCTAGTTCGTAAGGCCATAAAAGCACGCCAGACCCGAGAAGCAGCCCGTAAGGCTAGGGAAGAAAGTCGCCATAGTAAAAAGGGCAAGAGTAAAGAAACCTTACTTTCCGGTAAGCTCACTCCCGCACAAAGTAAAAATACCAAGAAAAATGAACTCTTCTTAGTCGAAGGAGATTCAGCGGGGGGTTCAGCTAAGCTAGGGCGGGACCGTAAATTCCAAGCTATTCTTCCATTAAGAGGAAAGGTTTTGAATACGGAAAAGGCAAGTCTAACCGATATTCTTAAAAATGAAGAACTAAACACCATTATCCATACCGTAGGTGCAGGCGTGGGGCCAGAGTTTGATATCCATGATTCTAACTATGATAAAGTGATCATCATGACCGATGCGGATACTGACGGTGCCCATATTCAAGTCTTACTCTTGACTTTCTTTTACCGTTACATGCGCCCCTTAATTGAAGCGGGCAAGGTTTATATTGCCATGCCGCCTCTATACAAGCTCTCCCGAGGCAAGGGCAAGAATGAAAAAATTGCTTACGCTTGGACCGATGAAGAACTGGCCCAAGAAACTAAAAAGTTTGGTAAGGGCTATACCCTCCAACGGTATAAAGGTTTGGGGGAAATGAATGCTGATCAATTATGGGATACCACTATGAATCCTGAAACCCGCACCTTAATTCGTGTCACCCTCGATGACTTATCGCAAGCTGAAAAACGGGTATCTGTGTTGATGGGAAATAAGGTTGAACCACGGCGGGATTGGATTGAAGATAATGTCCAATTTACCATGGATGAAGAAGATAAATTATTGGAGCACGCCAACCATGAAGAGAACGATGCGATCGAAGCTAGTGAGTTAATCGCTCAATCGGACCAAGTCACAAGTATGAGTGATCAGGAAGGGCAAATGGATTTATTTGATGAAGGAGCTGAAGTGAATGGCGATTGATATTCAAGAACTAAGCCTTGATGAAGTGATGGGCGATCGTTTTGGTCGTTATTCCAAATATATTATTCAAGATCGCGCTTTGCCGGATATCAGGGATGGACTCAAACCGGTCCAACGACGTATTTTATATGCCATGTATCATGATGGCAATACTTCAGACCATGCTTTTAGAAAGTCCGCTAAAACGGTCGGTAATGTCATAGGTAATTACCATCCACATGGGGATAGCTCAGTTTATGAAGCTATGGTGAGAATGAGTCAAGCTTGGAAAAACCGCATGCCCCTGATTGATATGCATGGGAATAATGGGTCCATGGACGGCGATCCTGCGGCAGCCATGCGTTATACTGAAGCACGCCTATCTAAGCTGGCCGATGAACTACTTAAGGACTTAAACAAAGATACTGTCGATACCATCTTGAACTTTGATGATACTGAGGAAGAACCTGTTGTTTTACCTGCTGGCTTTCCGAATTTACTAGTCAATGGCTCACAGGGAATTTCAGCAGGTTACGCTACTGAAATTCCTACCCACAATCTGGGGGAAGTCATTGATGCAGTCAATTACTATATTGATCACCCTAAAGCTAAGGTAGAGACCCTGATGAAGTATCTTCCTGGCCCTGATTTTCCCACTGGGGGCATTATCCAAGGAAAAGACCAGCTGATTAAAGCCTATAAAACGGGTCGAGGCAAGGTAGTGGTTCGGGCCCAAACGGAAGTGGAGTCGCTTAAGGCAGGCCGTAAACAGATCGTAATTACAGAGCTGCCCTTTGAGGTCAATAAGGCTGATTTGGTCCGTAAAATGGACGAATTACGACTCAATCGAAGTATTGATGGGGTCATGGAAGTCCGTGATGAATCTGACCGATCTGGTTTACGTATTATTGTTGAACTGAAGAAAGATGCTGATGCCGATCAAATTTTACAGTATTACTTTAAGCATACTAATTTACAAATTAACTATAATTTCAATATGGTGGCCATTAACAAGCAACGTCCGGAACAGGTTGGTTTAATTGCTATTATTCAAGCCTATATCGACCACCGCAAAGACGTGGTGAGTCGTAGAACCCAATATGACTTAAACAAGGCCCAAAGCCGCCGACATATTGTTGATGGTTTGATTAAGGCTATTTCCATTCTTGACCAAGTGATTACTATTATTCGCAATAGTTCTGATAAAAAGGATGCCAAAAATAACCTGATTAGTGAATATCAATTTTCTCAGGCCCAAGCAGAAGCCATCGTCACCTTACAGCTCTATCGCTTAACTAATACTGATATTACGGCTTTACAAGAAGAAAAGTTATCCTTAAATGAAGCCATTAATCAATACCAAGCGATTTTAAGTGATGAGACGATCTTGATGAAACTAATTCAATCAGAACTAAAGGCCATTAAAAAGGCTTATGCCACTGACCGTTTAACAAAGATTGAAGCTGAGGTCGAAGAAATAAAAATTAAGAAGGAATTTTTAATCCCTGATGAAGAGGTCGTTACTGTAGTGACCCGGGGCGGTTATATTAAGCGCTCTAGCTTAAGAAGCTACCAATCCTCTAATTTTGCTGACTTAGGCTTAAGAGATGGGGACCATGTCTTATACTTAGCCGCACATTCAACTTTAGATAATTTAGTCCTTATTACTAATAAAGGAAATTATATTTTCCAACCAGTTTATGAAATGCAAGAGCTCCGCTGGAAAGACCTTGGTGAGCACCTTTCTCAACGCATCCCTATTGCTTCCGATGAGAAGATTATCCAAGTCTATCCCTACGCTAAGGATAGTCAAGATACGATTGTCCTTGCTACTCGAGAAGGGATGATTAAACAAAGTAAGCTCAGTGAATTGAAGAAAATCCGGGGCCATAAGAATAAAGCTTCTCAAATTATGCCTTTATCCAGTCCTCTTGATGAAGTGGTTAACTGCTATTTAGTCAATAACCAAAGCGATAAGCAAAATGGCGAAGTGATCTTATTTACCGCCTTAGGTTTTAGCCTGCGTTACCAAATCAGTGAAATTAATACAGTAGGTTTACGTGCTAAGGGGGTTATTTCCATCAACCTTAAAGACCAAGACCAGGTGGTTAATTTTGTCTACCAAGACCAGGTGGATGAGGACCAGCAAATCCTCCTTGCCACCCAGCGGGGTTATATGAAACGGATGCGCTGGCGGGATATTCAAACCATGACCCGGGCTAAGCGGGGCCTGATGGTACTACGTGAGGTTAAATCAAAACCCCATCGCTTAGTTCAAGCCCTAGAGGTTGAATCAACCCAAGAAGTCTATGAATTATATACCAGTAACGGAGAATTAAGTCAGATTAAAGCGGTCGATGTTCCCCTTCATGAGCGTTATAGTAATGGATCACAAATCATCGACGAAGGCCGTTTAGGTGAATTGCTTGATGTCATTCCCCTATACAGAAAAGATCCAGAAAAATAAGTGACCTAAACACTGGATTTACGATTTATTCTATTAACAATTGGGCCTGCTTTTGTTACACTAAATATAAATTTGAAATAATTCTTTTGAATATTTTATTTATACTATTCAGAGAAAGATAGGAGTTATTATGAGTAAAATTTTAATTTTTGGCCACCAAAATCCTGATATGGATGCGATTACCAGTGCTATCTCCTTAAGCTATTTATTAAATACCCTAGGTTATGAGACCGAACCGGTTGCTTTAGGAGAGGCTAATGACGAAACTAAATATGCCCTAGACCATTTTAACCATGAAGGTCTTCGTGTGATTGAAAAAGCTGGTGATGAAACGGATACCGTGGCTTTAGTGGACCATAACGAGTTCCAACAATCTGTTGCAGATATTAGAGACCTTAATGTCTTTGCTGTCGTTGACCACCACCGGGTAGGAAACTTTGAAACTTCTGCACCACTTTATTACATTACTAAACCTTTAGGATGTACCCAAAGTGTGATTTATGACCTTTACCAAGAAAAGGGCGTGGAAATCCCTCAACAAATTGCCGGATTAATGCTATCAGGAATTATTTCTGATACCTTACTTTATTCTTCGCCAACCTGTACCGAAAAGGACAAGGAAATCGCTAAAAAGTTAGCTGAAATTGCTGGCGTAGACGATGAAAGTTACGGAACCGAAATGCTTAAAGCTGGTGCTAATGTTGATGACAAATCAGCTGAGGAAATTGCTGATGGCGATGCTAAATCCTTCAATATGGGTGGAAAAGAAGTCCGTATTGGTCAAGTCAATGTTGTTGATGCCAACGATGTGATTAAGCGTAAAGATGAAGTGCTTAAAGCCATGAAAGATTTACTCATTAACAACAACTATGACGCTTTCTTATTAGTGATTACAAATATCTTAACCAATGATTCTGAAGGTCTCTTAGTTGGGGATGATTCCTTAACTAAGAACTTTGAAAAAGCCTTTGGTATTGATGTCATTGACCATCAATTTGCTTTAAAGGGCATCGTTTCACGTAAAAAACAAATTGTGCCCCCATTAACAGATTCATTTGAAGGTTAATTTAGCTATTAGTCTAAGTCTTAAGTGAATATATAAAAAATGCCACAATACTTATATTGTGGCATTTTTTGTGACTGGCTAAGTTGAATGAATAATTGTGTACAAGATAAGTCTATGTTTTAGGCTTAATTTGTAAGTCTAAACATTACCTTTACTAAATATAAACAAAGTATATAAAAAATTAATAAAATTTAAACTGCTTTATAAAATTAAGGTATAATATTATCTATATTCTCGTGTTAAATTACTTATTAATTATGAGGAATAGCTTAATACGCTTTTATTACCTGACGGCAAAAAATTTAATGCAGAATAAAAAATCTTAAAATTCAAGCATAGATAATATGTTATGGAGTGAAAGTATGGCATTTTATAAAGTAGGAATAAGCGATAATGCGTGGGATTTAATAGATGCCTATCAAGCAGCAAGCAATGGCGATACAATCGAATTTGAACCTAATTACACTATAGATCAATCGTATATAACAAGCTTAAATATAGATAAATCGCTTAATTTTGTAGGAAATGTTGAACCCAAAAGTGATGGAGGGCAATTATTCACTAATTCCATTAGAGTACCAATCGTTGTTACAGATGGAGCTGATGTGACATTTGAAGATTTTTGGATTGAACGTGCTTATGATGATAAGGTTGCAATCATCGTCAAGAATAAGTCCAAAGCAGTATTTAACAATTGTTTAGTTAATGACATTGATAAAGTTAAAACAAGAGTTTTAATATACACTTATGGAGAAGCTAGCCTAACTATGTCAAGTTGCTTTACTTATCCACAAGATTCGGAATTGAGTAAAACGATAATGCTAGATGGCTCTCAAGGTACTTTTCAAAATTCAACTTTTTATTCAAAGATGAATATTAATAAATGTAAAGTACAAATATCAAATTGTACAATGATAAACTATGAAAGGAATGTGATTAATTCTAATTCCTCGAACTTGAAGATTGAACAGACGCATATTGAAGGGGGGAATAATGAAAATAATTACCCTGCTTTGCTTTTGATAAACTCCTCTGTAACTGTAGCTAGTTCTTCAATTATTCAGGAAGTTAAAAGCGATAAAAAATATTGTGAGTCAGTTGGTTCGGATGATGGATCCAATCTAAAATTTACTGATAGCTTTGTGAGTTCCATACGTGCACTAAATTCTAAATTATTTTTAAGTTCGTCGGAAATTGCTTATCTTTTATCGCTTGAAGACTCAACACTAGCAAGGATTCAGAAATCTGTTAATTTTCAAGGCAATAATGATGAAAAAATTGACTTATTAGTTAGAAACAATTCAGCTTTGATTGCCGATGAAATAAAGGTCAATCGACTATTTAATCCTAATATCCGAGTTAAACAAGGTTCGCACCTATATATTAATCAGTTAAAGTATGATCAAGGATCAGTGTCAGATCTAATTTTTGACACGGATGAAACGAGCTATTTCAATCTTTTAGCTGAAAAGCAAGAGATCCGTGAAAATAAGCAAGTTTCTCAAAATCAAGATGAAGCAGAGAGAACCCCCCAAGTTTCGATGGAAAAATTAAATAATTTAGTTGGGCTCACTAAGGTCAAAGAAGAAATTCATAAGATGATTCGAATGGTGGAGTTTAACAAGCACCGTATAGCTCAGGGACTCAAACCGCAAAAGGTCGTCCTTCATTCTGTTTTTATGGGAAATCCAGGAACTGGGAAAACAACATTGGCTCGAATTTTAGGTGAAGTCTTATTTGACTATGGCATTTTTAAGGGCGATAAATTGAAATTTATCGAAGTAAAAGAGGCAGACCTTATTTCTGGCTATGTGGGGCAAACTGCTATTCAAACACAAAACCTTCTAGAGCAAGCTAGAGGCGGGATTCTTTTTATTGATGAAGCTTATACTTTGAATAAAAAAGACGCTAGTGTCAATTTTGGCCAAGAAGCGATTAACACGCTTTTAACCTTTATGGAAGATAATCGTGAGGATACTATGATTATTTTTGCAGGTTATACTAAGGAGATGGAGCAATTTTTAAAGACCAATCCGGGGCTTAAATCAAGAGTCCCTAACACCTTTCTTTTCGAAGATTATACGGCTGACGAAATTGTTGCCATGGGCGAGAGACAGTTAAAAGAAAATGATTATCGATTAGAAGATAGCGATTATTATAAGCGTAATGTTTCTAGGGTATACAATGCTTCTTTGGATAGAAGTAATGGCCGTTGGATCCGTAATTTTAATGAAAAACTCTATAAGGCCTTGGCTGATCGTTGCTATAAAAATGAACAATTTGAAGACCTTAATACCATCACTAATCAAGATATTGATGAGGTCCTCGGTAAACACGCCGGTTATGAAGTAAAAGAAGGAAAAGATGCCTTTGATGCATTAAATGAATTGATCGGTCTTGCAAAAGTTAAAAAGCAAATTTCTGAATTTGTACATTTAGCTGAATTAAATCGGCGACGTGAAGAAGAGAACGGTGGTGAAGCTAAATTTACTCTGCATTCACTTTTCTTAGGAAATCCAGGAACTGGGAAGACTACCGTTGCTCGTATTTTAGGAGAAATTTTCTATCAAAAAGGAATAATTGCTCAAAAGAAATTTATTGAGGTATCTAGAAGTGATCTTGTTGCTGGCTATGTGGGGCAAACTGCATTAAAAACAAGAGAAGTATTGGAGTCCGCTTTAGGCGGGGTTCTCTTTATTGATGAAGCTTATTCACTGGCCACTACTAATGATAACTTTGGTCAAGAAGCAATCAATGAGATTCTTAAATTTATGGAAGATCACCGCCAAGATATCATTATTGTTTTAGCTGGTTATACCAAAGAAATGAATGAGTTCTTAAGGACTAATTCTGGATTAACCAGTCGTATTCCAAATATTTTTGATTTTGAAGATTATTTTGAAGATGAAATTGTAAAAATTGGTCGTTTAGGACTAAGTAAGCAAAGTTATAATTTCAATGAATCCTTGTATGAAGAGGTCATTAAAAAAGCTTATGCAAAATCGAATGACCATAGTAATGGTCGCTGGATTAGAAATATTAATGAACGTTTGATTAAGAATCTATCCAGTCGAGTTGCTAATGACCTTGAAGCGGATATCAACCAAATCACGGATGAGGATATTTTAAAATTATTGGAGGACTAGAAAATGACAGATAAAGACTATGTTCAACCACCAAAAAAGGATGTTACAGTAAACAAAGAATATATTCAGCCACCGAAAAAAGACGGGCTCGTAGATAAAGAATACGTTCAACCACCCCAACAAGATGAGTTAATTACAGATTCAGTTAATAATGAAAATATCTATGAAAGTCCAAATAGGAATGAGCAGTCATCAGAAGCTTTGGATAAAGGGGAATCCTTCTTGGAATCCATCCGAAACCACCTTACACCTGAATATAGAGATGAATATAATGTTCGCCGCTTTTTTGGCTGCCTTATTGTATTTTTCATTTTGTTCTGTGGAAGCGGCACTTTATTTAGTCTAGGAGGTCTGTTTGCCTTAATCTGGACATCTTTAGCTTGGGAATTTTGGCATTATTCTTTATTTAGTTTCCAAGGAGGACTTATAGATAACTTTACTAAAAATATAGTTTATTTTGGTTCTGTTTTTTCATTGCTTTGGAAGGTACTTATTCAGGATTTTTTGATTCTTTTATGGATCACTTTTGTTGCTCCTATCTCTGGATTTCTTACCTGGCGAAAAGCAGTTAAGTATGGAAAGGTTTTATATATAGATAATGAGAGAACAAGGGTCTGGAGAGATTAATTTAGCAGTTCCTTTTAAGAAAATTAAAAAATATAGAAAAGGCCTTTGGTCCTGTTGCCAGTGACTATCAAATTACTTAAAGGCCATAATTTCAACTAAAGAACATATTTTTTCCATTAACAGATTCATTTGAAGGTTAATTGTTTTCCTTTAAATGAAGTGAGATAACTTAATATAGGTAAATGAAAGCTGGGCTAAAAGTTCAGCTTTTTTAATAAGGGGTTTCACCCAGGATTTATTCTATTAACAAGGCCAAACAATCAATGGCCTTTAAGCCTATGTTTTAGTGCATTCTTGACTTAGTCATGAGAATATTTTTTCTAATTTGAAGCAGTCTTTGTTCCAATAAATCACAAATTGTTTGAATATTAAAACAAGAAAAGCGTTGACATTTATAAACTTCCTGATTATGATGGATATATCTTAATAAAAAGGGCGTAAGAAAAATGTTAAAAATCCAATTCGATTCGCTAATGGTTTTATCTTTAGATATCACCACTAATACATATTACTATAGCTATTTTAGATAATGTTTGTAGCTGTGACACTATCATAGGTACAAACAAACGCAAGTTTTTGTATCTATGATGGCTACAGTATTTATGTGTTCAGGCCATCTAGAATGATAAATTCTAATGGCTTGAGGCGAATTCTTTTGGAATACACTCGTAAAAGGTTCAATTAGTTTTTATCGAAACTAATTGAACCTTTTTATTTTTTATTAAGAGTTTGTTGTTATAAATATGGGAAACACTGTCTTTAAAACTGAGAAAGAGGAGATTATGATGAAAAAACAAGTTATTAAAATAATGAGCTTAGGAGCCTTAGCCCTTGGACTAATGGGATGTGGCCAAGTAAAAGAAAACGATCAAAAAGAGATTGGTATCATTCAATACGCAGAACACCAAGCACTGAATGATTCTTGTGAAGGTTTCCTAGAAGGATTAGCTGAAGCGGGCTTAAAAGATGGTGAAAAGATCAAAGTCGACTACCAAAATGCCCAAGCAGACCAATCCAATCTTAATAGTATTGCTCAAGGGATGAAAGGACGAAAAGACCTCGTCTTTACTATCGCTACCCCAGCTACCCAAGCAGCACTCAACGCTGATAAGGAGACTCCTACTTTATTTACTGCAGTCACTGATCCAGAATCAGCTAATTTAGTGAAATCAAATGATCAGCCTGGAACTAATGCTAGTGGAACGACAGATATGACGCCTGTTGAAAAGGCTGTCGACTTGCTCTTAAAGATTAATCCTGAAATAAAGGCGGTAGGAATGCCTTACAATTCTAGTGAAGTCAATTCTGAAGTTCAATTTGCTGCCTTTAAAGCATACGCTGAAAGTAAGGGATTAAGAGTTGAAGCTCAAACTGTAACCAGCACTAATGAAGTTCAATCTGCGATAACTACATTAGCAAAAAAAGTAGACGGTATTTGCTTACCCACTGATAATACCATCGCTCAAACAATTCCTACCATTGGAAAAGTGATAAAAGAAGCAAAAATTCCTACCATTGGTGCGGAAAGCGCTCATATAGAAGGTTGCTTGGCAACTTACGGGGTCAATTTTAAGCACTTAGGCCGTCAAACCGCTGAAATGGCAGTAAAAATCTTAGAAGAGGATGCTGACATCAGTAAAATGCCAGTTGAAAAATCAAATGAGTATGAATTACAAGTGAATGAAGAAATGGCAAGCGCACTTGGAATTGATACCGATCAGTTGAAGAAGGGAGAATAGAGCAATGGCCATCATTATTTCTAGTATTTCACAAGGTTTAATGTGGGCTATCCTAGCCTTTGGGGTTTATTTAAGCTTTCGCATTTTAGATATCGCTGATATGTCTGCCGAAGGAAGCTTTCCTCTCGGTGCAGCTGTATGTGCCAAGCTGATTGTTTTAGGTTGGCATCCTTTATTAGCTACATTGATCGCTTTTCTTGCCGGTATGCTGGCAGGAGCAGTTAACGGTTTTATGATTAATAAGATGCATATTCCAGCCTTATTATCAGGGATTCTAACTATGACCGGACTTTACTCAGTAAATATCCGCATCATGGGTCAAGCCAATACTCCCTTATTAGGTGAAGCCAACCTAATGGATAGCCTCTATAATCTGGGTTTCAATTCAACAGTGGCTTCCTTGACTATCAGCTTGATTTTCGTCATTTTAGTGATCTTTGTTTTGGTCCTATTTATGAATACGGAGTATGGTTTGAGTTTGAGAACGACCGGGGATAACCCCCTCATGGCGGAAGCCAATGGTATTCGAACTGAACAAATGAAATTAGTTGGCTTGATGATTTCAAACGGTTTGATCGCTTTATCTGGTGCGATTATCTGTCAAAATAACGGTTATGCGGATATTGCTATGGGTACAGGGACAATTGTTATTGGTTTAGCCGCTGTTATTATTGGGGAAGTCATTTACAAGAATACTAGCTTCGGTAAACGCCTAGTAACGATTGCTATTGGGGCAGTGATTTATCGCCTAATTATTGACTTTATCATGCAACAGCAAGTCATTCCTGTCTTACCAAGTGATATAAAAATCTTATCATCGTTAGCCCTAGCTATTATCCTCTTTGCTCCTTATGCCAAGAGTCAAATCGACCACAAGAGAAAGCAAAAATAGTAGAAAGGTGGTTACTATGTCAGAATTATTGAAATTAAAGCAGGTAAACAAAGTTTTTAATATGAATAGTGCTAATGAAAATCATGTGCTCAAGAATTTTAATTTAAGGATTCATGAAGGAGACTTTATTTGTGTTATTGGTTCCAATGGCGCAGGAAAGTCTACACTGTTAAATTTAATTGCAGGAACCATTCCAGTAACTTCTGGGAAGATTTATCTAAAAGGGAAAAATATTACTCAAAAACCAGCACCTGAGCGCGCTAAACACATAAGTCGTGTATTTCAAGATCCTCAAATGGGAACTGCTCGTAACTTAACCATTGAAGAAAATCTGGCTATTGCCTATAAGAGAGGAAACAGACGCAGCTTTAATCGAGCTGTTACAGATGATATGCGGAAAATTTTTCATAAGAAGTTGGGAAGGTTAAATTTAGGATTAGACCAGCGTTTAACTACTCCTGCCAGCAATCTTTCAGGAGGACAACGGCAAGTTCTAACGCTCTTGATGGCTATACTCGAGAAGCCAGAACTTCTACTCCTTGATGAACATATTGCAGCTCTTGATCCCCGGACTAGTGCCATGGTTATGGAGCTGACCGATCAACTCATCACAGAAAATTCATTAACCAGTTTGATGATAACCCATGATATGAACGATGCCTTAAGCTATGGAAACCGTTTAATCATGCTGCATGCAGGTCGAATTGTGGTTGATGTGAGTGGGGAGGACAAGAGAAAATTAAATGTCGAGGACTTGATGGAACTCTTTAAGCAAAGTGTAGGCAGTCAATTAGTGAGTGATGAACTATTATTGCAAACTTAGTAAAATAATCCATTTTTAAAGAGCACGGTCAGTTGCATGAACAACTAGCTGTGCTGTTTTTAATGAGAGTTATTTATCTAATCTTTTTAGGGAATAGGCGATTAATTCTTCAAAATAAATGAGACTTAGACCAAAAAAGACTTGGGCCTTGTATTCCTTATAACGGAAAATGGAATATGATTTGGTATCTATAGCCAATGCGGCATGATTTTTGAGCTGGCCACTGGCATTTCCGGTAAAAACAATATATTCAACACCATTTTTATGAGCAAGTTGAGCTAAACGCAGAAGATATTCCGTTTCTCCTGAATGACTAATGAAAATAATAACCGCTTCACCAGCAAAGGTTTTATTGATGAATTCTTCATAAGTATTACTGATGGAGCGAAAGCCAAAAGTATTTAAGAGGTCAGACATATAATTAGCTAAGTGTAAGGAAAAGCCTAGACCCATAAAAATAAATAGCTTATCTTGGTATTTTTCCATCATTTGATAAAAAGCTTCCCCATAGCAATCGATGATTGATTGTTGGCTGACGTGCATTTCTTTTTCACGTTCTTGGTTAAATTGAAATAATAATTCACTATAACCAGAGAAGTTCATTTTTTTGGCTAAATGGATAATGGTTGCCGGGGAAACATAGGCTTTTTCTGCTAGCTCGCGGATCGTTAGCTTAGCATCAGATTGGATTAAATGCTTTAAAATATCAACTTCAGTGTCAGTTAAATGATATTTACTGATAATACGTTCTAATTTCATTTAATTACCTCATTATATTTATTAATAAATTACATTATAACATTTTTACAAGAATCCTTGATAGCGATTACTTTAATCACTAATGGGTTATTTTCTATTTTGTTTAGTTTGAAATTGAACATGTTTATATTAACTCCTAAAGTATAGTAACAACTATTCTTAATATGTTATCCTTATCACGAAAACAGGTTATCTATTTATTTTTAGGAGGTATAAAGATGACAAAAGGTCTTTTTGAACCAGGTAGTTATTCTGTTAGAGCAGCAGGACACAATGGGTCTTTACCTATGGAAGTCACTTTGACTGACGATCGCATTAAGAGTATTGAGATTGATACTAGTGGTGAAAGTAAGGGAATCACTTCACCAGTCTTTGAAAGAATTCCTAAAGCAATTATTGAAGGCCAAACCCTCAATGTCGATACCGTCAGTGGAGCGACAGTAACCAGTAAGGGGATTTTGGCAGGTGTTGCCGATGCTATTGAAGCAGCCGGTGGGGACCCTGAAGAATTCCGTAATCGTCCTAAATACCAAGCTGACCAAGCTGACAGTCCTGATGAAAAAAGTGCTGATGTGGTTGTATTAGGTTCAGGTGGAGCTGGTTTATCAGCAGCTATCGGTGCCATTGATAAGGGAGCTAAGGTCATTCTTCTTGAAAAATTCCCTTCACTCGGCGGAAATACCACACGGACAGGGGGACAAATTAACTCTGCTGACCCTGAATGGCAAAAAGGCTTTGATGCTTTCCCAGGGGAAGTTAATAACTTAAAGGGAATTTATCAAATGGACGAAGCGGACATTCCAGAAGCCTATCGCTCACAATTCCGTGAGTTAAAAGGCGAGCTAGAAAAATACTTCGCTGATATGGAAAACGGAGAAAATTACCTCTTTGATTCAGAAAACCTCTTCTGTATCCAAACCTTATTAGGAGGAACGCGGAAAGACTTAGATGGTAATGTTACCTATGGTAATTACGACTTAGTATCTAATTTAACCCACAAAGGTCGTCAAACCATTGAATGGATGAAAACCAAGGGTGTTGAATTTGATGAAGAGCATGTTACTGAACCTGTGGGAGCTTCCTGGCGTCGTGCCCGTGAACCAATTCCTACTGGTGGTTACGGCTTTATTGACCCCTTGCAAAAATACTTTACCCAACAAGGTGGAGAAATTATTACTGACTGCCAAGCTAAAGAATTACTGGTAGAAGACGGTAAAATTGTTGGTGTGAAAGCTCAATACAGCAACGGCAACGACTTAACCGTTCACGCTAAGAGTGGGGTAGTTATGGCTACTGGTGGCTACTCAGCTAACTTTGAAATGGTCAAAAAATATGATAATTACTGGGGTAATCTTCCTGAAACGATCCCAACAACCAATTCACCAGCCTTAACCGGGGATGGTATTGCAATGGGGCTATCAGTTAATGCAGCTCTAGTAGATATGGGCTTTGCTCAATTAATGCCTAGTGCCGACCCTATTACAGGTAATATCTTTAGTGGGATTGACTGTCCACCTTCTGATTTCGTCTTTGTTAACTTAGAAGGTAAACGTTTTGTTAATGAATATGGGACTCGTGACCAACTTTGCCAAGCAATCTTTGACCAAGGCGGCTTGATTTACAATATTTCTGACAAGAATATTGCGGCAACCCGTTTCAATTCTACTGATGAACAACTCGAAAATGATATTAAAAACGATGCTTGCTTTAGAGCAGATACCTTGGAAGAACTTGCTGAACAAATTAATATTGATCCTGAAGTTCTGGTTGATACCATTGAGAAATATAACCAATATGTTGAGGATGGACACGATCCTGAATTTAATAAGGGTTCATTCAACTATAAGGTAGAGGTCCCTCCATTCTACGCGACTCCAAGAAGTCCTGCAACCCATCATACCATGGGTGGTTTGAAAATCAATGTGAATGCCCAAGTAATCAATGAAGCTGGTGAAGCTATTGATGGCTTATTTGCAGCTGGTGAAGTTGCAGGTGGGATTCACGCAGGAAACCGTCTTGGTGGAAACGCCTTAATTGACATCTTTACTTACGGAAGAATTGCTGGCGAAAACGCTGCAAGCAATCGATAATCTTTAGAACGGGGAAAGGTGTATTAACTTATGGAAGTTATTGGTATCATTGGGCTAATTGTAGCTATAATTAGCGTCATTTATCTTTCATTTAAAGGATTAAGCATGGTAGTGGCAGCGCCACTATCTGCTTTAATTATTATCTTATGTAACCAAATGGATATCTTTGGATCATTAATTGGTCCAGAAAATTCTTATATGGCAGGATTGGCTGGTTTTTTAATTAAGAACTTTGGGATTTTCATCCTGGGTGCTATTTTAGGCCAATACATGGATAAAAGTGGAGCAACTGTTTCTATCGCTAACTTTATTTTAGACAAGGTTGGAACTGAAAGTGCCTATAAAGTGCTGGTAGCCTTAACTTTTATTGGGGCCTTATTAACCTTTGGTGGTATTAGTATTTTTGTGGTTTTCTTTACTTTAATTCCTCTTGCCAGACCGATTTTTAAGAAATTAGACATTAACTGGAAATTATTATCTATTCCATTATATTTAGGAGCAGGAACCTTTACCATGTCCATGATTCCGGGGACTCCGTCCGTACAAAATGCTATCCCTACAACGACACTAGGCACGAGCTTAACGGCTGCTCCAGTGCTTGGGATTATTTCTACTGTAGTCATGCTGGGCTTTGGCCTATGGTATATGAAATATGAACTCAACAAGAGTCAAGCAAAAGGGGAAGGTTTCTATTCATATCTTGAAGGGGATACGAGTCAGATCGAAGAAGATGTCGTTGAACATTCTGATAATGACTTACCATCCTTTGTAACCAGTATTATTCCTTTGGTTATTTTAATTGCGACTATTATGATTTTTTCAAATGTTGATAATATCATCTTAATTGCCTTAACCATTAGCATTGTATTATCTGCATTCTTATTTAAATCTTATTTACCGAAACAAACAGAAGTCTTAAATGCTGGTGCTACAGGCTCAGTGGGTTCTTCCTTTGGGGCAGCAAGTGCTGTAGCCTTTGGGGCGGTATTAACCAGTGCACCAACCTTTGACGCAATTAAACAAGCCATCCTTAATATTCCTGGACCACCATTAGTTAGTTTAGCGGTTGCAACTGCTATTCTTTCAGGGGTTATGGCTGCTTCAGGTGCCATTGGGACTGTTATTACCCAATTAGCACCAACTTACTTATCAATGGGGATTCCAGCTGAAATTATCCACCGTATCGTTGTTATTGGTGGTGGAGTAATTACAGTTGTTCCTCAATCAGGAGTTGTCTTAACCTTTAACAATATTAGTGGCTTAGACTTCAAACATGGTTTTAAAGAAGCGTTTATTGTAAGTAACGGTGGCTTCTTATTATCCTTAATCGTTACTGTCATTGTGGCACAAATCTTCTACTTGTAAGATTTAACCAGCTTTAAATAGCCCCCAATTAAAGAACAGGATTAGAAAGTCCTGTTCTTTTTCTATGGTGCGCCTGGTATGGGAGGAACATCTCGGTGGTAAAATTTTAGCTTTTCGATCACTCTATAAAAGTATTCCAAACGATATGCTTTATATGCTATTATTTTATAATACCTAGAAGTCAGTAGTTATTCAAAAAATGCTGAGTTAATGGTGAATATGCTAGTTAAGAGAGGGAAATTATGCATAGTTTTGTTTTAAGAAATGATAGAAAAATCGATTTTCAACAAACTGAAATTATGGGGATTATTAATATTACTAAAAATTCATTTTACAAAGAATCTCGTGTTTCAGAAGAAAGTTTAATGCAAAGGGTAGATCAGTTTATTCAAGAAGGTGCCCTTATTTTAGATATTGGAGCAGAATCAACACGTCCCGGCATTGATCCAATCGACGAAGATACTGAAATTGAAAATATCCAAAGAGCAGTAAGTATGATTAGAAAAAATATCCGAACATCTTATTGTCTATTGACACTTATCGGGCTACTACGGCGGAAGCAGCTATATTAGCCGGCGCGGATATTATTAATGATATTTCTGGACTCACTTTTGATGAAAAAATGGCTGATATAGTTGCTAAATATCAAGTGCCTATAATTATTATGCATATTAAAGGCAAACCTAAAGACATGCAAAATGATCCGCATTACGATGACTTAATTACTGAAGTAGAAGAATTTTTCGATCGCCAAATTCAATTAGCCATTGATCACGGCATTCAAAGAGATAAGATTATTCTAGACCCTGGTATTGGTTTTGGAAAAAATTATGAGCACAATGTTAGTTTAATTAAGAATATTGATTTTATGAAAAAATATCAGCTGCCTATGCTTCTGGCAGTATCCAGAAAGACCTTTATCGGTCAACGCCTGGGGGGATTAGAACCCAGTCAGCGTTTGGAGGGGACAATTGCTGTTTCCTGTTTTGCAGCCATGAAAGGCATAGAAATGGTGCGGGTTCACGATGTTAAAGAAAATTTACGCGCGATTCGCGTGATGGAGTTATTTATATGAAAACAACAGTATATTTAGCGATTGGTTCTAATATAGGAGAGCTCAGTAAGAATCTAGATCAAGCTGTGCAAGCCGTTGATGCCCTGGAAGGCACAAAAGTCACTAAAAGATCAGCCAACTTATCTAATGCTGCATACGGGGTAACTGATCAGGATGATTTTCTCAATGGTGTTATCGAAATCATAACGGATTTAGCTCCTTTGGATTTATTAAAAGCTTTAAAGCAGATTGAAAAAGAAATGGGGCGGACAGAGACTTATCGCTGGGGACCACGTCTGATAGATATTGATATTATCTTTTATGGAGATAAAGTCTTGAATAGCCAAGAATTGACGATTCCACATATCGACATGGTCAATCGTGACTTTGTCTTAGGGCCTTTAAAAGAAATCGCTCCTAATAAAAAACATCCCATCTACAAAAAGACGGTAAGCGAATTGTACCAAGACTTAATTGATCGTAATCAATAAAATATTCGAAGTAGCGTTTATTAGCCCGAATTGCAAAAGCAAGCTAATAAACGCTATTTATTGTACTTGACTTAAAAAAGAAGTGGAAAATTATCAACTAATTACTCTCGATAATATATATTATGTTAACTAGAAAAGATGAAAAATAAATGAAGTTAAATATACTCAACAGTATAATCGCTTACTTTCAAAGATTAAAATATGTAAAGAATAGATAGACATGCAGCTTTTATACTGAATTTGCAGGAGAATCGCTCTCAATGAAGCTAATGAACAATAATAAAAAGCCTAGATTCCTAAAATACACCTAGACTTTTTATATCGTACAAATCAACTTAATGATTTAAACTTTCCTTTACATAAACATAAGCATACCATTCTAGACCAAATTCTCTTATTAATAATGTATAAATACTTTGCCAATTTTTATTATTCTTCAGTAAATAGACTTGATCAAAAAATTCGTCATTATATTGGTCTGTACCAATAAAGTCATTCTTCATACCTACTAAATATTTTACGTAGCCATCATCTAACAAATCTAATATAGCTCTTAAATGGTTTGCTACAAAATAAGTGCCTGTATGATAAGGTAATTTTTTATTATCTTCAATGCCGTAATTTCCAAAAATACTATTTCTTGATTCTTTAAAGTCAGGATTAGACCAGTCTAAGGCCAAAATATGCCAGTCACCATATGTCTCTAGTTTGCAGGGAATATTTAAAGCAAACTGACCACTAAGATATTTCATTATGCTAGTCACCACCTTATTTACACTATATTTTTAAAATAGCTTCCTCCACCCTAGCTTGTTTTATTTTATCAATAAAAGCAATGTAATTGAGTATACAAAATTTTATAAAGAAGTATTCAAATATTTCTTAGCTAACAAAATAATGATTTAAATCAATCACTTCATCGAATTGTTTGCCTGCCCGATCAATATCAACATGGCTAACATAAATAAGTGTTTTATCTGAATTGATTAGTTTGTTTTCTATCTTTAATAAGCTTTCATAGTCAATACCAGCAGAAAATTCGTCTAATAATAGAATATCTTTCTTCATCAATAAAGCTCGGGCGAGACAGACTCTTTTAGCCTCACCGCCGGATAGACTGACTTCTCCACTAGAAATCATCATGTCTAAACTGTCTTCGTTTGCCCATTGGCTTAACTCAACAAAATCTAATACTTTAAATAACTCATCATTGGAATAATTATTTGAAAATAAGGTTAAATTATCCTTCAAACTAGCACTAAAGACATGGGGTTGTTGTGGGACATAGCCAATATGTTCAAAAAGATTACTTTCCCTAATAGTCCTAACATCAAGGCCGTCTATTTCAACGCTGCCCTTATAGTCATTTTTCTCTCTTAAAATAGCCTTTAGGATTGTTGTTTTACCAATACCGCTCTTCCCTTTTAGTAAATACTTTTTATTTTTCTCAAAGGAAACATTAAGCGCCTTACTGCCCTTGCTATTTTTTAAGGAAAATTGATGAAGGGAAATGACATTAAAGTCTTTCACCGTATGACTTGCTTGATCGATTTCTATAAATTCTTGGGAAAGTGCATCTAAAGTTTTTTTACCACTAATATATTTTGCCAGTAAATCAGAAGAAGTATATATAGGAAAGGCAATTCTTGCTAATAGTTGAGAGAATGCAATCATTCCCCCTAGTGTGAGTTGACCATGGATAATAAATAGACCACCTATGATCCAAGTCCCAAAATAGAGAAGATTTGAAAATAATTGATTTAAGCTGACAACCGTGTATTGTGATTTTTCAACTTGGACTTGTTTATTTAAAAGGTTTAAGGTACTACTTTCAAATAATTTGAAAATGCTTAATTCTTTATTTGCTACGCGCCAGTCAGTTGCTCCTCCAATCAAATCTTGAATACTAGCTACCGTTGAATTGGTTTCCCCGATAAGCGCCTCTTGTTTTTTCTCTAGGGCGTTTTTAAATAAAAATGCCACAAATAGATTAGGAAGGCTTAGAACAATCGATAAGATAGACAGGATAGGATTAAAATATAAAGATACAATAACCGCTACTAGTAGCTGGCAAATGAGATATCCACCCCAATAAATCGAGTAGAAATAATTGGCTTCGACTTGATCAATTTGTGTAGTTAGAGAAGCTAAAAGTTTATCATTCTTTTCTCCAGTTAGTAAATCAAGAGGTACTTTTTGAATGTTTGCAAAAATATGTTTGCGAAAAACATAGGCTGACTTTTTACTTAATATGGCAGTTAATGATTGCTGGAAATAATAGATCAAAGTTTGAATTAATATAAAAACAATAGTCAAAAGAGATACGGTAATATATCTACTTTCACCTAATTTTATAGCATCAATAATAAATTGCATCAAATAGGCTTCACTGACCATGGCTAGAGATAATAAACATGTGAGAAAGGCATAGATAAAAATATCTTTTCTTAATATTCTGTAAATAGATTTCATTAAGCTCTCCTTTAATTTGATTGATTTATTTTGGCGCTGTAAAATCGCCTTGTCAATAAAAATATAACTTTTTAATCAAATTAATTATCAAGAAAGGTAGATTGGAAAATTAGAAAAATGCTTAACTTAGCCCGTTTTTAAAGGCAGATCTTGCCCTTTTTATAATTACTTAAGGTCATATATTAAAGTAAAAAAGCACAATAGAATGTATCTACTGTGCTAGAGTCCCTGTTAATTTTTATTTTTTACCATTACAAAATAAAGACGGTTTATCCAGTAATTTTTAAGGATAGCTCATGACCGATCATTAGGGGTAAGGAATCTTTTTGATGACCAATAGATTCTGTTGATACTAATGAGAGTTCGGGGTTAGTATACTCTTTAACAATATCTAATAGATAATCTCTACCAATTTTTCTATCAAATTCGGTAAAAGACCCTAATATTAAACCGCTGATTTCTTCAAAAACAGCTAATTGTTGTAATTGCGCAAAATACGTTCTTATTCGACCTTCCAAGCCAGAAAAACTTTCTAAAAATAAAATCTTCTCCTTTAAATCTGGCCAATAAGGAGTACCGGCTAACTTTAAGAAACAGCGTATGTTACCACCTAAGACAAGACTGTTTAGAGACCTTCCTTGAATGAATTCAGAATTTTTCTGGATATATTTATTGACTAGCAATTTTGCCTCAGTATCTTTTAAAAGGCTAGTAAAAGCTTCAAACTGCATATTACTACTTTTGTCAACTAAATGACGTACCTGAAAAAGTACAGAACTTTTACCTGTTTGACTATAAATCGCGTTAATAACAGTAGTTAAATCGGAATAGCCAAATAATTTGCATGACGATTTTTTAATCGCTTTATAATCTAAATAGCAAATTGTTTCATTAGCAATATCTCCGCCAGATAAGTCAAAGATATAGTCAATTGCTGCATTTTTAAAATATTGGTTGACAATTTCAGCGCGTCGTTTTGCATTAACTGCTCCAATCTTAGAGTCGCTAAATAAGGCATCTGCTTGATAATGCACCTTAATAGATAGATTTTCTAACAGAATGATTAGGTCGACTAGTGAATCTTTTTGACTATGGCTTAGTCCATTGGATAAGGCAACTAAGGCAATTTCTTGCATAATACTCCCCTATTTCTTATTCTTATGATGATATGCATAGCTTAAACAAATGATTATTGACAGGATTAAATATAAGACCATAAAACGATTATTTGGCACTCGTGATATTAACATTCCCCATAGTATCAAAATTAGAGCTACAAAAAAATCTTTCAACATTTTCATTCCTTCTAATAATATTAAACATTTACAGCCATGAAAAGCTAATTTAATTATACCTAGGATCATATTTTTTCGCTAACATACCAATAATTTTCGTTTTGTTCGCTTAAAATAAGCTTTCTATGGTAAGTTTAATAAAAGCTTAGTTATCTGAGAGGTGAAAAGAATGGATTATACTGATGTACTCGATTTTTGGTTTAAAGAACTCGACTCCAAACAATGGTTTAACGGTGGCGACCAAGTTGATCAGTTAATTATAGATAATTTTTCTAAGCTACATGGACAAGTTGCTGCTGGTGAACACGCAGATTGGCGTCAAGACGTTAAAGGTAGGCTGGCTGAAATTATTGTCTTAGACCAGTTCTCCCGTAATATTTACCGGCAGAGTGGCCAAGCCTACGCTTACGACAATATGGCCCTTGCTTTAGCTCAAGAAGGAATAAGGCATGCCGATTTAAGTGGTCTAACAGTTGAAGAACGTGGTTTCTTCTATATGCCCTTTATGCATTCGGAATCACTTAAAATTCATGAACAAGCGCTTGAACTCTTTGCTTCTGAGCCCGGTCTGAGCCATCGCTTAAAATACGAAAAAATGCACTATGATATCATTAAAGAATATGGTCGTTATCCCTACCGCAATGACTACTTAGGTCGTGAAAACACTCCTGAGGAAGAGGAATACTTAAAACATAATGAAGGCTTTTAGAGCGAAAGAAGGACTTCACTTGATTGAAATGAAGTCCTTTTTTCTGCTCTATATTTGTAATTATATATTTTTTTGGATAAAGTCGACTGATTTTTCAATAATATCATAAGGAACCCAGTGGTCTTCTTCCTCATAAATCTGATAAGCGATATTAACTTTTTCATTATCCGACTGTATTTTTGGGATAAGCTGACGATTAATATCTGTATTTATCCAGTTATCCCTGCCACCATTGTAAACAAAGAAAGGAAGACCTTCTAGCTGATCGAGATGATCGGCTAAGTTCCAGCTACGGATAAAGGCTAAGTCTTCATTTACACTTTGGCTGGTTTGGTTTTGGTTATATAATTGCCCTAATTGTTCAACCGCATCAATGGCAGCAATATATTGGACGGCCCCATTTAATTTTTGGCCATATTTAGCAATGATTAAGCCAGTCGTCAAACCTCCCATTGAAGTTCCAAAAATAGCCAAGTGCTTAACACTATAAGCTTCTGTTATGGCCTGAACTAAGCGTGGAAATTCTTCTACATTATGCTTTAGAACGGAGGCTAGGTCTTTTTCCATTTGGTATTGGTAATTATTGGGGCGCCGTTGTCCATGGAGATAGGCATCAGGAATAACCACATGAAAGCCTGCCTTAGCAAAAGCGATAGCTTGGGTTAGAATTGATTCTTTGACATTAGTCCAGCCGTGATAGCCAATAATAAAGTCCTTTAATTTATTACCCTGCCCTTCCATAAATACCTCTAATACAGGAATATCAGAAAAGACATTATAACGGACAGTAAAATTTGTAGCCGTCATGCAATTCTCCTTTCACTTATTTATTCTTACTTGCATTAGGACTGAGTCGTCTTTCAAGCAATTCCATCAGGTAATCAGCCACAATAGACATTAAGGCTATCGGGATTACTCCAGCTAATATAATACTAGTCCCTTCCGAAGCATTAACACCCCGGGTTAAAATTGAGCCTAAGCCCCCTGCTCCAACAAAGGTACCAATGGTAGCTATCCCAATGGCAGTAATGAAGGCATTGCGAATCCCCCCTAAAATGACCGGGAAGGCTAAGGGAAATTCAACTTTCAGAATCACTTGCATCTTAGTCATTCCCATGCCCTTACCAACATCAATGATGCCGGCATCGATATTTCTAACTCCAGTATAGGTGTTCCGCAAAATCGGCAATAAAGAATAGAGGAAAACGGTTAAAACTACCAGATTTGACCCTAGCCCTAAGTAAAGCATCAATACAGATAGTAAGGCCAAGGCTGGAACAGTTTGAATAATATTAGCGATACTAATCACAACATTGGCCAGTTTTTCCCGTCTAGCAATATAAAAGCCTAGGGGGATAGCCAATAAACAGGCAAATATAGTGCCGTATAAGGCCATTAGCATTTGTTGAAAGAATTGACTAATGACATAGGAACTATTTTCTGAATAATAATAGAGTAATTGTTGCCATACACTTAAATCCGTAATGTCAGCCATGTCCTATTCAACCTCCTTTTTTCTGACTGGTTCCAAGTAAGGTTCTTTGTCTTCAAAATAATTATGACGTAGTAGCCATTCCTTAGCGACTGTACTTGGTTCTAATAAGTAATTATCAGCGGTAAAGTTTAGCCGTTGCATTTCTTCATTACTGATCGCTCCTGCAAGTTTGGCCATGACCTTATCAAGATCAGGATACCTAGCACGGATCTCATTTGTAGCGACAGGACTAGCGTCATAAGGAGGGAATAAGTGTCTGTCATCTTCTAAGACCTTGAGATCTTCAGAGATAATTCTTCCGTCGGTTGAATAGCCTAAGGCAACATCAATTTCTCCATTTGCTATAGCTGTATAAACCAAACCGATCGCCATTGGGTAAAGATTATCAAAGTCAAAACCGTAAGTTTGGACAAAGCCATCATAGCCGTCCCCTTCGCGTTCGAGCCAGGAGTTATCGACTCCCACCTTAAAGGTATCAGCATATTGTTCTAAATCGCTGACCTTTTCAAGGCCTAGTTCCTCCGCATCTTCTCGCCTTACCATAAAGGCATAGGTGTTGGCAAAGCCATAAGTAGGATACCAGGTTTGGTCAAACTCTTTTTCAAAACCTTTAACGACTTTCTCAAGTGCGAGTTGGGGATCGGTGATCGGTTCTTGGCCTAATTCACCAGTTAAGCTGGTCCCTGTATAACGGACTGAGGCCACGTTAGCATCTCCGGTTTGGAGGGCGGCATGGTTCATTGATGAGGAACCTAGGTTTGTAATTCGATTAGCATCAATCGGTATATAGTGTTCCACCATGCCTTCGACAATGAAGCCCATAATTTCGGCTTCCGTACTTCCTAAACTAGCAATGGTAATGGTATCCGAATCAGCAGCATTAGATAAACCAGGTAAGGAACAACTAGTCAATAAGACGACACTGATCAGAGCGAGAATACTTTTAATAATACGTTTCATGCTTAAGCCGCCTCCTCTTTTGATGACATTTGAGGTGAGGACCATTGTTCAACTTTCCCCATGATAAAGTCAACCACTAAGGCGAGTATGGTTACTGGGATAGTTCCGCCAAAGATTAGATCTGCTCTAAAGAGGTTGAGACCATTAAAGATCATTTCTCCTAAGCCCCCACCGCCGATATAAGCAGCTAAAGTGGTCCAGGCAATCACATAGACAGCTGATAAGCGCACTCCAGCCATAATGACAGGCGTAGCTAACGGCAACTGAACCTTCCAAATTAATTGCCAGGAAGTCAAGCCCATTCCCTTCCCCGCATCTAAGAGATCAGCACTTACTGAAGTCATTCCTAAATAAGTATTTCTAAGGATGGGTAGTAAGGAATAGAGAAATAAGGCAATAATCGATGGCGTCCTTCCCACACCAAAAAAAGGGATCATTAAGGCTAAAAGTGCCATAGTGGGAATGGTTTGTAAAATACTGACTAAGCTAATGAAACCACCGGCATATTTTTGATGTTGGGATAGAAAGACCCCCAAGGGAATAGCAACAATGATGCCTAGTGCTAAGGAAATAAGAGAAATACTAATATGCTGACCTAATAGCCTTAAAATTTCATCGCCTTCTTGTTGTAAAAATTCAATCATGCTTATTCAGTCCCCTCTTCTTGACTGGTGACTGTTTCTTCTGAATTATCTTCTTCACTATCATCGCCCCAGACACTATCATAAACAAAGTTAACTAAAGCACTGCGGGTGACAATACCGGTTAATTGCCGGTCACTATTGACAACTGGAATATTAGGCAAAGCCCCTTTTAGGATCCGTTGCATGGTATCTTGTACCAAGTCATCCTCTTGGACTGGATAAGTCCTTTGGTCCATTACCGCACTGACAGAAGCATCACGGGTTTGTTCATGAGTAATAGTTTCCAGGCTAATCCGTCCCATTAGATGGCGATAATCATCAATCACAAATAGCGAGTCCACATGGTTATTGCGCATAACCCGAATAGCATCGCTAATCGATTTGCGCAAACTAATCGTTAAGGGGTTTGTGTTCATAATTTCTTTAACCGTGATGATATTGGCCCGAGCCTGCATGAGACGGTCTTCACCCAAGAAATCGCGGACATAGTCATCTGCTGGATTTTGAATAATATTATCTGGAGTATCATATTGAACCAAATCGCCGTCCCGCCAAATAGCAATTCGGTCAGCCAAAGCCAATGCCTCATCCATATCATGAGTCACAAAAACAAAGGTTGACCCATATTCTCTTTGCAAATCCTTAACCAGTTCTTGCAAAGAATCCCTGGTAATGGGGTCTAAGGCTCCAAAGGGTTCATCCATTAAAACAATTTCTGGATTAGCGGCTAGGGCACGGATAACCCCAACCCGCTGTTGCTGTCCTCCTGATAGTTCGGAAGGATAGCGGTCAAGGAAATCTTCTGGTAATTCCACCCGCTTTAATAAGCGGTGGGCGATACGCTTACATTCTTCTTCGTCTACTTTTAGCAAGCGGGGAACTGTAACGATATTATCATAAATGGTCATATGAGGCATGAGTCCGATTTGTTGGATAACATAGCCAATTTTTCGTCTGAGGTCAACAGGATTTAAGTCGGTTGTTTTTTTGCCGTTGATTAAAATAGCGCCAGAACTGGGGTCATGCATCCGGTTTATCATACGGAGTGCAGTAGTTTTCCCACTACCCGATCGTCCGATAAAACAAACAAACTCACCATCATTAATCGTTAGGGACGATTTCTTCAAGGCCTGGACATTGCCAGGATAAATTTTCTCAACCTGATCAAATTCAATCATAGAATCTCCTTCTTTTTGAATTATTATTCCTGTGAATATTTTTCATAGTTTTAATATATCAATAAAATAAAAAGAATACAATTCTATCAGATAAATACTTTTATAATCCAAAAAGCTGAAATTGACTAAAAAGTTCTTCTGTGGTAAATCAATTACCCTTTCAACTTTTCAATCAACTTCAGCTTCTTAAGCGTTGTTGTAATTGCTAAGATTTAGTATATTTTTGTGAGCGGCTACTTAGGCATCTTCGCCCCATACTTCTTTTGCAACTTCGATTAATAATTTTATTTTTTCCATTGGTCTTCTTCACTAATCTTATTGCCAATTTTATTGGAAGAAAAGCCACATTGAGGGCTAATACTTAAACGATCTAAGGGAACATATTGACTGGCTTCTTTAATCCGGGCGATTAGGTCGTCTTGGCTTTCTAATTCAGCTGACTTTGTTGTGACTAAGCCTAAGACGACATGCTTGTCATCAGATACAGTCTTTAGAGGTTCAAAAGTTCCCGCCCGCTCAGAGTCATACTCTAGGAAGTAGGCATGGACATTTTCTTGGTCAAATAATGGACTTTGTACGGTGTCATAGCCTCCTGAAGCAAACCAAGTTGAGCGGAAATTTCCCCTGCAGACATGGGTATTTATCCTTAAATCAGAAGGTTTATTTGCGATAACTGCATTATTGACGCGGGCATAAAGGGCTTTTAATTCTTCGATTTTCCTTTGGCTATATTCACTACCATCGTAATCTTTACCCCCAGCTAAACGTCCCCAAGTACAATCGTCAAATTGAACGGTCCGACAGCCTGCTTGATAGAGGTCTTCAATGACTTGGCTATAGGCTTGGGTGATATCAGCTAATAAGTCGTCTAATTGGCTATATATCCCCTGAGTATATTCCTTATTAAAGTCACGTAAAACCTCTTGCAAGAATTGAGCTGGCGCTGGAATGGTTTGCTTAACGTCAACATGATCAGAAGCATGCGATTGGGTAAATTTGAAATGATCCACAAAGGGATGCTTATCACCAGTTATTTTATCAACAATTCGGCTGGTCACGGCAAAGACTTGTTCTCCGGAGAATTGAGTTCCCGCTTCTACTTCAACACGGTCAACGCCATTGAGTCCCCAGAAGAAGTCAAAATGCCAACTTTTACGGCGAAATTCACCATCCGTGATGGTCTTTAAACCAACGGCTTCTTCTTTTTTGATCAGGTCAATAATCGCTTGGTCTTCTATAGTTTTAAGTTCTGAATATTCAATTTCTCCGTTTTCAAATTTCGCTCTTGCATCAATGAGCTCTTGGGGACGTAGAAAAGACCCCACATGGTCATAACGAAATGGTGATTGTTTTAACTGAGTAAATTTTGGCATAATTAGCACTCCTTTTATTTTTAATTGATGTCATAAAAAAATCCCATCCCTGGAACAATAACCTTTCCTAGGGACGGGATAACCGTGGTACCACCCTGATTACTCCTCTATTGCTAGAGGAGTCACTTATACAATCTTTATCAATTGCTGCAAAGTAACGGTTGCTACCGTTTAGAAAGCCAACACCTTCTAAAACCTCCGAGTTCATCTTCACTGATTCAATCGTTATTAGCTCTCATCCCTACTAATTTTCTGTAAACGCTTTGAATAAGCTACTCTTCTCATCACAGTTAATTTATTTATTTGTTTTCTAGCATAGCAAGTCTTTGTCCTAAAGGCAAATCACTTTATCATCATTCTAGAAGGATGGACCGGAAGATCGATCACTATTGATTAGTTAAAAGCTTGATAAATCAACAGATCATTGACTAAAATTTGGTTAGTGATCGTTACACCCTATCTTATCAGATATATTTTTGATATCTATTGGTAATGCTTGCTCTCAAAACCAAGAGGATTATAAAAACACATCAGCTTATGATTGCTTATTCTTATCTAAAAAGTAAGCAACCGCAAATGAAATTACCATGGCAGAAATTAAGATATAAGATTGATATTGACTATAGGCTGCAGGACCTAAAAATAAGAATAGAGCTGCCGTAAAAATTAAAGGGGCAATGGCTATCTTTTTATTATTCAGTAACTGAGGGACTGTTATGGCACCAAAAAGAGCTGGCGTAATATGGTCAAAACCTGGTTTAAGGACAGGATGGTTTAAGATAGGCACTAGCCAGGATCCAATTAAAAATACCCCAGCAGCTAAAACCACAATAGTCACCAGTGAAGAGATCCCTACACAAATGATGGCAATCACATCCCCCTTCTCGCTTCCTGGACTGACCCCAGCAATTTTTTGCCCGGCTACTGTCACTGGCATCTTCATGTTAGTAATATTTCCGGTAATTGAACTCAAATACATGGCTCCAGAACCAAAAATGGGATAAAAGGACAAGTTCTCTACCACAGCCATGGGTAGAAAAATAGCGATTAGACTACTCCCAGCCGCTAAAGCCTTAGTAAAGGATAAACCGACTCCATACCAATAAGCCGTTCCTATCGGTACCATAAACATGGCAATCAAGGCAATTATACTGGTGATCTTGCCTAGTCGATTGATTTCTTGAGAAAATTCTTTTGAAGTGCGTATTTTTTTATCATTCATAGGCTAAACTCCTTAAAATATTTGTGCTTGCAGGATGACGGCCCCCATCCCTACTATTAAAGCAACGGGGAGGGAATAATCTTTTAGGCTAGTCCAGCCAAAACGCTTAGCTAAGAAATCGATGATTAAAGTCGTCAGTCCGGCGGCCAAGAAAGCAACTAGGGATGAGATATTTTTCGTATTAAATACATAAGGTGTCGATAAGGTAATCAACATTGCCGTAAATAAAGCGCCTGATACTAAAGCGACTATGTTCGTATTATGGCTTTCTTCCTTAGCTTTTTGGGAGACTTGGTCTAGCTTACCCATAAAGAGGATGTTAAATAGTATCCCCCATATGATCCCAATAGTCATCACAAACATAATAATAATGAAGACTTCTGCTGTCAGGTTAGGATCTGAAATATCGGTAAGTCCTTGACTTTGGGCAGCAATATTAGCCGCCATTCCCTCATAGCCAGCTGAACCAACAATCGATAGGCGAAGCCAAGGGAAGTATTTTCCTAAAGGTACAGATAAGGCTAGCATCATCACGATAATAGGCAGGGAAGGAACTACAGACAGCATGGCACTATTGGTCATTGCTCTTTTTAAAGTTTTTTTGGTCATTCCCAATTCCAGACCTCGGTTATAGGCATTCTTGATAAACAAGATCGCTTGAACGCTCACAATTAAAATGACAATGGCACACAAGATGAAAACGATCGAGCTGTTAGCAATTTCTAAGTAGTGAACTTCTTCGTTCATAGGCAGTCCTCTTTCATTTCGCTAGGGTAGGTATTTATTTAAGGTAGTTTAGGGCTGTTTCTTTATAGATATCGACGAAAGCTAAAAATTTATCTAAGGAGACATATTCATTTTCTTGGTGAGCGACTGAGGGTTCTCCTGGCCCATAAACCGCTAAATCATAGTCTTCACCAATTTGACCGAAATTAGAAGCATCTGTTGCTCCACCGGTAACGGTCAGCTCTAATTCATGACTGACACTGGATTGGATGGCTTTAATTAAATCATTATCTTCTGTTGAGGTTGCTGGTGGATTGTTTTGAAGAAGATTTAATTCTAAATACCCCTCACTCTTAGCATTTAACTCTTCGATACAGTCATTAATTATCGATAAAACTAAATCATTGTCCGCTTCAGGAACTGTCCGGGTATTGGCTTTCATTTTTACTAAACCAGCCACACTATTGATCTGAGTCCCCCCCTCGATCACTGTATTGACATTTAGGGTCTTCCCTAGGTCAGCATTATAAGCGGATTCAGTATTAAAGCTTTCATCAAAACGTTGATTACTTAAGTTGATATAATCAACCATTAACTGCAAGGCATCAATACCCACTTCTGGCATGGAAGAGTGAACAGTTTTCCCACGGGCAATAATTTCATATTGGATAGATCCTTTATGGGCATATATCACTGACTCACTCCCTGATGGTTCTGCAATTAAAAAGCCATCGGCATCATCTAAATAACCTGCTTCGACTAATTGTTTGGACCCATACATGCCAATCTCTTCACCAACCGTCAGGGCTAAGCGTAGACAACCTTTAAAATTGGCGCCGGCTTCCTTTAATTCAATGGCAGCCAAAACCAAGTCAACCAAACCAGACTTCATATCTGAAGTCCCCCTGCCATAGATTTTTCCATCATGAATCTCTCCAGCAAAAGGTGGATAGGTCCAATCACTAGGGTCGCCTGCAGATACGACATCGAAATGCCCTGAATAGACTAAGACCTTTCCTTCTCCACCTTCACTACCATGGATATTGGCAATAAGCGAAGAGCGCCCAGCTTGGTATTCAATAATTTCGCTCTCAATACCATACTTAGCCAGTAAGCGGCTAAAATATTCAGCGACCTCTGCCTCTCGATCATTTTCACTTTCAATTGCTAATACATCGCGTAAAATCTGTAATTTTTCCTCATCCGTAAACAGCATAAGAATGCCTCCTTTATTATGTTACAAATTCTTATTAAAAATCGTTTATTTTTTAATAATACCATAAAAAGGAAAAATTGGTTAGATATTCTTACATAAAAAATAGTTTAAAATGAATAAAACCTAGCTAAAAATAAAAAAGAGCCCATGGTCTAACCATGAGCTCTTAGTGTTTATAACAGAGACTTAATCGCTTATTTAGCTGGGAAGATTACGCCACCTAATTGACGACCACCAGCATCCCCTGTAGGTTGGGAAATATAGTCATCTGCACCAGTGTGAACAATTAGGGCTGTCCCGTTACCTTCATTATGAAGGGAATATTTAGCATCCTCTTTTAGAGAAAGGCCTTCAATTTCGTAGACCCCTTTAAAATCACCACTAGCTGGCACTTCAATGTTTGGTAAGTCACCTAAGTGAGGCCCATTTTCTGATTTTTTACCATGGTCAACACCTGTTGGGTTGAAGTGACTTTTTGCATCAGCAAATTCTTCTTCTGGAGATGCAGCACCATATTCGTGAATGTGCATTGCAAATTCACCTTCTGGTAAACCGTGAAAATCTACAGTAACTTTTACCTTACCGTCACCTTCTTCAAAAGTAGCGGTACCTGAATCTTCACCTTTTTGATTAAGCATGTTAACAACAACTTTTTCATCTGACATATGCAAAACTCCTTTCCTCTTTAACTACTCTCATCATATCATTTTTATTTGATAAAGAACAAATAATATGCTTTATTACCACTCCTGACTGGAAAGATAGCGCTGGCGTTTATTTTCCAGTTCAGGGATATTTTCTGACATAAAGTGATTCCAAAGTTTTTGGTTGTTACCGTGCCGGGCAATAATATTGTTATCTGGCTTATTCGCACTGTCCCTGCTTGCTTCCATACGAACTTGGTAATCATCCCACACCACTTCGAGGAATTGGTCCAGATCTTCTACAGCAACATCATTATTAAGGCGATAATTATTGGCTTGCCGTATCAAGGTTTCCTTTTGCCGGTCACTATCAAATGCAGCTAAATAGCCATGAATGACCATATAGAAGGCAATTTCATCGTTAATCCCTTTAAAATTGAAAGCAATACTAATCCCTGCCTGCGCTAGCTCATCATAAGTAATAGTTTTTACAAGTTCCAGATATTGACCGAATTGAGTTTTTAAGATTACTTTCTTTTTTTACTTGACCCTAATGTCAAAGTTTCTTCTCTCCTTTATGCCTATATACCTAACGTTAATGCCCTTGCTTAATTATCCGGTGATTATATTTTTCATCTTGGCGTAAGTATAATAATTTTCCTCCGCTATCGGTAGATAATGGTGAAGGGTCCTTAGGATCTGCTGTTGTCAGCACCCAGTACATGTTCTGATAACCGTAACGCTCAAAACCGTCATCGCCGTAACCATCAGTAAAATAGACAGATACTGAATTTCTATCATTAAACCCATTTTCATGTAACCATTCAAAGGCTGGTGCAAAACTGGTTCCTCCCCGACCCTCAAATTGGAACTGGTCGACATTACTTTGATCCAGTTTATTAACACCGACCACCTGGGTATCTACTTGGACCACCCAAATATCAGTCCCTAAAGTTTTATTAATATTAGCAAGCTCTGCTAAGCTGTATGCTAAGGCCTCAGCATTTTGCGAAGCACTGGTATCAATGAAGGCCACTAATTGGGCAGCAGTATCTAAAGTCCTTCCCGGTAGGTCGATCCGATAAGGTTGGCGGCGATTGACCCGGTTTTTGGAATAGCGATAAGGAATTGGTGCTTGACCCAAACCGCGCATGATAATGTCCTTCCAATTCAGAGAACGTTGCTTAAAGAGAACTTGAACTTTTTCTTTAATATTACCACTGAGATGTTGGCGCATTTCTTCATCCATATTTTCATAAGCCTTACGTACAATGCCGTTAATGATTTTTCGGTGTAAGTCATTATTCTTACTTTGAGGAATTACAGGCTGCATGGAATGATTTTTCTTCATTTCATCATTTAATTGTTCTGCCGATTCTATTCGCAATTCCCGAGCCTTTTCAGGGTCAAAATTTTTGCTGAGTTGACTATAGGTATCATTCATATCTCCACTGCCCTTCATCTTCTCAAAGGTTGACCATACCCGGTCATGGCTATGGTGTTTGGGGTCATCGCGAGCAGCTTTCAGCTCTTGATAGTAATATAAAGAACCCTGTTTCTCGTTAAGAGAATTTTTAGACAGCAATTGCTTCATACTATCAAGGCTGGCTGCATGGTCTGGAAGGTCATCGATATATTGATTAACTTCAGTATCCATGGCTACACTCATCATTTTGCCATCTTCTTCATTGAGGAAGGCCCAGTCATAGTCAGTCAAGTGATTAAAAATAATATGGTAACAAATTTGACGGATGCCAGCTAACATTTGCTTTGGACCCTGATAGTACATGAAAAACAAGACCGGATTGACTGACAGGGTTAAGCTAGTTCCCTCAACGCTAACGTTAAGCGGTTTAGCCAAGTCTTCAGACATCCTGCGGTCCATCTGGTATAAAACTCCAGCAAAAAGAACATCTCCAGCGCCATGATAAGAACGATTTGCCATGAGTTTAGCACATAAAAGACCAATGAATTCATCCATTAGTTGAGAAAATTTATCATAGTCCTCCGACCATCCGAAATTCATATAGATGATGAAGGCATAATTTAGTTCACGAAAGAGCTGATTGATATCATCATAAAAAAGATCCGTCTTATGGCTTTTATCTACCTTTTCTTCCTGAATAGGTTGGCTCTGCATTCGATTCATCGCTCTCACCTCTTTTATTCCTTTTCTAGTCCCGGAAATATTAGTCCTTATCTTCTAAATCTGATCCACTGGCCATGGTGATGGCATAAGCTTTATCGATAAAGCGTTCATCTTCACTTAGTCTTGCTCTTAATTCTTCTAAAGCACTCCCTGCTTCAGCTTGCATTAGGCGAGTGACTAAGGAATAGATTAAGTCAGGGTCAGCGAGTAAAAATAGATCAACATAGCGGCTAAGCAGATCCTGCTCCTTGATGAGCTCCTTATGATCCAATAGCGATTGCGTTAAGTCTTGAATAATTCTTTTCTTCCTAATCGCAGGCATTTTTAAAAAACGTTCTTTGATTGAATCAGGTAAGTCTGCACTATCTAAATCAATAATTTCTTTAGGACTAATATAGTCCCCTTGGTGATTTTCTAGATAAGACAAGAAGACCTGTCCGGCCTCTTCACCAATACAGCCGTCGATCCCTTCAACTAAGAAGGCGAGTAAGTCATCATCTTTAATTTGTGTCGGATCAATCCCCATGGCTTCATAATCATAAAGCAAGTGGGATAAACGCTCATAAGCACGGGGAGTTGGGTTCTTATCCCGGGTTTCATCAATAACAATGAAATATTGACGCCCTTCTGCTTGAAGATAGTCCCTGACTAGCGGATGGATGTTAGTCTGACCCGACTCATTCTCCTGGTCAGCAAAGCTCTTAATCCAATGGTCTAAATTAGCGCCCATCCGAATGCGCATGGTACGGTCATTAATAGCTAAATCACGTGCACTCGTTGCATAAGCGTTGCCCTCAAAACCTTCTGTATCGCTAGAAGGGTTCTCTGCGGTAATAATAATGACATTATCGGGTAAGTGAATTCCCATTAGATGACGTTGTAATACCAAGTTCATGAGTTCGCTTTGAACCATGGCAATGGGACGGTTAAATTCATCTAAAAATAAGATCACCTTATGGTCTGGGTTTGCCTTGGCTTCATCCACTGCCCCTTGAATTTGGGGGTTGAGATAATATTCAATGCGGTCCTCTTTGGGGATGGGCATGGTTAAGTCCCCTGGTTGTAGTAAGGAACAGGTCATTTCATAAAACCCATAGCCCAAGTCTCGGGCTAAATTTTGTACCAGTTGCGTCTTACCGATCCCGCCGTGTCCAACAATATCTACTACAATATCTGATTCAGCTTTTAATAGTAATTTCATTCCTTTATAAACGGCTTGATAAGTTAGTCCTGGTGTACGATCGGCCATTTCAAAACCTCTTTCTTCTTTAATCTCTAAGGGATATTATAGCTAAAAGCCCAGCTTATTCCTATTGATGTGTTTAGCGAAGTTAACTTAAAGAGACTAAACATATTTTTTAAAGGCATTGTGTGCTAAAGTTAAGATAAATAAGAATCTAAGTGAAAGCAAAAGAAAGGAAAAATTATGACTGAAAGCTTTAAAGATATCAAATTAGTTGCTAGTGATATGGATGGGACCCTCTTAAATGACCAAGGTGAATTACCTAAGCAACTTGGTTCCTATATGGGTGACTTGCAGGCCCAAGGGGTTATTTTCGGGATTGCTTCGGGTAAACCCTATTATGCTCTAGAAGCAGTCTTTAAAGACCGGATAAAAGAAAT
This sequence comes from Aerococcus sp. Group 1, assembly GCF_000193205.1. Lineage (NCBI taxonomy): Bacteria > Bacillati > Bacillota > Bacilli > Lactobacillales > Aerococcaceae > Aerococcus > Aerococcus sp. Group 1. Next base: position 1,097,147 of record NC_015278.1, on the reverse strand, counting down.
GGCCTTAGTCTGCTCTGGCGGGACCTTTGTCAGCTATCAGGAAGAGACCGTTTATAATTCAACCATTCCCAAGGTTGGTTATAGGAACTTAGTTCGTTTAATTAAAGAGGCTTCCAAAGGAATTCCCGCTCTAATAGCTAATGATAAGGCTTATTTTGATTACCAAGCAAAACCTTACTACGATGATTTTAGCGATTATGTAAAGATTGAATTTGTTGAGGATTTAAGTCAAGTAGAAGCTGAAGTGAATAAAGTAACTGCTTACTTCCCTGACTATGACAATAAAGACTACCTCCAAGAGTATCAAGAGCAAATTTCCGGCCCTTACACCGTGATGCCTAGTGGCGCAAAGTGGATTGATATCACTATGGAAGGCCAATCAAAGGGTCACGGTTTAGATAAATTACTGGAAAAACTTAATTATTCTCCGCGTGAATTAGTCGTTATTGGTGATAGTGGGAACGATACCGAAATGCTCTCCTTAACCCCTCATTCCTTTGCCATGAAGAACGCAACTGACCAGGTCAAATCTTACGCCAACTATACAACCAGCCAAAGCAACAATGATCAAGGCGTTCTTGAGGTCTATAAAAAGGTACTAGCTTCTAAAAATGAAAGCAAGTAGCACGCTTAAATATCATATAGGGTATCGATTAATTTATGAATAAAATATAGCGAAAGGAGTCCTATTAATGACGAAAATTAACCGTCAATGGATCAGTCAATTACCAGTGAAGGACATTCAAAAGCTTCATCCCGTTTCAGGTGGAGACGTCAACGATGCTTATCGCATCGATAGTAATAATGGCCCTTATTTTCTCCTGGTTCAAAAGAATACTCCAGCTTCCTTTTATGACAGTGAGGTTGCTGGTCTTAAGGCCTTTGAAAAGGCAGGTATTACTGCACCAAAAGTGATCAGTCAGGGGGAAATTAATGGGGACGCCTATCTTCTCTTGACTTATCTTGATGAAGGCTTTTCAGGAGACCAAAAGCGATTGGGTGAATTAATCAGTAACTTACACCATGTCCACAGCGACAATGGTCAATTTGGCTTTGACCTGGATTATCAAGGAGCCAGCTTAACCTTCTCAAATGCCTGGAGTTCCTCTTGGCCTGACTTTTTCATTAAACAAAGGCTAGATCCCCTCCATGATTATCTGATGGACCACCAACTATGGCAACAGGCCGAAAGTGAGGCCTACCAAGAAATTCGCGCCATCATTATAGATAGCTTGAGCCAGCATAAAAGTCACCCTTCCCTCCTACATGGCGACTTATGGTCAGGTAATTTTATGTTTTTAAGCGATGGTCGACCGGCTATCTTTGATCCTGCCCCTTTTTACGGCGATCGTGAGTTTGATATTGGGGTCTCCATGGTCTTTGGCGGTTTTAACCATGATTTTTATCAAAGTTACCAAGTGCATTACCCCATGGCTGAAGGTTATGAATTCCGCTTAGAATTTTATCAGTTATATTTACTTATGCTACATTTGGCTAAGTTTGGAACTGTGTATTATGACAGTGTCGATGCTACTATGAGAAGAATAAAAGTAAAGGCTAAATAGGCCTTTACTCTTTTTTGGTGGGCATTTTGAAAAATAACCATAACCCAAATATTATACCTATGACAATAATTAGTAATCTGACAGGCTTAAGTGGGACAAAATAAATGGATATAGCCATTACGGTATAGGTAATGAGTATAATTTGTACTTTCTTTTTTAAAGGAATCCCACCACCATCTTCAAAATCTGCTCCATAATATTGGTAGATTTTTGTACTTTTCAGCCATTGATCAAAGCGCTTAGAGCTACGCGCAAAGGCCCAGGCTGCTAATAGCATGAATGGAGTTGTTGGTAATACAGGGATAAAGGTTCCCAAGGCACCTAAAGCGAAGGAAGTCCAACCTAAAATGAGATAAAAATAACGCATTCAACCAGCTCCTTTAAAATATAGGTTATATCTATAATAACAGTAAAAGAGCCTGAAGATAAGAAATAATCCATAACTATTATATTCTATTTATTTTCTCAATAGTGTAGACATTTTGCCAAATTCATTTTACAATGATTAAGAAAGCGTTTAATTTTTAATCACGCTAAATATCAAATAATCAAATTGTTAAACAGGAAATCCCTGGCTTAGCGAAAGGAGTTTTTTTAATTGAAAATTGTCGGTATTATTGGTAACAATGCTTCTAAGTCTCATAACCGTCTTTTAATTGAACATATGGCCAATAAATTCGGTGACGAAGTTGAATTTGAAGTTGCTGAAATTAATGAAATCCCTCTATTTAACGCAGATTACATGGGACAAGATGTTCCTGATGTGGTCAATGAATTAGCTGACAAAATTGAAGCTGCTGATGGCGTTGTTATTTCAACAGCTGAATATGACCACGCTATTACCGCCGCTCTTAAGAGTGTTATCGAATGGTTATCAAGTGTTCGTAAACCTTTCCAAAACAAACCTGTGATGATTGTGGGGGCTTCATTAGGTACCCTAGGTTCTGTTCGTGCCCAAGATAACTTACGTAATATTTTCACTTCTCCAGGTTTATATGCTAGAGTTTTCCCAGGTGCAGAATTTTTAATGGGACAAGCTGCTAACAAATTTGACGAAACCGGTCGCATGACTGATGAAGGGACAGATAAATTCTTAGACATGCTCTTCCATCAATTCCTTGATTTCATTAAAGAACAACAAGAAGACTAATTAATCATTCACTTCTGTGAGCCATAGCTGTTGGATTCCCAGCAACTATGGTTTTATTTTTACTTTTAGTATATATTCAGGAGGTCAACTTATGCTCAAAGTATCCCGAGTCGTTACTGAGGTCTTGGAGGCTAATACCTATCTAGTCTATAACGAGCAAAATAAAGAAGCCTTAATTATTGATCCCGGTTCTTCAGCGGGCAGAATTCGTTCTGAAATTCAAAAGCTACAACTAAAACCCCTAGCTGTCTTAATTACTCATGGTCATTGTGACCATATTGGTGCCCTAGACGATATCCGTCAATATTACCAAATTCCGGTCTATATTAATCAAGCTGAGTCGCCCTGGTTAAGTGATCCTATGTATAACATGAGTCCCTTTATTGGTTTAGGTCACTTGACTTTTCAAGCGGCAGATTCCTACTACCAAGATGACCAGGAGCAAAGTATAGGAAGTATTAGCTTTACTCCCATTCATACACCAGGTCATACTCATGGAAGTACTTGTTTATTCTTTAATAACAGCGACCATCCCTTTATGATGACTGGTGATACCCTCTTTAAAGGAACGATCGGTCGAACCGATTTTCCGGGTGGAGATAGTCAAGCGATTATGCAAAGTATTCCCCGAAAATTGTTTACTTTACCAGACCAGACCTTGGTTTATCCAGGCCATTACGGGTCTTCTACCATTGCTGAAGAAAAATTAACAAATCCCTTTTTTAATTAAATAGCAAAGCACCCCTCAAGGATCACTTATCCTTCTAAGTCATCTTGAGGAGTGCTTTTTCTTTTATTCGGCTAATTGGTCCATAATAGCTACGATTGCTTTTAACATTTCAGGATCGTAAGGGCTATGTCCACTGGCTTCTACCAGGTGTAAATTTGATTTTGGACATGCTTGGTGGAGTTGATAGGCTGAAATTGGTGGGCAAATGACATCATACCGGCCTTGGACAATTTCCATCGGGATATCATTAAAGCGGTGAACATTATTTAAAATATAATTATCTTCATCAAAAAACATATGATTTTCAAAGTAATGCGATTCTAAAACGGCTGTCGTTTCTTCACTTGGACTCAGTTGGTCTTCTTCGGGAAAATGAGGCAGTAGGGTCAATAAGGAAGATTCCCACTTGGCCCAATACCTACATGCCGCTTGATGAGCTTCTTTATCTCCCTGATGGATTTTTTGATAATAAGCATGGACGCAATTTTTTTGCTCCTCATCGCTCAAGAACGACAGGTATTTTTCGTAAGCTTCGGGATAAAATTTTGCTGCCCCACCTTCATACAACCAATCGATTTCTTCTTGACGGCCTAGAAAGATCCCTCTTAGTATTAATTGTTCCACCCGTTCAGGATGTAAAATGGCGTAGACCAAAGCCAAGGTCGACCCGTAAGAGCCCCCAAAAACAAACCAGTTGTCATAACCATAGTATTCACGGATCAGTTCCATATCGCGGACGCTATCAAAAGGTGTATTATTCTCGGTAGATAAAAAAGGCTTACTCTTCCCAGTCCCTCGTTGGTCAAATAAAATAATATGATATTTTTCAGGATCGAAAAATAAGCGGCAACTTGGAGTAATCTCACTCCCAGGACCTCCATGTAGAAAAATAACTGGCTGGCCTTTTGTGTTTCCACAGTCTTCGACATACAATTTATGCTGATCGTCCACTTGTAAGTAAAAGCTTTGATTGACAGCTGTATTTTGATAACCTGCTTCCATTGTCAAACCCCTTTCCTAATAACTGCACTAACTTTCTCTTTATAGTATACCCTAAAGCTTGTTTCGTCTATTAAAATAATTAAGTAAATTCATAAAGAAAGTAATGGTTTAGAACTTTTAAGCGAAACTCTGCCGAGCGATTAGTATATAAAAAGGCCTAGCAGTAGACGCTTTGTTCCACTGCTAGAACCTTTAGTTAAGTAATACTAATTAACACGCTATTCCTTATTTAATAAGGCTTCGCCGACCTTTTCGCCAGCTGTGACTTGTTTTTGATCAAGAACATCGAGGCTATGAACCCTATCACTATTGGTTAAGACAACCATGATGTCACAAGCTTTTCCTTTGGCTTCGATATTTGCTAGGTCCATTTGAGCTAACGGATCCCCAGCTTTAACACTTTGCCCTTCTTCAACCTGAATAGTAAAGCCTTCGCCTTTGAGTTCAACCGTGTCTAAGCCCATGTGAACGAGAATTTCAAGGCCTTCATCACTTTGGAGACCAAGGGCATGCTTAGTTGGAAAGATATTTAAGATTTTCCCACTTACTGGCGCGACCACTTGGCCTTGACTAGGTTGGATAGCATAGCCGTCCCCCATCATCTTTTGAGAAAAGACCTCATCTTCTACCTTATCAATGCTAATGACCTCACCATCTGCAACCGCATAAAGTTCTACTGGGATACCATCTAAAATCGCTTGATCATTAACAACTTGAGCTGATCCCTTGAGATCTTCTGCTTGCTTTTCGTTCACGACTGTTGCGGCTGTTTTGGGAGCTTGGCCACTTTCGATGAATTCAGTGACTTGGGTCTTAATGGTTGACACCGTAGTCCCATAAATGACTTGGACACTATTACCACGGACCACAACGCCAGCTGCGCCAGTGGCTTGTAGGGCTTCCTTATTAACCTCATCACCGTTTTTGACCGTTACCCGTAGACGGGTGGCACAATTATCAACATCGACAAGGTTATCGGTACCACCCAAACCGCTAACTATTTGATAAGCTCTTTGGTCATTTTCACTCAAGCCATTAAGCGCATTTTTGTTTCGGAATTCTTCTTTAGTATGTAATGAAGTATCTGCTTTTCTTCCTGGAGTATCCAAGTCAAATTTCTTTATAATCCAATGGAAGAGGAAGAAATAGACAATGGCGTAAATAATACCGATAATAACCACTGGAATCCAATGTGTTCTTGCATTGCCTGGCAAGACGCCGTAAAGAATAAAATCAATTAAACCTCCTGAGAAAGTTAGTCCAACTCCTACTCCGGCAATATGGACTAAGACAGTAGATAAAGCAAAGAGAACACAATGCACCCCAAAATAAAGTAAAGGAGAGGCAAATAAAATAGTAAATTCAATTGGCTCCGTAATCCCCGTAACAATTGAGGTTAGGGATGCAGAAAATAATAGCCCCTTGACCATGGTCTTCTTATCTGATCTAGCGGCCCGGTACATGGCGTAGGCAGCAGCTGGTAAGGCAAAGATCATCTCTGGAAATTGGAAGGCAAAGAATCTAGCTGCATCGGGAGAAATAGCTTCTCCAGCCTTTAATTGGGCAAAAATAATATTTTGGGCGCCCACAACAGTAGTCCCATCAACGACAGCAGTCCCTCCTACAGCGGTTTGCCAAAATGGTAAATAAAAAATATGATGCAATCCAAATGGAATTAAGGCACGATAAATATAACCGTAAAGGAAGGTCCCTAAGTGGCCAGTATTAGCGATAATCTGACCGAGATTAGCAATTCCAGCAGCGAAATACGGCCAGATAAAAGATAAAATAAGTCCACTAACGACTCCAGCAACTGCTGAAACAATTGGGACAAAATGAGTGCCGGCAAAAAATGACAAGGCATCAGGGAGTTCGATCTTGTAATAACGATTATGTAGCCAAGCCACAAGACAGCCAATAATAATCCCACCAAAGACACCGAGGTTCATGGTATGCTCAAAGCCAAGTAATGAAGTAATCAATCCTGGTATTTTTTCCAATTCTTCTAAACCACGGAGGTGGATGATGGAACTAGATAGTGAAGCGTACATCATAAAGTACCCCACCACGGCTGATAAGGCTGCCACCCCTTTCTCGCTTTTAGCCAAACCTAAGGCAATAGATATAGCAAACAATAAACCTAGGTTATCAAAGACAACGGCTCCGCAGTCTCCTAAAACGCTTAAAATACTATGGAGCGGCATTCCCGGCGAAAGAATATTTTCTAAGTGATACATTTTCACAAATGTTTCACCTGTAAAAGAAGCTGATATCCCTAGAAATAAACCAGCTAAGGGTAAAATTGAAATTGGTAACATAAAGGTTTTCCCTAAACGTTGCAAACTTTCAAAAAGTTTCTCTTTCATTGTTTTTTCCTCCTTCTATCAATTGACAATTAAGAACACCCTAACTATTATAATCATAAAATTAAGCCTTTTCAATAACCCTTTTGTTATAAAGCGTTTCCAATACCCATATCTGGTCAAAAAAAGAGAGTCAAGTTCCTTTTATGGAGATTTGACTCTCTTTTGCCTTTAACTAAAATTTTATTGACCTAATTTTTTGATGAGTTGTCCGCGTTCGTTATAGATATATTGGCGAGCCTTTTGGCTGTCATTCATAGCTACAATCAGGCGGTCACGATAAGGTTCGGCTAACTCATCAAAAAGATAATAATCGTCATCGACATCATATTTGTTTCTTTCCGCCTCAATTTGACCAGCTTTCCTTAAAGTATAAGATTTTTTAGGCAGCTGCCCATCTAATAGTTCCTCCTCAATCCGATAGACATAATTATCATCTTCGTATTGGATTTCTAAGGCTCCGGTATTCGTGCGAACAGTTTGGACATTGTCATATTTGTCCTTTTGTAACTCCCACCAAGCTTTAATCCCTGCTAAAGCTTCTTTTTCACTCGCAAAGGTCCCGTGTTCTTTGCGGACGCCATCACGTTTATTTTCCCAGTATACGGTATAAACGTTTTGTGACATGATATCGCTTCCTTTCCTATCGTCGTTTCTATTTAGTGTAATCGAAATCCCTTAAAAAATAAACATTAATCCCTTGTCTTGTGGGTAATATCTAATAAACTAATTAAAATCTTGATTAAAGTGGTCTGATTAGGATAAATAATATAGCGGTTTTCCCACTCAGGACGGAATTTAGATTTGTAGGCACGTAATCCTTTAAAGCCATAAAAACGATTACCAAAATCATATACCAGATGTAGGGTCTTATCCCGAGGGCTGGCATATGATTTTGTTCCTACATTAGCCAAAGGCGCCATTCCCAAAACAAAGCGGTGGTAACCAAGGTCCTTGGCCCATTGCAATAACTGCAAAATTAGCATCTGCATAACATCCCCGGCATCATGACTGATATAACGCATTAAATCAATTGAAATCATATCTTCCGATATCGGCATAATACTTGCAAAAGCATAGATCGCCTCCTCATCTCTTAAGACGGCAATCCGCTCTCTGGCTAGATAGTCCTCATAGAAAGCCCCCATGGAAAAGCTCATTTCTTCACGCTTATTAAGCCACTGATCAGAAATTTGTCGCAAGTCATGGATAAATTGATCATTATAAGGAGGTTGGTAAACTTCAAAATAGAGGCCGGCCCGGGTCATATCATTGCGAACGGAACGCCGGTTTTTATTCTTCTTCCCTTCAAAAGTAAAGTCATCTAAATCAATAATCGCTGACTCCCCTATTTTTAGGGTAGCGTAGCCTAAACTACAAAAGGCATCTAGGTAATGCGGGGTGACCTCATAAAAGCCAACCGCCATATCCATATGTTCAACATATTCCAAAAATTCTTCTAAGGCGATAGGAAAATCCTGACTGTTACCAATAGGATCACCCAAGGCAATTAAATTATCCGATGAGGGGCGGTATAAAATAGCCACAGTTTGTTCCGTGTTAAAAAAGATCATCTTGTCTTTCAAATAGACTAAGTGGCTATATTCACTTCCCCCATATTCAGCGATAAGCTGTTCGTAAAGATTAATTTCATCTAGGGAAGGTGGTAGGAAGTCCAGTCGTTCACTGCGACTAAATAGCACTAAAATAGTCAACAAACTAGCAATCACCAGATAGAAGAAAATATGTAAAGGATTTAATAAATAGACATGACGAGTGAAAGGCATATGTCTAAAGTGCCCGGTGATTAAAAAGATGATTAACAAAAGGCCTGCACAGGCGAAAAAGCTAAGTAAAATATTCTTACGGTTCAATGCCAAATGATTACGAGTAAAGAGAAAGCGGGACTGATAAAGCAAATAAGTCGACAGGAGTAAGAAGATCGCTTCCTCATAGTCTAGCCCCTTAATCATACAAGCAATGGCTCCTAGGGGTAAGAGGATAAGCGTCAACCATAATGCCCTTCTGATCCGCTTAAATAGGCCAAAAGATAAAATAAAGGCAGTACAACCAATTAAAAGGACCAAAAGAATGGAGACACTCTGTAAAGATCTAGGAATCAGGTATTTAAGCAAATGAATCCGCTCAGAAACGGCTGGTGAAATCACTGAAGAAATTAAAACCAAGCCGTTGACTGAGAGTAAAAAGGAAACAAAGCGAACGATCCACTTTCCCCATGCCTTTATCTTCATATCTTCTTCGAATAGTTTACTGGTAAACCAGTTATGGAAAACATAGAAGCAAGCTAATAACCAGGGAATGACGTAGTAACATACCCGGAGGATAACAATCGCTGCCAAAACTTGATCGGGATTATAACCGGCATTTTGCATCATTAATAATACCGTCAGGTCAAAGGTCCCCAAACCTCCAGGAATAAAACTTAAAATTCCTACAACGTTAGCGAAGCTATAGACCATCATGGCAAATATCGGTGATAAATGCGGCATAAAAATTAACATCACAATATAAAAATAGGTAAAAGAAGCTACCCAGTCACACAGCGAAGCAGATAGGTAAGCAAATTTCTTCTTCCAAGTGATAGCTTCAAGGCCAAATTTTTCACCCAATTTTCTGGCTAAAGGCAATTTATCATAGAAAAAATACAAAGGCAGGTAGAGTAAATAAATTACTGGAAGTAATAGTGAATAACCCTCAATTTTTCCTGATAATAAGACGATTAATAATAAGACGCCTAAACCTAGAAAACTGGCAAACCAAGTTTCTAAGGAAATTTGTATGGCTTGCTTAGGCTTCAGTCCATGCTTTTGATAAAAATTATTTCTGAGAGCGGCACCAGTAAAGCCACTTAAGCCGATAAATTCATTAAATGCTTGGCTTATCCAGCCCATTTGTAAAATTTTATAGCTATGGGCAGTCACCGTGTAGTTACGGGTAGCGACATAGTCATACCACCCGTTAAAGCTAAAGCCTAATAATCCAAAGATTACTAGGGCCAGGCGTGTAAAGGCAGGTAGGTCAGCTAAGGAATCAAAAAACAAGGACCAATTAATTGACCGTAACTCATTTTGAATGAGATAGCCGAAAAATAAGATCAGTAAAATATAAAATACTATTTTAAACATTTTATGATAGCGATTGTAAATATTTTTCATAATATAGGATGTTCCTTTATTTTTTATAATTAAAATAGGAGTCATACTAGACTCCTATTACTTTTCCTTAGTATACACTAAACCCTTATTAAAGTTGTCTTAAATTTATATAAATTAGCCTTTATTGAACTGCTTGGGTCTTAGGAACATAGAAATTAATGTGCTTAGGCAATAATTCAATTTCGCATGGGAGATAAGGTCCATCGTTACCATCAATATCGACCTGGGTTTCATTATCATCAGAATTCGTGGTGGTTAACTTGGAACAGGCAAAGCTTTTGATCGAGTCATTATCTTCTAATTGACCAAAAAGGATATCTTTAAGGGCAGATAATTTTGACCCGGTTGATTCATCAGTTAAAATGTACACTTGAAATTGACCGTCTTGTAAATTGCTTTGTTCATTAGAGAAGACCAGGTTTCCCACTTGGTTAGTTAATAGAACAAATACATGACTGGCTTTGCCTTCAAAACTTTCGCTATCAGATTCTATTTTAATAGGATGGGTATCATCTTTAGGTAGAGCTGATAGAATATTCTTCAGGTAAGCAAAGGAGCCGAATTGTGATTTCTCTTCGGAGCTGGTTCCTGTGGTTGCTTCAATTAACTTGCCAAAACAAACATAGTAGTTGAAATATTGATCATTACAGCGGCCAATATCTAAACTATGGCGTTCTTCCAAATCTAAGTCCTCGATGTACTGATCAATATCTTCAGAAATATTAAATAATTGGGCAAAAGTATTGTTGGTTCCTGCTGGGAAGAAACCTAAAGTGGGTCGGTAGTCCTGGCCGGCGAGCCCATTGACCGCTTCATTAATGGTTCCATCACCACCAACAGTAAATAAAGAATCATAATGGCCTTGACAGGCTTCCTGGGCAAACTTCAAGGCGTCATTGTCGCCTTCAGTCTTTTTTATATTGACTTGATCAAACTTACCGTTGAGAAAATCAGCTAGCCGTTTACCGTATTCCTCGCCTTGATTATCTCCAGATCCTGGATTGACAATTATCATAACCTTCCTCATCATTATCCCCCTCTTTTAACTATTATAATCTAATTGTACAGATTATTTTGCCTATTTAACAGTCTAATCCCCTGTCTATGCTGGCCTAATTTTTCCAGTTAATAAAACCGCGGCAGGCATTGAGTGAAAAGACGAAATACATGATGGCCATTTGTGGTACCCCCTGCATGAGGAAAATATAAAGGGAGATAAGATTAGTGATTAACCATAAAATCCAGCTGGCTCGCTTTCTTTGCACCAATTGCATGTATTGAGCAATGATAGCTGTCGCATTATTAAATGCATCCCAGAAGATAAATACGCCACCGAGAAAATAAGAAACGGTTCCCAAACCAAAGAACCCCACTAAAACAGCGAAGCCTACTAAACGCCAATTCGTTTTTTCGTCTACAATAAGCTCCCCGGATTCATCTTTATGGTGTTGCCATTGTTGAAAACCAAAAATTTGGGTAAATAAATAATAAATGCTGGTAAACATGTCACCAAAGATCCGATTACGGCCAGCTACTATAGCAGCAGAGATATTTTGAATCGCGTTAAAAATAAAATTTCCTTGCCACTTCTTAGCCAAACCAATAACTCCAATCAGCCCCATCCATGAAACCAAGTTGGGTAAATTAAACCAACCATTTTGAAAAGACCCCCAGGCTGTGATGGCAACTAATAAAATATCAGTGATTAAATTAAGGCTTTGACGATATTCTTTTTTCACTCAATTGATCCTCCTATATATGTATTTTTATCGAATGATAGATAAACCTGTTAAATATCTTACCATGGAAAATTTACTCCTACTAGTCAAAGTTAGAGCCTCAGGCTATTATTGATTATAAGTGGTTAGATTGCTAAAATAATAATAAAGAAAACGTTTATATAAGGGAGGAATATTTATGTCAATAAAAAGAAAAATTTTAGTTGCTGTCGACGACTCTGACCAAGCTCGCGATGCTTTTGTTGAAGCGGCCACTATCGCCAAAGCTAAAGAGGCCAATTTGTACCTGGTATCTGTTATCGATGAAGATATCTTATCTAACCGTGAAGAAAGTGATTATTCTCACAGTCTCGTTGGGCAACGGCAAGAGTTACTCAATAATTACCGTCAACTTGCCAAGGATCAATTTGACTTTGACCAAGTCAATGCTGAGGTCTTTGTAGGCGAGCCTAAGCGACAAATCATTCACCTTTTAAAAGAAGATCCTGCCTTTGAATTGATTGTTGTTGGGGCAACTGGGAAAAACGCTAGAGAACGTCTCTTTATGGGCTCCGTTTCTCAATTTGTTGTCCGTCACTCCCCCGTTTCGGTGCTCATTGTACGCTAGTAAGGAAGGTTAATTATGCCAGAGAAAAGTATTCAAAAAATAATGGTACCTATTGATGGTTCTGAGCCCGCCAAGGCTGCCTTTGAACAAGCCCTTGAATATGCTCATATTTATCAAGCTAAACTCTATATTTTTAGTGTAGCTGCTGATTTCTTACGCTATGATTTTGATGACTTTAATTTAAAAGCCCATGATCATGAATTATGCGCCTACCAAGAATTATTAAAGAATTACCAAAAAGAAGCTCAAGCGGCCGGAATTACAGATGTCACCATTGAAGCCCGCCCTGGAGATCCTAGAAAAGAAATTCTTGACTTTGCCGAAGAACATGAAATTGATTTAATTATGATGGGTTCGACTGGTAAAGGCGTAATCGATCGTTTACTCATTGGATCTGTTTCTGAGTATATTATGATCCATGCGGCCTGTGATGTTTTCATTGCTAAATAATTCCTGCTTAATAAAAAAGAAGCTGGCCACCCTGCCAACTTCTTTTTTAGTCAGACTTGACTTGATTTAATAGAAAAGGTGTTTTTATTGCTTTTAACTGATTCAGAAACTTTATCCGTTCTGAAAGAAATTATGGTCCTCTTTCCCGACGCTGGCCCTAGCTTAAACTTCAATTCTGTTTACCAATTACTCATCGCTGTGATGCTCAGTGCTCAATCCACCGATAAAAAGGTTAATGAAGTGACCCCTGATCTTTTCAAAGCTTTTCCTACGCCCAAACACTTGGCCAAGGCCAGCCCTCTGGATATTGAACCCTTTATCAACAAACTAGGCCTTTATCATAGTAAGGCGCGTTATTTGCATGCAATGGGCCAACAATTAATTGACAAGTACAGTGGCCAAGTTCCCAGTCAACGTAAAGATTTAGAAAGTCTGAATGGTGTGGGGAGAAAAACAGCCAGTGTCGTCCTCAGTCTAGGCTTTGATCAGCCAGCCTTTGCTGTCGATACCCACATTAGTCGCATAGCAAAACATCATCACTTTGTCGATCCAAATGCTACGGTAAGAGAAGTGGAAAAACGAATTACTAAGGTCCTGCCTGCTAGTGAATGGAAGGATGCCCACCATGCTTTAATTGCCTTTGGCAGGACGATTTGTACTGCCCGTAACCCTCAATGCTATCGTTACCCGCAATTACTTCCCCACCAAGAAAAGGAGACAAAGCGAAATGACTGATGAAATCGATAAAGCAAAAGCTAGTCTACGCAAAAAATAAAATGCAAACGTCAAGCCCTTCCTCAGTCTTATTATCACTGGGCAAATGAAATCATTAGCCATCAATTAGTCAACTTTTCGATTTTTTATCAAGCTAAGTGTATATTTCTTTTTTCCAGTCTGCCCTTTGAATTTAATACCCAAAAACTGATTAATTTTTGTTTTAAGCAAGGAATTCAAATTGTTCTTCCCCGAGTTCAGGGAAAGTCACTAGATTTGCACTATATTGATGAATCGACCACTTATCAAAAAAGTAGATATGGTATTTTGGAGCCTCAAGCTAATAGTCCCCAAGCTGACATTAGTATGGTTGATCTTATCATATTACCCTGCTTAAGTTGTAACCGCCAGGGTCAACGTTTAGGTTACGGTGGAGGCTATTATGACCGCCTCTTGGCTGATTTTAAAGGAATAACTATTATTCCTTACTTTGATAAACTAATGACCTCAGATATTCCTTGCAAAGACTATGACATAAAAGCAGATTACATTATAAGTGAAAGTGGTATCTTTTCGACTAACGAATCAAATGATCGACCTTTCCCTGAGTGACTTCTATTAGAGCCTTAGGATCCAGTCCGATTTGTTTGCCCCGTTCACCGGCACTGACAAATATTTTCTCTTCCTCAAGACAAGAGTCATTGTACCAGGTACGATATTTTTTCTTCATGCCTAAAGGCGAACAACCGCCCCGTACATAGCCGGTGAGATCCAATAGTTCCTTGACATGGACTAATTCAACTCGCTTACTATTAATCACACGGGCACATTGCTTAAGGTCAAGTTCTTGGTCAAGCGGTATCACAAATACAATGATTTCATGGTCATGGCTCCTGGCAACCAAGGTCTTGTAGGACGATTTCCCTGCTTGTGGTTGAAAACTACCATCTCTATATGGAATGATGGCTTCTTCGTAAGGAATCTTGGCCTGGTCTAAGAGGCGCATGGCATTGGTTTTTTTGTGCTTTTTACTCACGTTCTGCCTCCATCTCTTTCATAACTCTGGGTAAGAGATCAGCGATTTGACTAGGGCGAACAATATATTGATCTTGGTAAATGCGGTCTGCAATATAACTATGGAGAAAGGCCGCTGCCTTCAAAGCGGCTTCATGATCTGTATATTGGCCCATAAAGCCACAAACCATCCCAGTCAAGGTATCACCCATTCCACCAATTGCCATACCAGGATTGCCGATAGCTAATTGATAAAAGTTTGAATGGTCAGCAAAATATAAACGGCTAGGTGCTCCTTTAAGAACCAAATTCAGTTGATATTGGTTAACGAATGATTGAATGCCTTCATTATCATGATAGGAAATTTCACCATGCGATAAGCGATCCCACTCCCCATAATGTGGAGTCAAAACGAGATATTTTGCCTGGGATAATTGGTCTAAGCCTTGGTCTTTTTGACTGAGAATAGAAATCGCATCGGCATCAATAACCAATATTTTTTCAGCAATAACTTGTTTAATAAGTAACATAATCTGGTTAAAGCGTGAATGGTCGCGACCAAATCCTGGCCCGATGCCGATCACATCAGCCTTTTCAATGGCCTTCTTCAAGCTGTCTTGCCGACGCCAATCACTAACCATCACTTCAGGTATAACGCTATGGATGGCAGGCCGGTTTACTGGATCGGTAAAGACAGTCGTCAGTCCTGCTCCACTATTGACACAGGCCATCGCGGCCATCTGAATTGCACCACCCATGGACTGATTGCCTCCGATCAGAACAACATTGCCGTAGTCACCCTTATATGAATTGGCTTGGCGCTTGGGAAAATGTTGAATAATTTCAGATTTATCAATTTCAACTTTCTCCATTTGCTCATCCCTTTCTCTTTGCCCAGTATAATTTGATTACGAAAAAGAGCGATTTTAATCATCGCTCTTTTTCAACAATATACTCTTTTTAAAAGGATTAAACAAGTCCTTGAGATAACATCGCTTGAGCAACTTTACTAAAACCAGCAATGTTTGCTCCTGCAATTAAGTTATAAGGGTCATTGGTGTATTTTTCAGCGGCTGAAGTCGCTTGTTGATAGATATTGTCCATGATATCTTTTAATTTTTGGTCGACTTCTTCAAAGGTCCAAGATAATCTTTGACTATTTTGAGACATTTCTAAGGCTGATACGGCCACCCCACCTGCATTAGCTGCTTTAGCTGGGCCGACAAATACACCGGCTTCAAGAAGGGTATCTGTTGCAGCTTTATCTAAAGGCATATTGGCACCTTCAGAAACATATTTAACCCCATTCTTAACGGCTTGTTCAGCACCCGGTTTTTTCAGTTCATTTTGAGTAGCACATGGCATCGCCACATCAACATCAATAGCGTGTTCCCAAACGACACCTTCATAATAAGTAGCACTTGGTCGTTCTTCAGCGTACACCTTGATCCGTTCACGTCTATTTTCCTTGACGTCTTTTAGTAAATCAATATCGATGCCTTCTTCATCGACGACGTAACCATTGGAGTCAGAGACTGTAAGGACAGTAGCGCCAAGTTCTTGAGCCTTTTCAGCAGCATAAATAGCCACATTACCAGCCCCAGAGATCATAATCCGTTTACCTTCAATTGCTTCTCCCTTGGCAGCTAACATATTATTCAAGAAGTAAACTGCCCCATAACCAGTGGCTTGGGTACGAGCGAGTGAACCTCCATAAGTTAAAGGTTTTCCGGTAATCACACCATTTTGGAAACCATTTAGACGTTTATATTGGCCGTATAAGTAGCCAACTTCACGGGCACCCACACCAATATCCCCTGCTGGAACATCCATATCAGGGCCAATATATTTTTGTAATTCGGTCATAAAGCTTTGACAAAAGCGCATGATTTCTTGGTCAGATTTCCCCTTAGGATCAAAGTCAGAACCGCCCTTACCTCCGCCAATAGGTAAGCCGGTTAAGCTGTTTTTAAAGATTTGTTCAAAACCTAAGAATTTTAAAATACTCTTATTGACAGTTGGATGGAAACGTAGGCCACCTTTGTATGGACCAATTGCTGAATTAAATTGAACCCGAAAAGCGGTGTTAACTCGAGCCTTGCCTTGATCATCCATCCAAGGCACTCTAAACTCAATGATACGTTCTGGAATAGCTAAAATTTGTAATAGGTTAGCCTCAATATATTCGGGATGTTCTTCAAAAACAGGTTCAACACTATCTACAAATTCATGAAGAACTTGTAAAAATTCTGGTTCCTGTTCATACTTCTTATCCCACAATTGACGTGTTTCTTGAAGATATTCTTTTGCGTTCATATTACATTCACACTTTCTATTGAGTATAGATATATACTGATAAAACCTATTCCTATGGAGAACGATTAAATCATATGAAGATTATAGCAGATAATGAATTAGATGTCAGACAATTCTGATTATGAAAACGAATTCTTTTCTTTACTCTGTTTTTCCTTCTCACAATTGAGTAAATTTTGTTGGTGAAGTTGATGGAAGAAGTCATCTTCTAACTGTCTCTTCCAGACCGTTACTCCGGTTTTTTGGTAGAGTTCCAGGGCGTAAGGATGATTATGGTAATCATAGAGATAAGAAACTTTTTTTATCCCAGCTTGAATAATTTGCTTGGTACAAGGCAAGCAAGGAAAGTGTGTTACATAGATTTCAGCGCCCTCAGTAGAAACTCCAAATTTAGCACACTGAATAATCGCATTCATTTCAGCATGGATCGTACGCACACAATGCCCATCTTCCAAATAACATCCCCCTTCACTACAATGGGTTTCTCCACTGACAGACCCATTGTAACCCCCAGCGATAACACGATTATCTCTAACGATCACAGCCCCTACCATCAAACGGTCACAAGTGCTCCGCATCGATAAAACCAAGGCTTGTGATAAAAAATACTGATCCCAAGGTATACGCTTCATGACTATCCCCCTAATTATTGATACCCTCATTATACCAAAGCTTAGAGCCGTGAAAAGAAATGTAAACGTTAAATATTAATTTATCCTTCTTGTAAAATAACTATAAAAAGTAAATAAAAACCCTCCTAACTACTCGAAGTATAGTTTGGAGGGCTTGCTTTACATAGCTATATTTCTTTTTGACACTTAGCTTAAAAGGAATTACTCAGTATAAGTAGTCATTGGGTGATTATATTATAGGTAAAAGAAAGCGCTAGAACTCTGAAGAAAGCTTATAGCGCAAAATATAATCTAAATTCAATCAATCTTATTTGGTGTAATTTTCCACATTTTTTATAAAAATAATAACCAATAAAAAGGACTGTGATAGGTCACAGCCCTTTAGAACGTTCTTAATTATTCACCAAAAGAAAATTCTTCCTTAACGTGGTTTTGAAGGTGTTGGTATGAACCTTCTCCTTTATATAATTGGAAGGCTTGAACGGTTGAACGTTCTTCTTCATCAGGATAAACATCTTGTACAAATGGGTTGTCTTTCAAGATTGCTTCAAGATGTTCTTTACCAATTTCACGAACAGTACCTTGTAAACGAATTACTTCTATACCATCCTCTTTTAACATACCAGTAATGGCAATCTTAGGATTATTGGTTAATTGTTTATAAAAGTTAGTGGTAGGAGCTGTCATGAAGAATACCCCGTGTTCATTCGCTACCCCAACATTAGCGTAACGTGCATCTGCTTCTCCGTCTTCATTTACGGTTGAGAAAACACAAGCCCCAATATTTTCAAGAACATTCATATAATCTTTTAATTCCATATAATCATTCCTTTCTCATTACTTTATCATCATTATAGCATAATTAGGTTATAAACGAAAAGATAAGGCTTACAATCAAGGTTTTTAGCAATTTCTGGGCTTCTTTGCTATAATGATAAGCTAGGAAAGTAGGTGATTCCATGTCTTATGATGGACTATTCATTCATGGACTTATACAAGAATTAAACGCTTGCTTGGCCGGGGGAAGAATCTCAAAGGTGCAACAGCCCTACGACCAAGAAATTCTTCTTACCGTTCGGTCAAATCGCAAAAATTATAAATTATTGCTCGCTGTGACACCCCAAGCCCCCCGTGTTCAGCTAACTAATCACCAATACAGTGTGCCGGATACCCCACCCAATTTTTGTATGTTTTTACGTAAACATATTGATGGAGGAAAGATTATCGATTTCAGTCAATATGAAAACGACCGCATAATTATTATCAGTATTGAAAGCAAAAATGAATTGGGGATTAGTGAACCCTATAAACTCATTATTGAAGTCATGGGTAGACGCAGTAATATCCTAGTTCTTAATCAGGATGGTAAAATTGCCGACCTCATCACCAAAATAGACATTAGCCAAAACCGTTTCCGTACCCTCCTACCAGGAGCTACTTACCATTTGCCTCCTCAAGGGGATAAGGTCAATCCGTTTACTATCAACCCCAATGAATATAAGCTTAAGGCTGATGCTAAAGAGATACAGAAAACCTTTATGGGATTTGGCAAAGATAGCGCGGCAGAATTAGCCCAGAGACTGACTGAATCCCAAAATAAAGGTACGACTTTTACTGCCTTTCTCAATGATTTTAATCAACCAAAGCCAACCCTAAGTCAAAATGACGGTCAGGTCATTGCAACTGCCTTCCCCTATTATACTCTAGGCGGAATGCAAACTAGTTACGAATCCTTTTCCCAGCTCCTCGATGACTACTATGAAAAGAAAGCCCTCTTTTCTCGGGTCAACCAGGTGAGTGAACAAATTAGCCAGGTTGTTGCTCAACGGATTAAGCATAACCACCGTAAATTAGCTAATCTTAAGCAAGATATGGAAAAAAGTAAACAGGCTGAAGACTATCAAATAAAAGGTGAAATTTTGACCACTTACCTCTTTCAAGTGGAAAAGGGAATGACTAGTGTCCAATTACCTAACTATTACGCTAATAATAAGCTCATCGATATCGCACTGGATCCTTTACTAGAACCTTCCCAAAATGCCCAAAAATATTTCCAACGTTATCGCAAACTAAATACAGCAAAACAGCATATTAAGGAACAAAGCCAAATTGCCCAGGCAGAATTAGATTATTTAGAAAGCGTTAAAGATCAAATTGAAATTGCTGAACCCAATGAATTAGAAGATATTCGTCAAGAACTTATCCGTGAAGGCTATATTAAACAACAAAAACATAATCACCATAAGCGCAAGAAACCTTTAAAACCGAGACAGTATCAAACAAGTTTAGGAAACACTATCCTTGTTGGCCGTAATAATACGCAAAATGATGAACTAACCACAAGACGGGCTAAGAAAAACCACTACTGGTTTCACGTTAAAGATATTCCAGGCAGCCATGTGATATTAGAAACTGACCAACCTAGTGATGAGGAAATCATCGAAGCAGCAACATATGCCGCCTATTTTTCTAAATACCGGCAGGCCAACAATGTCCCCGTAGATTATACACAGGTCAAGCATGTTAAAAAAACTAATGGCGCTAAACCTGGCCTTGTTAATTACTTTGAGCAAAAAACAGTCTTCGTAAGTCCTGATGCCCATTTACTTGCTTAATCAAGCAAAAGAAACGAACGCACGTTTGCACAAAATTTCGAGCTATGCTACAATAAAAGCACGAATTAGAATCGCTTGATCCATTTTTATAGTAGATAAAAATGAAATGACTCGGATAATATATATATGGAAAGTTTCGGTGAAACAATATGAAAGAAAGACCCTTACAAGTCTTACAATGCATTTATGATAGTGTAAAAAATCAGGGCTATCCCCCTACGGTTAGAGAAATATGTGACCAAGTAGGGTTAGCATCAACCTCAACTGTTCACGGCCATCTTAATCGCTTGGAAGCAGGTGGTTATTTATTCAAAGATTCTACCAAACCCAGAGCCTTGGAAATTACCCATAAAGGTTTAAAGATGTTAGGCGTGGACCAACCCGGTATTCCTATTATCGGTACGGTTACTGCTGGACAGCCTATTGATGCCTATGAAGACGTTGACGGCTATTTCCCCACCCCACCAAGTCTTAATAGTCAAGATGGCGAATATTTCATGTTGCAAATTCGCGGAGAAAGTATGATCGAAACAGGTATCCTTGATGGTGACTATGTCATTGTTCGCCAACAAAGTTCGGCATCTAATGGTGATATTGTTATTGCTATGACAGATGATGACGAAGCTACCTGTAAACGTTTCTTCAA
Organism: Aerococcus sp. Group 1; assembly: GCF_000193205.1. Lineage (NCBI taxonomy): Bacteria > Bacillati > Bacillota > Bacilli > Lactobacillales > Aerococcaceae > Aerococcus > Aerococcus sp. Group 1. Next base: position 1,076,428 of record NC_015278.1, on the reverse strand, counting down.
AGAAAACGGTCACTTCCGCCTCCAACCTGAGAATGCTAGTTTAGAGCCAATAATTCTTGATGACGTCACCATATTAGGTAAAGTCGTTAGCCTTTACCGTGAACATACTTTTTAAAGCAAAAACCGCTCTCTAAGTCCGTGTAACTGACTTAGAGAGCGGTTTTATTTGGATTATAAGCTTTATAGTATCTGGATACCATTAGTCATAATTAATGAGGGCCAAAATATCTAAATCATTGATTAGTTGACGGCCTTTTAGGTTTTCTAATTCAATAATAAAGGCAGCGCCAACGACTTCCCCACCAAGTTCTTCAACTAATTTTTTAGTGCCACGAATGGTCCCTCCAGTGGCCAAGAGATCATCAACAATGAGGACTTTTTGCCCAGGTTGAATAGCATCTTTATGAATTTCAATAGTATTGCTTCCATATTCTAAATCATATTCAATGCTGACTTTTTCACGAGGTAATTTATTCTTTTTTCGGGCAGGAACGAAGCCCTTGTTTAAAGCATAAGCTACTGGACAGCCAACGATAAAGCCCCTAGCCTCTGGACCTATGATCACATCTGCTGATTTTTCACGAGCAAAATCTGCAATTTTATCAACTGTATATTGAAAAGCCTCAGGGTCCTGGAGTAAAGGCGTAATATCTCTAAATATAATGCCTTCCTCAGGGAAATTAGGTATATCCTTAATGTAGTCTTTTAAGTTCATAAATTATCCTCCTGGAAAAAATACCGTGTTAAATTATCAATGGTTTCATTTAAAAGAAAGTTTTCTTTTTCGATTTGCTTTGCCCAATTTTTTAGGCTGGTTGACTCTTTTAAATCGATCTTATTCTGACCTGGTCGAATACGATAAATCTGGCCATCTTGTTCTAAAAGCTCTGCTTCAACTAAAACTTTTAGCAATAAGTTAAGAAGAGGGAGCGGTAGCTTTAAATACCTAGCCAAGTCTGCCTTTTTCTCGGTCAAATCAAGTTCTTTATAGAAAATGAAATAACGATAAAGCAGAGCAAATTGATCGCGATTGGGCATACCAATTTTTCTTGCTGATATCGGACTATATGAAAACAGATAGATCGTTTCTATATTCTCATTATGAACGAAGTCTCTTAGCTTTTGCAAATTTTTTGGTAGTTCAAAAATAACTAACTGGCTATAATGTTCCCTGCTCTGCTTCAAGTCTTCTTCCCCTATTAAACAAGATTGACTAGGAATCTGCTCCTTATATTGAGCGATTAAGGACTTGCTTTCAAAATAATAATAACTTTGGGAAAGGGAAAAAATAAGGTCAGGATTTTTTCTCTCCGCCAGTCAACGATTATTTTTTGGTCGCTAGCCATATCGAGTAAAATGGCTTGTGGTCGACTTTTTCCCTGCCAGGTATTAATTGATGCTTCGACAACCAAATCAACACTTTGACCAGTCTGTAAATAATTAGCCAAATTCCCCTTCTGAAAGCCGATAACTTCTAGCTGTTTATTTTCCTTAGTCAAAGAAAATTTTAAGGTGTTCTTATCTTTTCCTAATTGCTGTGGCGTTGAGATCGATTCATTTTCGATTAAAAATATAGGCTTGGGATTAGCTGTACCAAATGGTTTTAAGCGATTAAGCTCCTGAATATTTTCTAAGGTCAATTGATCGGCAGTAATCTTGGCGTCAATTGTTAAAGGAATCTTCCCTTGTAATCGCTCTTTGAAGGGCTCAACTGCTTGATAGATTGCCGCTTTCCAAGCTTCAAATTGGTCTTCAGCAATGGTCATACCAGCTGCCATGGCGTGTCCCCCGCTCTTAGGGGCATATTCCTTTGCAGCTTGGAGAAGCTTGAAGAGGTTGATTCCTGCAACTGAACGACCTGAACCCTTATATTCTGCCTTCTCAGCATTATAATTTAAAATGATACTAGGCCGCTGATAGCGCTCTACCAGTCGACTAGCCACAATACCTAGAACCCCCTCATGCCAATTGGAATGAGATAAAATGATAATTTCTGGTAATTCTTCCCACTCTTCGACTGTCTGAATCGCTTGCTGACTAACCAAGTCAACAATTGCTCGTCGTTTTTGATTGGTCGTTTCAATGGTATTAACTAATTCCTGACAATAATCCGGGTCGAAACTCGTGAGTAGTTCAACTCCTGGTTTAGCCGAAGCTAAGCGACCTAAGGCATTAAGTCGTGGAGCTATGTTAAAGGCGATAGTTTCTTCATCGATATGGTTTAGATCAATGTTTTGATTTTTCATTAAAGTCATTAGACCGATTCTTTCACTATGAGCCATAATCTTTAAGCCTTGCTGAACAATGCTGCGATTTTCATCCTCTAAACGAACCAGGTCAGCGATTGTTCCAATCGCACAGACATCCAAATATTCGACTGGTAAGCTACCGGTCATCGCTTGGGCTAACTTAAAGGCTACTCCAGCTCCACATAAATCATCAAAGGGATAATTCCCCTCAGGGTGTCTGGGATGAACAATAGCATAGGCATCAGGTAAAGTGTTTCCAATTTCATGGTGGTCAGTGATAATGACATTAACGCCAGCATCTTCGGCATATTTCACTGCCTCATGACCGGCAACACCATTATCACAGGTTAAAATTAATTGGACCCCTTGCTTAATGTAGTAAGCATACACTTCCTTATTGGGCCCATAGCCATCTACAAAGCGGTCTGGTAAGTAATACGTTACGTTAGCCCCTATAGATTCTAAAAGTTCATAGAGAATCGTGGTTGCTGTAATTCCATCAGCATCATAGTCGCCATAGATTAATATGAGTTCATTATTTCTAACAGCTTCTTCTAAGCGATCAATGGCTTTCTGCATATCATGGAGTAGAAAGGGATCGTGAAAATGAGCTTTTTCACTCAAAAAATCATTAATTTCTTGAGTGTTTTGTTTCCCTCTCTGAAAAAGTAAATCGACCAGGAGTGGCGATAATTGAGTTTCCTTAATCACTTGCTCTTTTTCTAGGTCAGATTGATCAAAACTTGGTCTTAATTGCCAATCATAATTTGCCTTTAGCATAACTAACCCCTTTCTTTAGCATCTTGATGTCTCTTGTCCTTAACGCGGTTTTATCCGAGCCATGGTCCAATGAATCAAACGGTAGCCTAAAGGAACCGAAAGCGACAAGATCTTGTTTAAGTAGGCATAGTAATTAGGGACAACAACTTCTATCTTGTTTCTTTTTATCCCCTGGCAAATCGCTTGGGCAACTTCTTCTGCTTCAACCGTGAAGCTATCAACCGCCTGAATAAATTGCCCACTCGGATCTGCCTGGTCAAAAAAGGCGGTCTTTACTGGACCGGGTAATACAGTCATTACCTGGATAGGCGTTGACCATAACTCTTGTCTTAATCCATTTGCAAAGGCTAACAAACCAGCCTTACTTGCTGCATAGCTAGCATTGCCAGCGGTTTGAATGCGCGCGGCAATTGATGCCAATATCACCAAGTAGGTCTTACTTAAGCCTTGGTCTAGCATGGCAATGACGACGCGTTGACATAGATAGATGGCGCTTATCAAATTGGTATTGATCTGTTCCAAAGCGTGTGCATCACTTTGTTAAATCACCCGTTCAAAATAGCCTAAACCAGCACTATGAACAACAATCCTTATGGAATAACGCTCAAAAGCATAGTGGACAAGACGGTCAACTGTTTCTAAATCCTTTAAGTCAGCTGGAAAAATATCTACCGCTTTTTCACCAGCCTCTAAGCATAGCTGCTTACTTTCTTCCAAGCGTTCCTGGTGCCTAGCGGTTAGTAAGATTGAGTAGCCTGCCTTAGCCAAAGCAATTGCAGTAGCGCGACCAATACCACTAGAAGCTCCAGTAACCAAGGCCCACTGCCCTTGCTTACCCTTATTACTTAATGGCATAGCTATCAAAATCCTTCACCACTTGGCTAGCAGGGAATATTTTTTCGGCACCTTTTTGCAATTCTTTAGCCATTGCTCCTACATAGCGCGCTGAAATGTGAGTCAGGTAAAGTTGCTTAGCCCCGGCTTTTTTGGCCACCATGGCGGCCTGGCTAGCAGTGGAATGGTAATAATCATGAGCCATTTTCTCTTCACCAGCCTCAAAAGTCGCTTCATGGACCAAAACATCGGCATTTTGAGCTAAATCAATCCCAGCCTGACAATAGCGAGTATCACCATATATTGAAACAATTTTTCCTTGCTTGTCCGGCCCAAGAAAATCTTTTCCGTGAAGTTCCCTACCATCTTCTAGTTGAATAGTTAAGCCCGCCTTCAATTTGCCTAAAAGAGGTCCATTGGGAACCCCTGCTTCCCGGGCCTTATCAATTAATAATTCGCCTGCTGAATCGGCTTCTTCTACCCTAAAACCATAACTAGGAACAATATGGTCTAAAGTCGCATATTTAACCGTAAATTGCTGGTCTTTAAAGGCAATCCCAGATTGGTCTAATTCCTGGTAATAAATTGGATAGGTAAGGCGGGTTTTGGAAATACCTAAGCTGGTTTGAACATATTTTTTCACACCTTTGGGTCCATAAATAGTTAAGGGGACATTTTCTCCACCTTGGAAGCTTCGACTACTTAAAAAGCCGGGTAAACCATACATATGGTCACCATGGACATGGGAGATAAATATTTTAGTTACTTTTCTGGGTTTCAAAGTTGTTTTAAGAAACTGCTGTTGACTGCCTTCACCACAATCAAACATCCACATTTCATTGCGCTCGTCTAATAATTTTAACAGGGTACAAGACACATTGCGGGCCTTGCTGGGTACCCCTGCACCAGTACCTAAAAAAGTTAACTCCATAAATATTCACCTAATCTAAAAATTCAAATTCATAGTCTAACAAGCGCACAATATCGCCTGATTTGGCTCCCTTTTCTCGCAAAGCTTCATCGACACCTTGTTTTTTCAAGCGACGAGCAAAGCGCATAGCACTTTCATCATATTCTAAGTTAGCCATCTTGAAATCTTTTTCTATGCGTCTACCGGAAAGGATAAAGGTACCATCACTATCCCGGTTAAGATAGAAGTAAGGTTCCTCTTCCTCAATTTGGTAATTGACACTTTCCTTTTGATCTTCTGCCGCTTTTTCTGCTTCAAGAACTTCTCTTCGTTCGGTTTCTTCGTTGATCAATTGGGCAGTATGTTCCATTAAATCGTTTATCCCCGCATGGGTGAAGGCAGAAATAGGATAAATTTCAGGGACGCTTAAGTCAGGATAATTCTCTGAAAAGTAAGTGCATAACTTCTCTTTAAATTCTTCTAAGTATAAGACTGCTTCTGGAATGTCCATCTTATTAGCAACAATAATCGTCGGTCTAGCGATAAGCTCCTCATCGTAATTGCTGAGTTCCTTATTAATTTTTACATAATCCTCAAAAGGATCCCGGTTTTCATAAGCGCCCATATCAACCACATGTAAGATTACCTTTGTTCGTTCAATATGACGCAAAAATCGCATGCCAAGGCCAATTCCTTCCGAGGCGCCCTCAATTAGGCCGGGAAGGTCAGCTAAGACAAATTCCTCATGGTTTCTTGTCGTTACCACACCTAAATTAGGATTAATAGTAGTGAAATGATAGTCCCCTACCTTAGGCTTTGCTGCACTGACAACAGATAGCAAGGTCGACTTTCCAACTGAAGGAAAGCCAACTAAACCGGCATCGGCGAGGAGTTTTAATTCCAGCTGCAAGGTTCTCTCTTGGCCAGGCTCGCCATTTTCAGCGATTTCTGGGGCAGGATTATTATGAGTAGCAAATTTGATATTACCTCGTCCGCCACGACCTCCCTTAGCGACTATGAGCTCCTGACCGTCTTCCACTAAATCGCCAATCAAGTCACCTGTATCAAAGTCTCGAACTGTTGTTCCAGGAGGCACTGGTACGACTAAGTCATCTGCCCCACGTCCATAACGGCCCTTGGTCATTCCATTTTCTCCTGGCTTGGCCTTAAAGTGACGATTGTAGCGGAAATCAATCAGGGTTCTTAAGCCTTCATCCACCTTGAAAATCACATCACCACCACGACCACCATCGCCACCAGCGGGGCCTCCATCAGGACGGTATTTTTCACGGAGAAAGGCAACTAAACCATCGCCTCCCTTGCCGGCTTTAACCCATATTTTGGCATAATCATAAAATGTTGACATGGTCCCCCTCCTTTCAAATTTTTTATATTATTACTTAGCTTGTAAGGCTTGGACATTATAATGCTTTGTGATCGCTTGGTCAATTAGGCTTAGGAGTGCTAAGCGGTTGTTGCGGATGTCTTGGTTATCGGTAAAGACCATGTTATCTTCAAAGAATTGAGTAATTATTGGCGTTAAAGCGGTAATTTCCTCATAAGCTTCTTCTACTCCTTCATCTAGTCTTAAATCCGACACCGCTTGGTAGAGATCACTTTCCGAATTGCTTTCAAATAAATCTTCGTTTACGAGGGGAAGTTCAACCTCTTCTTGGCTAACTTTGAGGATAATATTATTGATCCGTTGCCATGCTTCGACATTATCTTTATAGTCTTCGTCTTCTTTGTGAGCATTTAATAATTCAGCAGATTGGATAATGGTTAATACATCGATATATTTAGCTTCCCTAGCAGCTTGAGAAATATCAAAGCGAATTTCCTTGTCAGCCAGGTTATTCTTAAGCCGGTCAGATAAGAATTGGATAATGGCCTGACTCAATTCGACTTGCTTATTTTGGTCAAAATCATAAACCTGGTCAAAGATATCTTTCAAGGCTTGATGCCATTCTAAAGGTAAGTGTTCAGCTTCTAAAATTGCTAAAATTCCAATCATTTGCCGTCTTAAGGCAAAGGGGTCGTTCGAACCAGAAGGAATTTTTCCAATAGCAAAGAAGGAAATAATTGATTCTAATTTATCACTAATAGCGAATAGTAAGCCTAGTGGGCTTTGGGGAAGTTCACTCGCGTTACCACTTGGTAAATAGTGTTCACGGATTGCAGTGGCTACTTGTGGATCTTCTCCCGCTTTTTTAGCATAAATTTCCCCAATAATCCCTTGCAATTCACTAAATTCATCCACGATTTGAGTCACCAGGTCAAATTTATAGATTGCTGAGGTACGATCGATTTCTTGAGTAAAGTCAGTGGCTAATTGCCCGGCAAAGACTTCATGCATGGCCCAGTTTTCATAGAGATAGTGAGCAATTTTTCCGGTTCTTTCCATTTTTTGTTTCATCGAACCGATCTCCGCATGGAAAGTCACATCGGTTAGCTTTTGAGCGAAATCATCAATAGTATGCTTTTGGTCTTCTTCTAAAAAGAACATGGCATCCTCTAAACGAGCTACTAGCACCTTTTCGTTCCCATTTTTAACGGTTTCAATATGGTCATGGTTACCATTTCTTAAAGCTATGAAATGAGGCAATAACTTACCTTCTTGGTCTTCCACCGCAAAATAGCGTTGGTGTTCCCGCATACTTGTAATCAAGACAGGGGCTGGAAGAGATAAGTATTTTTCATCAAAATCCCCTACAAAAGCCGTTGGATATTCAACAATTTGGGTCACTTCTTCGAGTAGATCTTGATCAAGTGGCACCTGATAATTATTTTCTTTGGCAAGGGCTTCAATTTGTTCCTTAATCATTTGTTTTCTCTTATCTTGATCAACAATGACAGCTGCTTTTTCCAGGCTTTCTTCATAAAGACTAGCATGACTGATTTCAACACTTTCATTATGGAGAAAACGATGACCGCGAGAAAGATTGCCAGCTTCAACCGCTAGGACATTGAAAGGAATAACCTCTTTATCTAATAGGGATACAATCCAATGAACCGGACGGATGTAGCGGAATTCGTGAGAATCCCAATGCATGGAGACCGGAAAGTTCATCTCACTGACACAATTTTTAATATCTGCTAATACCTCTACAACATTGAGCCCTTCAGACCGTACGGTAAGGTAGGCATAGTCTTCGCCTTTCAATTCTTTAAAATAGATATCATCAATAGTAAGCCCCTTACCCCGAGCAAATCCCATAGCAGCTTTGGTCCAGTTCCCAGCTTCATCTTGGGCAATTCTTTTGGCCGGACCCTTAGCTTCTTCTTCAAAGGTACTTTGGCGGTCAGCCAACTCTTTTACTAAAACCGCAAAACGTCTTGGTGTAGCAAAAGTTTCAATCGATCCATAGCTTAAACGATTTTCATCAAGAAAGTTTTCAACCCGTTCTTGAAATTGCTCACTGATGCTACGAACATATTGGGCTGGCATTTCTTCTAAGCCAATTTCAATTAAATAGCTGTGATTATTCATGCTTACCGTCCTCCTTCAAATAGCTCTCGGCTTCTTCGCGCGATAATAAGGGAAAACCTAATTCTTTACGTTTTTCAACCATTAGACGTGCTACCCGTCTTGCCATATGGCGAACCCGAGCCAAGTAAGCCGCACGGTCGGTCACTGACACAACGCCCCGGGCATCCAACAAATTAAAGGTATGTGAACATTTAAGGATATAGTCGTAGGCCGGGTGAACTAGGCCGTTATCGATCTGTTGATTGGCCTCTCTTTCATAGGCGTCAAAATTATTAAATAACATCTGTGTATTCGCCTTTTCAAAGGAATAAGTCGAATGTTCAAATTCAGGTTGTTTAAAGATTTCTCCGTATTTTACTCCCCGAGACCATTCCAAATCATAGACGGAATCCACCCCTTGTAGATAAGAAGCCAGTCTTTCAATCCCATAAGTGAGCTCAGAAGTGGTCGGATAACAATCTAAGCCACCCACTTGTTGGAAATAAGTAAATTGAGTGATTTCCATCCCATCTAACCAAACTTCCCAGCCTAAACCAGCACAACCCATTGATGGGTTTTCCCAGTTATCTTCAACAAAACGAATATCATGTTCCAGAGGATTTATTCCTAGGCTTTTTAGACTTTCAATATATAATTCTTGAATATTGTCTGGATTCGGCTTCATGACCACTTGATATTGATGGTGTTGGTAAAGACGGTTAGGGTTTTGACCATAACGTCCATCATCTGGACGCCGTGAAGGTTCTACATAACAGGCATTCCAAGGTTCTGGTCCAATGGCTCTTAAGAAAGTATATGGACTCATGGTCCCGGCACCTTTTTCGGTATCATAGGCATTTAACACTAAACAGCCTTGATTAGACCAGAATTGATGCAAGGCAAGAATCATTTCCTGAACGGTTTTGGCAGTAGTTGTCATCTGACTTCCTCACTCTCATTTTTATTTCAAATCTGAAATTGACAATAGACTAATTGCTGGTTTTTTGCTAGCAAAGAAAAACCCTATGTATACAAAAAGGTATACATAGGGACGATGGTTTCGCGGTTCCACCCTACTTCTAGCTCAGGCTAGCTCTTTTTTAATAATGCTCTAGTACGCCCTTCCAAGCTTTATCTGGCCTTTTCTCACTATCAAGGCTCACTTTGCAGATAGAAGACTTGTACTCCTTACTAGTTATCACATTAGTATATTATCATACTTATAATACTTCACGACTTCTAAGCTAGTCAAGCGGATTGGAAAAATTCGCCAACTTATCGATAAAGCTTTTGCTTTTCAGGTGCAAGCCCACATATTCATCATATAAATCATCGATTGCTCGTCGAATCATGGCTTGACTTTGACTATTTAACTGAATACTTTGTAGGTTAGCAAAGTTAATTTGACTGAACAGCTTAACGAAATGTGCTGCTCGAGCCGGCCAATGGAGTCTTCTAGGATCCCTATCGAAATGCTTTTGGCACAATAGCCCATCAAAAATAACGGAAAAATCAAAAATCCCCTGGTCCTCTTGGCAGATTTGACAGGCATGCAATTGGGGCATGACCCCAAATTTAGCCAAGAGTTGAACTTCTAAAATATTAGAAATAATGGCGGGATTAAAACCTGTCTCAATCTTATCTAAGGCTTGTTCAAGTTGAGTAAAAAGTACCTGGTCGACTTCTCTATCCGGCATAGAGGCGTCAACTAAATGGCAAAGATAGCTGGCATAAGCCATCGCTTCTAAATCACTCATGGTATGCTTGGGAAAAGTCATCGACTTGACCTCTTTAAGAAAGGAAAAGCCCCGGTCATTGATCGTGCCAATATATTCCGCCCTAACAAAGGCAAAGCTAGGTTGCTTCAACACATTGTTAGGTTTATGAATATTACGAACAAAAAACATGCGCTTGCCATAGGGTTGAGTAAAAATCTTAACCAGCAAATCTTTTTCCTTATAGGGCCTTTGGTAGAGAACAATCCCCGGAAAAGTTGCTTGATTGATGGTCATATTCTCACTCTTTCTAGCTACTCTTAAAGTTTATTAGTAATCGGTTTTTGGGCGGTAGCCAAAGTCATTGAGTAGATTACGTTTATCACGCCAATGGGGTTGGACTTTTACCCATAATTCCAGAAAGGCTTTAGAACCGAGCATGGTCTCTATCTCACGACGGGCATTGGATCCAATTCTCTTAATCATTGAACCATTTTTTCCAATAATAATGCCCTTTTGGCTCTTACGCTCAACAATAATATTGGCATAAACATGGACCTTATCATACTCATCTTTTTGCATCTTGTCGACGGTTACCGCCACCGAATGGGGGATCTCTTCACGGGTTAATTGCAAAATTTGTTCCCGAATCATTTCACTGACAACAAAATATTCAGGGTGGTCAGTGACTTGATCTTCAGGGTAATATTGCGGACCAAGTGGCATTTCCTTAGTTAATTCCTTGAGCAATTGGTCCACATTATCCCCTGTTAAAGCAGATAAGGGAATAATTTGATCAAAGATATCCTTATTAGGAATACTTTCTAAATAAGCCGCCAAGTCTTCCTTGTCTAATTGGTCGGTTTTATTCACTGCTAAGATCTTTGGCGTATTGTAAGCAGCAATTTTTTCCATAATGAAACGGTCACCTGGACCAATTTTTTCAGTGGAATTGACCAGCATTAAAATGACTTCAACCTCATCCAATGCAGAATAGGCACTTTTAACCATGTATTCCCCTAATTCATGCTTAGGTTTGTGAATTCCTGGGGTATCGATAAAGACAATTTGAACCTCATCGGTGGTATAAATGGCATGGATTTTGTTGCGGGTAGTCTGGGCCTTGTCACTCATAATGGCTACTTTTTGGCCAATAATATGGTTAAGTAGGGTCGATTTCCCCACGTTGGGACGTCCTACAATGGCTACAAAGCCTGAATGATAATTATTTGGATTGAACACAAGTAGTCCTTTCTAAATTTAAAAGAGAAGTGCTAATAGATAAGGCGTGAAAATAATTATACCAATCATTACCGAAAAAATAGATGTGAGCAAGACTAAACCAGCAGCCACATCCTTAATATGTTTTGCAATCGGATGATATTGGTAGTTTGTGGTTAAATCGACCATCCATTCAAAACAAGTATTAATCATTTCACAAGCCATAACCATAAGACAACAAAAAAGCAAAATGATAAATTCTAAGGGTTTAATTTTGAGCCAGAGTGCTAAACAAACCACTAAAAACAGTGAAGCAGTTTGAAATCGAAAATTACGTTCATGTTTAAAAGTGAATACGATTCCTTCACTAGCAAAGCCGAGTGACCGAATAAAAGACCGGTTTTTGAAGCGCTTATTCTTATAGTCTTCCTTTAGCTCTTTATTCTCTTTTGAGTCCATAGGCATCCAAAATCTCTCTTTGTAGGCCAAACATTACTTTTTCATCTTCTGGCTCGATATGGTCATAACCGTTCAAATGCAAAAAGCCATGACAAGCTAGGAAACCTAGCTCACGTTCTAATGAATGGTTATATTCCTCTGCCTGACGTTTAGCCGTGTCTAAAGAAATAATCAAATCTCCTAATTCATAAGGCAAATCTTCAGGCCACTCAGTGATAGGACTATCGCCTTCGCTCTCATCGTTGATGGCAAAACTAATCACGTCCGTTGGCCGGTCTTTACCACGGTAATCCCGGTTAATGGCGTGGATTTCGTCATCATGAACAATAGTCGCAGACATTTCCGTTTCTCGATTCAGCTCAAGTCGTTTTGCTGCTGCATCTAAGACCCCTAATATAATATTAACTTGATTTTCGCTTAGTTCTCCTGTTTTATCCTTGAATAAGACAGATAACATGCCTATTCACCTCCATGTTTCCTTTGCTCAGCTTCTTTATCATAGGCTTTAATAATTGCTGAAACCACTGGGTGTCTGACGACATCATCGGTATCAAAGTAGACAAAGCGGATGTTATCAACACCCTTGATAATGTTTTCGGCATCAGTCAGTCCTGACTTTATTCCCCTGGGGAGATCGATTTGAGTTTTATCTCCGTTGACAATCATTTTTGATCCGAAACCTAAGCGGGTCAAAAACATTTTCATTTGCGCCTTAGTCGTGTTTTGTGCTTCGTCTAAAATCACAAAAGCATCATCCAAGGTCCTACCTCGCATATAAGCTAAGGGAGCTATTTCAATGACCCCTCGCTCCAACAATCGTTCAGTATGGTCGGCACCATAGATAGTATATAGGGCATCATAGATAGGTCTCAGGTAAGGATCAACTTTTTCTTTTAAATCCCCTGGTAGGAAACCCAAACTCTCGCCAGCTTCAACCGCAGGGCGAGTGAGTATAATACGTTTGACCTGGCCCTTTTTTAAGGCAGAAACGGCCATAACTACTGCTAAAAAGGTTTTTCCCGTTCCGGCAGGTCCGATACCAAATGTTAGTGGGTTAGCCTTAATAGCATCAATATATTGTTTTTGCCCAAAAGTTTTAGGTTGGATAATCTTGCCATCATAGCTCTTCCCAATTGCCTGGTCATATAAGTCAATAAAAGTATCGAGTTGACCATTATTAGCCATTTTGGTGGCTGTAATAATGTCACGTTCTCCAATCGTTTTGCCCTTATTGATCAATACTTCAAGAGATTGAATAATTTCTGCTACTGTTTCAATCGTATCACTAGCGCCAATGAGTTCTAATTTATCACCACGAGCATTGATTTGTAAAGTATAGGATTCTTCGATCAAACGCAAATGCCGATCATGGATTCCATATAAAGTTAGAGCTGTCGCTGGATCCTTTAATTGAATGGTCTTAGTAGTCAGTGACTGTGTCAAAAGCAATCTGCCCCCTTTTAATTGATAAGATTAGTATAGCAAAAGGCGTTTAAAAAATCGAATAATGAAACAAAACTTCTGCCTTTCATTCAGTAGAAGAATTAAAAGCGCCTTGACCATATAAAAAGGAGTTGGATCAACGCTCCAACTCCCCTATACTTCTATGATAGCAAGGATTTTGCTATTTTTTGAATTTGATTACCATCCGCTTGACCTTTCAGTTTAGCTACGGCTGTTCCCATAACTTTTCCGAAGTCTTTCATTGAACTGGCACCTACTTGATCAATAACTTCCTTAACCGCTTGGGTAATTTCTTCTTCAGAAAGTTGTTTTGGTAGGTAGTTTTCAACGATTTCTATTTCTTTTGCGGTTTGGTCAGCTAAGTCATCTCTTCCAGCTTCATGAAATTCATTCACAGAATCTTTTCTTTGTTTCAATTCTCTAGATAGGATGCTTAGTTCTTCATCATCCGTTAACGCTTCTTCTTTGTCAATTTCGGCTTTTTGTAAAGCGCCCTTTAACATGCGAATAACGGATAAACGGAATTTATCTTTAGCTTTCATGGCTTCTTTCATATCTTGATTTAATTGATCAATTTTTGCCATGAGGCGCCTCCAATCTGTCCTTTAGGTTATGCACGATTAGAATTTACGTTTACGAGCAGCTTCCGATTTCTTCTTACGGCAAACTGATGGTTTTTCATAATATTCACGTTTGCGTGCTTCACGTAAGGTGCCGGATTTTGAAACCGAGCGTTTAAAGCGACGAAGAGCGTCATCAATAGATTCGTTTTTACGAACTACAGTCTTTGACATGGTATATACCTCCCCTCGTTTCATCCTTACCATTTCCTCCACTTTAGGAAATGTACAAAGTTGATTATAACGAATAATCGAAAGTCAGTCAATCTTAACTTTAATTAAAGTATGGGTCAAAAGCTAAGTTATTGGCATAAAAAATTAACTTTATTAATTATTGCCAAGCTAAATTAAAAATTGTTTGGAAAAATTCCGCATGTTTGACATCATAAACCACATCGACTAAACGACCATTTTCGTCCTCATAGGTCTGCCCTTGATTAATCCCCTTGGTAGCAACCTTGGCCTTTAAAGCATGCTTCTTTGTCAATGAAGGATCAATATAGGAAATGGCTGTCAACACATCCCAAAGATAATAAGTCGAATTTGAGACTTGGTGAACTAATGGCGGTACTAAGGCATAGCAGTTACCCAGAAAATCAATTCCTAAATTTTTCCGTTCTTTAGCCCATGCCTGACGTACTGGTATTGTTAGAGGCACTTTTTCGGTACTTTCTAAGGCAACGATATCAATAGGAAATTCTTCTTGAAATACCCGTTCGACTGCCTCTGGATCCCAAAAAGCATTCCATTCTGCTGAACCATCATGTTCAGGTTCGAGGACATTACCCTTTGCTTGAAAGGCGCCGCCCATCCAATATAGTTTGTTAATTTTAGCCGCGATACTTGAATCAGTATCTAGGGCTAGGGCTAAGTCAGACAAAGGACCTGTAAAGACAAGATCAATGGCTTGGTCAGCTGATTTAAGAATATCAACCAGTTGCAGGTGGGCAGCTTGATCAACTATTAATTTTTGACTGATTTCATATTCATTTAAAACAGGTAAGGCATCTACAGTAAAGGCATGTTCACGCCATTCCTTAGGAAAAGGATTCTTAGGTCGAGCCACTGAGGGAGCGATTTTGATTGCTTTACCTGGTGCAAAACGGTTCAGAATCTTTTCAGAAGCAGATAAAGCAGGTTCTAAATAGCAATCACCTGGAACCACACCCACACCCAGGATTTCAATATCTTTAGCCTGACTTAATAAAAATAATGCTACTAAATCATCAACTGCACCGTCGTGATTAAAATATATTTGTCGCATGAATATCCTCCTTTTCATTTATTTACTCTTTACATAGGTTACTCCATTGGCTTTAGGACCAACCGATTTACCTATAAAGAAAACGACTGTCACTAAGGTAATTAAATAAGGTAATATTTGCAACCAAAGGTCTGGAATTCCTGATAGTCCCGGAATATAGTTACTTGCATAGCCTAGAGCTTGGGCAAGTCCAAAAAATACCGCTGAGAGAGTCGCACCAATCGGATGCCAATGTCCAAAAATCATGGCTGCTAAAGCCATATAACCTTGACCAGAAATGGTCGTCACAGCAAACTCATTAGCAATTGCCTGAGACTGAATGGCACCACCGATGCCTCCCAGAAAACCTGAAATCAAAACTCCAGCATACTTCATCGCGTAAACATTTATCCCTAAGCTTTCAGCGGTTAGAGGAGACTCCCCTACTGAACGTAAGCGTAGGCCAAAGCGTGTCTTAAATAAGGCTAGCCAAGCGATAAGTGCGAGAAAAAAACTAAACCAGGCAACTGGGGGAGTATTCACAAAAAGAATCGGTCCGATTAGGGGGATTTTACTGAGAAATGTAAGCGTTCGATTGATAAAAGGAACAGCCAAAGGTCCGGTTTGTGCTGACCCTGTAAGCGCCCGGCATAAAAAGACCGTTAAGGCTGGAGCAGCCAGATTTAACACCGTTCCTGATATGGTGTGGTCAGCGCGCAAATGAATAGTCGCTACTGCATGGAGAGCAGAATAAATCAGGCCAAATAATCCTGCGATGATTAAGGAAATCCAGGGGGACCAGGAGCCAAATTGAGGGGCTAGGAAGAAATTCGCTAAGGCGCCAGAAAAAGCACCAATGACCATAATCCCCTCTAAACCAATGTTCACTACACCGGATCTCTCAGAAAAAGTGCCACCAATGGCTGTCAAGATTAAAGGGGCTGCGTATAACAAAGCATTAGAAACTAATAATTGTAGCATATCAATTAGTGACATTTTCTACTCCTTTCCCTTGGCTTGTTTAAGGGTTTGCAACTTATTTTTTGCCCAATCAATAATGTAGGCTGTCCCGACAAAAAAGATTATACATGCGATGACCACTTGGGCCATTTCATCAGGAACCCCTGCACTATTGGGCATAAAACGTGATCCCACATTTAGAATGCCAAAAAGTAAAGCGGATAGAAAAATGCCTAGTGGATGATTCATTCCTAACAGAGCAACAGCAATACCATTAAACCCTTCACTAGGAAGTGTTCCTTGAATCGTTATCCCTTGAAAAGTTCCTAAGCCAGTAATCACACCACCAACACCTGCACATAGGCCAGATAAAGTCATGGTTAAGATAATATTTTCTTTAATTGACATTCCGGCGTAACGACTGGCTTCCGGATTTAGGCCAATCGACCGGGTCTCAAACCCTTTTATAGTTTTATTTATATATAAGTGATATAAAGCCATAAAAACAAATGCAATAAATATTCCTAGATTTAACCGTGAGCCATTACTTAATTCACTGAGCCATTTTAAAGATAAACTAGCATTTTCAGTCATTTCTGGCGTTTTCAATTGGCTTCCCAAAGGACCTCTGATAATCCAGTTAGTAAGATACAGGGCAATATAATTCAGCATAATGGTAGTAATTACTTCATTACTGCCACGCCAAGCTTTGAAAGCGCCTACTAAACATCCCCAAAAACCTCCGGCTAAAGCCCCTACTAGAAAGCATAGTGGGACTAGGGCTATTCGGGGTAAATCAGGGTTAGCTAAGGCAAACCAAACGGAAGCAATCCAACCTAGTAAGTACTGACCTGGAATACCAATGTTAAAAAATTAGCCTTAGCAGCTAGAGCAAATGATAAACCGGTAAAAGTTAAAACAGTCGCTTCACGAAAAGCCTCTCCTAAGAAATAAGGGCCAGTGATCACTTTTCCGATCATCGCTTGGTAAGCAAGGATAGGATTGTAACCGAAAAACAGCATAATTAAGGCCCCAACAAAAAATCCTAGAACAATCGATAACAAGGAAATAATTAAGGCATAGGACATCTTTTTACTATTATTCACCGTTTTCACCTACTTTTTCTAATTTGTCAATTGATTCTCCTGCCATCAATAAACCTAATTCGGTTTCATTAGTCTCCTGGCTGTCCACAATACCGGTAATTTGTCCTTGGTGAATAACAGCAATACGATCAGATAAAGACATCAACTCATCCAATTCTTGGCTGACTAAGAGAATAGCCTTCCCTTTACCTCTCTCTTCCAATAACCTTTCATGAACCTCTTCAACTGCGCCAATATCTAATCCTCGAGTAGGCTGAGCAGCAATCAAGACTTTGGGGTGGTTTTCAAGTTCACGGGCAATAACAATTTTCTGTTGGTTTCCTCCAGATAACTGACTAGCCTTTGCCGAAATATTAGGAATAGCAATATGGTACTTATTGACTAGCTCTTTAGCGTTATTTTCAATCACATCAGAGCGCATAAACAAATTTTTACTAAAGGGTTTTTGATAGTAATTACGTAAAATAAAGTTATCAGAAATAGGCATTGCTAAGATTAAGCCGCGTTTATGGCGGTCTTCAGGAATATGTCCCATCCCCTTTTCAGCGATCTGGCGAGTACTATCATGGGTAATTTCTTCTCCATCTAAATAAATATGTCCCAGATTCGCTTGGCTTAATCCGGTTAAAACATCGATCAATTCACTTTGACCATTACCATCAATACCAGCGATTCCTAGTATTTCACCCGCAAATAAGTTTAAATTGATCCCTCTTAGGATCGGTTGATGACGTTTTTCTAGGACTAGATCTTTTATCTTTAGGACTTCATTACCTAGCTGGGAAGCTTCTTTATTTACATGGATTTGCACCTTACGACCTACCATCATATCGGCGAGTTCTTGTTCACTGACCTCGTCCACATCAACGGTGGCAATTTTTTTACCACGACGAATAATGGTGCAACGGTCAGCTGCAGCCTTGATTTCACTTAACTTATGAGAAATAAGAATAATTGCTTTTCCTTTAGCCGCTAAATGCCGCAAAGTTTTTATCAATTCAGTGATTTCTTGCGGGGTTAAGACACCAGTCGGTTCATCTAATATCAGAATATCAACATCTCGATAGAGTAATTTTAATATTTCTACTCTTTGCTGCATACCTACAGAGATGTCTTTAATTTTCGCTTTAGGGTCAACTTTTAAATCATAGTTCTCACTGAGCTCACTGACAATTTTTTCACTATCATCTTTCTTTAAAAATCCATGCTGGGTGAGTTCAGCACCCAGCATAATATTTTCAGTCACAGTAAAATCATCAATAAGCATGAAGTGTTGGTGAACCATGCCGATTCCCTTTTCATAGGCAACTGCTGGTGAGCTAATGGTCACCTGTTCTTGGTTGATAAGAATCTCACCACTAGTTGGGGTCAACAAACCTGTCAAAATATTCATCAAGGTTGATTTTCCTGCCCCATTTTCGCCCAATAAAGCATGAATTTCACCTTGCTTAACATTAAAGGAAATATGATCATTTGCAGTAAAATCGCCAAATTTTTTACTGATATCTTTAATTTCTAATGCTAAATTCTGTTTTGACACGATATTCATCCTTCTATTTTAAATCAGCAAGCTTTTCAGGTACGGTAATTTTATCGCTCTTGATGCCCTCACGCGCTTCATTAACGGCTGCCTTAGCTTCATCATCTAAGTTAGTATCCACTAAGTCAACTGCACCTTCTTTAACACCATTAAATTGACTTTGCCCACCAGGGAAGTCTCCTGACATGGATTGGTCAGTAACTTTTGCGATAGTCGTGCCGATGAGTTTTAAGGTAGAAGCAAGGGTAAAGTTACCTTGAGACCATTCTCCTTCACTCGATTGGTCACGGTCACAACCAATAATCCAAAGGCCCTTTTCCCCATTTTCCAAGCGATTGCGGGTTTCAGTAAAGGCACCATTCCCGGTTTGTCCTGCAGCTGTAAAGATAATATCAATGCCGTTTTGATACATTGAAGAAGAAATTTGTTGACCACGGGCAGCATCCCCAAAGGAATCCGCATATTGGACGTCAACTTCAACTTCAGGCTTAGTATCCTTTACCCCTTGTTTAAAACCAGCTTCAAAGCGTTCAATGCCTGGAATTTTCATACCGCCAATAAATCCAACTTTATCTTTCTTAGTTGATTTTGCAGCGGCGACACCAGCTAAATAAGCCGATTCGTTATCTTTAAAGGATAAGGAAACCACATTAGGCAGGTCAACTTGTCCATCGACTAAGCCGTAGTGTTGGTCAGGATTGTTTTCTGCTATTTTTTGAATAGGCTCAACCATAAAAGATCCAATACAAAATACGATATTATAATTATCAGCTGTTGCAGTCGATAAGTTAGGAATGAAATCTGCTTCTGAATGTGATTGATAAAATGAACGTGCATTTTCAGAAAAGCCATGATCCTTGGCCCATTTCTCCATTCCTTCCCAAGCTGACTGGTTGAAGGAGCGGTCATCTATCCCATTTCCATCAGTAACCATGGCAATACGATATTCATCACTAGCTGATTTGTCACTAGTAGAAGATCCACTGGTACCGGCATTTTGACCTTGACATCCAGCAAGCGCTAAACCTGCTAAAGCACCAATAACTAAAGTTTTAACTCTTTTCCCGAACATTTTGCACCTCTCTAATATAAAAAGTTCGTTTTAACTACAAGACAAGTATAACTCAGATTATAGCATAAAACAATATTTTTACGGACAAATTTCTAAATATCTTTAATATAGTTCGCTTTTTACATAATATAAATATCAATACCCGCTTTTATATTATTTAATTGTAAATTTCATTTTTATTATCTTGTAATTAAAAAAATAGGCTTATAATTGACTTTAATGCGCAATTAAACCTATTTATCATTAGCTATAAGGAGTTATTCAATGTACGATTTTATGAAGAAAGTTCCTGGTGGTCTCTTACTAGTCCCTATGCTTATATCAGCATTATTTTGCACCTTTGCCCCCGGTATTTTTGAAATTGGTGGGGCTACGCAAGCTATCTTTACTGCCGATGGTTTGAATTACATTATCGGATTTGCTTGCCTTTGCTCGGGAGCTTCTATTGATCTCTCCCATTTAAGTGTGGTCTTAAGAAAAGAAGGCGTCCTTATCCTAGTAAAGGTCATCATTAATATTGTTTTAGGCCTTTTGTTTATTCAATTCTTTGACATGGATGGGGTTTGGGGAATATCAGCCATTGCTTATATTGCTGCTATCGCTTCCACCAATCCTTCTTTATTCTTAGCCTTGGAAGGTGACTATGGGACTAAGGATGACATCAGTGCCTTTGGATTAGTTGGCTTGTTATGTACCCCAGCTTACCCTATGTTAGTTTTTAGTATTTCTCAAACCACTGCCATCAATTGGACACCAATTATCTCAACCATTATCCCCGTCATCGTTGGAGCGGTACTAGGCAATTTAGACCCTAAAATGCGGGATTATCTAGCACCAGGAGCAGCAATTACCCTCCCCTTCATGGGCTTTGCTTTTGGGGCTAACATTAATTTAATCGACGCCATCAAAGCGGGGCCACAAGGGGTGCTCTTAACCATTCTCTTCTATATTCCTATGGTTCTTATCATGGTCTTAGTTGAACGTTACCTTTTAAAAGAAGATGGGGTCACCTCCTTAGCTATGTCTTCAATTGCTGGGATGTCTGTTTCCGTTCCTGCTATTATTGGTTCATTGATTCCAAGCTATCAAGAATTTGTCGCCTCGGCTACTGCTCAAATTGCTTTTGGGGTAGTTATCAGCTCGATTATTACTCCAATTATTGCCCGCAAACTTTATCGTCCTAAAGAAACGGATCAAACAACCTTAGCCTAAAGTCTCCCAAAAAACTATCACTACTAGAATTAACCAAAAAACTCAGTCTCTTATCAATTTTTCTACCTTGACTGGCAGAGAGTCTGATAAGAGACTGAGTTTTTCTTATGCTTTATTAAGACTGCCTTTTGCTTTCAGCTAAGCATTCAGGACAGAGCCCAAAAAGTTGAAAACTATGCCCGTTAATTTCATAGCCAGGAAGCTGTTGGCTATAGTAGGATAAATCACCTAAACGAACGGGAACGGTTTTTCCGCAGTGGTTACATACGAAGTGATGGTGGTGGCCTAAGATAGGATCACAATGTTGACGGAATACCATCTCCCCATCAATTTCATTTTCTTCTAATAGATCATAATCAGTAAATAAGCGCAAATTCCTGTAAATTGTATCAAAACTTATATTAGGATGGTCCTTTTTCATGGCTTGTTGGACATCCTTGGCTGATTTAAAATGATTAATATCTTGGTCAAAAACCGCTAACATATCCGCCCGTCTTTGCGTATACTTATAGCCTAAATCATTTAATTGGTTCATAGCATTTTTTACAAATTCAGACATAGAGACCCCTCCCAATTTAATTTATTATAGCATGCAATTGCTTTATGGCCATGTTATAATTTGTTTTAAAACATAATGGATGAAATAGGATGTGTAATAATGACTGAAGAAAAACAAATTAAAGATTTTTATTTACTATCTGATGCAGTCGGCCAATTAACAACCGATCTCTTAGATAGTGTAATGGTACAGTTTCCTGATGTTGAAATCAATATAAAGAGCTTTCCTTTCATTCTTCATGAGGACTCGCTGATCCCTGTTCTGGAAGCAGCTAAAAACAATCAAGCCCATGTAGTAGTGAGCTTTGTTAAAGAAGACCTTCACCAAACCGCTGATCGCTTTTGTCAAGATCATGGGCTTTTTTATTATAACGTCCTTCATCCCATTATTGAACTGATTGGTGAAGAATCTGGTACTCCTTCTACCCAAAAGCCTGGACAGCGTCACAAATTAAATGACCAATACTATAAACGTATTCAAGCCCTTGAATTTGCGGTTCAAAATGATGATGGGCGTTACCCTAACCGTTTTGAGGAAGCAGATATCGTTCTATTAGGCATTTCGCGTACCAGTAAGACTCCCCTAAGTATCTATCTGGCCTTCCAAGGTTATAAGGTGGCTAATTTACCTTTAGTCCCAGAAGCACAATTACCTGAAGAAATTTTTAAAATTGAATCCAATAAAATAATCGGCCTCACCAATGATATTAATGTACTAAATAAATTTCGTCGTGAACGCATGCGTAGCTATGGGGTGGATGAATCAGGGCTTTATAGCGCCGATGACCGCATAGAAAAAGAACTAGCCTATGCCAATGAGGTATATGAGCGTCTGCAATGTCCTATTATCAATGTTGCCGACCGTAGCATTGAAGAAACAGCTACCCTCATTCTTATGTTCATGAACTTCAAGCCCCAACAAAAATAAGGTGACAAATTTTCTAGGCAAATATACTTAAAAAAATTGAAAAGAGGTTGCGACCGATACATCGCAACCTCTTTTGTATAATCCCATAAGGAGTGAATTAATGACACACTTGCTAATCACTATGATTGGTATACTTCCAATAACTTAACTTTTGGAGGGACTCGGATAATTAATTAAGTCCATTTGGCTGAGCGAAAGCACCCGTGTGTCGGTAAAAAAGTCGATAAAGTTTTCGCGTTTAGGCGTGAAAACAATAACTAGGGCTAAAATTGGAAACTGGCGCAGGATGACTTTCCCTAAACCTTCACGTATCAGACAGGTTCCCAATGATAAGCGACTTTCATCAGCCTTAACAACCCTTAAGCGACAGAAAAATTTACCTAAACTTTGTCCATTAAGGAGATAAGTCGACAAGGTAAAGTATAAAACCCAGATAAAATTAACCGCTAGGAAATTCACTAAATCGCCTTGTTCAAGTAAGTCTCTACTTAAAAATAGACTAGCAAGTGCTAAAAGGATACTTACTAAGGCTCTAATAAATAGATAATCTAAGCAATAGGCCAATAAACGTTGCCAAAAGCCTCCATAAACCTGGCGGGGCAATTGGTCAACTGACTCAGAATAACTAGGAAAACAAGTGGTCTTATAGCCTTCTCCTGGAACCGATTTATTTTCTAAGCTACCTTGGTAAAGTTCATCATTTAAACCAGAAATATCAATATTTTGCTTATCATCTGTTTTTTCTTTTTACCAAACATCTTATTCACCTCCGTAGAGATAATATGGACGTGGAGCTTGATCTGTTAATTCCTTAACCGCTTCAATTTCATTAGCTGGTGTATCTGCTTTCCATAACTTACTCAAAGGAATAGCTTGGCTAAAGCGACGAATTAAACTGCTAAATTGTTGTTGGTCATCATCAGTACTTACTAAGTAAACCCGGCTACCCTCTAAATCGTGGTCAGCCTTTAAGGCCGCTAAAGCATCTTGACGATAACCAATGGCATCAATCAAGTGCTTATCCAAGGCTTGTTGGCCTGAATAAATGCGCCCGTCAGCTAATTTACGGACTTCATCTTCATTCATTCCCCGGCCCTCGGCCACAATTTTTACAAAGCGATCATAGGATTCTTTTAAAATATTATTGATAATTTCCCGATCTTCATCACTAGGGTCTCTATACATCGATAATAGGTCCTTATGGTCTCCCGATTTAAAGACTTCAGGTTTAATACCATGTTCCTCTAGTAATTTACTGATATTAAAAGTGGAAAGAATGACACCAATTGACCCAGTAGTCGTTTCAGTATCAGCAAAGATCTTATCTGCAGCCATTGAAATCATATATCCCCCGCTAGCTGCCATGGATTTCATGCTGACGTAGATAGGAATTTGGCGACTTTCCTTCAAGTCCTTTAAAGCTCGGTAGAGCTCAACACTCTCGTAAACGGCTCCACCTGGGGAATCAACTTCTAGAAGTAAAGCTTTAACTTTATTATCTTCTTTTATTTTTTAATAGCAGACAGGGTTCCTTGGTGATCATAACTTTGATTAGCTGAAAACAAAGAGTTTTGATCTCCCGTATCAGCGATAGTCCCATTGACCTGGAGGACGGCAATTTGAGAATTGCTATCGCCCTCTTCGATGGTTTTATCACTAGCAAAGAATTTATTTGAGATCGCATCATCCAAATCAGCTTCTTTCTCACGTACAGCTGCACTTTGGACACCAAAGAATAGGATTAGTGCGGCCACAATGACAACGATCCAGCTTTTTTTATTCATTTTCCTCACCTTTTCTCTCTGACTAAAAGTTACATTTATTTCTTACTTAATCAGGAATTTTCTTGCAAGCAGGGATTAGTCAAGGTCAATTTTAGTCACTTCTAAATTAAGTTCATCCAATTGCTTGTCAGAAACAGGACTTGGAGCATCGGTGAGCACATCCACCGCACGACCATTCTTAGGAAAAGCCATCACTTCACGGATATTGTCTTCTCCGGCTATGAGCATCACTAAGCGGTCTAAGCCAATCGCTAAACCACCATGAGGAGGGAAACCATAATCCAAAGCATCTAATAAGAATCCAAATTGTTGGTTAGCTTTTTCCTCTGAGAAACCTAAAGCTTTTAGCATAGCTAATTGAACCTCTTTTTGGTGAATACGGATCGAACCCCCACCAATTTCATAACCATTCAAGACAATATCATAGGCTTGGGAATAGACAGATTCAGGTTCGCTTTCTAAACGGTCAAGGTCTTCTTCGTTTGGCATAGTGAAGGGGTGGTGCATGGCAGTATAGCGTTTTTCATCAGCATTATATTCTAATAAAGGCCAGTCAACTACCCAGAGGAAATTAAATTGATTATTATCCATCAAGTCTAATTCGCGACCAAATTTTATGCGAACTTCCCCTAATGAGGCATTAACTACCGAGGCTTGGTCAGCAGAGAAGACTAAAATATCGCCAGCTTCAGCGTTCATCCGTTCCATTAATGGCTGTGGTTTTTCTTTAAAGAATTTACCAATTGGTCCAGTTAGCCCATCTTCAGTCACTTTAATCCAAGCGATCCCTTTTGATCCAAATGGCTTAGTGTAAGGAGTCAAGCCATCAAGATCTTTTCTTGAGTATTGATCAGCAGCTCCTTTAATGTTAATTCCCTTAACAATTCCCCCATTTTCAATGGCCATATTGAAGACCTTAAAATCATATTGATCAACGATATCTGATAAATCAACCAATTCTAAGCCAAAGCGAGTATCAGGTTTATCAGAACCATAGCGGCTCATGGCTTCATCATAAGAAATCACTGGGAAATCTTCTGTCATGTCAAGGCCTTTAACTTGTTTCATGACTGCTTTTAACATGTTTTCGACGATATCCCGAATTTCTTCTTGGCTCAGGAAGCTGGTTTCTAAGTCGACCTGGGTAAATTCAGGTTGGCGGTCCCCACGCAGGTCCTCATCTCTAAAACAACGCACAATTTGATAATAGCGGTCAAAGCCACTAGCCATTAAAAGTTGTTTTAACAATTGTGGGGATTGAGGTAAGGCATAGAATTCACCTGGATGAACCCGGGAAGGAACTAAATAGTCACGCGCCCCTTCTGGAGTTGATTTTGATAAGTAAGGTGTTTCAATATCTAAAAAGCCATCTTGGTCTAAGAATGAACGAATGGCGTGGGTCACTTGAGACCGTAAACGGATATTATCTTGCATTCTTTGACGGCGTAAGTCGATATAACGGTATTGCATCCGTTTATCTTCATTAACATCGATAGTATCTTCCACTGGGAACGGTGGTGTTTTAGCACGATTGAGAATGGTCAAATCACTGGCCATCACTTCAATATCCCCATTTTTTATTTTTGGGTTAATTTCCCCTTCTGCCCGAGCGACAACTTGGCCTTGAACTTCAATAACGTATTCAGAACGTAGTTTTTCTGCCCGGTTAAAATGGTCACCTAGGTTAGCTTCATTAAATACTACTTGGACAAAGCCTTCGCGGTCACGCATATCAACAAAGATAACTCCACCTAAGTCACGACGACGTTGTACCCATCCTTTTAAGGTCACTTCTTGGCCGATCATTTCATTAGAAACGAGGCCACAATAATTTGTTCTTTTCATTAATCATTTCCTTCTTTCATTGCTTCTTTTACCTGGTCAAAGTGTTCAATCACATCATCAATAGCGAAATGACGCTCTTGACCAGAAGTCATATTCTTCACATTAATATTTTTTTCCGCTAGTTCGCTTTCGCCCAAGGTTAATGTATAGGCGGCACCATGGCGGTCTGCATCACGGAATTGTTTCTTAGGCTTACGTTGGTTGAGGTCAAATTCTACATTTAAGCCTTGACGTCTTAAGGCTTGAACAATTTGTAAAGCTTGACTCACAACGCTTTGCCCAATGGTAACCATATAGATATCGAGAGGATTTTCAACTGCTAAATCTGATTTTTGTGCTTCCAGTAATAAAATCAAGCGTTCCATCCCAATCGCAAAACCGAATCCCGGCACATCTTCACGACCTTCGGAAAGTTCTTTCACTAGTCCGGAATATGAACCCCCACCACAAATGGTAGTTTCCGCGCCAAAGACTTCACTATTAGTCATAATTTCAAAAATAGTATCTTGGTAATAATCGAGACCGCGAACCATATTAGAGTCAATTTGATAAGGAATATTAAGGGATGCTAATAAGCTTTGGACTTGTTCAAAACGTTCTTTAGAAGCTTCTGATAAATAATCAAGAATGTTGGGCGCATCTTTAACAATTTCCTTATCCTTGGGGTCCTTACTATCAAGCACGCGCAAAGGATTTTGATAAAGACGAGTCTTAGAATCTTCGCTCAATTCCTCTTCAAAAGGTTTTAAGTAATTAATTAAGGCTTCACGGTAGTTTAAACGGGCTTCATTATCGCCTAAGGAATTAATCACTAATTTCAAGTCTTTAACTCCAAGACTTTCAAGAATTTCCCAAGCTAGAGCAATGGTTTCCACATCACTAAGGGCGGTTTTCCCATCAAAAACCTCAACCCCTAGCTGATGAAATTGACGTTGCCGGCCACCTTGGGGACGCTCATAACGAAACATGGGACTAATGTAATAGACCTTATAAGGCTTAATGTGTTCAGGGCCATACAGTTTATTTTCAATAAAGGCCCGCACAATGGGTGCTGTCCCTTCAGGTTTCAAAGCAATATGACGGTCACCTTTATCATAGAAATCATACATTTCTTTAGTGACGACGTCGGTTGTTTCTCCTACACCACGAGCAAAAAGATCATAAGATTCAAACATGGGCGTGCGAATTTCATTAAAGCGATATTTAGCCATAATATCTCGGGCTGTTTTTTCAATTGCTTGCCAAATTTCAACTTGACCCGGTAAAATATCCACAGTCCCTTTAGGTTTTTGAATCATATCCTGCCTCCTTTTATATTTAGTGGTAATAAAAAACGTCCCTATTTCTGTTCAGAAATAAGGACGATGACAATCGTGGTACCACCTTAGTTTAGTAGTCTTACTACCCTTGTCGACTAACGCGCGATAACGGAATAGCTTTGCACTATCCACCTCAGGGGTTGTCTAAAAGTGTACGAAGTGACTTTCAGCAACTATCACTCTCTCTAAACCACACTTATCTAATGCTTTACTTGCATCCCCATCATAGGTATTCCTTAGTAAGATTACCTAATTGTTTTAAAAATGTCAACTGATTTGTAAAAAAGAACTATTTAATTTGACAGCCAGTTTCTTTCTCAAATTTCTCAACCATGCTTTGCCAGGCTTCATCGATATCTCCTGCTAAATTGAATAGGCCACTATTGCCTACAATAAAGCTTTCAGTTCCTGATTCTTTGATCACTTTAAATGTTTTTTCATTACAGGACCCGTCGACTTCGATGACATAATTATAATTATACTTTTCTTTTAACTCTTTTAATTGTTTAATTTTTTCTAGAGCTACAGGAAGAAAACGCTGCCCGGCAAATCCAGGGTCGACTGTCATTATGGTCACTTTATCAACTAAATCAATATATGGATAGATACTTTCAATAGCAGTTTCTGGATTTAAAACCACACCCGCCTTTAAACCGGCATCATGAATTTGATCGATGAGACGAAAGGCTAATCCATTTAAGCGTTCAACATGCATACAGATCCAATCACAGTTTAAATTAATCATTTTTTTAACCCAAAATGACATATCATTAACCATTAAATGACTAGAAATCGGAACGTCACTAACTTTTTTCACTTCTTCAATAAACCACGGCGACAAAGTAATATTAGGTACGAAATGGCCATCCATAATATCCACATGGTACGAATCAACATTTTGATTTAAAAAAGTAATTTGTTCATTAAATTTACTTAAATCCATACACATTAACGATGGTGCAATTTTTACTTCTGACATGTTTATCTCTCCTCTTACTTATTAGATAATCGTTATTTCGTCTAAGTCAATTTCCTCTTCATCGTCAGTTTCTTCAATAACCTCACGTTTACTGAAATCTTCCTTGATTAATGCATAAGTTAGTCCGGTAACAAGTATATTTACTCCCAAGGCAGCTAGTCCAGCTAAGGGGCGGGTCATCGTAGGTAGCATTAAGAAGCCCCCGAATGGAACGCTAGCATCAGCCCCCATGACCAATGCAACTGCTCCTCCAGATGCCCCACCTACAGCAGTGGCAAGGATACCCTTTACAATATCGTTCATGACTATAGGGATAATGCCTTCCACGATGTTCACGAAGCCCATGGGAACAGCTGATTTCAATGTTTCTACTTCAACCGGACTATAAATATTTTTACCAAATAATTTTCCTATAAAATGCGCTAGGCCAAAACCAATAGGAGTCGCTGTATTGACTAACTGTAAGGCCGTAATTGGTTCGTTAATTCCTTCAGCTTGCAAGGTTAGGACGAAGGCAAACACGGTTTTATTAACAGGGCCACCATAATCAATACCACTTAATAAGCCGATAATGCCTCCAAAAATTAGTTTGGATGAAGATCCTAAATTATTTAAGAAATTCGTCAACCAGGTTGTTAACCAGGCTACTGGCCCTCCAATGATATACACCATAATTAGATCGCCGATTAAAGAAGTTAATAGAGGAATAATTAAGGTAGGCATTAGACCTTTGGCCCACTCCGGTACTTTTAGCGACCGTATTAAAAAGAGGGCTAAAAACCCTGAGATATACCCTCCTAAAATACCGCCAATAAAACCAGCACCGACTGCGTTAGCTGTTAAACCAATAATAAATCCTGGAGCTATGCCGGGTTTTCCTGCTATAGAAAAGGCGATTCCTGTTGAAATAACCACCGGCAAAAGTCCTAGTGCTGCTCCTCCCATTGTTGCTAGAGCATCCCAAAAATTAAACTCCCCGATAATTAAGCTTTCTTGACTACTTCCTCCTAATGCCATACCAATAGCGATGAGAAAACCGGCTCCGCAGACTATCGGTATTAAATAAGAGATTGCTGTCAATAAATGTCCTTTTAAATTTAATTTTTTAAACATCGCTTTCACCTATTCGTTTTTTATAAATATATTAATGACATCTTCTGGATTTTTAGCCTCTTGTAGACAGTTCACTATATCATCATTGCCTAATTTACGAGCAAATAATGAAAGTACTTTTAAATGTTGTTTGGCCCCTTCGGTATCATTACCCACAGCAAATAAAATGATAATTTTTACCCCCTGGCCATCGATAGATTCCCAGGGAATTTCTTTATCATTAATTGCAATAGCCACCCCAATCTGATTTACTCCGGTGCTCTTGCCATGGGGGATTGCGACATAATTTCCTATACCTGTCTTTCCTTCATCTTCCCGTTTAAAAACATCTTCAATGTATAAGTCTTTATTACTAAGATAGTTAGCCTTTTCTAATAATGAGGACATAGCATAAATGGCCTCTTCCTTAGTATTGACTTGTAAATTAGTTGTTATGATTCGTTTATCCAAAATATCCTTGATTTCCATATTCCTACCTCATTTAATTATTAATAACCTCTTCAGCCTTTTGAATTAACTTATTAGGCGACTTAATAGCTACTTCTGTAGACACTTGAATAATTCTTTTCTCTTCAAATCTTTCTCGATTGCTAATTTTTACATCAACCGCCAGAATGACAATATCTGCCGCTGCTATATCATCAGAACTAAGGGCATTTTCTACGCCGATGGTACCTTGAGTTTCAATTTTAATGTCATGCCCTCTTTTTTGAGCAGCATTTTCCAATTTTTCTTGTGCAATATAAGTATGGGCAATCCCAACTGTACATGCTGCAACGCCAACAATTTTCATTTTTCAAAATCCTCTCCATTTAATAATTGATTAATAAAATCTTCTTTAGCTAACGCTTGTATAAAGGATATAATTTGCTTAAGTGTCGTTTCATTCTCGTTTTCTTTGATAATTACAGCAATAACTAAAACTACCTCATCTATCTCTTCGTTCCATTTTGCTAATGACGGCCTTAATGGACTAATAATTATTTTACTTTCTAAGATCTTGCTATCTTTCCAGTGAGGCATGACTACCCCTGGAGCAATTTCAATATCACCTGCTTCCTCCCGTTTTAAAAATTCATTTGATAAGCGATAATCCTTATCTATTATTTGATGTTTTTGGCAGACTTTTTCAAATTTTTCATAGACTGTAAAACGATCTTTGACAGATTCAATTGGATAGTAACTAACTAATCCTTCAAAACTTGGATTCATAAATTTCACTAATCACCTTTCGTATCCGAAATTTATCTTCTGAATTTAATAAGGAACTCACTAATAAAGTTCTTACTCCAGGAATAGAATCAGTTTTTATTGTTGTTAATAATAAGTCGATTGCGGTACGAGAATCTTTAAATCGCTGTTTTAAAACTCTTTCTGAGACAACGTCAATAACTTCTATTTCCGGAAAATTATTTTCTACCTTAACGCGTAGTAATTCAGATGTCCCTATGCCAGTTGTACACATAATGATCGTTTTTATCCTTTCTTTATTGTCTTCAAGAACCCTGGCAAAATATAGGCAGATAAAACCATTTTCGTTGTCATCAATTTTCCTTAAGGAGAATGTATCGCTAACCTCTTGAGAAACTTTTTTTACCGCTGAAAATATTTGCGGATAAGATAATTTGATTTGGTCTAAGAGACTGTTTTCAATATAAATATCGTTTTTCAAACGATTTATCATCGGTTTTATATGATTAGCTAGTTCATTAAAAAATTGTGTGCTTTTATTGGGAATATGCAACTCTTGAGTGACATGTTCCAAATAATATTCAGTGACATCGATAACTTTTTTAGAATACTGAGCATTCATGGAAGAATTATAATCAATCCTTGAAGAAACCAAATATTGGTATAGGTAATAAACTTCACTTGTCGAAACGGTGATATTTAAATAATTTTCAATATTTTTGATAACTGATTTTGCGACTAGGTAAATTCGCTTTTCCTGTATCCAATCCCCTTCACTATTTACTAATTCTTCACTGAGTTGTTCGGTAAATTGGCCCTTTTTCGTTCGCTCAATTAATATATATAAGTGAGTAAAAATATTAATATCGTATGGAACGGGAATAACCGTATCTAATTCGTCTTCAATTTGTTGAATTTGCTTGGCTATAAATGAAATATCAAAACGATTAAAGCCCAACTCTTGGTACTCTTTACGAATTTTTGAAAGATCATGAACAGAATATCGCTTGTAAACTTGTTCAATTATTTTTCTAATATCACTTTCAGAACCTTCTATTGACAATAGCCCCTGGTTTCTCACTAAATTTAAATTAAATTGGCTAATGTACTTTTGAATTTCATAGCTATCTGTCGAAATAACCGAATCACTAACATAATATTTCTCATACAATTTATATATAGGAATTGAGTTCGGAGAAGCTGATAAAAGATCTTTTAAAATATTTTGCTGCCTTAACTTTGGTGATGACTGATCAACCTTGAGTAATTGTGAATCCAGTTCGATATAATTCGAATAATTCAATCGATAACCAATGCCTTTATGGGATTCAATTAGTGGCTTATTCCGATTATGCTCATTTATCTCACGAACTAAGCGGTAAATAGTTTTTTGAGAAACGTTTAAGTAATCCGCCAATTCCTTAGCAGTGACTATTTCCTTCCTATCTAACAAATAAAAATTAATTTTCTTATACGAACAATTTTTTATCCATTGTCATACTTCTCCTTTGCCTATATAGTACTACGCTTCTAATGTAAACGCTTACCCATTGATGTCCCTTGAGAAGGACATTTAATTGCCTTTGGCCTCTTGGCAAGCATATAGGGCCTGATTTCTCCTTTAAAAGTTGCAGTTTTTCATTAAAAAGGCTAGACTTATAAGAAAGTTCTAAGGGGGTTCAACTCTTGTCCAAAAATTCTCCTTCACAAACAAAAGATAAGAAAAAAATACCTATTTAGTTTTCTCTATTATTATTCTGACCTTATTCATTATTGCTTTTGCCCTGATTTATCACGTTAAAGTCAAGTCGACCAAAGAAGTGACCACTGGTGTTATTAATATGAGAAATGGTCCTGGAATCACTTATGATATCTCCCAACAAATTGACCAAGGAAGTCAATACCAGGTGCTTGAGGAAAAGCACGATTGGAAGCATATCATTCTTGACAATGGTCAAAGCGGCTGGATTCCCAATTGGTTAGCTAATGATAGCTTAGCTAATAATGAAGAAGAAGCGAAGGCAGGAACAGGATTTATTGCCACGGTTTTATCCGACCAGGTTAACGTTTATCAAGATGATTCCACCAATTCTCAAGTGATTGGCCAAGCCAATGATAATGAAAAATATAATATCCTCTACCAGTCAGGTGATATGATTAATATCCAATACAAGGACGACATTGGCTGGATCCCCCAAAATCAAATTGAAATCACTCCGGGAGTCATTACCCAAGCCCCAGGACGCCAACAGACTAAGGAAGAAAAAGCAGCGACAGACGCCTTCCTAGCTAATTATGACGCCTCAGTGACCGCTACCGCTGCCGGTGTCCATATCCGTAGCCAGGCAAGTAATGATTCAGAAATTATCTATAAGGGTCAAATCCATGAAATATTTGCCTATCTTGGCCAAGAAGGTGCCTATTACCATGTCAAAGCCCAAGACGGTACGGAAGGTTACCTAGCCAATTGGTTGGCAGAATCAGATTCAACCGCCATGGAAGATAAGGCAAAATCCCTAGCCAATACCTCAACCATTAAAGGAAAAACCATTGTCTTAGACCCTGGTCACGGGGGGAGTGATCCAGGAGCAATCCGCGGTGATAAACAGGAAAAAAATGTCACCCTAAAAACCGCCCAAGTGGTGAAGGGACTGTTAGAAGATTATGGAGTTAATGTCTTAATGACTCGGGAAGATGATACTTTCGTTGACCTAGCGCCGCGTGCAGACATCTATAATCAGGCTCAAGCGGATGCCTTTATTAGTCTTCACTATGACGCTGCTGAAGAAACAACAGTATCCGGTACCACCGTTTACTACTACGATGACGCTTCTATTCCTTTAAGCGAAAATGTCCAAGCTCAATTGATGGAAAAAATGCCCCTGGCAAGTAATGGTACTCGTTTCGGTAATTTCCAAGTCATTCGTGATTCAAGACCCCCTGCAATACTGATTGAATTGGGCTACATGAGTAATCCGAATGATGTCAAAGCCTTTAGCCAAGATGAATATTATCAAAAAGTGGCTCAAAGTATTCTCAATGCCTTAATTATTAATTACCAAGAATAAAGTAAATAATGGCAGAAAAAAGAGCCTGGGACAAAAGTCCCAGGCTCTTTTTTAAACACGAACTATCTATTCAAAACGTGCTCCAAAAGTCAGCCCTGACGTCCACTTCGCATTCTATGTGCGATAGTTTTGCAACTATCTACCATAGTTCGCTCCAGTGGTTCAGGGCTCTTTTGACTTTTGTCACACTCTCTTTCCTACGATTAGTCAAGTAAAAATCAGTATAAAGTTACTAAATATATATAGTGTTATTTAGAAATTTAATCTTTTGAATATTCTACGGAAAATTTGGCATGCTAAATAAGCCTCTGTATTGAGACTTTTAAAAATTTTAGTTACTATAAAAATGAATTAGTTGCGGTGAGAGGCATTTAATTCATAATCATACTTCGTATGATGATTGAATAGCGCGTATAGGCATTTAAGCAGCTTATTCATACACGCTATAACAGCTACCTTATGGCATTTATTAAAGGGTGGCTGTTTTTTGTATAGTAATAATCAACGATATGATTTGGCGCATGTCTCTGGGCGCGAATCATATTGGTAATAATGATATAAAGTATTTTTCTAGCTTTTTTATTTCCACGTTTGTTGATATGGTCTCGGCCTATAAATTTACCTGATTGATAGCGTCTAATATCAATTCCGACATAGGCATTTAATTGTTTGTGGTTCTCGAATCGGGATAAATCACCTAATTCTGCAATTAACTGACAAGCCGACAGTTGCCCAATCCCTGGTACACTGGCATAAATTATAAATTCAGAAAACTGACGTCCCAAAGCAATCATCTTATCTTGAATAAGTTCTTTTTGATTAATTAAATTTTTTAGATGTGCGGCATAAAAACTGAGCACCTGACAATAAAAACTGTCCTTATGGACAGAAGGATAGGAAGAAGCTGCACACTCAATGATTTGATCAGCTTTTTGAAAAGCTCTTTACTTAGAGATATTTTTTAATGTTGACTTTTTCAATATATTTTTGATGACTGTTCGAGAGGTTTCTAGCACATAGTCGGGATGTGGGTATTTTTCAATAATAGTTAAAGCAAATTCATTTTTTAATTTAGAGAAAACTTTTTCGATACCAGGAAAGCAAAGATAGATACCTTCTAAAAACTTAACATAGAGTCTGTCGATACCTTCTTGTAGTTCTAAATAATAAGCATTCATGCGCTTCATTTCTTCATAGCGAAGCTCTTTCCTTACCGAAGGTTGAAAGTTAAAAATTGACATGATTTGTGCCAATTTATGAGCATCTGCTTGGTCTGTTTTATTTCTTCTTAATGTCAAACCATTAGTTCGATTGTACACTTCTAAAGGATTCAAACTGTGGTAAGTTAAATGATTTTTGTGACAAAATCGTTCAAGTGGCTTTGAATAGATACCTGTCGTTTCAAAAGCAAGAGTCACTTCCCCAGAGATCTGTTGGATATTCTGTAACAGTTCTTCAAATCCCTTACGAGTGAATTCCAAAAGGCTTTCCTCAATACATCTATTATTTTTATACAGAACTTGTGTCGCTTTTCCTTTGGAAACATCAAATGCATATAAATACTTAGTCATTTCTAGCTTCCTTTCGTAATGGTTTGAAAGATTTTCACTTCATTGTTCTTATCCTAATTTCCTAAACACGAGCTCACAGCTCAACATACTTAAACCAAAATTAAAAACAAGAGTGAAAGAATCCGTTTTTTAATTCGGGCTCCTAGCCCTTGAGAGTTTGTCCGGATTATCCTTTCACTTACACTATATCTGAAAATAGAAATAGCTCGAAGATAAATCCGTCGATTTACCTTCGAGCTAATCTTAGTATGTTTCATTTTACCGAATAAAATCGAGCAAGCTATTCATCTGAGTCTAAAATAATTGTTATTGGGCCATCATTAATTAATTGAACCTGCATATCAGCTCCAAACTGACCCGTTTCGACTTCTAAATTATAGTTATTACGCAGTTCTTCATTCAGTTGTTGATAGATGGCGTCTCCATGGTCTGCTTTGGCCGCATCGATAAAGCTTGGCCGGTTGCCCTTCTTGGTTCTTGCATAGAGGGTAAATTGAGAAATCGATAAGATCTTACCGTCAACTTGCTTAATATCCAAGTTCAATTTATCGTTTTCATCAGCAAAAATTCGCATTTTGGCAATCTTTTTAGCCATGTATTTAACGGTCTCTTCAGTGTCACTATCGTGGACCCCCACGAAGAGCACAAAGCCATGGTCAATGTGACCGACTGTTGCGTCATCGATACTTACACTAGCCTCTTTAGCGCGTTGGATAACAATTCGCAAAAAATCTTCCTTTCTATAACTCTTAATTACTCGTCTATTTTCTCACCGATCACAGAAATTTTAAAGACATTCTCTAAACCCGTTCAACATCATAAACATCGGGAACATTTTTAATACGGTCAATAATTTTTTCTAACTGGTCTAAACTTTGAATAACAATTCTAATGCGTACCTTCAAGTTATTGGTCTTATGGTCAACGTTTCCGTTAACGTTAGAAATATTGGTTACCAAAGGCGTAATAACCTGCAAGATATCGTTAAGAAAACCGTTACGGTCAAATCCATCGATCATAATTTCTACCGCATAGGAATTATTGTGGGTAGCCGCGTCTTCCCAATAGACTTCAATCAATCGTTGAGATTGGACCTCATTCATATTTTGGATATTTTGACAGTCTTGGCGGTGAATGGTTACCCCCCGTCCCATAGTGATAAAGCCAATAATGTCATCACCTGGTATAGGGTTACAGCAATGAGCTAGGCGGAAGAGAACATTATCTTCACCTTCCACCACAATTCCATCATTGTGGCGAACGGCCATCCGCTCTGACTTGCCCCCCCGGCTGGATTGACCGTTATTTTTACGCTCCTCTTCTTCTTGGAGGAAATCTTCCAGTTTCGACTGGTGTTCTTCTTTATCATGGCGTTTCCGTTCATTTTCAGTGATCTTATTGGCGACAGCGGAAGCGGATAGTTCACCAAAGCCCACTGCCGCAAATAAGTCGTCGATACTTGAAAAATTAAAGCGTTCCAAACATTTAGCCTGCATATCCTTGTTGAATAATTCATTAAAGGAAAAGTCCATCTCTTTAACGGTTTTAATCACGGCTTCCCTGCCACGTTCAATATTTTCATCACGGTCTAATAATTTAAAATGCCGTTTAATCTTATTTTTAGCCCGATTAGTCACCACGAAATTCACCCAGTCCCGACTAGGACCAGCAGAATTCTTAGAGGTTAGGATTTCAACAATATCACCAGTATGTAAGCCATAATTCAAAGGAACAATCTTTCCGTTAACCTTAGCTCCTACCGTACTATGTCCGACTTCGGTGTGGATTTGATAAGCAAAATCGAGGGGGCTGGCGCCTGAGGGCAATTCGCTGACATCGCCTTTGGGGGTGAAGACATAGACCTTATCTTTAAAGATATCTTCTTTGACACTTTCCACAAACTGAGTGGCATCATCCGAATCGTCTTGTAAATCCTCTATTTGATGGAACCACTCTAATTGTTTATCTAAATCGTCTGTTTCTAC
Organism: Aerococcus sp. Group 1; assembly: GCF_000193205.1. Lineage (NCBI taxonomy): Bacteria > Bacillati > Bacillota > Bacilli > Lactobacillales > Aerococcaceae > Aerococcus > Aerococcus sp. Group 1. Next base: position 1,039,233 of record NC_015278.1, on the reverse strand, counting down.
CTTATCGGTAACCCCTTTTTTATAGGCCCAGTGTGCAGCCACCCCATACTCAGCTACCTCATGCATATCAAAGGTCCTAATCTGAATTTCAACGGGTTGGCCATGTTCACCTAAGACCGTGGTATGGAGAGATTGATAGCCATTGGCCTTAGGCATAGCGATATAGTCCTTAAAGCGTCCAGGTAGAGGCTTCCAGCTGGTATGGACAATGCCTAGGACTGCATAGCAATCCTTTACGCTGGGAACCAAGACGCGGATAGCTAGGAGGTCATAAATTTCGTCAAAGGTTTTCTTTTGCTGGTGCATCTTTTTATAGATGGAATAGATATGCTTAGGACGACCATAGATATCGTATTCGCCATCAATAATGGGCTTAACATACTTATTTAAAACATCAATCGTCGCATCAATATAAGCTTCACGTTCTTCTCTTTTTGAGTTCATCAGGTGAACGATCTGGTAATAAGCCTCTGGATTAATATAGCGCAAACAGGTGTCCTCTAATTCCCATTTGATTTGACTCATCCCTAGGCGGTCGGCTAAGGGCGCATAGATATCAAGGGTTTCTTCGGAAATGCTGACTTGCTTTTCAGGACGGTGCCATTTTAAGGTGCGCATGTTATGTAAACGGTCAGCCAGTTTGACCACAATTACCCGCAAATCATTGGCCATGGCTAAGAGGAGCTTTTGGTGGTTTTCAGCTAGCTGTTCCTCTTTCGAACGATACTTCACCTTCCCTAACTTCGTCACCCCATCAACCAAAGTGGCAATGGTTTTAGAGAAAAAGTATTCTATATCATCTAAAGTAATGCCAGTATCTTCGACCACATCATGCAAGAAGCCAGTGGCTACAGTATCCGGGTCCATTTGTAAATCAGCCAGAATACCGGCCACTTGGGTGGGATGGATAAAAAACGGTTCTCCGGATTTACGTTTTTGTCCTTCATGCGCCCTTTCCGCAAAAGCGCAGGCTTTCTTTATCATAGCCACTTTATCTTCAGGCATATATTGTTCACAGGAAGCGATGACTTCTTCTTTACTTTTGTTTTTAATTTCTGACATAAGAAGCCCTCCATTCTACAAGATCTTTTAGACAAACATCTAAGTATATTAGATTTATTATAACGCGTCTGAATGAGTGCAGGCAATTACTTACCTACAAACTATTTTTAGTCTTATGCTCTCTACCTTTCTTGGCTAGGATTCCAAACCAATCCCCAGCTCGCATAATCCAAGGTAAATAAAAATCCTTAGCGATTAATGCATCCTTTAGCTTGTCAACTTCAGTATAGTAGATGCCAGATAAGATAAAGGATCCATTGTCTTTTAAGTTGTCATAGGCCTGGGGAATGAGCGGCAGGAGGATATCCGCTAAAATATTGGCAGTGATCACATCTACCTGGTCGTGGATACCGTTGAGCTTATCGTTAGACTGAACCGTCACCTGATCCATGCCAGCATTGAGGTTGATATTAGCCTTAGCAGTTTCGATAATGCTCTCATCATAGTCATAGGCAGCGACACTTTGAGCGCCTAAACGTTTTGCCGTAATCGCTAAAATACCTGAACCGGTCCCCACATCAATCACCCGGTCGCCCTTTTTGAGGACGAGTCCCATTAAATGTATGGCTAACTGGGTAGTTGGATGGTCCCCAGTTCCAAATGCCATACCAGGATCTAGATAAATCGCATGATTATCCGATTGATGGCTGTCTTTTTCCCAGACTGGAATAATGGATAACCAATGATTGACTTGAATCGGTTGATAATAGTCTTGCCAATTTTTGGCCCAAGACTGGTCTTCTAAGCGATTTATGCTGAGGCCTTGGATAGACCAATCGGGATCCAGGGCCTGTAATTTTCCGGCAACCGCTTCTTTTAAGGCAGATTGGTCCGTTTCGGCTGAAAAATAGCCTTTTACAATGGGTGAGTCCCCATATTTTTCAAGAAAATCATCTGTTTTAAAAACCCCAAAAGCGGAGGGAAGCTTTAAATAATCCTCAATATCTTGAATAGCTACCCCATTAGAGCCAAGGTTCATTAGACAATCCGATACCAAGTCTGAGGGAATATTTTGACAATGTATAATGATTTCTAACCAGTCCATAATCTCACTCCCCATCTAGAAACTGAGTAAGGAAGCATCATAACGATTGGCTACCTTCAAGTTATCAATAATTGCTGCTAAGGCCTTATCGGACCAATGAATCGTCATTTGTTGACGCACATTGGCTTCTAAGCCCCGTAATTGGTGAGCGGTTTCGTTAACAAGTTGGTGAATAAGTTGCAAGCAAGCGTCAATATATGACTTTTCAAAAGCATTAGGCGCTTGATTAGCGGGAATGACAATGTGATTACTTTGGCTATCATTCTTCCTTGCATGCTTAGAAAATGAAAAACTCAAGGCATAATAATCGAGGTCATTATAATATTGGCCAAAATGATCCTCAAAAGTCACTGGCGCAGTACGATATTCACCAGCTGGATTAGCAATAAAAAATTGTAATAATAGTTCTCCTCGCTGGCCATCTTCAATTAGGCGCCAAGGAAAAGCGCTGGGTTCTTTTTCTAGTTGTTCTTGAAGGTACTTTGCTAAGGAATAAAAACGTGTATTTGGCATGTCAATCTCCTTTTTAACTATCCCTTGCTTCCTGATTTAAGTAAATTATTTTTCAAAGACGAAAGCAATTTTTTGTATTAGTTTTATTATAGCAGTAATTGCCGATTCAAAAAAATTTCTTAATAATTTCCTTAAACCCAAGAGACCAAGTCTTAATAAAAGTTCTTTTATGCTATAATGGTTTTATTACAATTATTACTAATTTGAGGTGTCTGGAATGTCTGCTCGTAACTTAACAACCAAAGATATACTACAAAAAGAATTTAAACCAGCTTTGCGTGGCTTTAATACCGAAGAAGTTGACGCGTTTTTAGATTTAATTATTCGTGACTATGAATCCTATGAAAAGGAACTAGCCTTTATACGCCAAGAAAATAATCGCTTAAAACAAAATATCGAAAGTGAAAGCAAACAGACGAACACGACTAGTAGGAGTTCTAGTCAAGCGGCAACGACTAACTACGATATACTCAAGCGCCTTTCTAAACTGGAAAAAACGGTCTACGGACAAAGCATTCGCAAACAAAATGAGAACTATCAAGAAGATCCTGTTGAAGAAACACGTATTTACCGTAGCGAATAAAAGTCAACAGAAAACACTAGCAATTTAATCATATTTACGGTAGAATTTTAGAGTTGAACATTGTAAATTTCGGGTAATCGCGGGTACCAAGAGGTATCTGAGGAAAGTCCATGCTCGCACAAGCTGAGAGGCTTGTAGTGATCGTGCTTAGCAAAACCATAAGCTAAGGCTCAGACGGCGGACAAAAAAGCTAAGGACTTAGTCTAGGCTTGAGTCATCCTGAAAAGTGCCACAGTGACGAAGTTGAATGGGAAACCATTCAAGTGGAACGCGGTAAACCCCTCGAGCGAGCAACCCAAACATTGGTAGGGGCACTTGACGAATCGGAAATGAACGAATTCGTCGGGGCAGTAATGCAGATAGATGATTACCGATCAAGTAGCTTCCTGACCTACTTGTGAACAGAACATGGCTTATAGAAATTTACATCAGGCAACATAAGAGGCTGGGACAAGGTTCCAGCCTTTTTATCATAGCGATTTTCATGTTAAGATGTAACAGACTAACTAATAAAGGAGACCATTATGAAACAATATTCCTTAATTGCCACCTGCGCTAGCGGGATTGAGGCCTTAGTATCCAAAGAATTAAAAGATCTGGGTTACTCAAGGGAAAATGAAAATGGCAGAGTTCGCTTTCAAGGTGATCTTAGTGATGTTGCTAAGACTAATATTTGGTTAAGAACTGCTGACCGGATAAAAATTGTTATGGGAGAATTTAAAGCGACTACTTTTGACCAACTTTATGAACAGACCAAAGCCATTGCCTGGGAGGACATCCTCCCCCTCGACGCTGAATTTCCCGTTTCAGGGAAATCAGTAAAATCTAAACTCCACCATGTGCCGACATGTCAGAGTATGGTTAAAAAGGCAATCGTTGACCGCTTGAGTGAGGTCTACCATCGTCGTGGTCATTTACCAGAGACCGGTGCTCGCTACCCCATTGAGATCAGTATTCATAAGGATAAGGCCCTGCTAACCTTGGATAGTTCAGGAACTAGTCTCTTTAAACGAGGTTACCGTCAAGAAAAAGGCGGAGCTCCTCTAAAGGAAACTTTAGCGGCAGCCTTGGTTGATTTAACCACATGGTTTCCGGACCGCCCACTTTATGATCCAACCACTGGCTCTGGAACCATCGCCATTGAAGCGGCTATGAAAGGGATGAATATTGCACCTGGTCTTAAGCGGTCATTTGTGTGTGAGGACTGGGATATTTTTCCTAAAGAAGTCTTTGACCAGGTCAGACACCAAGCGCGGGCTGCTATTGACCATGACATTCAATTAGAAATTCTCGCTTGCGATATTGACCATCGCATGATCGAGATCGCTCAGAAAAATGCTGAAGCAGCGGGTGTTAGTCACCAGATCCACTTTAAACAAATGCAATTAGCTGATTTTACCACCCAAAAAAGCTATGGCATTATTATCTCCAACCCACCCTACGGTGAACGTCTAAATGATGAGGACTATGTCCATGACCTTTATGAAAAGATGGGAGAAATTTACCGACCACTCAAAACTTGGAGTAAGTATATTTTAACCAGTGATGAAAATTTCGAAAGTTACTATGGCCAAAAAGCTACTAAAAAACGTAAGCTCTACAATGGGGCCCTTAAGGTGGACTATTACCAATACTGGGGCGAAAAACGTCCTCGTAACAAAGCATAAAAACTAATAAAGACTGTCATTACCGCTTTCTCTTCACTTAGTAAAATTGACTAGGTGAATAAGATTGCTAATCACAGTCTTTTTATATGCATTAATTTTCTTTTAAAGTCAGGCCATGCCTATTTACCCTAAAATTATAAAGTACTTGGCCAGTTTCCGGTGAGAATGAGCAAGGCTGGAATCCAGCAAGTCACCACCCCGGCAAAAATTGTCAAATAATATAACCAATCGCCGTATTTACGACCTAGATTGTGACTAAAATAGTTAGTTGCCCATAGATAACCCCACATGATCCAGTTAAAGACATCCCAATAATTACCGCCATTCCCCATTAGAATCCAGACAGCAAAGAAAATCGAGTTAAAGGTAACAAATATGGAAAAGTAACCCAGATTTTTGTTATCCCACTGTTTTATCCGATTAACACCATAGGATAAGTAGGTGTAGCCAAATAAAAGACCTGAAATCGCTGTATAATAATATGTAGTGACCCCCAAAAGTTGGACTAAGAATTCAACTTTTGGGGGTTATTTTTATGTCTAAATATTCATTAGAATTTAAACTGAATTTAGTAGGAGACTATATTGCGAAAAAAGGAAGTTATCGAACCTTAGCTAATAAAGCAGGAATAGATCCTTCTATTTTACGAAGGTGGGTTAATAACTATTATGAATTTGGTGTAGATGGTTTAAAGAAAAGGCGGACTCAACAGGTTTATACTGTTGAATTCAAATTAAATGCGATAGAATTGTATGAAAGTACGGAAATGAGTTATCGCGAATTGGCCAATTCATTAAACATGAATAATCCAAGTCTAATCGCTAATTGGCGAAGAGCTTATCATGAAAGAGGACTTGATGGCCTTTCCGCGAGGAAAGGAAGGCCACCTAAAGTGTCTAAAAAGAAATCACAAATCAATCAAATAAAGGATAGCAGCGAAACCAATCAGTTAAGTGAAGCAAAAATAAAGGAACTTGAACAACGGATTACGGATTTAGAAATTGAGAACAAATTTTTAAAAGGATTGAGGAGACGTGTGGCTCAAAGAGTCAAGCGAGAAAAGAAGAAATAGTGACCGAAATCACACGTCTCCATGATGAAAAATATGCTTTAAAAGATATTCTTAGCGTTTTAAAGTTTCCTAAATCGACCTACTTTTATTGGAAAAATAAAGATGAGGAAATTGATAAGGATGCCGATTTAAAAGAGGAAATGAAAGACATCAGAGAAACCCATAAGGATTATGGTTATCGAAGAATGCGAGCTGAACTGCTTTCCCGTGGTTATAAGGTCAGTAAAAACAAAGTTCAACGCCTAATGAAAATTATGGGGATACAGGTCACTAGCTATACTAGAAAGACAAGAAAATATAATTCCTACAAAGGAACGATTGGAGAGATAGCGCCAAATCGTATCAACCGGCGGTTTGATTCGACCATTCCTTATCAAAAAATAACAACAGACACAACAGAATTTAAATACTACTATGCCGATGATTCTGGGAATTATCAAACTGGAAAACTCTATTTAGATCCTTACATGGATCTATTTAATCGAGAAATTATTTCTTTTAAGATAACACATCAGCCTAATGGACAAAGCATGTTGGAGGGGCTACAAGCTGCCATTGAAGCAAGTAAATTATGTCCATACAGAAGAACCTTTCATTCTGATCAGGGCTGGGCCTATCAAATGAAAAGTTACACCCGGCTCTTGAAGGATCACCGAATTTTTCAAAGTATGTCTCGTAAAGGAAATTGCTTAGATAATTCGCCAATGGAGAATTTCTTTAGTCTACTAAAACAAGAAGTCTACTATGGTCGGACTTATCATTCCTTTGAAGAATTAGCACAAGCGATTGAAGATTTTATAATCTATTACAATGGTGAAAGAATCAAAGAAAAATTAGATTTTAGGAGTCCTATAGAATTTCGTCTTCATCACGCTTCTTTCGCCGCTTAATGATTACACATAAACTTTAAACTTATCAAGAGCCGCTACGCTCTTCCTCTTGACAAGTTTAAATTTCTGAGTAAATGTGTCGGCAAGAAATAAGCAAGAACTGTAAGCAACAAAAAAGAGCTGGCCAAAGGCCAACTCACTATATATAAAGTCCAACTTATTGGGGTCACCATAATAGGTTGAGTCTTTTTCAGCAAAAATTCCATGGACACATATCATGACATTTAGAAAGATATACAAGAGCCCAGTAAAAATATTAATCAGTGCGTTGGAATTATCTTCAACCTTATCAAGGTAGTTTAACCCATTGGAAATTAGAACAATTCCAGAAAACATTAATGTTATCCCTGACATTTGGACATTCTCCTTTGCTTGTTAATGTATTTAACTTAACTATAGCAATTTGCCAATAACTTTCAATTGATAATTTGCCAGGGGCGTACACTCTAATGATATTGTATCTATTGAATCTTCGTTTAAAGTATATTTTATTTAATTATTGGAGCGAATTCTGTTAGGGGTAATTTTAAATACTATAGTTGCCCGTATCTGTATAAGACTGAATGAGGGGCTCAAGCTCATTAAAACAAGCTGGACTAGCGATGATAAAATTAGAGGGCCTAGTGTAATCAGGCATTTGATTAGAAAAATTTGAAAAATGAAGCCCCATCTCCTGAGCCATCAAAATGAAAGGCGCATAATCCCAGGGTCCCCCACCAGGGTTGACAAAGGCGCCATATTGACCCTTGATCACACTGATTCCATCTAATGAAGAGCAGCCACAATTGCGGATATCGAAGGCATTTTCAGCAATATAATAGAAATAGTCGCGTTTGATATTATGTTGGGGAGAAATACCAATAAGAGAGTCTCTTAGACTAAGGTCAGCTACTGGCTCTAAGCGCTTGCCATTACAATATACCCCGTCCCCTAAACTGGCAGAGTATAATTCATCTCGAAAAATATCATAAATATAAGCTAATTTAGCCTGTCCATGGGAAAAATAAGTGACCATCGTGGCGTAATTTTCTTTTTGCTTAACAAAGTTTGCTGTGCCATCAATCGGGTCAATAATCCATAGATGACTAGCCTTTGGATCTACCTTTGTTTGGCCATAAGTTTCTTCTCCGATAATGGTATGCTGGCCAGGTAATTGCTCAATATGATCTTCAATTAATTCTTGAACGGCTATATCGATTTCAGTGGCTAAGTCACGAAAATCACGTTTTTCTTTGGTTTTGTAGCTGGTATTTTCTTGAATGAGGGCTTTGATTTCAGGAAACCAAGACTTTACTTCTTGGTCTAATTGGTTAATATTCATAGTGATCACTCCTTCATTTTGATGATCATTCGCTAGCTTCGTCTTCTTCATATTTGCTCCAAACAGCAACTCCTCCGGCTGGACAGGTAAAACAAGCCAGGCCCTTTTCAGAAATAGTAACTACAGACTGATCCATATCCTTTGATGAAAAGACGAGTCCCCACTGCTCCTGGGCATGTTCTTCCCCTACATTCATCTCCTTATAGCCGCCCTCCCCGTTAGACATTAATACAGCCAAACCACTAGGATGGTCTTGGTCTCCCTGCCTGGTAAAGCCAACACAATTGGGATGGTCAAAATAGTTATTTTGTTTGCCATAGGCTTTATCCCGACGTAAGTCTAACAAGGTATCTAACATGGCTCGCTTATTTGAGATAGGCTGGTCTCCTTGAATACCGTAATAATCGCCATAGAAAACACAGGGTAAGCCATTCTCATGTAGGAGAATGAGGGCGTAGGCTATAGGCTTAAACCAATCTTCCACCCAAGATTCAAGGGACTGTCCCGGTTGGGAATCGTGGTTATCAACGAAAGAGATGGCCAAGGTCGGGTTATTTTTCAATAATGTATCTTCCAAAATAGTAGACATATCAAAGTGATCCCAAGAAGTTGATGCTGCATAAAAGTTCTGATGGAGCTTAACATCGAAGAGATCGATATTGAGTTCCGTTTCCTTTAAATAATTTTCTAAACTTTGATAATCACCCTTCCAATACTCGCCAATAAAGTAGAAATTAGGAAATTCATTAAGTATTTTGTCGCAAAGCCTGTCAATAAAATCATCATCAATATGCTTTAAGGCATCCAAACGAAAGCCGCTAACCCCAGTTTCCTTGATAAACCATAAGGCCCAGTCTAGAACTTCTGCTCTCACTTCAGGATTATCATAATCAATATCTGCATACATTAAATAGTCATAATTACCATTCTCATCATCGACATCTTCATTATTTGACCAACCTTTGTTAAGGCCCTTAATCATAAATATGCCCTTTTGATCCTTAGTTTGGTCATAATCAACTCCCGAAAAGTGGGTCCAATTCCAGGTAAAATCGCTGTATTTTCCCTTTCGCCCCGGGAAGGTAAACTTGGTCCAGCCCTCAATTTCATGAGCCTGACTGATTTTTCTTTGTCGATTGTTAGGATCTACTTCATAGGCTTGGAAGCTTTCTGTTTGATCAGCGCCAGCTTTATGATTTAAAACCACATCAGCTAAGGGGCTAATTTGTTGGTCTTTCAAGGCTTGAATGGCAGCTAAATAATCCACTTTACTACCGTATTTCGTCCGCAAGCTTCCTTTCTGATCAAACTCTCCCAGATCATATAAGTCATAGATGCCATAACCTACATCATTCCTTCCAGTTCCCTTACATGCTGGTGGCATCCACACATGACTAAAGCCTTTTTTTGCCAAATGACTAGCATCACTAGCTAGACGCTGCCAATGTTTCCCATCATCAGGAAGCTCCCATTCAAAATACTGCATCATGGTTCCGTTCATATTATATCCTCATTTCCTTAATGACCTAAATAGCAAGGCATCAACCCAATTATACTTAATCTTTTCGAAATATTAGGATAAAACCCCTTGTGAAAAAAGAAAGTTTGATAAAAGATTGAAATTTTAAGTGAAAACTTTAAAATATTGTACTCGTTTAATATGGTTAAGGGCTTATTCCTCCGTGTTATTTTCTTCTTCATAGATGGTTTTACCTAGCTCTTGAACTTCTGCTTTCAACTGTTTATTTTCAACATTAGATTCATCATATAAGCGCTCCATATGTTTCTTATCGCGAGTATCAAAGTCATATTCCTCATCAATGCGATCAATTTCATGTTTTATCAATCGGTCTCTGATTTTATTTTCGCGATGAATTTTACGGTAGCGTAATAGCCATTGAATAATTAATAGTGCCATCACAAAAATACCTAAATAACCAATTAAGGGGAAGAGATAGGCCACCAAGGTTTCAAAGCCGATAAATGAAAGAGCAAAGCCAAGGACTACTAAGATAATCATTGCTTTTGAAAAATATTGTGGCTTAGTACGAACCACCCTTTTAGCAAGCGCATAATAGGTCCCTATAGCTGTGTTATAAATCATGCCGAAAATAATCAAGGCCATGAGCGTTCCCAAAATCGGATGAACCTTGTTATATAGTTCCAATAGAGGCATAGAACTGCTTGCAACGCTATTAATATTTAAACTGATAGAAAAGAAGGAAGCAAAGAGTAATAAGGTGACCAAGGCTCCCCCAAAGAATCCGCCAACCCCAGCTTGTTTAGGACTATATTGCTCACCTCCGATGACCATAGCCATCGACATAGCTAGCATAAGGGCTAAACAAGAGTAATTAATAGTGGAAATAAACCAATTCGGTAAGGTCGTTTCCTGGGCCCAAGAAATAGCCATCGCTTCATCAAAGCTAAGCGGTTGTTGAACAAGGGTATAAATGAGAAGTGCGATTAGAAAAATAATTACAAAGGGTGTTATAGCACCAATCAAGGTGGTCACCTTATCGACGTCCAAATAAGCTGTCGCAATCACCAAAATGGACAAGAGTAACGCCCCAATCCAAATCGGCCAATCGAACTGCTGGTTGAGGTTAGTCCCTGCCCCAGCAATCATTACAAATCCAGTACAAAAGAGGTTAAAGTTAATAATAAAGTCTATTACTTTAGAAACAAAGGGAGAAGAAATATTGTTAAAGACTTCACTGTGTTCTTGAGCCTTGTAGTAGGATCCAAATTGAAGGAGAATCACGCCACCCACAATAAATAAAAGCGCTGAAAGGCAGAGACCGACTATTCCCCACTTACCAAAAGAAACAAAATACTGTAACATTTCCTTTCCAGAAGCAAAACCGGCACCGATAATTACTCCTAAATAAGCAAGCCCAATATGGACCATATTTTTAATTTTCTGATTTTGCATTGCTAAATCCTTTCTTATTTTCGCTTGCTTTCTTTCATTAACTTGATGAATTTTTGCTCGCTATTTTGTTAACCAATCCCTTCTCCTTCTAGAAATAAAGGGCAGAAGTAATCGTTCCTTTCCTTAGTCTTAATGGCTATCAGAAAGTAACCATCACTTCTGCCCGTAAAATGTAATTATTGACTGGACTAAGCCCTAGCCATGGCCTGGGCTGCTTTACGCCCCTGGTGAATGATCCCTGAAATTGCTGTACCAGAGCCAGGATAGTAAGGACCAATCCACTCACCGGCATTAAGCCCCGCTGCATATAAGCCGGGTATCACCTGGCCGAAAACATCCAGTACTTGGCCATCGGTATTAATCCTTAGTCCCCCAAGCGAGCCCAGATTACTTGCTGAATTTTGATATGCATAGTAAGGCGCTTGATCAAGGGCTTGCACGCCAGTTTTTCTTCCATATAAGGGATCTAAGCCATCTTGAGCAAAACGGTTCCACTCTTCAATCGTAGCGAGTAAATTCTCATAAGGAATCTCTAGCTTTTGGGCTAAGTCTTCCAAACTATCTCCACTAATCACCAGACCGGATTCTATATCTGCCTGGATATTTTCTTCAGTCCAAGGACTTCCTGGAGCGCCTAAAGCTCCCTGGTTAAAAATCATATAGGTTGGCTTAAATAATTTTTTCTCTTCTTGGAAAATTGCCCGGTAGTGATAGGCATAAGTTGCATCTTCACAAACAAAACGATCGCCTTGTCCATTAACCATAATCATTGGAAAAGTAGGGACCCGGTTATCCGTTGCGTTACCAGTTTTTCCACAAAAATCAATACATCCTCCAAATCCACCAATAGCGGCCCCTACAGACTGGCCTAAGAGAATTCCGTCCCCAGTATTGGTTGCTGTTGAAAGACAAGTATTATATTTTAAATCATGATAGTGTTGGAGGCTTAAGTCACGGGCTAAGGCTGGATTATGGTCAATGGAAGCCGTTGCTAAGACAATCCCCTTATTAGCCAGGTAAAACTGTCTTTCTCCTGCCGATTTAGCCAGCAATCCGACAACTTTTTTCCCTTGATGAACTAAAGAAACTGCTGTGGTATTATACTTAATTTCAGCTCCCGCTGCTAAGGCCGCTTGGAGGAGGTGTTGAGTTAAGACCACCCCTTGGCCTCCGGCACCGCCCCCTTCATAGACATGGATCCGATCCGCATGGAGGTCTTCTTCAATATAAGGGATATGGCTATGCCCATAAACAGAGGTCCAGTGAATACCTAAACGCTCTAACCATTTGATATTGTCTGGAGCGCCTTGGGCCAAATCTTTAACCAGTTCAGGGTCAAGACTCTCTTCGCCTGCCTTTAACCATAACTGATAATGTTTTGCTGGGCTGTCATCAGTAAATTCGGTAAATTCTTTTTGTTGGTCAGTACCAGCAGCCTGTATTACACCGCCTGAATAATTAGTAGTTCCGCCGGCAATGCCTGCTTTTTCACAAATTAAGACCTTGAGGCCCGCTTGACTGGCTTCACAAGCAGCCGCTAGCCCAGTTCCTCCAGCCCCAACCACAATGACATCATAAGTTTCAGCTGGATCAAGGTCATCACGGTATGGGATGGCTGGCTCCACTGGGGAAGTATTCTTAGGCCCGGATTTCGATTTTTGACTAGCCGACGAAGTCGCATCTATTCCATCCTCAACCTTAGCAAATATACTAGGGTCCAAGGCATCAGCTGTTGATATTTTTCCTTGAGCGAGTGCAACCGCTTTTTCAACCGCTGATCGCAAAGCCCGAGTTGAAAAACTAGCTCCAGTTATGGCGTCAACACTACTCGATCCCTTGGCTAGGATATTTTTCTTCATTTGTTCAATTCCTAGACCTCCCACCAGGGCCTGGTCACTATAATCTACATCAAGCGAATCGATTTTTCCTAGCTTTGGATCAATGCCTACTTCTACTTGAATCGGGCCATGGAAGCCCTCCACCACCGCTTTAAATTTATTACTCATAATCACATAACCCTTTCTTTTTTAATAGGAAAATCTTCTTATTGCTAGTGTACCATGAAAGCACTTTCCTACTAAAGCAAACTAAGAACGGCTTAAGAAAAACTAGTCTAAATCTAATTTTCAACCTTAACCACTGGAATAATTGGCACCTCAATACCTTTATTCATAAAGGTTTGGTAAAGAGCGTTCTGCATCAACATCTTATTTTGACCAATAGCATCATAACTAGTAAAGAATTCAACAAAAACCTTATAGGCGCTATTTCCTACCTCGATACGAATCTTAGGCTTTTTATCAGCTCCTAAACTTTCCATTTTTCGTTCAAAGATTTCTAAGGATTCATCGTCGCATTTATCCATAAATTTGCTGTATTGTTCATAAGCTACCCGGGCGGTAATCTTCATCACTTCTTCAGTATCTTCTTTGAAATCAACCGGCACCATGACGTCAACCACAACAAAAGGACTGTCATGATTGTAATTATATACAGCGTGGTCAAATATCCAACGGTTAGGTACCGAAACATAGCGTCCGGTATAGGAGCGTTTTTCAGTTAACTTGCCAATCTCAGCCAAGTTAATTTGTAAAAAGTCAAAATCGACTACTTCACCGGAAACGCCATTAATATCGATTGCACTACCTATTCTCAGGGGCGAGCGAACATAGATATAAATATAAGCAACCAAGTCAACGATAATGTCTTTAGACGCTAAAGCCGCAAAACCAACCACGATAATTATCATTACACCGAATAATTCCACTCGGGTAAACCAAATACTTAAAATAAAAAAGCTAATTAAGAGGATCAAAATTAAACGGGTAACCCGGATAAAGGCCTGCGCTGTACTGTCTCGTTTAAATAAGCGGGGTAAGAACCAACCCAAGGCCTTCATAAATAAAAACCCAATTAAAATAAGTCCTAAAGAAATCAAAACATTTTTGACAAATAAATCGGAATCAGATTGGTCACTGTTTAAGTAATCTAAGAATTGATGCATGCCCTCATCCTTTAAACAACAAAAAATTAGTCACACTTCTTATGCCTAGTTTAGCATGTATTTATAATTTTGTACCGTCCAATCTAGCAGACCTATTTTACCTGTTTTCCAAGCAAAGAAAAGATCGGACTAAAATATTTACTTGCTTTTGAAGTAGTCCGGTCGTTCAGAGACTTCTAGCTGAACATCGTTTAAAATCTTTTGAATCTTTTCCTTAGTAATATATTGACGACTGGCTAGGTCTGAATCTTGAAACATTTCTAGAACCGCCCCAGGCGCATTCCTGAGTTCCCATTGAGTAATCTCGATCATTGGAATCCGCATCTCTTCCTTTACCCAACGACTGATCATCTCCAAACATCCCGCTGAAGCAAAGGAAAAAGCATAGAGATCTTCAGTAGACACATAGTCACTGCCACTGGCTGCTTGTTTCATTTTAATTAGCCATTGATAAAAATTATCAAAAATGAAATGTGAAAAGGAATTTTGTCCTACTGTTTTAAAGGCTTCCTGGTAATAAAGCGGATCCTTAGCCACAATATAATAATATTCAGCCACTGACCTGGCATAGAATTCTAAACTCTTTTCATAGGGTGAACTGTTCTCTGCTAATTCTCTGACAAAATAATAATTCATCACATCATACTTATCATGAAAGCGGCGGTAAAAAGTCGACCGGGCAACGCCGGCTTCCTTTAATATATCTTCAACAACAATATGATCAAACCCCTTCTCAACCATTAAATGACTAAAAGCATTAGTAATTCGATTCTTAATTTTCATTGGCGGACTCTCCCCTCACTAGCCTTTATTTTATAAGTAAGAGCTAATAAAAACAAAGGAAATATTTTGTATCGCTAAGAAGTCATCGCTTTATGATAAATTATAAGTAAACTAAAGAATTAGGGGGCAAGGAATCATAGATATTGTGAACAAATAGATAAGTAGTGATTTTCATGACAAAGATCATAATCTAAGAAAAGGAGAATCGATTATGGCTAAATATAAAGCAGGAGTTTATTCTGGCGATGCCCAGGGCTTTGCTGGGCCACTAAAGGTTAATGTTACAGTTAGTGAAGAGGCTATTGAAAAAAATTGATGTCATTATTCAAAAGGAAACGCCTAATGTCGGCGGCAAAGCACTTCCTATTCTTATCGAGCGTGCTCTAGAAAATAATTCTGTGGATATTGATGGGGTTTCCGGGGCTTCAGGAACAACTAAGGCCTTTAAGAAGGCGGTCGGTAAGGCCCTAAACCGGGCGCAAGGCATTGAAGAAAAAGAAATCACCTATACCCCAGGAACCTATGCCGGTGAAGCCAAGGGGTTCTCAGCCCACATTCAAGTCAATGTCACTGTTTCAAAAGATAAAATTGAAGACATTGAAGTTACCCAACAATATGACACGGCTGAAATTGGTGGGAGAGCCATGCCGATAGTCATTAAACGAATTCTTGAAGCGAATTCGACCGAAGTTGATGGCGTTTCCGGGGCTTCCCTCTCCTCAAACGGGATTAAAAATGCCGTTAACTTTGCCTTAGAGGTAGCTAGTGGTCAACGTGAACCTTTAGCTAAATACAAGGCCGGCAAGTATACTTCTGAAAGTGATGACATGCGTGTGACCATGACTTTCTCGAAAAACGCCATTGAGGACCTACAGTATGACTTAACTAGCGATAAATTGATGGATCAAAAACCTGCCATTGATAAAATGCGCCAACAAATTCTCGATCTACAACAGTTTGAATTTGACTCGATTTCAGGGGCTAGTCAATCTAGCCAACAAATGCGTCAAAATACCATGCATATCTTAACAGATGCTTCTGATATCACTTATGAAGACCGCCTATCAGAATCCCCTATCAAAGATGAGATGCGGGTTAACTTTAAAAATGGTAGTTTGACCCTCGAACAAATTAACGCTATTTTGAATGCCATTGGAGAAGAACTGATCTTTGTTGGACCAGACTTACGCTTCCAATACTTTAACGAAGATGCTAAGACATATACCTATTCAACTTCTCACCTAGGCGAACTTTATACAGACTGTCACCCACCACAAGCCCGTGGCGTTTCCAGAAAATTAACCTATGAATTAGCAACCCGACAAAGAAAAAGTTATTCATTCTGGTATGTCGACGGCAATGGTGATAAATTATTTATTACCTACCAGGCCTTGTTTGATAGTCAAGGAAAATACATTGGTTTATTAGGTTGGACCTATAATGGACAAGGTATCCTTGATACGATCGATGAACCTGTTCGTCGCGGCAGCTTTGGCGATCCAAATATTCCAAACAAATTATTAAATGAAACGGAAGAAGAATTAGAAGAGTACTATGCAACTAAGGTTGAAAATGACCCTGGCCGCGATTACACGGTAAGAGAATTAAAACGCTTAGATCGGGTGGCGGCTATGGACGGCGAAAATCTTGATAGCATGTCAAGCCCAACTGTCAAGAAGAGTGGCAAAGATGAGGAAGCCAAGGCAAGTCCTAACGAAGACACTATCTCTAGTGCCTCCTTAAAAGCAGATGAAGTCAAAGCTGGAAAAGCTGAAATTGAAGAAAGTCAAAGCAAAGATAAAGAAAAGGACGATAAGCAAACAGACGCTAATTCCTCACCTTCAACCCTTTATTAAACTCATTTTACGCGACTAGGAACAAATCAAAAGGCGACCGGGAAATCTATTCCTGGCCGCCTTTTGATTTGTTAAGAATTTAGCACTTATGTCAAGCACTATCATTTTACTGCAAGATAATTAATTTGCTATTTTTGGCCTCTAGACTGGCGCATGGCTTGTCGAGCCAAGCGGTCGGCTCCCTTGGTTTGGCTTTCAGGGACCCAGACTAAAGTAAAATTTGCAAATTTATCTATTTGCTTTAAGCAAACTTTTAACAAAGTCTTGTAGGGATCACGTTTGTGATATTGTTTATTCACCGAATCCACTACAATACGGCTATCACTTTGGCAAAGAATCCACTCCGCCTCTCTCCCCTTCTTGAGCAGAGCATTTAAGGCATAGTGTAAGGCGTAAAACTCAGCCAAATGATTATCCATTCTCTCCGTCAAGCTATATTTTAATTGGTATTGCTCACCATTTTCGAGCCATACGCAACCTATACCTGCATGTCCCGTTTCTACATCAACGGATGCATCAATGGTTATGCGGATCATTTTGACCTCCAATACCATCATAAATTAAGTTTCGGATGGTCCGAATTTTTTGATATTTCATATCATTTGCTGCATTAACATGCCCCATAATCTCACTTAGTCCCTTGATAACTTCCTTTACTTCCATGTTTAAAGTATCAAAAAAGGGGTAAACCGCACAATAAAAGAGTAGCCACTCTTGGTGCATAATTTCCATCAAAAAAGGATCGTCTTGATAAAGCTTATCAATATAACCAACCCCTGCCTTAAAAGCCGGCTCATCTGTAGCTAATTTCAAATCAGCAAAATCAACTAGACGTTTTTCTCCTTGCCAGTCCCTTAAATAATAAGAACCTTTTTCTTGGTTTTCTACCAGAAGATGAATTAAGTCCGTCTGAAAAATAAGATGAATTCGTATGGATTGGAGGAGAATATAAATCAACTCTTTCGCTTCATCAAAAGGGAGGCTCTGTAAGTTTTGATAAATCAAAGTCTGTTCTTTAGCGTTTAATAAGTCAGTACTCATTATTTTCTCAGCAAATTCCTCAGGCGAAATAGGTAAGTCATCAGCTAGAGGAGAAAAATCAGCGGAGGTTAAAAGGTCTAAAAATTCATAAGGAATTTTACTAGCCTTTTCATTGTTATAGGCCTCTTCTAACCCACTATAGCTATCCGCCAGATCCTCAAAATATTGAATCCAATTATTGGCTGCATTGATACAATCTTGCTTAATAATTATCTCATCAAAAAGATCGATAGCTTCCTGGTAACAGGCTTTTTCACAAAAAACTTCTAAAGCTGATTCTTGCAGGTCAGTCAATGTATTAGCAATTTGTCGCGCTTGGTAAAAGAGATCGACCGCATCGTTATTGCGGTCGTTGAGATAGGCATCTACAGCTAGGCGTAAATACCGTTGTTCTTGTTTAGGAAATGATAGGGATTTCCCCATACGATTACCTCTTTCCGAGACTAAAAAATAGACCATATACAGTCCTAAAGCTCATTCACAATTGTAACAAATTATAAAAGTAAAAAACAGACGAATTTTCGCCTGTTTTTTCTTACTTAATTATTTAGATTTAAAATTTTCTAAAGCGATCATAACGTTCTTGAACTAGTACCTCTCTGTCAATAGCTTGCCATGCGCTTAATTGTTTTTCTAATTCCAGGCGGATGTTTTGAATAATGGCCTGCCAAGATAAATGTTCTTCCCCTTCAAAGACAGGAATCATCTTATCGATCACTTCATTTTCCAATAAATCATAGGCAGTCATTTTCATGACTTCGCAGGCTTCATCACGACGGCTAGCATCACGCCAGAGTATGGAAGCAAATCCCTCTGGACTAAGGATTGAATACATAGCATCTTCTAACATCCAGACTTGATTGGTTGAAGCTAAAGCGAGAGCCCCACCAGAACCGCCCTCTCCCATTAAGATAGCGATACTTGGGATTTTAAGGCTTGCCAAAGTTTGAATAGATTTGGCAATGGATTCACCGATTCCCCGGTCTTCAGCTTCAATATCACAAAAGGCTCCTGCAGTGTTAATAAGAGTAATAATGGGTCGGTTGAACTTTTCAGCCTGTTTAAACAAACGCACGGCCTTACGATAACCTTCCGCATGGGGGGAACCAAAATTAGCCGTAATATTTTCCTCAACATCGTGACCCTTTTGGGTACCAACAAAGCTAACCGCTTGACCATTGATTTGTCCAATCCCCCCGCATATAGCTCCATCATCGCCATATTTGCGGTCACCATGAAGTTCATAAAATTTATGATCATCTGCTAAAGCAGTAAAGATTTCCCGTGCTGTGGGACGGTCGGATGAACGTGCTTCAGTTAAAATTTCCTTAGCTAAGAAATTTCTTTTAATACTAGTAGTCATGAATATCCCCTTCCCGGCTATGAAGTAAGAGTAGATCAGCTATCTCATCTCGCAATTGCTGACGGGGGACAATTCGGTCGACAAAACCATGTTCCAATTGATGCTCTGCCGTTTGAAAGCCTTCTTCAATCTTTTGATGGATAGTTTGCTCAATAACTCGTTTGCCCGCAAATCCTATAGTCGCTCCTGGTTCAGCTATAATGATATCGCCTTGCATAGCGAAACTAGCCGTAACACCGCCCGTAGTCGGATCGGTTAGTACCGTGAGGTAAAATAAGCCCGCCTGACTATGTCGTTCGACGGCGATTGATATTTTAGTCATTTGCATCAGAGAAATAATTCCCTCCTGCATCCGAGCTCCACCACTGGCCGTAAAAAGCAAGACGGGTAAAGCATGTTCTTTGGCATATTCAAACAAACGCGTAATTTTTTCCCCAACTATACTACCCATTGACCCCATCATAAAGAAAGGATTCATAATTCCTAAGGCAAGTGGTTGACCTTTAATTTTTGCAAGTCCACAAGTGACCGCTTCGTCATAACCCGTTCGTTCTTGATTGGAGCGCTTTTTAGCTTCATAGTCAGGAAAATCAATTGGATTAGTCATTTCATCTTGATAAAAAAGTTCTTCTTCTAGCTGACCATGATCACAAATTAATTGAATGCGTTGCTTAGGAGAAATCCGGAAATGATAAGAGCATTGTGGGCAAATCTTAGTCTCAGCCAAATCAGCACTTAAAACGGTCTGCTTACAATCAGGACATTTTTGCCACATTCCATCAGGAATATGGGGTTTATGAGTCTGATCCTTTTCATTGTTGCTTTCTTTTTCAGGTACACTTAAATATTTTCTTCGTCTTAACAGCCGCACAAGGCTCACCTCCTAGACTTTTCCTTGCCTATCTTCTTCACTGGCCTCCGCTTGAACTTCGGCCAACCATTGAGGAAGAAATTGACTTTCCAGGTATTCATTATTATAATTCCCTAGCTGAAAGGCAGGAGCTGCTAACAGATCATAGAGAAATTGCTGGTTAGTATTAACACCCTCGATGCATAATTCTTCTAAAGCCCGCTTCATTCTTAATAAGGCTGACTGGCGGTCATCACCATAGGCAATAACCTTAGCAATCATACTATCGTAAAAGGCGGGCAAAGCACTGCCAGATAGGATGGCTGAGTCGACCCTTAAGCCTAACCCCCCAAGCGGCCAATGGATAAAATCAAATTTGCCCATCGAAGGGAGAAAGTTCTTTTCGGGTTGTTCAGCATTAATACGACATTCAATGGCATGTCCCGAAAAATGGACATCACTTTGCTGATAAGACAAGTCGTAACCATAAGCCACACGAATTTGTTCAGCTACGATATCAATACCGGTAACTAATTCAGTAATAGGATGTTCCACTTGAATTCTGGTATTCATTTCCATAAAATAAAAGTTTTCATCGTCATCAACTAAAAATTCAATAGTCCCCGCCCCAGTATATTGAACATTTTCTCCAGCACGCACAGCCGCTTGGCAAATGGCTTGGCGGGTTTTATCACTGATAAAGGGACTTGGAGTTTCTTCAAGCACTTTTTGATGATTTCTTTGTAAGGAACATTCACGTTCCCCCAAATGGATAACATGGCCATTTTGATCGGCCAGGATCTGAACTTCAATATGGTGGGCCGGATGGATCACTTTTTCTAGGTACAACCTAGCATCGTTAAAGCCTTGTTGGGCCTCACGACTAGCCTCATCAAATTGTTTTTGTAAGTCTTCTGGGCAATCAACCTGACGCATCCCCTTACCACCACCACCTGAAGTGGCTTTCAGTAAAACTGGATAGCCTACTCGATCGGCTTCAGCTAAACCTTCACTAGCACTGTGAATGAAATCCTTAGAGCCAGGAATAACCGGAACATTGGCTGCCATCATGGTTTGTCTGGCGTGTTGTTTGTCACCCATTTTGTCAATGACTTGAGCACTAGGCCCGATAAAAGTGATATTCATTTCTTGACAGAGCCTGGCAAATTTACTATTTTCTGAGAGAAAACCAAAACCCGGATGGATGGCTTCAGCATTAGTTACGTAGGCAGCAGATAAAATGGCTTGCATATCTAGGTAGGAATCCTTGGATTGAGGCCCTCCTATGCAAACGGATTCATCTGCTAATTGCACGTGTAAGGCATCTTTATCAGCAGTTGAATAAACCGCCACGGTATCAATGCCCATTTCCTTACAGGTTCTAATTACCCTAACCGCTATCTCACCCCGGTTAGCAGTTAAAATTTTTGAAAACATAAGTCACCAGCTCTATTTCGCTTCTCCAACGGCAAAAGTCATTAAACAGGAAGAAACCACCTTACCATCTTCGCGACGGATTTCAGCCTTTGCGGTTCCTATCGATTTTTTCATCTTTAAAATATTGACTTCAACAGTCAAAACGTCCCCTGGGACGACTTTTTGACGGAACTTTACCTTGTCTACAGCCGCTAGATAACCGGTCATTTTCTTGTCCTCAGTATTTAAGCCCTTAAGTAAAGCAATTGAACCGACCTGGGCCATTAATTCAACTTGAAGAACTCCTGGCATTACCGGTTCTCCTGGAAAATGCCCCACAAAGAAAGGTTCATTAATTGTCACATTTTTACGAGCAACGATTCGCTTGCCGACCTCAAGTTCGTAAACCGCATCCACTAAAAACATGGGGTAGCGGTTAGGAATAATATCCATAACCTCTTGGGCGTTTAAAATTGGTTCTTGATTTTCCATTTTTTTCTCCTTTTACACTAGTAGTTGTCATCAGCTAGGAAGAAAGGAATCTCTCCTTAAATCCTTTACCACGCCTATGTTCTAAAACAGGGACAGCCTTTAACTAATTTCAAAAAGCTTTTGGCCGTACTCAACCACATCACCATCATTGACAAAAATATTAGTAATTTCTCCTGAAGTGGTGGCGTGAATTTCATTCATTATTTTCATAGCCTCAATGATGCATAGACTTTGACCTTTTTCAACATGGTCGCCAATTTTCACAAAGTTGTCTTTATCTGGAGCTGGTGCTAAATAGGCAACTCCGACCAGAGGACTTTCTACGATTTCCCCCTGAACTTCATCAGTTTGGCTGACTTGTTGATTAGCTTGTCTGGAAGCTTCGGTGGATTCTTGAGCTTGATCAGCAGGAACAGGCTTTTCTGCTTTTGTAATAGCTGGCTGAGTTTCATTAGTAAACACTTGTGATGCTTGCTCATTTTTAGATAGGTGAAGCTTGAAATCGTCATCAACAAATTCAAATTCTCTTAGGCTTGATTGGTCAATTAAATGGATAAGTTCTTTAATTTCTTCAGGGGTCATTAGTCACTCACCTTTTTCATACATAAAACTGTGTTGTGGCCACCAAAGCCGAGCGTGTTGCTAATCGCTACATTGATTGCTTGTGAACGTCCTTGATTAGGTACATAATCAAGATCACAATCAGGATCACTAACTTGATAATTTAAGGTTGCAGGAATATAGGAGTCTTCCATGCCCTTCAAGCAGGCAATTGCTTCAACTGCTCCAGCTGCACCTAATAAGTGCCCTAGTGCTGATTTCGTTGAGGATACCGGAATCTTATGAGTCAATTCTTCCCCAAATGCTAACTTAATTGCCATAGTCTCAGCTCGATCATTAGCTGGGGTTGAGGTCCCGTGGGCATTAATATAATCCACATCGTTCACAGATAAAGCTGCTTCAGCTAAGGCTTGTTCAATAGCAGCTTTAGCTCCTAGTCCTTCTGGAGTAGGCGCAGTAAGATGATAGGCATCAGAACTTTGACCGTAGCCGACAATCTCACCGTAAATTTTTGCCCCCCGTTTTTGAGCACTTTCTAAACTTTCTAACACTAACATGCCAGCACCTTCACCCATAACAAAGCCATTGCGTTCCTTGTCAAAAGGAATGGAGGCACGATCAGGATCTGTGGAAAGGGATAGGGCCGTTAAATTAGCAAATCCAGCGATTGCGATCTCACAAATAGCGGATTCACCTCCACCAGCAAGCATATAGTCAGCATAACCATGTTTTATATAGCGGAAGGCCTCTCCGATAGCATTGTTGGCTGATGCACAAGCAGTAACCATGGTCAAGGCTGGCCCGTGTAGACCGAGTTGCATGGAAATGTTTGCTGCTCCCATATTGGAAATAGCCATTGGGACAAAGAGAGGGTTAACCCGTTTAGGACCACGTTCAACTGATTTTCTTACCCCTCTTTCAATTTCTTGAACACCACCGATACCGGTACCAAAATATACCCCAAAGCGGTTTGTGTCCATGTCGTGAGTATCTAAACCAGCATCCTTTACTGCTTCCATAGAAGCGACCACCCCATAATGAGCATAGGGATCCATTCTTTTAACCGATTTACGATCAAGGTAGTCTTTGGGATCGAAGTTTTTAACCTCAGCCGCCAAAGTCACTCCTGTATCGCTGGCATCAAATTGTGTGATGGGAGCAAATCCATGTTTGCCTGCCTTTAAATTTTCCCAAAAATCACTGACATTATTTCCAATTGGTGTTACCGCTCCTAAGCCCGTAACAACTACCCTTCTAGTATTCATTAAGTTCCTCCTTCACCCTTCTCAATCTTTCATTTATTCCATATATAAGCCACCATTAACATTTAAAGTGGTTCCAGTGATGTATGGGTTCTTGACTAAGAAGTAAACGGCATCAGCAATATCTTCTACTCGCCCAAAATCCCCTAAAGGAATTTGCGCAATCATCTGCTCTTTAACCTTATCTGATAATTTGTCCGTCATATCACTAGCGATAAAACCAGGGGCAACGGCATTGACCCGAATGCCACGACTAGCTAATTCGCGCGCAGCCGTCTTAGTCATGGCTATCACACCTGCCTTAGCAGCAGCATAGTTAATTTGACCAGCATTACCTATTTGTCCAGATAAAGAAGCAATGTTAATAATATTGCCGCTTTTTTGTTTTAACATCACTTTTGAAACATGACGCATGAGGTTAAAACAGCCTTTTAAATTAACGTCAATTACTGCATCGAAATCAGCTTCCTTCATACGCATGAGTAAGGTATCACGGGTAATCCCAGCATTATTAACCAATACGTCAATGTGAGCATACTCTTCTTTACAGCGGTTTATGATCGCTTGAGCCTGGTCAAAATCTTGGACTTCTGATTTCAAATCAAGTACTTTAGCCCCCCTTTCACTTAAGTCATCAAGATGAGCTTGGCTGGATCCAGACCGGCTTACCAAGGCCAAATTGTAACCCTTATTGGCAAATTCTCTAGCTATGGCTGCTCCGATACCACGGTTTCCGCCGGTAATGATTGCTGTAGGTTTTTCTGTCATTTTAATCTCCTTGTAAAATAGTCAATGCTTTAGTTAATGTGGCTTCATCTTCAATATTTAAGGCTGTCACCGACTTATCAATTTGCCGAGTAAAGCTGGTGAGTGTTTTTCCAGGTCCAATCTCTATAAAGGTATCCACGCCTGCTTGAATGAGATACTCAATCGAATCCGCCCATTTGACCGGTGATTGGATTTGTTGAAGTAAATCTTGCTTAATCTTTCCATCTTCATGAACTTGTCCACTTGTGTTAGCGACAACTGGAATTTCTTGAGGTGAAAACTCCACATCTTTAAGTACTTGGGTTAATCGTAGAGAGGCAGGATGCATCAGCTGGGTGTGAAAGGGCCCGGAAACCTTTAGAGGAATTAAACGCTTAGCCCCCGCTTCCTTCAATTCATCCCTAGCGAGGTCGACTAAATCACTATTCCCCCCGATGACAATTTGCTTGGGAGAGTTGTAATTTGTCGGATAGACATAGCCAGAATGATGGTCCATAATATTTTCACAGACCCTCTCAATCAACTTGCGGTCAGTTTTCATGACAGCTAGCATTTTTCCTTCACCGGGAGCGACTGCCTGGCTCATATATAAGCCACGTTTTCTCAGTAGTTTTAACCCGTCAACAAAGGAAAAGACACCACTATAAGCTAAGGCAGTGTATTCGCCTAAACTTAATCCAGCTAAATAGGCAGGGTTCTCAGGAAATAATTTTTTCCAGACGGCTAGAATAGCTAATGAGACTGTATAGATGGCAGCTTGGGTATATTCTGTTTGATTAAGCAGGTCATTTTCTTCAAAGCACATGGCCTTTAAATCATAGCCAAGAACTTTCTCAGCCGTTTCAAAATATGGCTCCATAACTTCAGCATGATGTTCAAATAAATCTTTTCCCATACCAGGGTATTGTGCCCCTTGGCCAGAAAAAAGATAAGCAATTTTTTCATTCTTTGCCCTTTCCTTAATAAGGTTTTAATTTTTATCATTAAATAAAGTAATTGGGGTAAAAAAAGCAGTGAAAAAATATTTTTCTTCACTGCATCTTATTTAATTATAGCCATTCACTAGCTTTTTCTCGGATCGTTGTCTGGCATACATCCATATAGGATTGGAGTATTTTCTGGCAGCTCTCTTCTTTATTAATTAAGCCAGCAATCTGACCAGCCATCAGGGAACTATTTTGGGTATCCCCTTCTACAACTGCTCGCCGTAAAGCTCCTCTTCCCAAAGCTTCTAAGCGCTCCCAGTCTGGATTTTCTTTGCCCGCTTCAATTCGCTCAACTCGTAAATACTCTTTGGTCAAACGATTGCGCAAAACCCGAACTGGATGACCTGTAGCTTCTCCTGTTGTGACGGTATCAATATCCTTAGCTTTAATAATCTTTTCCTTAAAATTAGGGTGGGCATTGGATTCCTTAGCACAAACAAAGCGTGTACCCACTTGAATCCCACAGGCTCCAAGCATCAATGCTGCTGCCATTCCCCGACCATCACCGATTCCTCCTGCAGCGATAACGGGAATATTAACCGCGTCGACTACTTGGGGAAGTAAAGCCATGGTCGTTGTTTTACCTACATGACCACCAGATTCCGTCCCTTCGACAACCACTGCATCAACGCCTTCTTTTTCCATGCGTCGAGCAAGTGCTACGGAAGCAACAACTGGGATAACCTTGATATTTGCTTCACGAAATTGCTTCATAAAGCGACCAGGTGATCCTGCTCCAGTAGTGACTGTTGAAATACCCGATTGACATAGGTAGTCAACAACTTCTTCAACATGTGGATTGAGTAACATCACATTAATTGCAAAAGGCTTATCTGTTTTTGCTTTCATGGTTTCGACTTTTTCTCGCACCACTTCAACAGGATCATTCCCCGTCCCTACAACTCCTAAACCACCAGCATTTGAAACGGCAGATGCCAGATCTGGATCTGCCACCCAAGCCATGGCTCCCTGAATAATAGGATATTTAACTCCCATTTGCTTCCATAGAGTGTTCAAAGCGATTCACTTCCTTCATTATCCCATAACATTAGTAAGGATTATTTATTGTTGTCAACAAAGTCAACTAGGTCTTGGACTGTTTCCATATTCAATTCATCTTCATCGATAGTGACATCAAATTCGTCCTCAATATCATTGATAATTTGGAATAAATCTAAGCTATCAGCATCTAAATCCGATTGAAATTTAGTTTCAGGAGTAACTTCTTCCTTATCTAAATCAAGCTGGTCACAAATTAATTCTTGAATTTTTTCAAATGTACTCATTATAAATTCCTCCATTGATTTTTTTATAGTGTCTTCCTCAATACTAACATTGTCGCTCAACAATTGACAATACAAGTCCCCCAAGTCAGGCCACCGCCAAAAGCTGATAATAGTACCTTCTGACTGCCATCCAATTTAAGCGCTCCTGATTTCCGTAAATCATTCAAAACAAGGGCTACCGATGCAGCGGAAGTATTCCCATAATTTTGAATATTTTGGACCAGGCGCTCCTCTGGTATTTTTAGCTTACGCTGGCAAACTTTTAATATTCTTGCATTTGCCTGATGTAAGACAAAATAATCGATATCATTAATAGTCAGATTGGCAGATTTTAAAACCGCTTCTATTTGCCTTGGCACTTGCCGAGTAGCAAAGTCATAAACTTGCCTGCCCTTCATCTTTAAACTAGGGTCTTGGTAATAAGAATCAGAACTGACTGATCGAGCTAGACTAGTGCCTCCAGCAACTATCGCCGCTCCTTGACTGCCATCACAAGCGAGTGATTCTTGGATAATAGCTGAATGGCCATTCGCTTGAACCAGAATAGCTCCAGCAGCATCACCAAACAAAACACAAGTTGAGCGGTCTTTCCAATTCATGAGATTGGTCATTTTCTCCGCACCAATGACTATGGCATAACCGTTTCGGTAATAAGCCTCTAATTTATCAGCTAGGGAGAAAGCTTGGACAAATCCGCTACAAGCAGCTGAAATGTCAAAACAGACTGCCTTAGTTGCTCCTATTTTAGCTTGAACTTGACTAGCTATACTTGGTGAAGAATGCTCTTGTGACATACTAGCAACAATGATTAAGCCAATTTCATTAGGAGAAATATTAGTTTTATTTACTAATTTTTGCGCAGCTGCTTGGGCCAAAGAAATACAAGATTCCTCAAGGGCAACATAACGTTGCTTAATCCCCGTTCTTTTGCTTATCCATTCGTCACTAGTATCTACGAACTGCTCCAAGTCCACATTCGACATAACTTTTCGCGGTAGGGCGGATGCCGTTTCAACTATTTTCATAGCAATCACATCATTCTTAATTTTTAAATTTAAGTTAATCAAAGATCAACATGTATTGATAATAAGCTATACAAATTTAATTGTCAAACATTTTTCGCTATTTTATGGGTGTTACTATTTATTTTGTTAGTGATTATCATTTATTTTTGTATGTAATAAACCTTATTTTAAAAGAATTTTCTGTAAAAATATAAAAAATAAAAAAAGAGAAATCAATTTGATTTCTCAAAAATAATTTTTATAGTTATTTGTTATCAATTATTTGTCATCGTCACTAGAAGCTATCGACACGTATTCTTCAATATCTTTAAAATTGACTACAGTTCTTTCTTCAAGGATATCTCTAGCTGGACGACTTGACAGACTCCAATCAATTTTTAAAATGGCAGAGTTAGTAAGAAGCTTTTCGATTTCTCCAATAATTGTATAGGTTCTGAATTGAAACTTTACAACATCACCTATATTAGGACGAATAGATTCCTTAATAGTATCAATGATTTCATTTGCCTGTTCATAAGGCATATCTAATAAATTAGCTATCCGTGAATTACTGGTTCCTCGCCGAAGTTCAGTTTCCACTAGTGACTGCATTTCCGCCGTTATTTTTGGTTTACGACCCATACGCTCGTCTCTCCCATCTAATACAAGCTGGCTGGCTATGAAATTAAATATATGAATAATATTAACATACTATCGATTGCGGCACAATTTATAGCTGTTAATTCATTAAGCATAAGCCATATTTATTACAAAACCAGCTTAAATGCTTACTATTAAAACAGATCACCATTCCTCTAATAATAAAGGAGTAGTGATCTGTTAGTTGTTAATATCATTTTATTCTAAGGACATGGCGTCTTTAGATCAAACTACATATTAGTTTCATCAACCTTACCAGTAACTGATTTAGTACCTAATAAACCACCAAGGCATGATAGAACACAGCCTAGTAAGACACCAACAAATGCCCAGATTGAGCCTTGTGAGATGCCATCTGAAACATCATCAGCATCTTGACGTAATTGTTGAATATTACTGTCAAGTTGTTGTTGGGTACTTTGAATGGCATTATTAGCATTTTCAATTTGGTTACGTGCTTCATTAGCAGCTTGGTTATAACCATCAATAATATTTTGAGTAGTTTCTTCAGCTTCTTGTTGAGTTAGATCAGTGTTAGAAGCAATAGCGTTAGAAACAGCCTCTTGGTCTACGTTTTCTGAAATATTGTCAACACGGCTGGTTAATGAATCTGCCAAGTCGTTAAATACTTGTTCAGAATTTTGTGGATTAACGACAACTTCACGAGCTGCGTTAGCAATATCATTTACCGCGCCATTTAATTGGTCAGATAAATATTCTGGTTGTAATTCACGAATATCAGTATCTCTTAAGACTTCTTGAACGTCTTGGTTAAGATTTTGAATATCTTGATCGTTCACATCAATGTTGTTTGCTAAAGCATTTACGCCTTCACTTACAGCATCTCCAGCGTTTGAAGCAACACTTGTCACAGCGTCACCAGCAACACTAGCAGTTTGACCAATAACATTACCTGCAAAACCTAGAACAGAAGCAACAATTTGTCCTAATAATACAACTGTTACGACTAGGGAAATTGCCCATGATAAAAAGCCATGGACTGCGCCTACTCGACGTGCAGTTACCCCAGCAACAAAGCCTGATCCTAAAAATGATAGTGCTAATGAAATAACTGACCAGACCATAACACCGGTACCGACACCATCAAGCGGATTTTGTGCACTCGGTTGGATCATACCAAATCCAATGGCATTTCCAATTAAGGAAAAAGTAATTAATAAAGCAACAAAAGTTACTAGGCCAGCAAATACAGCTCCCCAAGATAAGTTATACCCGGCTTCTGCATCGTTAGCACCTAGATAGGTTCTAAAACGATTTCTCATAAAATCACTCCTTTTAAAATAATATATAATATTGTATTATACAAAGCAAGCAAAAGCCCTTGAAATAACTAATATTCATACAATCAATTAAAAATATTGTATTATCATTTCTAAATATCTATAAACAGTTTAAAAACTAGTAAGCAAATAATTTTAATAATTACCTACAAAGCAAAAAGGCCAGAGAAAAATCCAGCCTTCTCGCTTATTTTGCATAACCTTTAATGATCTTTCCACGGTAACTGCCATGCTGAATTTTCCACACCAGAGTACCGATACCCGCTCCCAAAAGTGCCATAGTCACCCAGCCAAAACCTTGGGGTCCAAAGGGAACTATTCGTACAATATCTTCGAAGATTTTAGGAGCAAAGTCTAATTGAATAAGCGCTTCAACCACCGTATAGATAGAGGTTAATAAGACTGCTCCCTTAGTCGTTCCGTCATTAGGAATATATTTTCTAAATAAACCAATTAAAGTAACAATAATTCCTAATGGGTAAGCAACTGCAAACAAGGGCTCACTCAATCCAACAATTTTCTCTACCCCAACAGTCCCTTGTACCACGCAAAAAATACAAAAGACCAAAACAATAAAGGTATAGGGATATTTCTGATGAGTAAGCTCTTGGGTAAAGTTTGCCACTGAAGCTAATAATCCCGTAGCAGTCGTTAAGCAAGCTAAGGTAATAGCGATGGAAAGAATAATTTTTCCAGCACCACCAATAGTTTGTTCAACAATGGCAATTAATAACTGGGTTCTTTCTATATCAGGGCTGTAAATCGTTGACGCTGTAGCCCCTAGCCATAACAAGCTACCATAAATGAACAATAACAAGCCACTAGCTATGACAGATGCCCAGATAGTCATCCGCATCCCTGCTTGGTGGTTATATTTTTTATGTCTAATCGTCATAATCATGACACTAGAAAAGAGTAAGCCAGTGATTAAATCCCCCATTTGATAGCCTTCGGTAAAAGCCCAACCAAAGCTATTATCGACCTGAGCAGCCGCCATATTGGGGCTGACTGGGTTAATCATGCCAAAAATAATAATTCCAATGACCATTGCAATCAAAGCAGGAGTAAGATAGCGTCCAATCTTATCAACCACGCCCAATTGATCAACAGTGAGGAAGTAAACAACAGTAAAAAAACAATTAAAACGACATAGTTAGGTAACCAAGGGAATAAGGAACGAAAGCCCACCTCATAAGTCGTTGCACCAGTACGTGGGATTAAAATAAATAGGGCAATTAAATACATGGTAATACAATTAAAGACTTTATAAAACCAGGGAGCAATTGGTTCGGAAACTGCTTTTACCGATCCTCCCCCCTTAACAATAGCTACCATCGATAATACCGGTACTAATATAGCGGTCAAAGCCAAACCAATAACACTGGCAGACCAATCTTCTCCAACAATAATTCCCATATAAGGAGGAAAAACCAAATTACCCGCTCCAAAAAATGTAGCAAACAAGGTAAAACCTACTACGATCGTATCTACAATGAAGCGCCTATTTTTCATAAAACCAAACCTTTCAGTATAAGTATAGGGCTGATCGTCAACTCATATAAAGCTGTCAAAAGAAGAACGATTAAAAGCATTATTCACCTAGTAAAGGCTGATTTAAGGACAAAATTTAACATATCGATTTGCCCAGGTCGCTTTAAAAGTTCCCTATATCTATTAGTATTTTTATTTCATGTGAAATGTATAAAACGCTATTTATTGTGAAATAATAAAGATTTGCGCTTTTTATACGCAGGTATTATCTATTATAAAGTCTACATCTCAGCGCCATAAAATCGCTATTCACAAATAAAATATTTCATCTAAAGTTGTTTTTCACATAAATTAATTAGACTAAATCTCCAATTTACCAATAGGAAAAGCGACTTCTTCTTATAAAGAAGTCGCCTTCAACAACCTATTCTATTATTATACCATTTTTGCTAAGTAGCGAAATATTTTTATTTAATAATTTTATATACAATAAAGTACGGATGTGAAAACGTCACTAAATACTTGAATGACAAGGCCAGCTATTTCCTAACTTGTGGACGATTTGAACAGTTATAGTTTAAAAAGTCATTTTAAAATATTTCAGATCAACTATTTGACAGGCTTTATTTCGAATGCGCACAAATTAAAAGAGGCTGAACCTCTCGTCCAGCCTCCTTCGATTAACTTTATTAAGCAGTTTCTACTGCGAGAATTCTAACACTGAAAGCTTCACCAGGAGTTTCAATTTCCACTTCATCGCCAACTTTTTTACCAATTAAGGCATTAGCTATCGGTGACTCATTTGAAATTTTACCACCAAGGGGATCTGCTTCAGCTTTACCGACAATTTCGTATTCTTCCTCTTCCCCATCAGGAAGCTCTTGAAATTTAACCCGTTTACCAATGCTTACCGTATCCTTACCCAAGGCATCAGGGTCAACAATTTCAGCATAACGGATCATATTTTCGATTTTAGCAATTTGACTTTCCAAAATGGATTGTTCATTTTTAGCGGATTCATATTCTGAATTTTCTGATAAGTCCCCAAATGAACGCGCAACCTTGATTCGGCTAATCACTTCAGGGCGCTTATTTAATTTTAAATCTTCTAATTCCGCTTCTAAACGTTCCTTACCTTCTACGGTCATTGGGAAAGTTTGTTCTGACATCTAACATTCTCCTAACACATACGATTAAAATATACAAAATAATACCATATTACTAACTTTTTAGCAATGTAAATATGGCTTTTTATTGTTCTTGAAGTTTAGCATCCTCTGGACTAACGTATTCTTTGACTAATTGATCATGTTCTTCGTACGTTTTTGAGAAATAGACATTCCCAGTGCTTAAATCAGCTACGAAATACATATAATCATTAGGGGTTGGATTTAAGGCTGCTTGAATAGCACTTTCACTTGGGTTATTAAAGGGACCAGGTCCTAAACCAGTATTTTGGTAGAGATTATATGGCGAATCAATCATGGTATCTTCGATAGTCACATAGGTAGAATGCTCATTATGGGCATAATTCAAGGTAATATCCGATTGTAGGGGCATATTCTCGGCTAAACGGTTATAGAAGACTCCTGATACCATCTTACGATCTTCGTCAGTGGAAGCTTCTTTCTCAATAATTGAAGCTAGAGTTAAAATTTCATGCCAAGAAAGGCTCTGTTGTTTTAAAGCATCACTATACTTTTGTCGGATATTCTCACTAGCTGCCAGCATTTTGTCGACAAAACTTTCTACGGTATCGGATTGAGTTAATTCATAGGTAGCCGGGAAAAGGTAACCTTCCAAAGGATAGCGTAATTGGTCATTATTCACCACATCTTTGAGTAATTCTGGGTACTTAGTCGCTTCTTCTGCCAATAAGTCCTCCGAATTAATCCGCTTCAAGGCTTCTTCCTGAGTAATTCCAAAATAATCTGCCATTACTTGAGCAATTTCTTCAACATTCATGCCCTCTTTGACTAAGACCGCTTGGGTAGCCGGACCTTGGGCATGTGCGAGTTGATTCATGACTTCACCAAAGCCAGACGAGGTTTTCAATTGATAGGTTCCTGCCTGAATTGGATCATGATTAGATAGACGGAGGTAGATCTTAAAGAGGCTTTCATTAAAAATGACATCATTTTCGTTAAGAATATGAGCAATTTGACTAGCACTTGCTCCCTGAGGAATGGTCACCTGAGTTTCTTTTTCCTCTCCAAAGCCACCAGTAGCTACTAGGATTCCCATTAGTAGAGCAAAGACAATACAGATAAGGAGCAAAGTAATAATAATCCAGCGGATAATCCGATTAGCCTGAACATTTTCTTGTTTTTCTAAAGCATTGACCCTAGCCTGGTCTCGCTTTACTCTTTTTTCTTTTCTTCATCATTAAACATCGTGCTTCCTCATTTCATAATAAAAAGACTCTGCTTTGAACAAAATAAGCTATTATGCATTTTACTGATAAAGATGCTATTTGTAAACTTAGAGCCAAAAATTTAACCAGAATGAAACATTTATCCTATCATCACATAAAAAGAGGCGGTGACCAAAGTCACAGCCCCGTGTGTCAACTGCCATTAATAATAAAAGAGAATATGACCTCATATCATATTCTCTTTACTTGGCTTATTGATTTAAGTTTGGGTCTTGAACGAAAGTGTTAAACACTTCCTCTACCATATCCCATTCTTCTTCACTTTCAATTGGCAATAAGCTACCTTCTCCGTCTTCGCCCTCTTCATAGGCATAAGCTTCGATATTTAATTCTTCGCCTTCCTCTTCGGCTGGGTATACTAAGACATAAGATTTATTAAGATCTTTCGAGTCGAAACTAAAGAGAATTTTATATAAACGCTCATTACCTTCTTCATCATATAAAGTAATTAAATTATCTAAATCTTCAGCCATACAATGCTCCTTCATACTAATGTGAATGACTATCTAAATAGTTCTGTAAAATGAGAACAGCAGCTAACTTATCGATTACCTTTTTACGTTTTTTCCGGCTCACATCTGCCGCCTCAATCAGAAAGCGTTCCGATTGCTGAGTAGTTAACCGTTCATCCTGATAAAAAACTGGTAAGTCGAATAATTCAATAGCCATATCTCCATAGTGACGCGATGCTTCAGCTCGAGGGCCTTCGGTGTTGTTCATGTTTTTAGGCAATCCAATAACGATCTTTTCCACTTGATAATCTTCAATTAATTGCCTTAAGCGTGAAAACCCGAATTTCCCTGCCTCTTCGTCAATTTTAATGGTTTCGATTCCTTGGGCAGTCCAGCCAAAAGGGTCACTTATGGCTACGCCAACCGTTTTAGAACCCACATCCAAACCCATAATACGCATGCTTATTCTCGACCACTTTGCTTCATATAGCTTTTAACAAGTTCTTCTAATAACTCATCGCGTTCATGGTAACGAATAAGATTTCTAGCTTGATTGTGACGTGGGATATACGCAGGATCGCCAGATAATAAATATCCTACAATTTGATTGATTGGATTATAGCCCTTGCTTACTAGGGCGTCGTAAACTATTTCAAGTGTCTCTTTTACATCTTTTTCTTTACTTTCATCGAAGCGAAAGAGTACTGTTTCATCTTTTCCACTCATTTAGACACCTCCACATCATTTTGAATCTATTGTAACGAAAAATCTAGCGACTAACAAGCACTTTATTTATTCAGAACTTCCTCTAAAGCCTTAAGCGCATCAGGAATACCGGCTGGGTTCTTACCACCTGCTTGGGCAAGTTCAGGACGACCGCCCCCGCCACCATTAATATATGGAGCAAGTTCCTTAATGATGTCACCAGCTTTTAAGCCTTCTTTAACCTTGTCAGGTGAAACAGCAACTAACATGTTGGCTTTATCCCCGTTAGCTGTAGCGAGAACGAGGACATCTGAATAGTTATTTTGTTTCCATTCATCACTAATTGCCCGCAGATCATCCATGGTTTTATGGTCAAGTTCTTCAGCAATGTAGCGTACCCCGTTGCTTTCTTTAACGGCATCAAATATTTGACTAGCAGCCATTTGGTTAGCCTTAGCATGGAGAGATTCTACTTCAGATTCTAGGCTCTTACGCTCACCTTCCAATTGTTGGAGACGGTGTGGTACATCTTCCGCTTTTTTAACCTTCAAATCATCGCGAACTTGGTTTAAGAGACCTAACTTAGCTTCATAGTATTCATAAGCAGCTTTTGAAGTCAATGCTTCAATTCGACGTACTCCAGAACCAATCCCTGATTCGGAAATAATCTTAAAGAGGCCAATGAATCCGGTATTCTTAACGTGGGTCCCACCACAAAGTTCCATGGACCAGTCATCAATATTAATGACACGAATTTCATCATGTAATTTAAGGTATTTTTCGCCGAAGAGCGCGATAGCCCCATGTTCCTTAGCCGCCTTAACCGTGGTAAAGATGGTTTCAACCGGGATTTGTTCCCAAATTTTTTCATTAACTCGTCTTTCAACTTCTTCAAGTTGGTCTGAACTCACTTGTCCAAAATAAGTGAAGTCAAAACGGAGATAATGTTCATCAAGTAAGGAACCCGCTTGGTTAACTTGTTCACCTAAGACATCTTTTAAGACCCGGTGTAATAAGTGAGTAGCGGTGTGATTATTACGGATTAAGCGACGACGAGCGCTGTCCACTTCTAAGCGAACTTCTTGGCCCACACTAATTGGTTGAACGGTGTCAATATAATGCAAGTTTTGGTCATTAGGAGCGTGTTTAGTATCACGAATATAACCTAATAATTCACCATCCAAATTGTAAAGCTTACCTGAGTCACCAACTTGTCCACCACGTTCACCGTAGAATGGTGTCTTTTCAGCAATGAAATAGGCCTTGCTATTGGCTGGTGCTTCCTGACTGATTTCATCTTGGTAAACTATGGCGTTAATCTTAGTTTCAGTAACATCTTCTTCATAACCGGTAAAGTGAGAAGGCACATCAATTTCACCGAGCACTGTTGATTGAACCGCTAGGCCACCTTGGTCTTTTCTAGCCGCACGTGCCCGTTCCTTTTGTTCCTCCATTGCCTGATTAAAGCCATCAATATCAACAGAAAAACCTGTTTCAGCCAGGTATTCCTCAGTCAATTCTAATGGGAACCCATAAGTGTCGTATAATTTGAAGGCGGATTGGCCGTCAAGTGAATTTTCACCAGATTCTTCTAATTCAGCGATTTTGTTTTTAATAATATTTTCACCGTCAGCGATGGTTTCTTGGAAGCGTTTTTCCTCACGATCAACGACTTCTTGAATAATGGCTTCTTTTTCTTTTAATTCTGGATAGTGTTTTTCCATCTTATCAGCCACAATTGGAACTAATTTGGCCAAGAAACTCCCTTGGATGCCTAAACGACGGCCGTACATGACACTACGACGGATTAAGCGACGTAAAATATAGCCCCGACCTTCATTGGATGGTAAGGCATTATCCCCCACAGCAAAGCTAACGGCGCGGATATGGTCAGCAATAACTTTCATTGCGGTATCAGTTTCCTTACTTTCCCCATATTTTTTACCATCAGATAATTTTTCAACTTCTTTAATCAGTGGGAATAAGAGGTCGGTTTCGAAGTTTGTTGGAGTTTCTTGTAGGACAGAGGAGATCCGTTCCAGTCCCATCCCAGTATCCACGTTATGTTGTTTTAATTTTTCATAGCTACCATCGGGCATGTGGTTAAATTCAGAGAAAACGATGTTCCAGATTTCTAGATAACGTTCATTTTCTCCCCCAGGAAACATTTCTGGATCATCATCGTCAAGATCTTGATAAGCTTTCCCCCGGTCAAAGAAAATTTCCGTATCGGGACCACAAGGACCGGCACCTAAATCCCAAAAGTTATCTTCTAAAGAAACAAAGTGATCTTCTGATAAACCAGTCACCTTTTGCCATAATCCATGGGAAACATCGTCATCAGGATAGTAGGTCATATAGAGTAGTTCTGGATCAAGTCCTAACCATTTTTCATCAGTTAAGAATTCCCAAGCCCAAGGAATAACCTCTTCTTTAAAGTAATCCCCTACTGACCAGTTACCGAGCATTTCAAAGAAGGTTTGGTGACGAGCGGTCACTCCAACATTTTCAATATCGTTAGTCCGAATACATTTTTGCGCATTAGCAATTCTTGGATTTTCCGGCACTTCTGACCCATCTAAGTAATGTTTTAGGGCAGCAACCCCGGAGTTCATCCAAAGTAAAGTAGGATCGTTGTCTGGAACTAAGGAAGCACTAGGGTAGATATCGTGTCCCTTGCCCTTCCAAAAATCTATCCACATTTGGCGTATCTCTTCACCCGTTAATTTCTTCATGATGTGTTAAAACCTCCTAATAAAATAAAAAAAGCACCCTGATGTTATTAGATGAGGGCGCCGTAGCACGGTACCACCTCATTTATAACATCAACGTGCGATATTATGTCTTCATTACATACTGGATAACGCGAGTAGCGGCAAATTTTCATTTGCATTGTCAAAAGGGAGCATTTCTATTACTGAGTGCTTTCACCACAGATGCACTCTCTCTATAAGCTAAATAGAAACATGGCCTTTTCAATCATTTAAGCGAATTTATTATACGCTTTTTAATTTTCATTTGTCAACTATTAATGATTCCTAGCGAATAAGAAAATTAGTCTACATAGGAAGTTTCTTTATCTCCTAACCAGGAATAAACAAAGCCAATGACAAAGCCACCACCAACAAGGTTACCTAAGAAAGTAAAGACAAAGTTCTTAAGCACATTAGCCAAGGTCATCCCGTCAACAGGGCCTCCATTGGAGAAGAAAGCTAATGGGAAGGAAACAAAGTTAGCAATCACGTGTTCGTAACCTAAGAAGGCAAAAATAAAAATAATAAAGATAATCGCATAAACCCGGCCATCAGCGTTGACCATCCGATTGCTAGCAACCACTGCACTATTAACGATAATATTAGCTAAAATTCCCTCAATAAAAATGGTAAGCGCTGATTTAACAAATTTTCCTGAAACTGCTGTAAATAAATAATGATCAGCAGGTAAATCTTGGAAAATCGTGGTTTTTGAGAAAATATAAGCACAAACAAGGCCACCAATAAAATTAAATAAAACA
Organism: Aerococcus sp. Group 1; assembly: GCF_000193205.1. NCBI lineage: Bacteria > Bacillati > Bacillota > Bacilli > Lactobacillales > Aerococcaceae > Aerococcus > Aerococcus sp. Group 1. Next base: position 1,000,916 of record NC_015278.1, on the reverse strand, counting down.
CAAACCATTAAAATCGTAAAAGCCTTTTGCCAGCTGATGTATTTTTTTCGTGCTCCAACTACCAAAAAGTTCATATTAGCAGTCGCTAATTCACCATTCATATAAATAATAAGTACCAATGACCATGCAAAAAAGAAGGCAAAAGTAAATTTCCCTAAACCTGGCGCTACTAAGTTCGCTTGTTGGGCGGTCATCATAGCGATTGCTGTCCCAAAAGTTAAGAATAAAGTGGCGTATACACTCCTTAGCGCGTATCTCCAAAAACTTTTATCAAAAAGTTCTGTCTTCTTCTCCACATTATCAAAAGTTAAAGGGCCTAGAATTCCTTTCTCAGGGCGCTTGCCATTAATATAAGCCATTGCCGTCAGTCCTTTCTATATGAGCTAAATTTCTAGCCTAACTAAATATATCCAATACTCACATTTTATCGATATTTTAAGAAATAAACAAGATTTTTGCAATATTTGAATAAATTTATTAGTATTTATAAACTCAGGATCAGCAAATTTAGCCTCTATCTGCTTTAACTAGGCTTTTTAGGGTACTTTTTGCACGTGGGCAGTAAAAGAGAAAAAATGATGGCTGATTTCATTCCTTAAAAATCATAGGGGCTGATGCCATCCATACCAATTAAAGGATCGATCTGACCACTTTCAAGTAAGGCAGGAGTTAACCAATCGACTTTTACATTCATTCCCGAGTTTTCAAGATCCCCTTGTTGGCCCCCTGACTCATCTCCTTGAGACCTGGTACTTTGATCCTGACTAGGACTTACTTCACTTGGCTGCGAGTTCAGTTTAGGAAGTAATTCGTCTTCTTCAAGTAGGGAGCGGTAAAGGTTAGTATGGCGTTGGCTGGCCTGGGTTTGAATGGCAGATTGGAAGGCTTGGACTTCACCGCAGAGAATTAAGGATTGCTTAGCTCTGGTGATCGCTGTATAGAGCAAATTGCGTTGCAACATGCGTTGGTATTGGCTGATTAAGGGGAGGATAACGATAGGAAATTCGCTTCCCTGCGATTTATGAATTGAGACGCAATACGCCAAGGTTAACTGGTTAAAATCTTGCCGGTTGTATGTGACCTCATTGCCGTCGAAATCAACCACTATTTCATCGCTTTGGCTGGTCGTTTCCTTGGCAAAGAATATCGCCACGATTTCTCCCATATCCCCGTTAAAAACATTCATTTCAGCATGATTTTGCAACTGTAAGACCTTATCACCTAAGCGAAAAAGACGGTTGAAGTGGCTAAGTTGGCGCTTACTTCCATCAGTATTTGGATTTAAGCTTTCCTGCAATTTCTGGTTAATCTGATCGATGCCGGCCTGACCCTTATACATGGGAGCTAAAACTTGAATATCTTTAACATCATAATCTTTTTCAAGAGCGCGTTTAGCCACCGCTGCGATAAAATCAGCTAAGTGGAAATAATCCACCCGGAAAAATGACCGATCAGCCTTATTTTGGGTCAGATCGACTGGCATTTGCCCATTTTTTATATCATGAGCCAATAGAGTGATAGTTGAATTAGCATCTTGACGAAATATTTCGTCGAGCTCACGCCAGGTGATTGTCTGACTTCTCAAGAGGTCAGAAAGCACTTGTCCTGGACCAACTGAGGGCAGTTGATCTTTATCCCCTACCAAGATAATTTGCATATCATCAGGAACCGCTTCTAATAACTGAAAGAATAACCAGGTATCTACCATGGACATTTCATCAATAATCAGTAAGTCCCCTTCAATAGTCTCTTTATCAGAAGTTATGATATTATTTTCATCTTCTTCACCGGTGAGACCTATTAAACGGTGAATAGTGGTTGCTACTAGGCCAGTAGTTTCACTCATCCGCTTGGCAGCGCGTCCAGTTGGTGCTGCCAAACGAATAGGAAAGTCACTTGGATCATAATCCCCTAGGCGGATATTATTTAACCGGCAATAAATATCAATGATCCCTTCTAAAACGGTGGTTTTTCCCGTACCCGGTCCCCCGGTAAGAATAAATAATTTCTCTTCTAGGGCTTCGATAATTGCCTTCCTTTGAGCGGGTCCATATTGAATACCTAATTTTGCTTCGGTTTCCTCTATTTCATTAGCCAAATTATCATTCTCATATTTAGGCTGAGTTCTTTCATTCTTGATACGTTTTAAACGTTTAACAATCCCCTTCTCTGCATAATAGAGACTAGGAAGAAAATAACCCTCTTCAGTCGCAATCACTTCATTGGTATCTACCAAGTCGCTCAAGCTATCAGCCACTTGCTGCATGTCAACCATTTGTAGATTCATTTGGCTTTTATTTAATAGATTGAGAACCTGGTGGAATAGTTCTTCCTTCTTAACATAAGTATCCCCATTGCTATAACAAATTGTTTCTAATGAAAAAGTAATCGCCCCTTGGATGCGTAAAGGCGAGTCATAGGCAAAGTCTAAACGTTGAGCCAGTAAATCAGCCTTTTGAAAACCAAAACCCTGAATATTTTTAACCAAGAAATAGGGGTTTTCTTTAATCAATTCAACCGCTTCATCTTGGTATTTAGCATAGATCTTCCCTGCTAAATGGTTGGAAAAACCCATCTCCGATAATTGAATAAAGGTATCCTCATTGCCACGATTAGCCTTTACTTTCTCATGTAGCATTTGCTGTTTATTTTTCGTCAGGCCCTTAACTTCTTTCAAACGTTCGGGTTGATTTACAATTAAGTCAATGGTCTTCTCACCTAAGGTATTGACCACACGTTCAGCCAGTATTTTTCCAATTCCAGGGAATTCATCACTGGATAAATATTTGATTAATCCATCTTTACTGGTAATTTTTATCCCTTCATAATGAGAGACTTTAAATTGTACCCCGTACTTAGGATGGTCAACCAAGTTACCGAAGAATTGGTATGTGGTTCCGTCTTGAATAGTCCCAAAATTTCCAGTCACGACAATATTTTTTTCGGAGTAAAGGGTGTTGGTATCATCAACCGTAATCCGCATCACCCGATAATAATTATCTGGATTAGAAAAAAAGGTAGCTTCAACCTCGCCGATGAAATAATCTTCTGTAGCTGCCATTCCCTTATCCCTCCTAGTCATAATCTTTGGCTATTATATCACAGAATTTCAGTGGAGTTATCCTCCCCCCCAGTCTGCCTTCTGCTCGCCTTTCTTCTATTAAAATAACTATACCATTTTCGCTCTTTCACACCCTTAATAAAGAAAAAAGCTGTATCTTAGCTTCTAGCCTCCAAGTTAGATAAGGTCTTCCTGGATAAGCCAAAAACGAGTTACAGCTGTATCTTTAAATCATCCTAATTTATAGCCTGCTTTTAGAAATGATTAATCTATTTTATTATTGGTATTGTAACTTTTTATCATCCTTATAGGCAGCGTCAATGGTTGCTCCCCCTAAACAAACTTCATCTTTGTAGAAAACTACCGACTGTCCTGGTGTAATAGCCCGAACTGGCTCTTCAAAGTCTACCCTTAAGTGATCATCAGACAAAAAGCTGACTTTCACTGGGATATCTTTTTGCCGGTAACGGAACTTAGCGGTGCAGGTAAAGTCTTCAGGTGGGAAATGGTCACTGGTAAAGGAAACTTCACTGGCTAATAAGTAGTCAGCATAAAGCAAGGGATGGTGGTATCCTTGGCCGACATAGAGTTCATTTTTAGCCTGATTCTTCCCGATAACAAACCAAGGTTCATTATTACCAACCTTGGTTCCTCCGATTCCCAAGCCCTTACGTTGACCGATGGTATAATACATCAGCCCATGGTGTTCAGCCATTACTTGGCCGTCTAAGGTTTTCATTAAACCCGGTTTAGCTAGTAAGTAATTGGAAAGGAAGGCATTAAAGTCGCGCTCACCAATAAAACAGACCCCGGTGGAGTCCTTTTTATGGGCCGTCTTTAGATTATGATCTTCGGCAATTTTTCGCACTTCCGATTTCTCTAATTCGCCAATTGGAAATAGCGCGTGTTGTAATTGTTCTTGTGACAGTTGGTTTAAGAAGTAGGTTTGATCCTTATTACTATCAACCCCACGAAGCAACTCCACTTCGCCTTGGTCATTTGTTCTCACCCGAGCGTAGTGGCCCATAGCCACGTAATCTGCTCCTAAGTCCAAAGCATAATCGAGGAAGGCCTTGAATTTAATCTCTTTATTACACATGACGTCTGGATTGGGGGTACGGTCATGACGATATTCATCGAGGAAGTATTCGAAGACCCGGTCCCAATATTCTTTTTCAAAGTTGACTGAATAATAAGGAATACCTATCTGACTAGCTACAGCTTGTACATCCCGGTAATCTTCGGTTGCTGTACAAACACCATTTTCATCAGTGTCATCCCAATTCTTCATAAAGATACCAATGACGTCATATCCCTGTTCTTTCAGTAAGAGCGCAGAAACACTGGAATCGACTCCCCCGCTCATGCCTAAAACAACTTTTTTATTTTTCTTATCATTCACAACATCACCATCTTTCTTAAACAAAATTTACGATTGAAGGTCGCACGTTTTGTTGTGTTGATAATCTTAGATAGGCCTCAAACGCCTTATCCAGGTAGTAATCATACCAATTTACATAAAAAACTCAAGTCATTTGATTGAATTTTTATTAAATCTTCAAATGTCCTTGAGTTTTGAGAATGATTATATATCCATTTTTAGTCTTCATTGATTGCTAAGACTTGATTTTCAACTAAATCAGCTAAAATTTCCTCTAAGCGTTTAGCTAAATCTGCCATGTCGGAATTTTGGTAAACATTAACTGCCTTCAGCCCCGTCTTATTAGTGACGTTCATTTGCAATTTATCCACTGATTTATCAATTTGAACTTTTAATAAGAGATAGTGACTGGCTTGAAATTCTGGACGAATAGGAATTTCAATTTGATAATTACCTACCTTAGTAGAAGTAAATCCATAGTCCCGCAAAGTATATGCCTTGCAGTTAGGATGGACTTGATAGGTTTTTTGACTCCCTTTTAATTGTTCTTTTTCTTTAAAAGCCATTTCATTCCTCCTTAATTTGTTTACACTATTACTAAGCAATGCTTAACAAAATGTCTAAGAATTTATCGATTTCTTCAATTGTGGTCAGCTGACCGAATGATATACGAATGCTTTGACTGATCCGGGGACTTGCTTCCCCAAACATCGACACTAAAATCCGACTCGGTTCTAGCGACCCAGCTGAGCAGGCTGACCCAGCCGATACATAAACGTCTTTTAAATCTAATTTAATCAGTACTTGATCACTAGGATGATTAGGCCAATAGATATTTAAAATATGGGCTAGTTCAGCTTCCTTAGGACCATTGATTTTGAAATCTAGGCCCCGTTCTTTGGCTTCTTTAAGAAAATATTTCCTTAAATTCAGCAGCTTTTGATGATGGTCATTCCTAGCCCGGTAGGCGATTTCAATGGCCTTACCCATGGCCACAATTCCAGGCACATTTTCAGTACCGGCCCTATGGCCATGTTCTTGGCCTCCCCCTCTTAAGTAAGGAGTAAAATCACTCACTGCATTACGGTAATAGAGGAATCCTACCCCTTTGGGCCCATGGAATTTATGGGCGGAGACGCATAAGCCATCGATATGCATGGCTTCAACATCAATAGGGACGTTGAGATAGGCTTGGACCACATCTGTATAGAAGAATAAGTGGTGGTCTTGGCAAATGTCTCCAATAGCTTGGATATCTTGGACAGAGCCGACTTCGTTATTCCCTGCGATAATCGAAACTATAATGGTATCATCTTTGATAGCTGCCTTCAACTCATCAATTGAGATATGACCATATTCATCGAAAGGCAGAAAAGTTACTTCAAAGCCCTGTTTTTCCAGATATTTTGCCGTCTTGTAACTTGAAGGATGTTCAGCTTCGGTGGTAATAATATGACGGCCTTGCTTTGCTAACCGTTTTGCGGTTTGTATCAGGGCACTATTAGTCGATTCTGTTGCCCCACTGGTAAAAATAATATCGTCGGCCTGAGCATTAATCGTCTCCGCTATATTCTCTCTTACTCGAGTCAATTGCTCATGTGATTGGCGACCAATTCGGTAGGTACTTGATGCATTGCCATAATTTTCACGCATGGCCTGGTTCATGGCCTCAATAACTGGTTGGGTCATCGGTGTGGTTGCTGCATAATCAAGATAGATCATTCGTTCGCTTACCCCCTTGTTTTTCACTATTGTATCACTATCTGGTCCTAGACAACAGAGGAAAAGCCAAAAGCGCTCTTTTTAAAAACGGATGTGTTATACTGATTGACGTTATCAAGCACTTAGAAAGGAGTTTCAGTGTGAATAAACAAGCCCCCCTAGCCTACAGAATGCGCCCGAAGACCCTAGAAGAAGTTGTTGGTCAAGGACACCTAGTTGGCTCCGGTAAAATCATCTGGCGGATGGTTAAAGCGAAGCAGTTAAGGTCAATGATTTTATACGGTCCTCCTGGTATTGGTAAAACATCAATAGCTAGCGCTATTGCCGGTTCCACTAAGTTAAGTTTTCGGCAATTGAATGCGGCAACAGATAATAAAAAGGCCTTACAAGAAGTCGTGGCTGAAGCAAAGTTTTCCGGCAGTCTTATTTTAATGTTAGATGAAATTCACCGCCTGGATAAAACAAAACAAGACTTTCTCCTCCCGCATTTAGAAAGCGGGCTATTGATTCTGATCGGGGCAACGACCGAAAACCCTTATATCAATATCAATCCTGCTATCCGCTCGCGGGCACAGATTTTTGAGCTTCACCCTATAGAGGCTGATCAAATCAAAGTAGCTATTGACCATGCCCTCGAAAATAAAGAACGGGGCCTCGGCAAGTACCCTATTCAATTAAGTAATGAGGCCAGGGACTACTTAGCCAATTACTCCAATGGCGATTTACGGTCAGCTCTCAATGCATTAGAACTAGCGGCTTTATCAACTGAGGAGAATGCTGAAGGCCAAATTCTGATCGACTTAAGCGTAGCAGAGGAATGTTTACAAAAGAAGGCCTTTGACCATGATGAAGATGGTGACATGCACTATGATGTGGTGTCTGCCTTTCAGAAAAGTATTCGTGGCAGTGATGTCAACGCTGCCCTTCATTATGCCGCCCGTTTAATTGAAGCTGGTGATTTGAACAGCCTCTGCCGGCGTTTAATGGTATGCGCCTATGAAGATATTGGCTTGGCTAACCCCGAAGCCTGTCAGCGGGCGGTCACTGCCTGCCAAGCTGCCCAGAAAATTGGACTGCCGGAAGCCAGGATTCCTTTGGCTCACGCCATTATTGACCTGTCCCTATCCCCTAAATCCAATTCAGCCATTCAGGCCATTGATCAAGCCTTAGCAGATATTCGTTCAGGAAAAGCTGGCGTCATCCCCAAACATCTCCGTGACGCCCACTACAGTGGTGCTAAGAAATTGGGAAGAGGAATTGCTTACAAGTTCCCCCACGATTACCCCAACCATTGGATTGCTCAAGATTACTTACCAGAAACCTTGTCTGACAGGCAATACTACCAAGCCTGCCAAACAGGCAAATATGAGCAAGCCTTAGAGCAAATGCGGCAAATGCGAGAAAGGCAAAAATAATTTTTATAAGCGATAAGTCCAGTATGAAATGTTGTCACTTCAAGCTTTCTTGCTTGCCAAAAAGCCCTAGACATGCTAAATTTATAGTAATGTAAGTTCTCTAAGATATGCGTGCATCTTTTAAATGTGCTGACCGAACAACTACTATCTAGGGATCTGCGAGCTCCAATGGATGTTACGCCTCTATTACGTGGACAACTGAAGTTGGATACCGGAACCCACCTGCTATATCGCGGGTTCAGACAGATAGAATTTCCACGGTATCATTGGAGGCTTACATAAAAATAATCGAATTATTTTTTAACCTAGGTGTGAAAGCCTAGGTTTTTTCAATAGGAATATTATTTAAAGTTAATTTTTTATCCGCTTTCATGCTATAATAGCTATAGTGAGAAAAAGAAAGTGAGGGATCCTTATGTATAAGAATTACGAACATATATTGACACCTGTGGATGGTTCCGATGAAGCTGAATTAGCCTTCAAAAAAGCAGTAGAAGTTGCCTTACGTAATGACGCTGAATTAATCATTACTCATATCGTTGATACACGCTCGATTCAAACAACTACTGGTTACGAAGGCACCCTATCCGATGAATTAGTCAAACAAGCTAAAGAATTACTTAATGACTACAAGAAATATGCATCGGAAAAAGGCGTAAAAGAAATCCAAACCGTCATTGATTATGGTTCACCAAAGGTTCAAATTGCTAAAGAACTTTCTAAAGAATACCATGCTGATTTAATCATGATTGGTGCAACGGGACTAAACGCTGTGGAACGCCTCTTCATTGGTTCTGTTTCAGAATACGTCATCCGTAACGCTAATTGTGATGTCTTAGTGGTAAGAACTGACTTAGACAATGTTAAACATGAAAAAGGCAAAAAAGCATAAAAACTAAAGCCAGCAGTAATTAAAAGGCCTCACACCTTGAAGTGAGGCCTTTTTTACTGCTTATGAAATCTTTCCTTATAAATATTATTACTAATCATTAGGGGATCCACTGAAAGACAATGGCAGCTAGCACACCACCAATAATTGGCCCGACAACAGGTACCCAAGCGTATGACCAGTCTGAATCACCTTTATGACGGATTGGTAAAATCGCATGGGCAATTCGAGGCCCTAAGTCGCGGGCTGGATTAATCGCATAACCCGTCGGTCCTCCTAAGGAAGCCCCGATACTGACAATCAATCCTCCTACCAAGGCAGTAGACAAACCAGGAGCTAGGTCATTTTGAGCAAAGGACATGATTCCAAAAGTTAAAATAAAGGTCCCAATCGCCTCACTGATTAAATTGTTAGCTGGTGCATAAATCTCAGGAGCGGTAGCAAAGCTTCCTAATATCATGTCAGGATCTTCTGTTACATTAAAATGATCCCGATAATGAAGCCATAAAATCACTGCCCCTAAGAAAGCACCTAGCATTTGCCCAATAATATAGGCGGGCACTGAGGGCCATGGTGTCGAACCTTCAATCGCAAAGGCAATAGTCACTGCTGGATTAAGATGGGCAGGGCTTAAATAACCTGAAGCATAGGCAGCCACCATAACCGCCAAGCCCCAGCCAATTGTTATGGTTAACCAGCCAGCATTGTGTCCCTTGGTCCGTGCTAAATTGACATTAGCACAAACCCCATCCCCTAAAAGGACCAGAATGAGTGTCCCTAAAAACTCACCGATAACTTCTGTCGCCATCCTACTTCCTCCTCTATCAAATCCTTATCTTATTAGCCATTAGCCTTCTTCTTTAAGTCAACTAGGTCATTTTTGGCCAGTGCTTCTTCTAATTCCTTTTGGTAAGCTTGACGACTTTGATCATCCCAGTCAAAATAATCACTCATGGCTTGAACGACTGGTTCAAGTAAGTGGTCTAAGCGGTCACGCATAAAGAGCATGTAGTTGGTCCGACGTAAAAAGTAATCAACAGGGGTAAGAACCATTTCCTCTTCTAAAGCGTAGTAGAGCATGATGGTTTCAGCTAAAGACAAGCCTTCAATCTCTGGCACTTGGTCAATTAAGGCATATACCTTAGGCACATTAGATCCGTAAAAGGCTGCTAGATAATAAGCTTCTTCCTTAGATAAACCTCTTTTTACCCCCATTTGAGCATAAGAGGAGAACTCACCTTCGATATTAGCCGGATTAATTTCCCCACCAGAAACAGGATAGGTTTTTGAATTAATTAGGCGGAAGGATTTATCGTATTCCTCTTTGAGGAGCTTAATAATTTTTTCCATAGCCCCGGCAGCCATCTTACGGTAGTCGGTAATCTTTCCACCGGCTAGGGTAATTAGTCCGTTATCATCACGTTCTAGACTAGACCCCCGTGATACTTGAGAAGGGTCTAGAGTTTCTTCTGATAGAGAACCTTCCAAGTTAGCGACAGTACGTTCCACTTGGTCTCGTGTTTTTTCTTCATTTAAGTAACCCTTAACCACAGCAATTAAATCCTCAAAGCTTTGGTCATTAATTTTACCTGAGTCTCCACCATTATAGTCAGAGGCACTGTTGCCAGCGATTAGGGGTCTTAAACCGGCCCAGGAGGACTCAATATCATCGATGCTTATCTTAGCCTCAGGGAAGCGGTTGTTGACAGCACCTATGAGATAGTTAACATCATCTTCTTCTACTTGAGGATGTTTGTAATCGCCTGTGTAGTCGGTATCAGTCGTCCCAAAATAGGTCTTATCTTCCCGCGGGATGACAAAGATCATCCGTCCGTCATCATAACCCGAATCAAAGTAAACAGGCTGACTGACTTTTAGGCGGCTGGCATCGATAACCAGGTGAATCCCTTTAGTAGGACGCATCATTTCGATACGGTTGTCTTCTTCATCGAGATTGCGGGTTTCATCACTCCATGGTCCGGTCGTATTAATGACATAGCGGGCATGAATATCAAAGCTTTCATTACTTAAGTGATCCAGTGCCTTTACGCCATTGATCTTGCCCTCTTGGTCGTAAAGATAGCCGATCGCTTCTACTCGACTAGCCACTAGGGCACCATCTTGGTGGGCTCTTTTAATATTTTCAATCACTAAACGGATATCGCTATTGTTAAAGTCTAGATATTGGCCCCCACCTTGTAAGCCTTCTTCTTTTAAACCTGGCACATGTTGGAGAACTTCTTCTTTGGATAGAACGGTATTGGCATAGCTAGAATCGCTCACCCCAGCTAAGGAATCATAGAGGTCCATAGCTACTTTCAAGCGAAACATGGTAAAAGTAGCGCCCTCTTCATCGTAGATGGGAATAACCATCGGGTCAGGTTTAGGAATGTGAGGGGCAATTTGTTGAACGACTGCCCGTTCACTAACCGTATCGGCAACCACTTCCACATCAAAGTTTTTTAAATAGCGGATACCACCGTGGACTAGCTTGGTGGACCGACTACTGGTGCCTTCCGCAAAATCTTGCATTTCGATTAAACCGGTTTCTAAACCACTCGCTGCTGCTTGCAAGGCTACCCCTGCTCCAGTAATTCCGCCACCAATAACCAATAAATCTAGGGTACGTTCTTGTAATTTGGTCAGAGCTTGTTGTCTATTTTTAACAGAAAATGTCATCTGATAATACCTCCATCATAAGCTTTAGTCTCTTTCTTCTTCATCTGCTGTAAAGACCCGGGTGGCTTTCACTGCCTGTTTCCAACCACGATAAAGTTGTTCTTTATGGGCATTATTCATTGAAGGGGTAAAGTTTTGTCCAGTACTTTGTAAGCTCTTCAATTCATCAGTATTTTTCCAAAAGTCCACTGCTAAGCCAGCTAAATATGCGGCACCTAAGGCAGTAGTTTCTAGGTTTTTAGCCCGAGCAATTTCAATACCTAGAATATCCGCTTGGAATTGCATGAGATAATCGTTCATAGCAGCTCCGCCATCCACTTTTAATAGGTTAATATCAATACCTGTATCTACTTCCATGGTATCGATAATATCCCGAGTCTGATAGGCTAAAGACTGCAAAGTTGCCTTAACAAAGTCATTGCGGTTCGTTCCCCGAGTGAGACCAAATACGGCTCCCCGTGCCCTGGAATCCCAGTGGGGTGCTCCGAGGCCAGTAAAGGCGGGAACCACATAAACCTCATCATCATCTTTAGATTGTTTAGCCAGGTCTTCTGACTGAGGGGAGTCCTCAATCAAACCCATTTGGTCTCTGAGCCATTGGATCGCTGAGCCGGCCACAAAAATCGACCCTTCTAGGGCATAAGTGACTTCTCCATTCATTCCGTAGGCGATAGTGGTCAACAGATTGTTCTCTGAGACTTGAAAATCAGACCCCATATTCATAATGATAAAGGCACCCGTGCCGTAGGTATTTTTCACCATACCTGGCTCTAAAGCAAGTTGACCAAACAAGGCAGCTTGTTGGTCCCCCGCCATTCCAGCAATCGGAACCTCCGCACCATAAAAGTGGAAAGGAATCGTTTTGCCGTAAACTTCTGAATTGGATTTGACTTCAGGCAGGAGTTCACGCGGGATATTTAATAAGTCTAAGATTTCCTGGTCCCATTCTAAATCCTTAACGTTGAACAACATCGTCCGACTAGCGTTCGAATAATCCGTCACATGGACAGCACCGTCGGTTAACTTCCAGACGATCCATGTATCAATGGTCCCAAAGAGTAATTCTCCATTTTCTGCTCGCTCTTGAGCGCCATCGACCTGGTCTAAGATCCAACGAATTTTAGTCGCTGAAAAATAAGGGTCAACCACCAAACCTGTTTTCTCTTGAATCATGTCTTTATGGCCATCAGCGATGAGTTGGTCAGCTATACTGCTAGTTTGACGCGATTGCCAGACAATGGCGTTATAAATAGGACGCCCAGTTTCCTTGTCCCAAATTACCGTCGTTTCCCGTTGATTGGTTATCCCAATTCCTTTGATTTGACGCGGCTTAATTCCCGTCTCAATAAAGGCTCCGGCAATGACTGACTGGACAGAGTTCCAAATTTGATTGGCATTGTGTTCCACCCAACCAGGCTTAGGAAAGATTTGGTCAAACTCCTTTTGATAGGAACCGATACTTTCCCCTTGGTGATTATAAATCACAGCTCGTGTACTTGTTGTTCCCTGGTCTATTGCTAAAATGTATTCTTCCATTTCACAGCCTCCTTTTAGCTGAAAACACCAACTAAGGTCATTATAGTGAAAGCGATTACATTTTGTACAGTAAATTGTTTTTATCACTGGAATTTTCTTATGAAAGCCCAATAAAAGTAAACTTTAAAGACAATAATGTTTTTTAAGAGACAATAAAAAGCAAGCAGCCTGAGCCACTTGCTTGAAGTCCTTTTGTTTATTTAATATTTCCTAAACGAACTGTATCACGAACGATCATTAATTCTTCATCTGTTGGAATAACAAAGACTTTCACTTTAGAATCATCGGTTGAAATTAAACCTTCTTCAACAGATTCGTTACGTTCCTTATCTAATTCAATACCAAGTTTATCCGTGTTTTCTAGGACTGCTTGACGGAATTCTGGAGAATTTTCCCCCACACCAGCTGTAAAGACAATAGCATCTGCCCCATTTAATTCAAATAAGTAAGATCCGATATAACGTTTCACCGCATTGACATAAACTTCTAAGGCAATTTTTGCCCGTTCGTTACCTTGGTCAGCAGCTGCTTCAACGTCACGCATGTCTGAAGATACGCCCGATACTCCTAATAAACCAGATTTGTTATTAAGAACAGAAAGCATTTCTTCCATATTGAGATTTTCTTTGCGCATAACAAATTCCAGTAAGGAAGGATCCACATCACCTGAACGAGTTCCCATAACTACACCAGCTACTGGGGTGAAGCCCATGGACGTGTCAATGGATTGGCCCCCTTGAACAGCAGTAATTGAAGCCCCATTACCAATGTGACAGGTAATGATATTAACATCTTCCACTGGTTTACCCATTAATTCTGCGGCACGTTGAGAAACGTATTTATGTGAGGTGCCGTGAGCCCCATAACGACGCGCACCATATTTTTCATAGTATTCATAAGGAGTTCCATAAAGATATGCTTTTTCAGGCATAGTTGTATGGAATGAAGTATCGAATGCAGCAACTGCTGGCTTGCCAGGAAGTAATTCTTGGAAAGCACGGATAACTTGTGCTTCAGCTGGGTTATGAAGTGGTGCATATTCGCTAAGTTCTTCGATGGCTTTGAGACCTTCTTCATCAATCAGAGCTGATTCTTTGAATTTTTCACCACCGGCTACGACACGATGTCCGGTACCAGCAATTTCATCGTAATCTTCAATAATATTTAAGCTTTCTAACTTATCTAATAAAGTTTTCGTTGCTTGGTCATGATCCATCACATCTTGAACATCTTGATGTTTTTCACCATTATATTTAATGGTAATATTGGAATCACCTAGACCAATACGGTCAATGACGCCAGAAGAAACAACTTCTTCACTAGGTATTTCATAAATAGAAAATTTTAAACTGGATGATCCAGCATTTAAAGCAAATACTTTAGACATATATGAACTCCTTTTTTAGATATTTTACACAAGCTTATTTTATCATAAAATAGGCGCTTACATTACTATAAATACAGGAATTGCCCTAGTAAATATCTCCTAGAACAATAGCTAAACACTTATAGCAGATTTGCCTAGATTATAGGAAAAATAGCTTTCCTACACGTTTACTATAACGATTAGGCCTGAAATTGGCAAATAAGTCCGCCTGAAAATAAAGGAAATTTTGCCTAGACGGTAAGCGCTCAATATCCAGCAAGAAGGCAGCCTCTATAGCTTAAGTGAGCAAGCTCTCGCTAAAGTATTTTTCATTATTCTGAGAAAGAAATAATAAAAAAGTTAAATAAACTTGTAAAAAATTCTGCAAACGGTTACATTATAAGTGTAGGTTAACCATTTTAGATAATATATAGCTATATTATTCACAAATTCATGATAGGAGGAATTGTATGTCAGAAATTCATGATGCTAAAATTATTTTAATCGGTGATGGTTCTGTCGGCTCAGCTTTTGCTTACCACAATGTCATTACTGGTGTTGGCCGTGAACTAGGTATCATCGATATCAATCAGGACAAGGTCTATGGTGATGTTCTTGATTTAGAAGACGCTACGCCTTTCTCTCCGCGTAAACACATATTCCAAGCGACCTACGAAGACTGTAAGGATGCCGATATTGTTGTCTTTACTGCTGGTATTCCTCAAAAACCAGGTGGAGAAACCCGTCTCGACTTAGTCGACAAAAATTTACCTATCTTCAAAGACATGGTCGGTCAAGTGGTCGACTCCGGTTTTGATGGGATTTTTGTAGTTGCTTCCAATCCAGTTGATATCTTAACTTACGCCACTTGGAAATTCTCTGGTTTCCCGAGTGAAAAAGTAATCGGGACCGGCACCTCACTCGATAGCGCCCGCTTTAGAGTTGAAATTGCCAAGGCCCTAGATGTTGATCCCCGTGATGTGACAGCTTATATCCTCGGTGAGCATGGTGATACAGAATTTGGTGCATGGTCTCACGTTCTTGTTGGTGGCCAACCCATTGAGAAATTTGCTACCAGCGATAACCGCCTTGATCAACAAGCTCGTCAAGATGAAATCACCGACTATGTAAGAAATAAGGCCTATGACATTATTAACGGTAAAGGAGCTACCTATTATGGGATTGGTAGTTGTATCAACCGTATCTGTCGGGCTATTTTGAATAATGAGCGAGCTACCCTACCCGTTTCAGCCCTGCTTGAAGATAACTACCAACAAGACGATATCTATATTGGTACCCCTGCGATTATAGGTAGTCAAGGGATTGAACAAGTGGTTGAATTAGAATTAACCGAACGTGAACAAGGTTTCATGGATAATTCAGCCAATGCGATGCGTAAGATTATCGAAGATTCCTTTGCAAAACTAGAAGATAAGTAGTGACTCACAAAGCAGTTAAAAGAGCGCTGGGTTTTCCCAACGCTCTTTTTTAGCGATTGATGAGACTTATGGGCCCTCGACATTTCCCACAAGCGTATTTTTTTATATTCATCCTTCGCTGACGATAATATTTTTGACCGCAGCGCTTACAACGATAAATATATCTGGGAGCACTATCTCCTAAAGCTGGGGTAAAGCGTAAGCCATCAACTGATTTAAGTAAGTCTTTAAAGGCCTTATCTTTATGCTGGTAAGGCTGCCCCCTATGAAATAAATAGTAATGACAGAGCTCATGCTTAATGATTCCTATTAAAGTATCTTTCCCTAAAATTTCTATGACTTTGGGATTGAATTCTAAACGATCTTGGCGAGGAATGAAACGCCCTCCTGTCGTACGCAAACGCTGATTCCAAGTCACCTGCCCATGAAAGGAAAAAGCAAAATTTTGGGCCGCAATTTCTCTAACTAAGTTTTCTAAATCTTGCTCTTTCACTGTACTTTCCTTTCTAAGAAAATTATTGATGAACAAGCCTTCTTGATTAGTAAGGAATCATTCTTTAAAGAAACATTTTAACCTATCAAAATGTTATTGAGGCTTTAACATCGTTAGCCCAATGCGCCCTTTTTGAACGTCAACGGAATCCACCCATACATCAACGATATCTCCCACCACAACGACAGCTTGGGGATCTTTGACAAAATGATGACTCATTTTTGAAATATGGACCAAGCCATCTTGCTTAACCCCGATATCAACAAAGGCGCCAAAATCGACCACATTACGAACTGTCCCTTGTAAAGCCATACCTGGCTTGAGGTCTTCCAGTTGGACGACATCCTGGCGCAGCACTGGGCCTGCCACTTGACTACGAGGATCACGCCCTGGAACTAAGAGCGCTTTTTGGATGTCTTTTAGGGTTTCTCGACCTATATCATACTTTTGGCAAAGGCGATTAATATTCCAATTTTTAATTTTTAAATGGATGTCATCATCTCTAATAGTATTCTGGTCAATGTTATCAGCAGCTAGGATGGCTTCAGTTACGGCATAAGACTCAGGGTGGATACCAGTATTATCGAGGATATTCTTTCCTTCTGCAATCCGTAAAAAACCAGCTGCTTGTTCAAAGGCTTTTGGTCCCAAACGGGGAACATCATGTAGGTCCTTACGGGATTCAAATTTTCCGTTTTCGTTTCTATAAGTCACAATATTCTTAGCGACCGTCTTGGTTAAACCAGCGACATGGCTTAAGAGAGAGGCAGAAGCAGTATTTAGCTCCACTCCCACCCGGTTAACTACTAATTCAACAGTAAAATCTAATTGGTCATTCAGTTTGGTCTGGTTCACGTCGTGCTGGTACTGGCCCACACCGATTGCTTTAGGGTCAATTTTTACCAATTCTGCCAGAGGATCCTGCAAGCGACGACCAATACTTACTGCTGAGCGTTCTTCTACTTGATAATCAGGAAATTCTTTACGAGCAATTTCACTAGCTGAGTAAACTGAGGCACCACTTTCGCTAACTATGGTATAGCGACAACTTAACTGATTATCTTGAATCATTTGGGCGACAAATTCTTCCGATTCTCGGCTGGCTGTCCCATTACCAATCGCAATAATACCAATTTGATATTTTTCAATCAAGTCTGTGACCGTCTTTGCTGCAGCTTCCTTTTTATTATGTGGCGGGGTAGGATAAACCACGGTTTTGTCCAAAACCTGACCAGTTTCATCTAATACGGCCAGCTTGCAGCCCGTACGATAGGCTGGATCCCATCCCAGGACTACTTGATCCTTTAAAGGCTGTTGCATCAAAAGATTTTGTAAGTTTTCACTAAAATTATCGATGGCGTGGTCTTCTGCCGCTTCTGTGACCTGGGTACGAATGGCACGAAAGGCTTGCGGTAAAAGGAAACGATCCAGACTATCTTCGATAGCCTTTTCTAGCAGAGGAACAGCGATTGAATCTTTAGCAATTAAATCAGTACTGATTGCTTGTATCAATGGCTCGGTCTTAATATCTAAAGAAACGCTGACCACTTTTTCTTTTTCGGCCCGGTTAATCGCTAGGACCTGGTAAGATTTGAGCTCACTAAGCGGGGCAGCAAAGTCATAATAAATCGCATAGGTTTCTTTTTCATCTTCGGCTTGGGACCGCTTTTTACTAGCTAAATAGCCTTTTTTCCAGACATATTGCCGGCTATGGGACCGATACTTAGCCACTTCACTAATCCATTCACACAGGATCTCGTGGGCTCCGGCTAGGGCTGCTTCTACCGAATCTACCTGGTCATTGATATATTTTTCAGCTTCTTCTTCAATCGATCCGGAGAGTGGGTTTGTCTTCAACCAGTCCGCTAGGGGCTCTAAACCCTGCTCTTTTGCCTTAGTGGCCTTAGTCCGTCGTTTCTTCTTATAGGGAGCATATAAGTCTTCCAAGGCCTGTAATTGGTCGGCTTCTAGAATTTCCTTCTTTAAGGCATCGGTTAATTTGCCCTGCTCATCAACGGCTTTAATAATAGTCTCTTTACGTTCTTCTAAATGTTCTTGGTATTCATAGGCCTCCTGAATCGATTGAATGGCTACTTCATCTAAGGAACCGGTTCGCTCTTTACGGTAGCGGGCTATGAAGGGTACCGTATTCCCTTCATTAAGCATAGTAATTACATTTTCAATTTGATAGCTTTTATAATCGGGCAGTTCTTGCTGCAACTTTTCGATTAATTGATTAGTCATAAAGCTCCCCCTTTTCAACCTATTTACTATAACTTGACTTACCCTTCTTGTCCATGGCTTTTATCAGCTCTAGCGATCATTGAGAAACTAAGCCCAATCATTCAAGACTTTCTCTAGAGCTGGCAATTGAAATAAAGGAACCTTTAGCTTATAATAATTGCATAGCTTAGTGTAAAAGCACATAAGGGAGTAACCAGCAGTTCGCTGCGATAGTATCAACAACAGTAATCAAGCAGAGGCCCTGCTGGTGCTATCTTAAATGGTGAGACTTATGCTACAGAAATGTAGTATAAGTCTTTTTTACTACTATGATAAATATTTATATTGGAGGAGTGAATTTGATGGTAGAAACTCGTGATAAGAGTAATTTCTTTGTTCAAGAAGTTGACCAAGTAGAAAATACTCTACAAACCTCACGGCAAAGTGGGTTAAGCTCATCCGAAGCTAAATCCCGCTTAGAAAAAAATGGTCCTAATGAGATTCAAGAAGGGGAAAACCGGACCACCCTACAAAAATTCTTTGATCAATTCAAAGATGCCATGATTATTATCCTTTTAATTGCAGCAGCTCTATCTGTTGTGCTTGAAGGTGTTGAAGGCATGGTGGACGCTGTTATTATTCTAGCAGTGGTATTAATTAATGCCGTCTTGGGAGTTATCCAAGAAAACAAGGCGGAAGACGCCATTGCTTCCTTAAAGGATATGTCATCCCCCCAAGCCCATGTGATTCGTGATGGCGACTCGATCAAAATTGACTCACGCGAAATCGTTGTAGGCGATATTGTCGTCTTAGAAGCTGGCGATGTCGTTCCTGCAGACCTGCGCTTAACTGAAGTCAATTCCTTACAAATTGAAGAAGCTGCCCTAACCGGTGAATCGGTCCCGGTAACTAAATCCCTAGAAACCGTTCCGGAAGACGCCGCTTTAGGGGACCGCTTAAACATGGCCTTCTCATCAACGAATGTAACCTATGGCCGTGGTCAAGGGATCGTGGTGGCGACTGCTATGGATACCGAAGTGGGCCATATCGCAACCATGATTGAAGAATCCGACGAAAAATTAACCCCACTTAAAGAAGATATGAATGACCTGACCAAGTTCTTGACTTGGGCTATTGTTATTATCGCTGTCTTAATTTTCGTGATTGGCCTCTTTATGGAAACTTATGAC
This sequence comes from Aerococcus sp. Group 1, assembly GCF_000193205.1. Taxonomy (NCBI): domain Bacteria; kingdom Bacillati; phylum Bacillota; class Bacilli; order Lactobacillales; family Aerococcaceae; genus Aerococcus; species Aerococcus sp. Group 1. The sequence continues at coordinate 981,522 of NC_015278.1, read as the reverse complement.
TGGGTTGAAATGTTACTGGTCTCAATCTCCATTGCTGTTGCTGCCCTACCTGAAGGCTTACCAGCGATTTCAACCATTATTTTAGCCTTAGGTACCCAAAAAATGGCTGACCGCAATGCCCTAGTAAGAAAACTTCCAGCAGTGGAAACCTTAGGGGGAACCGAAGTGATCTGTTCCGATAAGACCGGTACCTTAACCCAAAACAAGATGACCATCGAAAAGGTATACTATAATGGTGAACTCCACGATGCTTCTGACCAAATTGATTTCAAGGAACCGGTCTTTAAGGTGATGGTCATGGATAATGACTCCACCCTAAGCAATCATGGCGATCTTTCTGGTGACCCAACCGAAACCGCTATGATTCAATTTGCTCTCGATAAGGACTTTGATGTCAAAGCATTATTAAGTGAACAACCCCGGGTTGGCGAAATTCCCTTTGATTCAGAACGTAAAATGTCAACTACCGTCCATCCAACTGCACCTGACCACCAAGATAGAGGTCAATTTACCGTGATGACTAAAGGGGCTCCTGATGTCTTGATTGCTAACTGTGATTATTACTATGACAGTGGCGAAATCAAGGAAATGACGGAAGACTACCGTCAAAAACTCTTAGAGGCTAATGACAGCATGGCTCGTCAAGCCCTCCGTGTTTTAGCAATGGCCTTTAAATTCTTAGACCAAGAAGCTCCTGAATATACCAGTGAAGAACATGAACGAGGGTTAATTTATGCTGGTATGGTCGGAGAAATTGACCCTGAACGTCCAGAAGCCAAAGCTTCCATTGCAACTGCCAAAGATGCAGGTATCCGGACCGTGATGATTACTGGTGACCACCAAATCACTGCTGCAGCCATTGCTGAACGCTTAGGTATTATTGAAGACAGCAATGACGAAAGTGCTGTAACTACCGGAGCTTACTTGGATACCATCTCCGATGAAGAGTTAGCCGATAAGGTCGAACAATTCTCTGTTTACGCCCGGGTAGCTCCTGAACACAAGGTTCGGATTGTTAAAGCATGGCAATCAAAAACCCATAATAAAGTCGTTGCCATGACCGGTGACGGGGTTAACGATGCGCCTTCCCTAAAACAAGCCGATATCGGTATTGGTATGGGGATCACAGGAACTGAAGTGTCTAAAGGGGCTTCGGACATGGTCCTTGCCGATGACAACTTCGCTACCATTGTTACCGCCGTTGAAGAAGGCCGCAAAGTTTTTGCCAATATTCAAAAAGCAGTCCAATTCCTTTTATCAGCGAATTTAGGGGAAGTGATGACCCTCTTCATAGCCACCATTTTAGGCTGGCAAATTCTAGAACCAATCCACATCTTATGGATTAACTTAGTGACCGATACCTTCCCAGCGATTGCTCTAGGTCTGGAAGGTCCTGAAGCTGACGTGATGGAACATAAACCAAGAGGACGCAAAACCAATCTCTTGTCCGGTGGTGTTTTACCAGCCATTATCTACCAAGGGATTTACGAAGGTGGAATTACCCTCTTTGTATTCTGGCTTGCTAATTACCGTCTCGGCTTTGATTTACCCGATGCGGAAGCTATGGCATTCTTGACACTTGCCTTCATCCAATTAGCCCACGCCTATAACAGTCGTTCCGTTCATAAATCACTATTCCAAAGCAACCCATTTGCTAATAAGTGGTTAAATATTGCGACGATTGCATCGGCTGCCCTCTTACTCATTACTGTCTTTGTTCCTGGCCTAAATGATGCTTTTGGTACAGTGCATTTGGTTGGTGACGCTAACGCACCGATGATGTGGACAGTAATTATTCTTGCCTCTCTCTCCATTATCGTTTACGTAGAAATTGTGAAATTCATTCTACGTTCCACTGGACTAGCAGAGAACTGGGAAGAAAATAAAAACAATAATCTGACTTTTACAAGCGACTAATAAAAACGAGGCTATGATTTTAAACAATCACAAGCCTCGTTTTTTCTTTAACTCTTAATAATTAGAGAAAATTTTGACCTATAATTTATCAATTAAATACATTTTTGTATCATTTTAGCCCCTAAGATGGCAGACTTTGGGTTTTTAACTGAATCATGAGCATTTCATTTAGCCCATGGACTAATTAGGTATAGACTGAACTTGTAGGTAAAATTTTACGTCAGAGTAAGTTTGTTTTACTTAAAAAGTTAATCAGCTGTTAATCGCTGATAAAAAATGGAGGTATATCAATGAAATACGCTATTGTTGGTACATCGCATGCTGGTTATGAAGCCGCTCAAACGATTCTTGAAGCGCAACCAGATGCAGAAATTAATTTATATGAAGCAGGTTCAACCGCTTCCTTCCTATCCTGTGGGATTCAATCCTACTTAGAAGGCGAATCTGAATCATTAGATGACTTACATTACGCTAATGAGACTTCATATAAGGAACAAGGCATAAATATTATGGTCAATACCGAAGTCGTTTCCTTTGATGGCGACGCTAAGACGGTTACCGTTAAAACCCCAGAAGGTGAACGGACAGATGACTATGACAAGTTAATCCTCTCCCCTGGTGCCATCCCAACCCCTCTACCTGTTGACGGCGTTGACGCTGAAAATGTCTTTTATCTTCGTGGTCGTGACTGGGCACAAAAAGTTCATGACCGTATGAAAGACGCTAAGAAAGTCGTTGTTGTCGGTGGTGGTTACATTGGGATTGAAGCAGCTGAAGCTTACGCCCTAGCAGGAATTGATACCACAGTCATTGACTTCCAAGACCGCATCTTACCCACCTACTTAGATGAAGAATTTACTGATATCTTAACCAAGAATGCTGAATCCCACGGTTTAACTTTCCATGGTGGTGAAGGGGTTCAATCCTTCGAAACTAAGGATGGTAAAGTCAGTGCAGTCGTTACTGACAAGAATACATATGAAGCTGACACTGTGATTGTTTCTATCGGTATCAAACCTAATACCAAATGGTTAGAAGGTTTAGTTGATATGGACCAAAAAGGATTTATTGAAGTCAATGAAAAACATGAAACTTCAGTAAAAGACGTTTACGCTGCTGGGGATGCTACCCTAGTACCATTCAGCCCAACAGGTAAGAAAGTTTCCTATGCTTTAGCTTCTACCGCTCGTCGCCAAGGTATTGTCGCAGCTAAAAATGCTTTAGGTGAAGAAGCAACCATCCGTCCAGTATCAGGGACTTCTGGTCTACACTTATTCGACTATGAATTCTCTACTTCAGGGATCAAAGATTCCAATGCTGACTGGTATGATGGTGAAGTGGACAGTAAGTATGTCACCGCCCGCTTACGCCCAACTTTCTTTACTGAATTAAATGACGACAATAACACCGTCTACATGCAAATCAACTTTGACAAAGAATCTCATGTTGTGCTTGGTGCCCAATTCATGTCAAAAGGCAGTGTTGGCGAATTAGGTAACATTATGTCAGTTGTCATTGATCATAAGATGACTTTAGAAGAACTTGAAGCCCAAGACTTCTTCTTCCAACCAGAATTTGATGGCCCATGGCATCCAATTAACGTCTTAGCAATGCAAGCTTTAGGACGTACCTACGGATCCGATAAAATGTTATTTATGTAATTTAAGTAGTTCTAAGTATAAAAAGGCAGGGTTTTGAGCCCTGCCTTTTTTATACTTATTCCAAGCGCAAGACAAGCAACCACACCACGACCTGTCGAAGTATTCTCTGCGTGAATTCTTTCGTCTTTTCGCTCCAGCGGTCTTGCCTTTTGACACGCTTGTCACTCTCTATTATTTTTCGATATCTAATCGTGTATTAAATGTATCTCCATGTTCTAAGTCGCCGTATTGATAACCTCTTTGGAACCAGGCTTGCCGCTGAGCAGCTGATCCGTGGGTGAAACTATCTGGCACTACCCGACCATAAGCTTCTTTTTGTAGGGTATCATCCCCCACCGCATTGGCCGCTTGCATAGCCTCATCGATATCTCCCGCTTCGAGTAGGCCTTGGTCTTCAGCATAATGGGCCCAAACACCAGCGTAATAATCTGCTTGAAGTTCTAAACGAACAGATAAAGCATTCTTCTCCTCTTCACTGGCCCGACGGATGGCAGATTGATATTTTGTCATGGTCCCTAACTCGGTTTGAATGTGGTGCCCAACTTCATGGGCCAAAACGTAAGCCATAGCAAAATCGCCTGGAGCATGGTAACGATTCTTTAATTCCCGATAGAAAGACAAATCGATATAAACGGTTTTATCTCCTGAACAATAAAACGGTCCAGCCTGAGCGCTACCAAAACCACAGCCCCCAGTTTGGACATGGTCAGTATAGAGTACCAAACGCGCTGGTTCATAGTCTTTACCATAATCAGCAAATTTTTGCTGCCAAAAATCTTCAGTACTGCCTAAAACCGCAGACATGAATTCTTTTTCTTGATCACTTGCCTGCTGACTTCCACCCTGACTAACTTCTTCTGTTTGAGGCTCTGAACCGGTGGAGCTGCCATTATTACCCAATCCTCCCCCTAGGAGGGAGCCACCGCCAAAAATAGTAAAGGCCAAAATCAAGATAATCAGCCAACGCGGGGCACCTCGGGTTAAGAATAAGAGACTCAGTAAGTTTCCTAAGCCACCACTCGACCGTCTGGGACCAGTCGACTGTCCCCTGCGATCTTCGACGTTCCGACTGCGACGTAAATCCTCCCATTTCATACTATACACCTGCTTTTTCTTTTATTTACCGTTTGAAGTATCTTATAACTTATTGCTAATTCCATTATACCATGTAAGCCCTTCCTTTAACGAATGATAAATACAATAAATTAATTTCCCGCTTTTCCTCTGATTTTTAAAACAGACTTGCTTTTTACACCTGACTAATGCTATACTAATGGAGTTGACTCCTAAGTCACAAGCCGAAATAGCTCAGTCGGTAGAGCAGTGCATTCGTAATGCAAAGGTCGTAGGTTCGATTCCTATTTTCGGCATATTGAGAAAATCAGAGAATATTAATGAAGATCAAAACGCTGATATATCAGCGTTTTTAATTTTGGAAAGATTAAGAAAAACCACAGAACCTGAAATAATTTTGCACTAATTTTGCACTTTGAGAGGGTCAAAAAGTGAGGGTGCAAAATTGTTGAAAGTATATTTTTAAACACAATGTAAGAGATACGAACCGTGTTTGATTAATAGAAGAATTTATACAATATTTTGTTTTTGTAGCGCCCATCAGGGTACTTTTTTTAATTTGGACCTTTTGTTGACTTTACACCGTTTTTACTGCTTAATGAATATAGAAAGCGTAAACATAATATAAAGTTAGGTTAGTGAAAGCAAATGGAAATGTAGCAGGCAGATTTTGAGCTTTGATCACTGGAATTGCAAAGCTAGTCGAACGATCTAAAAATAAAAAAGACGATCAATCTTCCGCTGGTGAATAAATCGTCTACCCTTATCTGATCATAAGATGGAATCAGTATATTGAAAGGATTTATCTTTTGCCATGTCCTGTTTTTTACTTGTCTGCTTTAAATTTGATAGAAAGAAGAGATGATAATGATTATAGACGTTAACAAAATCGAAGAACTGCTAAAAAGCGATATTACTAGCTATCAAATATCTAAGGCCACTGGTATTGCCACACAATCGCTGGATAATTATCGTAAGTATGACAGTAAATTAGAAAACATGCGCTTAGGTATAGCCCTTAAATTATATGACTATGCAAAGCAAATATTGTAATAAAAAAGGAGTCCTTAAGCTCCTTTTTTAAATGGGGATATTTTATTATTTTAATCGATTTAACTAGTCCGCCTCTACTCAGCAGAAATCAAACCCAGTCTCTTATAGATTTCATCAACTCGGCGTAAATGGTAATGATAGTCAAAAGCATCATCGATAGCTTCTGAATTCAGGCGGTCAGTAATTTCTGTACAATCCTCTACTAAACTCCTAAAATCTTGACCTTGGTCCCAGGATTTAGCAGTTAAGGGTTGGACGAGATCATAAGCTGCTTCCCTTGATAGACCAGCATCGACTAGCTTTAATAATAAGCGTTGGCTATAAATTAAGCCATGAGTTGCTTGCATATTAGCCAGCATTTTCTCTGGAAAGACTTTCAGATTTTTCAAAACCTTGCTGAAGCGATTTAAAATATAGTCTACTAGAATGGTCGTGTCAGATAGGATAATACGCTCGGCACTAGAATGAGAAATATCACGTTCATGCCAGAGGGAGACATTTTCATAAGCAGTCACCACATGGCCACGGCAAACTCGAGCTAAACCAGTAACATTTTCACTAGAAATGGGATTACGCTTATGGGGCATAGCACTCGATCCCTTTTGCCCTTTGGCAAAGGACTCCTCTACTTCATGGACTTCTGATCTTTGTAGGTGACGAATTTCAGTGGCCATATTTTCAACACTGGTTGCAATCAAAGCCAAGCTAGCGATATATTCTGCGTGAAGGTCACGTGGTAAAATTTGGGTAGAAATATCTTGCTGACGAATGCCTAAATGGTCACAGACATAAGCTTCAATGTTAGTAGGGACATTGGCATAGGTGCCCACTGCACCAGAAATTTTACCCGCTTCAACACCTCTAGCTGCGTGGTTAAAGCGTTCGATATTTCGCTTAATTTCAGCATAGAAACGTGCCATTTTTAGACCAAATGTCGTTGGTTCAGCATGGACCCCATGGGTTCTCCCCATACATACAGTGTCCTTATAAGTTAAAGCTTTTTCTTTTAGAATTTCTAAAAGCTGGTCTAAGTCTTTTTTAATGAGACGATTAGCTTGTTTTAATTGAAAGGCTTGGGCGGTATCGACGACATCGGTCGAAGTTAGTCCATAATGCACCCATTTTTTCTCTGCTCCTAGGGATTCAGACAAACAGCGGGTAAAAGCAACTACATCATGGCGGGTTTGTGCTTCAATTTCGCTGATGCGGTCCACATCAAAACGAGCATTTTGACGAATGTCTTGGGCATCTGCTTGAGGTATCACACCTAGTTCACTCCAAGCTTCAACAGCTAAAATTTCAACTTCTAACCAAGCTTGGTAATGATTTTCAAGGGACCAAATAGCCCCCATTTCCGGCAAGGTATAACGTTCTAACATGAATTATCCGACTCCCTCTCTCTTATCTAATACCCAATGACCAATATCTTTGCGGTAAAAAGTCCCTGCTATCTGGTGTTGACCTAAAAATTGATAAACTTGATCACGGCAAATTTCATAGGATGACCCTTTAGCTACCAACATTAAAATTCTTCCACCCTTAGCCTCATAGTGCCCTTCTCGAAGTTCAACCCCAGCCCCATAGATTTGTAATCCATCAGGAAGCTTAGTAATTAATTCATCTAGCACCATACCCTTTTGATAAGTCCCTGGGTAACCTTCAGCGGCAAGAACAACGCCCAGACTTACCTGGTCTGCTTCCCGAGTGAGCTGACTTGGTCTTCCCTGTAACAAATCATCAATGACCCCAGCAAAATTATCCCCTAAAAGTGGCAAGACCACTTGGGTTTCTGGGTCCCCAAAACGGGTATTAAACTCAATCACCTTGGGCCCCTCTTGGGTTAAAATTAGGCCCGTATACAAGACCCCATAATAAGGAAAATCTCTGGCGTCCATCTCTTTTAAGACCGGTTCAACAATCCGGTTAACGACATCATTAAAGACCGATTGACTGACAAAGGGAACGGGACTGTAAGCCCCCATACCTCCCGTGTTAGGGCCTCGGTCATGGTCATAGGCCCGTTTATGGTCTTGGGCAAGAGGTAAGTGGAGGATTTGCCCTTTGCCAACCAAAGAGAAGCAGGAAAATTCTATTCCCTCCAGATATTCTTCAATAACTACCTCATTTTGACTACCATAACGATTGTCACTAAAGATTTCTTCCAAGAATTCTAGAGCGCTAGCCAAGTCTTGGACAATTTTAACCCCCTTGCCTGCAGCAGGGCCATCTGCCTTAATCACCAAGGGAAATTCCGCTGCTTTTACTGCCGCCTGGGCTTGGGCCAAATGATTATAGGTTGCATAGGCAGCGGTTGGCACTCCCTGAGCCTGCATCACTTCCTTAGCAAAGTGCTTGGAAGACTCTAAGCGACTGGCCGATTGACTGGGGCCAAAGATTTGTAATCCAGCCGCTTGGAAGGCATCAACAATCCCATTAAATAAAGGGATTTCAGGGCCTACAAAGGTCCAGGAGATATTATTTTCTCGAGCAAAGTCAATTAAAGTTGGGAAATCATCCATGCTAATGTCTTGACAGTGGATGCCATCCTTAGCCATCAGAGGATTTCCTGGAGCGCAGTAGACTTCAGAAACCTTTACATCTTGCTTAAACTTAAGCGCTAGGGCATGTTCCCGTCCACCAGAACCAATGACCAATATTTTCATAATTTTCCTCCTGAAATTAATGTCTAAAATGCCGCATACCAGTTTTTAACATAGGAATTTTGGCTTGATCAACTACGGCAATGGAATCATCATCATGGATAGAGCCTCCCGGTTGAACAATGGCTTTAATGCCATGTTGAGCCGCTAATTCTGCGGTATCAGCCATTGGTAGGTAAGCATCACTAGCTAAAACTAAACGGTCACGGTCAACATCAAAGGTATTAGCCAAGGCTTCATCAATGGCTAATTGGGCTGAGCCAATCCGGTTCATTTGCCCAGCTCCAATACCTAGGGTTTGATGGCCATTAGCGACCACTATAGCATTGGATTTAACGTGTTTAACCACTTTCCAAGCTAATTCTAAAGCAGGCAAATCTTGGGGATCGACATCATATTGGCCCATTTTTTGCCATTGTTCGTGGTTTTCATAAGCAGGAATATCTTGGTCTTGAACTAAGAGGCCACCCATTACGGAAATATATTCCTTAGCAGGAAAGAGCTTGTGATCAAAGCCCTTCACTTCTAATAGGCGTAAGTTCTTTTTAGTTTTGAGCACTGCTAAGGCCTCTTCACTAAAGGCTGGAGCAATAATAATTTCTAGGAAAATCTTATGAAGTCTTTCGGCTAAGTCCTTAGAGACTTCTTGATTAACAGCAACAATCCCTCCATAAATGGACATGGAATCGGCTTGGTAACAACGTTCAAAGGCTTCTTCAACAGTTTGACCAATCCCTACCCCACATGGATTCATGTGTTTGAGGGCCACGGCACAGGGTTGGTCAAATTCGGCAATCAGCGCTAGGGCCGCATTGGCGTCTTTGATATTGTTATAGGATAAGGCTTTTCCATTTAATTGTTTTGCTTGGCTAATGCTATAGTCATCAGCTAAAAGCGCTTGATAAAATTCAGCTTCTTGTTGGCTATTTTCCCCGTAACGTAAGGCTTCTTTTAATTCATAGGTTAAGGTTAATCGTTCAGGCTTTTCCTCTTCAAAACGGTCGGTGAGATACTGAGCAATTAATGCATCATAGGCAGCTGTCAAACGGAAAGCTTTAGCTGCTAGACGTTTGCGGTCTTCAAGAGTCGTCGCCTGTTTTTCTTTAAGGGAATCGATGACAGTGGCATAGTCCTTAGGATCGGTAAGCACGGTAACGTCCTGATAGTTTTTGGCTCCGGCACGCACCATGGAAGGACCACCAATATCAATATTTTCCACCGCTTCAGCTAATGAAACCTGGCTCTGACTAATGGTTTCTTTAAAGGGGTAGAAGTTCACCACCACATAATCAATGGCTTGTAAGTGGTTATCAGCCATGGTTTTCACATGGTCAGCATGGTCTCTTTGGAAGAGGATTCCAGCATGGATATTAGGATGTAAGGTTTTTACTCGCCCATCTAACATTTCCTTAAAGCCAGTCACTTCTTCAACAGGAATGACTTCAATACCAGCTGCTTCTAGGTGCTTTTTACTCCCCCCGGTTGAAATGATTTCTATCCCAGCCTCCTTAAAGGCTTGGGCGAGTTCTACTAAACCTTCCTTATTAGATACACTAATTAATGCTCTTGCCATGATTCATTTCCTTTCTGACTAATTCTAAAATTACTTGAGGATATAATTGATGTTCAATTGTATGAATGGCTGTCTCCAAGTCCTCCAACTGCCATGCTGGATCAATAGTTACAGCTTCTTGGGCGAGAATTCTTCCTTGATCGATATTTTCATCGATAATGTGGACCGTTACCCCAGTTTCAGATACCCCAGCCTGATAAGCGTCCCTAATCCCATGACGGCCGGGGAACTTAGGCAAGAGGGAGGGATGAATATTAATAATCCGGTTAGGATAAGCCTGGAGCAATGGCTGGTGGATCAGCCGCATATAACCTGCCAATAAAATGTAATCCAAATGATGCCTCTGACAGAGCTTCACTAGGGCCTCTTCATAGTCTTTGCGACTAGAAAAATCAGTTGGACTAAATTGAAAGGTGGGAATTTGTAAATTTTGAGCTCGTTTTAAAACATAAGCTCCAGCTTGGTCACAAAAGAGAAAGGCAATCTCAATCTCAGAATGAAGGCCCTGAAAGGCTTCCACTAAAGCTTGAAAATTACTGCCCTGTCCTGAAGCAAATATTGCACATCGCATCATAATGTCCCCTCAAATATAATTTTTTCTTTTACATCACTAGCTTTTTTAATCTGACCTATGCGGTAAGTTGACTCCCCTTGATCATGTAAGATAGCCTCAACTTCATCAATATGGGCCGGATCGATGGCGAGAACCATGCCAATCCCCATATTAAAAATATTCATCATTTCCATCGAATCGAGCTGACCATACTTTTCTAAAGCCTTAAAAATTGGCAAGATGGGCCAAGATCCTAATTGAATTTGCGCTTTATAGCCTTCTGGTAGAATGCGGGGAATATTTTCAATGAATCCTCCACCTGTGATATGGGCCATGCCATGGATCAGTGAACGCTCAATTAAGCTTTGTACAGTCTTCACATAGATCCTAGTAGGAATAAGTAATTCATCAATTAGACTACGGTCGGGACCCAGTTCTTCTAAGTGGCTATCTAAGGAAAAATCATTATCCATAAAAAAGACTTTTCGCACTAAAGAATAGCCATTAGAATGTAAGCCAGATGAGGCTAGGCCCAGGAGAATATCCCCTTCTTTAACCTTTTGGGGAGTGATGAGTTTTTTCTTTTCAGCAATACCGACCGCAAAGCCAGCCAGGTCAAAATCCTTGCTATCATACATGCCAGGCATTTCTGCAGTTTCTCCACCGATCAAGGCAGCACCAGCTTGCTGGCAGCCTTCAGCTACTCCTTTGACGATCTGCTCAATAACGGCGGGATGGTTCTTGCCCACCGCGATGTAGTCTAAGAAAAACAAGGGCTGAGCGCCTTGAGCGAGAATATCATTCACACACATGGCCACACAGTCGATACCAATGGTGTCATAACGCTGAGATTGGATAGCTAACATTAATTTAGTGCCGACACCATCCGTGCCAGCTAATAAACAAGGCTCTTCGTAGTCAAAGTCGGCTAAAGAAAAGGCTCCAGCAAAACTGCCAATCGCTCCCATTACTTCGGGTCGCCAAGTTTTAGCGACTTGCTTTTTAATTCGTTCCACCACTTGGTAACCGGCTTCCACATTCACTCCGGCATTTTGGTAGGCATTAGTCATGGTTAACCTCCTCTTCCTGTAAAGACTCTAAGTATTCTTTTTCATAGTCATATAATTCAGTCGGGTAATCGCCATTGAAATAAGCCATACATAGACCTTGATACTTGCCAGGGCCTTGTAAATCGATGCCTTTAATCAGACCTTCTTGACTGAGAAAGGCCAGAGAATCAGCTCCAATCAATTGGCAAATTTCTTCAACTGAATTTTGTGCAGCAATTAATTCTCTAGTATTAGAAATATCAATGCCGTAAAAACAAGGATACTTCAACGGTGGACAGGCAATGCGGACATGAACCTCCCGGGCTCCCGCTTCACGTAAGAGGGCCACAATTCGTTTAGAAGTCGTTCCCCGGACAATGGAATCGTCAATCATAACTACACTCTTGCCAGACACAACCTTACGAACAGCTGACAACTTCATCCGGACGCCCTGCTCTCTTTCAGCCTGACTGGGTTGGATAAAGGTACGACCAACATACTGGTTTTTTACCAGACCCATTTCATTGGCTAGGCCAGCAGCCTCGGCATAGCCCATGGCTGCCGACAGAGAAGAATTAGGGACTCCAACCACCATATCGGCTCCCTCAACTGGACTTTCCTGGGCTAAGATTTCCCCACAGCGTTTACGAGCGGTATGGACATTGACATGTTGGATATTGGAATCGGGGCGAGCGAAGTAAATATATTCCATGGAACAAATGGCTTGGTGGCGGTTTTCGGTGTAGAATTCTCGCTCAATGCCTTCATCCGTGATATAAACCACTTGTCCGGCTTCAACGTCAAATAGAGTTTTGGCTCCAATTTGGTCTAAAGCGCAAGATTCTGAAGCCATCACATAGGCTCCATTGCCTAACTGACCCACTACTAAAGGTCGAAAGCCATTGGGATCGCAAGCTCCTACCAGTCCCTTATTGGTTAACAGAATATAAGTAAAGCCACCCTTTATCTGCCCTAAGGCCTCTTTAAGTTGATCTTTAAAATTAGTCGCCTTGCTGCGGCGAATTAAGTGCATAAGCACTTCACTATCTGAAGTCGAGCGAAAAATAGCTCCTTGTTTTTCTAATTCTTCCTTTAAAGATTGTCCATTGACAAGATTACCGTTATGGGCTAGGGCCAGGTCACGATCCGAAAAGTGGAAAAGGAAGGGTTGAATATTATTCAATGAATGGTCGCCTGCCGTCGCATAACGCACATGACCTAAGGCAGCTCGCCCATCTAGGTCATGAAATTGGTTTGGATTAGAAAAGACCTCGCTAACTAAACCTAATCCACGAAATTCATGCATCCGGCCTGTGTCTTTGAGACTAGTGATTCCGGCACCTTCTTGGCCCCGGTGTTGGAGAGCCATCAAGCCATAAAAGCTAAGCCGAGCAGCATCAGGATGGTTCCAAATCCCAATTAGTCCACATTCTTCATGGGGAAGGTCATAGCTTTCCTGGTCAATATAAGTAGTCACATAGTCGGGGTCTTTTATGAATAGGCTTGTTCTTCTAACTGACACGCTAAGGCTCCTTCCCATAATTCCTTCAATTCACTCACACTTAGGTCAAGGCTTTGGTCCTGGGTTTCAAAATAAAACTGATCTTCAGCCGTTATCTGCCCCAATAAGGTCAACTTAGCCTGGCAGGAAGCTTCAAAGTCAGCTTGGTTTTCAGGCTTGACGGAAAGGATAAAGCAAGAAGGACTCTCAGCAAATAAATCAATGGCCGCTCTATCCCACTTAGCCTTGATTCCCAAATTTTGTCCGAAACAGGATTCAGCAAGAGCCACACCCAAACCACCTTCACTAATATCGTGGGCTGAAGCAAGATAGCCTGCTTGAATGGCGTTGAGAACTGCTGCTTGGTTAGCCTTTTCTTGGTTTAGATCAAAGTCCAGTAAGGCACCAGAAACTTGCCCAGTTTCCATCACTTGTAATTCAGACCCATTAAAATCAGGGCGAATCTCTCCTAGAAGATAAACAAGGTCGCCAGCATGCTTAAAATCTTGGCTAGTAACATGACTTAAATCCTTGATCAGGCCCACCATGCCAATAACAGGAGTCGGATAAATCGCCTGGCCATTACTTTCATTATTTAAAGAGACATTGCCTGAGATAACTGGAGTATTCAAGAGACGGCAGGCCTCAGAAATGCCTTGAGCCGCAGTAGCAATTTCATAGAAAATATCAGGGTCATCAGGATTACCAAAGTTTAAGCAGTCGGTAATGGCTAAGGGTTGCCCCCCACTGGCAACAATGTTACGTGCCGCTTCAGCCACTGCCAATTGACCACCACGTTCAGGGTTTAAACGTAGATAACGGGCATTACAGTCAGTGGTCATAGCCAGGGCTTTGTGAGTCCCACGTATGCGAACAACTGCTGCATCTGACCCGGGCCCAAGCACGGTTGAGGTTCTCACCATGGAATCATAAGTTTGGTAGACTTTAGCCTTTGAAGCAATGGTCGCTTGTTGGAGTAGCCCTTGTAAGATCCGACTGGCATTTTCTTCTTGAGCTTGGTACTGGTCTTGAGCTTGGTCTTGGTAATAATCTGGTTTAATCACAGCATGTTCATATTCAGGGGCATCTTCAGCCAAGGCATTAACGGGGACATCCGCCACCAGCTCGCCCTTATGGAAGAGGCGGTAACGTCCATCATCAGTCACCCGTCCAATCACTACCGCCTCAAGCTGGTATTTGTCAAAAATCGCCTTAATTTTATCCTCTTGGCCGGCTTTGACACAGAGAAGCATGCGTTCTTGAGATTCGGATAGCATCATTTCATAAGGAGTCATGCCTTTTTCTCTTTGAGGGACTTGGTCGAGATCTAGCACTAGCCCGGTTCCGGCTTTGGAGGCCATTTCCGATGATGAAGAGACTAACCCAGCAGCTCCCATGTCTTGGATCCCCACCAGTTCATCTGGACAGTTTTGGATAACCTCTAGGCAGGCTTCCAGTAAGAGTTTTTCCATAAAGGGATCTCCCACTTGGACAGCAGAACGTTGGCTTTCTTCTTCATCATTAAATTCTGCTGAGGCAAAGGTCGCCCCATGAATGCCATCCCGACCGGTCTTAGCTCCCACATAGATAATAGTATTACCCAACCCGGCTGCTTGGCCTTTTTGGATGTCCTTTTGACCCATGAGACCGACACACATGACGTTCACTAGAGGGTTCCCTTGGTAGCAATCATCAAAAGCAATTTCCCCACCAACCGTTGGAATCCCAATACAGTTTCCATAACCAGCGATCCCCTTGATAATTTCATGGAAGAGATATTTGGTCCGCTGATGGCTAAGGGGACCGAAACGCAAGGAATCCAATAAAGCAATAGGACGAGCACCCATGGAGAAGATGTCACGGATAATCCCGCCTACACCAGTAGCAGCCCCTTCATAGGGTTCCACAGCTGAGGGATGGTTATGACTTTCTGCCTTAAAAACCACTGCCTGACCATCACCAATATCGATGATACCGGCTCCTTCTCCTGGCCCCTGTAAGACTTGTGGTCCTTGGGAAGGAAACTTTCTTAGAACAGGCTTAGTATTTTTATAGGAACAGTGCTCACTCCACATGACAGCAAATAGGCCAGTTTCGGTGTAATTGGGTAATCGTCCCAGGATATCGACAACCATGTCATATTCCTTATCCGTCATGCTCCATTCCCGGTAAATTTTAGTTTCTTTAATTGCTTGAGGACTTAGTTCTTGGCTCACTCTCTTCACGCTCTCTTTCCCGCTGTTTCAAAATACTTAACCATGGACTGGAAGACCTTAAGCCCATCTTGACCGGCAATGATTTCTTCAACCGCCCGCTCAGGATGAGGCATTAAGCCAATCACATTCCCTGCCTTATTGGTGATCCCAGCGATATTTCCTGTTGAACCATTGGGATTTTCTCCGGCATAGGTGAAGATAATTTGCCCGTTAGCCTTTAAGTCAGCTAGGGTTGCCTCATCACAGTAATAATTGCCTTCCCCATGAGCAATGGGTAAAGTAATTTCCTCTCCTTCTTGGTAGAGACTGGAAAAGGGACTTTGGTTGTTTTCCACCATTAGCTCTTGTTTTTTACAGATGAAGGTTAGATCACGGTTAGGGAGAAAAGACCCTGGTAAAAGGCCACTTTCACAGAGAATTTGAAAGCCGTTGCAGGTCCCTAAAACCAACTTGCCATTTTGAGCCAAACGCTTCACTTCTTCCATAATCGGGGTAAAGCGTGCGATAGCACCGGTCCGTAAGTAATCTCCAAAAGAGAAGCCACCTGGTAACATAATGGCATCATAACCCGCTAAGGAAGTCGCACTAGCGGGAACATAGTCAGCTTCTTGGCCCAAGATATCACGGATAGCAGTCAACATATCCATATCGCAATTGGATCCAGGAAATTGAATCACAGCAAATTTCATGATGGCTAGACCTCCTTAATGGTATAGCGGTAAGTTTCCATATTGACATTAGCTAGGAGACGGTCACAAATATCAGCAACCGCTTGGTCGACATCGCCAACCTCTTTGGCAATTTCCATTTGAAAATACTTTCCTTGACGAATATTTTTTACTGCCTCATAACCCATTTGGTGGACGCCTTGCATGATGGCTTGGCCTTGAGGGTCGAGAATGGATTCCTTATAGGTGACAAATACTTCAACTGTATACATAGTGACCTCCCTGTTTTCTCTAAATCATAGTCCTTAATCTTTAATAACTTCTTGTAAACGGTGATAGACAGCTTGGTAGTAAGGGATCATATCGCCTTGATCATTGCGGAAGATGTCCTTATCAAAGGATTTCCCACTTTCCTTGTCCCAAAGTCTGGCATTATCTGGTGAAAATTCGTCAGCCAGAATAATGTCTCCCGCTGCATTCTTACCAAACTCTAATTTGAAATCGACCAGAATCAGCCCTGCTTGGTCAAACAGCTTCACTAATAAATTATTAATTTCCTTAGTCAGTGCTTTAATCTTTGCAATTTCTTCAGGATTAGCCGCCTTTAGAAAGAGGACGTGGTCATCATTCAATAGCGGGTCATTCAAGTCGTCATTCTTATAGAAGAATTCCTGGATACCACCTTCAATAGCTAAGCCCCGTTCAATCCCTAAGCGTTTAACAAAAGAGCCAGCAGCATAATTGCGGTAAACCACCTCTAAAGGAAACATTTCCGCCTTCTCAACAATTTCTTCCCGTTCATTAAGCACTTTAACCAAATGGGTAGCGATACCATGGTCAGCCAAGTAGTTAAAGATAAGTTGGGTAATGGCTTGGTTAATCCGTCCCTTGCCGGGTAAATTTTCCTTTTTAGACCCATTGCCAGCAGTCGCTTGGTCCTTATAAAAAACTCTTAAATACTTATCATCATCGGTTTGATATAAATCTTTAGCCTTACCGCTATAAATTAACTTTTCTTCTGTCATTATTTACTCCTTTTCCATATTCCACTATCATCGATCTTTTCAAGACTAGTTTCCATATCTTCTGGCAACAAGGTAACATGCCCCATTTTACGGTTGACTTTGGCTTGGTCTTTGCCGTAAATATGCAAATGCCAATCGCTATGCTTGGGAGCAGCTTCTAAGACCTTATCTAAATGTTGTCCTAAAATGTTCACCATGAGGGATGGACTTAATAATTGGGGTTCAGCCAAGGGCAAGCCACAGATAGCACGGATGTGCAGGTCAAATTGTGAGAAGTCACAGGCTTCAATGGTGTAGTGCCCACTATTATGGGGGCGAGGTGCCAGTTCATTAATTAATATTCTTCCATCTGCCATTAAGAACATTTCAATTCCTAGGGCACCGACCAAGTTACCGGCTTTAGCTATCTTATGGGCCAATTCTTGGGCGGCTTGACTGACCTCAGCGGAAATTCGTGCCGGAACAATGGATTCATGGAGGATGTTATGGACATGGATATTTTCCGATACAGGGAAAGTCACCACATGACCATTTTGTTCGCCGATAGCCATGACTGACAATTCTTTAGCAAAAGGCAGCCATTGCTCCAGCACACAAGCTTGTTCATTGAGTAAGTCAACACATTCAGGCAGATCTTTTGGACTATGGAGGACACGTTGGCCCTTGCCGTCATAACCAAACCGCCGCGTTTTTAATACAGCGGGATAGCCTAATTCTCTGACTGCTTGTTCTAAATCTTCCGTAGTCTTGACCGGTCGATAAGGAGCGACTTGAGCGCCCGCAGCTTCTAGAAATTGTTTTTCATAGAGGCGGTCTTGGCTAGTATGAAGGAGGTCTACCCCCTGAGGAAGATAGGCACCTTCACCTAGAACTTGTAAGGCTTCAGTATCGATATTTTCAAATTCAAAAGTTAATACATCGCATTGAGAAGCAAAGTCTGCTAAGGCTTGGCGGTCATCATAGGCATTTTCATAATGAAAATCGGCGACTTGAGAGGCTGAACAATTAGGCCCCGGGTCTAATATCCCTACCCGATAGCCCATTTCTTTAGCGGATTGGGCCAACATTTGTCCTAATTGTCCTCCGCCGATAATGCCGATGGTTGCCCCAGGTAAAATAGTCTTATTCAAGTTGATCACTACTTTCTATGGCTGCTTGACGCATATTTTTTCGATAACCTTCCAGGGCTTGACTGAGCTTTGCATCCTGTATACTTAGAATTTGAACCGCCAGTAAGGCAGCATTTTTAGCCCCTGACTGTCCGATCGCTGTGCTGGCGACGGGAACGCCGGCTGGCATCTGGACGATGGATAGGAGTGAATCCAAGCCACTTAGAGCGTGCGATTGAACGGGCACTCCAATGACCGGTAAGGTGGTTTTAGCAGCTAACATGCCTGGTAAGTGGGCTGCCCCTCCTGCTCCCGCAATAATTACTGCCAAGCCACGCTCACGGGTGCTTTTAGCATAAGCAAACATCTCATCTGGCATCCGATGGGCAGAAATCACACGTTTTTCATATGGCACTTCAAATTGGTCTAAAATCTGACAGGCTTGACTCATGGTTTGCCAATCCGATTGAGATCCCATCACTACCCCTACTTTTATCACTTGACGGCCTCCTTAAATAACAAACATTTGTATAGAATAAAGCTTAAATATTCGTGATTTACTTGTTTACATGTAAAAATATACCATATAATTTTAAAATTTCAATTTATTTACGTATATTATTTGATAAAATCGTTTTCATAATACGTATTATTGCTTTGATATTATTTTTAAGGCCAATTTCCCACTAAATTAATCCTTATTGCCGAACGATATGTAAAAAAAGAGCCTGGAACAAAAGTCCCAGGCTCTTTTTAAAACACGAACTATCTATTCAAAACGTGCTCCAAAAGTCAGCCCTGACGTCCACTTCACGAACTATGTGCGATAGTTTTGCAACTATCTACCATAGTTCACTCCAGTGGTTCAGGGCTCTTTTGACTTTTGTCACACTCTCAAAAAATATATTTACAGTCTAAGCAGATGATTTGTCGTCTAGCAGAAGTCCTGTTATTATATGTTTAGTGGTAAACTGTTTATAACTAAACCACTGATTGATAACGAGGTGAGTACGATGACATCAAGTGAGTCGGGCTGTGAGAATTATAACCACGCCCTCAATATTTACCAGTCCCTGGTAAGGCTTTACCGGAGGAACCTGCAAGATACCAGTCAAGCCCTAGCTGATCTCTCTTGTCAGATTAATGTGCCCCAATTTGATTTACTTTCCTATATTTGTGAGCACCCGGAAACCAACCAACAAGAGATCGCTATCCAACTCTGTGTAACTAAGGGTAACGTTAGCCAACTACTCCACAAATTAGAGGAAAATGGCTACATCAAAAAAGAAGTCCAAGGCAGAAGCCACCGGCTCTTTCCCACCAGTAAGGGCAAAGAACTTTACGAAGAAATAGCCTATGACTTGAGTAACTTCCAGCGAAGCTTTTTTAATGCTCTTGACAATGAGGAATTAGCCACCCTCGACCAACTTTTAGCCAAAGTTTGTCAGGACCACCTGAATAAGTAATCGATAGGAAAATACGCACAAAAAGAAAGGAAGAAACAAATGACCAGAGCAAATCCAGAAGAAAAGAAAGCTAAGGGGCTAGAATTTGGTTTATACAGTTTAGGTGATAACCTCCCTAACCCTCATACCGGCAAACAACTATCTGCCTCAGAGCGGATTGAAGAAATTATCCAACTGGGAAAACTGGCCGAAGAAGCCGGCTTCGATGCCTTTCAAGTCGGAGAATCCCACCAGGACTATTTTGTCTCCCAGTCCAATTTGATCATTCTTTCAGCCATTGCCCGGGAAACTAAGACCATTAAACTGGGCTCAGCGGTGACTACCCTGTCTGTCTTAGATCCTGTCCGGGTCTATGAAGATGCAGTAACCATCGACCTCTTATCTCATGGGCGCATGGAAATTGTCGCTGGTCGGGCTTCCCGACTAGGGGCATTTGAATTATTTGGCTATGACTATAAGGATTATGAAGAACTCTTCGAAGAAAAAATTGCCCTCCTAAAAGAAATCAATGACAATAAAACCGTCAACTGGCAAGGCCAATTTCGCCCTGACCTGGATGGGGTCAAGGTCCAACCTCGTAGTGAACGTTCTTCGGGAAAACTTCCTATTTGGCGGGGCATTGGAAATTCCAATGATTCTGCCCGACGTGCTGGTTTACTAGGAATGCCTATTTACCAAGCCCACCTATCGGGAGCCAACCAAACCTTTGCCCATCGCATTAAGGTCTTCCGCGAGGCTGCCCAAGAAGCTGGCTATGATCCTAGCGAAATTCCTGTACAAACAGGCAGCTTCCTCTATGTTAGGGAAAATACCCAACAAGCCTATCAAGAATTTTGGCCCTATGTGGAAGCAGGTTTTCCTCTAGTTAATGGACAAGCCTTTCCTAAACGCGCCTTTGCTCAAGGGCAAAATGTTAAATCGGCAACTATGGTCGGTGACCCCCAATTAATCATTGATAAGCTGCTGATGCAGTATGACTTATTCGGTCACCAACGTTTTAACGGTGAAATTGATTTTGGCGGCCAGCCTTTTGATGAAATTAGACGGACCCTCGACCTCTTCGCTGAAAAGGTCATTCCCACAGTGAAGAAATATACCCAAAAATAATGAAACAAAGACAATAGAAAAGGAGATTATCTATGACAATTGAAAATCCACACATTATTCCCCAAATTGATACTAGTCAAGGGATTGAATTTGGACTCTATAGTTTAGGTGACCACATGCCAAATCCCCATACCGGGGAAGAAGTCTCAGCCCAAGAACGTATCCAACAATTTATTAAGATGGCCCAAGTAGCTGAACAAGCCGGGGTGGATATCTTCCACTTGGGGGAATCCCACCAAAAATACTTTGTCTCCCAAGCCCATATGATTATTCTCTCAGCCATTGCCCAAGCAACCTCTAATATCGGAATAGCTTCTTCAGCCACCATCATTTCTACTTCTGACCCCGTCAGAGTCTATGAAAATGCGGCTACCATTGACTTAATTTCTGATGGTCGGATGGAAGTTGTTGCCGGGCGGGCTTCACGCTTAGGCATTTTCGAACTCTTAGGTTATGATGTCAAAGACTATGAGGCCCTCTATGAAGAAAAACTCGACCTCTTGCTTCAAATTAATGAAAATGAAGTGGTTAATTGGCAAGGCGAATATCGTGCTCCTCTCCATGACGCTGAGGTCATTCCTCGAGCTAAAAATGGCCTGCCAATTTGGCGGGCGGTAGGTGGGCCACCAGACTCCGCTATCAAAGCCGCGCTCAAGGGCGTTCCCATGTATATTACTACCCTAGGCGGTTCAGCGGAATACTTTAAACAATCCATTGACATCTACCGGTCCATTCTTAGCGAAAAAGGCTACGATGTTGAGTCCATGCCAGTCACCACTTCTGGCTTCCTCTATGTCAATGAAGACCGGGATACTGCCTTCAAAGAATTCTACCCCCACTTAGACACAGGGATGAGGCGGGTTAATGGAACTGGATTTAATAAGCGTCTCTTTGCCCAAGGAAAAGACTACCGTGACGCTCTTACGGTTGGCGATCCCCAATTAATCATTGATAAGATCCTTTACCAACACGAACTCTACAACAACCAGCGCTATACCGCTCAGATTGACTTTGGAGGCATCCCCTTTAAAGATATTCTCCACATGATTGACATCCTAGGTGAGACCATCATTCCCGCAGTGAAAAAATATACCAAGTCAGACCAATAAAATTCAGCAAACATTTACTAATTCATTGAGAAAGGAAAATGATCATGAAAATACTTGTCTTATCCGGCTCCAATGTGGGCCATAAAACTGAAGTGGCTGCCAAAGCTATTCTGGATATCTTAGCCAAAGACCAATATAGTGACCATAAAGTGGAATTTATTAACCTATTAGATAAGGAAATGGATTTTGCCGACGGAAGAAACTTCCTCGATTATAAGGGAGATACCTTGGAAGTCGCTCAAACCGTCATGGATGCTGATGTCCTCTTTATCGGGACTCCTATCTTCCAAGCTTCCATTCCGGCTTCTTTGAAAAATGTCTTTGACCTCTTACCAGAGAAAGCCCTGGAATATAAAACTGTGGGTATTTTTGCCTCATCAGGGTCTAACCGCCACTACTTGATTCCTGAATTGCAATTAAAACCCATCCTGAACTATATGAAAGCTAATGTTACACCGCGCTATGTCTACCTGAGTGCCAGAGACTTTACCCTTAATGAAATTTCTTCCGATGATGTGCTCTTACGCCTAGAACAATTAGTCGATGAAACCCTTACCTTGGCGAAAACCTACCAAGAAATTCAACGGATCGAAGATGAAAAATTAGGGTTTTAATCCATAATATATAACAAAACACCTCTTCAAAATGGAAAGGCAAGCCATTTGAAGAGGTGTTTTTTAGCTAATCATTTTTTGAACTTTTCCCATTACTAATAATAAATATTCACATTTGAATAATTAATTATTGAGACATTTTTGATGTTAATGTATTCACTAAGAACTAGAGGTGAAAAAATGAAATTGGAACAAATAAGGGAAGTTGAAAAAAACAATACAGATCCAATAAATAATTTTTTTGATTATTCTTATTATAAAATATATTCAAAATTATTAAATATTGAACTCGATTTGCAATCCGAATTCTTAGAAAAAAATTATTTAAATAAGTTACCTAAAATAAATACCTTAGATTTATGCTGTGGCACTGGACGTCATATCAAAAAATTAAATCGTAAGGGTTATCTCATTGACGGTGTTGATATTAACCCTGATGCTGTCGTTATTGCTAACAAAAGTACAGAGTTAGGAAAAATTTATTTAGCTGATATTCAATATTTTAAGCCTATAGAAAAATATGATTTTATCTATAGCATGGAGAGTTCAATTGGATACCTACCCGATAAGCAAACAATTGATATCCTTAAAAATTTAGAGTCTAATATTTTATCAGATAACGGTATTTTTTTATTGCACTTAATAAATAAAGATTATTTGATAAAAAATTTAACTCCTCGTGTTTGGTTTGGTGAACATTCAACTGGATATTTACTAGAAGATCGCAAGATTGATGCAGAACTGGATAAAGTAATTTTATTCATTTCTGCTTTTTAGTAAATCATTCATTAGAAAGAGAGCAAAAATGATTAATTTCATTAAAAATAATAAACTTTTTGTCCGGATGACTGGGATAAACTTCTTATCAAAAATTGGTGATAATTTGTTCTACACTGCGATGTTATCAGCAGCGATTATATTACCCAATAGTAAATTAGCTGTTCTAATTGTATCTATTTCTGAAAGCCTCCCAATTTTAATCAGCATATTTTTTGGTGTAATAGCTGATAAACAAAAAGGTAAAATAAATCAATTAATAGGGAGTTCACTTTTTAGGTCGCTTATGTATATATGCATAAGTATAATTTTTAGATATCCTCAAAGTTTACTTTTGCTTCTGTTAGCATCATTTATGAACCTTTTATCAGATATTAGCGGAAATTACGCAACTGCGTTATTTTCTCCTTTTACTAAAACAATGATTGCCCCTCAAGACATGGAAACGGCACAAGGTTTTGTTAGCGTAGGAACACAATTAGTCGCCGTATTCGCAACCTTTACTGGGTCTTTATTACTAACTATCTATAGCAAGAGTATGCTAGCTATAATAAATGCATCAATATTTCTATTAATAGCTTTTTTATATTATTTACTAAAGCCATCTTTAAAAGCCCAAGGTTTTAAAATAAAAAGTTTTACGAATACAAAGACGCTTTCAATTGTAAAAGAAAACTTAACATCCTTTATATCAAATCATAGCTTGTTAATTAATCTTATTCAATTAGCTATGCTCAATGGCTTTTTTGGTGGACAAACACCTTTATTTGCACTCTTTATAGAAGAAAACAACCAATTAAACTTTCTCTCTAATCCATTTAAAATTGCGCTCTTATCAGGTATCATAACCTTATCAATGATACTTGGGAGTAGTTTAACTACTTATATTTTAAAGAAACAATCCATTTTTCATATAAATATCTTATCAGACTGCTTTATAGTCATCATAGCTATGGCCTATTTATATAATAATATATGGGGTATCCTGGTCGGAAATTCATGTCTAGCATTTTTACTTGGAATTGTTTCTCCTAGATTTTCTGCTAATGTAATCAATCAATATCCTGTCGATAGACTCGGTGGGGTTATCACAGTTATTAATGCCTTTTTAGTAATAATACCACCGTTAACTAGCGTTATTTTTCCTATGATATCGACTATTAACTTGAAACTCGCTTATATTTGTCTCATTGCTTATGCTTTAATTTTAATAATAATTAGTGTTTTAACAAATAAAATAGCGAAATAGTTAGATGATTTACACTACAATAAACCAATAATATTATCACGTAAAAAATTAGCAACTTCTTCATAACCCATATTGTTAACATCACTAATATACTTTTTAACAAGTTGTAAATCATTGTTTCTATTTTCTTGATAATCCAAAATCATTTTTAAGCAATTTAGAACAGTTAGTGAAAACATGTCTTGGTAGTCTAAAATATTATCTAAGTGATTCATAAAATAAAAAGAATCTTCATATTTTCCTCTTTCCAATAATTCAAAAATAATATTTAGAATTATTAGATGAGTTCGATGCTTATTTTCTGGAATTTTCAAATATAGAGAATTCCTTTTGCAAAAACCCTTTCCAAGAAATATGAGATCACTGTTTGATAATACATGCAGTGTATTACCAAAAATATATAATTCATATTCTGTCCATTCTTCGATGCTATATAAATAGCTTGCTATAAATTCTTTATCATCTTTCTTTATCTTATTCTCTACTTTTAAATCATGAATAGCACATTCAATAACAAGTCTATTTAGTCGATTATAGCTTTCATTATTTTCAGAATATTTTTCAAAATTAATGAGCATCCTTTCAAGTCCTTCAATATCTTTACTTGAATGGTAATGAGAGATTAGCTTAGCTTGCTGAAAAAAGGCACTCGGCTCGTATTGATAATAAGCGTGCTCAAATTCTACTAAACTCATATGAATAGCAGAAATTGCAGATATTAACTTATCAGCTGACAACATAGTTTGGCCGTTTTCAAACTTAGATAACTGTGCTTGTGATAGCTGACTACTTGTCACATCTTTCATTTTCAATCCTCTTGCTAATCGTAATTCTCTAAACAGTTCCCCCAAATGAGGTGAATCTAATTTTGTCAAATAAGCGTTCTCCTTTCTAACTCACCCTATCAATATAATTAATAAAGTTTTAAAATAACTGTATTTGTACTAGCCCCACCACAATTTAATCAAGGCTTGGATTCCATCATCTTCACTAAATTGATGGGCCAGTTTTTGATAGAGGTCATAAGCCAGTTGGGTTCCAGGGAGTTTGAGGTTTTCTTTTTCTGCGACTTCAAGGGCAATTCTCAGGTCTTTGATAAAGTGTTTAACGAAGAATCCCGGGCTGTAGTCTTCCTTAAGAATACGGGGGCCATATTGTTCCAGGGAAAAATTAGCAGCTGCCCCACTATTTAAAGTTTTAATGACTTGGTCTAAATTCAAGTCATTATTTTTTGCATAGGCCAAGGCCTCACACATCCCTGTCATGGTCCCTGCAATCATAATTTGGTTGGCCATCTTAGCGTCTTGGCCCTTACCAGCTGGACCGAAAAATTCAATCTGCTGGCAAAAATTAGCTAAAATGGGTTTGATTTGACCTAAAATTTCTTCATCCCCGCCAACTAAAGTCGTTAAGCGCCCTTCTTGGGCACCAATGTCTCCTCCCGTTACCGGCGCATCTAAAACGCTCACGCCAAGTGCTTGACCTTCTCGATAGAGTCTAACCGCTAGCCCTGGACTTGAAGTGGTCATTTCGACAAAGATTTGCCCGGACCGGCAAGCTGAAAAGAGCCCTGCTTCCCCTAGGTAAACTTCCTCGACATCGTGCGGGTAGCCTAAAATAGTGAACACTAAATCAGATTGTTCAGCGATCTGACTTGGTGAATCAAGCCACTGAGCCCCCAAGTCAATTAAGGGCTGGGCTTTTTTCTTGGTTCGGTTATAAACATTAAGAGCATACCCTGCCTGGATTAAATGACTGGCCATGGATTTTCCCATGACTCCTAAGCCGATAAAACCGATTTTCATCGAACAACACCCTTTCTCCTAAAAAAATTTTTTCTATTAATAGTTTACCATTGACTTAGTCATTTAGCTCTTAGCTTAGCTAATGGTATGCAATGAGCCAATTCTTTGATCTTATTGTTTATTTTTGATAAGGTTATTATATTCAAAAATAAGTTGACAAAATATTTTGACAAAGGAGACGATAGAATGAATGAAAATCAACAGGGCGTAAAATGGGGCGAACTCATTGTAGGGATTTTATTTATTATCCTGGCCATTATTAGTTTTAGAAATCCAGCAGTGAGTCTAGTGAGCTTAATTTACTTTTATGCCGCTGGGGCGATTGTTTCTGGAATCGTGAACCTCTATACTCGCCATCAATTACGACAAGTTAGTGATCAAAATTATACGGTCATGTTAATTGTGGGCATTTTAAATTTAATTATCGGGGTTATTTTATTTTTCAATGTGGAAATCGGTTTCCTCACCATTCCATTCCTAGTAGCCATTTGGTTTATTTCTGAAGGAATTGGGCTCTTAACTTCCAGCTCCCTGGTTGGTTTTGTGAGTCCAGTTGGCAGAGGCCTCTCCATTTTCCTAGGTATTGTTGGGATTATCGTTGCTATTTCGATCTTCTTCAATCCCCTATCCGCCTACTTTACAGTAGTCTTCCTGATTGGGGCTTACTTCTTATTCTCCGGTATTGCCCACATTATCCGGGCCCTATAGTATTTGATAACAAAATGTGATGAACTTAAAAGCGGACTTTACGGTTAAAAAAGTAAAGTCCGCTTTTTTAATGGTCATAAAGATAACGATCGATAAAGTCAGTGAAGAGCTCCATATCCAGCTTTCCCTGCATCACTTGATTAATAAAGATAGCAAAAAGAAAGTCAACCACTTGGTCTGCTGAGTGTTTTTCAAAGGCCAGGTTGCGAATAGCCGGATCGTCTTCTAAGCACTGGAGGAGATAGCCTTTTAAATGTTTGATGTAGCGATCCATTTGGGCATTGGCTTTCCCCTTTTGTGACTGAGAAAAGACCAAGGTATGTTGGGAGAAGAAATGGGGGTACTTCTTGGCCCCCGCAGCCAATAACTGGTAAAGAGTCAAAAAGGCTTGAGATAAGGGCTGGCTGGACCGATTGAGATGTTCTGATTGATTAGGAATTAAAATATCCCGCCAGACTGCTGCCACAGTTTGCAACAATAAGTCATTCTTATCTTCAAAGTAGTTATATAAAACCCCTAAAGATATTTGACAGCGCTTGGCTAAACGGCGCATATTGACTGCTTGGATCCCCTCTTCTTGGACCAATTGTAAGGCGACTTTTAAAATTTCTTGACTTGAACTGACTTTGCGATTAACCACAGAATACCTCCCTCCCAGACTATTGCTCATGTTCTATTTATATTACCATCCAAGCCCACTTGAATCAAAAGCAAAAAAGCTGGGATTTTCTCCCAGCCTCATAAAAAATAGTAAACACGCTTAACGCATAGTAACAAATTCTTCCGCTCCAGTTGGATGGAGGGCAATGGTTTGATCAAATTGCTTCTTAGTCGCCCCCATCGAGATAGCCACTGCAAAGCCTTGTAACATTTCATCAGCACCAAAACCAATCCCATGGAGACCAATGATTTTTTCCTCATCTCCTAGGCAGACCAACTTCATATAAATATTTTCCCGGTTAGAGGTCATTCCTGAAATCATTGAGGTAAAGTTGGTGTCATAAGTGGTAATCTTTTGTCCTTCAAAGGCTTGCTTAGCCGCTTCCTCGGTATAGCCCATGGTAATAATTGGTGGGTGGGCAAAAACAATGGAAGGCACCATATTATAGTCTAAATAGAATGGTTCTTGACCATTAAATAGATGATCTGATAGGGTCCGCCCTACCTTAATAGCTACTGGGGTTAATTCCACTTTACCAATCACATCACCGAAGGCATAGACCTTATCTGCGGTCGTATTATGGTAGTCATCGACCTTGATGTAACCCTTATCGGTTAACTCGATAGAGGTGTTTTCTAGGCCAATATTTTCCGTGTTCGGTTGACGACCAATGGCATAAAGTACCCGGTCGCTAAGGACTTCATCATCTTCTTTGAAAGTGGTTTTAAAGGTCCCGTCTGCCGTTTTCTCAATTTTAGTTACATTATGGTTGCTGAGTACGGTAATACCCTGTTTCTTCATATTTTCCATTAAGGATTCAGTAATTTTAGCTTCATAGTGGCGGAGAGGCGTTTCATGACGAACGGCTAGCGTTACATCAACCCCAAATTCTTGCAACATACCGGCCATTTCTACAGCGATATAACCAGCGCCTACAATCAGTAAGGAGTCTGGTAGGTCGTCCCAGTTAAAGACATCATCACTCACATCCACTAAGTCAATGCCAGGAATGCCTTCAGGTAAGGCAGGCCGGCCACCAGTGAGTACACTAATATGTTCGCCGTAAAATTGTTCGCCATCGACTTCGACAATATGGTCTTCAACAAACTTAGCATAACCCTTTTTATAATGGGTTCCCCGGCTTTCAAAGCCCTTGAAATAAGAATTATGAACCCGGTCAATATATTCATCCCGGTGTTTTTTCAAAGTTTGAAAATCAAAGTTCTTCAAGGGCGCGTCAATGCCGTAATCAAGGGCATAGTCTCTTAGTAATTCCAGAATATGTGCCCCGTACCACATGCCCTTTTTAGGGACACAGCCCCGGTTGACACAGGTACCACCAACTTCATCTTTTTCAATGATAAGGGTCTTAGCTCCATATTCAGCGGCCCGGTTAGCAGAAGCAATCCCAGCACTGCCCCCACCGATAACTATATAATCAAATCTTTCCATTCGTTAAAATCCTTTCCTAGAAAACGACGCTTCTCTTGAGCTTCTTTAACGGCTTCATGAGCTTGATAAGCCCGACATGGAATAAAGTCAATGCCTTGTTTTCTTTGCAACTGTTTTATTTTTCTGCATCACTAATATAGACATCGGCCGTCACTTCTTCCTCAGCTGCTAAATAACAGTAGGTTAAGCTTTGACTAGCAGGAACTTCAACCTGACTACGTCCTTGGTTATCATAGGCAAGGTAGAAGAGTTGGCCAGCTTGGTTATATCTGTAGGCGTATACCACAATCCAATGGTTGCCATAGCTACTTTTTAGCGGTTTTTGGAGGCCCACAATAAATGGCCCAAAACCCTGGTCGATCAAATCTGGTAAATTAATCTCAGTTAGTAACCCCGCCTTGACTTGATAAGGCATCTTTTCACAGAACATGGATAAAGCTAAGGCGATATCCCAAATAAAACTTCCGCGATAAGGTCGCTTATCATCAACAATTTCTTTAAAACCTGCTACTAAAGTGTCCTTATCTAAGTCGACCCCGGTGTCTTTGAGGGTATGATAATGTACCAGCACACTACAGCAGTAGGATCCACAAATTCCTGGACTGCTAGAGTTCTTCCAGGAGCGATAGCGATTAAACGCCTTGGGATCCAAGCCTTTCCAATCTGTCATTCTACTCGCCTCTTTCTATATAAGTTTATTCTAGCATGTTTATTGTCGATCTAAAACGAAAGCGCTCAATCACTTATAAATAATTTTAAAAAATTAGCTAAAGATGCTTAAAATGATTGTAATTTAAGCTGATTTAGGCTAAAGTTTAAAGGATTGATACTCTTTCTGAAAGTAGGTGACTTACTTGCTAGAAGATGGCAAAGCCTTCTTACCAGGAGCAATTCAATCCATACTGATGACCATCTTATTGGTCAGCCTGTTCTTTCCATTTTATATAACCCTTGTTGTTTTTGGGGTTGTTTTTATCTTGTTGTTGGCAACAGGAATGCTATCGGTCAAACACTGGCCAAATGACTCTTTAATCACAAGTTTATTTTCCTTCCCTTTTTATGCCTTTTTAATCTCTATTGTACATGAAAATTGGGTAGGTGGACTGATCTCAGTTGGTTTATTAATTGCCCTTCTTTATTCGATTTACTATACGAAACAGGTTCGACCTGACTATCTGTCCGAAATCGTAAATATTACTTTAATTGCAAGTATTATCATTTTTATTTTTACTCTCTTAGAGCACTTTAATATTATCTCAGAATGGGACTATACCTTTATTTCTCCTGCCATGAACAAAGTGCATCCCGACCGGGTAGAAGCAACCTTTTTTAACCCAAATTATTTCGCCATGATGCTGGAATTCTTTATTGTTATCGCCATGTATCGGATGAAGACTACTAAACACTTGGCTAAAAAGTTGACCTGTCTCTTTTTAATTGCTTGTAATTTACTGGCCATTGTTTATACTGGCTGCCGGACCAGTGCCATCGTGATTATAGGGGCCTCTTATGTTTTCTTTTATGTGATTGGCTATAAGAAAACCGCCATCTACTCCCTACTAGGTCTCAGTATCTTAGGACTGATCGCTTGGGGGATGGGCCTTATGCCACGCTTTGACGACTTGGCCTATGCCTTTTCCGACCGCTTTGACATCTGGCAAACCGGCTGGCAGGCCTTTAAGGATAATGTCTGGTTTGGCCAAGGTCCCTTAACCTATATGCATGTTTACAGTGAATACACCACCAAGTATACCCAGCATGCTCATAATATTTTCCTAGATACGCTCTTATCTTACGGTATCATCGGGTCTAGCCTTCTGGTCTATCCCCTTTACCGGCTAGGAAAGATGCTCAATGAGATGCGGCGATATTCAAGTATCCGTCCCGAACTGGCATTAATCTGTAGTTTGCTCAGTGTGGTATTAATCCATGGCCTAACCGATGTCACCATCTTTTGGATCCAAACCGCTGGCTTACTGATGGCCATTGTATTAGTCGGTCCCAATCTCCTTAAGACCGCCAAGGAAAAGACAAATCAATTAGAAGAATAGAAAATTACATCGGTAATAAAAGTAGCTCAATCTACATTCTCTAGATTGAGCTACTTTTTTTGTTGCCTTTTATTAATAAAAAAGCACCCCGCTAAGCGAGGTGCTGGAAGAGAAGCTAATCAGTGACGATTAGTCTTCTTTTTTCTTTTTACCTAAAGCCAGGATGGAACCCGTTCCAATCAGAGCTAGAGCCAATGAGCGTGCTAACCCTGCAACTGAGCCGGTTTGAGGAAGTTGGGTATGCACTTGGGCAGGCGCTGGCTCGTCCTTGACCTCATCTTTGCCTTCGGGTTGTGGTTCAGGAGTTGGGGTTGGCGTAGGTGTCACGCCGCTGCCGC
The DNA here is from genome assembly GCF_000193205.1 of Aerococcus sp. Group 1. Taxonomy (NCBI): domain Bacteria; kingdom Bacillati; phylum Bacillota; class Bacilli; order Lactobacillales; family Aerococcaceae; genus Aerococcus; species Aerococcus sp. Group 1. Next base: position 950,126 of record NC_015278.1, on the reverse strand, counting down.
CCTTGCCTTCGACTGTCACGGTAACGGTGACGCTTTCGCTTGAACCATCAGGGTAGGTCACGATGATTGTTTTCTCAATCGTGTCGCCTGCTTTGGCCCCTTCAGGCACGTCGACAGTCACTTCACCTGTTTCAGGATCTACTGTGATGCCCGTTTCACCTTCGCCTGGCTTGAAGCTGGTGCCGGCTGGTGGGGTCACCACTTGACCTTCTTCATCCTTGAAAATAGGTTCGCCGATTTCTACCTTGGTGCCGGGTTGACCTGTGCCTGGTTTGTATTCCGGTTGGTAGATGTCCTTGTCTTCCTTAACCGCTGGTGTTTGACCAGTTACAGTGGTTTCGACAGGGTCGCCCGTCCGGGTTTCGGTAGAACCATCTGGATTGGTGTATTCCTTGGATGGGATGATGGTGATGGTGTCACCCTTGCCTTGACGAGGCACTTCAATCGTGAAATCACCGTTCTCATCGGAAGTGCCAGTGCCGATGGTCTTGCCATCTTTATCTTTCACTTCGACTTTGGCATTTGGAACAGTTGTCTTACCTGTGACCTTAGTTTGGTCTGAACCAGGCTCATTGTCAGCCCCTGGATTGGTAATTTGTGGAGTTTCTTTAACAACGGTTTCGCCATTACCATCCGGATTGCCTGGCGTAAAGTTGCCTTGATTGTCCTTCTTACCTGGAACGATGGTTACCTTGTCGCCAGGATTTTGTTTCGGTACATCGAGATCAATGTTACCTTGGTCATCTGATGTTCCTGTGCCGATGGTGTTTCCGTCTTTATCCTTGACTTCAACATCGGTATTTGGAGTAGTCTTACCAGTCACCTTAGTGGTATCTTCACCTGGTTTATTTTCAGCGTCAGGTTGAGTCACTTTAGGGAAGTCAGACTCATCTTTTGGATCGGTGCCACGGTCTTTTTCTTCCTGGTCGGTCCAACCGTCGTTGTCGTCGTCCTTGTCACCTTGGTCAATGCCTGGAACATTTGGATTATTTGGATCTTGAGGCATGCCAGTATCCTTGTCAGGTTGGCCATCTTTATCGGTATCACGATAAACGGTAATCGTTGATTCAGCCGCTACTGGATTGCCATCTTGATCTTTAACAGGATTACCATCCTTATCAAGAACAGAAACTTCAACGGTAATCGTCCGTGTTTCTTCTTCTGGACTCCAGTCCTTAATTTCTGGTTGACCTGTGACTTGACCAGTTGTTGGATCAACAGTTAGGCCTGGATAGCTGTCTTGACCATCAATGGTTACCTTCACGTTGCCGCCTTCTGGGATGTTATCAGCTTGAGGAGTTACTGGAGTTATATCCTCACCTTCAAGAACGTTTTGAGACTTAGGAGCTACTTCCACACTGGTCTCAGAAATAGCAGGTGTATCTTCTGTGACTGTCGTTTCAACTAGATCACCTGTCCGAGTTTCAGTGGAACCATCTGGGTTATTGTAGTCCTTAGATGGAATTATAGTTACTTTATCGCTTGGATCTTGATGAGGCACCTCAATCGTGAAGTCACCGTTCTCATCAGACGTACCAGTCCCAATGGTGTTGCCATCTTTATCCTTCACTTCAACCTTAGAATTTGGAACGGTGGTCTTGCCGGTTACCTTGGTCTGATCTGAGCCAGGTTCGTTTTTAGCCCCTGGATTATTGATTTGTGGGGTTTCTTTAACAACTGTTTCGGCATTGCCATCCGGGTTCCCTGGAGTAAAGTTGCCTTGGTCGTCCTTCTTACCTGGAACGATGGTCACTTTATCGCCAGGATTTTGCTTCGGTACATCAAGGTCGATATTACCTTGGTCGTCTGAAGTGCCAGTACCGATGGTATTTCCATCTTTGTCCTTGACTTCCACTTCAGTATTTGGCGTAGTCTTGCCGGTAACCTTGGTGGTGTCTTGACCTGGGGTATTTTCCGCACCAGGTTCAGTCACACGTGGGAAGCTGTTTTCATCTTTGCCGTCCGTTCCACGGTCTTTTTCTTCCTGGTCGGTCCAACCGTCGTTGTCATCATCCTTGTCGCCTTGGTCGATGCCTGGGACAGATGGATTGTTTGGATCTTGCGGCATACCGGTATCCTTGTCGGGTTGGCCGTCCTTATCGGTATCGCGGTAAACGGTGATGGTTGATTCAGCTGTCACTGGGTTGCCGTCTGCATCACGGACTGGATTGCCGTCCTTGTCTTGGACTTGGGCGGTTACGGTAATGGTCCGAGTTTCCTCTTCAGGGGCCCAGTCAGTAATTTGTGGTTGCCCCGTCACTTGGCCGCTATCTGGGTCGACAGTCAAACCTGGGTAAGTGTCTTGGCCATCGATGGTTACCTTCACGTTGCCGCCTTCTGGGACATTGTCCGCTTGAGGCGTTACTGGGGTGATGTCCTTGCCTTCCAGAGCGTTTTGTGACTTCGGTGTCAGCTCGACGCTGGACTCAGCAGGTGTTTCACCCGCATTTGGATTCGTCACGGTAACTTTGACGGTTCGAGTGATGGCTTCATCGGTTGGTTGGCCTTGGTCATCTTTTTGACCGGTGCCAGTTGACGTGATTTCAACAGGGATTTCAACGACTTTTTCGGTTTCACCAGGTTGGAAGTCCACGGTCGGTGTGCCAACTAAGTTGCCGTTTTCATCCACAGACAGACCGTCCACTGGGGCAGGGGTTGAAACCTTAGCACCCGGTTTATTTGGTGTCACGACCTTGGTATTCTCAGGCACAGCTTGGCCATTGGTTGCGGTCGTATCGGTTGTTTGCGCATCCAGGCCGTCCCAAGTCTTAGACGCTTGGTCCTCCGTATCTGGAATGCCGTCGTTGTCATCATCTTCGTCGGTTTTATCCGCTTGGCCGTCGCCGTCTGTGTCGCGGAGAACGGTGACATTAATCGGCTCAGTCGCTTCATTGCCCGCTGGATCGACTGCCTTGACGGTTGCTGAGAAGTCGCGCGCCTCATCCTGGTCATCCGCCCATTGAACCGTCCCCGCTGGAACCGTCCCTTCGATCTGTTGGGTCTCAGGATTGTAGGATAAACCATCTGGCAAGCCGTCAACGGTCACGGTTGCTTCCGGATCATCCGTTGTCACTGAAACAGGGTCAATAGGCTGTCCTTCAGTGGCTTGGATATCCTTGGCTGACACGGTAATTGATGGGGCGGTGGTGTCGGCTTCTGGAGCAGGACTAGCTGTCGCTGTGAAGCGAGACGGACTATCAGCAGTTACCGTTTGTGCCGGATCATTGTCCCAAACAGGATTTTCGTAACCTGCTTGTGCTGTGAGTTCAGGAATCTTATCAGCTGGAATGCTGGTTCCTTCCTTAACATGATAGGTCTTATTGCCACCTTCAAATGGTGTTACCCCTTGCCCCGCAACGAGGTCTACCTTCTTGTAACCTTCAGGGACAGGCGCATCTGGATCGTTTGTTCGATCGATAAATCCTGGATCCGTGACATTGATGGTAGCATTGGCTTGGTCAGTTGACCCATCTTGGTACTTAACGGTTACTGGTACAGTGATGGCCTTACCTGGCACTTTAGCTGTTTCAGCAGGATCTACAGTGACAACCCCTGTTTGTGGATCCACCTGAACGGCGACTTGTGTTCCCTCAACATCCACTGTCTCAGGTGCAGTATAAGCCGCTTCTGAGTCTAAAGCTGGCGTAGCCGCTTGGTTCTTAGAATCCGTAAAGCTTGGGCTAGCTGTTTCAGCCTTATTTCCTGGAATCACATCAACTGCTTCATAAGCTGGTGTGTATTCAGAAGCTTGGCTATAAACCGTTACGTTAAAGGTCCGATTGGTCGCGTCCCCTGCTTTAGCATTCTTCGCGTCTACCACAATAGTATAAGTGTGCTCTTCTTCCCCTTCAGGCAAGATTGGGCTACCTGTCACTTGACCAGTTTCAGGATTGTAAGTTAAACCTGCACTGGCAAGGTCTTGATAGGTCACATTGCCCTGAGCATCGGTTGTTGCGATACGAACACTAAGTTGGTTAGCAAGCTCTTCTGTATCTGTTTGACCATCCGTACCTACAGTTGCAAAGTGTACTTGACCATTTTCTGTGCTTGCTGGATTCACTTGACCCGCTGCATCGACAAATTGGTCAACCTTAACAGCTGTCATGTCTTGACCCTTAGCCACTCTCTGGTCGCTGTTTATATCTTTAAGATCAAGCACATCAACCTTGGCAGTGACTTCTGGATTGCCTTCGCCCACAGTGGTGTAATTAGCTGAGTGAACTTGTCCACCAGTCGTTAAGGTAATCAAGATCGTTTGGCCTTGGGTCAAGGTTGTTCCCTCTGGCGTGTTAATACTGTATTCGCCGCTTTGAGGGTCTACAGCTGAGCTGCCGAGTGCCGTCACGCTACCGTCTTCATTAACAATAGCTGCTTGAACACTTGGTGCATCTGCTTCACTGAAGCCTGTGTTAACTACGCCATGAACGCTCGTATCTTTATCACGTGCGGATTGGACAAGAATATTCGCATTGGTTCCGGTGAGGCCTTCATTGACAATCGCTTTTTCGATTGGGGAAAGAAGTTGTTTTTCTTCCTCACTTAGATTGGATAAGCGATCATTCTGGAATTCATCCGGACGGCCATCGCCATCGATATCTGAGATGCGGTAACCCACATTGGCGTTGGAGTTACGAACAACTGGGCCGGAGTCAAGGGTGAGGTAACCCGTGAAGGCAAAGCTGGCATCTGGATAAGCCTTGAGGATGTCTTCAGCTGTGACACCATCACGCAGCTTGTAAACAATCCGAGCAGCTGCAGGATCCAAGTGAGAGTTGTTGAAGTTGAAGATCCGACTTACGGTATCGTTCTGTGGATCTAACTTGAAGACCCCTTCACCTGTTTCCCGATTGAATTCGCTTTGGAAGTCATCATTCCGTGAGTCGAGGCCATTGAAGAAGACCTTGGCTTGAGGAATATAGTTCTTATCAAAACCAACTGCTGAGTTATTGTAGTAATCCTTACCATTTGGCACATAGTAGAGTTCAGCAGACTCAATATAAGGCAAGAGACGTTGGTCTACCGTGTAGTGGTAGTGGATAGGATTGGTAGTTGCACCAGCTGTGTTCAGTGATGAGCCGCCTTGCTTAGCAAAAATTTGATCAAAGACAAAGCCGCGCATCTTATCCCCAGTTAAGCCGGTATATGGACTCACTTCGTCGCCTTCCTTGTAGCTAACTTCCCCACCGGATAAACGGAACCAGTTATTGAAGGTTGGGTTCTTAGCAACATTGTCAGCAGCTACTTTTTCATCATACTGGGTTGGGTTGACCTTCATAAAGGTAGATGAGTAAGAACCTTCAATCATCGCCTTGTTGGCATTGTTGTAGATGAAGGAAGTTGATCCGAAGTCGCCGTTGGTTACAGGACGTCCTAATTCTTGTTCCGTCTCATCGATAATGGACTTGATAGAAGAATCTAAAGTCACCTTAGCTAGGTAGTTGTACTGTGCCCCAATTGCTGTATTGGTCATCAGGGCTTCATTATCTGCTGCCCCGCCCCAAGCACGCATCCGCCATGAATTAGTCTTGTCGCCATTGCGGTTGACTATCCGTTCGAATTCAGTTCCAGAGCCATTTTCAACTTTAGTAATGTGCTTGGCCAGATAGTCAGAGAATTCAATGATATAATCCCATTTCTTTAGCGTTTCTAGGCTAGAGCTTGGGATTCCATGAATCAAGCTCGATATCGTCACATCAATTTCATTTTGTGCCTGAGTTTCCGGAGTGATGGCATCAGCTAATTGGTGGACTTGATTGTTAAAGAAGCCTTCAGAGTTCTCGTTACGTGAGTCTTCATTGCTTTGTGGAATGAAGCGCTCTTCAGAGACCTTCTGACCAGATTCACCAGGGCGCTTGTTGACATCCACAAGTCCCGAAATCAAGTTAGAGGTCGATGAACGTGGTAATTCTACAACAACTTTGATTTCTTTTTGTCCTAATTTAGAAGTATCCACGAAGAAACCGCGTGAAATCTTATTACCGTCAGCGTCTAGTTTATCATTGCCATCCGCATCTTTCTCAAAGAGTTCGACAATCGCAGATTGGGTCACTTCATCATCCGCAAAGCTAAACTTAGTGCCTTCTGGTAAATCAACTGCTTGACCATCAGCTGTCTTAGTCAGGTTTTGGGCCAAGTCTTTAGCAGTGACTTCCGTATTCAGGAGAACGGTCCGATTTTGGCCAGCTAATTCATAGTTAATTTCAGGCTTGGCTGGTTCTGGCAAGTCACCTTCTGCTGGATTCGTTTGGCTGGTATCATCTACGCCTGGATTGCCTTCATTAGTAATTGGGCTTGGATCGCCGGAGAAGTCACCGAAGTTGTAAGTGATGTTAGCTTCGGTGTTAGCCACGTAGTTTCCTTTTTCATCAAGGAAGAAGCCATCGAAGACATAACGTTGGTCCAGACTCTTAGGAATAAGTTGATTGATATTCACATCATCTTTAAGGTAGTAAACGACGCGAAGAGCTGATGGTTGGTAGCCTTCCCCAGAATTATGGTTAAATTGATCCATATTTGTTGGATCTAAGTGGAAATGCCCCGCACCAGTTCTTGGATTGTAATCCATGTAGTATTGGTCATACTTACCATCTAAGCCACCATCATTAGCGATCGGTAAAGTCTTAGCTACGCCGCCCTTAGCATGTAAGATTAAGCCATTGTAGAAGACTTGGGATTTCGGATCAAGTTGACGATTGAAGCTATACCCTTGGTCGCCATCTTCTAATTTATAAATACCTACCCCTTTGATATATGGTAGCAGGCGTTCATCTGCTTGGAAGTGATAGGTAGATGGCGTATCCACAATTTCACCAGCCGAGCGTTTGGTGAAGGTTTGGTCAACTGCAATCCCACGAATTTTCGCATTTTCATCAAATTGTCCTGTGTGAGGATTGTAGGTCCCCCCTCAACATATTGGGCATGACCATTCGACAGAGCATAATCACCAACAACTTCTTGGGCATAGCCTGCTTCTTGTAATTTATCTAAATTATTAGAAGCTGTGTTCAAATGTTGGGTGTTAATGGTGCCTTCAACAACCTTATTTTCAACTGGATCATAAAGATAAGAGTTGAAGAAGAGTTCATTACGGCGAGCAGCTTCAGGATTAGCAGCAACAATGTTTGCTAGACTTTCATTTAAGAAAATCTGGATTTTAGCCGCTTGAACTACTCCTATAGCTGGTGCTGCAAAAACTGAATTATAGTTCACGATCGAATTGGGATTATTAGAACTTGACACCACATCGTTATCAAAAGCATTAGCCCGCCAAGTATTGCTTACCTTTGACGGATCATCAGCATCTTGCAACCGATCGAATGAAAAATCTCGGTCAAATACTTGAGGATTTTCATTGGCTTGGTAACGAATATCTGTAATATGTTTAGCTAAACGCTCATCAATTTCATAGCGAAGCTCAAAACGGTCACGAGGCGCTGTCGTTGAGAGAAATACTTTATGGTCAACGGTTAGTTGATCCTTTTGAAGGTTTTCATCTTTGGTTAAATCTGGCGTTTTAGTCGCAAAACTTACCACATTATTCGATTTAAAGGTCCCCTCAGGATTATTAGGATCGATTGCCGCATTCAGATCATTAGAGTTTAAGGGCTGACCTGTGCGTTCAGTCCCATCTTCGTCTGTCGTTGGCGCATTCGCCACTTCAGTCTTTTCTTCCAGAGCTGGTTCCTTAGGTGCAGGTTTGGTAGATACTGCCCCATCAGAAGCCCCATTATCTGACTGACTTTCAATTTTTTCAGCAAGTTTAGGCTCTTGAACTTTTAAGTCTTTTTCGGTTTCAATGGTTTCAGCCACGCCACCATCGGCAGGGATCACTTGTTTAGTTACAGGATCACTAGTCGTTTTTTGGGTGTTGGGCTGGTTTTCATTGTCTTTGGCTGCTTGATCTACTTTACCTTGCTCTTCAGCCGTTAAGTTCAACTCACCATTCACAGCATCATTGGTACCAGCAGCTCGAGCGACTTGAACATCTCCCGCAAAGAGAAGCCCTGCTGCCACTGCGACAGAAGCCACGCCCACACTCAGGCGCTTAATGGAGTAACGATAGAACTTGTTACTCTGCTTCTCCTTCTTCACTTGATAATTATTTTTTCCAACCATATGGTCCTCCTTATACTTATACATATTTGTTTTTTATAAATAAATACTTTGCAAATATATAGTACCTAAAAAAAAAAAAAAACAATATTTTTTAAAATTAGAAAGCCTTCAACCATAATCTTATTTATTTATAAATCGATAACATCTCTTTATAAGACGTGGTTTTCCGGTTTTATCAGTAAATAAAATACAGTTTTGCTTTTGTAAGTCTAAAAATAATTCTTTTAGCTATTAACTTTAAATCACATAATAAGAATTATATTTTAAAAAAGCAAATCATAATTTCTCTTTTATTCTGAAATATAAGCTATAAATGCTCCTACTATTAGCGTCATGACGATTATCTCTTCCTCTTTTATTTTTAAAAATAATCATAAAAAGACATTGTTTGTTCTTTATTTATACATTATTGTTCTTTTGTGTTTGCTATTTATGGATTTAAAATATAAGCTCCTATTTTTTATTCTCATAATTTTCCAATAAAAAAGCTCCCATACATTCATGTATGAGAGCTTTTTAGCTTATAGGCTAAATCAGTCTTTTAGTCTTCTTTTCTTCTTTTGCCAAGAGCAAGAATACTACCTGCTCCAATAAGAGCAAGCGCTAATGAGCTAGCTAGGCCTGCAACTGCACCTGTTTGAGGGAGTTGACTTTGAACCTTGGCTGCATTTGCTTTTATTTCTGTTTTTTGACCTGGTTCATGTGTTGCTGCTTGAACGCCAGTATTCGTATGAGCTGGAGCATCTGGTTTGACATTCACATCTGAACCATTGTCATCACGTCCAGCGGCATGGCCTTTGACTGGTACCACAACAACCCTCTTACCGCCTGGTAATTCTGGATCGGAGATGGTGACAGTGATTGGGCCGTCAACGTCAGTTCCTGGGGTGACTTCCACTTCTCCTGTTTCAGGGTTGATGACAACAGGGATATCCTTGCCGTCTTCATCCTTAGCGGTGACTATGGTGTCTTTATCAGGGTTGTTGACCTTGATGCCAGTGCCTTGCTTGTCGTCCGTTGGGTTGACAGGTTTAACAGCTGAATCATCCACGTTAGTCTTTTCACGGACTAAGTCAGTTCCTGGGATAGTGTCTTTCGAACCATCTGGATAAGTAATCGTAGTTGTACCATCTTTACCTACTTCAACCGTAGTTGGTTTTTGACCATCCTTAGGTGCTGGGAATTTATCCTTGTTGGCGTCTTCGACTTTCTTCTTAACTTCAGCTTGTTCTTCTGGGGTTAAGTTGTTCTTGTCGTTGACTGGAGTCTTCTCAGCTGGGACATTAGGTGTGATTTGATCCGCTTGAGTCTTATCAGAACCGTTGTCGTCACGACCGGCTTCATGGCCTTCAACTGGAACGACGAAGTCTTGCTTGCCTGCTGGTAAGTCTTTGTCTTCAACCGTTACGGTGATCGGGCCGTCAACCTTGGTGCCCGGAGTTACGGAGATCTTTCCGGTGGTTGGGTCAACTGTTACCGGAACATCTTGACCGTCTTCGTCCTTAGCGGTTACCTTAGTTGGGGTCTTGTCATCTTTATTCTTCACAACAAGACCAGTGTCTTGTGGATCGTTAGTTGGTTTAACCGTCTTAGGTGTGCCTTCAACCGTGGTCTTAGGCCGTTCAACAACTAAGTCCGTCCCTGGGATGGTGTCTTTAGACCCATCTGGGTAGGTGATGGTTGCGGTGCCGTCCTTGCCGATTTCAACGGTAGTTGGGTTTTGGCTTTCCTTAGGCGCTGGGAACTTGTCCTTATTAGCGTCTTCGATGGCCTTCTTAACCTTATCTTGTTCTTCTGGGGTTAAGTTAGTCTTGTCTTCGACTTCGGTCTTGGCTGGAACAGTCGGTTCAGTAAGGTCAGCTTGGGTCTTATTTGAGCCGTTATCGTCGCGACCGGCTTCGTGGCCTTCTACTGGAACGACGAAGTCTTGCTTGCCTGCTGGTAAGTCTTTGTCTTCAACCGTTACGATGATCGGGCCGTCAACCTTGGTGCCTGGGGTTACAGAAACCTTACCGGTGGTTGGGTCAACCGTTACCGGAACGTCTTGATCGTCTTCATCCTTGGCAGTCACCTTAGTTGGGGTCTTGTCGTCTTGGTTCTTCACAACCAGGCCGGTGTCTTGAGGGTCGTTGGTTGGCTTAACCTTCTTAGGCGTGCCTTCAACAGTGGTCTTGGGGCGTTCAACAACTAAGTCCGTCCCTGGGATGGTGTCTTTAGACCCATCTGGGTATTTAATGGTTGCGGTGCCGTCCTTGCCTACTTCAACCGTGGTTGGGCTTTGGCCTTCCTTAGGAGTTGGGAATTTATCCTTGTTAGCGTCTTCGATAGCCTTCTTAACCTTATCTTGTTCTTCAGGAGTTAAGTTAGTCTTATCTTCGACTTCGGTCTTGGCTGGAACAGTTGGGGTAGTCGTTTCAGCTTGGGTTGGGTTTTCAGAAACCTTAACCGTTACTGACACTTCATCCTTAGTGCCATCTGGGTAAATTACTACAACAGTAGCAGGTTTATCGCCAGCTTCCTTAGTGTCGACTGGTTTTTTGAACTCGAACTTAGTCCCTTGTGGTAACTTGTCCGCATCCTTAATCCCATCTTTTGCATTTGGTGTTTCGCCAACTTTGGTGTTGATGTCTTGACCTTGAGGATCATTCTTTTCAGCATCAGTCAGGTCCTTAACTTTTACAGTTGCTGGAACTTCTTCACTTGAACCATCTGGGTAGGTTACCACTACAGTTGCAGGTTTGTCACCTGGTGTCTTGGTGTCAACAGGTTCCTTGTAAGCTACCTTAGTGCCTTGTGGAAGATCTCCTAAGTTCGCAATTGAATCTTCAGCCTTAGGTGTTTCACCGACTTTAACTGTTTGTTCCTTAGCTTGCGGCGTGTTCTTTTCTGCATCCGTTAAGTCTTTTACGACAACTTTTGCTGGAACTTCTTCGCTGGTACCGTCTGGGTAGGTTACAACGACTGTCGCTTCTTTATCACCTGGTGTCTTGGTGTCAACTGGTTCCTTGTAAGCGACTTTAGTCCCCTTAGGTAAATCACCCAGATTCGCGATGGACTTTTCAGCCTCAGGTGTTTCGCCGACTTTGACGGTTTGTTCTTGGGCTTTTGGATCGTTCTTTTCAGCGTCAGTCTTCTTAGTAGCGTTAGCTACAATCACTTCATCCTTGGTGATAGCTGTTCCAGGAACAACTGACCATGTAATTGGTTCCTTGTAGTCCTTGGCTTGGGCAGGATCAATTTTAGCTGCTGGGTACTTGTCAGCTGGGATGCCCTTGCCGTCTCTTACGTGGAGAACTTTTTCTGGGACTTGGGTGCCTTCGCCAGCCTTGAGGGTTACCTTGTGATAACCTTGTGGGACTTCTGCGTTTGGATCTGTTGGTTCGATCACGTCAGCGCGTTGGGCTACGTTGAAGCTAGCTTCTGTGGTATCGGTTGTCTTATCGCCGTAAGTGACAACGACTGGGACTTTCACCGCTTTGCCTTCGTCAGTATCTTGTGGTGTGTAAGTCACAACCCCTGTCTTAGGATCGATCTTAGCCCCTGCTGGAGCATCCTTGCCTAAAGCGAATGTAACGCCAGCTGGTTGCTTAACTGCTTTATTAGCGCTGTCTTTGAAAGTTGGTGCCTTCGAAGCAGCTTCTTGACCAACATTGGCTTCAGTTGGCGCATAACTTGGTTCTAAGGCATCCTTATCCTGTTGTTTCACCGTGATTGGGACCTTAGATTCCGCCTTGAGTTCGCCGCTCTTACCTGGAACAGTGACTTCAACCTTCTTACCGTCATGGTCTTTCTTGGTTAAAGGTGTTTCTGTGGTGTAGTTAGGCACATCTTTGAGGCCAAGTTTAATGCCGTACTTGCCGAAGTCTTTTGGTTCAACAACTTTTTCTACGCCGTTGGCATCGGTTAATTTCACCTGGGTGCCGGCTGGGTCGAGCTTGTTGTCGCCTTCCTTGCCTTCAGTGTAGGCCTTCTTGGTTGGGTCTTGGACGATTTCAACCTTAGCGATTCCAACATTGTCTTCGTTGAACGCTTTATCTTCGTAAACAGAATGGTATTCGCGGGTGTCGCCCTTAAGCCCTTTTTCGATTGGGGTATCCTTGGCTAATTCATTGTCAAAGATGGGTTCCCATGACGACCATTTCTTGGCTGGGTTGTCTGCAACTGGGTTAGTTGGTACAACTTGGTCGAATTTCTCTCGGATAGCTGGGTCGTTGAACTTGGTGCCCTTGAGAACGTCGAAGGCTTTCACCTTAGCATTGTCCGCAAATTCACCGGTTACTGAACCATCCTTGGAGTCTGCATTAAATTTCAAACGCACATAGCCTTCTGGAACTGGAGCGTTTGGATCCGTCACGTCTTTGATCTTGTCTTGGGCCGCCACATGGATTGGCGCATTGGTGGTATCCTGTGAGCCATCCTTGTAGGTTACAACGACTGGGACGTTAACTGTCTTCGCAGCATCGCCTGCCTTAGGTGTGTATTTCACAACACCAGTTTCAGGATCGACTGTTGCACCCTCTGGAGCGTTTTCGCCTAAAGCAAATTTAGCACCTTCAGGTTTAGCGGTATCCTTACCTGCTTTGTCGGTAAATTTAGGTGTTGAAGATACTTCTTCGCCGACTTTGCCTGGGACTTCGGTGTATTGAGGCTCAACTAAGTCTTTTTGTTCTTCCTTAGGTAACACCTTAATCACAGCATCAGTCTTAACCTTCATACCATTTGGATAGGTAAGAGTTACAGGAACAGTGACTGTTTCACCCGGAATCTTAGCGGTATCAGCCGCTTCGATGGTGACTTCACCTGTTTTTGGATCAACTGTTACAGGAATATCCTTGTTACCAACTTTAACAGTCTTTAGAGGTTCATAAGAAATCTTAGTTTCGCCGTCCTTATCAACCGTTTCTTTTCTTTCTTCATAGGAGAAGGTTGGCTTACCGTCATTAGGATTTGGTTTATAAGCTTTACCTGCAGCATTCTTGTATTTTGGAGCAGCAGTTTTAGCCTCTTGTCCAGCTTTCTTTTCAATTTGATCGTATTCAACCTTAGGAGCTGCGATAAAGGCATCTGCAGCAAGTGCATCGGTTAAATTATCATGTTTGCTTCCGTCATTTAAGAAAATAGCAGAAGTGAATTTAGCTGGTGCGCCAAGTTGCTTATCGACATTCAATGGAATGGATGCTGGAGCTTTGCCTTCAGGAGTTGTTACGAATTCAGTCGCTTCTCCATATGGCTTGCCGTCTTTGAACCATCTCTGAACATAAGTCGTACTTGGTAGCAGACCTTCAGAGGCATTTTCTACTTTGGCCCCAGCTGGCGCAAAGTTTGATTGGGCATCGTAAGTCTTAATCGCATGAGCTGGTTTAGCTACAATGGCAGCAAAATTGACGTTTGAGATATTCCCTGAGGCCAGGTTTGATGGACCAACTGGTAAAGCAGCCCCATCAAGAAGAGCAAACATGTTGTTTTGAGATGTATTTGACCAAATATTATAGTTCTCAATTAAAGAAGCAACATACATATAGTCTTGGTTAATGTGACGGTGTTTTTGTCCGATCGTCCCATTCCAAGCCATTAAATTGGTATGGTTGTCATCTTTTACATCGACTACTTTGCCATATTCTTCTGGTTTAATGGTATAGGAAATTGATGTTCCACTATTAGCTTTATTTCGAGACACACCATAGAGTCCTCTAAACGGAATGTAGTAATTGCCATTAGAGTCAACAGTACCAACTACTGTTTCAGCAATATGTGATCCTTTGCCATTTGTGGCTTCATAGTCTGCAATGATTTGGGCTTGAGCATCTCTAAATTCTAAGATTCTTGGGTTATCTTGCCCATTAGATCCTGTATAGTTATTGTCTTTCTTCCACTTGTCGAATAGACGTGCCACTTCATCATTCACATAAGATGCAACCACTTTTGTTTTAGCTGCTGGAAGGTCCCACGAATCTTTCTTCCACATACGTGCATCGGAACCAGCAGGATCGCCCCCGTCAAACCAGACTTTACCAGAGACTTTACCGTAATCCCCGGCAGGTTTCCACTCACCAGAAGGATCTGGAGATACCCGCCAAGTATCCTTAGGCCCAACTAACCATTCATTATTAAGCAATTTCTCTTGAAAAACAACTTGACCGCCAACAATGCGATCAATTCCTGCCGTGAAATTCCAAGACTCATTAGTACGTGTTAAACGTTTGTGGAAACCAGTAATTTGGTCCCCGCCTTTAATTAAAGCTAAATGATCAGGATCAGGGTTTTCCGCCCAAGTTCTAACCGCAAAAGCTTCTTGATCACCATCAGACAGTTTCCATTTATGAACATTACCAAATTTATCAATAATTGGTTTATCAAATGTTAATGTAAAGGTCCCGTCTGCATTTGAAACGGTCTTATATACTGGGGAAACATAGCCATCTTTATAAGCCCATTGCAAATAAACAGGAACGCCAGCTAAGGTTTCCTTAGTTACTTCGTTACTATTACCATTTCTATATACGAAAACAGTACCGGAATAAGAGCGCTTATCGCCTTTCTTACCCGTTGCATCAATGGCGGAATCTTGTAATCTCTTTAATAATTCAGAATCACCATATATTTTTTTATCTGAGTTTGTCGTATCAACGCTAGAACCATTGGCATAGAAAGACAAGCCTTCATCTTTTAGTGTATAGTCTTTCTTGTCAGCTTTATCTTCAGATTTCTTAGCTTCTCCTGCATAGTTAGCTGCACGACTTGATACTTTGTCAGCTTTCGCTTTTTTATCAGGCTTACCTTCATTGTTAATTTTTGACTTTTCTTTAGATTCTTTTTCATCTTTAACGTTTTCAGGTTTAAACTGTTCTTCATCCTTAGCTGCTTTTTCAGACTTAGCTTGTTTTTCAATTTTCTTAGCTTCAGCCTTTTCAGATTTGACATCGGCTTTAGCTTTCTCAGATTGAGTTTTTTCTTCAGACTTCTTATCTGCTTCAGGTTGAGCCGGTTTAGCTTCTGCTTTTTCTTCAGTAAACTTTGCTTCTTCTGCTACAGGTGTAGGAACTGCTTTATCCTCAGCTGGACTTGCCACTGTTTCACTCGGCTTCGTATCCGCTACAGGAGCTGGCGCATTAGTCGTTTCCACTGTTGACGCTTTGACTTCGTCGGTGGCCGCTTGGGCGACAGCTGAATCAGATACAAAGAGCAAACCTGCCGCTACTGCAACCGATGCTACGCCAACACTTAGACGTCTAATCGAATAGCGGTAGAATTTGTTACTTTGCTTTTCCTTTTTCACCTTAAGGTTATTCTTACCAACCATATTCTTCCTCCTCATACTTATACAAATTCGTTTCATTACAAAACAAGGACTTGATATGGTTATGGTATTACAAAGCGAAACGTAATTTAATTAATATTATATTTTATCGATATTTAATTTATTATATCATTAACTTTATTTAATTTATAAAAACATCCAATAGCTAGTAATCCCCAATATTCACGGTTTACTGCCTGTTTTCATCATAAAAAATATAAGAAATGAATTTATAATTATTAATAATTCATACTTTTATACATTTTTTGTTTTTATTGCTAAATATACCAGGTCAAACACTGCTCGTTTTTTAGATCGAAAACTTCATTAAATAATAATGGCCAAGAAAAAAATCCCCTTAAAGCCACTTTCTAAACTTGAAAGTGCTTTAAGAGGAATTAATTAGCTTAAATAATTATTATTTATAGATCAATTACATTTCTTTTGGTGCTTGAACGCCTAAAAGTCTCAAGCCTTCAGTCAAGACCACTGATACCGCGTAAACTAAAGCTAAGCGAGCGTTTAATTGGTCATCTTCTTCAAGGACCCGAGTATGGGCATAATATTTGTTAAAGCGTTGGGCTAATTGAAGCGTATACTTAGCGATCACACTAGGTTCATAACTTTCATAGGCCTTAGCAATAATTTCTGGAAAACGGTTTAATTGTTTGACCACCGCATAGGACTCGTCATCAGACAGTTGTAGGTCGTCTAGACGAGGTTTACCGGCATTGGCCTTACGTAAAATTGATTGAGCCCGGGCATTGGCATATTGGACATAGGGGCCAGTTTCTCCTTCAAATTGGACTACTTCTTCTAATTGGAAGTCAAAGTTATTCAAACGGTCATTCTTGAGGTCATGGAAGACCACTGCGCCCACCCCAACAGCTTCGGCCACTTGATCTTTATCAGTAAGGTCAGGGTTTTTACTGTTGATTTGTTTCTGAGCTAAACGAATGGCTTCTTTTAGAACGGACTCTAGGAGAACGACTTTCCCTTTCCGGGTAGAGAGTTTCTTACCTCCTTGGGTAATTAAGCCGAATGGAATATGGTGGATATCATCATACCAGTCATAACCCATTTCTTTGATGACAGCCTTTAATTGCTTAAAGTGGACCGATTGCTCATTACCGACTACATAGAGGCATTGGTCAAAGTCATAGGTCCGCTTACGGTAGAAGACAGCTGCCAGGTCACGAGTCATATAAAGGGTCGCCCCATCAGACTTCTTCACTAAGGCTGGAATCAAGTCATAGGCTTCCAAATCAACTAGGGTAGCTCCTTGGTCAATCTTGAGCAGGTCTTTTTCTTCTAACTCGTCAATTACTGCATCCATCTTGTCATTATAGAAGGCTTCCCCATTCATGGAATCAAAATCGATACCTAGCAAATCATAGATACTTTGGAATTCTTCTAAGGATTTCTCCCGCATCCATTGCCATAATTCCAATTCTTCTGGGTTGCCGCCCTCTAATTCTTTAAAGGCTTGGCGCGCTTCATCATTTAAAGAATCGTCTTCATCAGCCATTTTGTGGAAATAAACATACAAGCGGTTTAATTCCTTAATGGGATTTTGTCGAACGGTTTCTTCGTCACCCCATTTACGGTAAGCAACAATGAGTTTACCAAATTGCGTTCCCCAGTCCCCTAAGTGGTTAATGCGAACAGGTTGGAAGCTCACCTTTTCAACAATATTACCGATAGCGTTCCCAATAACGGTAGAACGAAGGTGGCCCATGGACATGGGCTTAGCAATATTGGGGCTAGACATATCAATACAAATATTTTCTCCATCCCCAATAGCTAATTGACCATAAGCGGATTCCTTATCTAAGATATCAGCTAGGACAGCGGCAGAGATCTTATCGGCCTTTAAGAAGAAGTTAATGTAGGGCCCTACTGCTTCAACATGATCGATTAACTCATCACTGAGTTTACCGGCTAATTCACTGGCGATTTTTTGAGGGGCTTGGCGAAGTGATTTAGCCAAGATAAAAGCAGGAAAAGCCAGGTCCCCTTGGCCTTCATGCTTTGGCACTTCTAAGACATCTTCTACTTGGTCTAGACTTAAATAGTCGCTAACTTCTGCTTGAATAATTTTTGCAATATGTTGTTTAATATTCATGCTTTAACTCCTTTGTTAATGAGTCTTTCACCTTGACTTAGCAAGGTGCGTCCTTTCTATTTTAGCATAAATTTGTCTCTTTTGAAGGCAGAAAGGGAAAAAAGCCAAAGTAGAAAACAAGTCAAAAGAAAAAACGACAGGACTTCGCCTGCCGTTTTCTACTATTAGTCTAACTATTTTTCAAGTGGTTGCCATTTCCATTCTTTAACTTCTGGCATATCAGTACCGTATTCTACAATGTAGGCACGGTGTTCTTCCACCTTAGCATTCATTTGGTCAATGAAGTCTTGGGCTTTATCGCCGTATACCACTTCAGCAACATGAGCCGCAAAGTGGAAGCGGTCGAGTTCGTTTAAGACACGCATGTCAAATGGTGTGGTAATGGCCCCTTCTTCACGGTAACCATGTGGGTAGAGGTTATGATTGTGACGGTCGAAGAAAATGTCTTTGAGTAAGCCTTCGAAGCTGTGGAAGCCAAAGAAGACTGGTTTGTCTTTAGTAAAGACAGCATCAAATTCTTCGTCAGATAAGCCACGTGGGTCAATATTTGGATGACGGAGACGGTAGAGATCAACCACATTCACGTAACGAATCTTCAATTCTGGGAAGGCTTCGTGTAGGTATGAAATGGTTGCAATGGTTTCTACTGTTGGTTCAGTACCAGATGCAGCGATCACTACGTCAGGTTCTTCCCCTTCTTCAACGGTAGAAGCCCAGTCGATGACCTTGTAGCCCTTGTCAACAAATTCTTCAGCTTCTTCAACTGAGAAGAATTGTGGACGTGGGTGTTTAGAAGTCACGATGTAGTTAATCACGTTTTCTGAACTTAAAGCCTTATCCATCACAGCTAAGAGGGAGTTGGTATCTGCAGGGAGATAAGCCCGTACAAATTCACCCTTCTTCTCTGCCAAGTGGGTTAATAAACCTGGGTCTTGGTGAGTATAACCGTTATGGTCTTGTTGGAAAGCGGTAGAAGAAGAAATCAAGTTCAATGATTGATATGGTTTATGCCATTTGTATTCGCTAGCTTCACGCATCCATTTGAAATGTTGGGTGATCATGGAGTCAACTGTCCGTATGAAGGCTTCATAACTAGCAAAGAAACCATGGCGACCGGTTAAGGTATAAGCTTCTAGGAAACCTTCCATTTGGTGTTCTGACAATTGTGAGTCAATCACACGACCAGATGGTGACATCCATTCATCGTAGTTATCCTTGATTGGTTCTAACCATTGACGTTTGGTGACGTTGAAGACCTTGTTCAAGCGGTTAGACTTGGTTTCGTCTGGCCCAAAGATACGGAAGTTGTCTGGGTTCTTTTCGATAACGCCAGCTGCATAGCCACCCATTTCAATCATGTCTTGGGCATCGCGTTCACCAGGTGTTTCAAAGTCAAGAGCATAGTCACGCCAGTCTGGTAAGTCTAAAGGTTTAGGATCGATGCCTCCGTCAGTAATTGGGTTAGAAGCCATCCGTTGGTCACCCTTAGGTGCAATTTCAGCAATTTCTGGACGTAATTGACCCTCTTCAGTAAAGAGTTCTTCTGGACGATAGGATTTCAACCAGTCAATTAAGGCATCCACGTGTTCCATGTTTTCAGCGTTCACTGGGATTGGCACTTGGTGAGCCCGGAAAGAACCTTCAATGTCGTTACCTTCCCATGCCTTAGGACCAGTCCAGCCCTTAGGTGTCCGGTAAAGAATCATTGGCCAGTGACCCATGGTTGCTTCGTCAGCTGAACCCTTACGTGCTTCGCCTTGGATGGATTTAATCTTTTCAATGGCTTGGTCTAAGGTTTTAGCCATGAGTGGGTGAACCTTCTCAGGATCGTTTCCTTCAACCACCATTGGATCCCAACCTAATCCTTGGAAGTACTTAATCAAGTCTTCATTGGATTTACGTTCTAAGATGGTTGGGTTAGCAATTTTACCCCCGTTTAAGTAAAGGATTGGTAAGACTGCACCGTCAGTCACTGGGTTAATGAAGCTGTTAGATAACCAGCTAGCTGCTAACGGACCAGTTTCAGATTCCCCGTCACCAATCACAGTGGCAGCGATCACATCTGGGTTATCAAGAATAGCACCAGTTGCATGAGATAAGGAATAACCTAATTCTCCACCTTCATGGATAGAGCCAGGGATTTCAGCAGTGGCATGGGAGCCAGTTCCGCCTGGGAAGGAGAAGTATTTGAAGAATTTTTGCATACCTTCCTTGTTTTGTGGGTATTCTGGATAGTGTTCAGTCCAAGTGCCGTCTAAATAGGCGTTAGCTTGCATGACTTGACCACCGTGTCCTGGTCCTTCGATATAGAACATGTTTAGGTCATATTTATTGATCACACGGTTCAAGTGCGCATAAACAAAGTTTTGCCCAGCAATAGTTCCCCAGTGTCCAATTGGGGTGATCTTGATGTCATCTGCAGTTACTTCGCGGTCTAATAAAGGATTATCCCGTAAATACATTTGTCCCACAGATAAATAATTAGCGGCACGCCACCAGGCATCCACTTTATCTAAATACGCTTTTGAATCAAAATCAGTCATTTTTTGATTTCCTCCTTTGAGCGAGTCGCTCTTATTTCTATTAATAATAACTTATCGCTTACCCATGACCACATGATAACATAGTCACAAAGTTTTGAGAATAGCTTAAGAACAAGATTTTTTGTTTATTTTCTTAAAATACAATCAAAGAAGAAAACGTTAATATGATCAGTCTTTAAGCGCTATAATGACGGACATTCTTGGCAATATCGATCAGGACAGCGATCGATTGTTCAATTGTTTCAATTGTCACAAATTCGTAAGGTCCATGGGTATTTTCGGCTCCTGAGAAGAGATTTGGGGTTGGCAGACCCTTATGAGAGAGAATAGCCCCGTCCGTTCCACCACGCATAGGTGCTTCAAAAGCTTCCACATTATTTTTCAAATAAGCGTCTCGAGCTAAATCAATTACCCAGGGGTAATCTTTTAGGACTTCGTACATATTGTCATACTGGTCAACAATCCGATAAGTAATTCGCTCTTCACCGATTTCTTGGTTTAAACGGGCGACTTGTTCTTCAAAATAAACCAATTTCTCTTGCATTTTTTCCTTATCATGGTCCCTTAAGTAATAAAACTGGTTGAGGTGGTCAATCGTTCCTTCTTGACGGATCAAGAAATAGAAGCCTTCCCGGCCACTGGTCTTTTCGGGCACTTGGTCAGCGGGGAGACTGGTAGCTAAACGAGCACCCCATAAGAGGGCATTAATCATGGAGTCCTTGGCTGCTCCGGGGTGGACACTACGCCCTGAGATAGTGACATTGGCTTGTTTAGCATAGAAGTTCTCATAGGTTAGCGTCCCATAGCGACCGCCATCTATGGTATAGGCAAAGTCCGCCCCAAATTGGTCCAAGTCGAAATACTTAGCGCCCCGAGTGCCTATTTCTTCGTCTGGACCAAAGGCCACCCGAATCTTACCATGGGGGATTTCAGGATGGTTAAGGAGATATTCTCCAAAAGTAACAATTGAAGTAATCCCGGCCTTGTCATCTGCTCCAAGTAAGGTGCGACCATCTGTGGTCACGACTGTGTGGCCCACTACATGTTTTAAACGGGGAAAGTCCTTAGGAGATAAGACCATTCCTAATTCTTCATTCAGGACAATATCTTCACCATCGTAATTTTCAATCACTTGTGGCTGGATATTTTCAGCACTATAATCAGCGGTGTCCACGTGAGCAATAAAGCCAACGGTAGGAATATCTTCATCAGGAATGGTGCTGGGAATGGTAGCAGTCAGATAGGCGTCTTTTGGATTATAGAAGCAGTCTTCGAAACCCAAAGACTCGATCTCATCCTTAAGTTTAAGAGTAAATTCTTCCTGGCTGGGTGTTGAAGGTATGGTGAGCGAACTTTCATCACTTCGAGTATTGACCTTGGCATATTTTATAAAACGGTCCAGAATTTGTTTTTGCTTAGCGTTCATTTTTCTTCCTCTTTCTAGTAAAAATGGGATCAAAGATGCGCTCTGATCCCATTATCGGTAATATCGTTTTTTGACTTTTAATTCTCATAAGTTGCCGCGCGGAAGTAGGATTGTGCCCCATTCGTTTGATTAATTACCCCTTTGAGTTTAGGGTCAATCATATTGGCAAAGGCACCTTGATAAATTGGTGCTAGAGCTTGATCATCCTCAACTAAGGTCCGCTCAGCTGCCAATAAAGTATCCCAGCGTTCTTTAGGCTGGTTAGCTAGGGTCGTCCGTGCTTGATTTAATTGCCCGTCAAAGACTTGGGACTTATAAAAACCAGTATTCAAGGTCGAATCGGATTCAAAATACTCTAAATAAGCAATTGGATCGACATAAGAAGGAATAAAGGTCCCTAACATAATGTCATATTCTTTGCTGGCAGCAATACTTTGCCGGCTCTTAAGTGGCACGTTTCGAATGGTCACTTCAATGCCAGGCAGGTTCTTTTGCCATTCACCTTGCAAAAATTCTGAGGTCGATTTAGACACATCAGTATCTGAAGTTAATAGCTCAATACTGATCTTATCTGTACCTAAATCCGCCTTGGCCTTCTCAAACTCTTCCTTAGCCTTGTCGACATCATAGGAAGATAAGGAACCATTTTGTGCGCGGAAGTCTTCACCAGTCTCAGGATCTTGGGCATGTTCTTTGGGGACCCAACCATCAATTGGTGTTGACCCATCTTTAAGAACATTTTTGACAAAAGCTTCCTTATCGAAGGAAGCGGCTAAAGCCTTGCGCAGGTGGACATTATTGGTCGGTTGGCGGGTAAAGTTAAATTGTAAGTAACCCACTAAACCAGATGGCTCTACCGTTAAAGCCTCATTATTTTGCTCTTGTTCGACATAAGGATTGCCGACCTTGGTATACTGAACCATACCATTTTCAAAAAGGTTAAAATTGGTCGACATTTCTTTAGAAACTTGCCAGTTAATGGTATCGATATGCACATTGTCTTTATCCCAATATTGGTCATTTTTCTTTAATTGGAAGCTTTGCTCATTACCAGTCCAACCATCAACCACAAAGGGTCCATTAAAGGCAGTCGTTTCTTGGGAGGACCCGTAGTCACTACCGACTTCTGCAGCCAGCTTTTCACTTTGTGGCAGATAAGCCGGTGTACCTAACAAGCCTTTAAAGTATGGGGTGGGTGCTTCGAGAGTAAATTCTAAAGTCTTGTCATCAATAGCCTTAACCCCTAATTGGTCAGTTGGCATTTCTCCATCTGAAATAGGCCGGGCATTCTTGATAACAAAGAACTTATTGACATTTTCAGAAATAGCATTGGGATCAACTGCCTTACGATAAGAAAAGACAAAGTCATTAGCCGTTACCGGTTCCCCAGTTGACCAATTGGCATTGTCACGAATTTTAAAGGTATAAGTCAATCCATCATCGGATACCTGAGGCTCTTCAGCTGCTATCCCTAGCTCATTACCACCATCGATAGAAGGACGGTATAACCCTTCAGTCACATTAGCTAAAACATTTTGGGTAGGTATATCAGAAGAGGCAATACTGTCCAAGGAGGCCAACTCGCCATCAGCAGTAGCGGTGATTTCCGTTTGATTGGAAGCTTCACTATTGCCTGCTCCTGAACATCCTGCTAAAGCAAGGAGAACACTAAATAATAAACCCAAGCTTTTAACGCCTAACTTCATAAGATCGCTTCTTTCTATTTATTTAATGAAGAGACTGTGGCAAGCATCACAGCCTCATTTTACTTATTTATTTGCCTGATATTCTGCTGCTCTAAAGTAATTAGTTACCCCGTTAGTTTGGTTAATAACACCGGTCAACTGCGGGTCAACTAAGAAAGCATAGGCTCCTTGGTAAATAGTCCCCAGGGCAGCGGCATCTTCCATCAGATAGCGCTCGGCTTCTAAGAGTTTTTGGAAGCGGGCTTCTGGTTGGTCACCCAATTCATTTTGGGCTTGGGCTAAGAGTGCATCATAGGTATCTGAATCAAAATTCGCATTATTTAAGACACTTTGACTATGGAAATAGTCCAGATAAGCAGTTGGATCCACATAGCTTGGATGGTAGGTGCCATAAACCATATCATATTCACCTGTATTTGTGATTTGTTGGCGACTCTTCAAGGGAACATTGCGAATTGTCACAGTTAGGCCTGGGAGGTTATTTTGCCATTCTCCTTGCAAGAATTCCGATGTGGCTTTAGAGGTATCTGTATCTGAGGTGAGTAATTCTAACTCAATCTCCTCTACCCCTAACTCCTGCTTGGCTAATTCCCATTCAGACTTAGCAAAGTCTAAGTCATAGGCCCCTAAGTGTCCATTCATGGCCCGAAAATCTTGGCCAGAAGCAGGATCAGACGCATGGTCAGCTGGCACCCAGCCATCTAGGGATTTGGAGCCATCTTTTAGGACCGCTTGGGCGAAAGCTTCCTTATCAAAACCAGAACGTAGGGCTTGACGAATGTGTTTATTTTGAAGAATCGGTTTATCGAAGTTAAATTGTAAGTAGCCGACCTTACCATTTAGACTTGTTTGTAAGATAGGCTCCCCATCTAACTGTTCCACATAGGGATTACCTGTTTGAGTATACTGCACATCTCCTGAATTAAAGAGATTATAGTTAGTTTGCAATTCCTTAGAAACTTCCCAATTAATCCGGTCCAGGTGCACATTATCCGCGTCCCAGTAGTCAGGGTTCTTGACTAAGTCAAAGCTGTTTTCGGTACCTGTCCAACCTTCAACCAGGAAAGGACCATTAAAGGCAGTCTTTTCTGCTGACGATCCGTATTCATCGCCGACTTCCTCAGCTAATTTTTGACTTTGTGGCAGGAATGCCGGTGTCCCAAGCAAGCCTTCAAAATAAGCAGTTGGTGAAGTTAAGGTAAATTCTAAGGTTTTATCATCAAGTGCCTTAACGCCTAAGTTCTCTGGGCTTTCCTTCCCTTCTGAAATTTCCTTAGCCTTACTAATAGGGAAGAAACGGTTAACGTTTTGGGATAGTTCCGGCGGGGTCACAGCTTTACGATAAGTATAAACAAAGTCATGGGCTGTCACCGGCTCACCAGTTGACCACTTAGCGTCTTCTCGAATTTTATATGTATAGGTTATACCGTCTTCACTAATTTGAGGTTCTTCTGCAGCCATCCCTAGCTCTTTAAGGTCATCACTGCCTTCAGGAGCAGGACGATAAAGTCCCTCTATCGTATTGGAGGCTACATTTAGACTGGGTGAGTCAGAAGACTTAATCGTATCGAGAGAAGCTAGTTCCCCTTCAGAGGTCACTGCGATTTCCTGATTGCCATTAGCAGTGGACTCACCCCCGCTACTACACCCTGCCATCACCAACACTCCAATGAATAGCAAGCTCACTAGCTTATACCAACGCTTCATTTCTTCCACCTCTTTTTCTAATATATTTTTACTTTAATAGTAAGCTACGCTTGACGCAGCAAAGCTTGCCTAAGTATTAAGCCTTCACTAACGTACACTTACTTTTAATAAGTAAATCATCATGATCTTATATTACTCCATTAGGGGGATAAAAGTAAACCTAAACGACTTACATTTAGTTAGTATTTTTCCAGCATGATTGATCTAAATTTTCGATTACAGAAAGATTTTCAGATTTTCTCTCATTAGAGGGAAAATTAGTCAGCAAAAAAGCCTAAAGGGAATAAATCGCCCTCTAGGCTTTGCCACAAGTATGTAGTTGAGTCATCTCTTGCTCTTCGGCGCGCTTGTCACACTCTTTAAACCTGTTCCAGTCACAGGACAAACTTCCGCTTCAAAAACTGGTAAGGCTCGGCCTAGTTGAGTTCGTACGCCAGACTTGAAGTTGCTTCAGAAATTTCCAACGCACAGATTCCTGTGCTTATGGTATTTTCCTCCAGCAATTCAAGCCTTTAGCGGCGTCCTCACATCCTTATAACTGAGCTTATCCCAGTTTCCTCCAGCGATTTCGTCCTTTGTTGTGACTGTCACACCCTTGTCCTTACCAGATAACGACGCGGTCTTCTGGGTCTAGGTACATTTTATTTTCTGAAGAGGTATGGTAAGCGACATGGAAGGCATCCAAGTTCTTGACTTGTTGGTTGGCCCGCCAGTAATTAGGGGCATGGACGTCAATGGATAATAGTAGGTTTTGGTATTGAGGGCGGGCCTTCATACACCAGATCCGAGCCCAATTATTGAAGAAGGCAATGGGATCGTAGTCCTCCTCATGAGTCATGGCTTGGTAAGCCGCCTGCAAACCACCAGCGTCAGCAATATTTTCTGACACCGTTAAGGTCCCATTGACCTCGCCGTCTCCTAAAGGCAAACCATCGAACTGGTCAATCATGGCTTGAGCCTTGTGGGTAAAGACTTCATAGTCTTCATCTAACCACCAGTTATTTAAGTTTCCCTTTTCATCAAACTGAGCCCCATTGTTATCAAAGGCATGGGAAATTTCGTGGGCGATTACCCCGCCAATCCCACCGTAGTTTTCACTTCGGCTTTGCTTCAAGTCATAGAAAGGCGCTTGCAGGATACCAGCTGGGAAGCAAATATTGTTGGCTGAAGGATCATAGTAGGCGTTAACTGTTTCGGCAGACATATGCCAGCGACTATGGTCAACTTCTTGATTCCATTTGGCTAGATTGTCTTTCACTCGTTCAGAAGTAAAGGACTTGAGGTTTTGGTATAGAGGTAAGTCACTATTCACCTTAAAACGTGTATAGATTTCTGGGTAGCTATCCGGATAGCCGGCCATAATCGTGATGGCATCCAGTTTAACGATGGCTTTCTTAATAGTTTGTTGGGAAAGCCAGGTATTGTGCTTGAGCCGGTCCTTATAAACTGCAATCATTTCTTCGATCATGGCAGTCACGTCGGCCCGAGCTTCTGGGCCAAAGTACTTCTTACCATAATAGCAGCCAAAGACTTGGTCAAAAGTATTTACGGTAAGGTAGAAGGCATGTTTTTCCCGGCTCATAGTCTTAGGGTTACCGGATAGAGCCAGGCTATATTGGCTAGCAATTTGACGCAAGTCTTCTGACAAGGCCTGAGCCCCATCACGAGCCACATTAACAATCATCCAAGACTTCAATTCTTCAAAATGGCCGGGACTGAAAAATTCATCTAAGGCTTCAAAATAACGCGGTTCCGTTACAATGACGGTTTCTGGCTCTTGACCGATTAATTCCTTGATAATCGCCTTAAGCGAATAGTGAGATGAGTAACTTTCCACTTCGTCAATGCCCTTAGGATTATAGGACTTGGTATAGTCCGCCAATTCTTCCTGAGATTTGACATAAGGAACAAATAGCGCATCAAAGGCGATAGCTTGGTCGGTATGACGTTGACTCAATTCATCGCTAAAGCCCATAGCCTTTAAGAGGTCAACGGTCGACCGACGCCAAATTTCTAATAATTGCTTACCCGTTCCGTTATCCTCTTCGTAGTAGCCCTTATCAGGCAAGATGGTGTTGGGACGACTTAAATAGAGCGCATAGTTCACCGTATTTTTCATGTCGGCCTCATTACCCAAATTAAAGACAAAATCATGACCAGCCAGTAACCATTGCTTAGAAAAGGCTTGAATTTGGCTAAAGTCAGTCAATTCGTCCACATTTTCTAGGTCAGCTTGGATGGGATTTGCTCCCTCTTGGTCCAAACGCTCAAAGTCCATAGCTAGTTGATAGAGGGCGATCATTTCTTCCATTTCGGGATTATCTAGCTTGATTTCTCCAGCAGCCATTTTCTCAATATCTGCCATGGATAATTCTTCAATCCCATCCCGTAAGGCCATGAAACCACCTGTTGAGGACTTGTCTTCAGGGATCTCGGCTTGGTCAATCCACTCCCCGTTCACGGCCATATAGAGGTCTTCTTTTGCTTGGGACATATCTACTGTCATAAATGAACTCCTTTCAAAATTGAAAAAAACTTAGTGTTATTATATCATAGAACGGATTACATGCATTGACTGCATAAAAGACAAGGAAGGAGTTTAGCCATGCGCATTGATAAAGTGATCGGAATCACGGGAAATGACACCCTCAATGACCGGGAATGGGATGAATTTTCCCGGGACTATACCCCCCACGGTTACGTCGACGGGGTCAGTCGGTCAGGGAACCTACCCATCATCATTCCAATCCATAGCGACCTAAGACGCGCTGAAGACTATATCCAGCGAATTGACGGCTTGATATTTACCGGAGGTCAAGATGTTCACCCCTTGATGTATGGTGAAGACCCAGCTCCCCGCTTAAATGATATCTACCCGAAAAGAGACTACTGGGAAAGAGCCCTCTTTGAAGCGGCCCTCAAGTACCAAGTCCCCATCCTTGCCGTTTGTCGGGGCTTCCAACTGATTAATATTTTACTGGGAGGAACAGTTTACCAAGACCTCTCCTATTATCCAGTCAAAGACCGCCCGGCTATCCAACACGTACAAAAACATAGCCGGATGATCTATCCCCACCACTCAGTCACCATTAAGGAAGGTAGTGAAATGTACCGGCTCCTAGGTAACAAAGACAAGGCCCAAGTGAATTCCTACCACCACCAGGCCATCCGTGACCTCGCCCCCAAGTTAGAAGCTACTGCCTGGGCCGCTGATG
This sequence comes from Aerococcus sp. Group 1, assembly GCF_000193205.1. Lineage (NCBI taxonomy): Bacteria > Bacillati > Bacillota > Bacilli > Lactobacillales > Aerococcaceae > Aerococcus > Aerococcus sp. Group 1. Next base: position 921,992 of record NC_015278.1, on the reverse strand, counting down.
GAGTCATTGAATCCTACCAATTTGGTGACGACAATGAGAAGCACCCCCTCCTAGGCGTCCAATGGCATCCAGAAATAATGATCCAAAATAACGAAGAAATGATGCCCATCTTTGAATGGTTCTCCTACTTCTAAATAAAAAACGAGACCCAATCGAGCAACGACAAGGCGACAAAATGTCAGCCACTAGCACTCGGTGGAGTCTCGTTTTCTTTTTTTAATCAGCAGCTTCTTCGTTATCCATCATATTGTCTAGGGCAATGGCTAGTCCCACCATCACGGCCTCATAATCTTCATCATAGACATCAAGAACAAAGGTATCCCGAATAGCAAAAATTTTATGGTTAATTGAACCAATCTTCTCGCCATCAAGGGTAAGCGCAAAATTGTTATCTAGGAAATTCCCCTTCAAGTCCAAATTATAGTCAGGACTAGAAATTTTAACCTTTCTTCTAAAGAAACTCAACCGGTCTTTAATGGTCACTTGACTGCCATCAACAAATTTAATCTGGTATTCTGAAAAGATTTTGAAAAGTTTCCGGTTAATCTCAAAAAGCGGCTGACCTTGTGGATCAGACACTTTGACTTTGTGGCCAAAAAACTTAAAGTCTTCATCTACTCGGTAACAGACCTGACCCTGGTCGTCTTTGATATTATAGTGGTCCGTGATTTTAAAAATCCTCTGTTTAATATATAAACGGTGCATCGTCTGACACAAACCCCTTTCCTTACTCCCAGTAGTTAGCGAAAAAATTACTTGGTCTCTTCTGGCTTAAAGGTAGTCGGATCAAAGGCCGAACTGGGTTCTACAGCTACTAACCAGTTTAAATTATCCTTATCTGAATTGAGATCAGTGGGAGTGCCTTCAGCTTTTTCATTTTTGCCGACTAGCTTACCAGACAAAGGCGCTAAGATATCAGTTACTGCCTTTTCCGCTTCAATGGAAACGAAGGCTTCCCCAGCCACCAAATCTTGGTCGACTAAATAATTAATAAAGGAAATGTCACCAAATTCTTCTTGACCAGCCTTAGACAGGCCAATGATCACTTGCTTATCCGCTGTTTGAGTTAACCATAAACCATTATCAGTGTATACTTTCTCCATTTTTACTTCCCTTCTTTTTCTATCCAATATGCCACAGTGTCTTCTTTGGCACCTGTACTTGCTACTTCCTTGTCGGTCACTAAGGGACGTTTAATTAACATCCCATCACTCGCTAATAAGTCAACGATTTCTTCTTGAGATAAATCGTCAATTTTATCCTTTAAGTTCTTTTCCCGGTAAGCCGATCCCGACGTGTTAAAGACTTGCTTGGGCCGATCGCTACTTTCTAGTGCCCGTTTAATGTCTTCTTTACACGGCACTTGTTCGCGAATATCATAAAACTGATAGTCAACACCGGCCTCAGTAAAGGCTTTTTCCACTCGCCGCGAGGTAGAACATTGCTTAAGGCCATATAAACTGATCAAGACGGTCACCTCCACTTAACTTGCGCAATAGGCGATTGAGCCAATGTTGTTTGATTTCTGCTTCACTACGGTTTTCATTATACTGGATGGACAAGACAAAGCCCATACAGAGCATATTGGTCAATAAGGCCGATCCCCCTTGCGAAATAAAGGGCAATGGAATTCCTGTCAGGGGCAAGAGACCAATGGACATGCCAATATTTTCGACAATATGGAAGAGAATCATAGAAACGATCCCAGCGGTTCCTGCAATATAGAAGGAATCGTAGGATTCATAGGCAATGGCAATCATGGTTAAGATCAATAAGAAATAAAGGAAGATTAACAAAGAACTTCCGATAAAGCCAAAATTTTCACCAATCGTGGAAAAAATCATATCAGACTCCCTCACGGGAACATAGACCTCAAAATTACCAAAACCCTTACCCAGCCACTGGCCGGAACCAATTGCTTTGATACTTTGGCTCAGTTGATAGGACTCCCGCCGCGTATTTTCAAAGGGAGCTAACCAGGAATCAATCCGGGCAAATTGATAATCTTGAAAACCTAAGTGATAGAGTAAGTCCCGGTTATAAATCACCAAAAAGAGTAAACCGGCAAAGATGGTGCCAATGATCAAAGCAATGGTTAGAATAATCCGCCAGTTAACCCCCGAAGCAAAAATCATCCCCGAAAAGATCATCATAAATACCAGGGTCGTTCCAAAGTCATTCTGTAAGAGGATCAAAACCACCGGTACTGCGGTCCATAAAATCATACGTCCGATAAATTTAAAGTCCCATTTTAACTGTTTAGAAACCGGTAAAACGTCATAATTCAAAGCTTCCGTTCTTTGATTATATTCGCTGACCAAGCGCGACATCATTAAGATGTAAAAGAACTTCATAATTTCCGACGGTTGGAAGGACAAGGTCCCGATGGTAAACCAAGATTTAGCCCCAAACAAGGTATATTGTTGACGGTCATAGAAAAATAGGACCATGATCAAAAGAAAGATTCCAAAACCGTACAAGACAGGAACAAATCGGTAGAAGGTCTTCTTATCAATCTGCATGACAAAGGCAATGGCGATAAAACTAACCACATACCAAAAGATTTGCATCAGCGTCGGCTTTAACGACCCGCCCCCAAATTGTAAATAAGTGGTAGCGAAAATCACCGCGACACTCATGGCCATCAAGGCTAATAAAAGCGCGATAATAGTTGGATTAATGGATTTTGCTTGGCTAACTTTTTTTAAACGTTGGCTTCTTGAACGTGCCATACTTACACTCCTTAGTTTAACAGCTAACAATACGCTTAGTTATTCTTCTCTAAAGCTTCCGCTTGGATCGCCTTGGAGGCCCGTTTTAAGGGACTGTAGGCAATTTCCTTATCATTTAAGTGAGGGAAATCCGGGGATAAACTGACCTTATACTTAATACGTTGATCGAGATAGGTATCCGCATGTTTATAGCGGTAATAAATGGTATTGACTAGGCCTCCAACAATGAGCGCCATTCCATTTAAATACAGGTAAAGCATTAAGGCAATGAAGACTCCAATAGTCCCATTTTGAACCGAAGAACCCCCGGCAAACTGGACATAGACACCAAACAAGCTGGAAATTAAGAGAACAATAATGGCTGCAGTCACCGATCCAGGTAAGGCGTATTTCAGGGTCATGGGTTGGTTAGGAACCACGATATAGATAAACAACATTAAGATAAAAACTGAAACTAAGAGCACTGGCCACTTTAATCCCAGTAGTAGTTCCACAAAATCTAAAGGTAAGGGAACAAAATTGTTAATGATCTGGAGTAAGGTCTCCCCAAAGACAAAAAAGAGCGAGAAGACGCCCACACTCAGGACTAAGAGAAAGGCAATCAAGAAAGAAGCGATCCGAGTAATTACCGCATTCTTGTGGTCAGGATTGCCGTATACTCGGTTTAAGACCCGCTGTAAGGCGGAGAAACCGGCCGAGGATGACCAGATTACTAAGATGGTGTTAATTGAAAGACTCCCGGCACTGGTGGAATCTAAATAGGATTTCAAAGTAGGAATCAGCAAAGGCTCAATTTCATTAGGGAGAATGGCAGTAATCCACTCCACCGCCTGTGCTGAATCAAAAGGGAGTAAGGGAATAATATTGGCCACTAAGAGTAGCATGGGAAAAATTGCCAACAAAGCATAATAGGCCAGTTCGGCTGCTGAACTACCAATACTGGCATCCTGGACGCTCTGACTGGCGATCGGCACTAAGACTTCTTTGATTTTCTTCACGGATCTCGCTCCTATCTGGATAGATGTCTTACCCATTATACAATAGATCCGCCTAAGTGTGTCAATCAAGCTGGTGCAGTGTTAGCTTTTTAAGCGCCCTACTTTTAAATAGATAGCGAATTAATGAAATCCTTAGCGGTTTGACTCGAGAAAAGCGTTTCTCTAACGGTAAAAACGTAAAGGTCAAAGTCTCCCGATATTCCTTCAGCAAAAAAATAATTGCGATAGGTCCCCTGGGCCTCATCCCTAATGTGTAGGTCCCACAATTGATAATAGCCCTTATTGGTTTGAATAATTGCCCCTTTGTTAAAGTCGCGCTGGTAGCGATAACCTTTGACTTCTAACCAGGAACGGATATTTTTACGACAATGGCTTTCTTTATAGATCACTTGCATAATTATCACCTGATTTTATTTTATCGAACAGGTGTTCTATTTGCAAGTGAAGATATGAAAAACGATTTTCAAAAGATAGACTGGTAAGCATTCGTTTCGCTTTTGAATTTGGTCGTTAAAAAGCCATGGCATCGGTTCGAGCCCTAGTCTCTCACCTAGCGAGCTTCAAACGTCTAGTATGGCTAAAGCCTACTAGCCGTATTTCACATCGCTTGCTTGTTCATGGCCAACGACTAAATTCAAAGCTCCACTACTGCTCAAAGCTATCTACCAAAATATTCGATAACAGGTCATAGATGAATTAAATTGAGGAGCAAAAAACCAGAGCATCTGGCCCTGGTTAATTACGTGATAAATGAGGATTTAGGAAATTAGTTGACCTTTTGCCATTGTCCGGACACCAAGTCCATGCTGGTTAATTCGCCCGTTTGATTGTTGTAACGGTAGATAGCAACAAGGTTGGTGTGAATTTGGTTATTAGGTGATTGGCGGCGGATTTCCACTTGAACAAGATTATCGTCGACCTTAGAAGGCATGAAACTATAATCTTCGCTGCGGTAAATATTATCAGTGACTTGGTGGATCATAGGCACCACTTTCGCAATAATGTCATTAGAATTATTGGATGGGGTCACTGAACTGGCAGGTTTCTCAGCAGCTTCTGCTTGGCTCTTGCTTGCTGATTGACCTGGTCCCGCTTGACCACTTTCATTATTTGCTTTAACGCTTTTCCCCTTAACTTGGCTACTTGCCTTATCTGACTGACTCGATTTTTCTTGGTCAGTATCTTGCTTCTTGTCAATGTCCGCTTTTTGGCTGCTTTCCTTAGCTTGATTGCTGGAAGTTTGCTCGGTCTTGACATCTGATGATTGGTGCTTATCAGCAAAAGACACGCCCTGTTCGGAACAAGCCGCTAGCAGGACAGCGCTAAGTGTAACCGCGATAAAGCCTTTTAAATTTTTATTCATAATAAATCCCTCATTTATTTTTAAATAAATCATTTTCAAGTCGAGTGTATTCGTATCCACTCTGCTTCACTTATTATTTTACCACAGCTTTTAATCCAAAAATGATCAGCCCATAATCTTTACGATTTCCTAATTTTTAGCCCTGGAAAAGAAAACTTAGGCCTTACGGTAGTTCTCTAGGTCTTTTGGATAAGGCATGGCGGTTTGAGCACCAACCTTAGTGGTAGATAGGGTGGCAGCAATCGAAGACAGGCGGAGAGCCCCTTCCAGAGGAGTACCTTGAGCCATTAAAGCAGCGAAGGCTCCATTCATGGTGTCCCCTGCCCCAGTCGTATCTTTAACATCAGCTTCAATCGTTGGAATCGAAAGCACTTGGCCCTCATGGACATAGGAAATTCCTTGTGAGCCCCGGGTTACAATCAACAAGGCATCGTGGGCTTGGCTCCACTCTAACATAGCTGCCTCGATTTCCGAGTCTTCAATGTCACGGTCCAACATTCCGGCAAACTCAGTTTCGTTAGGGGTGACAATATCAGCCAGGTCAATAAATTCATTAATTCCTGAGTCAAAAGGTGCTGGATTTAAGATAGTCCTTGCCCCTTTTTCCCGTGCAATTGAAAAAGCCTGCTTAACAGTATCTAAGGGAACTTCTAATTGAGCGAGGACAATGTCGCCTTCCTCAACCAAATCAGCAAAGTCTTCACCGACTTCAACTAGACCATTAGCTCCCGGCAAAACCACAATGGAATTGTCTGCTTGAACGGAAAAAATAGCCGCCATCCCAGTGAAAATATTCTTTTCCACCTTGACATGGTCAGTGACTACCCCTTCCTTCTTGAGGTGTTTGAGAGCTTTGTCACCAAAGGAATCATCGCCAACGCTACCAACCATCCGCACATCGCCAGCTAAGCGGGCAGCAGCGACCGCTTGATTAGCTCCCTTACCGCCCATAAAATAATTGACAGTATCCCCTAAAATGGTTTCGCCAATCCGAGGTAGGCGGTCAGTCACCATGGTCATATCAATATTAATGCTACCAACAACAATTACTTTACTCATTTAGCTCCCTATCTTTCTATTCTTCACGCAACTTTTATGATAAGACGCAAGTTATGCTTTTCATAACTATAGCGCAATCGCTTACAATATAATCACCTTAAGTTTATCATCTTTTCTAGCCGCTAACAAGCTAGCTATCAGGTCTTAGGAGGGCATCCATTGGGACTAAATTGGGCCTTGACTTTTCTTGATCCAACCCTTTTTCGAAAGCCAGGAAAAAACTAAGATCGTCAGCAAGATAAAAGTCAGGGCGCCACAGGTATCCAGGTAGACATCAGCCAGAAGCCCGGTCCGATTGGGGGTAAATATCTGCCGTAATTCGTCAAAAGACGCATAGCCAAAAGTCAACAAGGTCGCTAAAGTAGCGCGAACTGGCAAGCTTTTAACATCCATTAATAAGGAGAGGTAGGCGAGGCTAGCTAGACTGCCAAAAAGGACAAAGTGAGCCCCCTTTCGGATAAAGAACTCAATAAAGGCATAGTAGTCGCGAGCTTGAATGGAAATTTCCTCTCCGGCATAAGAAAACGAAATACTACTGAGTAAGCTTTCCCCTGGGTGATTGGCTAGGGCCGACTCCAAAAGTGGGATTAGACTCTGGTCTTGGTAGGAAGTAGCGGAACTGGGAAAAGTCAAGACGAGTAAGAGAATTAAAGCAATAAAGGCAAGGTTTCGGATTTGTTTTAAGGTCACAATAGGCTCCTTTGAAATTAATATATATATTTATAGTACCCATCGACTGAGGGCCTGACTCACCCCATGATCATCGTTTGAGCTGGTGATTTCATCGGCGGCCGCTTGAACTTCCTGAGGTGCGTTAGCCATAGCAATTCCAAGCCCGGCTAACTGAAGCATGGGAATATCGTTAAAATTATCACCAATAGCCAGGCAATTTTCAAGTGGCACTTGGTAGACTTCAGCAATTTCGCCTAAGGCATTTTCTTTGGGAACTCCCTTAGCCGTCACTTCTAAGTAATTGTCCTTAGAGAGGTAGAAGTCGCAATGTTTGAAGTTAAGCGACTTAAGATAGTCTTCTAAACGGCTAATTTTGTCAGGCTGGTCAATTAGGAGAAACTTATTAATCCCAATCCCCTCTTCAAGTAAGGTCTGAGGGCCCTTAATAATCGGTTTATCCTGAGTAATAGCGGCTTCTTCATCCGTCCAAGGGCTCCTAGCATTAGCATACCAATCCGCTCCGGCATAGGGATTGATAGAAACTGTGGGAAATTGGTTTTGAAGGAGGTCAATTAGTTTCCCGGCTTCATTGGGATCAATCACATGGTTCACCAGAGCTTGGTCGAGTTTTTTCGGGTCACTTGGCACAATTAAGGCTCCATTATAAGTAGCGATTGGGTTCTGGTCGAGGTCCAATTCCTTGGCTAAGCCATACATGCCTCGGGGCGATCGCGCAGAAGCTAAAACAAAGGGAATCCCTTGCTTTTGAAGAGCTTTTATCTGGTCCTTCAATTGGTCATCGACCTGGTGGTTAGAATCGAGAATGGTCCCATCAATGTCACTGATTACTAGTTTAATCTGAGCTTGCGTCATGATCTTCTTCCTTTCTGTCAGTTTCAATTACTTCCAATCCATCAATCTTTTTAATCGCTTCAGGGGCTTGGGTCGTAATTAGATAATCGATTTCTTCCAGGTTCCCCGCTTGGTAGTGGCCGCTTTGTTGGAATTTCTCCGCTTCTGCTAGGAGAACGATGGTGTGCGAATTGTTGATTACCACTTCCTTAACCTGGCAGTCGGCTTGGTCATCATAGGAGATTTTTCCACTCTTTAGTCCCGCAGCGCCAATAAAAGCCACATCAAAATAGAGCTGGTCAAGTTGTTTGAGAGTGTCTAAGTTGGAAAAGAAACGATTCTTCGAGTAATACTTGCCTCCTAAGAGGTTAAAGTCTACCCCTTCTTTGTCACTAAAAATGAGGGCATTATCTAAAGAATGAGAATAAACTGTCATAGATCCTTCACTTATTTGGGCCAGTTGGCTAACCACGGTAGAGACATCAAAGAAGTAAAAGCCCCCTTTTTGAAGAAATTTCTTTGCCCCTTGCGCAATAGCTCTTTTGGCTTGGGTTGATTGCTTAGAGCGTCTTTGGTAAGGAGCAATGACTGGCATTTGCTTAGGCAAGATTAAGCCCCCATGGGTGCGGTGGGCAACCCCTTGGTCTTCCAGTAAATTAAAATCCCGCCGAACCGTATCCCTCGAAACCTCCAAAGCTGCCGTCATTTCCTTAGCCGTTAGCCGTCCCTTATCTTTTAATTCTTTCATGATTATGCTTAACCGTTCCTCTTGGTACATGGCTGTCCCCCTTCTACTATATTTTTCCTTAGCTTTATTCTAGCATGTTTTTATGTATTTGTAATTGATTTTATGCATTTATAAGTGTTTATATGTTCTATTACAATTAATTAACCTAAAAAGAACGCATATTCTATACACTTTAAATTATTTATCATTTATAATTGATTTTCTAAAGGAGGAGGTAATTATGAATTTAATTACTGGTGAGAGGATTAAAGAATTGCGTGAAATCCATGGATGGACTAAACAAAAACTATCAGATCTTTTAGAAATGAAGTCCTACACTTCTATCACTAAATGGGAACAAGGAAATAACTTGCCCCGTGGCGGTGAAATCATCAAACTATGTAAATTGTTTGACGTATCAAGCGATTACTTACTAGGTCTTAAAGACACTAAAAAATAAAAAAGCGCCCTTTTCAGGACGCTACTTTTGAACAAAAATATTATATCACATAAAGGGGGGCCTGATATGGGCAACTTTGTAAATAATTTTAAGTCTATGAGGAAAAGAAGTCAGATTATCTTTTCATTAATTTCTGGTTTTCTAACCCTCACAACTATTGGTTTTGCTATAGATCCTGAATTTCCCTTAGATGCATTGATATTTTACGCCATTGTGTCATTGGCTATTATTTCTGGTTTATTTGTTCTTTTATATAAATTTGATTCTGGCTATGAGGCTAGAGTAAAAAAAGCGGAATTAAGAAAAGCAAAACGTGCTAAGGAACATGCACAATTAATGCTTCAAAGAGAAGCAGAGAAAGAAGCCATAACCAAACATAAGGCGAAATTAGCTGAGCAAAAAAGGGTTGAAAAAGAGGCTAAGGCTGAACAAAAGAAACTTGAAAAAGAGGAGAAAGCCAAAAAGCGTGCTGAATTAGCCGAACAAAGAAGACTTGAGAAAGAAGCAAAGGATCGAAAACGTAAAGAGGATGCCATTAAAGCTGCAAGAGAATATACCCTAGAAATTGGATTTACCAAAATTAGGAAAGATGTTAATGGTCTATACTATTTTGGTAAATTCAGCGAAGAGGCTCCAAGATATAAATTGGAAAAAAGTGAGTTCTCCGGATCCACCTATAAAGAAGTTACTAAAACAAATGGTAAAAACAAGAAAAGTGGCCGCCTAGGTGGCGCTGTTGTCGGCGGTCTAGTTGCTGGCCCAGTCGGTGCCGCTGTTGGTGCCATGGCTACCGGAAAAGATAAGCATAACTCAACTTCTACAACTGAAATCCAAGAAGTAAGAGGAAAAGGTAAATTTTATTTTAGAAATGTTGAAGATCAAACTTTAAAACAAGTTGATTTTTTTGCAAAAAATGCTGAATACGAAAGCTATATGAACTTCTTTAATGATTAATACAGCAAATCGCCCTACTCAACAGTCTTAGCTGGTCTGAGTGGGGTTTTAAATATTATTAAAAGTGGTTAGAAGAGCTTTGTTAATTACATGGAAAATTAAAAATCTACCAACTTTTCTACTAACTTTTTTAGTAGGTATAAAAAAGGCCCCAAGAATACCTAGAAATCAACATCCTTGGGACCGCCTTAAAAAAAGACTATCACCCGGGCGGGATTCGAACCCGTGATTCCGCGCTGAGAACGCGGCGTCTTAACCCCTTGACCACCGGGCAGTGTAGTGCGTCATTTCCTGACGACAGTAAATAGAATACGCCTGATTTTTTCATTTGTAAAGACTTAATTTTAATGAATGTGGCTATTTATAATCAATAATGAAAAGAAAGCTGAAAAATTTGCCTTAATCCCATATAATAACTACTATAAAGGATGAATAATCCGTATAATTTAAGAAATCAATTTAGGGGAGGTTTTTCTATGACAGAAAATAAACGTCTACTCGACCAATTTGTGCCTGACCACTATGACATCTACTTGGACATTAGTCGCCAAGATAAACGCTTTAGTGGGACCACGACCGTTAGCGGCCAAGCAAAGGGTCAAGACATCGTTTTAAATCAAAAATATTTAACCACCGAAAAAGTTACTCTTGATGGGGAATTAGTTTCTTTCTCACAAGATGACCAAGCAGAGACCTTAACCATTGCCAATAATAAAGAAGGCCAAGTGGAAGTAGCAGTGACCTACCACGCTAACCTGACGGATACCATGATGGGAATTTATCCTTCTTATTATGAAGTCGACGGTGAAGAAAAGCAGTTGGTCGGCACGCAGTTTGAGACTACGTTTGCCCGCCAAGCCTTTCCTTGTGTGGATGAACCTGCTGCTAAGGCTACTTTCTCCTTAGCCATCAAATTTGACGAAAAACCTGGCGAAAGCATTATTTCTAACCAACCAGAAGTCAAGTGTGAAGATGGGGTCCACTACTTCGAAGAAACCGTCCGCATATCCAGCTATCTGATCGCCTTTGTTTTCGGTGACTTACAAAAGAAAATCACCCATACTAAATCTGGGGTTGAGATTGGTGTCTTTGCTACTAAGGCACACGAGGCTAAGGAACTTGACTTTGCCTTAGACATCAGTAAACGGTCCATCGAATTCTTCGAAGAATTCTACGACACGCCTTACCCACTGGAACACTCCTACCAAGTTGGCCTGCCTGATTTCTCAGCAGGAGCCATGGAAAACTGGGGGCTTGTCACTTACCGGGAAGCCTATCTCTTGATCGATCCGGATAACGCCTCCCTACCGACCAAGCAATTAGTGGCTACCGTGATTGCCCACGAACTCGCCCACCAATGGTTCGGTAACCTAGTCACCATGAACTGGTGGGACGACTTATGGTTGAACGAATCCTTTGCCAATATGATGGAATATGTGGCCATCGATGCCCTTGAACCAGAATGGAAGGTCTGGGAGCTCTTCCAAACCTCTGATGTCCCTGCTGCTCTGGAACGTGACGCGACTGACGGGGTCCAATCCGTCCATGTCATGGTCAACGATCCCGCAGAAATTGACTCCATCTTTGACTCAGCCATTGTCTACGCTAAGGGAGCCCGCCTCTTAGTCATGGTCCGTTCCTTATTAGGTGACGACGACCTCCGTCAAGGACTAAAAGCTTACTTTGAAAAACACCAATATGGAAACGCTAAGGGTCAAGACCTCTGGAATGCCCTCTCACAAGCTTCCGGCTTAGATATTGGGACCATTATGGACTCCTGGTTAGAACAACCGGGCTATCCAGTCGTATCAGCCAAATTAGTGGACGGGGACCTGGTCTTAAGCCAAGAACAATTCTTTATCGGCCAAGGTGAGGACCAAGGACGCCTCTGGCAAATTCCACTCCAAGCTAACCATGACCAAGTACCGGAAATCATGACTGAAGCTGAAATCACGATCCCTAATTTCCAAAAAGGTGAAAAAGCTTTCAGACTCAATGTCGGCAATAACTCCCACTTTATCGTTCACTATGATAAAGAACTTCTCGCTGATATTATTGACGAATTGGACCAATTAAGCGCCATTGACCAACTCCAAGTCTTACAAGACCTCAACCTATTAGCCAAGGGGGGTCGCTTATCTTACGCTAAGATCATTCCTTTATTAGACAAATTAGCGAACGTTGATTCAGCCATTGTCCATGAAAAAATTGCTGATAGCTTAAGTGTTATCAAGGGCTTCGCTAAGCCTGAAAGCGAAGAAGAAGCATTAGTGAAACAATACATCCGCTCCCTCTACCATAGCCAAGTAGAAGCCTTGGGTGTGGAAGCGCAAGCCGATGAAAGTCTGGATGCTGAACTCAGTCGCCCTATCATTCTGGCAGCTTCTCGCTACGCTGAGGACAAGGATGTTATTAGCGGTCTGCATGAACTTTACTTAAACTCTGGCGGCGGAGAAAACAAGGAAAACTTGCCGGCTGACCGTCGTGCCCTTCTCTTGAAGAATGAAGTGGTTAACTACGGTTCGGACGAGCTTTACCAAGACTACTTAACTGCTTACCAAAAAACAGCTAATCCAAGTCTGAAGGCTGACCTCCGTCAAGCCCTGACTGCTTCTAAGGATGAGGCCTTCTTAGACCAAATCGTGGGCCACTTCCAAGAAGCCAATGTGATCAAACCCCAAGACTTACGGGCTTGGTATCGTGGTGTCCTAGCTAACCCAGCTGGAGAAGAAAAAGCCTGGAACTGGCTACGGAATAACTGGGACTGGCTAGAAGCCAAGGTCGGTGGTGATATGGAATTTGCCACCTATATTACAGTGACAGCCGGAGTCTTCAAAACAGAAGAACGCCTAGCAGAATTCAAAGACTTCTTTGAAGAAAAAGTCGATGTCCCAGGTCTTGGTCGTGAAATCCGCATGGATGTCAAGGTCATCGAAGGCCGGGTGAACTTTATCAAGAAAGAAAAAGATGCTGTTTTAGAGAGTGTCGAATCTGCAAATAAAAATTAAAATTACAAATTGAATGCCAGCCAGCATTGACTGAGGAAGAAAAAGCAGAAGCATTGAGATGTGCTTCTGCTTTTTGCTTGGTCAAGATATTCAAAAGGTCAAGTTTTCTTCTAGATTAGCTTAACATTTGACAAGTATACTTGGCATGTTATCATAAAGTTGTGCCAAGTGTACTTGGCAAGAAAGGTGGAGAAATATGAAAAAAGAAGAAAAAGACCGTATCTTAGCAAAATACCGATCAAACAATCAAGACGAATACAAGCAACACCTAATTAAAAAGGCCGATGACTATGGTTTTGCTGCCATGTGCGTGGTGGCCATTGTTCTGATGGCAATAAAAGCCATTAATGGACAGAGCATTGCAGATATTGAAGTCCTCTTATTTACCTTTATCTCCGTCAACTTCTATAAAAGATATAAAATTAGCCAAGAAAAATCTGACCTTATCTTCTTTATCTTTACTTCTGTACTGAACATTGCCTTTTTCTTACGTTTTATAAATAATAGCTTTGGAGCAGCCTAATGGATAAAGAGTTAATCTTACACAACCGCCTAAAAACAATCCGTAAAGAAAAGGGTTTGAGCCAGCAGGCCTTAGCAGACATGATCGGCGTCTCACGGAACTCGATTTCATCGATTGAAACCGGTCAGTTCAACCCTACCGCTAAATTGGCCCTCATCCTCTGTATCGCTTTAGATTGTCAATTTGAGAACATGTTTTATTTTGAAGGTAACTTCTCTTAAAGAAACTAAAACAAAGTTCTCAAAATTTTTTCTCATTATTAGTTCCTAGTAAAAACGTGTTCCAAACTCAATGTAAGCGTCCACTTTACGAAAAGTCGACGAATTCACTGTGTGAATTCTTTTGACTTTTGTCACACTCTCGACTTATATTTCATTATTTCGCAATTGCTCAACGATTTGATTGGCCTTTTCTTGTTCTTCATCTGAGAAAGTAGGATATTGAGGATCGATTTTTTCAATGACCTCAGTTAAAGCTTCCGTGGCAATCTTCCGGGCTAACCAAGGATTGTCAGCGGGCAAGATGTACCAAGGCGCATAGTCACAAGCTGTGTTTTGCAGCATCTTCTCAAAGACTTCCTGATAGAGATCCCACTTCTTGCGGTCTTCAATATCTGAGAAGGAGAATTCATGGTTCTTCTCCCGCTCTTCGATCCGTTCTAACAGGCGCTCTCTTTGCTTATCTTTAGACATGTGGAAGAAAAATTTCACCACGGGAAAACCATTTTCACACAGGTATTTTTCAAATTGGAGAATTTGCTGGTAACGTTTTTCAACCACTTGGGGATCGTCTCGAATCTCTTGGGGTTGGTCATCGGAATCCAGCGAGTTATGCACTTGTGGTGCAATAATATCCTCATAGTAGGACCGGTTCAAAATCGCAATGGTTCCTCTTTCAGGCATGCCTTCATGCATGCGCCAGAGATAGTCGTGGGCAATTTCATTATCGGAAGGCTGTTGGTAAGAGGTCACCTTCAAGGCTTGAGGCTGTAAGGTTGAGAAGATATAGCGGATTAACTCGTCTTTCCCCGCAGCGTCCAAAGCTTGGAGAGTCACTAAGAGGCCGTGGGTCCCTTCTGCGGTTAAGCGATCATGCCAATCTACTAATTGCGGGACCAGGTCTTCATAAATCTCCTCTTTTAATTTTTCGTCCTCCGCTTCACTCAGATAAACGGTCTTAAAATCAGCCAGGCTGAAGTTACCGTCTGTCACTTTAAAATCTTTAAATTCCATGGCAGATCTTGTCCTTTCTTTAACAATCTTAAGTATTCATCACTTTTAATTTATCATGAAAACGCTTTTATAGGAAAAGAAAAGACTTAGGTCGGGTTGATATCGATCAATTGATGACACAATGAATGGGTCCCTTCACCTAATTTAAGACTGACTTAGAAATTCCCCTTACGAAACTCTTCCAAGATCAAGGCAGTGGCCCGAGAATCATTGAGACTATCGTGGGCCCGATTTTGGATGCCGTAATGGGCTTTGACTGTGGTCAGTTTATAATTTGGCGTGCGAATGGGACTCAAACGCGCCATTTCTAAGACGTCCATATGGGGTAAACCACTAAGGTCAATACCAGTATTAGCTCGCAACATAGGAATATCAAATTTCTTACTATTATATCCTGCTAGGGGCAAGTCCTTAATAAAAGCCATAAAATCATGGATAACCTGGTCGATCGTCGGCGATAAATAAACATCTGCATCGGAAATGCCCGTCAGCTGGGTAATCTTAGCTGGAATAGGACGGTCGGGATTGACTAATTGGTCAAAGGCCCCAATCTCCTTGCCATCCCTAAAGTGGACCGCTGAAATCTGAATAATCTTACTGGAAAATCCTAGTCCTGTTGTCTCCAAGTCAAAGGCAACATATTCACTGGGGACTTGAGAAAAAATATTATAAGTCATGAGCTGAGGGACTCCTTTTTAAACATTTTATTCGTTGATGAGTTATTTTCTTGTTAGTAATAACTATATAGTATGAAAAATTTTCTACCTTGAAAAGAAAAACCACCCTTCTCCTTAACTAGAGAAAGGTGGCTTGGATTAAATTCCTATCAGTCTTAAAAGATAACCTAACAAGGGTCCATAGAAGGCATAGTCGGTTTCAGCTAAGACCCGCATAATTTGGGCATAGTCCCCTACCATTGGTAAGAGGAGGGCTTGACCAAAAGTCAAGATCAACCCATTGGTGAAGGAAGCAGCGATTGCTCCGCGTCTTCCACCGGTACTATTACCAAAGATGGCTGTAATCGCTCCGGTAAAGAAGGTCGGAATCAGGGCTGGGAAGACTGGAATTGGATAGCCAATCAAACCTAAGACAAAGACGCCTAGGAAACCTGCTAATAAACTCATTAAGAAACCAACAATCACGCTCGTCGGATGATTAGGGAAAAGGAGGGGCACGTCTAGTCCAGGGATGGCATTTGGAATTAATTTAGCGGAAATTCCATGGAAGGCCGGCACTATCTCAGCTAAAAGCATCCGGACACCGGTAATAATGACCGTAATCCACATCCCAAAGGTTAAACCATTCATTAAACTAAAGGAGAAGATATCTTGTCCCTTAGAGACTTGGTCAACCACAAAACTAGGCCCAGCTAGTAGGGAGAGACCTAAGAATAGAGCCATCATGACTAAGGATAAGGCAATAGTCATCTCCCGCAAGAATCCGAGTGACTTAGGGAATTGGATCTCTTCAATATCCCGGCTTCCTTTACCGACTACTTTCCCTAACAAGGCCCCGATTAAGAGCCCTACGGATGAGGAGTGAGCGAGGGTAAAGCCTTGGCCCCCTTTGATGTTCTTCATAAAGGGATAAACATAGGCACAGGTTAGGGTTAAGTAAATACCAAGAATAATAGCACCAATAATAACTATAGCTAGAGTAGGTAAGCTGGTATTATATTTTAACAGGGCTGCAATTAAACCTGCATAGAAGAAAGAGACATGGGCACTGAGGTGGACGAATTTCAAGGGCGTGAAGCGGGCAATTAAAATATTAAGCACGAACCCTAAAGCAAAGATCAAGGCCATCTCGAAACCAACACCTTCAAGGCCTCCCATGGCTTGGTCAAGGCTTGGTACATCGACATTCAAGTTAAAAATCTTAATAAACATAGGTTGTAGTGGCAGTAAGGCCATCCCTAAAAACTTCCCACCTTCGTTAATTAAAAGAAACCCAATCATGGCCTTAATCACAGAAGACACGATCTTGTCGAAGGACTTCTTTTGGATCAGAAGTCCAATTAAGCAGACCAAACCAATAATAAAGACGGCCTGGGAGAAAATGGTTTGAATGAAATACAGTAACAGGTTCATCGAACAGCCTCCTCTTCGCTGACTAAGCTTAAGATTTGGCTTCTTAAATAAGCTTGGTCCAACATATTATCCATAATAATTAGGTGTTTCACTTGGTCCTCCAAACGTTCCGCAAAGGCTGAAGAGGTAATAATGACATCGTAGTCATAAGGATTGAGTGAAGAAATGTCAGCCGCTGCGACACTGCCTTCAATCCCTTCCTCAGCTAGAATATTTTGGGTGAAAACTTTTAACATCACGCTAGAACCTACTCCAGCACCACATACCGTTACAAATTTCATAAGTCATATCCTCCTAAATCGTTTAGATCGGCTAAAATTGTTGCTTTATCACTGGATTGAAACCACTTCTGCTTTAAGGCTTCCGACTGCAAGAGCTCAGCCAGCTGCATAAGGGCTTCAAGGTGTTTTTGGCTATCAGTTGCACTCAAGCACAGCATTAAGTGAACCGGATCATTTGTGGGATGAGAGAAGACAATGGGCTGCTTAAAGGTCACCAGACTAAAACCCGTTGCTAAAGCGCCCTCTTCCGGACGAGCGTGGGGAAAGGCGATCCCCGGCGCAATCACAAAATAGGGTCCCTGGTCGCGGTAGCGGTCAAGCATGGCTTGGGTATATGCCGGAGTAATTAAGCCATCTACTTCTAACAAGTTGCCGCCAAATTGAATCGCTGCTTCTGGATTATCCAGGTCGATTTGCAGGGCCATGCGATTGGGTTGAATAAAGTCTGTCATTAACTCTTCTCCTTTACTAATGATCAAGTACTTCCGGATGAGAACAGAAAAAAGCCGCATAGAAAGGTTAAGGAGACTTGTGTGAAATATCACAGTCTCACCTAACTGCCATCTATGCGGCTTCATTCTCTTCGATTACATCCGGCATAGACTCCTCTTCAATTGGGGATACCAAAATAAAGCGAGTCTAACCGTGCTTAGTTATCTCACTTTATTCTATGCCAGCCTTGCCAAGAAATAAATACTAAAGTCATGATGTAATCTCCTTAATAATGTTTTGATTTACTGATAGTTTAGCCTGACTAAGGGTTTCTGTCAACTTAGGAAAAAGGATCAAGAGTGATCGGATTTAGTAGCGGTGTGGTTATTTTTCACTTTAAAGTGATGCGTTTTGCGATATGAACTATAGCAAAAAAGCCCTTGTTGAGCTCTGTGGGTGGAGCTGGCAAGGGCTAGTTTGGGAATTAGCTTTGATTAATTATCGTAAGCCCGTAATCCGAAAAACTTGATGAAATTGTTCAAAGTACTAATTAATTATATGCCTGAACATGATTTCGAAGATTGGCAAGAAAGCGTAAGATACAGAAATTAAGTTATAAATTGTTCTCCCGTTGAAAAAGTTTAACTTCTTCGAAATCATGTAAGTGTTCTTTAAAAGGCAAACAATTTAAAACCAACTCTCTATGTGAATATGATTTATCATTCATTCTCGAATCCAACAATGTTAAAACCCCAACATCGTCATAGCTTCTAATTAATCTACCGCTTCCTTGTCTTAATCTAATAACCATTTCTGATTCGTGAATATTTATTTCTTCAGGCAGAGTATTTTCTTTATAATCTATTATTGCATCCGGTACAGGAAATGGGAGTCTAACAATTATTAAATTAGTTAATAGGTCTCCTTTCAAGTCAATTCCTTCCCAAAAACTACCAGTTCCTAAAATAATTCCTTTTGAATTTTTAAACTGCTTAAGGATTTCCTTTGTTTTTGATGAATTATCACCAGTGAATATCTCTTTTTCTGTGAGCGAGTTAAGGTTATCGTTAACTTGAATCAAGTCTTCTTTCGAAGTGAAAAGAACAAGGCTTCCGCCTTGAATTTCATCTGATAATTGAGCAATGTACCTTGCAATTTTAGAATAGTAAGCTTCATCACGATCATTATATTTCGGCAAACTATCAGGAATAAATAATCTACTGTTACAATAATTAAAGGGAGAATCTTTTATTTCAGACTCTTCACCAGAAAACCCTATCATTTCCTCTATATAATCATATTTTCTTTCTATTCCGATATAATTTGTTATTGTAGCAGATAAACAGATAGTAAGCGGTAATTTTGAAAAGAGCCACTCCCTTAGTTTTTGCGAAATACTATTAGGACAAATAAAATATATTACTCTATTTTTAGCCTTATTATATTTTGCCCAAATAATATAATTTGAATCGTTATAGAATCCATCAATAAAATTAAGAAGCATTAATAGACTCTCTTTAATAAACCTTTCATATTTTGAATCGAATTCATCATTGGTAATATTTTTAGTTTCTATATTTATTTGTATTTCTGAGACTAGTCTGTCAATATCATCATCAATCTCAAACGTGTTTAAAGGGATATAATCGATAACCTCTTCAATTTCATTTTTGTAAGATTTCGCTATATCATTAGATATATGTTCTAAGAAATCAAATAATTTACTCTTTACTTTATGAATACTTTCAAATAATTTATTATCTTGACTTGACGAGTAAACCCCTTCTATTAATGAAAATAGACCCTCAATGTTCCTTTTATCAATGCTTTTCTGAATAGAATCTCTTGTGACTTTTTCTAAATTGTGTACTTCATCAATAACTAGTAACGAATAGTTAAGCGGTAAAATATTATATCCAGAAGATTCTAGTTTTAAAAAATGAGCAATTAACAGGTTTTGATTAACTATTATAACTTTAGGTTTATATACTTCTATATCGTGATTATAATCCCTCACTTTATGTAAATTCTTACCTGAATTTCTTAATGAATTTCTCATCTGATGAAGCGGGCATAGGCTTTTTTCAATCTCTGACTTATCTTCACATATATGATCAGTTATTTTATCCCAATATTCAAAGGGGATCCCCATTTTGTTTTGTCTATCTGCCCCTAGTTGTATTTTCTCACGATAAAATTTTAACTTTTCTCTCTCAGTTTTATTTTTTCTTTGCTTATCATTTTATTGATTTTAGATAAGCATGGATAATTATCTCTCCCCTTGCCAACTACTACATCAATACTACTGTTTGGTAGACAAGAGCCTAATAATTTTTTGATAATTTAATATCATCTTGTAACTGTTCAGTCAATTGAATTGAAGAGGTAGCCACAATTAATGGTTCCCCAGTATATTTTGAATATAAAATCCCAGGAATTAGATATGCTAAACTTTTTCCAATTCCCACTCCAGCTTCACAAATAAGACTTTCTTGAGTATCTAATGAGCCAATAATATCCATCATTAAATGATTTTGACCTTCACGAGCTTCCAGACCGTGTTCATTGACCATATCATCTTGAACAGAAAAAATATCGTCACATAAGTAATCCAATATCGTCCTTCTTTCCAAATCAAACAAAAGTATTACTTCCTTTCTAAAAAAGATGGACAACTTCCTGAGTTCAAAGATAAAAATATCATGATCCATCCCTAACCATTAAGCTTAATCAGGTGGTTATCACACACTATCTCATCCACAATTTGCTCTACTTAGTCACTCTCTATGTCTTTACACTGCTTCATAACAACCTTATTCCAAATCAATTTCTTCCTCAGCAACATTATAAATATCAATTCGATTTTGAACATCAATAGTATTCACTAGCCATCCCCTAAACTGACATTGCTGTATGAAGTTTTGAATAAGATTACTACCATCAACTGCCTTCAATGTTACAACTAAACCAAAATTTAAATCATCACCGTCTCTAGTGTTTAATCTCTCCTTAGTCCTTATACTAAGCCCCCACAGTCCTTCTCCTTTCTTTTTCTTTGGACGTCGTTGATTACCTGCATCCGTTTTTATATTTTCGCGTATATGCTTTACATTGTCCCATTTTCTGTACGAATTCCTTGCTTTTTCTTCATCTAGAGATAAATATTCATCATTGGATTGTTTATTATCATTGATAGATTTTATTCCTATTGTTCCACTTTTATTTTTATTTAATCTTCCAAAATGAATATCCATTTCAGTATTGGTATAATCTACTCCCTGGTTTCGAGAGCAATTAGGAAAATAACAAAGAGTTGCTTTAGAAACAAAAGGCTGTTTCCCCTCTTTTTCTGGAATAGGAATATTGTAACTATACGTATCATACATTTCAGAAACACCGCTTATCATAAACTTAATTTCATCATTAGCACTATTTACGATCTTATCAATTTGAATTGGAACGACTCCATAACCATATAATTTTGGATCTTGCTCACTATTTGTCCACCCAGTGGCTGAATCAATTATTAGTGCTTTTGCAAGTTCTCTACTCAAACCTAATACATCAATCAGATAAGACATTTTACGTGCAATCCAAGGCGCTGCGAAAGAAGTTCCAGATACAAGAGACTCTCCTAATGGTCCACAGGTCTTTAAATAATTATTTGTGTCCCCTCCATAGTAACTAATATCCGGCTTATTGTAGAAAGATAAAACCCCACCTTCTCTTGCATATGATGTTGATTTCCCTTCAAAATCTACGGAATTTACAACCAACGAATTTATTGAATCAGCTGGAGCTCCAATTTTACGAACGCTTGAGGTTTTACTCCTATTCGTTCCAGCCACTATAAATACAACATCATTTTCAAATTGAATTTTATCCAATACTGCAGCTTCAGGGGAAATAAAATTAGGATTAATTTCCATAGCTGATCCCAAAGATAAATTCCAAACTTTTATATCCTTATTCGCTTTTACAATCTCTTTTATTTCTCTTAACACCGTAAAAGAACTAAACCTACCTGCTGTAGCAACTCCAAAATGCCTTACTCTAAATCTTCCGCATCCATCATCTAATTCAGGATTTAACCGTGGACCATCAACTATAATTGAAGATACTTCCGTTCCATGGTTATAATCTTCAGATGTTAGTTTTATATTTTTATCGACTCTATTTTCAAATTCTACCCATTTAGAAAAATAAACCCTATCATCAAACATTGTATCTATTACACCAATTGTTGGCTCATTTTGTGGTTCAGGTATCCAGGCTTTTATCGATTGGGTACTAAGAAAACTATCTCTATCTAAATTAGAAATATCACTGACAGCCATTGAAATTAAATAAGGCGCTTTTGATCTCAATAAATGATATTCATCTGGAGTAAGTAAAAAAGTGGTTTCATCCATTTTTCTTGTGTTTAAAATATCTATTCCCAATCGACTTAAAATTTCATAAGTATCTACTCCTGTATCATATATAGTTATAATCACATTGTTCTCTATGTCTTCCGTTACTTGCTCTACACCAAATCCATCTAAATAGTAGGCATCTACAATAATATTCACGAATCTACTACGTGATATGGTATTTTTAAATAAACTTTTATATTTATTTTTATTAATCTCATCAATGTTCTCATAAGTGATTTGCTTTCCAAAATGGTGAGAAAAAATATCAATCGCCTTAGAAATATTTTTAATGGCATCTGAAATTATCTCATTCTCTACGCAATATGTAATAACATGTTTTTTCTTTATTTCATTACTAAATTTGGCCCCAACTATAGATCGATTATTTTTGTCAAGAGTGCTATATAATAACCCTTTAATTCGATTACTTTTTGCAACAACATCTGTGTAATAAGCAGTTATTAGAGGTTTAATAGCTAATTTTTCTCTTTCCCAAAAATTTTGAACACTTATTAAATTATCTTTTAAATCCTCTAAGTGTGATAAGCTAACGGATTTATTTCTAGGTATATTTGAAGGCCCAGGCTTTCCACTAGCTTTTTGTTGTCGTAACTCCCCTTTTAATTGAAGAATATTATTCATTTACTTTACTCCTTTAATTCTCGTGAAACTTGACTCTTTGAGATTCCAGTCAATATTTCAATTTCTCTAACTGTAAAACCATTCGTTTTAAGTTTTTTAAATCTAAATTTTTATTATCAGAGACTGCAATATATAATCTTTTTAGATAGTCAAATTCTTCATTGGGATTACTAAATGCTAACGAAGTCCTTATAAGATTCTTTAAATCTCCTGGATATGGTATTTCCTTCATTAGAGAAATAATTTTTTAAATAATCTGATATTTCTCCCAGCATTTTGTACTTTATTAAGATAGTAATTTAAAATAATTTCTGCTATTTCAATTAAATCATTACGTGAATATCTATTAAAATTAATCACCGAATCAAATCTTCTGACTAACGCTTTATCAAAGCGTTCATATAAATTTGTAGTAGCAATTAGCAAAATTTTTTCGTTAAGACCATCTAAACCTTTTAAAACAGAAGTCGTTGCTCTTCCCATTTCCCTAATATCCTTCGAATTCGTCCGATCTAAAGCTAACGCATCAATCTCATCAAATAAAATAACAACCTTTTCTGGAGCAACTAATTCATTAATTTCATCAAATAATTCAGCAATATTTTTTGCCGTCTGTCCTAACCTACTATCAATGATGTAAGCAAAATCGACAACAAATAGTTCTCTTTCTAATATCCTGGCTATATTCCTAGCTGTTTCAGTCTTACCTGTTCCAGGAGCTCCTTGAAATAAAAATTTATTCACACCAATACCGTGACCGACTGCATTAATGATGCCGATAATATCTTCCTTTATCGGTTCTGGAAGAGGAAGTGGATCCCCCTTTAATTCTACTTTTTTAACAAATTTTAACTGGTTATCATTCATCTGTGGGGTAAATGTATTGGCATTTGAAAGAAGAGCCATAATGTATTCAGATAATTGATTATCTCCAATTTTTTCAAACTCACTTGCAATTTCATAGGCTTCATTACGAAAACCTGCATCATTTTTATCAGCATAATATCTGATCAAATTTATTATATTTGCTTTCTTCATTTTTAAACTTCCTCCCTTACCTCCATTTATCACTAGAATTAGTATAAAACAAACGGGACTTTTTATCAATATTTGGGACATTTTTATAAATAAAGAAGAAGTTCTTTACTACTTCCCAAAAACCTCTTGCCTTATCAGCAAGAGGTTATATTAACCATATCTAATACAAACAAATGTTTACATCTACCATCAACACAACACCTAACTCTAATAGCAAATATTCCAGGTATTTACCTTATCTTTCACTCCCCCCGAATTACTTATCTCTGCGGTTACCTGAGTAACAACAGCGTCACCTTTAAATTAATCGATATTGCGATTGTAAATAATATTTTTCTTTATAAGATTTTCATAGACAAAGGCAGGAGCGACTTCAGCCATAGTGCCCCTCAAAACTCCTTGAACAGCAAATTTAGAAAGCGGTATGAATCATTCTTTATAGTCAAATGTTAAGTTTCCACAACTTGTAGAAACTCAAAAACTAGCTAAGCAATGTGATCCTCGCCCATTCGGTTGGTTTAACAAAGAACACCAATCATATTTTGCGTGTTATATATTCACAGTTAGCTAGCAATTAGTCAGCATCCTTAGTAGACAATAAATCAAATATTCAGATAGAAAATTAAAACTACCTTGACCCGTTCCTTATCATCTGACAGCGAAACCACCGTTAATTTGCTTTGCAACGCCAATAAATTACATTTATACCATCCTGAATATTTATGGCCTCCAACTAAGCTTACTCTCTTATTCAATTAGCATTAACGTCTCTTCTCAAATCATATAATTAAATAAATGATTTGAATTACCATAATATCTCCCATACAATGTATATACATAATTATACCCCATGCAGGGTATATTCACTGTAGCTTAGAAAGGAGCTTCTTATGCCTTTAACAATCAATAAATGGGGGAATAGTTCAGCTATCCGTCTGCCAAAACAATTGCTTGAAGAATTAAATTTGTCCCAAGGCGACAAATTGGATTATCAAGTGAAAAATGATCAACTAATTATAAAAAAATAACCGAAGTTCCTGAACTTACGGTTAAAGATTTGTTTGAAAATTATCATGGGGCTCCTGTTAATGAAAAACCTGTATTATTTGAACAAAAAGGAAATGAAAAATGGTAAAAGTAAAGCAGGGGTCGATTATAAAGATATATTTGGATCCAAAACAGGGTCATGAACAAAAAGGCTACAGGCCCTATATTTGTTTGAGCCATGGAATTGTTAATAAGTACTCAAATATTGCAATTTTTGCACCGATTAGTAATACAAATAGAAAATATCCATTTTATGTTGAATTAGAGCAGACTAAAACTACAGGAAAAGTCTTATTAGATCAACTAGTGACCATCGATTTTAATGCCAGAAGCTATAAGTATATCGAACAAGTGCCAGACGATATACTCATTGATTTGTTGGCTCGAGTAAAAGTGCTATTTGAAAAAGAATAGCTATATAGAGGCTTAAATTAACAAGATATATATGAAAAACCGTAAGAGACACAGTGCTCCTACGGTTTTTCATATGTAGTATTTAGTACAGTTAATATATAAAGTCCCTATATATCACTAAGATTCAGTTGGAAAAAATCCACCAAACGCTTATTGAAAACCCTCTCAATGAGACAGCACACTATCCCTAATAAAATAACTGATTAATAAATAAAAATACCAATTATTTATTTAGACAGCTTTCTTTAGTTAAAGGTAAAAAATGACAATCTTATCTAAACAAAGGGTTTAAATATGTTCCAGTAAAATTATTTCAATCCACGCACTAATAAAAAATACATCATCAAATATAGATTTATCTGCCTATCTCGACATGCCAAATATGTTATTGGTTTGCAACTAAACTGGGATTATTTTTAACTTCTGAATAGAATAGAGGAACAATTTTTGCAGTACTGTTTTCAGAAAAAAATTCTTTAATATCAGTCATATTTTTTATTGGATAATTTATATCATCATATATAGCCTGATAGATTGCGTTTGTCTTAGAATGTCTTAATAACTGCGTATCCATTGTTAACAATTTAGACCGATTTAAATCATTACCATTTCGAATCGTTCTTATTAATTTTTCGCCCTTCTTGGTTGGTACAGAAAAATCAAATTGAACGGTTATCCCACTTTTCCCTGGAAATGAAGGCTTCTTTGAATTAAAAATACCATTCTGATCAAGAAAAGATGATACTTCTTCATAAAAGATATGTTTAACATTATTATCTCTTAAAACAATTAAATCATTGACCTGCATAATCGCTTGTAAAAGTCGTTGTTTTATGATTGGAAACTTTTCATAAGTGGCTGTCACAGTAAGTTCACTGTCTTCAATTTCTATTCCAAGACTATTCGCTATATTATTCAGTAACCTATTTCTAGTCGTTGACTGTTTTGAAAAAATCAAACCATGACTTTCTAAATCATTAAGCGTCCACCCATCGTCGGTTAGTCGAATTTTTTCTTCATTTAAAAATTCAGCATACATGACGATAGTATCAAATTTATTATCCAAAAATGGTGTATCTATTTTTACTACTTTTGAATCGATATCTTCATATTTGTACTCATTAAACAACCAGTTAAAATATAACTTTTTTAGAGTAAATGCATTAGACAAATTCCTCACCTTCTTCCAATTTGGTATTAGTATAAATCATAAATTGATAGAACGCTTCTACTAAATTATTGATATTAGGAAGATTACTTGTCTCTAATGGAATTGTATCAGTATCCTTTTTAGCCCCTTTTTAGATTACAATAAACAGACCAGAAAAAATCGTTTTATCAAATTGTAGCAATTAAAATACTGAATAATTATTTATATATTAAATTTTGGAATCCAACTTTGTATGGTATTTTCTATATTACCCTTGCTAGAAAGTGTAATAATATTATTTTTTACATGCAACCTATCAAGTAAATATAAAAATGAAATAGTATCCCGAGCAAGTTTTTGCTTTTCATTGTAAGAAAATTGAGGCATATAATTATAATCTGTGATAGATTCAGCCTTTTCTTTTAAGTGACTTTCACTATTTAATACTAAATGATTCATCAGATTTTTATAGTAGATTTGAATATCTTTACTTCCTAATAAGCTCAGGACTTCGTCATTATTAGTAAGATAGGTAATTCCGCTGTTATAATTAAAAGTGCTAAAGGCTTCTAGCACTCTTCTTATATTATTTCCAATTGAAAGTTCAGCCTGAGATTTATTATTGTCAAATTCGCCATTTCCAAACATATAAATGTTTGTCATTAATTTTCTATAAGTTTTCTCTGGTTGATAATTTATTAGAGGTTTATCTTTATGATTTCTTATTTCTTTTACTTCATATTGTATTTTATTTGAAAGATTGGAATGATTAACTTTACGCTCTTCATCAATATCATCTAAAATTTTCTTCAAATCAAAAATTACCCCTGTATCATGACTTTGAACCAAAATTTTTGATTTTTCATTTGATAATAAAATAGACCCAATTTCATATCTTAGTAGTGACATAATACCTAGCCTATTAGAATGGTCAAAACTAGAAATAGGGTCATCCAAGACCAATAAAATTTCATTTGTGTAAAATTCTTTTTCGCTATAATTTTCGTTAATTTTTGTAAAAAAGTAACTTAAACTAATTAAATTTCTTTGACCAGTAGAAAGCTTCTCTAGAGCGATTTTCTCATTATTTACTAAAACATAATACTTATGATCCTCAGCTTGAATTTTTATCTGCCCTTGAGTATATGTAATATAATTAATTCTTTTGTTAATTTCATCTACCGCTATGTTAATTTGCTCCATTTTGGATTTTAATTTTTGTATTGTCAAATTTTCATTATTGATTTGCGTTTTTAAAGAATTATACGAACTTTTCTCATTCTTCTCCTCATTATCTATTTTCCTTACTTCACTATATAATGCAAAAAAAGAAGAAAATTCTTTTAAATAAGTATATAATGTAAATTTATCATTTTCTATCGTTGCTTTGAATATAAGTTTATCCTGATCAGTTAAACTTTTATTATGAGCATCAATTTTCTCATTAATCTCATTTATATAATCTAGTATTTCATGATATTTTTCGCTTAATTGCCCATCTAACTCATTATTTATTGAAGTATATAACTTATCTTTTTTATCCTCCAATATATTATTTGTTGATTTTACTAATACATTATATTCATCTATCAGTTCTTTAAGTTTTTGCTGCTCTTGAGGAAAATATGAATAAAAATTATCTCCCAACTCTAAATCGTTTTCAAAAGATATTTGAACTATTTTTTTGTCTTCAATTTTATCTTTAAATTTTTTTACTTTATTATTTGTTAATTCTTTTACTATAATTTCATCTAATTTATTTTGTAACTTATGAATATACTCGTTATTAATTTCTTGATAACACATCGAACAATAATTTTGTTCCATCTCTAATTGGTCTTTTAATTTATTAAGCGATGAGTCTATGTTTTTCTTTCCTTCATTTTCATAGACTTTCATAATTTTTCTAGATAAATCATCTGCGATATTTGAATCACTTTCTTTTTCCAACGTTCTATCCAATAAATAATTAATATTTTCTTCAATACTATTATCAAATTGGTACTCCAAATTTAGTTTAATAAGACTTTGCTCATTTCTAGCCTTATTTAAAGCAATTATTGACTCAGATAAAATAGTATCTAGGCTTTTTATTTTTTGAGAGACTAGCTCACCATAATTATTTTTTAAATCTCCATTTTCATATAATTCATCTTTAATTTCATCAAAAAGACCTTTAAAATTTAAAACAGTCTCTTCATTTACCGTAGAATTTTTTTAGCATTTTTATTTCTGATTTTACTATCTCGCTCGGCCCAACTTTCACTGCCTTTAAGTATTTTCTTCATTTTATTTATGATTCTATTATATTTATCTCTAATATCTTTATGCTTATCACATAATTCTAAAAATTCATCTTTTAATTTTGAACAATTTTCCCCATGACTTTCAATCTGTTTGTCAATTTCTTCGGATTCACCAGTCATAACAATAGCGTTGAGTTTGCTATCTTTAGCAAAAATAAAGTTTTCTTTTATAAAGTCTTCATTATATACATGAATCGGACAGATTTCGTTAAAATCTAAAATATTATCATTTTCATCTAAAAAAAGAACAGTTTTATCATCTTTATAATTTTTTAAAGTTCTCGATAATGTTGTTTTACCAACGCCATTTCTTCCATAAATTAAATTGACCCTTTTTTCTTTAAACTTACTATTATCATTTGTAAAAAAATCTATTCTTAATTCATCATATTTTAATGGTAAGTCATTAAATACCTTAATGGAATTAAACGTCATGTTTTTACCTCCATAGTTCATATGAATTTGCATTAATATCTGAAAATGAATATTTTCAAAACAGATTTATTCATAAAAAGGATCTACATCTGATAAAGGAATAATTAGTTCTAATTTATCAATTTCCTTTTTATCAATAATTTTATTTAAATATTTTTTTGAATCTTCTTTCCCTTTAATCCAATTTGAATTCCAGATAGTTATTTTAGGGTCATTTACCTTTTGACATAAAATAGAATCATAATTAAGTGGAATTCCGTATGGAATTGCTAATCTTTGAAGCCATATTTCTGCATACTCAGAGTTAGATGATTTTTTTATTTTACGATCTATTGCTCTAATAATTTTTCAATCTTTTTGTTATCAGTGTTAATTAGTGAAAAAATTTTACTTAAAATTGTAATTCCAATTTCAATAACTCTAGGATTATTTATGAAAAGGTCTACGGTAATTGCAATAATTTGTTCATAGTCAACTGGTAATTTTTCAAGAGAATTAATTTTATTTTTATAAAGATTAGTCATCGCTTTTGATAAGCTTCCAGAATTTGGATATGTTTTTGATAAATTAAGAATTTCTAGAAGTTCTTTTTGTATACTGATTTTTGTTGCTTTATTTGAAAATAATGCAGCAGTTTTATTCCAATTAAGTTTATCTGATTTTATTGAATCAAGTATCAAATTATCAGAAAAAGACGTTTTCCTTTCAGATAATTTAAAATTCCATGGCATTAAGACTTGAGTTAAAATCTTTAAAATCTGTTCTGCATCTTGTCTACTATTAACAAATACTTTATAGTCATCTCGGTACCTTAAAATACGATATCGATTAACCGACTTTGTATCTATAAAATATTTATTAATTTCTCTTTCCAATTCTATATCGATTGCTGCTAAAACAACTTCAGCTATAACATCCATCAATACACTGCCCTGAGGGATACCATTGGTTTGGCCAAACTGCATATTGCTTAATTTTATATCAATTTGTCTTCCCAAGCCTTTCTTTTCTCCTTTTATTTTCCTATTTTCTTTGGCATTATCCTTGCCATCAATAGCCCATTCTATAGAATGAGTATATATTGAGGAATAACAATCAGTAATATCAGTATTAAGCATTGACTCATATTCTAATGATAAAGCAATTTGAGTTTGTTCCATATTTCTCCACCAATTTAAAATAGTCTCTTTTGATTGTTGCTTATTTTTTATAGCTTTTAAGGGAATTGACATACATTTTATATTTTCTACTTCAGAATTTATTAGGATTTTGAGGATTAGACTCCAATTATCTTTTTTACATATTAGATTCACTAAATCAACATAAGCTAATGGATGTATTAATGTTAAAGGTCTCCAACTGTATTTCCCATTTTTATTAGCAAATAGAGTATAATTGACATCAGGTAGATCATCTATTTTTATTTTGCTTCCTTCAAATTCTTTCAATTTACTTTTTCTTAATTTATTTTCAGCTTTTGAAATAACTTCATCAAAAGTAAAATATGGCGGTAAGTGAATCGTACTATAGCTCGTGCTTTCCAAGAAAAATTTTTTAGCTTGTTCCGAATCCATATCTAAAATACTTATATATTGATCCATAAGACCTCTCACCTCATTTAATATTAAATCTAGCATACATAACAGGTAATTTCATCGAAAATACTGTCCGTTTGCAAACGTCAGTTCCCCCTACCCTACAAAAAAACTCCCACTTCCTCAGCAAGAGTTCTTCTTCACCATATTTCCTTCAACCAAACCTCCACAAAGCCCACCTAATTCTCATGATAAATATCCCGAGTATAGACCTTATCATTCACATCCGCTAAGTCTTCATCCCAGCGATTAGCGATTATCACATCGGCGTCAGCTTTAAATTGATTCAGGTCGCGGTAGACTTCACAATTATAGAAAGTATCTTCCTCAGCAACAGGCTCGTAGATAATCACCGGGACGCCTTCTGCCATGATGCGCTTCATGACCCCTTGAATAGCGGATTGGCGGAAATTATCCGAATCTTCCTTCATAGTTAAGCGGTAAATACCCACCACTTGCGGATTACGTTTAAGGACTTGCTTAGCAATATGATCCTTACGCGTCCGATTGGCTTGGACTATAGCGCTAATGATATTTTGCGGCACATCTTCATAGTTAGCTAACAGCTGCTTGGTGTCCTTGGGTAAGCAGTAGCCCCCATAGCCAAAGGAAGGATTGTTATAGTGAGAACCAATTCGTGGATCTAAACCGATCCCATCGATAATTTCAGCTGCATTAAGCCCTTTAATCTCCGCATAAGAATCCAACTCATTGAAGAAAGACACCCGCATGGCCAAGTAAGTATTGGCAAATAATTTAATGGCTTCAGCCTCGGTAGAATGGGTTAATAGAACCGGAATATCATCCTCCAAGGCCCCTTCTACTAATAAATCCGCAAAGCATTGCCCGGCTTCCCCGTGAGAGCCCACAACGATCCGACTAGGATGTAAATTATCGTACAAAGCGCGCCCTTCACGCAAGAATTCCGGTGAAAAAATAATCCGATCGGTTTTATATTTCTTACGAATGGATTCCGTATAACCCACCGGGATGGTCGATTTAATCACAATGGTTGCCTTGGAGCCACTGGCTAGAATATCCTCAATCACTGATTCAACCGCAGAAGTATCGAAATGGTTGGTCTCATCATCATAGTTTGTTGGCGTGGAAATAATGGAAAAATCCGCTTGGCGATATGCTTCTTGATGTTCAGTTGTCGCTTTTAGATTTAGGTCCGCATTGGCTAAATAATCAATAATTTCCTTATCTTCAATCGGTGACTTACCTTCATTAATTAAATCCACCTTGTCTTGAACAATATCAATAGCCGTAACTTGATGATGCTGTGCCAACAAAATCGCATTGGATAAACCAACATATCCTGTACCAGTGACTGTAATTTTCATAGTGATCCTTTCTAATATTACGCTATAAAATATTTATAATCTTATCGTTTAAATAATTTCAATACTCTTATATGACTAATATTGAACTAACTAGGTCAAAAAAGTCTTTACAAGTTCTTGCCTGTGTAACTTATCCTCTTATCATTGCCCACAAGTCTTTTAATTGATTAGTAATTATCAAGCCTATAAGCATGGTTAGGAGGAATACTATACCTTTAATACATAAGTTAATAAATGGATTAAAAGTTAAAGTCGGTAATAAAATAAAAGCAACCAAGGTTACTAAGCCAACAAGAAATGGTTTAATTAGTACTGCAAAGAATTCGCCCATCGTGCTGTTAAAAGCTCTACATAGCATTAAATAATTCGTTTGTATAAAATTCAAGCTAAAGCTAATGACCACCATTGTTGCTACCCAATAAATTGATCCTTGATATACTCCAATAATAATAGCAATGATGTTTAACGTCGTTGATAATATACCGGAAAGTAATAAAAGGTCAGTTCGATTAGCGGATTGAAAAAATGCACCAGTTGTAGACTGTAACATCTGAATCCAAACAGAGATACTCAAAATTTGAAAAGCTAATATACTCTCTCCCCATTGGTCACCATAGAGAAAATAAATAATATCTCCTGCAGAAAAGAATAAAAAGATAGTTAGAGGAATAGCAAAATTAGATAATACTTTGGATATATTCAGATAGCCATTTTTTATTTGAGTGAGATCGTTCTGAAAATCTGAAAAAATAGGTTGAATAGCAGATGTTATAACCCCTGTAAAAATCGTGTTAGGATATAAAGTTAGTTGATAAGATTTATCATAATAACCTAACTGATCAGCTGGCATATATCGCCCTATTAAAATACTATCCAAATTTCTTGAAAAGTAATTAATGATATTAAAAAGCATTTGATTCTTGGCAAATGGAAATATTTTTTTAAGAGGATCCAATGAAAATTTGAATGAAAATTTCACTTTGGTACTGAATAAGTAAATTACTAACTGAATAAGTGCTCTAGCAATATTACCAAAAATAATAGAATAAAAAGAAAAGCCCAAAAAAGCAAAGATTACAGAAAAAATACCGTTAAATAAACTTCCCATTACTTGGGTAAAATTAACCCGTTTAAATCGTTTTTCCTTTAACAATAAATTTTGCGGCACCATACATAGGCTATTAAAGAGTAAGGCAATTGCCATAACTGGAACCGCTTGAACAAGCTCAGGTTTATTATAAAATTGACTAATGGGTTGAGCAAGAACAGCAAAAATGATAGCTAAAGATAAAGAAAAATAAATCGAAAACGAATAGATTTGGTTCGTTTCATAATGGTCAATATCTTTTCTCTGAATAATTGCTGGCCCAATACCGAAATCTGCCAAAAGTTGAAAAAAAACCAAGAACACATTAACAATTGCTACAATACCAAATTCAGCTGGAGTGATTAGTCTTGCTAGAATTACTTGGAGAAGTAATTGTATAACAACATTCGAATACTTACCGACAGCATTGTATATGATTCCCTCTTTTAACTTATTCAATACTTAAATCCACCTTAATATATTCTAAAAACTATATTTCACCTTCGCCAAATAATCGAATAATAATTTTGTAAAGTAATTATAATGTCTTAACCAACTTTTAAAAGTATAGTAGTTATTATACTTTGCGATTTTATCAGCATTATCTAAGTCCTTAGTAGCTACAGATTTACTTGTAGGATCTAATTGCTGATAAATATTATGAAGAGAATCATATAAGACGATTGTTCTTAGTTTTAAACCTTCATTTTGCTTAAATCTTGAATCTTTCAGTAAGTCATTCAATCGCAAAAAGACAGTATAATACCCCTTAAAATTTTTAATTGTTTTTTAGTCGTCATAATAGAATTTTGTCTAATTCGACGCTTATACCCCTTTTGATTGGTATGAAAAACTTGAGAGGCATAGAGTAATATTTCTACAGTAAAAGCTTCATCTTCATGTAGAATCCCCTCAATAAAACTTATATCATTATTTCTTAATAGATTTGAATCAATTATATTTAGCGAAACAGGACTTAAAAACTCTCTAGATCTGCATAGTTCATTTAAAAACTCTTTCCCATCCTTATAGTACCCATATGATTTTTCTCTACCATAATCACTCAGTTTTTCCAAATCACTTGAGCAATCAATAAAACTTACTGCATCAAAAGAATAAATTTCTAAATCTTGATTCATCATTTTTTCAATTGCTTTTGATAAAAAGTTAGAAGTTAGAACATCATCACTATCCATAAAATAGATATATTTTCCTTGACTAAGTGACAACCCTCTATTGCGAGTTGCACTAAGCCCCTTATTAGTCTGACTATAAACTTTAATAACTGGATTATTTTTTTGATATTCTTCTAAGACAGCTAAGCTATTATCTGTTGAACCATCATTGATACAAATAATCTCATAACCCTTAAGACCTTGATCAAGTAAACTATCCAAACACTCTTTTAAATAAATTTCTGTATTATATACCGGAACAATAATAGATAAAACTTTTTCCGTCATTTATACACCTCAAATAATTTACAATTTTTCTTCAATAATTTTTACTATTCTTTGAGATGCTTTACCATCTCCGTATGGATTCTTGGCATTTTTCATTTTTTGATAATATACTTTATCATTAATTAAACGATCAAAATAATAGAATATACTATCTTCTTTAACCCCCACCAATTTAAGAGTTCCTGCCTCAATCCCCTCAGGCCGCTCTGTAGTATCTCTCATAACTAATACTGGAACATCAAGGCTAGGGGCTTCTTCTTGAATACCACCACTATCAGTTAGTATCAAATAAGAATTGGCCATAAAATTATGAAAATCAAAAACGTCTAAAGGATCAATTAATTTAATTCTTTCATGATCAGAAAAATATTTATTAGCTAATTCTCTTACTCGGGGGTTAAAATGAATAGGGAAAATAATTTTTACATCTGAATTCTGATCTAATACTCGATAAATAGCTCTAAACATATGCTCCATAGGCTCGCCTTGATTTTCTCGCCTATGAGCTGTTAGCAATACTAATTTACTGTCTTCAGCCCAATCTAAGTATTGATTAGTGTAATCTTCAGTTACTGTTGTTTTAAGAGCATCAATAACAGTATTACCCGTAATATAAATTGAATCAGAATCGAAATTTTCCTTCAAAAGGTTTCGTTTTGCTCGTTCTGTTGGAACAAAATTAAATTTAGATACTAAACTAACTGCCCTTCTATTAAATTCCTCTGGGAAAGGTGAAGAAATATCCCCTGTGCGCAGTCCTGCTTCGACATGACCGACTGGAATCTGTAGATAAAAACAAGCTAGGGCTGTAACAAATGTTGTAGACGTATCTCCATGAATAAGCACCAAATCAGGTTTTTCTTCTTGTAAGACACTCCTGATTCTTTGTAAAATATTAACTGTAATATCAAATAAATTTTGATTCTTTTTCATAATCTTCAAGTTGTAATCTGGACTAACATTAAATTTTTCAAGAACTTGCGTTAACATCTCATTATGCTGTCCAGTAACACATACAACTGTTTTAAGTTTCTTTGATTTTTTAGCTCTTTTACTAGGGGGCACATCTTGATTGCTTCGGGCCTAGTCCCAAATACAGTTAATATTTTTTCATTGGTGATTTACCTCCTATATTTCCAGAAATGTTTTATAGTAGAGCCTAGATAGAGAGAGAGCAATTTTAATTCTTGACCTTATTATCAAATTATATATAACTCGCTCAAATCGACCATTAAAGAAATTCAAATCTAACTTTTTAAGATTTCTATATTCATAACGAGAACTCAGCATATCCGAAATATTTTTCGCTTTTTCCTTGATAGTCCAAGAACAAGTTGATGTCGATAAATTCAAAATTTGAGTAAATAAAGCATACCAATACTCTCTTAATATCAATTTATCTTTATTAGGAATATTTTGTATTTCTACAAACTTTTTAAAAGCATCTGCAATATTTAATTCATACTTATGCTTATATTTATTGAATGTCTTAATTGCTGATCCTTCTCGAGTTGCATCATAATTATATATAATACTATTACTTATAAATATGTTATTAATATATTTATAAGCATTAAAATTAAATAATGCATCTTGCCCTACACGCTGGTCTGAAAAAGATATATTATTTCTTATCAAGAAATCTCGAGCATATACTTTATTCCAAAGTGATTTAATGCTTATGCTTTCAATATATTTAAAAGATGCTGCAATTTCATGATTCTCTAATAAAACATTATTCATATATTGATGGGCTATTGTAACATTTTTGCCAGCCTTATTTTTAGTGATTTCGTTATAACCACAAAATATAATATCAAGCGTTTTTTATAATTATCAATGATAGCGTTGATTTCGGTCAAAGAATTATCTGCGGTGAAATCATCAGGATCAATAAATACAATATAATCTCCCTTTGCATTTTCTAAGGCTTTTTCCCTAGCTACACCAGATCCCTGGTTCTTCTGATTAATTAGTTTGATTCTATTATCTCTATTAGCAAACTCTTCGCAAATTTCTCTTGAATTGTCTTTAGACCCGTCATTAACAATTATTAACTCCCAATCTTGAAAATCTTGGTTCAGAATGCTATTGATTGAGCGCTTTAAATAATTTTCAACATTATAGACTGGCATTATTATTGTGAATCTCATTTTATCATCTCTTTAAAATATCATATAAATCATAGGCTACATTTTCAGGAGAAATCTTTTCTTGATTTAACCCATTATATAATCTTCTATTATTACTATTCACTAAAATATTTTTAATCTTTTCTGTAATTTCCTCAATATTTTGATTATCATTTATAACATCTGAATTTTGCAGATTTTCTAGCACGTCTCTTGCACCAACATTCTTAGAAATTAATAAATTATTTCCATTAAATAGCGCTTCAAGTACTGCTAGGCCGAATGTTTCAAAATATGAATTTTGGATGTAGATATTAGTTTTTGAAAAAGTTTAATTGTATCTTCATGCGAATGCTTTCCAAGATATTTGACGCTATTTTCTTCTTTCAATAATTCTGTATCTGGTCCATTAGAGCCCAGTACATATAAGGATAAATTATAGCCTTCGGCATTCAATTTTGACACAGCTTTTGCAATCGTTAAATTATTTTTTATCCGTCTACCTCCGCCGGTAGTGCATATAGCCGTCCTATCTCTATTATTATTTTTTTCTTTCTTCCAATGACTAGTATCAATGGGATTATTTATATAAAAAATCTTATCACTTAGTCGTGGTAATTCTTTTTTTATATACTCAGCACATGTCTCAGACACACAAATAATTCCATCAACTACTTGATACTTTCTTAATTCATTTTTTTTAATTGCTTTAATTTTTTGGGGAAAGAACGCCTTCAATTGATTGTTCATACGCTGGATAGCCATGAAGTAGATAGTAAATTTTTTATTGAAAATTTTTGCAAGCATAATAATTAAAATATTCACCTTAGTAATTCCAGAAAAGCAAATTTTTTCAGTGTTATACACTAATTTAAATATTTCAATAATTCGCTTGATAGGATGAGTTTCTTTAGAAAAAAGAAATTGATTTTTTATCTTTGACTCAATGATTCCGTTTTTTATATTCTTATTTGCATTAGCTACACCATCGTTAGAATGAAAATCACCTATAAATGCAATCAATTTTAAGCCTCCTTCCACCTATTCGAATAGTATGTGAAAGATATTGAAATAATTATAGCGAGCATCATTACAGCTGATCCATTGATTATTTCCCCCTTATAATTAGCCAGTATCAAAAATATAGTAATAGAGACAAGCAAAAATCTGTTTGAGACTCTTCTGAAAAGATTAATAAATAATGTAGAATATAAGATAATTACATATATCAATCCACCTTTAAACAGGTCATTAACGTAACCAATATCTGAATTAAACCCTAAAAAATATCTAGCCTTTTCGCCAAAGGCCCTATGACCAGTACCAAATATCATTGAAAGCCCTTGAGGAAACTTCAGAAAATCTTGTGTTAACGACTGTGTATACTCACTTCGATCACCATGAAGGATATAACTAAAGACATCATCTATGGATGTCGTTAACCATTGAAATTTATCACTATCTTGGAAAAATCTTGGCACTAAAATAAGGAGAGATAAGATGAGGAAGGTCATTAATAGTGCATTTAACGATATCCGATTAAATAACTTTTTTAATACAAATATAAGAAGGACCACTACATAAATAATAAAGCCTGTTCTATTATTCAACAGAGAACTCCACGCTAAGAATAGAGAATAGAATAAATACTTCATGTTCATATTTTTATCAACAATATATAGCGATAATATTCCCATAAAACTTTGAATGAATGGTAGGGCAACCGTATATCCACTTCCAATCCCATAAATTCGATGGTTGGTAATACCTAATAAATTGAGGCTGGGATTTTCTCCTTCAATATATAACATGTTAGCAAATTCTTTGAATCCAGGTATTAAAACCATTAGTGATGAAATGACCGCCTGGGTTAATCCTATAAATATTATATATTCTAAGAATTTATTGTTTTGATATACTTTTTCATACCATATAAATAAAGAAATATAATTTATTAAGTTGTAGCACATTACGATATTTGAAACATAATCAAATATGTAAAAACCATTAAGATAATTTACAATACTAATATAAGCTGCCAAAGCGATAAAACTTATAAAGAGATGTTCTACTTTCATCTTTTTAACAAAACTCAGTAATTTTCGATTCAATAATATTATATTCGTTATACTTAAAAGAAAAAGCACAATTGATGGTGAAAATAAAGAGCTAATAAAACTAAAATTTGGGGTGTAAAGGATATAAAAGGCATAGAAAAATAGAATAATTTTTTTATATTAATCACTTTGCTCACCCTCTATAATATTCGAATATAATTTTAATAATCTTTCTTCCATCACATTCCAGCTAAAATGTTTATTGTATATTTCTTGAATTTCCTTTGGTATAAATTGCCTAGGCACAGCTCCATTTGAGAAACCTAAGACTATATTTTCAACTGCTTCATATGAATATTCCGCCGTTTTCCCTACTGAAAATTGATTAATGATACTATCGAAACCTGTTCCTTCAAACATCAATATTGGTTTCCCTAACATAAGAGCTTCATAAAATTTATTAGGAGCTGAATATATATGATTAGGAATAGTAGGCTCATAAAGAGCAAATAATAAATCGCATTGCTTTTCTAAGGATAATGTATCACTATAAGCCAATTTTCCATAAAAATAAATATTTTCATATTTCTTTGATAAAGCAGTAAGATCAGCTTCTAGTTTGCCAAATCCACCAATATGTAGTTCAACATTTCGGTGCTTTGAAATAATATTTGCGATTTCTTTTAAAAACCTTCCATCTTGTAAAACACCTACATAGCATAATGAATAACGATCATTACTGCCTTTCTTTAGAAAACTTTCATTCAAATTTAAACGACTATCTGGCGTATTGTGAATCACTTCTAAATATTTAGGCTTAGTCCCTCTAATTTGTTCTTTTCTTTTTTCAGTGCAAATTATAACAGCATCTGCATTATTAATAATGTGATGATCTATTTTTGCTATTAATGATTTCAATTTATTAGGCACATTAAATGCGTCCACATAATAATCGAAAATATCATAAACAAACTTTTTAGAGAAACGTTTAGCACAAATATAGCCAACGAACGCTGTATCAAAATCGCACGCATGAATGGCATCATACTTATCTTTGTTCTTTGATAGCCAGTTAAGCATACATTTCTGAAATTTTGAAAGAGGTAAAATATTTTTTTAAACCCTGCTCCAAATTCTGATTTAATACCAAATCTGTAAATTGGAGCATTAAATTGGTTAAATTTTAAAGTATCTGCACTATCAATCTCAGATTCTCTATCCCAAGCCAAAATAGAAACCTCATGGCCTCCTTTTAATAGGCTAGCTACTTCTTTCTCAACCCTTGAATCTGGATTCACAGCATTACTTCTTAAAAAAACAATCCTCATTATTTCCTCCTTTCTACTCTCGTTATTAACTATATATTCGTTTCATTTCTTGATTGATTATGTTTTTATCAAACTTTTCAATTTTTTTAAGTTATATTTTCCAAACGATAGTCGTTTGTCTTTATCATCACTCAATGACTTTATTCCTTTTACATATTCTTCTACTGTATTATTACACAAATATCCGCCCAAATTATGGTCTATTAAATCTGAATTTCCCCTTATATCAGAGGCAATACAAGGAAGTCCGGTCCCCATTGCTTCCATTAATGAAACAGGTAACCCCTCTTGTAAAGAAGGAAAGGCAAAAATGTCTGTTAGCTGAAGTATTTTATCAACATCAGAACGATAACCTAAGAGCGATACTTGTTCTTCTAGGTGTTCTCTTTTTATTAGTTGGGTAAGTTCTTCTCTTAATTCACCTTGACCAATGATTAGATATTTTATGTCTTTATTTTTTAGCTTCGATAGCGCTTGAATTATAACTGAATGATTTTTACGAACTGATAATTGACCGACACTTGCTAACACAATCGAATCAACTTTTATTTGTAATTCCTTAGCTAGCTCTGAATCTCTATTGCCAAAACCTTTTTGTTTAAATTTTGAGGTATCTATTCCAATGCCATTAATTTTTAAAACTTCACTTTTAACTTTAAACTTCTCCGCACATTCATAATCTTCCTGATTAATCGTAATCAAGGTATCTGTATACCAGGCCATACAACGTTCAACCGGATAGAAGATGAGCCAATTCTTTA
Organism: Aerococcus sp. Group 1; assembly: GCF_000193205.1. Lineage (NCBI taxonomy): Bacteria > Bacillati > Bacillota > Bacilli > Lactobacillales > Aerococcaceae > Aerococcus > Aerococcus sp. Group 1. The sequence goes on along the minus strand of NC_015278.1, from coordinate 881,393 downwards.
GTGGCGCACCCTTAAAGAAGTGAAAACCATGAGCGGTATAAATCATACGCGCTGGGCTTTTACGAAAAGCATAGCGACAAATCACCGATCCAATAGGTGAGTGACAATGAACTAAATCGTAATCCCTATCAGCTAACTGTTTTGTTAATTGATAGGATTTTTTTATCTCTTTAAGACGTGATATTTTACGAGGAATTGGTATTTGAAAACACTCTATTCCACTATCTTCAAGTTCTTTTTTAAATTCTTTAACACGTTCATCAGAGGTTATACTTCCTTCTTCAAAATTACAGGCTACATCCACTTGATAGCCTAGTTCTTGAAGAATTTTGATGTTATTCATATTAAATAAATCAATCATTGAAGCTACCGAAGCGTACATTAGTGCCTTTTTCATCAATAACCTTCTTCCGTTATTTCAATTGTTCTTCTAAAACATTTAACAACGTTATTTAAGTTGTCTGATAGATCTTTATCGTAATATAAATCTCCAAATACCTTATTAATAACTTTAATTGGTAAAGCAATACGAACAAAAGGTGTTAAGCCTTTAACCAAAGCAAGTTGATGATTATGAACATCAGCAATCTCTTTTACCATTTGACTAGTAGCTACATATTCCTCATTTTGTGGATAGAAATTGCCTATCAATTCTTCATCAATAATTTGAGTTAATGCTGCTGATAAATTATCGATAAACAGCATACTTCTTTTATTTGCATAATTAGGAAAGATTGGTGTTTTTTGAGCAAGTTTTGATAATTTAGGAAAATTCCCCTTCGATCCTGGTCCATAAACCATGGGAGGACGGACAATGGCAACTTTAAACTGGTCGTCAGCTAATTCTCCTAAGCCTGCTTCTGCTTGTAATTTACTATCCCCATAGAAATTATCGGGATTGGTTGGCGTGTCTTTTGTAATTTTACTTACCTTAGAACCAAAAACGATAATGGAACTCATAAAGATAAATTGTCCGACACCTTCTGCTTTTGCCTTCTTTGCAGCTTCTATAGTTAGGTCTCGGTTGACTTCATAATATAAGTCTTCCAACTTAGGATCCGAAGAATTATGAGCAATGCCAGCTACATGCAATATAACATCATAATTTGACCAGTCACTTTGCCGCCAAGTACCGTCTCTGAGGCTCTCTTTAACTACTTTATAGTCTTCTGGCCACTGTGCCAACCACTGGGAAAATTGGTTACCGATATAAGAATGTTTTCCTGTAATTAGGATTTTCTTCATTTATCTTCTTCCTCCAACTCTTGCTTGGCCTTTTCAATAGCTCCAGTTCCGCCTTCAACAACTCCTTCATGACGAATGACACTAACAATAGTCCCAAAGAAACATTTTATATCCATCATTGGCCCCATATTCTCCACATATTGTCCATCAAGGCGAGCCTTTACATCAATAGGAAGTTCATCACGACCATTGATTTGCGCCCAACCGCTTAATCCCGGGAGAATATCGTTAGCTCCGTATTTATCCCGTTCATCCGCCAGGTCATCTTGGTTCCAGAGAGCGGGACGAGGACCAATAAAAGCCATCTCGCCTTTTAAGATATTAATTAATTGGGGGAGTTCATCCAAACTCGTTTTTCTTAAGAAGGCTCCCGGCTTAGTGATAAAGGCTGCAGGATCTTTTAATAAATGCGTCGGCATATCGGCTGGTGTTTCAGACAGCATGGAGCGAAACTTGTAAATATAAAAAAAATCTCTATTTTTACCAATGCGCTTTTGTTTAAAGAAAACTGGGCCTTTGGAGTCCAGTTTTATCCAGAGTGCTATCAATAAAAATAGAGGAGAAAGTATGATTAGGGCAATAAGCGCTAGTATAAAATCAATAAGTCTTTTTACTTTTATATACATTACTTTCTCCTTTATATTTACTCCACTTCCACATTCCGATGAACAAAGGTGGTTAACTTCTCACTTAACTTATCATCATGACCACTGAGGTCTAAACCTTCCACAAAGCTTCTAATTTCCTTCAAGCTCTTATTATGAACCTTACCCACGAAAATCTTGTCGTCTACTTGGCGGTCAGTGGTTTCATCATCCAGGAGCAGGGTTTCATAGAGTTTCTCCCCTGGACGCATGCCCACGTATTTGATCTCAATTTCATCTTCACTGTAACCACTAAGGGTGATCATTTTACGAGCTAGATCCTTGATGTAGACTTCCTTACCCATGTTGAGGATGAATAGTTCCCCACCTTCAGCTAAAGAGCTGGCTTGAATAACTAGTCGACTAGCTTCAGGAATAGTCATGAAGTAGCGCCGCATGTCCGGATGGGTGACGGTCACTGGCCCTCCAGCCGCAATTTGTTTCTTGAAGAGCGGGATCACGGAGCCCCGGCTACCTAAGACATTCCCGAAACGTACGGCAGAGAAGGTACATTGACTGTTTTCATTGAGGCCGGTCACAATCATTTCGGCAATCCGTTTGGTTGCCCCCATGACATTGGGCGGATTATTGGCCTTATCAGTGGAAATCATGACAAAGCGTTCCACTCCATTTTCTTCCGCAGCCCGGGCCACATTATAGGTTCCGTAGATATTATTCTTAACCGCTTCAGTCGGATTATATTCCATCAAGGGCACATGCTTATGGGCTGCGGCGTGGTAGATAATATTAGGTTGGTAAAATTTGACTAAGTCGTTAATGTGGTCACGGTCTTGAATATCGGCAATAATGGGAACAATTTGAACCCCACTTTGGTTGAGCTGGTTAAGTTCCCGATCAATAAGATAGATGGAATTCTCTCCGTGTCCCAGTAAGAGTAACTTAGCAGGTCCAAATTTCAAGAGTTGTCGGCAGATTTCTGAACCGATTGATCCCCCTGCTCCAGTGACTAGGATGGTTTTTCCACCAATAGTATCGATAGCTGCTTGGTCATCGAGTTCAACTTCTTCCCGACCGAGGAGGTCATTGATTTCAATGTCCCGCATTGCCACTTGTAAGTCACCGGCCATAACTCGTTCCACTTCTGGCATTTGCTTGACTGAAATATCCTTTTCGTTAGCTAGGCGAATGACTTCTTCCACCTTTTCTGAAGGGAGGGATGGTGCGGTAATGGTAATTTGGTCCACCCGTTTGGCATCAATGATTTGAGGGATTTGGTCGATTGGTCCAAGAACAGGATACCCCCGTAAGTAAACGCCCTGTTTATTAGGATCGTCATCCACCAAACCCACAATAGTAAAGCGATCGCCAGCCTTAGCAAAACTTTCGATGAATAAGTTGCCGGCATCCCCAGCCCCAACTAATAATAAGCGAGGCGCATTATTATCGCTCTTAGATCTGACATGGTTCTTTTCATCGACATAAGTCCGCCATAACATCCGTGCCAATAGCATAAAGGCCGTCGAAAAGAATAATAAGAGGAAACTGTAGCGGTTGCTTACTCGGCTGAAGACCATGGTGCCACAGATAAAGGCGATGACACCGGCAATGACATTTCCTAGGACCAACTGTCTAGCATCCGAGAAGTTAAAGAAACGAATAATACCAGAAAAGCTATGCTGCTTAAAAGAAACTAATAAATAGACCAGTAGGTAGATGCTGGCAATGGTTACGTATTGGAATAAATTGTTATGGACGTAGAACTTGATCAAGTATACCGACAAGCTCGCACTTAGTAAGACACTCAGGGCATCACTTAAGATGATCGTTGCCTGCTTCCTTCTGCGGGTTAATTTCATTCACTAAAACCTTCCATCTTTATTAATCCTTTACATGTTGACGTTTACGAAAACAAACCCAAAAACTTCTTCTTCCCAACTGATTTCACCTCACCGATAGCAATGGGATCGCCATTAACCAAGTCTCGCGCCCGCTGGTCAAAGGCCTGGCGGACTTCCTTACCGAAGTGCTTTTCCACTTGGTCATAGGCCGGAGCCAAATCAAAGGGCCTGCGTTTAGGATGGTGGGCATCGGAAGCCACCACATGGATGAGATTGGCTTCAATCAGGTCCAAGGACAGTCGCTTGACTTGACGACCGAGTTTACCGTTCAAGCTAGCCGCTGTGACTTGGCCTAGAGCTCCCTTTTCTACCAAGCCTTTTAAGATCTCGGGATCCTTTTGAATAGCCTTGTTGCGTTCCGGATGGGCAATGACTGGGCGAATGCCCTGGATAGCTAATTCATAGAAGACTCGATCGGTATACTGGGGTACTCCGCCTGTGGGAAATTCAATCAATACATACTTGCCAAATTCATCAAAGAAACAAATCTCGCCCTTTTTAATGTTTTCTAGGATTTCTCCATGGAGACGAAGTTCTTGACCGGGAAAGAGTGTGATATCTATTCCTTCCTGGTCTAAGACCGCTTGAAATTCTTGGACAGCTTGAACCACCTTGGGCCGAGGATTCATCCAGGACCGGTTCATATGGTGGGGCGTGCAGACAATATGAGTCACACCCTGGTCTTGGGCCTGCCTAGCTAGGGCTAGGGAATCTTCGATTTGCTTGGGGCCATCATCCAGACCCATTAAGATATGACAGTGTAAATCAATCACAGAGCTTTACTCCTTCTCGATTTATTCTTACTCGTAGTAGTAATAGTAGTCTTCAGTTCTTTCGGTCCGGTTCATAATGACTCCAAGCACATTGGTGTTGACCTTGTCTAGTAGGGCCTGGCTTTCCTTAACTTCATCCTTAGTACATTGGCCGTACGGCACCACAACCACCGTCCCGTCAACCCGGGCGGATACCACTTGGGCATCGGTAGCGGCCAGGACTGGTGGGCAGTCCAAGACAATGATGTCAAAGACATTGCGCAATTGATCCATCAATTCCTGCATCCGTTTGGAAGCTAAGAGCTCTGAAGGATTAGGTGGAATAGCGCCACAGGTTAAGTAGAATAAGTTCGGTACATAGGATTTCTTAATCACTTGGTGGATTTCCAGCCGACTATCGGTTAGAAGGTTAGTTAGGCCCCGATCGTTAGGCACGCCAAAAGTCTTATGAACGGTGGGTTTACGCATATCGGCATCCAATAAGAGCACCCGCTTATCATCACTAGCAAAGGCAGCTGCGATATTAGCCGATAAGAAGGACTTTCCCGAAGCGGGTCCCGGTGAAGTCACATTAAATGTTTTTAATTCCTTGTCCAACATAGAGAACTGGATATTGGTCCGGATGGTCCGGAATTGTTCTGCCATAGCTGAGGTGGGATTATCCACGACCACTAAACCGGGACGGTCGGCTGGCTTTTTGATTTCTGTTTTTTCTTTCTACCAAACATAGCTGATAACCTCCTTATACCCGTTTGCGCTGGCCTTGACCTTGGTCTTGGTCAGGGTGGTAAATTTGTTGCAATTCGTTGGCCTTGTGAGTGACTTTCAAGTCATTTTCTGACAGTTCACTAACCCGGCCGAGCATGTTCCAGCCAATTTCTTTGGTCAAGAAGTCAACATCCTTGACCGTATTATCGGTGAGTTCATGGATAAAGGCAATGACTAGGCCAACCCCCATCCCTAGAACTAAACCAATTAAGAGGGCCAGACCCTTGCGTGGTGAAACCGGTGAATGAGAGGCTTGAGCCTTAGAAATGATGGACACATTATCGATATTCATCATCTTGCGGATAGCCTTTTGGAAGACTTCAGCTGTGGTGTTAGCGATGGTCGCTGCGCGTTCAGGGTTAGGGTCGTTAACAATAATGGAAAAGACCTGGGAATTGTTCTTACTTTCCACTGAAATCTTTTCCCGGAGTTGGTCAGGATTTTCCTGTAAGTTAAGTTGGTCAATGACCGGACTCAGGACCACTTCATTACGAATGACATCAGAATAAGTATTAATTAATTGCAGGGAAGCGTTAATATCTTGGTTGAGGGTATTGTTTTGCCCCTTACTCTCGCTTTGGTTAACTAAGATCTCGGTAGAGGACTGGTAGATGGGGGTAGCTAAGACAAAGGCATAGGCCGCTGCTAAGAGAACTCCTACCAAACTACTGATAAAGATGACATAAATATGCTCTTTGATGATCTGCCAGAGATCTAATAAACTAATTTCTTCTTCCATCGCTAATCAACACGACCTTTCCTAATTTATTGTTTTATGCATGGAAATAGCGCTGGATTAGAGCGCTATTTGGCTGGTAACTATTAGTGTTAGAGATTTAATTCTGCTTTGAGCTTGCTTGAAGCTTCTTGAATATTGGCTTCGGGGATAATTTCATAGTAGACCCCGTCTATCATTTGACCCGAGCCTTTTAATTGGGCCTGGTTAATATGGTTAGCCCCATCACGATAATTGGTGAAGAGGTCCTTCATATCCGAAAAGGCCAAGTTGGTTTGGATATTATTACCGATCGTATTTAAGATTTCTTGATAATTAGGCAGGGAGGATAAGGAAGCTGCTTCCTTGAGGCAGGCCAGGATCACTTGCCGTTGCCGGGCTTGGCGGCCATAGTCCCCTTCCGGATCATCATAGCGGTTACGAACATAGGCTAAGGCGGCTTCACCATTTAAAGTCGACGGCTGTCCTTGAACAAATTGGTGGCCATCTTCAGTAAAGCTGATCGGTGGCGTTACCGTTACTCCTCCTAGGACATTGATCATGTCTTCCAAGCCCTGCATGTTGACAGAGACATAATAGTCAATAGGTATATCGAGCAGGTTTTGCACGGTTTCGACCGCTCCCCCTGCTCCGCCGTAAGCATAGGCATGGTTGATCTTGTCTTTGTTGCCACTTGGCAGGATGGTAGTATAGGTATCCCGAGGAATGGAAAGCAAGGTCGTTTGTTGGGTCTTGGGGTTAACGGTCATCACCATCATGGTATCGGACCGGCCTTGTTCCGTTCGACCTAGGGAACCGGTATCAATCCCCATCAGTAGAACTGAAAAAGCTTGGTCACCTTGATTTAAATCGACCTGACCCTTCCGCTTAGACTTATAGTCAGCCGCTTGGTACATTTGGTCAGAGGTTTCTTTGACATCACTATAAGCCTTGAAGGCAATCCAGCCCCCGATACAAAGAAGGACTAATAAAACACCCAGGACCCAGGGCCATGTAGTGACCCCCAAAAGTTGGACTAAGAATTCAACTTTTGGGGGTTATTTTTATGTCTAAATATTCATTAGAATTTAAACTGAATTTAGTAGGAGACTATATTGCGAAAAAAGGAAGTTATCGAACCTTAGCTAATAAAGCAGGAATAGATCCTTCTATTTTACGAAGGTGGGTTAATAACTATTATGAATTTGGTGTAGATGGTTTAAAGAAAAGGCGGACTCAACAGGTTTATACTGTTGAATTCAAATTAAATGCGATAGAATTGTATGAAAGTACGGAAATGAGTTATCGCGAATTGGCCAATTCATTAAACATGAATAATCCAAGTCTAATCGCTAATTGGCGAAGAGCTTATCATGAAAGAGGACTTGATGGCCTTTCCGCGAGGAAAGGAAGGCCACCTAAAGTGTCTAAAAAGAAATCACAAATCAATCAAATAAAGGATAGCAGCGAAACCAATCAGTTAAGTGAAGCAAAAATAAAGGAACTTGAACAACGGATTACGGATTTAGAAATTGAGAACAAATTTTTAAAAGGATTGAGGAGACGTGTGGCTCAAAGAGTCAAGCGAGAAAAGAAGAAATAGTGACCGAAATCACACGTCTCCATGATGAAAAATATGCTTTAAAAGATATTCTTAGCGTTTTAAAGTTTCCTAAATCGACCTACTTTTATTGGAAAAATAAAGATGAGGAAATTGATAAGGATGCCGATTTAAAAGAGGAAATGAAAGACATCAGAGAAACCCATAAGGATTATGGTTATCGAAGAATGCGAGCTGAACTGCTTTCCCGTGGTTATAAGGTCAGTAAAAACAAAGTTCAACGCCTAATGAAAATTATGGGGATACAGGTCACTAGCTATACTAGAAAGACAAGAAAATATAATTCCTACAAAGGAACGATTGGAGAGATAGCGCCAAATCGTATCAACCGGCGGTTTGATTCGACCATTCCTTATCAAAAAATAACAACAGACACAACAGAATTTAAATACTACTATGCCGATGATTCTGGGAATTATCAAACTGGAAAACTCTATTTAGATCCTTACATGGATCTATTTAATCGAGAAATTATTTCTTTTAAGATAACACATCAGCCTAATGGACAAAGCATGTTGGAGGGGCTACAAGCTGCCATTGAAGCAAGTAAATTATGTCCATACAGAAGAACCTTTCATTCTGATCAGGGCTGGGCCTATCAAATGAAAAGTTACACCCGGCTCTTGAAGGATCACCGAATTTTTCAAAGTATGTCTCGTAAAGGAAATTGCTTAGATAATTCGCCAATGGAGAATTTCTTTAGTCTACTAAAACAAGAAGTCTACTATGGTCGGACTTATCATTCCTTTGAAGAATTAGCACAAGCGATTGAAGATTTTATAATCTATTACAATGGTGAAAGAATCAAAGAAAAATTAGATTTTAGGAGTCCTATAGAATTTCGTCTTCATCACGCTTCTTTCGCCGCTTAATGATTACACATAAACTTTAAACTTATCAAGAGCCGCTACGCTCTTCCTCTTGACAAGTTTAAATTTCTGAGTAAATGTGTCGGCAAGAAATAAGCAAGAACTGTAAGCAACAAAAAAGAGCTGGCCAAAGGCCAACTCACTATATATAAAGTCCAACTTATTGGGGTCACCATACCAAATCCGGAGTTTTTTCGGCTGCTCTACTTGGGACCGATAGTCTTCACGGGTAGAGGGCCGGTCACGATGAGATCTTCTTTTGTTATCAAAATTATCTGTCATATAATTTCTTTCCTTAAAAGTTGTCTTTAAAGTTATTCACATGAACTTATAACGATATATGAACATTCCAAATAAGCCTGAAAAATAGGCCTATTAATCAATTTTCATAATAACACAACTTTTTTTGCAATAACATATGAAATTATTATAAAAACGTTATCATTTAAGCAAGCAAAAGAGACTTATTGCACATATAAACAAAATAAAGACCCAGAGTTAAACTAGGCCTTTAACTTGTCTATATATATTTGATGATTAACTTATTTATTGCTTACTCTTAGCAATGGCATCGGCTACAGCTTCTTTGAGGGCCTCGGAACTTAGGGTAGCGCCAGAAATAGCATCAACATCGGTTGAATTCGCGGCAATCATGGCTTGAGGCAATTCATAGAAGACGGTATGACCCTGTTGCTCACTTTCATTATGGTCTAAGACAGTGATTTCTCTTAATTGATCCCTGTCCAGGGTAACTACCACGTTTAACTCATCCCCCATGCCGGAATGGCTTGTCCCCAGGTATTGATTATCCTCTAATTGCAGGTCTTTAGTAGCCACTCCCCTCTCTAAGTCACTTTGCAGATCGACTTTGTTTCCTACAACAACTGAATCTGTCAGCTGACTTGTCGATTTCTCCTTTTCTTGGGCAGCATTTTCACCCGCAATCTTACCAAAGATCAAGCATTCAGCAATATTCATCCCGCCTTGGTACATTCCTGGAGTGATCCCACCCAGTTCACCAGCTCCGTAAAGATTAGGAATGACTTGATCATGGCTATCTAAAATCTCAGCCTTAGCATTCCGACGTGGCCCCCCTTGGGTATTTAGCATGGTTTGGACAATTGGAATCGCGTAATATGGTCCTTCCGCATCAAGAGCAGTCATGGATTCGGCTGAACGACCAAAGGCATAGTCCACGCCTGCATCGGCAAAGTGGTTAAAGTCCTTAACTGTGGCTTCTAACACTTGACTATCCAAGTCAAGTGCTTGGGCCAATTCAGCTAGGCTATCAGCTTTTACCGCCTTTTTAGCGTAATCCACAAAGAGACCATCCGCTTGACTTAACTCTTCATACTTCTTATGGTCAAAAATAATATAGGGCCTTGCTTGGCTTTGAGGCACCCGCCAAATGCCGTGATTATAGATATGTCCATGGCGGTTGGCTTCATCTTCTTTGAAGTAACGTGATCCGTCATCCCCAATAACTAGGATGCTACCATGGGTTAAAGGTTGGGTTCCAAAGGCATGTAGAGTCGCCCGTTCACCAGCTGGCACATCAAAGGCGGCTCCATGATACATCCCCAATGACTCATAATTAGCCATATGCCAGAGGTCAGCACCAACTTCAAGTGCCATGGTAACCCCATGTCCTTGGTTATATAAGCCGCCTAAGGGAGCCAGACGACTTTCATTAAGATAATCTTTAATCATTTGAGGATTATTTTCAAAGCCACCAACAGATAAAACCACCCCATTTTTGGCTGCAACGTTAATTCCTTCACCTTGACGTTCAATTTGAACACCAACAATCGCTCTAGTCCTTGGGGCTTGGAGGAGATGTTGGGCGGGTGACTCAAACCATACATCGATGGAGTCAGAGCGGTCGATTACTTTTTGTCGTAAAACTTTCCACAAGGCAGCGTCAAAGATCCCTTCATGGACGGTTATAAAGTTATAAGTTTCGACTCCTTCAAATTCAGGGTATTCATACACGGCAGATTCTAGTGGAAACTTGTCAAAGTGATCTTTGATACTATAGGGTTCGACGTCCAAATAGTCACGAACATAGTCTTCCATATTGACTAGGCCATCAATATAGGTTTCTTTGACTTCTTCATCTAAGTCCATGCCAGCCATCAGTTCATCATAGTACTTATGCATGGCTTCCTTATTATCCGCCGACCCTATCAGTTGAGCACAATAACGGGTATTGCCCCCTTCATAACCATTAGGCGCAGAATCAACCAAGAGAACCCTAGCCCCCGCATCACTAGCAAAGCGAGCCGCTGTTGCGCCAGCTCCACCGAAACCTAGGACAACCACATCATATTCAGCTGCGTAAGTCGTTTGATCATTAATTAACATTACTTTCACCTTTCCTTCACTGCTAATTATTTTGATCCTATGTATACGCTTACTTATACAAGTTAATCATACTATCTTTGTGAAGAAAAGAACAGAGAGAAGTCAGCTGTACCTGCTTTTAAATTCTAGTCCTTCACCACTGTCCCCGAAAAGTCTATTTTTAGTATAAACTGGTGGTCGCAAGCCTCTGTTACACTTGTGGCTCCCATTTTCTTGAGAGCTGCTTGTACAATATTAAGTCCCAAACCAGAAGTGTTAGACGGGCTCTGATCATGACCTGACTGAAAACGTTGGAATAGGTCTTTGGCGGGGAGGGATAAGGGCTCTGCTAGATCATTTCTTAGCACTAAACGCCCTTGCTTATCTAGGCTTACCTGGACCTTGCGGTAAGCATGCTTGAGAGTATTTTTGATGAGATTTTCAAAGACCCGCTGCAAAAGATTGCGGTCGCCAAGAATATAGACAGGTTGATCACTCAAAGTAAAGTCTAGGTCCATTCCCTGCCCTTGAAACTGGTCATAGTAAGCTAAGAAATGAGTGACTAAGTCTTCCTTCAAATCAATCCTCTCTATGTGCAGAGGATAATCATCATCTTCAATGGTCATATAAGCAAAAAGCTGGTCCAATAAAAGCGTTAAACGCCCTAGACGCCCCGATAAAATAGACAAATAGTGATCACGGTCGGCTTGCGATTGGGCAATTTCCAAGAGTTGGATATAGCCTTTGATGGAAGTCAGTGGGGTTCGGAGGTCATGGGAAAGATTAGTCAAGAATTCTTGTTGCAGCCTTTCCTTCTTTTCCAAGGTCAAGCGCAGCTCCCTTTCTTGGGTCAAGCCCGCATTTATTCGCTCTACCAGCTGGTTAAAGGCTGGGCTATAGACCCGCTGCCTTAAGAGTTTGTTAGTTTTTCTCTTGTGAATGTCAGCTAATTGCTGGCTAATATAGGTAATTTCCTTCTGACTCAGATAGAGGTAGGTGACCAGCCCAAGAATGACAAGTAGAGATAATAGGAGATATAGCACCATTTCTTTCCCTTTCTTTTTTCACTAGTATAGAAAAATTCTCTGCTCCTTTTCTATTAAAAATGAGAAGCTAGCAGAGATTCTCTTCTATTCATCCTAGTAACCAAAGTGAAAATCCATTTTCTGAATGCGATAATTATTAAAGGCAGAAACCAATAAGATTTGACTAAAGGCTAGGCATAGGAGAGGGAGGATTGGCTCCGTTTCTTTAAAGTCGAGGCTCTGGTAACGGATGCTGTAAATCCATTCCCCTAAGGACAGATCAACTAAATTGCTCAAAGCCCCTAGCAAGGAAGCCAGGAGACCAAGAGAAATTAAGATAGCAAACACGACACTAACCGTCCGACTTTGACTAAGGAGGATAATCGTGCTGGTAAGAGCCATAATGAAAACCAGCAGGCATTCAATTAAAACAAAATGCTTGGCTAAGCTAATAAAATCCAAACCCGTGAAGTCTTGCCCAGACATAAAGGTTGTCAAAGTACCGAAGACTAGACCCAGCCATAAGGAGATTAGTCCATAGGTGAGAGCCAGGCCCAGCTTGGAAAAGAGCCAGGACTGCCTGGCCTTTTCTAGGGGAAGTAGGTTCTTCAAATAGCCCGAAAAGAAGTCCAAGCCTAGAAAAAGAGCAAAGAAAACCCATGAATACTTAGTCATATTGACCATAAATCCCCAGCAAGCACGATCCAATTTGTAGTTGGCATAATGTTCTTCTTGCAAGGCTTGATACGTTTCTTCGTCAAGCGTGGGGCTTGGCGCTGGAGAAATTTCTAACCCTGCTTGGTCATCACTTCTTTCCCTGGCTTGCTTCTCCTCATTTTCCGCCTGCCTTTTTTCTTGTGTCTCCCTGTAAAGCTCATAAGGCTGGCCGTAACCACTCTGCTGGGACACATGGGTGCCAAAAATCCCTAAGGCAAAGATAAAAATAAAACCGATATAGAAGGCAGGACTTTTAAACATTTTCTTCAGATCAAAACGCATAAAATTAAGCATCTTGGCTCCCTCCTGTCAATTGAATATAATAATCCTCCAAGGAATTCTCCTGGTAGCTAAAGCTATCAAAGAGAAGCCCCGCTCTAATCAAGCTATGAGAAATTTTCTCAGACTGGTCCAAGTATTCATAGATATAAAGGGTCTGCTCATCGACTACCAAGAAGTCCTTAAGCGCGAGCTTTTCTTCTAGATAGACTAGGATTTGGTCCAGGTGCTGGCTAGTCAGGACTAATTTGTTGCGATTTTCTTTTTCCATTTCTTTCTTGCTGGCTTCCTTGATAAGGCGTCCTTCATGGATGATCCCAATCTTATCGATCATTCGGGAGAGTTCACTAAGAATATGACTAGAGATAATAATAGTGAGCCCTCTTTCCTGATTGAGTCGTTGGATCATCTGCCTAAAATCCGCAATTCCTTGAGGATCTAAACCATTCGTCGGTTCATCCAAGAGCAAGATATCCGGATCCCCGACTAAGGCTAGGGCTAGACTCAATCGCTGCTTCATCCCCAGGGAAAAGGCCTTGGTTTTTTATTTTTGACTCCACTTAAGTCAAGCAAATCCAAAAGTTTCCGCACATAATCTGGTCTGCGGATTCCCATCGCTTCACACTTAAGTTGGAGGTTGTCATGAGCCGATAGGTGAGGATAAAGGCCTGGCCCATCAACCATTACTCCTAAGCGCAAGTCCTGGTTGCTATTTTTAACTGCTTCATTAAAGAAAGAATAGGAACCTGAATTTGCTTTGATTTGCTGGCTTAAAATTTTTAGGAGGGTGGTTTTCCCAGCACCATTTCGACCAATCAGTCCATAGATTTCCCCTTCTTTAACTTGGATTGACACTTGGTCTAGAGCCTTCTGCTTACCATAATACTTACACAAGTGGTCAGTTTGAACTGCTGTATTTGCCATAGAGTACTTTCCTTTCCCTTTTTTCTTGACTTATTATAAGCAATGAAGTCTCAAAATGAATAAAGAAATAGCAAAGAAAGTTCAAAGAAAAAGAGACCCGTTGACCTTTCACCTTCTAGCTTTAGCTAAGCGTTATAGGCGAAAGCCCAAGCCCCAGATAGTCTCAATCCAGTCTCTATCACTGGCTTGCTTAAGTTTCTTTCTCAGGTTGGAAATATGGACACTAAGGGTTTTATTATCCCCCAAATAGCTTTCTTGCCAAGCAGCTTCATAGATTTCTTGTTTAGTAAAGATGCGTTTGGGGTATTTCAATAAAAGCATCAAAATGGCCCGTTCCCGTTGAGTTAGTCGGACTTCCTTTCCTTGATAGGAGATGGTCTGATTAAGACGGTCTAAGCATAACCCTTGATAGGAAAACTTTTCCGACCCAGTAGAAGAAACAGAGGCCCTATTTTTTAACTGCACTTCAATGCGAGCGACTAGTTCATCCAAATCATAGGGTTTAACCATGTAGTCATTAGCGCCCGCTTTAAGTACCTCTACCTTACTTAGGATTGAATCCTTAGCTGAGAGAACAATAACGGGAACGTCATTTGCTTGACGCAGCTGACTGAGAAATTCCTCCCCCGTCATCCCCGGAAGCATTAAATCCAACAATATTAAATCAAAGCTTTCTCTTTCTATGTAGAGTAAGCCTTCTGTAGCTGAATAAGCCGGTTGGAAGTGATAATTTTCGAGTCTTAATTTCTCCCCTAACATTGCTTGGATCATGGGGTCATCCTCTACAATTAGCAATTTGCTCATTATCAGCTCTCCTTCTTGATCTTTTTGAAACATTCTTTGGATTCTGCTACCATATTAGCATAAAGCCTTGACAAAATCCGCTGGAATTGAGTAGAATATAAGAGTTGTTAGTTCTCGGGGTAGCTCAGCTGGATAGAGCAACGGTCTTCTAAACCGTGGGTCGCGAGTTCGAATCTCGCTCTCGAGATAAGTGAGTGGATAAATAAACACTCAAGCAAGTTAAAAAGCTGGTAGATCAATTCTGCCAGCTTTTTTCTTTTATTCACTTTTAGGAAGTGGAAGGTAGTCAGGTTTATAGCCCATAATCTGATAAGATTCACTGTCCTTATCAAATTCAAAACTTTCAATATAGAAACGGTTCTGCCAGCCTAACCATTCATTAGCCGCTTGGGGAGCCACCTGGACAGCGAAGGGCTGATAGATGGTCTTGACCTGGTCAACAATGGCTTGGCGCAAGGTTTCTATATCCTGGTCATCCTGGGCCGATATCAAGAGATGAGGACTTGAAGGGGTCAAGACTTGCTGGCCTGGCTCAACTTGGTCGCGCTTATTATAGATATAGAGCTTGGGGAGATCTTGCATGTCTAGGTCTTCTAGCAACTGGTTCACCACCTCTTCTTGTTCCAAGGCAAAGGGTGATGAGGCGTCCACAACTATCATTAACAGGTCCACATTGCGACTTTCTTCCAGGGTTGAGTGGAAGGCATCGATAATCATAGGCGGCAGGTCTTGGATAAAGCCTACCGTATCCGTTAAAGTGATTTCGAAATGATTGGGCAGAGAAAATTTCCGAGTGAGGGGCGTTAAGGTAGCGAAAAGTTGGTCCGCCTGGTAAGTTTGCGCATCGGTCAGAGCGTTAATGATGGTGGACTTACCGGCATTGGTATAACCTAAGAGGCCGATTTTAAAGAGGCCTGATTTTTGCCGGCGTTCCCGGGTTAATTCTCTTTGCTTTTCCACTTCTTTTAATTCATGGCGGATTTTTTGAATTTCATTACGGAGAACGCGCCGGTCTTGTTCCAGCTTAGTCTCCCCAGGTCCCCGGGTACCAATTCCCCCACCCAGTCGGGATAAGACTGTCCCCATCCCAGCCAGTCTGGGCAAGAGATATTCATTTTGGGCCAAGGCCACCTGCAACTTCCCTTCCTTAGAAGTTGCCCGGCTGGCAAAGATATCTAAGATTAATTGGACCCGGTCAATGACGGGACAATCAATGGCCGCTTGGAGGTTACGGTTTTGTGAGGGTGATAATTGTTGGTAAAAGATCACTAAATCAATGTCTAGCTCCTGGGCCAGGTCATGGATTTCTCTAACCTTCCCACTTCCAATCAGATAGCGGGCATCCTCCTGGTCGCGTTTCTGACTTTGCCGGCTAACCACTTGACCGCCCGCAGTTTCAACCAAGGCCGCTAATTCATCCATTTGCATGGTAAAACGCAGGTCGGTGGTTTGAGGGAGCTGTAACCCGATAATTAAAACATTTTCTGGCATAGAAAGCTCCTTTCTTTTTCTACTCGCCTAGGAAAGCTGCTACATCACTCATAACACTAGCTAAGCTATCCTCTCCTTCAACTAAATTATACCAATGGACCTGGTCCATGCGGTTTTTCAACCAGGTCAGCTGGCGTTTGGCATAACGCCTCGAGTTTCTTTTCAGCCGATTGAGGCTGGTGTCTAAATCCTCTTCCCCTTTTAGATAAGGGAAAACTTCTTTATAGCCGATGGATTGTAGGCTTTGACTTTTGGGATCGAGTTCTTGGTCCATTAGCCACTGGGCTTCTTTTAAGAGACCCTGGTCAACCATCAGGTCCACCCGCTGGTTAATCCGCTCATATAAGCGTTGGCGGTCACAGCTTAGACCAATAAAATAAAAGTCATAGGGGCTCTGGTGGTCGCTATGGGTTTCCTTGGCTTGAGAAAACAGCTGGTTGGAAAAGGTTCCTACTTCGAGCGCCCGAATCACCCGCTTGACATTGTTAGGGTGGATCTTTTGGGCCGCTTGGGGGTCTAAGTCAGCTAACTTTTGGTGGAGGGCCTGGTTACCCTGCTTTTTAGCCAAGTCTTCCATTTCTTGCCTAAAATCAAGCTGAGGTTGGACTTGATTTCCTAGGGAAAGGTCATAGAGAAAGGCTTCCAGATAGAGCCCTGTTCCCCCTACTAAAATCGGCAAGTCTCCTCCTGCACTGATTTCTTGGGCTGCCTTCCGAGCGTCTTGCTTAAAATCAGCCACCGTATAAGGCTCATCGACCGATCGAATATCTAACAAATGATGGGGAACCCCCTGGCGTTCACTGAGGGTCGCCTTGGCCGTTCCGATATCTAAGCCCCGGTAGACCTGCATGGCGTCTCCATTGATGACTTGTCCCTTAAAATGTTGGGCCAGTTCAATACTTAGGGCGGTTTTCCCCACAGCGGTGGGACCCCCAATACAAATTAACTTAGTCTTCTTCATGGTCTTGCCTTCTTTGCTTACGGTAGGCTTGCGCTTGGGTTAACTGATCTTGAGCGGCTTGACGACTGGACTCAGTCATCACTTCTCCGGTAGTCATGTGTCCAATTTCACCAATCCGTTCCTCTTCACTTAAGCGTCTAACCTGCGTTTTCGTCTGGTCATCTCGACTGACTTTAGAAATATGTAATTGCTGGTCAGCCATGGCAGCCACTTGGGGCAGGTGGGAAATACAGAGCACTTGGGCAGACAAGGCAATCTCAAACATCTTGTTGGCAATAGCCTGGGCTACCCGTCCACTAACCCCCGTATCGACTTCGTCAAAGACAACCGTTGAAGTCGGTCGACTGGCCTGCAAAATGGCTTTAATGGCTAAGATGATCCGGGACAGTTCCCCGCCACTGGCAATTTTATGTAAGGGTCTCAAGGGTTCACCGGGATTAGTCTGAATATAGAAAGTTACGTCGTCGGCTCCGCTAGCTCCAAAGCTTTTTCTTTGTTCAAAATGCACGGCAAAGCGGGTGTTTTGCATGTATAAGTCGGCCAATTGTTCTTCAATAGCGCTTTCTAATTCCTTAGCTACCTTTAAACGCTTTTGGTGGAGGGCCTTAGCGGACTTTGCGATGGCTTGCTTGGCTGCTTTAAAGGCAGCTTCTAATTCTTCTTGATGGCTTTCTCGGTCTTGTAGGGCTTGGTAGTCCTTTTGTGATTTTTGATAGTAAGCCAGGATTTCGCTGATACTTTTGCCATACTTATGCTTTAATTGGTCAATAGTCGCTAAACGTTCCTCAATTTGGTCCAAACGTTTGGGATCATAGGACATGGCGTCTAAGTTGTCACGGATGCTGTAGGCCAATTCTTGGATGCTATAATAGGCGGACTGGGCTTGTTCATAATAGGCCTTGTAGTCACTATCCAGGTCTTCAATTTGACCTAAAGCTTGGCTGGCTTCACTCAGTAAGTCCACCGCATTGCCCTGGCCTTCTGACAGGGCATTAAGGCTCTGGCCTAGGGATGAGACTATATTCTGATAGCTTTGTAATTTTTGCCGTTCTTCTTTTAATTCCTCATCCTCCCCCTCGACCAATTGGGCTAGGTCGATTTCATTGAGCTGAAACTTCAGTAAGTCCAAACGTTGGGCTACTTCCTGCTCATTTAAGGCAAAGTCCTTGACTGCCTTTTTAGCCTGGCGGTAATTCTGATAGTCTTTATCGTAGGCTTCCCTTTCCTGAGCAATCCGGTTGCCGGCATATTGGTCTAAGAGATCTAAATGGTTTTTAGGATCGAGCAAGCTTTGGTGTTCATTTTGCCCATGGATTTCTAGTAAATAATCGCCCAATTCTTTGAGCAGGGCCACGGTTAAGGGCACGCCATTGACCTTGATGGTGTTTCTTCCCTTTTGGTCCAGGGTCCGGGTGATAAGAAGTTGGTCATCATCAAAAGGAATCCCTTGGTCTTGGAGAAAGTCTCGCCCTGACTCTGAAAAATCTGGCAGATAGAAAATTCCCCGTAGTTTTAGGGCCTTGGTCCCATAGCGGATAAAGTCCACTGAACCCCGTCCGCCAGCTAAGAGACCCAAAGCATCAATAATTATTGATTTTCCGGCCCCAGTTTCCCCGGTGAGAACTGTCATGCCTTCATCAAAGTCAATGGTTACTTGGTCAATAATGGCGAAATTTTCAATGACGATATTTTGTAACATGACCCCTATTCCTTTCTAGTGAAATTGTTGGTGGGCAGCTTGGACGACTTCCTGGCTCTTGACTTGGTCTGAAATTGTCCCTGAATAACTCTGGTCGCGGTGGTTTTCTAGCAGAGTCAGAAATTCAATATTTCCAGTTCCTCCGGTGATGGGTGAATAGGTCAGGTCTAAGACATCGTAACCCAGTTCAGTGGCCGCTTGGAAGATCATTTCAATGACTTCTTGGTGGGTTTTGCTGTCCCGAACCAGTCCTTTCTTGCCTACCTTGTCCTTACCCGCCTCAAATTGAGGCTTGATTAAGGCCACTACCCACCCCTGGTCTTTTAGGATGGTCTTGAGGGGTGGGAGAATCAGTTTTAAGGAAATAAAAGAGACGTCAATAACCGCAATGTCTGGCACGCCCTCGGTGAAGTCTTCCGGTTGACTGTAACGGAAGTTGGTCTGCTCCATCACGGTCACCCGGTCATCATTACGGATTTTCCAATCCAATTGGTTGGTCCCCACGTCCAAGGCATAGGAGTGGACCGCTCCATTCTGTAAAGCGACATCAGTAAAGCCCCCGGTAGAAGAGCCAATATCTAAAACATTCAATCCGGTAAAGTCTAAATCGAATTGCTTGATGGCTTTTTCTAATTTAAAACCACCCCGGGATACATAAGGGATTTCATGTCCTTTTCTTTCTAAGACGGTCTCTACCGGGATTTTTTCGCCAGCCTTGTCAATCCGTTCTTGTTTTTCATTATAGATCTTTCCCGCCATAATTAAGCGTTTGGCTTTTTCCCTGGAATCAGCTAGGCCTTGGCGGACCACCATAATATCTGCACGTTCTTTTGTCATGATTATCCCTTTCCATAATCCATGCTGAGGTAATTGAGAAAGTCCCCTAATAACTGCGGATCGAAGTTTTCCACTTGTTGACTTAATTGATCCAGGGCTGCCTGGCAGGCTTGACCTTCACTAGCTAAGGCTTCTAAGGCTCCTTCCTTACCCAGGAGACTAGGATAGGTATTCTTATCACTGTCCTGATCTCCATGCGATTTCTTGCCCCGCTCTTCATCGTTCCACATAACTTCTTGGAGGTCATTTTGAATTTGATAAGCGATGCCAAAGTGGTGGGCATAGCTTGCTAGGGAGTCTTGAGCAGCTTGGTCAAGGTCCATAATCAGTGCCGCTGCCATGATAGCGAAGTGGATCAAGGCACCAGTCTTCTTTCCATGCAGGTTTTTCAGTTCTTCGATGGTCAGATGCTTTTCTTCACTGGACATGTCCAGAACTTGTCCGTCCACCATGCCAGATTTACCAGCCGCTTGGGCTAAAAGTTGAACTAATTCGAGTTTAAGTTGAGGGTCAGTCTCTTCCTGGCTCTGGCTCAAGACTTCAAAAGCCAGGGTCAGTAAGGCGTCCCCCGCTAGGATAGCGGTAGCCTCGTCAAACTTCTTATGGTTGGTCAGTTGGCCCCGGCGATAGTCATCATTGTCCATAGCAGGTAAATCGTCATGGATGAGTGAATAAGTGTGGATATATTCCACCGCGCAAGCTGGAGCCAGGCCTAGATGATAATCATAGTTAAAACTGGCTAGCGTGGCTAATAAAAGACTAGGACGGAGGCGCTTGCCCCCATTCTCTAATGAATAGCGCATGGAAGCCAGGAGACTGTCCTGGCTATCCTGACCTAAATGAGCGATTAAGGCCGCTTCTAAGTCCTTATCAATACTGTGGCGGAAGCTCTTCAAATCCATTATTGGTCCTCATTTCCCTTGGCAACTTCAAATTCTTCTAATTCATCTTGGTCATTCATGAGTTTAGCCATGGTCTTTTCAGCTTTTTCTAAGCTTTGGCTACAGTAGTTAGACAGCTTGACCCCTCTTTGGAAGGCGTCCATAGATTCTTTCAAGGGAATATCGCCGTTTTGTAGTTGGGCCACAATCCCTTCGAGTTCCTTTAGGGCTTCTTCAAAGCTTAGTTCCTCAATCTTACTATTCATTATCATTCTCCTTATTTTGTAATGGCTGCAGGGCTTCTTTCTTAGACCCAATGATCTGGCTATTTAAGTAACCATCGGCCAGTCTGAGCTGGACCTTATCACCAATAGCGACTTGGTCCACCGATTCTATCGGCACTTGGTTTTTGCTTAAGTAAACGTAGCCTCCCGATAAACGCTTGAGAGGGGATAAGAGGTCTAACTTGCCTGCCAATTGCTGTAATTGGTAGTGTTTGCGTTCCAGGAGTTGGCCTTGACCCTGACGTAAAGACTCGCCTAGACTAGCCAACTTGTGCTTGTTTTCAAGGACTAATACCTTGGGGCTCAAGCCTTGTAATTCAGATTGAATCTGTCTCAGTCGACGCTCTTCTTGGTAAACTTTGTTGGATACCAGGTCATTTAAACGGCTATCCAAGTCAGCCAACTTGAGTCGATAACCGTCGTACATTTTTTCCGGTTGCTTAAATAAATAGGATGACTTGACCTGCTCTAAACGTTGTTTGAAATAGTTCAAGCGGTTGAGTTGGATTTGGATCAGCCGCTGTTTATAGTCGTTAATGGTAAAGACTAGGTCATTGAGGACAGGAGTAGCCAGTTCAGCTGCTGCCGTTGGGGTCGCTGCCCGCTGGTCACTGACGTAATCGGATAAGGTGGTATCGGTTTCGTGGCCGATGGAAGAAATCACTGGGGTTTGGCAGGCTGCAATAGCCCGGACGACTTCCTCTTCATTAAAACACCACAAGTCTTCAATCGAACCCCCACCCCGGCCCACAATAATGGTGTCATAGGCACCACTTGAGTCCGCGCGCTCGATATTTCTCACAATACTCTTGGCCGCTTCTTGGCCTTGGACCACAGTTGGATAGAGGACAATTTGAACAACAGGATAGCGGCGTCTGGCGGTTGTAATAATATCCCGGATCACAGCTCCAGAGGGTGAAGTCACTACGGCAATCCGCTTGGGGTACTTAGGAATGGGCTTGGCTTCAAAAGTAAATAATCCTTCTTCGCCTAGTTTCTGCTTCAATTGTTCAAAGCGGACATAAAATTGACCGATCCCATCTGGCTGGATATGGTCAATAATAATGGAATAGCGGCCGGTTTTTTCGTAGAGGCTTAGTCTGCCGATAACTTGGACCTTCATCCCATCTTCTAAGTCAAAATTGTGCTTGGAAAAAGTCCCCCGAAAGATGATGGCTGAAATATAAGCATCGTCATCCTTAAGGCCAAAATACTGGTGCTTATTCTTGCCCCGGTTACGGAAGCCTGACACCTCACCCACCAAATGAACACTTTGCATGTAGGGGTCGCGGTCAAACTTGGCCTTAATGTATTTGGTTAATTGCGAGACCGAGAGATACTGGTCTTGGGCATCATTCATTAGTAACACTCATTTCTATGGCGCGGATTAATTGGTCAAAGATCAGGGTTGTCGTTAAGGGACCTACCCCACCTGGAACCGGGGTCAAGAAACCTTCTTTACTTTCTAAGGCTTCAAAATCCACATCCCCACTAACTTTCCCGTTTTCATCATAATTAGTTCCAATGTCAATGACTACCGCTCCTTCCTTAACCATATCAGCTTGGATAAAGTGGGACTTACCGATAGCCACACAAAGGATATCGGCCGCTTGAGTAATGGCTGTTAAATCTTGCGTGTGGGAGTGGCAGACGGTGACTGTGGCGTGGCGAGAGAGAAGTAATTGGGATAAGGGCTTACCAACGATATTACTGCGCCCGATAACCACGGCTTGCTTACTCGCAATCTTGACTCCAGAAGCTTCAATTAAACGCAAGGCAGAGAGCGCTGTATTCGGAATCATCTTAGGGGTTCCTTTTAATAAGTAACCCAGGTTGAGGGGATGGAGGCCATCCAAGTCTTTTTCTGGGGCAATGGCTTCGATAACTGCCTGTTCATCGATATGCTTGGGCAGGGGCATTTCCACCATAATCCCATGGACATTGGAATCAGCATTTTTCTCTTTAATGGCTTGGACCAGGGTCTGGGTGGTAGTTCTTTCTGCTAGGGAGATAAAATCATAAATCACCCCTAATTTTTCCGCTAGACGGCCCTTGACCTTGGCATAAGCGGCACTGGCCTCATCACTCTCCACTAGGAAAGTGACCATCCGTGGCTGAATACCTTGGGCTTTTAAGGCTTGCACCCGTTGGCTCAAGTCAGCCTTCAGGGGCTCTGTAATCGTCTTCGCTTGCAATGCTTGCATGTTATCGCTCCATTCACTTTACAAATTCTCTTACCACTAAGTATATAAGAATTTCGCCTAAAACAAAAGTCAGGAAAACAGGTCAAAAAAGCCCTGAACCACGGGAGTCAACCAAGACTGATAGATAATACTACCTGCTATGGTTGGCCAAGTGGCGGTCAGGGCTAACTATTAAAACACATATTTAGTTAAGAAAAGGAATTGATGGGAGGCTCGGCGATCTTAATCAGAGCTTTTCTTCTGGCTGCTTGTCTTCAACTGTAGCTAAGATACTGGAGAGGACCCCATTGATAAAGCGGCGGGAAGCTTCATCGGAATAGCGGCGAGCTAGATGAATGGCTTCATCGACCGCGACGACTCCCGGTACTCGGTCATGGTCCCCATAAAGAATCTCATAGGCGCCTACCCTTAAAATAGCCAAGTTCATCGCCTCCAAGCGGTTGAGCGACCACTTGCCTTGGATGTGGTCTTCAATGGCTTGGTCAACACTTTCTTGGTGGGAGGCAATCCGATCTAAAAGTTCTTGATAATAAGGTGGTAAGCTGAGCTCTTCGTCTTCTGAGACAGGTGCTTGGTTGAAGCGTTTATTACTCTTCATTTGTCCCTGGCTCTTCTCCAAAGGCAGACCTTGACTCTTCAATTGATCCAATTGTTCTTGGTCAATTTCTTCATAGCTCAATTGATCTTCCAAATCATCAAGATTAGCTAATAAGTATGCAAAGCTCTCTTCCTTAGTGCTTTCCGGTACCATGGCCTCTTGGTAAAGGGTTAATACCGCTAACTCACGTATTTGTGATAATCCTAAATTCATTATTGCCACCTTACTACTGTTCCCAAATGGCGAGATCGCAAACCACAACATTAACCTGGTCTACCAGAATATCTGTCATTTCATAAATGCTTTCCTTAACATGCTTTTGTAAGGCCAGCATGGTTTTAGGAATATCGCGACCATATTCACTCACTACCGCCATTTCAACGACCACTTGGCCTGACTCGTCATTATAGAGTCGGACACTATTGGCTTTGGAAAAGAAGGCTTGGAACGAGCCTTGGTATTCACTGATGGGTAGCGCGCCTTCGATATGCTCACAAGCAATGCGGGCTATGGTTTCAATCACTTCTGGAGCTATATTGATACTTCCCTTAGCATCCACTTCATGGGGAAGAGCATCGTTTGCTGTTGGTGTTGTCATATTATCGCCTCTCTTCATGACATAATTCTTAATGAGATAGACAAAAGGATTTATTATTTTTCCTAAACAAATAGTGTTGGCAAGCATTCGTTCTGCTTAAAAATATTTAACAAAAAATATTTCGTCAAATAATCATCAACGATATATGATGATAAAAATAATTTTTACTTAGATCTAAGCCCGGGAGATGTATTCGCCGTCGTTGGTGTTAATGACTAGTTTATCCCCTTTGTTAACAAAGAATGGCACGTTAACAACTAAGCCGGTTTCCATAGTAGCAGGTTTGCTACCGCCTGATGCGGTATTTCCTTTAATAGATGGTTCAGTTTCGGCTACTTCAAGTTCCACGGTGTTTGGTACTTCCAGACCAATGACTTCACCTTCAAAGGAAACGACGGAAACGATCATATTTTCTAATAAATATTTTAATTCGTTTTCGATTTTTTCGGTTGGAATTTCAATTTGTTCAAAGGTTGTAGTATCCATGAAAACATGAGAATCCCCTGCTGCATAGAGGTATTGCATTTCTTGAGAATCGATGTGGGCGGTTTCCACTTTTTCACCCGCACGCCAGGTCTTATCAGTCACGGCACCTGAACGCAGGTTTCTTAATTTAGAACGGACAAAGGCAGACCCCTTACCTGGTTTCACGTGTTGGAATTCAATAATCCGATATAAGTTACCACCGTCTTGGATCGTTAAGCCATTTTTAAAGTCATTTGTTGTTATCATTCTTTATCTCCTTTTTTCTTGAAATCATATCTATTATAGCATAGACTGGTTCATTTTCCTAACTTGCTTGATATTTTACAAAACAATCAATTCCCGGGGGGATTTAGTGATGTACTCATTGCCGTCTTCATGAATAAGTAAGTCGTCTTCAATCCGGACCCCGCCTAAGTTTTCCAAGTAGATCCCAGGTTCATCGGTAATAAATTGGTCAGCCTTTAGGATGTTTTTGCTGTTAGGTCCAGCCATGGGCGCTTCGTGGACTTCAAGACCAATGCTGTGACCGAGAGAGTGCCCAAAGTTCTTACCATAACCTTGACTTTCAATATAGTCTCTAGCAATAGCGTCCAATTCTTGGCCGGTCATACCGGGTTTCAGGGCTTCTTGGGCCATACGGTTAGCATCGTAAACAATTTGGTAGATCTTCTCTAAAGTGGAATCCACTTGTCCCACAGCCACGGTCCGAGTCATGTCGGAACAATAACCTTGGTAATAGCAACCAAAGTCAATGGTAATTAGCTCGTGATTGGCGATTAATTTGTCTGTTGCTACCCCATGAGGCATGGCTGAACGTTTACCTGAAGCGACGATGGTGTCAAAGGAAATCCCACTGGCCCCAAATTCCCGCATCTTAAAGTCTAGGGTATTGGCAATATCAATTTCACTGATCCCCGGTTTAATGTAGCCCAAGATATATTCAAAGGCCTTATCGGTGATTTCACAAGCCTTTTTGATTTTGTTAATCTCGTCAGCGTCTTTGATTTGCCGGAGGACTTCAATCATTCCGGAAGCAGGTACCAATTGGACTTCTAAAACATTCTCAAAGTCGTCGAATTGGGCTACTGTCACATGTTGTTCTTCATAGCCTAATTGGTTGACACCATTTTCTTGGAGCAGTTCTTGGATCAAACGCAAGGGGGAAGAATGTGATGCAGAACCTCCTGCTTCTATGACCTCATAGCCTTGGCACTGGAGCTTAGCCTGCTCGGTGTAACGAAAATCGGTAATAAAGTAAGCATTCTTGGTCGTTACTAAGGCTAGTCCACTTGTCCCAGTAAAGCCAGTCATGTAGCGCAAGTTATAAGAATCGGTCACTAAATAAGCGCCCAAACTTTCTTCTTGCAAACTCGCTTGGAGCTTTTTGATACGTTCTTCCACAATAATTCCTCCTTATTTACTGAGTAAGTAATGTCAATCGTACACTCCATTCTACCACAAGTTGGGAGAAATATTTTATAAAGTTTATTTGATGCCTCTTCGCTTAACTTGCCTAACAGTTTTTGTAGAAAATCAGTTGAGTTTTATAGTGCAAAAAGGCTGTGGATTGAACCACAACCTTCTTTAAAACAAATATTCTAATTAAAGTCTACTCCATCGGTTTTGTTTTTTGTGACTGTCACACTTTTAACTAAAAAGTTAAATCATAGATGTTATCACTAGCATAGATTCTTACTCGGCAGTGTTGCTGGTCATTTTGAGTGTAGTAGTCAACTTGTCCGAGGTTAAAGTTAAAACGTTTATTGAGTTTTAAATTGGCTCGTTGGTCTTTGACCTTCTGACTGGTCTCCTTTCCCTGCTTGTCTTTAAGTTCAGCTTTGACTTGCTTGAGCTCTTTTTCTTTGGCTTCAACCATTCTTTTTTGCCTGGCCTTCTCTTGATCTTTTTCTTCTTCAGGAGAAAGCTCCTCAACTTTTTCTTCAGCTAAATCTTCCTCTAATGCAGCTTCCTCCCTGGAAATTTCTTCTTCTGCTGCTCTAGCTTCCAGATCTTCTTGGGCCTGGTCATAGTTTGGATAGACATTGACGAGTAAGATTTCTGTCTCCTTATCCTCATTCTCCAGCATCTCTTCTAGAGCAGGTCCATTAACTAAGAACTCTTCTGATTTCGAATCAGTATTAACGTGGATAAGATAGACTTGGTCAGGATCAGATATATCCAATTTACCTTGATCGATTATGGCTGCCAAGTACTCCTTATTTAATGAAGCAATTGGTTCATACACCTCTTGGTCTTGATTCTGTTTTTCCTTGTCTTCCTTTAATCTTGCTTCTTGTTCCTCGCGCTCTTTTTGCTGGGCCTCTTCCTCCTTATCTTGGATCGCTTTTTCGATCCTTTTCTCTTCTTTAGCGAGGCGGTCTTCATACTTGGCTTCCATTTCACTTTCTACCTGGTCTTCAATTTTCAAGTATTCATGTTGGTAGGCCATTTCTGCCAGACTATGGGCCAGGTAGCCTTCCGCTACTGTCCGCATATTGGTGATGTTGACTTGGTAGAGCTTGAGACTAGCCAGCGATAGTAAGCTCAGAATAAAGAGAAGAGACAGAGAATAAAAGAGAATGGAACCAGACTTATTCTTAATTACTTTCAGTTTCCCCAGCCTCCCCTCTAAAGGAAATCAGTGCCTGGTATTCCTTTTGGTCAGCCAAACGGCAACTTACCTTAACTTGGTGGGAATTTACCATGGTGAAATTTACCCAGTCTACCCCCATCAGGTAGGGCTGGTGGCCGCGACCAGAGACCAAGCGGCGGATCATAGAAGATTCTTGGTTACTGTAATACTCCATCTGGATTTGCTGACCACTCGCCAGCTGGTAGTTTAAGCGGGTACCCGTCGCCCAATTGAGTTGACTATGGCGGGCTTCCCTTTGAAGTTGCATCAAGAAAACGCCCCAATCATCTTGCTGGATATCCTTGACTGCTTGGTAATGACTAATTTCCACTTCGACCACCAGGACAAAGAGGGATTGGATCATAAAGAATAAGGCTAAGGCCAGGACTGCTTCAATTGCGGTCCCCTGGATAAAGTCCACTTGGCTGGTTTTTTCTTGTCCTATACTAGCTAGGATTTCACAGTAAAGGGCTTCTTGTTGATCTAAGGCAGCTTGCTGGCGGCTGAAGTGCCTGGTCTGTAAGGGAATCATAGTGACAAAGAGAGACACAAAGGAAGCAATTAAAAATAAAGAAACTAGGGCTTCTACCAGCATAAAACCGTCCTTAGTCCTGACGTTTTTCCACCACATACTTGCCCACTCCTAATTGAAATTTGATTCGGTAACGCCCTTGAGGATAGCGGAGGGTCACCGTTCGTGGCTGGATATAGCCGGTTCCAGGTTGGATGCTGACCTTCTGGTAAGACTGGATCCGGGTATTTCTGGGTAAGAGAATAATATCCTTAATATAGGGATCTTGTCCTTCCTTAGCCTGCATAATCCGCACCTGGTCAGAGAGAAAATATAAATAGTAATATTCGCCCTTGATAATGGCCTCCTTCTGACAAGCTTCATAGCTCTGTAAAATTTCCTGGAGGCAGGTATCAATCGCTAAATTTTGACTGGCTTTTTGACTTTGAATCATGGTCACCGTAAAGATCACCCCCACAATAAATAAGCTTAAAACCATGGATAAAAGGGTCATCCCTGCCTTAGCCCGGGCTTGTTTAACTTTCATTCTTATTCAGCTGATAAGGCATTAAAACGGTCAGCCTGTTCACGGCTCAAGTAATCTCCGTCTACCAATTGGTCAATGGTCCCCTCTTGGCCGTCATGGTCATTTTTGTAGAGGATCATTTGGGTTTTTACCGTCTGCTCCAGGGCCTCGTCTCCGGTTTCTTGGGCCTTATCTCTTTGGTTCATGATATTAGGTAAGAAGAGTAAGATCAGTAGGCCTAAAATAAAGAGGACAACGATCATTTCTAAAAGAGTAAAGCCCTCCCGCTTATGAAGGCCTAATTTTGACATCATTCGATTGGCTTGATTTGTTAATACATTCATCATCCTGGTATCTCTCCTATCATATTAAACATGGGTAGCATCAACATTAGATAAATGGTTACGATAAATAGAGCAATCACGATAAATAGGCCATTCTGGATCCAGTGCATGAAAAGTTTGACCTGGTCTTGGTAATTCTTCAAACAGCGCTGACTGTAGAGACGCATTTTGAGAGCTAATTGACTCAGTAGCTCGCCCTGGTGGACTATGGCTGGAAATTCTCGGGTAAAAATATTTACTGCCTCCAACTGGCCCACAATAGCCTGACCTTCTTCATAAGAATGAGCCAGGTAGTGACCGAAGTCATAGAGGAAAGGAACTTCTTCTTGCTGGCTAAAGGTGTCTATAATTTGCTTGATGGAATAACCTACTTGGAAAAGCTGGCTGAATTCATAAGCAAAGTAATAAGTGTAATAAAGCCGCAAGAGCCGGCCGAATAAGGGGATTTTGACCAAGGCCTGAGCTTGAAGCAAAGGACCCACTTTCTTCTTCCATACTCTAAAAAGTAGGTAGGCGATCAGTAAGACTAGGAAAGAAATTCCTAATAGTAAGGGCAGGTTTTCCAAACACCAAAAGAGTAAGCCTAAAAAACCCGAGTCTGGACTGGCTTGGAGGCGGTCAAATTGTGGTAAGACAAAGCCCCGCATGCCCAGTAGCATCACTAAGAGTAAAAGCACCAGAAAAATCGGATAGCGTAAACTTTGCCTAATAGCCGCCTGCTGCCGGGCCCGCTCCTTGAGATAGGCACTGATGGTCTTTAGTCCTGGGGCAAAATCACCCCAGCGTTCAGCAACTTGGATTTGAAATTGGATATCCTTGGCCAATTTCATTTCTCCGGTCGTTTCATAGAAGAAATGCCCTTCAATTAATAAGGCTTCCATAGATTGAAAAGTTTCCTCCTGCTTGGGATAGAGAGAAGCCAAAAAGGAAAAGATATCAATCATTTGAAAACCTTCCATTAACATGTCGGCAATATAGGCAAGCACTTCAGCTTGGAGCGCCTTATTCCAAGAAGAGGTAATTTCGTAATTAGCAATTTTCTTCCAATTGGTAGGCTGCCACCATTTCGCCTGAGATTTTTCCATGAGTATAAGCCTCCTGCAATTTACCATTTAAGGACTTAAAGTCACTGGCCACTTCTCCCTTAGTGAGGTAGTGGGCCAACATACGGGCATTCATCCATTCACAAAAGAGCTGTCGCGAGGCCCCTTCTCCCTTGACAGGGATGAGACGCTGAGAAGCGACAAATAAGAGCGTTTGCAGTAATTGTTCTTGGCTCAGTCCCAATTCCTTGAGGCGGCCAATAACGCCAATGCAGTTTTTGGCATGGATAGTGGCAATCACCAAGTGCCCGGTTAGGGCCGCCCGCATCACCATTTGAGCAGTTTCTTCATCACGAATTTCACCGATCAAGAGAATATCGGGATGGTGGCGGAGACTGGCCTTGATCAGACGCTCATAGGTCAAGCCTGCCTTGCGGTTGACTGAAATCTGTAAGAAATTAGCCTCCTTAATTTCGACCGGGTCTTCCATGGTGATCACCTGGCAGGCGCGTTCCTGGTAGACCTCTCTTAAGAGATGATAGATGGTTGAAGTCTTTCCCGAGGCCACCGGGCCAGAGAAAAGCATGAGTCCACTTTTTCGATAAAGGTATTTCTTCATCTCCTCTAAGTCTTCAGCCTCTCGCTCACTGTACTGCCACTGACTTTGGTCATAGAGCAGACGGATCACCAAGGATTCCTGCATGAGGTAGTTGGCTAAGGTAGACAACCTAAGTTCAATTTCTCCCTGGTCTAATTGGTAGATCAAGGCCCCTTCTTGGGGTAAACGTTGCTCGCCCACATCTAAATGACTAATATACTTCAAGTAGCGAATCCAGCGGCTTCCAAAGTCTAAGTCAAACTGGCGCACCGGCTTGAGGATTCCCTCTTGGCGGAAATAGACTTGGTAAAGACCCTTTTCTGGCAAGAGATGGATATCATCCACCCGTGCTTGGTAGGCCTCCCTGAGTATTTCTTGAGTGATTTCCTGCAAATTATCCCTCCTTTTCCTTCATTAAATACAGTGAAAGACTTAGGCGTTAACCGCCTACTTATTGGTCCGCAAAATCTTTACTTTTTATTTTTAATTTTCTCAGCTTTTTAAGCTAAAAATCAGTTTGCTGACTCTCATCCGTCTGAGACCAAAAATGTCAAATAGCTAAAACGCTATCATTTTTATCCATGCAAAAATCGTCAGCGAACGTCGACTTTTTACTGTTTTTGCAAGATTTAATCCCGGGTAAAAATGACTTTAATGGCCTTCTGTCCTATAATGAATTGCAGAGCTCAAACTGGCTTTGTGCTTATAAAATAAAAAGAAGGATGGTGGAATAGATGGATAAAATCATAGAGCAATTGCACCATATGGAAGTTGATGCCAATCGTCATCTTGAGAGTGTTCAAGATGAAAAATTAGCCTTGCGTCAAAACTATGACCAAAAAAAGCTGATTATAAGAAACAAGCTCAAGCAAAATATGACGAAGAATTAGCCAGGATCCAAGCCCGTAACCAAGACTTACGCGAGGAACGTACCCAAGACTTGCAAGCCAGCTACAACCGACAAATGGAGCAAATCAAACAACTCGTTGATCATGATCAAGACAGCTACCTCAAGGATTTCTTCAATCAATTACAGGCCCTCGGAGTGACAGGCGATGACTAACTATACCGCTATCAACACCAAGGTCCGGGCCATGAAAGGCAAGCTCGTCTTGACTCCAGAAGAAATCGATGACCGCTTAGCAGGTTATACCTTGTCAGACCTCTACCAGGCTCTCGACCAATTGCCTTCCTACCACCAAGTGATGCCTAGCGAACAGAATAAGCTTGACCTCACTGCGGAGAACTTGATTGAACTGATTGATCGGGGCTTGCGCTATGACTTTCTCAAGCTCTACCGCTTTTCTGGTTTCGAACAACGGGCGGCCTTATCGGTCTATGGGATTCGTTTTGAACGCGAATTTATCACCAAGGTACTTAGAGGCTTGGAGCGCCAAGAATCGGTGCCCTTTGTCGTTAACCCCTTTACTGACTACTTGGAAAAGCACCGCCACTTTCACATCGGTGAACTAATTACCAAGACATCGGTCCTTGATTCGATTGATACCTTTAGAGATACCGATTACGGTAAATTCTTTGAGGATTACCATGATTATTTCCATGACCACGACTACAACCATTACATTATCAGTACCGTCTTTGAACAATACTGTGCGGTCTTGGTTTGGAAAAAGGCCAGTCGGGTACTTAATGATAAGGCCCTGACCCGCTTTAAGAAGTTATTTGGTAGTGAGATGGACTTAGCCAATATCCGGACCATTTTTCGTTTGAAATTCTACTATAAGGTGGATGAGAACTTTATCCGGTCGCAACTCTTTAGCCCAGGCCGCTACCTTAATGAAGCAAATATCAGTGCTCTCTTGGCTAGCCAAGACAAAAACAGTTTCTTCAACCTCTTGACCAACTTGGGCTATCAAGATTTATTCAAGAGTGGAGAAAATAAAGTAGTGGGCCTCAAGCAACAAAAAGCTTGGTTAAAAACCATTGAACACCGTTTTGCTAAGAGTTTACCGCAGTCAGTTTTGCCCCTCTTTGACTATCTCAGTCTCAAAGAACTGGAAGCTGACTTACTCAAAGAGAAGGTAGAAGCGATTGCCTACCAATCCCCTGTTACTATGCCATTCCATAATTGAAAGGAGTTCCTTGGATGATTACAAAAATGAGTATGGTCAACATATCTGGTCCACGTGATGATATCGACCGGATGGCTGACCAATACTTAAGTCATTATGATATTCATTTAGAAAATACGCTAAAGGAATTATCAGAAATTCAGACTTTAAAACCCTATACCAGTCCTGATCCCTACCAACCCTGGGCAGATCGGATTGGTAACTTATTACAAATCACTAGTGATGAAGAAGAAGAGCTAGAAGGCGATTGTCGCGACTTAGACTTTGACTATATCAAGCGTCTAGTGACAGAGGTCGAAAAAGATTGCTCTGATGTCCAAGGGCAATTAAATGAAGTCAATGAATCACTGGAAAAATTAGAGGCCGACTACCATACCTACCTGCCTTTTTCCGAAATCGATTATAACTTAGCCGATATTCTTTCCATGGAAAAGATTAAGTTTCGCTTTGGTCGCTTTACTGAAGCAAACTACCGCAAGTTTAAAAAATATATCGATAATATGATTCCTTCCATCTTCATTCCTTCTAAGACTGAAGACGGCTATGTTTATGGCCTTTACTTTGTGCCTGCCGAAGCCCGGCAACGAGTGGACGCTTTGTATTTCTCCTTAGCATGGCAAAGAATTTACCTGCCTGAAGAAAGCGGAACTTTTAAAGAGATTCTTAGCCGCTACCAAGGTGAAATCCAAAAACTTAAGAAGATGCAAGGAGACCTTGAAACCAAGCTCAAGGCCTTCCTCCTCCCCGTAAGAGACAACTTACTGGAAGCTAAACAACGTCTCCATAAGTTATCCAAGGCCTTTGGCGTCCGCCGTTATGCAGCCATTACCCGAAATGAATTTGCTAAGAAAGAAACCCGCTATCTCTTAATCGGCTGGATGGATGAAGATGATGCCAAGTCTTTAGTTAACGACGTCAAGGATGATCCCAATGTGACCATCTATATTGAAGATGATAGTGATGAAGATAATATCGAACCACCCACGAAGTTAAAAAATAATTTCTTTACCAAACCCTTTCGCATGATCACTAAGATGTATGGGACCCCCAATTATGAAGAGATGGACCCTACACCCTTAGTGGCGGTAACCTATTCCTTAATGTTTGGGGCCATGTTTGGTGACGTGGGCCACGGGCTCTTACTCTTTTTACTGGGCTTAGCCTCTTACCATCTGCCTAAAGTTGCCATGGCCAAGATGTTCTTACCAGTGGGTATTTCATCGATGCTTTTTGGTTTCTTGTACGGCTCTGTATTTGGGATTGAAGACAAGATTATTGAACCCATCTGGTTGAGTCCAAGTAAGGCCATGACCAATGTGCCTTTCTTTGGGACTTTAAACACGGTCTTTGTGGTTTCGGTTTGCTTTGGGATGTTTTTAATTCTCTTAACCATGCTGATGAATTTTGTCTTACGGCTTAAAGAAGGCGAAAAATTAGAAGCCATCTTCGACCGCAATGGCCTCATGGGACTGATTTTCTACGGATTAATGGTTTTAACCTTGGTCCTCTATATGACTGGTCATTCCTTACCTGCCCTAGGAATCATCATTGCCATTATGGTTATATCCTTACTCTGCATCGGTTTTAAGGAACAAATCATTAACTTTATTGAAAAGAAAAAAGCTGACAACGAAGATGGGATTGTGATTCAATTAATTACCGTGTTCTTTGAAGCTTTTGAAACCTTATTATCTTTTATTTCTAATACCATTTCCTTTGTCCGGGTGGGTGCCTTTGCCATCAGCCACGGGGTTATGATGGGGATTGTTTTAATGTTTGCCAATCTAGAAGGTAATAACCCTAACTGGTTGGTCTTTATTTTAGGTAACCTCTTCGTCACTGGTTTCGAAGGTTTGGTTGTCTTTATCCAAGTCTTACGGCTAGAATTCTATGAACTCTTCAGTCATTTCTACAAGGGCGACGGGATTGAGTTCAAGAGTGTCTGGTCATCGACCACCAAGTCATAATTCATAAGTTGTCGATTGAATTCAATTTAATTTTTTAAAAAAGGAGAATGAAAATGTCTATTGCTACTATGCTTAAATTAACGATTGTCTTAACTTTTATTGTTGCTTTTGTCCTCCCTGGCGCTTACTATTTCTTAGGTCATGCCGGTCGGGAACGTTATAAGAAAACCCTCGCTTGGAACGTCTTTGCTCTTGTTTCAGGGATTGCTATTGCCTTAATTATTGCCTACCACCCAGAAGTTGCCTTTGCGGCTGGTGAACAAGCAGGAGCTGCTAGTGACGGCTTAGCCCGTGGCTTAGGTTTTATCGGTGCTGCCCTCTCTACTGGTCTCTCCTGTGTAGGTGCTGGTATTGCCGTATCTAACTCAGCTTCTGCAGCCCTTGGTGCCATTAGTGAAGACTCATCCATCTTTGGTCGTTCATTGATCTTTGTTGGTTTGGCTGAAGGTATCTCCCTCTTCGGTTTAATTGTTTCCTTCTCTATCCTAGGTCAACTTTAATGAAACAATATTTCATTAGTGATAATGTGCATTCCTTAACCGGGATGAAACTGGTGGGCGTTGATGGCGTCTTGATTAAGGACCAAGATTCATTTGAAGAGGCTTTTCAAGCAGTCTTGGAAAGAAATGATATTGGTGTTTTGATGATTTCGCCCAAGCTGATTGCTGACCACCAAGACCTAGTCGATGAGGTGCGATTCAACCGCTCAACACCTCTGATTGTAGAGATGTTAGGCCCCAATGAATATGCATCCGAACAATCCTCAATCGCTGACACCATCCAGCGTGCCATTGGGATATCCATTTAGGAGAGGAGCCTAGTATGAAACTTGAAGAAAAAATGGCTTATTTTAAGGATCAAGTGACCCAACAAAGCCAATCTGAAATTGACCAACAAATTAACCAATACCGGGAAACTTTAGAAGATGATTTTCAAACTTTTCAAGAACAAACCGATGACACTTTTGCTCACCGCTTAGTTAACGAGAAAGAAGCCTTACGCAAAGAAAATAATAAGGCCATTTCCCAAATTCAAATTAACCAACAACGGGAATTGTTCTTAACCGAAGAGAATATGAAATTGACTCTCTTCCAAACCTTCACTAAGCAAATCGAAGACTACCAAAAGAGTGAGGCTTATATTGAACAGTTGAAAAAAATGCTGACTAATATTCAAGCCTACGCAGGTCGTGAAAAATACGACCTTTACATCGATGAAAATGATAGTCATTTAAGAAGTCAACTAGAAAGTTATGCTTCCCACCCTATCATTATTTCTGACCGTCCCTTCATGGGCGGCATTCGGGCGGTGTTAAGAGAACGCCAAATTTTGGTGGATTACTCCTTCTTAACCTTTCTTGACCGCCTCAAAGAAAACTTTGTCATTAAGGAGGCTGATTAATCGATGGGAGAAAATACAATTTATGCCATTAATGGCCCCATTGTTACCGTCAAGGGTAATACCGATTTTTCCATGCAAGAATTGGTCCATGTCGGTAAGAGTCGCTTAGTGGGCGAAGTGATTCGTATCGACCAAGCCAAAACCACCTTCCAAGTCTACGAAGAGACCGCCGGCTTAAAACCAGGCGAACCCATCTATGGCAGTGGTTCAGCCATGACAGTAGAGCTCGGCCCTGGTCTCTTAAATAATATTTATGATGGGATTGAACGGCCCCTAGAGGATATCGCTGAAGCCAGTGGTTTCTATATTAAAAGAGGAGTCAACGTCGACTCGCTTGACCGTCAAAAGGCTTGGCAGATCACCCCGACCGTTAAGGTGGGAGACCAAGTATCTGCTGGGGACGTGATTGCTGAAGTGCAAGAAACCCAAGCCATTAAACATAAAATTATGGTGCCTAATTCTGTGGTAGGTGAAGTCGTTGATGTGGTGGCTCCTGGGTCTTATACCATTGAAGAAACTCTAGCGACTATCCGCCAATTTAATGGTGAGGAATACCAAGTCAAGGCCTATCAAAAATGGCCCATCCGTACCCCACGACCTGTGGCTAAGCGACTGGAAAGCACTACCCCACTTCTCACTGGGCAACGGATTATTGATACTGTCTTTCCGATTGCTAAGGGTGGGACAGCGGCCATCCCAGGTGGATTCGGTACCGGAAAAACCACCATGCAACACCAAATCGCTAAGTTTGCTGATGCCGATGTCATTGTCTATATTGGTTGCGGGGAACGGGGCAATGAAATGACCGAAGTCTTGGAAGATTTCTCTAAACTGATTGACCCGCGTTCTAACGCCCCATTAATGGAACGGACCGTCTTAATCGCTAACACTTCCAATATGCCCGTGGCAGCTCGGGAAGCTTCCATTTATACCGGCCTAACCATTGCTGAATACTATCGGGATATGGGGTATGATGTAGCCATTATGGCCGACTCCACTTCCCGTTGGGCAGAAGCCTTACGTGAATTATCGGGCCGTCTGGAAGAAATGCCAGCTGAAGAAGGTTATCCTGCCTACCTGGCTAGCCGAATCGCAACCTTCTATGAAAGAGCCGGCGACATGGAAACCCTCAACCACGACAATGGCTCAGTGTCAATTATCGGGGCGGTCTCCCCTCAAGGTGGGGACTTCTCTGAACCCGTGACCCAAAACACCAAGCGTTTTGTCCGCTGTTTCTGGGGACTGGATGCCAACCTGGCCCATGCCCGTCACTACCCAGCCATTAACTGGATGAATTCCTATTCTCAATACGTGGATGACTTAACGGCTTGGTATAATAAACAGGTTTCCGAAGAATTCGTGGAAAACCGCTCACAAATGATGGCCCTACTCCACGAAGAAGATGAATTAAATGAAATCGTTAAATTAATTGGTTCAGATATCTTACCTGATTCGCAAAAATTGACCCTGCAAACCGCACGAATTATTCGTTTGGGTTTCTTACAACAAAACACCTTCCACGAAATCGACCAAGCGGTGCCGATTGCTAAGCAAGCCAAGATGTTAGATGTAATTCTCTATCTACATTCCCGCTGCCAACAATTGGTTCAATGGGGGATGCCCATGTCTTACATCGCTAAGGCTGATATTTTTAACCAATTAATTACCATGAAGTTTGATGTGCCAAATGATGACTTAGAAGCCTTTGATCATTATTATGAAGATATCGATCGTTTCTATGAAAAAGCAATGCAAGAAAATGGATAAGGGGGAAAATAAATGGCAATTGAATATTTAGGATTAAGTTCGATTGAAGGCCCTCTTGTCGTGGTCGACGGGGTTCGAGGGGCGGCCTATGGTGACATTGTCCGCTTCAGAACTAACCGTTCTGACCAAAAAGTGGGTCAAATCATCACAATTGAAGGCGA
Organism: Aerococcus sp. Group 1; assembly: GCF_000193205.1. Lineage (NCBI taxonomy): Bacteria > Bacillati > Bacillota > Bacilli > Lactobacillales > Aerococcaceae > Aerococcus > Aerococcus sp. Group 1. The sequence continues at coordinate 843,725 of NC_015278.1, read as the reverse complement.
ACATGCCCTGATACAGGTTTTTGACTCGACTACAGGCATGTCCTTAGACAATACCCATACCCAATTTACCGGTAAGGGGATGGAATTAGGCCTAGGTCCTGATATCTTAGGACGGACCTTTAACGGGATTGGTCAACCGATCGATGGCTTAGGCGCTATCCACGCTGAAGTGAGTCGTGATGTGAACGGTGCGCCCCTTAACCCGGTCTCACGGATTTATCCGCGTGACTATATCGAAACTGGTTTTTCTGCCATTGACGGCTTAACTACTCTCATTCGCGGGCAAAAGTTACCAATCTTCTCCGGTGATGGGATGCCCCATAACCAACTGGCTGCTCAAATTGCTAAACAAGCCAAACTCGGTGACGGCGTAGACGGCGAATTTGCGGTCGTCTTTGCTGCCATGGGGGTTAAACACGATGTGGCCGATTTCTTTAAGCGCTCCTTTGAAGAAAGTGGCGCTATGGAACACGTGACTATGTTCGTTAATACCGCTGACGATCCCGTGATGGAACGTTTGATTACCCCACGGATGGCCCTCACTACCGCGGAATACTTGGCCTATGATTTAGGTAAGCATGTCTTGGTTATTTTGACCGATATGACTTCTTTCTGTGAAGCTTTACGTGAAGTTTCTAATGCTAAGCAAGAAATTCCATCCCGTAAAGGTTATCCTGGCTACCTCTATTCCGAGTTAGCGACTATCTATGAACGGGCAGGTATTGTTAAAGGACGGCAAGGTTCTGTAACCCAAATTCCAATTTTAACCATGCCTAACGATGACATCACCCACCCCATTCCTGACCTTACCGGTTATATTACTGAAGGCCAGGTGGTCTTGGACCGGAGTATTGAAGGGAAGAATATCTACCCACCAATTAACCCTCTCCCTTCCCTGTCACGTTTAATGAAGGATGGGATTGGGGACGGTTACACCCGTGAGGACCATGACGCGGTATCTAACCAACTCTTTGCTGCCTACTCCCAAGCCATTGATGCCCGTTCACTAGCATCGGTTATTGGGGAAGAAGAACTTTCTGACTTAGATAAGAAATACCTGGCCTTCGGGGAAGCCTTTGAACAAGAATTTATTGGGCAAAAGCAAGATGAAAACCGGACCATTACCGATACCTTGAACTTGGGATGGGACCTGCTCCGGACCTTCCCACGGACCGAGTTAAACCGGATGGATAGTCAATTACTCGACAAATATTATGAAGACACCACTTATTCTTACAAAAAAGATGCCCTAGATAAGGATAGTAAGCAGGACGGTGAGGACTAATGGAAGTCAACCACACTCCCACCAAGGGGAATCTCATGCAGGTTGAAAAAACCTTGCGCTTATCCAAGAACGGTCACGAATTAATGGACCGTAAACGGATGATTTTAATGAATGAAATTATGTCCCTGGTGCAAAAGGCTAAGAAAGTCCAAGAGCAATTAAAGGAAGCCTATCAAAAGGCCTATGAGTGCCTCTTTGAAGCCCAGGGAGAGATTGGTTTACATACCATTGCGGACTGGGCCCAAGATGTCCCCCAATCCGATAGTCTTAGTCTCAAAGTCCGCAGCGTCATGGGTAGCGAGGTGCCTGAGGTCGACTACCAAGCCGAAGCCATGCAACCGGCCTATTCCTTCTCTCAAACCACCACAAAAATGGATGAAGCCCGGATTGCCTTTGAAGCAGTTAAGGACTTAGAGATGCAGCTGGCCCAAGTGGAAAACGCGGCTTACCGGCTAGCCTCAAATATCCAAAAAACCCAAAAACGGGTTAACGCCTTGAAGAATATCACTATTCCGCAATTACAAGACGCCCAAAGAGACATCTCCTCGGCCCTTGAAGAAAAGGAAAGAGAAGAATTTACCCGTCTCAAAGTGGTTAAACGCATCCTTACTGCCAAAGATGAAGCCCAAAAAGAACGCATGCAGTCTGAAGCATAAAAAAGAAGCCTCTAGGGGCTTCTTTTTTATGTCTATTAATTTATCCTTCTTGCCTTATATCTCCAAAATAAAAAGCCTGGGACAAAAGTCCCAGGCTCTTTTTAAAACACGAACTATCTAATCAAAACGTGTTCCAAAAGTCAGCCCTGACGTCCACTTCACGAACTATGTGCGATAGGCTTGCGCCTATCTTCCATAGTTTGTTCCAGTGGTTCAGGGCTCTTTTGACTTTTGTCACACTCTCTTTCCTACGATTAGTCAAGTAAAAATCAGTATAAAGTTACTAAATATATATAGTGTTATTTAGAAATTTAATCTTTTGAATATTCTACGGAAAATTTGGCATGCTAAATAAGCCTCTGTATTGAGACTTTTAAAAATTTTAGTTACTATAAAAATGAATTAGTTGCGGTGAGAGGCATTTAATTCATAATCATACTTCGTATGATGATTGAATAGCGCGTATAGGCATTTAAGCAGCTTATTCATACACGCTATAACAGCTACCTTATGGCATTTATTAAAGGGTGGCTGTTTTTTGTATAGTAATAATCAACGATATGATTTGGCGCATGTCTCTGGGCGCGAATCATATTGGTAATAATGATATAAAGTATTTTTCTAGCTTTTTTATTTCCACGTTTGTTGATATGGTCTCGGCCTATAAATTTACCTGATTGATAGCGTCTAATATCAATTCCGACATAGGCATTTAATTGTTTGTGGTTCTCGAATCGGGATAAATCACCTAATTCTGCAATTAACTGACAAGCCGACAGTTGCCCAATCCCTGGTACACTGGCATAAATTATAAATTCAGAAAACTGACGTCCCAAAGCAATCATCTTATCTTGAATAAGTTCTTTTTGATTAATTAAATTTTTTAGATGTGCGGCATAAAAACTGAGCACCTGACAATAAAAACTGTCCTTATGGACAGAAGGATAGGAAGAAGCTGCACACTCAATGATTTGATCAGCTTTTTGAAAAGCTCTTTGCTTAGAGATATTTTTTAATGTTGACTTTTTCAATATATTTTTGATGACTGTTCGAGAGGTTTCTAGCACATAGTCGGGATGTGGGTATTTTTCAATAATAGTTAAAGCAAATTCATTTTTTAATTTAGAGAAAACTTTTTCGATACCAGGAAAGCAAAGATAGATACCTTCTAAAAACTTAACATAGAGTCTGTCGATACCTTCTTGTAGTTCTAAATAATAAGCATTCATGCGCTTCATTTCTTCATAGCGAAGCTCTTTCCTTACCGAAGGTTGAAAGTTAAAAATTGACATGATTTGTGCCAATTTATGAGCATCTGCTTGGTCTGTTTTATTTCTTCTTAATGTCAAACCATTAGTTCGATTGTACACTTCTAAAGGATTCAAACTGTGGTAAGTTAAATGATTTTTGTGACAAAATCGTTCAAGTGGCTTTGAATAGATACCTGTCGTTTCAAAAGCAAGAGTCACTTCCCCAGAGATCTGTTGGATATTCTGTAACAGTTCTTCAAATCCCTTACGAGTGAATTCCAAAAGGCTTTCCTCAATACATCTATTATTTTTATACAGAACTTGTGTCGCTTTTCCTTTGGAAACATCAAATGCATATAAATACTTAGTCATTTCTAGCTTCCTTTCGTAATGGTTTGAAAGATTTTCACTTCATTGTTCTTATCCTAATTTCCTAAACACGAGCTCACAGCTCAACATACTTAAACCAAAATTAAAAACAAGAGTGAAAGAATCCGTTTTTTAATTCGGGCTCCTAGCCCTTGAGAGTTTGTCCGGATTATCCTTTCACTTACACTATATCTGAAAATAGAAATAGCTCGAAGATAAATCCGTCGATTTACCTTCGAGCTAATCTTAGTATGTTTTTTATCTTAAGCCTTATTTTTTAGCTTGGCTCTTGGCTTCTTCTTTGCCGTCTTTAGCTTCTTTTTTAGCGGTGTCTGCAACGTCTTTTGATTTTTCTTCGACTTCTTTACCAGCTTTTTTGGCTTCATCTTTAGCATCTTGGGCAGCTTCATCGACATATTCCTTGGTGTAGTCGTAAGCTTCCTTAACGTCGTCTTTAGCCTTGTGGTATTGTTCGTTAGCTACACGGCCAGTTTCTTGTAAGGAGTCTTTAAGGGTGTCTGCACTTTCTTGTAAGTTAACGCGGATGTCGTTAGCTGCATCTGAAGTGGCTTCGTAAATGGTGTTACCCTTTTCGATTGCAAGATCAGCATAGTCCATGGCTGTGTCTTTTAAGTTGTTAGCTTGGTCATTGATGTCTTGACGTAATTCTTTACCAGATTTTGGCGCGAATAATAATGCGGTTACAGCCGCTGCTGATCCACCAATAATTGCTCCGAGTAAAAATGCACCTGTTTTATTTGACATAAAATATACTTCCTTTCCTTTTTAACACATTCACACTATTCGGCTAAAATGCCTTGGTTTCAGATTGTTCTTGAGCCTTACGCATGTCGCGTTTTTTCTTAAGTAATTTAGCTGATTTTCCAATCTTTTCAAAGCCAGAAACCTTGGGATCAACCTGGCTATTTTCACTGGCTTGACGTACTTTCTTGTAACCAGCTTTGGCTTGATCAACTTTTTCATCCGCTTTATTGGTGATATTCAATACTAAATCGCGGGTAGAATCATTCACATCGGAAATGGAAACCCCAACATCTCCCACTGCTTGGAATAAAGGATCAACCTTAGCTACCTTACCGTTAACGTCTTCCAGTAGTTGGTTGGTCTTATTAAGTAGGCCTTGAGCTTCTACTGAGATACCGTCGACATCGCGTCGGAGAACGGCAATTGTTTTATTGGCCTCATCAACTGTATTCACAACTTCCTTAACGGTTTGTGTCAATTGACGGATAAATAAAACAAGAAAAACCACTAAAACAGCGAAGGATACTGCAGCAATAATTGCCGCTATCTCACTCCATGTCATGCTATACATCACTCCTCACATCTTTAAGTGACTTTCTTATTTTTAATATACCTATATGATACCATTTTTTACCTATAATACAAAATATAATCGCTTCCAGTGGCTTGGCTTTACCTTTATTGAAATAACGTATAAACTATATCTATGAATAGGAAAGGAAAGTCTCAATGCAATTCATCAGTCAATGGTTCACCAATTATCTAGGCAATATCGATATTGAAAGTATCTTATCCCACTTACTGACCACCCTCTTACAATTAGTTCTCACGGTGGTCTTGCTATACATCATTCGCCGGATTACGGTGCGTTTGATTAATACCTACTTTGATAAAACTGCCCGTTTTTCCAACAATAACTACCGGTCAAAAACCATGAAAGCCCTGCTGACCAATATTACCCAGTACGTGTATTACTTCCTGCTTGGTTACTCTACCCTAGCCATTCTTGGCGTCCCAGTTGCCACGCTCTTAGCTGGTGCTGGGATAGCCAGTATTGCAGTAGGTATTGGCGCCCAAGGCTTGGTTACCGACATGGTCAACGGCATGTTCATCCTGCTAGAACACCAGCTAGACGTTGGTGATTCCGTAGTGATCGACCAAGTCAGCGGGATCGTAGAAAAAATTGGGATTAAAACCACTGTTATCCGTGGATTCGACGGGACCATGAATTTTATCCCTAACCGTCAAATTGAAGTAGTGGTCAATAATTCACGAAATCCTATCCGTAGTGAAGTTGATTTATCTTACTTTGCTGATACCGATATTAATGAATTCGTCACTGTCATTAAGAAACGTCTTGATGATTTGGCTCCCGACGAGAACCTGTCTAAGCCACCAGTATTACTGGGGGTGACTAGAAATGTTGACCACCAACTCGTTTATCGCATCCGCTTCTTCTGTGTAAACGGCAGCCAGGAAGATGTTCAAAGCAAGTACTATGAAGAACTCACCAATGCCTTAAGAGAAGCAGGAATAGAACAACCTGACTCCCAAAGAGCTGTCTCTCATATCAGCGTCGATTATAAACACGCAGAAAATGAAGGCGAATAAAAAAGGAGAGTGCGACAAAAGTCAAAAGAGTCCTGAACCACTGGAGCGAACTATGGTAGATAGTTGCAAAACTATCGCACATAGTTCGTAGTTGGGTTCAACTTGGCAGACTTGGACTGATTTCACAAGTCAGAAACAAGCGAATGCTTCGCTTTTATTCTGACTTGCTCCAATCATCCAAGTCTAGTTGCCAAGTCTCACACCCTGTGTGAAGTGGACGTCAGGGATGACTTTTGGAGCACGTTTTGAATAGATAGTTCGTGTTTTAAAAAGAGCCTGGGACTTTTGACCAAGGCTCTTTCGATAAGAAGAAATTTTTATACTTGATATTAAAAGCTGGGATGGAATTCCCAGCTTTTTTGCATCTATTCACTTTTTAGCTTCAGTTGCTATAGCTGTTCGAAGCGAAGCGACGTACAGATATAGTATGCGTAGCTCTCTCCCCTCTTTTTGCGATTGTCGCACTCTATTTTATGGCAGGAATTTTTCGGGGACTTTTTCACCGTTTCTTTGGTAGAAGGTGACTTTTTCTTGGTCAGCTTGCCAGTCTAAGATGGCATAGGTGGGTGTGAGATAGTTACCACGGGGGAAACTTACGGAACCCGGGTTAATTAAATGCACCCCATCAAGTACCTGGTCATCCATGATATGTGTGTGACCATAGACAGCAATTTGACAGCCTTGTTTCTTAGCATATTCAGCGAATTTCTCTACTCCCGCCTTGACCCCATAAAGGTGACCATGGGTATAGACCAGCCGGCCTTCTGGTGTATCGATAATCCGCTCAGCTTTGTAGGGACCAAAATCGCAATTCCCCTTCACCGGTTCAATCACATTCCAAATACTGTCGCCAGGATCTAATTCAGAATCACCGCAATGGAGCATGAGGTCAACTTGGTCTTGGTAGCGTGCAACCAAATCTGATAAGATCTGGCTATCCCCATGACTATCTGAAATTAATAATATTTTCATTGCAATTCCACCTTTCCTACTTCAATATCGGCTTTGAGTTGGGCCAAGGCTTGGCCACGGTGACTGATCTTATTTTTTATATCAGGATCAATTTCTGCTGTAGTTTTTGGTAGTCTGGAAGATAAAAGATTGAATCATAACCAAAGCCGTTACTGCCCCGCTCTTCCCTTAGGATTTCTCCAGCCAAATGACCAATATAATGTTTATAGACTTGGCCATCCGAATGGCTTAAAACCAAAGCACAGGTAAATTGGGCTTGACGCTTGCCATCAGGAACAGCTTCCATGGCTAGTAAGACTTTTTGGCGGTTGGCTTGATCATTCTTGTCTAAGCCAGCATAGCGGGCCGAATAGATTCCTGGTTCTCCGTTTAGGGCTTCAATTTCCAAGCCAGAGTCATCAGCAATAGTGGGAACCTGTAAGAGTTTTGCTGCTGTACTGGCCTTTTGACTAGCGTTTTCTAAAAAGTTGGTTCCGGTTTCTGGAATATCATCAATGTCCGGATAGTCTAAGAGAGTTTTGATGGTAAAACCTAGAGGGGCAAATAATTGTTGAAATTCCCTGGCCTTGCCAGGATTTTTGGTGGCAATTAAGAGATCATTATTAGCCATGGTCTACTCCTTTTTTGCTTCTAATTGACTGAGGGGAATCCGACTGACCGGAATATCTTTTTGCAGCCAGGTCTTGGCAATGTCCTTAAACATAGTCACCCCTCCGGTAGTATAAAACTGATAAGTGGCGGCTTCTGGGTTCCATGAAGATTCCGCTAGATTATAAAGGTCGAGGATTGCTGAAACATCACTCACAGTTTCAGCTCCGGAATTGACCAATCGTACCCCTGGCCCCATGAATTTTTGGATCAGTGGAGCTAATAAGGGATAGTGGGTGCAACCCAGAATTAGGGTGTCGATGGCTGTCTGTTTCAAATCATAAAGACTTTCAGCCACGATTTTCTTAGCAATCGGAGAGGAATATTGGCCACTTTCCACTAAGGGAACGAATTTGGAACAGACCAAAGGATACAAGATTAAATGCTTGTTATGGTCCAATAAAACATTTTGATAGAAATGACTATTAATGGTGGCTTCAGTAGCCAAAATCCCGATATGGCCGTTTTCACTATAACGATTAGCTGCCCGGGCACCGGGGTGGATCACACCAATGACCGGTATATTCACCCGTTGGCGGATCCGCTCCAGTGACACTGCTGTCGCTGTATTGCAAGCAATCACAAGCATTTTAATATTTTGCTCCAGGAGGAAATCAACTAATTCTTGGGTGAATTCGTTAATCTCTGCCTCTGGCCGGGGCCCATAAGGACAGCGGGCATTATCCCCAATATAAATTATCGACTCATTGGGCAACTGACGCATGGCTTCTTTGACGACAGTTAAGCCACCCACTCCTGAATCGAGAAAACCAATGGGACGCTTCATGGTGACACTCCTAACAATAAAAACTCAAATCAATACTTCTATTATAGCAAAAGTGCTTTTCTAATTATAGTAATCCCTTAGCTAAAAATATTGAAGCTCAGTGGTTTAACAGAAAGGAGTCATTACTAATGTTAATTTTTATTACAATTTATTCAGGCCTGTAAAGTTGAAATCTTCCGTAAAGCCCTAATTTGATTGGATTTTCTCTGCTTTTAATTAGCAAAGATTTTATTAGTAAGTGGATCAATATGATATATTAAATGACATAATTAATGACATTAATTTATATTACATGGTATTATAATTATAAGTACTTATTTACATACAATGTTCAATCATATTGAGGAGCGATTATATGATTACAATTAATTTTGATATCGTTCAGACACTCGGCCTTGCAGTACTTGCCTTATTTTTTGGTAAGTGGATGACCAATGTCTTTCCGGTGCTCGAAGAATATTCCCTGCCCCCTGCCATTGTAGGTGGCTTAGCCTTTGCCTTAGTCAACATGTTTTTACGTTTGACTAACCTGGTCACATTTAACTTGGACACTTCCTTGTCTACCCTATTTATGGTGGTATACTTTACCACCATTGGTTTTTCTGCTAGTATCCAAGCCTTGTCACGGGCTAAGGGCGTGGTGATGAAGTTCCTCTTTATTGCCATTTTAGCAATCTTTATCCAAAATATTCTGGCCCTGGTTCTGGGGAAATTCCTAGATATTCCTGGCCCCTTGGCCCTATTGCTCGGTTCCCCTGCCTTAGTCGGCGGGCCAGGGACGGCGGCAGCTGTCTCCCCTACTATTGTCAACTTGGGTTACGACAATGCTACCTCGGTAGGGATTATTGCAGCTACTTTGGGAATTGTATTGGGCTCACTTTCTGGTGGTCCAATTGCCTCAGGTATTGCCAAAAAATACTCACTATCCGCTAAAGATGAGAATGCCTCAGCGAATACCAGCAACCGCTACCACCGCCATCCCCAGCACCAACGTTTGACCGCTGAACGGATTGGTTATATGTTGTATGGCACCTTACTAGTGATTTTTGTTGGAACCTTTGTCACTGAAATTATTAACACAGTCGTAGGAAAATTAGTGGGTGGAATCACCTTCCCCGTTTATATTGGCCCGATGATTGTGGCAGCCACCGCCCGTAATATTTCCGATGCCAAGGAGCACTCTATTCTTGATGATGCTGCTCTGGATGTGACTTCAGATATCTCTCTCAATCTCTTCCTGGCCTTAACCATGGTGGGATTAGAGTTATGGACCATTATTGATATGGCTCTACCGATGCTTTTAATTATTTTGGCAGAAACAGTCGTTACTCTGGCTTTTGCTCGTTATATTGTCTTTCATACTATGGGAAAAAATTACGACTCGGCCGTGATGACGGCAGGATTTATTGGCTTTGGGATGGGGTCCTCCTCCAACGCCATGGCCTGCATGCGGCAAATCACCCATGAATATGGTGCTAGCCCGTTAGCCTTTCTAGCAGTTTCTATCGTGGGAGCCCTCTTTATTGATTTTATCAATATCTTTGCTATCTACGGCTTCATCCATCTGATTGCTTAGGCCAGCTGCTAGTCATCGCTTAACTTTCTTTTCCCTGAGAATTTGTTTATGATAGAAATGCATAATGTTCTATTACACAGGAAAGGAAGACTCTCATGCGGATAGCACTCATTGCCCACGACAGTAAGAAAGAACTCATGATCCAATTGACCGCTGCCTACCAGGATATTCTCAGTCAGCATGACTTAGTGGCGACCGGGACCACTGGCAAACGCGTCAGTCAAGCGACTGGTCTCAAGGTCCATTGCTACCAATCGGGCCCCTTAGGTGGTGACCAGCAAATTGGTGCTGAAGTCTCACAAAATAAGATCGATTGCGTCATCTTCTTAAGAGACCCTCTAACAGCCATGCCCCATGAACCCGATGTGAATGCCCTGATTCGTCTTTGTGATGTCTACAATGTTCCCTTAGCGACCAATATTGGCAGTGCAGAAGTGCTAGTCCGCGGCTTGGGCGCGGGGTTAATCAATTGGCGCGAGGACTATGCCGATGGTCAGGTTAACCGCGATATCCGCGAAAATCTCAGTCACGGCAGCGTCAACCGCCCGCTTAAAGAAGATTGAGCAAAATAATAAGGTCAACTCAGACTTCTCGATTAGAGAGAATCCGAGTTGACCTTTTCTTTTTTACTTATTTTCTAGTGCTCAACCTGCCGCCAATTATGGTTATTCCACCATAATAGGGCTGACAAGACAAATACTGAAAGGTATAAGGCATAGACGACAAAATCAGTATTTAACTGGGTTCTTGCCATCAAAAAGTCGTCAATGGGAAAGGCTGCGTAATAAATCGCATTCATAAGGATAAGGAAGAGAGCGTGTTTCTTCAAGGCCTGTTTGGCTTGAGAACTCCCCTCCTTAAAGTAAACGAGAAGACCTAAACTCAGCAAGAGGATTGAAAATAGACCGATAGCTGGGTAGGAAATCACTACTAAGGACATCAATAATCCTCCTAGAGCTTCTAAAATGTCCGGACTAGACATTACCCAGGCCAGACCTGACAAGGCAAAAATAACTAGGATATATATAAGGGGAATTGCATTTAAGAAACGAAGTAACTTAACCATCTGGATCATCTCCCTATTGGTATGCTTTTTTGAGCTTTACTAAGGTTTTCTTTCCCATCTATTTTTAGTATAAATAAAAATCCATTCATGTAAAATCATAAGTCTCAAAGTGAGTTATAAAATAAAAGTTTAAATTTGAGAATATATCCGCTAGTTTCTAGCGCGATTAACCCTAAAAATTAAATAATAAATTCTCAGAAAAATAAAAAGTGCCGCACTTAAATGCAGCACTCCTTTAACTCTTGCTTAGTCTAAATGGTTTTCAAGGATACTTTCCAATTTTTCTTTTGGCGTGTAACCAACCAGTTGTTCAACGACTTGGCCGTCTTTTTTAACGATTAAGGTTGGGATGGACATAATACCAAATTCACGTGGGGTATCAGGATTTTCATCCACATCCATCTTAGCAAATTTTACTTGGTCGCCCATTTCTTCATCGAGTTGGTCAACAATTGGAGATTGCATCCGGCAAGGACCACACCAAGTTGCCCAGAAGTCGATTAAAACGACGCCTTCACTAGTTTCATCTACAAAATTTTGATCAGTTAATGTTTGTACCATTTAACTTCCTCCTCAAATTATTTCAATTAGTCACTCTGTGAACAATGCTGTAAAGTGGCAGGGAATTGCTATTGACCTTCCCCTCACTTTCAAGCTTTATTATAGCATGTTCTCCCACTTAGCAAAAAATTTTTGCTTACTTTTATTTAGTGAAGGCTCCTAGTCGCCAAATTTAACAATGGTTGCCCCTTGGCCTCCCAGATTATGGGGAGCGTAGGAGAAGGACTTGACCCGTTTATTATTTCTTAAGTATTTCTGTACACCGTCCCGGATCACTCCAGTACCAAAGCCATGAATAATGGTGACTTGGGGGTAATTGGCCAAGAGAGCCTGGTCGATATAGCGGTCAAGAGCTGTCATGGCCTCTTCATAGCGCATGCCCCGGAGGTCAAGTTCGGACTTAATATTCTTACTTTGACTAGCACGTACGCTACTCGAGCCCTTCTTCCCCTTAGACTTGGGCTGGCTCTTTTCTTGGAGCTCTAGATCTTTTTCAGGAATTTCCATCTTCAACATCCCCATCTGAACCAACCAGTGTTTATCTTCCCGTTTTTCAACCAAGGTTCCCATCTGACTATATGGGATAACCTTGACTTCGTCGCCAACCTCCAAGTCTTTATTTTTCTTGCGTTTTTGCCGTTTGAGGACCTTGTTCTTTCTCAACTGTTGCTCTTCTTGGGTCAAGTTAGCGATTTGTTTTTGTTTGTCAATCATTTCATGTTCTTTGACGGTTTGGCCCTGAGGATTATTCTTCTGCCATTCTCTAATATCACCCAAGAGCTTATCGGCCTTTTCTTGGGTCTTAGCCACCAGGTCATTAGCTTCTCGCTTCGCCCGGTTTAAATAGGTAATCTTATCATTTTCCAGGGCGTGGTAGGCCTTCTTCAAATCAGCTAATAATTTATCAGCTTCTTGTAAATCTTGGCTTAGGGCTTGGTTATCTCTTTCATAGGCTTGACGTTTCTCATCCAAGTCATCGATCATTTCATTTAAGGACTGACTTTCTTCTCCGACATAATAGCGGGCTTCATCCACGATGCTTTGGTCCAGGCCCAAGCGTTGAGAAATATCAAAGGCGTTAGACCGGCCCGGTTGCCCGATTAATAAGCGGTAAGTCGGCGTCAGGGTTTTCTCATCAAATTCAACACTGGCATTAATCGCATTGGGCTCTTCGAAGGCATAGGCCTTGAGCTCGGGATAGTGGGTGGTGGCTAGAACCGTACAGCCCACTTGAGCAAGCCGGTTTAAAATTGCCATGGCTAGGGCTGCCCCTTCCTTAGGATCAGTTCCCGAACCCAATTCATCGATTAGGACTAAAGACTGGTCATCAATTGCCTCTAAGATCGATATAATATTAGTCATATGCCCAGAAAAAGTTGAAAGGTTGGCTTCAATCGATTGCTCATCCCCAATATCAGCAAAGATATGGTCAAAGACTCCAATGCGGCTATCAGCCTTGGCGGTAATATAAAGACCTGATTGACCCATTAGCTGCAGTAGACCCGTAGTCTTTAAGGTAATGGTCTTCCCACCGGTATTGGGCCCGGTAATGATTAACATGCGGTAGTCGCCGTCAAAGCTAATGGTATTTGCTACAGCGGTCTTCGGATTTAATAAGGGGTGGACAGCTTCTTCTAAGTTCAAAGACTGGTGATCTTGGGCAATGAGGGGCCGGTGGGCGCCCTGCTTTTTCGCGTAGCGCCACTTGGCTTGGATGAAGTCAAGTTGACCTAAAATTTGGTTATTTTGATTAATTTCTTGACTATGGGGAGCCAGGTCGGCTGACAATTCCGCAAAAATCCGCTCAATTTCCGCCTGCTCTTCAATCCGCAAGCTATGGACCTTATTGTTGGACTCCATCACGACTTGGGGTTCAATATAGAGGGTCTGACCTGAGGCACTTTGGTCGTGGACCACCCCACCGAACTTGCGCCGGTATTCTTGCTTAACCGGTAAGACATAGCGGTCATTACGGATAGTCACAATTTGATCACTGAGATAATCGGCTTGGCTAGATTTAATGATATTATCTAAACTCATCCGAATATGGGCTTCTTCTGCCTTGATACTTTGGCGAATGCTGTGTAAGTGACTGCTAGCTTCATCATAGACAGAACCATCACTAGCAATGGCCTGGTTAATCTTTTTAGCCAAGTCCTTATGGTTAGCAAAGTCACTCACATAGCCTTGCATTTGCTCGACGTCAATGTCTAAGTCCTCAATCTCTTTAAAGAAATGACTGACTTCACTGACACTTTTCAAGACCCGACCCACATGGGCTAGTTCTTGGCCATTCAAGATGCCGCCGATATCTAAGCGCTTCATCAAAGGCCCTACATCAACTAATTGACCCAGTGGCAAACTGCGTTGGGCTTCATCAATGCTTTGCATTTCATCTACATCAGTCAAAGCGGATTCAATTTTTTCGGGGTCGGTCATGGGTTTAAGCTGTAAGGCTAGGTTTTTACCCAGGGCCGTCACAGTTTCTTTGGCTAGGGCCCCAGTAATTTTATCGAATTCTAAGATTTTTTCTATTTTTTTATTCACAGAGATGCTCCTTTTTCACGATAAACTGACCATCTAATAAAAAAGAGGCTATGACCAAAATCCTAGCTCTCTTCAAAATACTACCTTTCTAATCAAAATGTGTTCCAAGTGCAGAGCAAGCGTTCGCTTCAGAAAATGGCACTAAATTCTCAAAGAGAATTTTGACGCCCTTTTCTTCCAGAGGTCTTGCTCTTTGACACACTTGTCACACTCTCCTCTAGTTAAATAGCGATTGCAATGCCGGCAAACCATAAGTTAAAGACTTCATGGGTAAGGAAGGGGGTTCGACGGATAAAGAACTCTGCCACACTATTATGACTTAAGAAGCTTTGGACACCTTCCAGTCCCAGTAAAGACAAAATAGCAAAAACAAAAACAAGGTAAACCAGGCAGTGATAAAACCAGTAATAAACCCGCCCAGGCTCAAGACCTTTCCTTGGCCTTTTCGATACTTAGACGGTGAGAAGAGGTAAAGAATAAAACTCTTAATAACTTGGATCCCCACTAAAATAAGGGCAAAGGCCATAGCTCGGTAGTAAATCACATCCATATTAGTTAAGACAGCATCAGGATAGTATGAGAAGTCACTAGTCATGGAATAGCCGGGAAAAGGGATAATCAATTCTAATTTCTCCGCTAAAGGTAAAAAATACTCCTTAGCTACAAAGAAGCTAACTCCCAAGGATAGGACCTGCAGGAGCTGCACACCAAAAGTCCGACGACTATAATCCATAATGATTAAGGCGAAAAATATCAGGACTAAGATTAAGGTAATGGTGGTATTAGACAAGCCAAGTCCTCCTTTCTAATCACGGGGCGTCTTGGAGAGACCTTGGGCTTTCTTAGCTGCAAAGGGATCATAGTAAACCACAGAAGGGTCTGCTTTTTGTTTGCCTTGGCTAGCTTTAGTCTGCTTGGAAGTCTTTTTACTACTTTGTCCTTTATTTTCACTCACCTTAGCCGCCTTAACCTGGTTTTGACTTTCACGGAGTAAGTTTTGACTAGCTTGGCTATAGGAAGGTTGACTTTTAGCTTGGATTAGCTTGCCCCCTTCAGAAAAAGCGGTCAAATTAGGTTGTTGAATGGTTTGCTTTAAAGCTTGTAGTTCCGACTCTAAGCGAGCTTTTTGCCGGCTTAGGCGTTCAATTTGCTCTCTTTGGCTAGCGATTTCGGCTTCATTTTCCAGCCAGTGGGAGGTGGCATTGATAGCGACTAAGAGAGCCATTTTCTGATTAGAAAGAATTGAAGGTTTGCTTTTAATTTCATTTAAGGCGATATTCACCCGGCGAACCACTTCTTCAATATGTTCTTCAGATTTATTGCCGATGATTTTTACAGTTTGTTTTCCAAAATGAGCGGTATACTCTTGCTGCGACTCAGACATGAACAGTCTCCTTTCCTGAACATTTTACTCCTTATTCTACCATTGACCCGAGCCTTTGACTAGGGAGAGTGTGCCAAAAGTCAAAAGTGCGCTGAAGCTTAGGACCAGGTTTTAATCATTAGTATTAAAAAAGGACCGAGAAAGTTATCCCAGCCCCTTAATCATTTTATGAAAACTCGTTTTCATCTTTGCTTTTATCTGTTTCTAAAATCTCTTTTAATTCATCGGCAACAAACTGAACATCAGTACCAACTACGATTTGTAAATTATGTTCGTTCACTTTTCTTAAACCAGGAACACCGGTAGCCTTGATTTTGCCTTCATCAATAGCATTGGTATCCTTCAATTGGAGCCGTAGGCGGGTAGCGCAATTGGCTACTAATTGGAGGTTATCTTTTCCCCCAAGGCCTTGGTAAATATTTTGGGCCATGACTTGGTATTTATCTCCAGTTTGGCTAGAAGCCTTAGCAGCATGGCTTGCTGTTTGGTCTGCTTCACTGACCGCTTCCCGTCCTGGGGTTTTAAAATCAAAGCGACGAATTAAGAAGTCGAAAAGGAAGAAATAAATGACAAACATGGCTAGCCCTAAAACAAGGATCATCCATTGGTTATTAGCCATAGGCATCCGCCAAGACAAGACCATATCAATCAAACCTGCTGAGAAGGAAAAGCCTAGGGTTGCATGTAAGGCTGAACAAATAAATAGGGACAAGCCGGTTAAACAAGCATGGACAGCATAAAGGGCTGGAGCGGCAAACATAAAGGAAAATTCCAGTGGTTCGGTAATCCCAGTCACAAAGGCTGCAACGGAACCAGCAATCAGTAAGGAAGCAACCGATGCCCGATTTTCTGGACGGGCATTCTTATACATGGCTAAAGCAGCCCCAGGTAAGCCAAACATCATAATCGGGAAAAAACCGGCTAGGTAGCGTCCTGTCACCCCAGGTTCTCCTTGACTGGACCAGAAATTACCAATGTCATTAATCCCAATGGTATCAAACCAAAAGACATTATTAACGGCATGATGGAGTCCAAAGGGAATCATCAATTTGTTGGTAATGCCGTAGATACCCGCTCCGATATCTCCTAAGTTAGCGATTCCGGTCCCAAAGGCTACTAAACCACCATAGACAGTGGGCCAAAGGAAGAGTAGGATAACCGCTAAAAGAGCTGACAGGGCAGCCGTTACAATAGGAACGGCCCGCTTACCACTGAAGAAGCCTAGCCATTGGGGTAACTTAACATTGTGGAAATGGTTATACATTTCCCCAGCAAGGACCCCGGAAATAATCCCTATGAAGACATTATTAATGGCTTTAAAGGCTGGGTTAACTTGGTCGATGGCTTGGCCGGTGATTCCACTTAAAATTTCCGGACTTAATAAGGTCGTGATCATTAAGAAAGAAACCGCCCCACTCAAGGCAGCTGCCCCATTATTATCTTCAGCAATCCCCATGGAAATTCCCAAAGCAAAAAGTAGCGGCAAGTTATTAATCACGACTAAGCCTGCTTGGACTAAGAAAGTTGCTAAAACGTTCGAACTTCCTTGTAAGGCATTCGCATCGATGGCATAGCCAGTCCCCATAAATAAAGAGGCCACTACCAATACGGAAACAGGCAGCATCAGGGATCGGCCAATTTTTTGTAAGTAATCTAACATATGAAATCTCTTTTCTCTCTAGAATTCAACAATTTAACGTCTCAAGGACTGAGCCATTTTGAAATAAGTGTGGCGCTTACCTCGGACAGCAATGCTTAAGGCCATAATATTCTCGGGGTCTGGCATTCGTCCATAGCTCCCATCACCAATATGATGAATATCTGCCCCAACCTGCTTATTATTTAAGGCAAAGGTGCGAATAGTTTCTGCGCTAGCGCTTTCTTGGCTGGTACCAATAGTTGCCATCACTAAGCCATCTTGGGCTTGGACCGCTTGGCAAGCTTGATGAGCTTCTTCTAGTAATACTCCAGGCACCGTGCCGACGCTAGGCATCAATACCCCGTCCGCACCTGCTTCAATAAATTGAGTAAATAAGCTAGCATCAATCAAAGTTTCTCGTTTACCGGCACCATGCATTTTCCCCGCTAAGATTAAACCAGAATAGGCTTGCCGGCCTCCTGCTAGTGCAGCTAAGATATCAGCATTGGTCACCCCGGTTGAAGGATTTGCGGTTACCATGACAAAATCCACGCCCAAGTCTTCCGCCGCAGCAAAAGCTTCTGGGCTGGCCCGCCTTCCGGGACTAATTTCAATCTTTTCATCGAGTACCTGATTGTCCGCAGAAACGGGTTCCAGGTTGATACCAATGGGACGCCCGGTAAGTTCTTTAATGGCTTCAATCACAGGCTTCTTGCTTTCAAATCCCTTGATTTGGGGGTGAAAGACATCCAATTCATTCAAACAGATGAGGTCTGCACCAAAAGCCGTCATCACTTCGGCGTTGGTTAGCCCCTCAATTAAAGGAGCAGCGGTTACCACCGTTTCAGCCATAATAACGCGGCCCTCACTGGCTTGAATGCTTCTTTTGAGCTCATCCTTAGTAAAGTTGTTAACTTCACTGGGAAAAGCACTTATCAAACGTTTCATAAATCGACTTCCCACCTATCTAAGAAAAATCTGAATTACCTGCAGCATTTATAATAATTGAAAAAAGTAAGCATCTCAATATCTTTTTAGTTATTAATAAAAAGAGTGTGATAATCACAAAAAGGAGCTTCGTCCTATGGCTGAAAGAGATTTTGATTAGAATAAAAAAGAATGGAAGTTTCATCCATCCTTTCAAAAAAATTTAACGATTATCGGGTGAATACTTCTCTTCAATACCACTAAACCAGTAGGAGAAAATAGCCCCTGCAACAAACATTACTATGGCCAAAATTAAAGTCGTCATAAAACTCAAGCCTGTTTCCATTAACCCTTCTGGGGTAAAGGCTGGAAAGACCACGGTCGGAAAGATGGCTAAGGAAGATCCGATCACAGTCCCTAAAATAAAGTGGTACATCTTGGCATAGTAGTGGTCAAAGAGCCAGTTGGCCACTTTAGCTAAGGCCAGGACACAGAGGATAGCACCGAGACCTAGAGGAATAATGACGCCCATGTTTAAGTGAGAAATTCCTGCTGACATCTTTTCGTATAAGCCAAAGTAAATCAAGAAATTACTTGGACTCATCCCTGGCACAAT
Source organism: Aerococcus sp. Group 1 (assembly GCF_000193205.1). Lineage (NCBI taxonomy): Bacteria > Bacillati > Bacillota > Bacilli > Lactobacillales > Aerococcaceae > Aerococcus > Aerococcus sp. Group 1. Next base: position 825,066 of record NC_015278.1, on the reverse strand, counting down.
TACGCCTAAACCGATCAAGGCCCCAGAAAATAACCAGACCCCAAAACTAGGCGTTAAGTGGGAAAAATGTTGGCCACCAAAGACCATTAAGGCAAATAGGGCCAAGGCAGTCAGACCCATGACCAGGTAATCGGCTGTGCTTCGCCCTTCTTGGCCGGCTTGTTTAAAGAGAGAAGGAAAAGTTCCTACCACAAAACCGATAAAGAGGCAGGTAAAGAGGGCCTCATAAGAGCCAAAGGCCTTCATGACGAAGAAAGAAAAGAGAATAATCCCAATAACAAAACCGATACCCACCGGAATAAAGTAGCGAACATTTTTCCAAAATTTATGGGTAATATTACCTAAGAAATTCAGTAGTTTATCATAAATACCAAAAATAACGGCCAAAACTCCGCCGGATAAACCCGGTAGGATCCCCCCGATACCGACAAAAGCCCCTTTGACTAGGCGTAACCACCAGTCCTTTGAAAAGACTTTGTCTTCATTTTCAATGTCATTATTATGTGAATCAGTCATTAAAATGCCTCCAAATTAATCATTAATTTCACCATTATAACCGAAATTCAACCGTATAGGCCATTTTTCGGTAAAATTAAACTTTCTTTAAAGAGTAGGTCGATTTGTCCAACTAATATTTACTCTGCCCGTAAGGCTTCGACCGGGTCAAGTTTGGAAGCCCGGTTGGCGGGTAGGAGGCCAGAGATAGTAGCAATCACTACGGCAATCGCTAAGCCGATAAGTAGGAATTGCCAAGTAATATCTAACATGGAAACTTGGAATAGCTGGTTTAAGACCTGGTTAGCCAGACCAGCAAAGGCAATGGCCAGTCCTCCCCCTAGAAGTCCGGAGAAAAGACCGATCAAGAAGGATTCAGATATAAAGATACGGCGAATATCCTTACGCCGTCCTCCAATGGCCTTAATAACCCCAATTTCTTGGGTCCGCTCCACGACACTAATATAGAGAACGGTTAAAATCATAATCGCAGAGACTAGTAAGGAAATACCGGCCACACCGATAAGGACAAAGGTGAAGATATCAATCATTTCCGTAAAGGTTTTGACTAAACTTTCGGTGGCCGAGCCGCGATAACCCATATCCGCGATGTTCTCCTTGATTTGTGGAGTCAGACTTTCATCTTCAGCCACTAAATACACCACATTGGGCTTAAGTTCAATGTCTTGGTCATCTGCTAAAGTTTCCAAATCATCATAGTTTAAATAGACGGTGTCAAAGATAGCCGCTGATCCCATAGTTTCGTCAGCCTGGTAAATGCCAGAAATAGTAAAATCTGCTTTGAGATCTTTTTGTTTCAAAGTCAACTTTAGTCTCAGCTTTTGACCGATTGCTGACTGACCAGTATCTTCAGCCAACTTATCGGCAATCCCCCGACTAACTAAGATTTCCCCCTGTCCGGGTAAATGGCCTTCAGGCAGGTTAGCGGGAGTGATTAAGGACGAAATCGTCTGTAAGTTCATGAAGGGGTATGTCTGATCCTCTTTTTTGAGGTAATCGGTCCCTAAAGAGAAATTGGTATAGCCAACTTCAAGGTCTTCTACTCCCGATATCGCCCCAAGTTCTTCTATATTTTCCTGCTCAAAGGTCGGATCTTGAAAATCGGGGCTGATAGTGGTTTGGGGAAGATTTTGTCCCTCTTTTGACCGGTTGCGCTCTTCCATGGCTTCCATTTCTGGATTATTCATAGGCATGCGGACTTCAGTCACCTGGGGATTAACCTGGCTTTCCATAGTATCCGTCAAATAATTATTGACCCCCGACCCTAAAGCTAACATCAAAATAATACTCATGATCCCTACTGAAAAGCCAAAGGCAATCAAGAGATTACGCGACCACTTGGCCCGCATATTCTTTAAGGCCAGTTGGATAGCTGACCAAAAAGAAAAGGCATTGGAAGGGGCTTTCTCCACATGGGGCAGCTGGCGCATGCCTTGATAGTTGGCCAGTGCCCTTTGATTTTCACTAACCCTTTCATCGGCAACGATTTCGCCGTCCCCAATCCTGACCAAGCGGCTAGCAATACCAGCCACTGCTTGGGAATGGGTGACAATAAGGACTAATTTTCCTGAAGCAGCGATTTCCTTAAAAATATCTAAAACAGCGTCAGCTGTCTGTGAATCTAAGGCCCCAGTCGGCTCATCAGCGATAATAATTTCTGGGTTATTAACTAAGGCCCGGGCAATAGCCACCCTTTGCTTTTGTCCACCCGATAACTGGTTGGGCCGCTTATGGATTTGCTGACCGAGGCTTAGTTGCTCAAGGACAGCCTGGGCTTGCTTTTCCCTTTTTCTTTTAGGAATATTGGATAAATTCATCGCTAGGGCCACATTTTCTAAGACCGAAAGATGGGATATTAAGTTAAAATTTTGAAAAACGAAGCCAATCTTATCCTTATGGTAATTAACTAAGTCGCGCTCCTTGAAGTCAGCGATGTTCTCCCCTTCAACTCGAATTTCTCCCTTGAAATCAGTGTCTAAACCACCAATTAAATTCATTAAGGTGGATTTACCACTCCCTGATTCCCCTACAATGGCGACTAATTCTCCAGCTTCAAAGGCCAAATTAATGTCCTTTAAAGCATGGAATCGGTTGCCATTAGCTAGAGAATAATATTTATTCACGGCATTTAAGCTTAATATTGCCATATGCTTACTCCTTACTTTTACTTGCTTTTTATTAGGAAAGCTTTGACTAAGACAGTCTCTTAGCCAGTTACTTCATTGAGTGAGTACTCACTTTTAACTCATGTACAGTAACACTAAGTCCTCCAGAGAGCAAACAATATGACAATAACCAGGCCTTGCTGGCAATAATAAGATTTAGCAACACAGGCCTCTGACAATAAAAGCTTCAATATAAGACAAGGCTTGAGCAAAATCTTCCTGACTCGCACTTTCAAATTGAATCCACTGAAAGGATATGATCGGTGAAATCATGAGCCGAACAATCAGGGCATTGGGCCAGTTATTCAGTTCTCCCTTGTCCTTAAAATACTCTAGAATGTTAAAAAAGCCCGTTTTCAAATGTAGCGGAATTAATTCCGCCAAGCGCTTTAAGAAATTTTCCCGGTAAAGCATCTCTTGGGCAAATATTTTCATCACCTTGTAGTGGTCAGAATTCTCTTGGAAACAATTGGCTAGAATATGGTGGACAAAGTCTTGGAAGGTCCACTGGTCATCTTTAATCCGCTCTAAGTCAAATTCTTGGGCATATTTTTCCTTAGACATTTCAGCAATGATGGGTAAGATACGAGCGAAAAGTAAGTTTTGTTTGCTTCCAAAATGTTTGAAGAGCGTTCCTTCCCCTACGCCGGCCCGACCAGCGATTTCTTTCGTCGAAGTATTGCTGTATCCGTAATCGGCAAATAAATCAATACTTGCTTGGAGGATAGCATGCTGGCGCGGGGTCAGGGCTTCCTGACGCGAAAATTTTCCTACAAAGTTTTTTATATATGCATCCATCAACAAGTCCTCAATCTTTTTAAATTATAGTAATGCTTTTATTATATCAAAACCTTCACTATTTAATGTATAAATTAAAATATTTTTAAGTTAAATATAAACAATATTAACTCCCTTTATTCTTATCGTTAAACCAGTCCACAAAAAAAGAGGCAAGACCTTGGTCCCACCTCTTCTAGAATCTAAAATAATGGGTATATTAGCGGGCACCGCCGCCTCCGCCTCCGCCGAAGGCTCCGCCCCCGCCACCAAAACTCGAAAAGCCACCGCCACCACTGGACATGGCTGAGGTCATTTCTGGAGCTAGGGATTGGTTATAAGAACGGTTCATGGCATTAGCAATATAGTAATACTGCCAGAAATTAATATCATTAGCCCCAGTATAAACCGATTGTTTTTCAAAATCAGGATAGAGGTTGGCAAATTCTTTGGCAACTTCTTCAGCAATTCCTAAAACCGCTGCATAAATTAATAAGCGGTCCCATAGTGCCACTTCTTGGGCACCTCGTTCATTTAATAAGGAGAAATCCTTAAGATAGTTGTAGAATTTGACCCAATTATCTCTTAATTGGTGGCCTTTATCGGTAAAGGGATAAGTCACCTGGCTATCCGCTAGGTAGCGCTGGTCTTGGTCTTCCTTAGCCTTGGCATAGGTCTTATTTTGAATAAAGTCCCCTGCCAGCAAGTAGTTTTTACTATAAGAGCGGTAAGATACGGAGACACCTTTTAGTCGATCCGTATGGCTTTGACAATATTTTTTGAAGTCTTTTTCTGAAAACTGTCCCTTGTCATCAGCAACCTCATTAAAGATCCGCCACCAGTCCTTAATCGGGTCTAGATCTGGGGCTTGATAAGCAGAATTCACCATAAAGTAATGCTTATCCTTCAACAGACCCGCTTCGCCCCCTAACTTGAGACCACCTTCTTTAACTAAGTAAAGGATGGTACCAGTTAAATAGTTACTATCGAGGTCATCAATGGCCAGTTGGTCCAAAATGAAGTAATCCGAATAAATATTATCAGCGGGCAGGTCACGGTAATACTGACCGTCTAATTCCCGACTTCTCCGTTCAAGAGAGGGATACCATTTCTTCAGGGCTCGATTCCTCTTGATGGCCTGACGCACGCCGGCTAGAATACCAACTACACCAAGGCCGCCAAGTCCTATCAGGCCCCATTTGACCGCCTTAGGCATCCGCTCACCCGGCATGGAGGTGATGTCTTCAACCGAAGCATTACTATCATAGTCTTCCCAGTTATAGTCGGAGCCTTCAAAGGCTTCCTTGACATAATCATCAAAGGCCTTATCCGAAGTCCACTGGGTTGGATAGGTCTCTTGAGGAATACGGACTAAGAGAATACCGCTCCCAGAGCTAGGCAGGCTTTCCTTGGATTCAGCCACGACTTTTCCTTCTTCAATATGGACTTGACCACGAAAGCCAAAGCCCCAAACCCGGTTGTTTTCCAGGTTAAAATCTTCCTTTTCCGAAGCAATAGTCATGCGTATACTTTCCGGACTATCGGCCAGATTATCGGAAATAAAGCGCCAATAGATCATTTGATTAGTGGTCGTTTGCATCACAAAATTAGAGATTCTATAGGACACTTGGTAAGTGTGACGACCATAGTCAGAAATCCCCCAATTGAGCTCACTATTTTCATTGCGGCCAAATTGATAGGCCTTAGCAGCAAAAGAAGCATCCACATCCCAAGTCTTTTGTGGGCTAAAGGGCTGACCATCCATGCTGACCTGGTAGTCAGTTAATTCTTGGGAATCTGTCAAGACCAAGGGCTTATAAATTTCGGTTCCTTCATGGGTGGTAATGTCCCAATGCTCGGTAATCTTGGCGGATCCATCTTCCTGGAGAACCGTATCCACCGTGATGGAATGGATATCCTGGTCGACCGCTAAGACAGGCTCCTGGTCTGAACGAACTAGATCAAAGGAAAAGATAAAAGCCAGCACCAGGGCTAGTTTGAGCAATGGAGAAAATAGGCGTTTGACTACCATTGAGGCATCTCCTGTTTTTCCTCACTGCCACGGAAGTATTCTTCTGGATAAAAACCGGTCATCCCCGCAATTAGAGAATTAGGGAAGGTTTTAATGGTGCGGTTATACTTAGTGACCGTGTCATTAAAAATCATCCGGGCTTGGCGGACATTGTTTTCATAGTTATTCACACTGTCCATAGTGGTTTGGTAGACGGAAGCAGCCTTCAATTCAGGATATTGTTCAACCACTACGTCAATTGATCGCATGGCCTTTTGGAAGAGGTCTTGGTCATGCTCCACTTCTTTAACCGTAGCATCAGGATTAATTTTCTGGCGGTTTCTTACCACATTAATCAAGGTGTCCGCTTCATGGCTTTGGTAGTTCTTGGTAGCTTGGATCAAATTTGTCAGGGCGTCCCAACGTGATTCCACTTGAGCAGCAATTTGCCCCATGGAATTATCAATCATTTCCTTGGATTGGATCATGCGGTTATAGGCGCCGATCCCCCAAACGACGATTAGAACGAGAACAATAAGAATAACAACAAAAACAACAGTGAAAATCATAAAATTTCCTCCCTCGCTAACGGATACATGCATAAAAAGTATTTATCTCTGTCCTTATTTTACCCTAAGCCTCCCAGGAAGCCTAGCTAGATACTAGTCGCTAATTGGTTCAAGAGATAAAAGATAACAAGTCTGGTCTTTCACTTCAAAGCGGATATTATAGGCCCCATAAAGCATCCCATATTCACGATCTTCCTGCCTTTGGTAAGCAGGCCTGGGATCAGCGGCTAAGACCTCAGTAATTCCCTCTCTTTCCGCTTGAGAAACTTGGTCCGCCAAGTATTCGGGCCAGTGGACTTGGAGGGTATTAAAAGCCACCTGGTCAATAAAGCCAGATTGCCCGTCATTTAGCGCATCTGATTCACTAGAATAGGGTTTAATATCATAAATTGGTGTCCCGTCCACCATGTCGATCCCCGACACAATTAACTTGGGGCCCTCGGGACTATCAGTTTCTAAGCCTAACAATTTCACTGCCGTTAAGGCTAAACGATTGGGACGGAATGGCGATCGTGAGGCAAAAACCCCGACTCGCTGGTTACCTCCTAAACGTGGCGGGCGAACGGTCGCTTTAAAAATTTCACTCTCCTTGACTTGAGAAAATCCCCAGATTAACCAGAGATAGGTAAAGTCTTCAATTCCTTTAAAGGCCTCCAACTGGCGATACTTCTTTTCAAAGATAATTTCCCCATAGGAATGTTCGGCCTTAACCCCTTGACGTGGAATGCCAAACTTTTCCTTAAAGGGAGTATGGATATGGCCTATGGGTTGAATTTCCATCGCTTGATCTGCCTCCTTCTTATCCTATTATTTATTAACAATTCTCTTAATAGTGACTAAAACATGCCCTGACCCGGTCAGCAAAGCGGTCAGGATCATCAAGATAAGGACTATGACCACAATCTTTCAGCAAGTAAAAAGCCTTATCGGGAGCGGTTATGGACTGGTAATAGTTAAAGACCTGACTAAAAGGCGCTGTCCAATCTCTTCCCCCAGAGACAAAGTAAACCGGCACCTGGTAGCTATCCCCTTGGGCCAATTTAAATTGATTGGAAACAATCATTAAAGGGGCTTGGATGGCAATATAATGCGACAATTGAAAGAGAAAAAGTCCATACCACCTTATATCCATCCAAGAAAAATCAGGCGCGGTCAAGGCAAGCCATGTCCCTTTTAAGGCGTCTGTGAGAGGGTTACCCGGTAAATATTTTCCCGCTACCTGTTCAATGGTTAAATAGTCTTGGGCGGGAATCAGACGGTGGTTTAGCTGGTCATCACTAGCCCGCTTTAAAGAGCGAATTTCCAGTAGACCATCCTCATCCCCTGATGCTTGAGCAGCGCTTTCCGCCTGGTCGAGCAGGCTCCTCTGGGAAGCAATAATATCAATAATCTGGCTCACGCCCAGATAGGCCTTGACCTTATGGGGATGGGTCTTAATATAAAGGCTGCTCACTTGACTCCCCCAAGAGTGGCCGATAATAAAGATTTTCTCTTGCTTAAAACGCGCCCTTAAATAATCTACGACCTCATCCATATCATCAATGACTTGGGCCAGGGTCATTCCCGAGACTTGCCCTTGGTTTAAGTAATAAGTCCGTCCCGCTCCCCGCTGACTCCAATAAGCAAAGGTATAATCCTCTTCAAGGGCCGGTTGATAGGCATAGGTCAAAAAGGGATTAGCCATGCCTGGCCCCCCGTGAACCCATAAAATCACTGGATTAGTCCTTTGATTACCTCTTAATTGCAGAGCCTGTGGGATCCCACCCGCTTGAATGATGACATTTTCTTGGATTCCTTGGGGAGATCTTATTCGACTTTGACGGGCATGCTGCTTCCTCTGCAGCAGGATAGCTAGACTACTAAGACCTAATAGCCCAATACTGGCCTTGAGGAAGCCTTTAAAATTCTGTTTCATGGTCGCTTCTTTCCTCTTCTGTTATTTGTTCAATTATAACACGATTTATTGGCCACTCTGCCCGTCAGCTAGGATTTTGACTGGATAAATGACCCGCCTTCTAGGGGGGAGTTTATTTTTCAGCGAGGTTACAGATAACTTATTATTTGATTAAATATTAGCCAAAGTTTTTTATTTGTCTTTGGGATTTGCTATACTTAATGCAATTCGTAAAAGCGCTATGAAAGGAGTCCTCTGATGAAATTACAAAAGTTCTCACTGATAAGCCTATCTCTATTAACTACTGGTCTCCTCCTCAGCTCTTGTCAAAATCAAGCCAATGAGGCAGCCAGTGCTCAAGCTCAAAACGAAAGTCAGTCTCAAACCCATACGATTAAAGAAGATTCCGACAAAGAAGCTAGTCAGCACAATCTGGAAAATCCGGCTGATAGTACCAATCAAGAAAATATTGACAAAGATGCCAACTACCAAGTCAATCAAACAATTCCAATCTTCTGCCCTGACGATCCAGAAAAATTAATTGCCGAATTGAAAGTAACGCAAGTGTCAAATACTGTCAACGCCCTGCCCCAAGACATGGTTGAAGATCCTTACTACGACCACAAGACCCTAGCCACAATTGAAATTGAATATAAGAATATCGCTTCTCAGGATGCCATGGCCATTGGGCCAGAAAACTTCACGATCACGGACCAAAATGGTAATCAATTAGAAGCCATCGACCGAGTAGATGGGGATAAATCCGTAGACCAAGGACAAATTGCTCGCTCACAATTCTTTGTTAAGTATGACCCCAGTCGAGCCTTTGACCAAATTACCATGGACCTCCACCCCCTTAATGCCCAAGAGCTTATCGCTCGTATCCATGCCAAGGTTAGCCACGATTAATAGCTAGACGATCAGCTTACGATTAAATAATACCAAAAGTGCATCAGACAGCCTTAGCAGCATCGTCTGGTGCGCTTTTTGTCATGTATGCGGCCTTTTATCACTAAAGCCTATGTCTTCGCTCTAAAAACGTGCTAAGCTATGATTAATTATAGATAAAGTTCTGCTTTAGAAAGGACGTTTGATGATGGATTATTTACAATTAATTGAAGATCTAACCAATGCTAAAGGGATGTCCGGCTTCGAAGATGAGGTCATCGAGGTCATTAATAAACACAAGGGAAATTATACCTTGCAAGTAGATAATTTAAAAAACTGCTACCTTAACCTGGACCAGGTCGACCCCACTAAGCCTACCGTCATGCTAGACTCCCACCTGGATGAAGTGGGCCTCATGGTGAAAGCCATTGACAAGGATGGCCTCGTCCTCATTCAAACCATTGGTGGCTGGGTTCCCTCTAACTTAACCGCCCAAGTCTTCTATGTCCGTAATCGTGAGGGGAAATATTATAAAGGGATTTCAGCTACCAAGCCCATTCACTTTATGACTCCTGAAGAACGGGAGAAAAAATTGCCATCAGCGATATTAAGATCGACATGGGCGCTACTTCTAGAGAACAAGTTGTCAATGACTTGGGGATTGAAATTGGTCAACCAATCGTACCAGCCACTAAGTTCTCTTATAATGAAGTCACCCGAACCATCCTGGCCAAGGCCTTCGATAACCGGATTGGGACCGCCTGTGCGATCGCCATTATGCGCGACTTAGCGGATGAAGTGGGCGATTTCCCCTTTAACCTTGTCGCCGCCCCTGCCGCCCAAGAAGAAGTGGGCACTCGAGGTGCTTCACTAACGGTTAAACGGGTCCAACCCCATATCGCGATTATTCTGGAAGGGACACCCGCCGATGACTTTACCAATGCCAAAGAGCTCTTACAAGGACAACTTGGCCAGGGGCCACAAATCCGTCACCGTGACAATTCCTATGTAGCCAACACCCCATTAATCGACCTCTTTAAGCAAGCCGCAAGAGCTGAGAATATTCCTAGTCAACATGCTGTCCGCGAAGGCGGCGGCACCAATGCTGGTCCTATTCACCTGGGTAATCTAGGAACACCTTGCGCCACAATCGGTATTCCCAGTCGCTACGCCCATACCAATGCCTGCTTCTGTTCCTATGATGATTTTTTGAATACCATCCACCTGGTTAAAACTTTCCTCCGCCGCCTGACGCTTGAAGATATCCAACAATTTGACCTAAAGACCTATTAAAAACAAATAACGAATTTTCTTGAAAAGGGCCTATGTTTTGAATAGCATAGGCCCTTTTGTAGTGATTTTGAAACATGCCCTTTATCTTATCAAAAACCTCTGTTAAACCTGCCTTACAGTTGAATTGTATGTACAAATTATATTTATTATTGTATTGTTTATATTTTAAAAATGAATTAATTAGCCGTTTAGAAGTCTTTAAGTTGGAAAACGCTTTTATTTTTATTTAAAATATAATTAAGCATAAGTAAAGTATGAATTGTGCGAATTATATTACTGTAATTGGATGTCTTAAGAAAGGGTGTATCATAATGACTAAGCGTTTTGTCTATGATGTATTTTCTACTAATGATCAAGCCCGTGCTGCGATTAGTGACTTGATCAGTAAGGGTGTTCCCCGTTCTGCTGTCGTTTTAGTATCCAATGCTCCAATCGACCAAGAATATGGTTCAGAGGTTGACGTGGTCACTTCTGATGAATTAATTGAAGGAGAAGAAAGAAGTTGGTGGGACAATGTCTTAGGTTTCTTCTCTGATGACGAAGAAGACACAAGAAATGACGATATCGACTACAAGGGTTATGAAGCTTCCTTGAACCGTGGGGATATCTTAGTCCTCATCGACCAAGAATATGAAGGCGCAGTAAGCAACCTCGAACGTTCCCCTTACACCACTGGCCCTGAAGCAAGTGAAGAAGCTACTGGCTATGCTGCCGCTGGTGTGGCTGGCGCAAGTGCTGGTGCGGTTGAACCTGAATATGAAAAAGAAGCTGTCCATACTGATACCCAAAAACCAGTCAGTGAGGCAAGCTCCCGTCAAGAAACACCTCCAAGCGCTGCTAAAACAGCTGATAACGATACCGAAAGAATCCGTCTCCACGAAGAACAGGTTGACGTTCAAAAACACAAAAAAGACCTCGGTGAAGTTCAAGTGTCAAAGAATGTCGTTGAAGACACCAAGACGGTAGAAGTGCCCGTTCAACGGGAAGAAATTCATATTAAGAAAGTAACCCCTAGTGAGGGCGAAGTGGATGACAATGCCTTTGAAGAAGAAGAATTTGTGGTTCCAATTTCTGAAGAAGAAGTTTCTGTGAATAAGAATACCGTGGTAACTGGGGAAGTTGAAATTGAAAAACAAACTCACCAAGATACCGAAACCGTTTCTGAAACTACCCGTCGTGAAGAACTTGATGTTCAAGATGACACGGGTAAGGTAATTGACGACGATGCTAAGAAATAGTTTCCTATAAGCCAGCCTTTCATTACAAAACGATCCGCCATTAGAAGCTTTTAATGGCGGATTTTCTTTTTTAGTCTACCATTTATTATATAAGGAATTTAAAAAAGGAATAAGCGCAAAAAATAAAAATTGCACAATAAGCTTTAGTCAGTTTTGTCTACACGACTCAGTCTTATCTGCTTGAGCTTGAATCAGCAAATTGGGAGGAAGAAATTATAATGAATACCGATTTAAAAATCACTAATCAATCAAATGCCTTTGAAATTCAACAAGGACTCCATTTATTAGCTGATGTCAAATGGAAAGCCGCTAACTATCTAGCCACTAAATTAAAAATAAATGCTTAAAAAATACAGAAATGGTTTATTTTTGTCGGGACCAAGCTGGTCAATTGATTGGCTTTGCTGCTCTACTTTTAGAAGATATTATTTCCAATGCCTATTTTGGTCCATTTTTAAGCACGGTTTACGTCAACCCCTCCTGCCGCAAGCAAGGTTTTTCGTACCAATTGGTAAATGAAATCGAGTTATTTGCGAAACATATTGGGTATACAAAAATATATACGATTACCCAACATGTCGGACTCTATGAAAAGATGAACTATCATTTCTTTTGCCAAGGAGTTGACGACATGGGAAGAGATGTGCGCGTTTTAGAAAAAAATTTATCAATCGATAAGTAGTTAGTAAAAATCGTAAAATTAATAGTAGACATGATAACTCCCCTTAGTTGGCATCATTGTTTATAGAAAACTTAAGCCCGTCATTCATTACAAAATTAGCCACTGCTAGGTTGTTTAGGGGTGGCTTTTTTATTGCAAAAATCTGTTCACTTGTAAAGTTTATTTAATAATTGAAACTTTATTTTATATTTACACATATTACTTTTCTTGTATAATAACCCAATATATATATGCTGTATTAGAGAAAGATTTGAAAGGGATCACTAGTCATTAGATAAAGGCTAAACTTAAAAGACTTGGCCTGGCTTGTTTATGAATGCTCAGCCCGAAAATAAAATGTTTCTATTCAATTTAAGGCTGGATCTTACTAGTGCCCCCTTTTAATTAACTTCCTTTAATCCATTAATTACATCACTTAAAGGGGAGATTTTATGAAGAAATCCATACAGGGATATCCTGGCTGCCTAGGAATAGTACTTTCCATCTTATTCATAGGCATTATTTTTATGCTTTTTGCTTATCTGGCACCATTTATACTTGCCCTATCGCTCTTTTTTATCTTCTATTTTACCAAGAGAAAAGTCAATCAGAGAAATAGGAATATCGCCACTTTTTTTGCGGTTGTCGGTCTGATCGGAACGTTATTTGTAACTCCTACCCTATTTAACCACAAAGAAAACACCACTAACCAGGCTGCTGTCAATCAAAGTGCTTCAAAGACTTCAGAATCCAAAAAAGAAAAAGCTAAGAGCGAATCGGAAAGTAAAAAGTCCCAATCCGATGCTGAAAAGGAATTATCCAAAACCAGAGAGGTCCCTCAGGATAAGCCCTATATTGAGGTCAATGGTAATAAACCCTTCTTTACTGATGAGGATTTAAAGAGTAATGAAGCCTATGAAAAATACGGTGACTTAGATAAACTGGGGCGGGTTACTGCTGCCAACGCCGTATTAGGGACAGAATTAATGCCCGATAAGGTAAGAGAAAGTATCTCTGAAGTTAAACCTACTGGCTGGAAGCAAGCCCGCTATGTGAATATTCCTGGTGGTTGGTTATATAATCGTTGTCATCTGATTGGCTATCAATTAACTGGCGAGAACGCCAACCCTAAAAATTTAATGACCGGTACCCATTGGTTTAATAATGAGGGCATGCTCCCCTTTGAAAACTTTGTCGCCAATTACATTGAAAAAACCAACAACCATGTGAGATACCGGGTGACTCCAGTTTTTGAAGGAAAGAATTTATTAGCCAGCGGTATCTATATGGAAGGCTATTCCATCGAAGATGAAGGAAAGGGACTTTGTCTTAATATTTACATTCCTAACCGGCAAAAGGATGTTGAAATTAACTATGCCGATGGAAGTAGTAAAGGCCCAGCTGGCCCACAAGAATATTCAAAGGATACCCAATTAGAAAAACTGCCACAGTCAGAAAACAAGGCTAAAAGTGAAAACAAGTCCGGGTCTAAAGAGCCGAGTCCCGCTGCTGAAGATACCGGTCAACCAGAAGCAGAAGGCAAGCCCGCTGATCAAGCATCCGCTCAAGAGCCAGCGCCTAGTCCAGCTCCGACCCCAGAACCAGTGCAACCGCCTGCTCCGGCTCCAACACCTGAACCGGCTCCTGCCCAGCCTTCCGCCCCACAAACTTCGCTAGCCGGTATCGATACGGATGGCAATGGTATTGTCACCATCAAAGAAGCTAGAGCTGCTGGCTTCTCCATGCCTATTCGAAGCGACCACTGGTTATATCCTTACATGATCGATCGCGATGGCGACGGTATGGTGGGAGAGTAAAAAATTGACTACCAGTAAAAATTAATAACAGAGGTAAAGAAAGTGAAAATTCCTAAATACGTTGTCTTACAAGTTTCCTTAAAGGAAAAATTTATCGGTACCGGCTCTAAAAATCTAGATAAATTAGAAGCCGTAATCAACCAACAAGCCAAAAAAGGTTATCGCTTACACACCATCGCCACCAGTAGTGCCAATAGTACTAGCTTACTGGGTGGTGATCGGATTCAAGCAACTCTTGTATTTGAAGAAATCATTTAAAATTAAAGCCTCTACTAGAAATACCAGTAGCGGCTTTTTAATATCAATATTAATCTATTCCCATTCCACGGTGGCTGGCGGTTTAGAAGTAACGTCTAAGACCACGCGGTTAATGCCATCGACTTCATTAACAATGCGACGGCTGATGTGGTCAAGGACATCATATGGAATCCGCGCCCAATCGGCGGTCATCCCATCCACTGAGGTAATTGCACGGATAGCAATGGTGTATTCATAGGTCCGTTTGTCGCCCATCACCCCAACTGACTTAAAGCCAGGGAGAACGGTGAAGTATTGCCAAATCTCGCGGTCGAGGCCAGCATTAGCGATTTCTTCACGAAGAATGGTGTCTGATTCACGAACAATGTGAAGTTTTTCCTTGGTGACTTCGCCAATCACACGGATGGCTAAACCAGGACCTGGGAAGGGTTGGCGCCAAACAATGTTATCTGGCATGCCTAATTCCGTTCCCACAGCGCGCACTTCATCCTTAAATAAGGTGTTGAGGGGCTCGATGAGTTCAAATTGCATGTCTTCAGGTAATCCCCCAACATTGTGGTGGGACTTGATGGTTTCAGCGGTTTCGGTCCCTGATTCAATCACGTCTGTATATAGGGTCCCTTGAGCCAAGAAATCCATCCCATCTAACTTGGTTGCTTCATCATCGAAGACAGCCACAAATTCATGACCGATGATTTTACGCTTGCTTTCAGGATCGGAAACGCCAGCTAATTTCCCTAAGAAGCGTTCTTGGGCATCGGCTTTGATAATGTTTAAGCCAAATTTGCCACCTAGAGTTTCCATCACTTGGTCAGCTTCGCCTTTACGGAGTAATCCGTGGTCAACAAAGATACAGGTCAATTGGTCGCCGATAGCTTTTTGTAAGAGGACACCAACCACGGAAGAGTCTACCCCACCGGAGAGGCCGAGAAGAACTTTCTTATCACCAACACGGTCACGAATGCTATTAATTTGCATGTCAATAAAGTCAGCCATGGTCCAGTCTCCCTGGCAACCACAAATCTCATAGACAAAGTTCTTCAACATTTGTTGGCCATGGATGGATGAGCGTACCTCAGGATGGTATTGGAAACCATAAACTTGGGCTTCTTCGTTTTCAAAAGCAGCAGCTGGGCTGTGAGGGGCCACACCTGTGATTTCAAAACCTTCAGGGATCTCAGCAATACGGTCGCCGTGACTCATTAAGACGGTTTCTTTTTCAGCTAAATCTTTAAAGATTTTTGAATCGGTCTTTTGAATGGTCATTTCTTGTTGACCATATTCGCGTTTGTCAGAGGCTTCAACCACACCACCGAATTTCTTAGTGATTAATTGCATCCCATAACAAATGCCTAAAACTGGTATTCCTAAGTTAAAAATTTCCTCGTCAATATCGAAGGAGCCTTCTTCATAGACTGAGTTAGGTCCTCCCGAAAGAATGATTCCCTTCACCTGCCCCTGGTCTTTAATTTCTTGAGCAGTTTGCCGGTGAGATTGTAATTCAGAATAGACTCCCAGTTCACGAATACGGCGGGTAATCAGTTGGTTGTACTGACTGCCGTAGTCAAGAACGATGATCTTTTCTAGGTCCTTTAAGGCTTTCATCCTAAGTTATCACTCACTTCCCTTATAATTTCTTTCTCATTTTATCAAAAACGCGCACTTAATTCTAGTATTCCTTTCCTTTAATTCGGATTTATTCCTTTTTCTATCAATTTAACCGATGCAAAAAGAAATCCTTTAACGGGTTTGTCTTTTTATAAATTATTTATTAAAATGCTGTGGAGGATAATTCCAAGTTGTTATAATTAGGGCTTTTATTGTATGATAAGGCTATTAGAAACGGCGGAAACGAGGGAAAAACATGCGCGAAATTTGCGGCAAATCACATGGAAAATTAATATTAATGGGAGAGCACAGTGTGGTCTATGGCCAGCCATCGATTGCCCTGCCTTTTCAAGCGGTGACTATTCAAGTCAACCTAGAACCTGCGGGCAACTATTCCTATTTATTTAGTGATATCTATGAAGGACCAGTGGAAGAAGCTCCCAAGAAGTTGGATGCCTTGGTAGGTCTCTTTAACCGCCTCCGCCATGATTTTTTATCCAATCATGACCATTTTCTTATTAAAATAAAGAGTAATATCCCAGTCGAACGCGGCTTAGGAAGCTCAGCGGCCTTATCCGTAGCCTTTATCCGAGCCTTTTTCAATTATTTAGGCCAAGACCTGTCCAATGAGGTCCTCCTGGAATATGCTGACTTTGCGGAGACCATTAGTCATGGGACGCCCAGTGGCCTTGATGCCCGGGTAACCGCCCTTAACCAGCCTCTCTTCTTTAAAAAAGGGGAAGTAGCCGAGCCCTTTCATTTCCATACCCCCTATTGGCTAGTGATCGCTGACACGGGTATCTCAGGAAACACCAAGCAAACCGTGAAAAATGTTCGGGATGCCTATGAAAGCCCCTTTGCTAGCCGGCAGATTGCTACCAAAAAAACCATTAAACATCTGGGACTTTTAACTACCGACCTGACCCAGGCCTTAAAAGCACCGCAGCCTTCCTTAGAGAAACTGGCTGCTTTAATTAATGCGGCCCAACATGACCTGGCTGCTCTCCAGGTGTCTAGCCCAGAATTGAGCTGGGGAATTGACTACATGCTTCAACACGGAGCCGTGGCCGCCAAGTTAACTGGAGGCGGGGGTGGCGGTTGCTACTATGCCCTCCTTCCTAACCGTCAAGCTGGTGATAAACTGATTGAGGCTTTAAGTGATAGCCCAACTGCCTGTCAAAGCTGGTTAATGCCTTTTTCCAGTGAATCAAATATAAGTGAAAAGGAGTAAACTATGGAAAAATATCGTGGTATTTGCCGAGCCCATACCAATATCGCCCTGATTAAGTATTGGGGAAAACGTGATGATGATTTAATCTTACCGATGAATAGTAACTTATCCTTAACCCTGGATCGTTTTTATTCAGAGACCCAAGTCCGCTTCTCCAAAGATATTGTCGAAGACTGCTTCCAACTCGATGGCGAATGGCAAGATAACAGTGAGGTAGAAAAGATTAGCCGCTTTGTGGATCTTTTCCGTCAAATTGCCCAGGTTGATTTAGCCTGTGAGGTCATTTCCTATAACCATGTCCCGACTGCCGCGGGTTTAGCCTCATCAGCTTCTGCCTTTGCTGCTCTAGCAGGAGCCTGCAACCAAGCCCTCCATTTAAATCTTGACCCAGTTTCATTATCTCGCTTAGCTCGGCGTGGATCAGGTTCAGCCACCCGGAGTATTTTTGGTGGATTTGTTGAATGGGATAAGGGGACTGGCGACCAGGATTCCCAAGCTGCCCCCTTTGATGATGCTAATTGGGACGTGGGGATGGTAGTTTTGGCCTTAAACACTAAAAAGAAGTCCATCAGTTCGAGGCGAGGGATGAAACACACAGTAGAGACCTCGCCTTTCTACCAATTGTGGCCCCAAGTCAGTGAAGAAAAACTTCTGGAAATGAAAGCGGCCATTAAGGCTCGTGACCTGGACCGGATGGGAGAAATTGCCGAAAACCATGCTATGTTGATGCATGCCACCACCCTATCCGCTGATCCAGCCTTTACTTATTTAGAAGCCGAATCACTCAAGGCCATTGATGCGGTAAAGGCCCTCCGTCGCCAAGGTTATAAGGCCTACTTCACCATGGACGCTGGCCCTAATGTGAAGATTCTCTGCCCCTACTCCCAGTCTCAAGCCATTATTGATGCCTTGGCCCCAGAATTTGGCGCTGACCGGCTCATCGCTAGCCGGCCTGGAGCTGGCATCCAATACTTAGAGAAATTCTCACAACCACTTCCTGGTCCAGAGCCCGAGCTTTCATTAAGCCAAGAACAAAGTTCTGACGAAGACAAGTTAGAACTGCTCAATGAAGAATGGAATGAAGAAAACCTGGATAGCCAGGAAGAATTCATGAAGCGTTTAGCTAAACAAAAATTAACTTTACAAGAGGAGTTAGAAGAAATCTTTAACCACTCTGCTCCCCTCGGCTTTTTTAGACTATCAAATCCGCCCCATGATCCCGATGATTCACAGGAGGAATTGTAAATGCAAACCATTGTTAGTAAACGCCCAGGTAAGTTATATGTGGCTGGTGAATATGCCATCGTCCACTCCTTTCAAGGGGCTTTATTAGTAGCGGTTGATGCCTATGTTACAGTTGAATTAAACCCACTAGACCAAGCCGAGTCCCGCTTAAGCACCAACCAAGCCCAGGAAACTTATACCTGGCATGTGGATGAGGCCGGTGAGATTTCAGGGATTCCTAGTCAATTCTTACTGGTAAAAACCTTAATCCAGACAGCCTACCAGTATTTAAGGCAAAGTGGTCAAGCTGAAGCTCCTTTTCAGGCGATTGACATCAAAATTACCAGTGACCTGGATAGTCCAGAAGGCAAAAAATATGGCCTAGGGTCCAGTGCTGCCGTCAGCATTGCCATCTTGGAAGCTATTCTTAAGCTCTACCAAGTGAATCAAGGCCATTCACAGAAAGCCTTTGCCTACTTGCTCTACCAACTAGGAGCTATTGCTCAAATTAAAATGGACTTGAAAGGCTCCTTTGGTGATTTAGCAGCCGCTGCTTTTGGAGGATGCATTTACTATCAAAATTTCGACCATACTTGGCTGAGGGAGACCCTAAAGCATGAACGACTGACCCTGGTCGACTTAAGCCAAATGCATTGGGACGGCCTGCTTATCGAACCATTAACCCTAGCAAAAGACTGGAAACTCCATGTTGCTTGGACTGAAACCCCCTCTTCTACAGAAGCTATGCTAGCTAATGGCTCAAGTAAAAAAACAGCTGACCAAGATTATTCCCTTAGTGAACGTCACTTTCGCTATGCCAGTCAACAATGTGTCATCCTGATTCGCCAAGCCATTATCGACCAGGACTGGTTTGTCTTTAACAAGGCCCTAACTTATAATAGTAACCTGTTATACAACTATACCAAGCACCGGCAAAAACCTTATTTAACCCCTGCTTTAAAGACTGCAGTTGATCTGGCTAGAGAGGCAGGAGCAAGCGCTAAGGTATCTGGGGCTGGCGGTGGTGACTGTGCCCTGGCCTTTAGCCCAGATCTAAGAACTAGCCAGCGGATCGAAAAAGCATGGCGTCAAGCCGGTATCCACCAACTGGACCTAGCCCCTTGCCCGAGTTTTATCCAGTAATAACCACAGGTAAACTATCCAGCTTGGAATGGCCTCATTAATCATTCCAATCTGAAATTTAAAGGAGAATTCCATGAAGAATCGTAAAGATGATCACATTAAACTTGCTGATTGGCAGTATAATCAAAGCCCCACTGACTTTGATGCCATCCGCTTTGTCCACCATTCCCTGCCTCATATTGACGCTGATCAAGTTCAACTCGATACCCAGGTCTTTGGCCAGGAATTTCCCTTTCCTTTCTTTATCAATGCCATGACTGGTGGGAGCGAATGGACCAAGGCCATTAATGAGAAATTTGCCACGGTTGCTCGGGAAACAGGGCTAATGATGGCCACTGGTTCGGTCTCCCAAGCCATTAAAAACCCCCAGACGGCTGATAGTTTTCAAATTGTCCGCCAGACCAATCCCCAAGGCTTTATTATTGCTAATGTCGGTATGAACCATGGCTTAGAGGGGGCAAAAAAGGCCCTAGAAATTACCGATGCTAATGCCCTGGCCATTCATTTAAACACGCCTCAAGAATTAGCCATGCCAGAAGGTGACCGTCATTTTCAAGCGGTAAAGGACAACATCCAAGCCATTGTTGAAGGGGTTGACCGTCCTGTCATGGTCAAGGAAGTTGGCTTTGGCATGAGCCGGGAAACAATTGAAGAGCTCCTTGACTTAGGTGTTCAAACCATTGATGTCAGCGGCCAAGGCGGAACCAATTTTATCGCGATCGAAAATGAACGGCGCAGTCACAAGGATATGGACTATATGACCCAGTGGGGCCAAAGCACAGCTATCTCCTTACTTGAAGCCCAAGCTTTCAAGAATCAAGTCGACTTAATCGCTTCTGGGGGAGTGAAAACTCCGCTCCATGTGCTTATCTCCCTGGCTCTGGGCGTAAAGGCAGTTGGCATGAGCGGACAATTCCTCCACTTAGTCCTCAACCACGGGGTCCAAGAAACCATTGACTGGGTGGAAGAATTCAAGAATCAAGTTCGTTTGCTTATGACCCTCACCAATAGCCAAAAGCTTAGCGACCTTGAAAAGACGGACTTAGTCATAGCCGGTTCGGTCAGAGACTGGTGTCTAGCCCGTCAAATTCCTTACCAAGATTTTAGTCATCGGTCGCACCAATAATACTTATCCATTGATTCAATCCCCTTTTCTAATGCTAAGGGGATTTTTTGCTGGCTTAAACAAGCGATCAGTGGTGATTGTTAATTTATTTGCCATTTTCAAGGTGATCGCTTTGCAGTTTTTTCATTATGCGTTATAATAGTAATAGCTACTTGCTAACAAAAAGTAAGTAACAACTCAGCTTTCTAAGCACAGCTTAAGGAGGAATTTTAAAATGGTATATAATAATATTTCTGAAGTAATTGGTAATACACCAATCGTTAAATTAGCACATGAAGACAAGGATTCTGCTGACATCTATGTAAAGTTA
The DNA here is from genome assembly GCF_000193205.1 of Aerococcus sp. Group 1. Classification (NCBI taxonomy): domain Bacteria; kingdom Bacillati; phylum Bacillota; class Bacilli; order Lactobacillales; family Aerococcaceae; genus Aerococcus; species Aerococcus sp. Group 1. Next base: position 804,337 of record NC_015278.1, on the reverse strand, counting down.
GAATCCCGTAACCCAGGTGGTTCAGTAAAAGACCGTCCGGTTAAATATATTCTCAAGAGCCTACTCGACTCTGGCGAATTAGAAAAAGGCGGAACCATTGTTGAATCAACCTCAGGGAATACCGGGGTTGCCCTCTCTATGTTAGGGGCTGCTTATGGCCTGCATGTTATTATCGTGATGCCAGAAACCATGTCTCTTGAACGTCGTAACTTAATCAAAGCTTACGGTGCTGAACTGGTCCTAACCCCTGGTTCTGAAGGGATGAAAGGTGCCGGCGAAAAGGCTGAAGAAATCGCTAAAGAAAAGAACGCTCCTATCTTTGGCCAATTTGTCCGCCAAGAAAACGTCCAAGCCCATGAAGAAACCACAGCTAAAGAAATCTTAGCCGACTTAGACCAAGTTGATGGCTTTGTCGCAGGTATTGGTACGGGTGGTACCGTTACTGGTGTAGGTAAAACCTTAAAAGCCCATGACAAAAACACCGTTGTTTGGGGTGTTGAACCAGAAGGCTCCCCACTATTAAACGAAGGTAAAGCTGGATCACACAAGATTCAAGGGATTGGGGCTAACTTTATTCCTAAGATCTTAGACCAAAATGTCCTTGACAAAGTGGACATCATCTCCAACGAAGATGCTATCCAAGGGGCTGTCCATTTAGCCCATGAATACGGTATCCTAGCTGGTTTCTCTTCAGGTGGTAACTATGTTTCCGCAAAACGTCTCGCTAAAGAACTTGGCCCTGGCAAACATGTCGTAACTGTCCTCCCAGATACAGGAGAACGTTACCTCTCTACCGGAGCATTCTCAAATGACGAGGAGTAAGGAGAAAGATCAAGATACTCAGCCCTCTGATATGGAGCGAAAAACGATCAAGATCCAATCCCAATCGGTACCAGGGATGGCCTTGCCCCAATTGGCTGAAGAAGCCAGAAGAGAGTTTGACGCGAGTGAGAATAAATGGGTACGTTTGTCTAAGATTATCTATGATAATGACCCTGCTGCCCATTCCTGGCAAGAAGTCTATGACCTCTACCCCAGTATTAAGGCGCTCCGGGCCCACGAACAGGCCCATCACTATTACAATAACGGAGACTACTATCTCGCTCGCCAATTAGCTGAAGAAGCTAGAAAAGAAACGGGGATTGAAATTCACCCAGGAGCCAAACTCAGCGATACGGTCTTTATTGACCATGGCATGGGAGTAGTCATAGGCGAAACCGCCATTATTAGTGACAATGTCAAACTCTTCCATGGAGTCACCCTGGGTGGGGTTGGTAATGAAAAAGGTTGTAAACGCCACCCCACGATCCAAGACCATGTGGAAATCGGTGCAGGCGCTAAACTCTTGGGCAATATTACCATTGGTCACCACAGTAAAATTGGAGCCAATGCAGTTGTCTTAGAGGATGTCCCACCCTATGCTACTGCTGTGGGGATGCCAGCGCGGATTATCTTGCACGATAAAAATTGGAACCGTATTGGAGACTATGTCATCTAATTTAGTGAAGTAAAACAGCTTATTTAGTCATGAGTAACTCCCCTAACTAGAACACCAACTCATGGCGGATAAACTGTTTTTTATTTTTAAGTTCAAGACATTCTAGCCATTTATAAGGGTTCTCTGTCAAATAGTGTTGATAGGAATTTTTATAATTAATGTCATATCAGAAATGGTATGGCATTTTTTAATAGCTTCTGATAGGTGAAAAAGGGTACGATTAAAAGGCCTCTTGTTTCTTATTTTTTCGCCGTAGGCGAAGACAGAGAGTGAGAAAGCAATATTATAAATAATGAATAAATACCACAAAGATTATGCTGCTTCTGAAAAAGTGAGTGAACGAGGTTGGAAATCATTACATACCAAGCGAGAAGCCATTATTATACGTATTCTTAAATGATCAAAACGATGGTAGCCATAACCTGTGCGCTTGATCAGTTTCGTTTTATTGTTCATTCCTTCTATTGGACCGTTAGACAAAGTATACGTTAAAGCTTCACAAATACCTTCTTGATATCTTTCTAAGGTTTGAAAAATAGTTCGTACTCTACGTGGAAAAGTGTACTTCTTGACTTCAATGAGTAAGTCTTTAAATGACTGAATGTCATGGGTATAAATACTGTATTTTAGGCGATTAACATAGGTATAGGTACGTGACAATTCGGGAGATAAATTGATGAGGTAATCGACAATCATCTGTTCTGAAACGAGACCGTCAAAAAGTCGATGTGTATATAAGTTTTTATAGTCAAGTTCCCATTCATTTTTTAAAGGTAACTTCCATAACTGTTTTAATTTGCGATAATCACGTGGTGATTGATAGCGAATATGATTCATCAGTTGAATACGTACGGAGTTGATTGCCAGATTAAGATGTTGAATAACGTGAAAACGATCAAATAGTATCTTTGCATTAGGGAAACAAGCGCGGATAACTTCAATATAAGGGCTATACATATCAATCGTAACTATTTTGACAGCTTGTCGACTTTTGTAAGAAAAACGCATAAAGTAGTGGATTAATTCGTTCTTTTGTCGATTTTCAACAATATCAATTAACCGATGGTTTAGGGGATCAATAAAAATAAAGCTCATCGCGCCACTAACATTTTTCACTGATTTAAATTCATCAAAAGAAAGGCACTGGGGCAAATAATTAAATTTAGGTAGTAATGCTTTCCCTCTTTCTTCTAGAAGACGAATCACCGTCGATACAGAAACATTGTGTTGTTTACCGATAAGAGTCATCGCTATCGTTTCACTAAGAGCAAAAGTAATCGCAGTTTTTAGCGGTTTAGAAATATAGCAATTAGCTGCCACTATGGGGGTTTCAGTATTAAAAGTCCTTTGGCAGTGCTTACAAAAGAAACGTTGCTTTTTAAGACGCAAAGTAACGGGTTGACCTCCATTAATGGTCGTTAGTAAGATATCGCTTGAATAAAATCCATTTTTAACGATATCAGCTTGTGATTCGTTGATATGTCCGCAATGGGAACAGTGAGAAGGATGGTTAGTTAAGGTTCCAAAAATAACCTTATGAATGATATTATTTTTCTTTTCCTCCACTACTTTATCTTCAATTTCAATATTTTTATCTTTTATATTAAAGAGATTTTGTATACAATTAGATTGAGTCATGGAATCCGCCTTTCTGTGTTTTGGATTGTATTTTCAGTATAGGCCTTCCATGGCTTTTTGTGTATCAAAAAATGGTGCCAATGAAGAGCCGTTGGCTCCCATCAACACCAAATATTATAGAACCTTTATAAGTCGACCTTGTGTTAAAATAGGAACAATTATCTTCATTTTTAGAAAGGAATGTGGTCATTTTGACGATTGGACTGGTTCTTGAAGGTGGCGGTATGCGGGCCTTATTTTCTGCTGGGGTCCTCGATATTTTTCTCGCAGAAGATATCCAAGTTGACCAAATTGTAGGCGTCTCAGCCGGCGCTCTCTATGGAGTTAACTACCCCTCCCAGCAAAGTGGCCGCGCCCTACGCTATAATAAAAAATACATTAAGGACAAGCGCTATATCAGCCTCAGCAATTGGCTAAAAACTGGTAATATTGTTTCTACTGACTTTGCCTACCAGCAAGTTCCCTTTGAACTGGACCCTTTTGATGAAGCAAGCTATGAAGAGTCGCCCACCGATTTCTATGCGGTAGTCACCAATGTGGAAACCGGTCAGGCCGAATACCCGCTCATTGAAAACGCCGAAGAACAAATCGATGTCCTCAGAGCCAGTGGGTCAATGCCCTTCGTCTCAAAAATCGTTCCCATTAAGGGGAGGAAGTACCTGGATGGCGGGATAGCCGATTCTATCCCCTACCAGTTCATGCAGTCACTAGGGGTGGACCGTTTAGTCATTGTTTTAACCCAACCCTATGGCTACCGCAAGGAAGACAAGAAGAATTTTCTTGCTAAAGCTGTTTATGGTAAAAACTATCCCCAGCTAGTGGAAACTATCGAGCAGAGAACTGCTATGTACAATCAAGAAGTCAGTGACGTAGAAGCCTTAGCTAAGAAGAACCAAGCTTTTATCCTTCAACCAAGTCACCCTTTAGAAGTTAAGCGGTTAGAGCGCGATCCTCAACGCTTACAAGACACCTATGACCATGGTATAGAAGTCGCAGAAAAGCTGCTAGTGGATCTTAAAAACTATCTATCATAAATAAAAAAGCATGGTCTGCTTTTAAACCCAATTCCTGTTAGAAATTGAGTTTAAGCTAAACCATGCTTTTTTATAGACTTCAAAAACTAATTTATTCATGGGCGGTTAGAAAGACCGTCAGCAAGATGAATGCCATACCCAAGTAATCAATCAAGGCAAAACTTTCTCCTAGAAGTATAACCGATAAAATCGTTGCTGTTAGGGGCTCTACCGATCCAATTAGAGAAGCAGCTAAGGGACCAATAAAAGTCACACTGGAAAGATAGAAAATATAAGGAACAATGGTCCCTACAATAATGGTTAAGGTAAACCAAGCTAAAAAGTGGAGAGAAAGTTCTGGTGGGACCAAGTGCTCAAAATTAAAAAATATCAAGAAAATCCCCCCAAATAGCATACCAATTCCCGTAACCGGTAAGGATCCGTAGTGTTCAATGACCCTTAAAGGAAGAACATTAAGGAGTGCAAGGCCAAAAGCTGACATCAGGCCCCAGAAAAAGGCTTCGGTCGATAAAACAAAGTGGCCCAATTGACCATGGGTAACCAAGAGAAAGACCCCAATAATGGTAAATAAGAGAGCCACAATCTCCCTTCTAATCGGCCAGCGGCGCCCAACCAAACAATAATAAACCAATAAAAAAATAGGCCCGATAAATTGAAGAATAGTCGCCATACCCGAATTACTATAATGAATAGTCATTAAATAAGAAAATTGATTAAAGACAATCCCACATATCCCAAAGATTGCGATTTGTAAGAGAGACCGTTTATCATTTTTTAACTTTTCTATGGGTAACTTCCTCTTATAAGCCAGGAAAAGACAAATCGAAATCCCTGCTGTTAACATCCGGTACATGGTCAGCTGCAGGGGCATCATATTATAGGTCTGCATAAGATGCTGACTCAAAACACCCCCTAGTCCCCAGGAACTACAGGCTAAAATCGTAGTAATAATGGCTCGTTTTCTAATCCCGCTTTTAATATGCATAAATAACCTCTCATCTTTATTAATTAAGTTATTTAATAGTAATAAAAACTATTATTAATTAACCTAAGTAATATTAATTTTTACTCTCTTAAGAATATAAAATATCTAATAAGTAAATTCAATGAGAACCTGGCAGTTTTTCTAAAAATAATTTTGTATTTTCGATCAAGATTGACAAAAAAAGCCAGTTGCTCATTGGAGAGAAAGACTGGCATTAAAGGATTATTCATAGTGTGAACTGTTAGACTATTCTGGTTGAGAATTCTTCTCTTTTAGTAAGGATTTAATCTTAGCGACCATAGCATTCACTTCATCTGTAGCAAAGATCTGTTCCTCATCAACTAAATCCGGTCGATGGGCCGTGGATTCAAATGCAAGAACAGGAAGGCCCTTTTGGATAGCACGACTGACGATATCATCGACTTCGTCATAATAATTGATATCTAGGTAGAAGTCGGCTTGGTTTAGTAGGTCTTCAATTAGATCGTTATGAGATAAGGGGTGAATAAAGATGTTTTCGAGTCTTTCTGCTAGGTCAATGAGGTTTGGCGCTACAGAAGTATATGCTGCGATATGAATGCAAAGATCAGGGAGAGCTTGAGCTAAGTCTTCAACGTGCTCCAAGTCAGCTGAATAGGTCAAAGTAAAGGCATGATATGAGAAATCTTGAAAGCTAAAGTAACGCTGGTATTCCTCTTTCCAAACTTCTCTTGAATCTTCTTCGAAATCTTGATACTCCGTCCGACTTTGGTATAGCTTAGATAAGTGGAGAGCGAGGGTCGCTGGAAGATAGACATCATACTCTGCCATACAGTCAATTTTTTCTTGGTAATGGCTGATGTAATCACCTAGACGCTTAGGTAAGTTAGTGTATTCAGTAGACATAATGGAGCTATCATGCAATCGATAGTAATAGAGGCCGATATTGATATAACATATTTTATTTGCCTCTAGGTACCATTTATAGGTAACAGCTAGGTCTTCATAGTATTTTCCGACCGGGAATAGATACTTAGCTATAATTTCCTTTTTGATGAGTTTAGCCCAGGCGGTAACAAAAGGGTCCCATAACTTGGGTGATTCTATTCTTTCAACAGCCTCTACAGAACTATAAATAAGCATTTCAACATCCCCGGCGGGTTTATGAATAATGTCCCCTTGATTATTAAAATGTATGTGTGACGACATCACAATATCTGCATCTTTTGCTTGGGCGAGTCGATACATCACGTCCAAGCTATTTTCTACAATCTTATCATCTGAATCTAAGAAAAAGATGTAGTCTCCCTTAGCCTGGCTAATTCCAAAATTTCGTGCAACAGATACGCCTTGATTCTCCTGATGAAGCAATTTAAAGCGCTCATCTCTCTGACAATAATTATCAGCAATAACAGCTGAAGCATCAGTGGAACCATCATTGACCATGATGACTTCAAAGTCTGTAAAAGTTTGCCTTCTCACAGATTCTAAGCATTCGATAAGGTATTTTTCCACATTGTAGATTGGAATAATAATCGATATAGGTAGATTCATCGGTCTCCTCCATCACTTAAGTCCAAAATAATTTCAGAAAGATAGTCTGCGTCGACTGCTTCAGCAATGTTTTCATCGTAATTATGTTCAGCAGTGTGTTTGGCAGGCAGTTTCACTTTCGACTCTGCCCCCATTAAAAACCACTCGTATTCGGAGTCAATATGGCCGAGGTCAATAACTTGATCAAGCTCTTGGTAAAGGTCATAGGCGATTACCTTAGCTGTTGGCCCTAACATCAAAAGGACTAGCGCTCCCTGATGTTCATCCAAAATTGCAGCTTCGATTCGGTCAATTTGACTGTAAGCATTTTTATGTGGAGCAATAACCCGCCGAATGGACTTGGCCCCCTTGAAGAGATCATTTCCTACCCCTGAACGGGAATATTTACCTTCAACAATCAATAGGTCGCGGTCCTGCCACAGGGCCTTTAATTTTTCGAAGTAGCGAGCACTCGGCCTTTTATCGACTAAATCACTATAAGGCCTTGAAATAAATGAATTCCCATACCACTCCGCTGTACATAAGCGGGCATAAGTTTTTCTATAGATGCTCAAATTATCCTGCCAAAAATCATAAAAATGTTTCTGATAACAATCACAACCAGTGAAGATATCGGCTAAGCAAACGATAAAGTCTTCATTACTTGTCCGTCCTAGGATTTCTTTGAGCCGGTCAGCTAATTTTGCATCGTAGTGTTGGTAGTGGATACTGAGGCCCGAAATAATAGCCATTTCGCCATCACCAAAGCGTGCCACTGAAGGCTGATGGGCCTCGATGTAATCTAAGCTTTCATCAATGGATAGAATGTGAGGCTGGAAACTACTTAGTTGCTCGTCCTGTTTCGCTACTTTCTTAGCTAGGTCTCTTAGATCCGCAACCATCGCTTCAATCTGATTCCTGCTATAAACATGCTGACCTGCTAAGTCAGCTTGGTGGGCCAAGCCGGCAAAAGTAAAGATTTCAAGTCCCAGGCGATGGGCAGTTTCAACACTATGGCCAACTTCGGCAAAATGGTTGATATCCAAATAGAGGTCTGCTCCAGCTAAGAGGTCCGCCATTTCTTCTGAACCTGCCTGGGGGTAGAGCATGACATTCTTATAAGACTTCATGTCCAATAACCGGTCCCCCATCAAGGTAGGTGCAGCAATATGGAAGCTAATCTCAGGGCATCCGACAATCAGAGTTTCAAGCTGTTCTATTTGGTCGGTATTTGTACAAATGGCAGCCCGACAACTTGTTGTTGATTCTTTTTCCTTCATGAGACGGTCAATATGGGAAGCCAGGCCCTGGACATCACCCTTAGAATGAATGTGTCGTCTCGAAATCAAGTCAGGACGGTGGCAGGTACTGTCAAAAGCCAGAATCGGTAGCTCTTGGGCAATACAGGATTCGATAGTCCCCGAAATTTCTTCCTGGTAATTGATATCTAAGTAAATATCTGTCTCTTCAATTAAGCGATCAAATAGACTCTGATCGGCAGAGGGATAGAGACTGCAATTAGCATATTGCTTGAGCTGCAAAAGCTTGGGGCTCATGTTCGTCGGTGCTGCAATTTGGAAAGCATAATCCGGCATATTTTGAACTAGCTCTTCGATGGCTTCGATTTCCTGGGAGTTGGTAAAGACAGTGAGTCGCCCCTTGAAGTACTGGCTCTTCTGTCCATCTTTTCTTATCATCTGGTGGACTGTTTCAACCAGTACTTTTTGTGTGAAATAGCCATTCTTGATCAAGAGATTAAACTCTGCCACATTTTTTAGGAGTTTATCATAGTTTGCTTTGGTAAAATTTTCTAATAAATCTGGTAATTCATCGAGACTGTTGATAGCTAGCCCTAACCCATTACCAACCACTATGTCTTTTTGACCAATATCTTCTGGAATAATCACTGGAATTCCCGCAGCCAGATAGGTCGATAATTTATAAATACAGTTGTAATGGTAATAATCATGCCAAGGGCCTTCACTGCCACCCCAAACTAAACCAAAGCCGCCCTTTGACAAGCGACGCATCAAGTCTTCTTGTGGAAGCCAACCCTGGTAATTAAAAGCTGGGTGGTTCTTTTCCTCAGGAGCCTCGCCATATACTGTCAGGGGGTAATCAAGGGGCCATTCTTTCTCCAAACGAAACTTCTCAGGAATTCCAGCAAAGTGGACCTGGCGCGTAAATCTCGGTTGGTCAAGCTGTAGAGGCTGGATATAGTCCCACATTTCTTGGACTACATAGCGGTTAACTTGGACGCCATAGCTAACTAATTGCTTATACAAAGACTCACTTGGCACGATAAGTAAATCGGCCTGGTTAAAGATTGCCACATATTCTTGGATTAGCGACGACGTGCTATCAAACATTAAGAAAGGCACATCGTTAACGAAGAGGGCTAGTCGTGTTTTCCTTTGCTTTAACTGACTAACTAAAGCCCGGTCAAAGGCCAATTCATTCCAACTTGGAAATTGCACCAGCACTAAGTCACCTGATTCAACACCTGCTAAGATACCTTCTATCCGAATTGATCGCTCAGCCACCCCTTCTCGTCCATGGCTTAAGGTAGGGATAGCCAGTTCATTGAAGCCAAAATCTTTGGCTATCTTAGCGACCTGATGTTGTGAAATCTGTGCAGTGCTAGATTGGGCATGGCCATAGAGCACTGTGATAAATTTTTTCATCTTAACTATCCTTTCACTCTACAAATATCAACCATTAAATACAGCTAACAAGGATAAGACCAGCCCTAGGATTATTGATAGGCCCATCAGTATGCCCAAAATTGTGGGTAGTTTGGAAAGCTTATCTTCTTCCTTATCTTGGTCTTCGACTTTTTCATTGCGTTCCTTATACACCATGCGTTTGATTTCTTGGTCTAGGACATTCTTTTCTTTATCTTTCATCGCATCTCTAACCTAACACTCTCTGGTAATCTGCCACTGTCGTTTGTCCAGCATAGGAAAGTTGGACCGCTAAAGCTCTATCCCGTTCTTCCTGGTCTTGAGCTAAGGTCTGCATTAGACCAACTAGATTCACTGAGTGCTTAGCACTAAAGCGATGGCCAGGCGCTATATACCTAGGCTGGTGAAGGGTCTCGTTAAAGCCTAGGATCATCTGACTGTGATTAAAGGCTTGGCGGACAGCATTGTAAATTTCAATACTATAGTTAATGTCTAAATAACAATTACACCTCTTAAATAGTTCTGCCACTCTGTCCTTAGAAATATTGGGATAGAGGTGGAGGTTATCATAGGAGTCAAGATTCATCAATTTATCCGACATTTCGGTAATGGCTCCCACATGAAATTCCCATTCAGGAAGCATCTTAACGATATATTCCAATGACTCCACTTGATCCGTATTGGTCAAAATGAGTGCCTCATTTGCTGGACTCATCGGCTGTTCGAGGGGATAGATGTAACCTAAATGATCGAGTTTATCATCAATAGACGAAATGCCTTGTGCGTCCATCAACTGGTGTAAGCGTTCATAGTTTCCCAGATCATCCGTAATCACCCGCTTAGCCCGTCCAGTTCCTCCATTGAAAATCAACTGCATATTTCCAGGAATTTCATCTGTGATGGGTTCTTGCCAGAACAAGATATCCTCTCCTTCTAAGTTCAGACGGTGGGAAACTAAAAAGGGCAGCCCTAGAGAATTCATCAATAACTCCGACAAGTCTAGGCCACTCGCCTTCAAATAAAAGCAGAAAAAGTCAATTAAATCTTTAAAGAAATAATTCTTATCTTGATAGGCCAGACTGACAGCAGCGGTCACTAAGTTATGAACAATAACCTCCCGTCCCATGGTATCATAGTAGGTCTGCATGGACATACCGCCAGCCATATCAAAAGCAATTCGGCTGAAGTGACGGCCAAATTGATTGTAAAGATCAACAAAAGCCACCCGTCCTTGTTCATCCAACCAATCGACTTTATTGATTAAGCGCTGCTCCTTAGGGTCTGCATAATAGATTTGTGCTTTTAGCTGACCTAAGTCTTTGACCTGGGCCTTACTATTGTCACCAGATATTTCCCAAAAAGGATCCATAGGCAGTTCATTAAAATAAAGTGCCTTGGCTGACTTATCCTCTTCTCCCATAAAGAATTGATAGGGGCTCTGAACTTCCTGCGGTAAGAATCCTTCATCCTTAAGAACAATGGTTGGCCACTGGTACCCTGCCTGTATTAAAGAATGGTGTAAGTCGCGACTTGCTTCATTATAATTTTCGAATAAATTAATCATGACTGTACCTCCTCTAATAACTTGCGCCAAGCAGCTATAATCTTCTCATCTAAGAAATCTTGAGCTCTCTGGTAAGAAGCCTCCTGCATGGCTTGCCGGTCAGCTTCGCGATAATACTTAAGTAGCTTAGTTGTTAAGGCCGCGATATAGTCTTCCGCATAGCAGCCCGGCTGGTAAGGAACCAGATAGCCATTGCTGCCATCTTCAACAAAGGTGACATTGCCATAATTCACTTCAAAACCAATAATGGGTAGGCCAGCAGCAATAGCTTCTAGTAGTGTCAGGCCAAAACCCTCGCTCGTCGATCCAGCAAAATACAAATCATATTTTTGGTAAACCTGGGCAAGATCCTGGTGGCCCTTAAGCTGAATATAGTCCTCTGCCCCTAATTCTTTAATTAATTCCCTCAGACTAGTTTCTTTAGTGCCCTTACCATAAATATCAAAAGTAATTTGTGGAATTTCTGCTTTCGCCCTTGCTACTGCTTCAACAAGCCAATCTACATGTTTCTCAGCCGCTAACCGTGATGCCGTCATCAGACTGAAAACTTGCCGTTCGCCAGGCTGAGGATATTTTAAGTCTGAGATACTCCCCACAGGAATAGCATAGACCTTAGCTTCTTTACCGTAATAATGGGCAAACTGTTGGTCTAAGACTTCCTTTTGGGCCTGGGTAGAAGCGATGAAGAAGTCAACCGCCTCACTATGCATGAACTGGTAGTCATAATAGTTATTCCAGAGAATATAGTCATTAGTCGTTGGCCCTTCACTAAAGTGTTCTGCATGGATAACAACGCCAATCTTAGCTGGGGGAGCATATTGGAAAACGGCTTGACCTGTACCAGTTGCCCGGTCTAAGATAACGATATCTTTTTCAGATAAGTCTAATTTTTGAATAAAATAGGCAAAGAGCTCTTCTTTGTTGTAGAGGATAGCATCTGACATCTTAAAAACACTATGGTCGCCATCAACAATCTCTTCATAAGCGACAGAACCATCTTCATTAAAATAGCGGCGCTGGTAGAGTTTTGCCTTATTATCTTGGGGCGCATAATACTCCGAGAGAAAACGAGTATAGTTATAGTAATCCTTACGCACCAAGCAACCATTAACCACAAATTCCACTCGGTTAACTAAGTCATCGCTTCCTTCAACAAGGTAACAAGTTGCATACTGCTTGCCTTGGTCATAGTAGAGTCGGACAATTTGGTCCCCCTCTTTCTTCTCCTCTTCAATGGCGTGAGCCAGGCTGGCCTTCACATCCGCTAAGCGATAAGAAGTTGCTCGAATCTTAATATCTGTGAAGTAAAGATACATCCAAATAATATCTTCATCCCTAAAACCAATGTTTTGCGTAAAGTGAGCAATATTTTCATTTAAAATAAGATCAACAAAGACAAACTTAGCTGTCTCTCCTAGCTGGTCAAAAATTCTAGACCGGTAGATCTGGGAGTATTCGACTCCACTTGAAGCCCAACCAATACCCAAATTAATATTATAAATTGTCATAAGCTCCTCCTTTTCCCTAGGCAAATTGTACCAATGGCTGGTCTGAATCTGACAGAGTCACTTCACTCAGAGAGAGGTAACGTACAATCTCAAAATAGACACGTTTACGCATTTCTTGATAGGACCAATAGGCTTCACGCTGGTATTCATAAATCGGATTTCTCTGAGCTGACCGTCTGCTCATCACGACTTGCTTGAATTGAGTGAGGTAGTCCACCTGTTCAATCCAAGTAGAATCGATGGCCTTCAATAAACACTTGCGAACAAAGTCTTCAAATAAGGCCTTGTTTCTAAATAGACCTTTCTTGTTTTGAAATTGACTTTTAAATATCGTCATCAAATAGTCCTGAATTTGCTTATCTGTCATATGATCAATCTTTTCTAAATCAGGACTCACATTATAGGAAAGATAATCATAGATAAAGCGTTCACTTTGAAAAGTTCGTGACTGGTCAGAATTTAGCGATTGTGTGAAAGACTCAAAAACTTCTTGGGCAATCGCCTCAAAATCAATTGCTTTTAAACCTTCCCCAGCTAGAAGGTTATTACGGTCACGGTAAATTAATTCACGCTGAATACGCATGTCTTCGTCCATTTGGAGGATTTGCTGGCGTGAGCTTTCACTGCTACTATCACTGGCTTCTTGGGCTTGCTCAAAATACTTTTGGTAACGGAAATTTGATAAAGGGGTAACTTCATCAATCGCCTCATCATTATCCGAGTAATAACGAATATGTTCAGGTCCCCATTTATGGATTAATTCATCTTCTAAGGAAACAAAAAATTTGCTCATACCGGGATCCCCTTGACGACCAGCTCGACCCCGCAATTGCAAATCGATACGCTCACTTGTCATGTGTTCGGTTCCAATCACGGCCAAGCCTCCTATTTCAGCAACACCTGGCCCTAATTTTATATCAGTCCCCCGCCCTGCCATAGCGGTGGCTACTGTGACGGCCCCCAGTTGACCAGCTTCTTTAACCATCTCAGCTTCTTTGACAGCATTATAGGCATTCAAGACATTATGAGGAATGCCTTCTCTCAGTAAAATAGCTGAAAATAAAGAGGATAACTGAACGGAACCAGTTGCAATAAGCAAAGGTTGGCCAATAGCATGACGTTCCTTAATATATTGAACAGCTGCAAAGACCTTTTCTGGAAAACTACGATAAATGCTATCTGCCAAGTCTTTACGGATAACTGGTTTATTAGTAGGAATAGAAACAACTTCCATATTATAAGTTTCTATAAACTCATCCTCAGCGGGTTTACCTGTGCCTGTCATCCCCGATATTTTATCAAATAATTTAAACAAATTCTGATAAGTAATAGAAGCCATTGATCGATTATTTGCCGTTAGTGGAACGTGTTCCTTGGCTTCAAGTGCCTGGTGTTGTCCGGATTGAAGCCTAGTTCCTTTAAGTAAACGGCCGTCAGTAGAATCTAAGAGGACAAGTTCATCATCTTGCACAACGTAGTCTTTCTCATTTTCAAACAGGCAGTGGGCTCGCAAGGCAAGACTAACATGCCTAACCAACTCTTGGTTATCTTTATGATAAAATTTTTCTAATCGAAAATAATCCTCAGCTCGCTTAATGCCTTTTTTAGTTAGCCAGACCCCATCTTTTTCATCAGTCACATAGAAATCTTCTTTTTCATCTAAGCTCACCACAAAAGCATCAGCTAAAGCATAGAGATTCGACTGGACTCGGGGTGAGCCAGCAATAACTAAAGGACTCGTTGCACTATCGAGCAAGACAGAATCTACTTCATCAATAATCACATAATAGAAATCGCGTAAATATTGCTGGTCGCGAGAATCCGCTAAGTTTTCAATCAGGTAGTCAAAACCCAAGCTAGAATGGGTGGTATAGACAATATCCGCTGCATAGATAGCCTTCTTATCATCTGCACTTAAGTCATCCTCATCTTCAGGAGCACCCATAGCAATCGTTAAGCCCATAAATCGGTAGAGTGGTCCCATCTCTTCAGCATCCCTGCAACTTAAGTAGTCATTCACTGTTACCAAAATAACTCCGCGGCCAGTCAGAGCATTCAGATAGATGGGAAGGGTTGCGGTTAGTGTTTTTCCCTCACCTGTTTTCATCTCAGCAATATGTCCTTCATGAAGAACAATACCACCAAGAACTTGGACATCGTAAGGATACATCCCCAAGACCCGTTTAGCTGCTTCGCGGATGGCTGCAAAGGCTTCAGGTAATAGTTCTTCTAAAGTCTCTCCAGCCTGGTAGCGTTCCTTAAATTCCTGAGTTTTTTGGCGAAGTTTACCATCAGATAAGTCATCCATGGCATCTGCTTCTTGGTTTACTTTATTTAATATCCTTCGTAACCGACGCAGGCGGCCCTTATCTAAATTAAATTTCGGCATTGCTTTCACTCTCACTTATTAAATACTCTAATTGTGGCTTGTAATCTAGTAACAAAGATGCTCCCCACTCTGAACCTTTGATTAAGCCTTGTGCATATACTTTAACATGGGATTTGACTAGGTAGCGATAGGTGATAATCCCTTGATTCAAGCGACTCGTTATATTTAGGCTTGCCTGCAAATCAGTATAAGCACTCTCAGTCAAAACATCCTCGGTAATGTATGCCCTAGCCCCCAGCCTTTCAGCATGATAAAGAGCAGCTAAATTGCTGATTGGACCGTAGCCAACAAAGATTAAGTGAGGATTATTGCTAAAAATTTGGTCAATTAATTGATGAGCCGACTCTCGTAGGTAGAGATGACCATTTGTCAAAGTGGAAGTCATATAAGTAAACTGACTTGAAGACTTCCATAAAGAAGATACTTGTGGACCATTGCCTAATTCATCAAAGATCAGATAATTGCTTTTTGCTCTTGAATGTATCCAATAGGACTTTTCAACTTCCATAGATTGTTCTTTTACATAGGGCACTAAAATAATTTGGTTAAAATCAAGAGACAGGCAGCCTCCATGGTGCAAAGCTATTTCATAATAATTATAAGTATCAGGAACAGTGAAATAATCTGATGGAGTCCTTAAATAGTATTCTTCAATCGGCCCACCGTAGTAGTCAAAGAAAGAGATTTTAAAAAATATAGAGCCTTCAGGAACCGTTTTTCCTTGAAAGATCAGCTGATAAGATTCCCCCCGTGTTAAAAGGGGCAATTTGGCACTATCTTTAGTCGTTTGAAAGACACTACGTGATGACCAAGAAGTAATTCTCTCACCAGAAGGCATTAGGGTATTTTTAAAATGGATATGGTCAGGATTCTCCAAAACTATTTGTGAACCATAGGCATAATCTTCTATTTTAATCTGGCCCCATCGAATTGATTTTCCTACTTGCATGTACTATCCCTACTCTCTGCCTCTTGCAATAAGCGCTTATATTGATTAAAGAACCAATTAGTAATCCCTGGCGTATTATCATTATGGCGCCCTAAGAAGCTCTTGCTGATGACTTTTGTATGCTTATCTTTTAATACCTCTAAAAGATTATAATAAGCAGTATCATCATAATCATCGTTTCTCATATAGGTCACCGCAAAGGTTGTTCCCTCATAGTTCCCTTGTCTCATCTGTTCGATGATATTGTGGTTCAAAAAGTTGATCGCTTCTTCTTGTTTACCTTGATCAAATCGATTCACTAAATCCAGAGAAGTTTGAAAATCGTTTGGCCTAACTAAGCGTTGCTTTTTCGCCATGTTTCCTAATGAAAGCAAGGGCTTACCAATAACAACTGCATACGGATTATAGAAACTACTAAAATAACATGCTCCTGTAGTTCCCATCGACAAGCCAGAAAAAATAATTTCCCCTTGGCTAAACCCAAGATTTTCTAAACATTCATTAATTTTATTTAATAATTTACCCTCTAACTCCTGACTTACCTGGTAAAAGGCACCACCTTCTGATCTAGGGTCTCCTACCAGAATAAAGGGGTGTTCCAAGTTCTTCATCATCCAAAAACCCTCAAAGCCTTCTGCTGTCCGGTAACCAGAAAAGTATACGTTTAGAGGTGGTTTTAAATTACCGGGATGAAAGTAAACAATCAGTTCTTCGCGGTTCTTATCTCTTATAATTTCTCCTCCAGGAAGAAATTCTCCAAAGCCATTCCTTGCATGTCTTACATGTAAATCACTTAAGCTCAAGCCCCCCTGCCCTCTGACCTCTAAACAGCAGGTGACATAACTATCTTCTCGGGGGTTTAAGAGTATCGCTTCTTTCAGATCTTCTTCTGTATGCAGAGACATCTCAACTACCTCATTGATGGAACCTAAGCGGGTGTAGTAGAGCCGAAGTCGAATTTCAAGAGAATTAGTCGTCTGATATTCCAACCATAAATCTAAATAACGATCACTACTAGCAACAATATTTCTCTTCCAATAAAGTAAAGGCGTCCACTCTCTCTCAGCGATAGTATCAATAATTAATTCATTATGCCCCTCAAGTCGATAATTTCCCTTAAACTTGTCCTGAAGTTGAATTAAGTTAATATTCATCCTCTCGCCATAGTTTCCATCAAAATAGCGTTTAGTCATTTCCACAACAAAATATTCAGAATCCATAATATGAACAAATTTTGCTAATTTAAGCTCAAACCAAGAACGAAAGGCGCTTTGACGATAGTAACTATAAAAACGCCTATCAATAAAAACACAATAGGCTTCCATATAAGCTAATAGATCGTCAGCATATACGGGAGGAACTTCTTCTGTTATAAGAACAAGCGAAAAAGGGCTAGATTCTTCATCAAGTTCTGTTTCTTCTAAACTGTTATAGGGTTTATTCAAGTCAATGAATGTCCAATCGACCTCGCAGAGAAAGTTTACACCTAGTGACCAGTCCTTTGTTCCTAGCTGTAATACCCGAGTCATTGGCCCTCACCTCCTAGATAAGCTTGCCAGCTATCCACAATTTTCTTACCATGGTAACGATTAATCTTTTCGACTGCATAAACTAAGGCTTCGTTCCAATTCTTTAAGCCTGTTAGATAGTAATCAAGACCTTGACTTAATTGAACGATATTTTTGGCAATCCAACCATTCTTCTTGTGCTCAACGTAAGAACTAGTTTTTTGATTTATTTGTGGTATTCCGGCACTAATGGCAGCTATTTGTGTATAGAGATTAGGCTCCTGGGCCATGTCAACCACTAATCTTACTGTCCGAAATTCTTGAATTAAATCTTTATCAGTCTGCAAATTGACTAAGCTAAAGGCGGGCTCTATGTCTTTATCTGGTAGTTTATCCTGAAAATCCTCAACTATTTCCTCCTTAGGATTAACGAGGTTTTCATAAGACTGAAGCAGGCCTTTTAAAACTAATTCTCTGTCATAAGTTAAACGAAAACCAGCTAAAATGACGTGAATACGTCGATCAGCTTTGATTTTCTTCAGCATCAAATCTAAATAATCTCTTATTTTCTCTTTATCTATTCCATCAATTTGAAAAAATACTCTAAGTGATTTAACTCTCTGACTCAGCCCTAAATGCAAACGCGTATCAAAGGGAGTGAGGTTAAGGATTCTTTGTGGATTAATCCCCCACTCTATCTGTAGTAAGTCACGATTTTCGTCATTATCGACGACAATTAAGTCAGCAGATTTTAATAATTGCGCATGTAGGTCAAAGTCTCGACTAGAAAAAATCGAATACACTACCTTCCCCTTGCTAATAGCATGTATTAACAAGTCGTCATGTTGGCTATTATTAGCAATAATAACACTGTCCTTCTCCACTAAATGATTAGCTAAATAAGCTGAAACACGCTCACTTATAAAGTCAGTCATGGAGTCATATTCCTTTACGCCATCAGCTTGGTAAAAACTCACTTGGTCACTTTGATAATCATGACTTAAGACGTGTTGCCCTGATAGGTTGAAAAAGACATGCTTAATGATTTGATTGTTTGAATAAAGGTAGGCGCTAGACAGATACCCCCTATCATCAAAAACCAAACGTTTAATTACCTGTCCATTCCTATAATAGGCTACGTCATGTATCCATCCTTGTGAACTATAGAAGATATCTGCATAACGTTCTCCGTCTAGGTAAGCTAACATCGCAAAGGGTGTTGGCATAAACTGGATACGACTTGGCCAAAGCAAATCCTCCAGCGAGAGTGCTTGACTAGCTGCTCCAGAAAACCCTTGAATGTCATCAAAAACAGACCAAAAATCAACTTGGCCTAAGGCTTGATCATGCAGCTGATTTCTTAAATGAGGCATATAATTTAATAGAAGTAATCGTACACTCTCTCCAGCTTCCATAAAAATACGCATCTGATTAACACTATCATCAAAAACTAGTTGCTCATAGGCCAGACTTACTTCGTCCCATGTCAGGTTTTCTCCATACCAAGAAGGCACAAAATAATACATTCTACCCCTCCTCTCTCCTTACTCAAATATTCCCTTGTATTTTTCACGAATACGCAAAGCCTTTATCTCCTCTAATATTCCTAAACTAAGTGAGAACAAGATCAATATACTTGAAGACAATCTTAAGGTGCTGGCGTACTTAGGATAAATAAGGCCTAGAACTGCTGGTAGTCCTACAATAAAAACCATATAAGTGGTTCCGACAATAGCCATATTAAAAATCGTATTTCTAAGATAGTCTTCCGTGGGGTTACCCGGATTCACTCCGCTAATATAATCCCCTGACTTTTGTAAATTTTCAGCTAATTCTTCTGGGTCAGTATTTACAAAGGCAAAACCTAGACTTAAGAAAATAATAATTACTAGATAAATACCAACACCTAGAGGCTGGGTCATTCCCAAATTAGCCAGTAAATTTCTCGCCCAATCAGCACCTGGATTAAAGTTTAAAATCAATTGCAAAATATAACGCGGCAAAGCGGTCAGAGTCACAGCATACATGATTGCCATCCCCCCACTTGGGTTGACCTTAATCGGAAGATAAGATTTCTCAGCAAAATCATTATTGATCATTACACGGTTTAAAGGGATTCTTCTTTCACCCTTCTCCATCAAGATAGTAGTCAAAGCTGTAAAAACTGCAAAGAGTCCGGTAAAAATTAACAAATAAATTACCTCTTTACTAAGTACTCCCCTTACATATGTCTTTAGGGCAGAAAAGTTACGAGGAATTCTTAAAAGCATATTAGATAGGATAATTACTGTTGGACCGCCTATTCCGAATTCAGTATTTTTATTTCCTAACCAAATAAGAAAAAAACTTCCTCCCAATAAGAAAATAATAATGGCTACCTGCATAAACCAGCTTGGTAAAGAACTTTCTCTAATTAAAGGGAAGGTCATCACTAAACTCAAAGCCTGTATGGCACCAATCAAAAGAGTTAAAACGTTACGATAGATGTTTTCTTTTCTCATTGGAACTTTTAATTTTTATACCATTTAGACATGGAAACAAAGCGCCAAATAATCATCGTTGACATATAGGGTCCTATTCCCAATGAAAATAGCGATGCACCCTGCATATCCCCTCCAGTTACACTAAGCGCAACCGACAGAAAGTCATCCATCTGGTTCTGGGCTATTAGAGCTTGAAGATCCACAAGTGGCAAAGGGAGCGTTTTTCCAATGACAAGAATGAATAGAATAAGTGCTGTAAATAATATTTTTTGTTGAAATAATGTTAAATTGAAAATTCGCTTCAAAGACATGGTCACAAGTAAGATTCTCCTTTCTTCTTTATTTTATATAAAAAATAAAAGGGTTGGGAGAAAAATCTCCCAAGCCCTATTATCTTAAACGCAATACTATACTGTTACACAATATTTAGAGTTTATTCATAGTTTCGTGTTAATTACAGGACAGTTTTATTAAATTCAGGCGGAGGAGAGAGCCCCTTCCACCTGTTAGCTTAGCAATTCTTTAAGCTTTTAGGCAAAAGTTTACTTAGCTGGCTTATTTTTCCTTGCGTTTTTTCGAAACAATACCAAGACCTGCGAAAACAAAGAGCAGTCCTGGAGTCAATAATGGTGACACGGCACCCGTCTTAGGTAGAACTTGATTAGTTGCTACCGATTGTTGACGGTGAGCTGATGGTTTTGCAACAGCATTCTGTTTGCTTGGTCTTCTTTCATCACTAGCGATTAATGAAGCTTGATCAGATTGAGACGCAGAGCTTGACGCTGAAGCGGAATCTACACTGTCAATCGCAGATCCACTATGGCTTGAATCAATTATTGTAGGTGGTGTTACACCAGCTGATTCAGAGAATTCATCTCTTGTTGAAGTGACTTCAGATGAACTTGCTTCTGATGCTGTTGAGTCCTCTGATCCAGAATGGTAATCACTTTCTGAATCTGGTGCTACATGGTCTAGTGAAGCTGACTGACTAGCACTGATTGAAGCCGACTCTGACAGCGAGATTGATTCTGAAGTTGATACAGTTTGGCTCAGGCTTACTGATGCAGATTCACTTTGAGACGCACTAATAGATGCTTCTAGTGATTCACTTTCTGAAGCAGATAATGAGGCAGAGAAGCTCTCAATATCGAACTCTGGAAGCTCTGACTCAATCCAGCCTGGCCCATGCGAATGAACTTCAGAACTAGAATCCGATTCAGACGTTGGGGCTTGGCTCTGAGTTTCTGATAAGAGACTTGCAATTACAGAGTTTTGTTCAGAGATCGTAGCTGATTGCTCAATACTGGTTGAGGTCAATTGTGATGCGAGCTGTGAATCGGATCTAGAATCTAATTCAGATAGTGAGACATGTTCACTAATTGTTTCAGACATAGCCACTGATAAACTGTGAGTGGATTCGCTATGAGCTACTGACGTACTGTAGGCGCTGGCTGATGCTGCTTGAGACATCGCTTCAGATAAGCTATGTGCCAATTCACTTGCAACTTGTGATGTCGCTATTGATGTGCTTGCCACTTGACTTACTGCTTCTGAAGTGGCTACTGATGCACTATGTGCGGATTCGGACGCTGCTACGGACGCACTGTGGGTAGATTCACTATTCGCTACCGAAGTACTGTAGGCACTTGCTGAAGCTGCTTGGGACATTGTTTCTGACAGGCTATAAGCCGATTGACTTGCTGCCACTGGTGCACTGTGAGCAGATTCACTATTCGCTACCGAAGTACTGTAGGCACTTGCTGAAGCTGCTTGGGACATTGCTTCGGACAGGCTATGAGCCGATTGACTTGCTGCCACTGATGCACTGTGAGCAGATTCACTATTCGCTACCGAAGTACTATAAGCACTTGCTGAAGCTGCTTCGGACATCGCTTCGGACAAGCTATGTGCAGATTCGGAGGCAGCTACGGACATGCTTGCTACTTGGCTTACTGCTTCTGAAGTCGCTACTGATGCACTATGGGCGGATTCAGAAGCTGCTACTGAGGTACTTGCCACTTGGCTCACTGCTTCTGATATGGCTGCTGATGCGCTGTGGGCTGATTCGGAAGCTGCTACTGAAGTGCTTGCTACTTGGCTTACCGCTTCTGAAGTGGCTATTGATGCGCTATTCGCGGATTCGGACGCTGCTACGGACGCACTGTGTGCAGATTCACTGTTCGCTACTGAAGTACTGTAGGCACTTGCGGAGGCTGCTTGTGACATCGCTTCGGACAAGCTATGGGTGGATTCGGAGGCAGCTACGGACGTGCTTGCCACTTGACTCACTGCTTCTGAAGTCGCTACTGAAGCACTGTGGGCAGACTCACTGTTTGCTACTGATGTACTGTAGGCACTTGCGGAGGCCGCTTGTGACATCGCTTCGGACAAGCTGTGGGTGGATTCGGAGGCAGCTACGGACGTGCTTGCCACTTGACTCACTGCTTCTGAAGTCGCTACCGATGCACTATGGGCGGATTCAGAAGCTGCTACTGAGGTACTTGCCACTTGGCTCACCGCTTCTGATGTTGCCACGGATGCACTGTGCGCAGACTCACTGTTCGCTACTGAAGTACTGTAGGCACTTGCGGAGGCCACTTGTGACATCGCTTCGGACAAGCTGTGGGTGGATTCGGAGGCAGCTACGGACGTGCTTGCTACTTGGCTTACTGCTTCTGAAGTCGCTACTGATGCACTGTATGCAGATTCACTGTTCGCTACCGAAGTACTGTAGGCACTGGCTGAGGCTGCTTGGGACATTGCTTCGGATAAGCTATGAGCCGATTGACTTGCTGCCACTGATCCACTGTGAGCAGATTCGGATGCTGCTACTGACGCAGTATGGGCAGATTCACTTGCTGCCACAGAGGTGCTTGCCACTTGGCTTACCGCTTCTGAAGTCGCAACTGACGCACTGTGCGCAGACTCACTGTTCGCTACTGAAGTACTGTAGGCACTTGCGGAGGCTGCTTGGGACATTGCTTCGGACAAGCTATGTGCCGATTCTGAGGCAGCTACGAACGTGCTTGCCACTTGGCTCACTGCTTCTGAGGTGGCTACTGATGCACTGTATGCAGACTCACTGTTCGCTACCGAAGTACTGTAGGCGCTGGCTGAGGCTGCTTGGGACATTGCCACGGATAAGCTATGAGCCGATTGACTTGCTGCCACTGATCCACTGTGAGCAGATTCGGATGCTGCTACTGACGCACTATGGGCAGATTCACTTGCTGCCACAGAGGTGCTTGCCACTTGGCTTACCGCTTCTGAAGTCGCAACTGATGCGCTGTGGGCCGATTGACTCGCTGCTACGGACGTGCTTGCCACTTGGCTCACTGCTTCTGAGGTGGCTACTGATGCGCTATGGGCGGATTCACTTGCTGCCACAGAGGTGCTTGCTACTTGGCTTACCGCTTCTGAAGTCGCAACTGATGCACTATGCGCAGATTCTGAAGCCGTTACTGATGTGCTGTAGGCACTCGCTGAAGCTGCTTGTGACATCGCTTCAGACAAGCTATGTGCGGATTCGCTTTCTGCGTTAGAAGCAGATTCAGCCAGTGAATCATTGTCTTTTTCAACCTTTACCGTCACATTATCATGATCTACTTGACCTGTTGGATAGCTTGTAACGATAGTCGGTAAGGTCTGAACACTATCTTCCTTATGTCCAGCAGCTGGCGTATAAGTAATTTCCCCAGTTATTGGATTAATTGAGGCTGTATCACCATTAGCCATAGTCACTTCAGTAGTTGTGACACCTGCTGTGTTTGGATCTTGGAAAGCGAATGTCGTTCCAGTTGGCACATCGGACATCGCCTTCTTAGTAGTAACTGTCTTCAATGGATCGTTCGGATAAGCAGGGTCCTGAATCTCAGCTTCAGTGAAGATGGTAGGGGTGATCGTGATCGAACCTTGACCAGATTCTGCATGATTAACTGCTGGATAGGCGGTATCATAAACAGCCTTATCTTTCATCTTAACTGTCACGGTAACGTCAGCTTGGTCCTTAGTTCCATCTGGATATGTCACTGTAACTGGAACAGTATAGTTACCTGGCGTATTGCCATCTGGCAAAGTACTTGGATCGTCAACTGTTACTGTAGGTCTTTGACCTGGGTAAGCTGGATTCTCTTCATAGCCAGGAACTGTTACTGCTGTTGTCACATCATTTTCAGTGGCTGGTTCACCATAGTCTTTTTCAACTGGAGTCACGCTTGGTTCGTACTTATCATTTTCTGGTTGAGCTTTAACGGTTACAGTTGCTGTAACTTCATCACTTGTTCCATCAGGATAAGTAACTTTAACTGGAACGCTAACTTGCGTCTCACTTGCATGGTTGCTTCCTGGTGTAAAGCTGATTACTCCAGTATTTGGATCAATTGTTGCTTGATCACCATCTGCCGTCGCAAAACCTGTACCCCCATTTCCTACATTAATGCTAAATTTAGTTCCCGCTGGAGGAGTAACACCTTGTTCCTCGTGAGAAGGACCGGTCGGATCATTTGGATCATTAGGTACATTAGCAGTAAAGCTTGGTGTTAGCTCAGTTGGGCTTGTTTCACCAGCTGTAACTGTTGGTTGAGGATAACTTGGTTGATAAGTGTCTTTATTTGATTTGTTAACAACAACCTTAACCGTCACTGGATCCTTCGTTCCATCTGGGTACTCAACAGTAACTGGCACCTCATGAACGCCTGGAGTCTTGCCATCTGGTAAAGTGCTTGGATCATCAATTGTTACCGTTGGCGTTTGACCTGGATAATCAGAATTTTCTTCGTAAGCTGGAACTGTTACGGCTTCCTTAATTTCATCCTCAGTCGGAGCTTGGCCGTAGTCTTTTTCTACTGGAGTTACACTTGGTTGATACTTATCGTTTTCAGGCTGTGGTTTCACTGTTACAGTAACTGTTTCTTTATCTTCTGTTCCATCTGGATAAGTTACTGTCACAGGAACAGTATAATCACCTGGTGTATTGCCATCTGGTAGAGTACTTGAATCATCAATTGTTACCGTTGGTCTTTGACCTGGGTAAGATGGGTTCTCCTCGAAGCCTGGAACTGTTACGGCACCCTTGATTTCATCTTCAGTTGGCGCTTGACCATAGTCTTTTTCAACTGGAGCTACTTCAGGAGTGTATTTATCATTTTCTGGTTGAGGCTTAACCGTTACAGTAACTGTTTCCTTGTCCTCTGTACCATCTGGATAAGTCACTGTCACAGGAACAGTATGATCACCTGGTGTATTGCCATCTGGTAAGCTCGTTGGGTCATCAATCGTTACCATTGGCGTTTGACCTGGGTAAGATGGGTTCTCCTCGAAGCCTGGAACCGTTACCGCATTCATGATTTCATCCTCAGTGATTGGTTGACCGTAGTCTTTATTGATTGGTGTAACACTTGGCTGATACTTATCATTTTCTGGTTGTGGCTTAACCGTTACAGTAACTGTTTCCTTATCTTCTGTGCCATCTGGATAAGTTACAGTTACAGGAACCTCATGATCACCTGGTGTATTTCCATCTGGTAAAGCACCTGGATTATCAACCGTTACGGTTGGTGTTTGGCCTGGGTAGGATGGATTTTCTTCGTAATCTGGAACTGTTATGGCATTCTTAATCTCATCCTCAGTAGTTGGTTGACCGTAGTCTTTATTGATTGGTGTAACACTCGGTTGGTACTTATCGTTTTCTGGTTGTGGCTTAACAGTTACAGTAACTGTTTCCTTGTCCTCTGTACCATCTGGGTAAGTCACTGTTACAGGAACTGTATGGTCTCCTGGTGTATTGCCGTCTGGTAAGGTCGTTGGATCATCAACTGTTACCGTTGGTGTTTGTCCTGGATAATCAGGATTTTCTTCATAACCTGGTACCGTTACTGAATTCTTAATTTCTTCCTCAGAGGTTGGGTGACCGTAGTCTTTGTTGATTGGTGTAACACTTGGTTGATACTTATCATTTTCTGGTTGAGGCTTAACAGTTACAGTAACTGTTTCCTTATCTTCTGTCCCATCTGGATAAGTCACTGCCACAGGAACTTTATGGTCTCCTGGTGTATTGCCATCTGGCAAAGCATTTGGATCATCAATTGTTACGGTTGGTGTTTGGCCTGGATAAGCTGGGTTTTCCTCGTAACCAGGTACAGTTACCGCGTTCTTGATCTCATCTTGAGTTGGAGCTTGACCATAATCTTTCTCAACTGGTGTCACACTTGGTTCGTAGAGCTCATTTTCTGGCTTGCGTGTCACATCAACATAGACATTGGCGGTATCTGTTGTATTATCCGCATAAGTAATGGTGACTGGAATTTGAACCTTTTGGCCAGCCTTACCTTCAGTGAAGCTTGCAGGTACAGTGATTGAGCCGTCAGCGTTAACGGTAACACCTGCCACGCTTGTCGTGAATTGGCTAACTTCTGGATGGGCCACTTGACCGTTCTTGATGAAGGTTGGTGCAGCGACTGTGTCAGCTTGGCCTTCTTCAACCGAAATGTTGTCATAGCCTGGCTCAAATTCTTCAGACATGGACACTTTTTCCCATTGGGCATAGACCGTGGTTGAGTTTTGGAAGGCAGTTTCAGGTGTAACAAAGTCTCCTGACCCATCTTGAGCGGTATTCCAACCTAAGAAACGATAACCCTCCAAGGTTGGATCATTGGCCATATTGCCTGCTAAACCGTTGTTGGTATAGCCCACTTCATTGGAGAAGTCTTCGTTACGAGGAACGTCGGAATTCTCAATGGCCGTCGTATTCCCGGCAGCATCTGTCGTTTCAGCTGGCGCAGCATAGGTCATCACGCGGCGAGCAGATGTTCCGTTAGGCTGGTTGAGGTCATAGGTAACTTGAATCAAGACCCGAGCGATAACAGCGTCTGAACCGACAGAAGTTTGGATAGCTTCTTCATCTTCAGCAAGTGCTCTCTCTTCAGCATCTTTTGCTGACTGGTAATTAAAGGATCTTGCGACAATTGGTGAATCCTTCACCACGCGGTCTGTATCGGGGATTGCATATTCAAACTTGTACAAGCCCTTGCCGGGTTCTGGATAGGTCTTGTCACCTTCAACAGTATAACTTGCACCAGGTTCTGCTGTGTTCCCCGACATAGTCCGCACATAACGGGTCTGGCCAGAATTCGCATCAATATAAGAGATTTCTACCAATTGGTTAGGAACATAGGTATAGCCCGTAATGACCTTGTCGAAGTCATACATATCTTTAACAACAGGCATGTATTGGGTTCTATCGAGTAGGGCTGACGAATTAACTTCTGTTCCAATAATTAATCTTGGAGCATAAGAAGTTTCTGCCTGGTCTGGTCCGAATTCAGCAACCTTAACGCCGTTGATATAAACTTCACCGCTGTTGTCAACCAATTTGCCGTTAGCCCCAGTGTAGAGACTAATCTCAGACCCAGCCGCTAGCTTGAAATCATGAGGTAAGGTGTAGGTATAAACAGTACTATTGGCATTGACGTCAAAGTCATATCTGGCATCCGATCCTCTCGCCCCACGAGAAGCTGGATAAACCCCTAGATGACCGATAATTGGTGCTTCGCCTGCCTTCATGGCTAACTTAGCCGCAGACTCATCCCAATAGAGAATCTCCCCATCGATTAAATCAGATCTTTTGACGCCATGGTTAGTTGGTTTAGCGAAGCGGATTTCAATCTTATCCCCTTGTCTAGCCACAGCCTCCTGATCAGTCGTCATCTTAACCCGGTCGATGCCATGGTCATTTTCGATGATCATCGCTGAATGCACTGAGATTGCAGTCATTTCAGGCTGTTGGTTATTAATGGTTGGGTAGAGCTTCTTCAGGTTATCAGAATCGATATTTAAAGTCGTTAAAGTAAATTGTTGACCTGACATTTCCGTCGAAATATTATCGATAAAGCCTTGGGTACCCTTATTAGCATAAATTATTTGACCGGTTTCATCATTATAGTCAAATTCATTCGGTGCATAGATCACATAAGCCATATCACCAACCACATTGACTTGATTGCGGGTAAAGCCGGTTCTAACATTATTTGGATTAACCGCTCCCTTCATTCCTGATGTAACGGAAGGTTCGACATAACCAATGTACCCATAGTCATCTTCCTTCAAAACATCTAAAAGTTCTTTATCGAAGGCTAGACGGTAAGCAATGGATTGGCCGTTGAGTTTCTCATTTCGGTTATCCGTATCTTTCTTATGGAACTGACTCGCCACATAGAGTTTGTTCTCAGATGGATTATAGGAAACTGTATTTTGACTAGAAACAAAGTCTGGTGCCTGGTCAACAGATGAAATAACTTGTAGGTAAGGGTTGAGCCCTGACTTAAGATTAGTCGAAGTCGTCTTAGGTATGGTGACAGACTGGGTATAAGAACCATAGCCGGTTAAACTCATATTGGAATCATTAGTACCACCCATGTACTTAGTATAGACATTCCCATTAGCGTCTAAGAGACGAGACTGGATAGTCGTATCAATCGTATCCAATTCTTCTCTCGTTACATTGTCACGCAGGTAAAGACGGATTGGTGACCGTTTTGTTTCAGTCCCTTTATCAAGGCGATTCAAGACTATAATTTTATCATTAGCCTGGCTACCATTGATAAAACGATAAACATTCCCATTCCGGTCCTCATAATAGGACTTGGTCCAATCAATCCGTTTTTGGAGGTCATCGGAAATTCTTAAGTTTAGGCGATTCCAAACATAGGCTGACCTAGGAGTAAAGGTGTACATCATATCGATAACTTGGTCGCCATCGGCTGTCTCATGGAAGCCCTTGTACTTCAACTGTTGGACGCTCAAAGGCTCTGAAGGGTTATTAATGACTCTAAGCTGTTGACCTGGTTCCAATTCCCAACGAGTTGAGTTCTGACCCTTGATGGAGTCTTCATTCCAGTTAGGTTCTAGATAATACTTCTTACCCGTATCGATATCTTCGAAGTATCTTCTCCCATCCCGATCAGTCTTAGGAACTAAAATAGTATCCGCGCTTGCTGAATCATTTAAGTCAGTAATAATCTTATCAACTTCAGCTGTCGATTGAGCAGCATCAATCTTAGCTTGTACAGCTGCCACATGGGCTGGATCTGCATCGGTTGCTTGAGAGTTATTGGCCTGAGCCCGTGCGTCTAAGATTGCTTGGGCACTGGTCTTAGCAGATGACTTCGCTGAATTGAGTTGAGCTTCTTTTTGCGCTCTTTCTTCAGCACTTTCTTCTGGAGCTAGCTGACTGTTAGGGTACTTGGCCTGGGCCTCTGCTACAACAGCGCCAATTTCTTCAATGGTGTTGGCAGCGTCAATTCGAGACTTGTAGGAAGCTAAGTCGCTAGCTGCCCCATCGTTATGAGCTAAGGCTTTCTCTAGGTCTTCCTTGACCTGGGCCTTGTTGCCGGAGAGATGGCTTACAGCCGCATAGTAACCGGTTTTACTACGGTCATCTTCTTGAGTGGTCGAACGTTCTAGGCCTGTTTGTAAATCGCTTGCTTGACGGTCAACTTCGGCTTTTGTTTTACCTTGGTTTAAGCTACCTGCACCAGCTAATTCAGCGGCATCACTGGTGGTTCTAGCCACAAAATTGTTTACTGGAACCTCTGGTAGGTCGACGCCGTTCACTTCATAAGTGTTTTCAGAAGAAGTAGCACTTCTTAGACCACCATCATTTTGAACAGCTGGAACATTTTCAATAGCTGCTTTATTTTCATTAGCTACTCGTGGAGCGTTTTGGCTGCGAGAAGCAGATTCATCGTCAGCTACCTTACCTTCATGGTCAGCAACACTTTCAGAACCTTGACTGGTATCCGATTCAGATTCACTAGCACTGGTGGAAGCTGACTCAGAGACGCTGGTGGAAGCTGATTCTGAACTCGATACAGAGGATGATTCGGAGGCAGACTGAGACTCAGAAACGCTGAGGGATTCAGATTCACTGATAGAAATGGATTCGCTAATGGACGCCGATTCACTGGCACTAATTGAAGCGGATGCACTTTGGTCAATGTGTTCTGAAGCTTCCTGCGTTAATTCGCTTTCTTGGACGCTTTCAGTGGTTGATTCTGCTGCTTTTAAGGCTGCTGAATCCGTATTGACTAAGGTTTCTTTTTCGAGGACTTTCTCTTTAGGTAATTCATCCGCGTTAACTTGTGGTGTGGTCAAGGCTGCCCCACCTGCTAAGGCCCCTAAAGCAGTTAATCCTTTAAACAAATACTCCTTTTTATCTGTTGAAGCATTTTCTTCAACTTGGGAGGATTCAATATGTTCTATTACGGGTGACTTACCGAAGAAACGTAGTAAACCAAATTGTGAAAGACAGGATTTGACCCAGGACTTTCCGGCTTTATACATCTTCACTCTTGTTTTACGTTCGGTTTCTAGATAATCCCCATGCCTAAATTTTCTCATAAGCAACTCCTTCTTAATAACGATTAATAGACATAGTTAGGCAAAAAAATATAACAAAAATCCTGAGGATATAAGGCCTCAAGGTACATTATTTAGTTAGGATTATCTCATATTTTTTAAAAAATAAAGCAAATTTAAGGTTTTATATCGTTTAATATATTATATTTCATTAAAAAGTACATTATTCCAAAATATTGTTTTTATACGCCTGAAATGGTAATTGCTGACCACAAACAGAATAAGCAATCAAGTATTATTCTTTTGCCTATTCCTGTAACAAAAGCCAACATTGCCTTTCACGAAAAAAAGCCTTACCCTAAAGGTAAGGCCTTAGTAGATCGCTTTTTATTTAGTGTTAACTTATTTGTAGTGTCGACTAGCCTAATTCCCTTTAGCTAGGGCGGCTTGGTGGTCAGCTTTAATTTGGGCTAATTTGTCTGGATCGAGAATCAGATCCAAGCCAGTTAAGGCTAATAAGCTGGCAGCTATCCGGATGGAGTCCAGACCCTTAGCTGACTTGGCTGCTGCTACTAATTCTGTTGAGTGACCAGGCACCGGTTCTTCCGAAATGGCTAAGAAGGGTTGGATAGTGGGCACCACATAGGAAATATTGCCTACATCAGAGGACCCGTGGGCTTGGCTATCGGCTTCTTTGACCGAATCCAGGTCTAGGCCAACTTCCTCGGCATGGCTGAAGAAGACTTCGTCAAAGGATGGGGTAATAATCATATCATCGACCTTGTTTTGGAAGAGACCAAATTTCAATTCAGCACCTGTGGCATGGGCAGCTCCTTCAGCAATTTTCTTGACCTTCTCCCTAACTTGATCCAGGGTGTGGCGGTTATAGGCACGAATATAGAAACGTCCCCGGCAATAATCAGGAATCACATTGGCCGCTTTACCACCATCGAGAATCACCCCGTGGATGCTGACGTCATCATGGAGGTGGAGACGCAAGGCATCGATCCCATTGAAGGTGAGAATGAGCGGTTCTAAGGCTGAAATCCCGTCTTCTGGGTTAGCCGTCGCATGGGCCGACTTGCCAAAGAACTCAATATCGACAGGGTCATTGGCATAGAGGTGGCCACTGGGGCTGGTTTCCCCTCCAGGGTGGACACAGAGGGCTGCGTCAACATCATCCAAGAAGCCTTCACGGACAAAGCTCTCCTTAGCTGAGCCATTTTCGCCCCCTTCTTCACCAGGAGTCCCGTAGACACGGATTTCGCCACCTACCTGATCAATCACTTGTTTTAGGGCCGCTGCTGCCAGAATGGAATAATTACCAAAGAGATTGTGACCACAGCCGTGACCTATATCCGGCAAGGCGTCAAATTCAGCCAAGTAAACCAGGGTGGGACCTTCATTTTCACTTTGATAGCGGGCATCAAAACCGGTGGGATGACCGGCGACATCTTTTTTCACAGTGAAGCCTTCTTTTTCCAGCTGGTCGGTTAAAATTTCTTGGGCATAGTATTCATGGTTACTGGTTTCGGGGTTAGCGTGGATTTTTAGGGCGTTGTCTTGGTAAGTGACTAAGTTTTCCTTGACATAATTCTTAATGCTTTCTTGGAGCGCCTTTTTATCACTTGTACTCATTTCACATGCTTCCTCTCTATTTTCTGACTCACTTGCTCGGTCTAATTCCTAGCCAAGGACCTAGTTGCGGCCAAATAGTTCCCAAGCGGCAACGTTAGCGCCATTAGATTTTTCCTTAATGACCTGTTCGGTTTCATCGGTTTGGTAGGTATCGATAATCTTCTTATAGGTAGGGTTGTCCTTATCTTCTTGGCGAGCAACCACGATGTTGACATAAGGTTTAGACCGTTCATCGACTGGTTCACTGAAGATAGCGTCTTGGGGTTCTAAACCGGCATCCACTGCATAACCACTATTGATTAAGGCAATATCCACATCATTTAAGGTCCGTGGGGTTTGAGCAGCATCCATTTCTTCAATCTTTAGGTTTTTAGGATTGGAAGTAATGTCATCTACCGTTGGGGTTATTCCAGCTGCGTCATCAACCTCAATAAGGCCAGCAGATTCCAAGAGGATAATGGCCCGTCCCCCATTGGTCACGTCATTAGGAATGGAAACGGTGGCTCCGTCCTGTAATTCCGACAGGTCCTTAATCTTATGAGAGTAGATCCCTAGGGGCGCCACGACGGTGTTTCCAATCGATACTAAATCAGTGCCGAATTGTTCATTGAATTTATCTAAGAAAACTTGGTGTTGGAAGGCATTGAGGTCGATTTCCCCCTCTTCTAAGGCCTTGTTAGGTTGGTTATAGTCAGAGAATTTAACGTATTCAAGATCGATCCCTTCATCCTTGAGACGTTCTTGGACGGTATCCCAGTCACGGGTGTCATCCCCAACCACACCGAGTTTGACTGTGGTTTCCTTATTAGCATCACCCTCGCCGCTACTATTGGCTCCGCAACCGGCCAAGGCGAAGAGACTTACTGCGCTGGTTACTAATGCTTTTTGCCATTTCTTCATGATAAAACCTCCTAATATTTTCCATAAAAAAGCCCCCTACTATTCACTTGAATAGTAAAGGACGACGCATCGTGTTACCACCTTTTGTTCAGAGTACTACTGTTAATAAGTATAGTAGTAGCTACTCCCTCGACCTAGCCATAGGCGATAATGCCTAGACTAGCGCTCTTTCTATCGACCGAGCCCAGCCGACCTTGTCTACTTATTGACAAGATACCCTCAAAGGCCATCTTCAGCGCCTTTCACTTGGTTCCTCTCACCAAACGGAACCTCTCTTCAAAGTGTTTAACACTTACTCTCCCTATCAATGGGTGTGTCTTATGCTTAATTAACTATGCCCTTAGTCTATCACCAGAGCTCAAGATTTCGCAAGTGTTCGGCTGATACCGGTTTATCATCACTAGTGTTCGTTTTTACCGATACCTCTTCAATAGAACTGTGGACTAGACTGGTGTAGCTATTTTTGTTTTTCCGGTTGCGGAAGAAGAAAAATCCGCCCACAAGTAGTAAGATAACCCCAACGATTAGGGCAGTTCTGGTCACTTGGGCCCCAGTTTGCGGCAGGCTTTGGCTGTAATAAGTCGCTGCTTCTACCTGGCTTCCCCCAGCTAAGAAGAAAAAGACCACTGCTGTGAAGACATTCGCTAGAAATGCTTTTGTCCGATTGAAATCTTTTTGCATAAGAATCTTCCTTTCTCTAATTTCCTATGCCTATTATAGCAAAAACCAGGCCCAGACCAAATCCATATCTCATTGACTGGCTTTTCCTCCATGGAATTTAAGCCTGGTGACCACCGATCAACTTATTCCGCTCCAGACCGGTTGCCCCGTCAACTAAGCTATTGGCATAGAAGAGAGAACTGGGCCCATAGTGGTCATGAATTTTTTGCATGGTGTCATAGAGGCGTTCCTTCTGGAGAGTCCGTTCCGGATCTTCAAAGAGACTGAGCTGGATGCCCACTTTTTCTTGGAATTTACTGGCGCTGAGGGCAATTTGACGGATAGGTTGGCCATCCTCATAGTAGAGGCGGAAGATTTCCGTCCAGACGTGGTTAAGGTCTTCGGGCCGGTCAGTGGGGTCAATGGGCACTTGATGGCGAAAGCCACGGTCAAGGACCTCATGAGAGTAACCGATGGATAGAGAGACCTGGCCCGCTAACAAATGGTGCTGGCGTAAACGGGCCGCAATGTCACTGCCCATCTCGCGAATAATGATGGCCACTTGGTAGGGGTCGGTATAGTCGCGCTGGAGGATCTGACTTTTACCAAAGGAGCGTGAGGAAGGCACATACTTCTCACGGATAATACTGTGGTCAATCCCATTGGCGTGTTCCAGGAGCTCCACACCAATAATGCCTAAGCGCTTCTGCAGGAGATAAACATCGGCATGGGCCAATTCTTCTACCGTATAAATACCTAAGCGGTTCAAACGCCGCTCCAAACCCTTGGCTATCCCCCAGAAATCCCTGAGCGGCTCAATCTTCCAAACCGTTTCCGGAATCGAGTCATAGGACCAGTAGTCAATATAAGGCGGAGAATGCTTGGCTGAATTATCCAAGCACAATTTAGCTAGGAGGGGGTTGTCCCCCATTCCAACTGTGGCAGTAATTCCAAAGGCCTGGTAGACATCGGCTTGAATCCGGCGAGCAATGTCTTCATTACTACCAAATAACTTGTGACTATAGGAAACATCCAGAAAACTCTCATCAATACTATAGATATGGAGGTCTTCAGGGGCAACGTAATTCAAGAAGATCTCATTAATGTCCAAATTAATTTCAATATAGCGGCTCATATTGGGAGGAACAATTTGAATGTTGTGATGGCGGGGAAATTCAAAGAGCCGGGACCCGGTTTTCAAACCATATTTGGCCTTAACCGCAGGGCTAGCGGCTAGAACCAATCCACCATCGGCTTCTGCCCGCGACATGACAACTAACTCTGCTGTCAGGGGGTCGAGTTGCCGAGCCACACATTCGACGCTGGCAAAAAAAGACTTCATGTCGATACACATGACGTCATGTTTGGGCTCCTGGCTATAATCAAATGCATAGTCAAAACGTTTCATAAGCATTATCCTCTACTTTTTTAGTGGTCTACTGGACAACTTTTCTTAATTTTACGAACATACGTTCTATTTGTCAAGAGCATTCCCTTGGTTTTAAGCGAACTTTTATACTTACAAAAAGTAATTACTTTTTGTGAGCATATAATTTGTTATTTAGGCCACTCGCTTTTAAACTAAGTATTGTAAGTTAAAAATAGAAAGAAAAATGAAAGAGGAGATTTTATAATGACTAAATATGGTGTTGTTTTAGGTTCAATCCGTAAAAACTCATTCTCAGAAGCTATTGCCAAAGGGATCGTCAAAGGCTTACCTGAAGATGCAGAAGTTACCTTCATCGAAACCGCTGACCTGCCTCTCTATAGCCAAGACTATGATGAAGCGCCAGAACAACCTAAGGAATACACACGTTTCCGTGAAGAAGTAAAAGCTCAAGACGCCATTATCTTCGTTACTCCAGAACATAACCGTTCTGTACCAGCTAGCTTGAAGAATGCCATTGACTTAGGTTCTCGTCCATACGGCTCTAGTGTTTGGGAAGGGAAACCAGCTCTTGTGGCTTCTCAATCTCCAGCTGGAATTGGTGGCGCGATTGCTAACCACACCCTCCGTCAATCCTTAGTCTTCTTAGACATGCCAGTGATGCAACAACCTGAATTATACATTGGTAACTCAGCTAACTTCATCGGTGACAATGGTGAAATTACTGCCGAAGATACCCAAGAATTCTTAGCTAATGCGGGTAAAGCTTTCGCTGAATTCGCTGCAAAATTTGTTTAAGCCTAAACTTTAACCTGATAAAATACCGACATCGGGCCGTGACCATATGAAAGTCACGGCCTTTTTTATGGCTCACTTTTCATAAAGTAGTCAATCGATTCGCCATTTTATGACTTGAAGCACTTTATATTTTTCATTTTTAAATAATCCCTGCTGTGGTATCCTAGACTTAAGAAAAACTATTACTCGTTTAAACTCAGGAAAGGAGTTTATTATGGAAAAATTAGCGCTCCCCAATCGAGCGATCCGTCAAGCAGAAAAGGAAATTACCCCCATCAGTCTCAAGCCTTTACTGGCTGACTTTGCTATCATCCTTATTCTTAGCGCCGTGGTCTCATCGATCACTGACTTTACGCTTGCCCGCTTCCAGTCTTCAGGGAATTCTATTGAATTAGTCAACACCCTGATTTCTACCCTAGTCTTCGCCCTATTGAGTTATGGCATGACCTGGGGCCTGGTCGATGCAGCGAAAACCCACACCCCCTACCAGGCTTTGAGTATCTTCCGGCCCTTTAAGAAGAATTTCTGGCATAATACCTGGACCAGCCTCCTATCGCAGATAGTCAATATTGTTGTGATTTGGCTAATGTCCCTATTGGCAGCCTTCGCCTTGGTTATTATCGCCGCTTTAGTCTTGGGCTCGGAAGATGCTTGGCTCTTAGTGGTCCTGGTTGGTGGCGGACTTTTGATCGCTTTAATTGCTTATTGGGTCAATATTAGTTTAGCTATGACCCCTATTTTGTTAAAGGAAGAGCCAGACAGGGGCGCCTTCCAAGTCATCAAAAATAGCTGGCGGCTCATGAGAGGCAACCGCTGGAGATATTTCTGCTTGATGCTTAGCTATAAATGGATCGCTTATTTGCTTATCTTCATCTCTATAGTTGTGGCTATTGGAGTAACTGTCGCCACCAACCGGATAAACGTGGCTGGATTAGGTTTCTTGGGCTTTGTTCTCTTCTTTGCTGTCGCCCTCTTCATCGTGTTCGTTTCTGTTTACTATGGACTGCGTTCGAAAGTAGCCGCTGCAGTCTTCTACCAAGCCCGGCTCGAACAAGAACGCGGTATTATCGAAGGCCAATTTAACTAAGATTAAAAAATTTAAAATAAATGATTAAGAGTGACTCACTAATCAGTGGGTCACTTTTTTGTGCGTGCGATTGTTTAAATAGGACTGGCTAAAGTCTTTCTATGCTAGAATGAAAGTAAGTAGCTGGCACAAATTATCCAGGAAGGAGATTACTATGGTAGCCATCATCGAAGAACAAAACCACTTACTTTTATCCACTTGTTTACTGGCCGGTAATATCATGATGGAATCGGGTTCCGAATCCTACCGGGTCGAAGATACTATGCAACGGATCGCCCAAAACAGCCACCGTTTCGATACCGCCTCCTATGTCACCAACACGGCCGTCTTTATGAGCTTAAATAAGCACTCAGACATGCAAATGGTCCTAGTCAAAAAGACCTCCACCGACTTAGCCAAAATTGATGACACCAACCAACTTTCCCGCTCTTACGCTGAAGGAAAACTTAACCTGGAAGAACTCTACCAGGCCTTACAAGCCGTAGATAAACAGGAAAAGACCTTCCCCTTTAGTGTGCAATTATTGGCTGCGGGAGCTGCTAGTGCTGCCTTTATGCTAATGATTGACTCAACCAACTACTGGGATATTGGTTTTGCCTTTGCCATTGCGATCATCGGCTTTGCTATTTCTGAATACTGCAAGGTAAAATTTGAAATTACCTTCCTCAGTGACTTTTTTGCGACTACCGTCATCGGATTTTTAGCCCTGTCCCTAAACCGCCTAGGCCTGGTCAATAACCTGGACTCCTTGATCACGGGCTGTATCATGCCTCTCCTTCCTGGACTGGCCATTACTGGTGCCCTCCGTGACCTCTTTGCCCGCCAGTTAATTTCGGGCATGGTCCAAGCAGTTAACGCCATCTTAATTGCCATTGTGCTGGGTGTTGGTATTGCCCTCACCCTGCAATGGTTAGGTTAGAAAGGAGTTCAGCCATGTTTACCATTATTGAACAATTTGTCCTCTCCTTTTTCGGGACGGTCGCCTTTTCCACCATTATTAACGTCCCTAAGCGGGCTTTGATTTATTGTGGCTTAACGGGAGCCAGTGGTTGGATGACCTACTACTTTTTTATGTCCTGGTTTGGGGACTTAATCGTCGCTAACTTCATGGCCGCTATCGTTATCGGGATCATCTATATTTACCTCTCGCGCAAGCTGCGCTTACCGGTGATTATTTTGAATACTCCCGCTATTCTGCCCTTGGTTCCTGGTAATGCGGCCTATCTCTTTATCCGCTATGCCGTAGAAGGCAATTATCAGTTAAGTGTCTCCTACCTGATGGACGTTTTCAAGGTTTCCGGAGCCATTGTTTTTGGTTTTATGTTTGTTAACCTGGCTGAACAACAAATTCGCCGTCAACGCCAGGACCGGGCCCGCCGGCGTTTAAAGAAAAAAGCGGCCAAAGAAAAGGCCGAAAAAATGAAAATGGCTAAGTCTTAGTTCTTCGATTAAATCGCTAGTCATCAAAAAAATCAGTGCCACTGTGAGCACTGATTTTTTTACTTCATGGAATTATTTTGTGGCTGCTTGCTTAAAGTCTTCCACTTTTTGAAGAAAGTACTGGTGGATACGGTAATCCTGGGTAAGCTCGGGATGAAAGGCTAGACCAATTTGATTTTCATATTCAACTCCAACCACCTTACCATCCACTTGGGCCAGAACTTGAACATCTTGACCATAGTCAGCAACATAAGGGGCCCGGATAAAAACTGCCGGGTAGTCACTAAGAGGGCCCACTTGACTTTGAGTGGCAAAACTGCCTAGTTGACGGCCATAGGCATTCCGCTTCACAGTCACGGGTAAGGTCCCTAGGTAACGATTAGTGTCGTTGGCTATGTTGTCGGCTAGAAGAATTAAGCCAGCACAGGTAGCTAGGGTTGGTAGGCCATCTTGGATCAACTGACGCACGGGTTCTAATAGACCTAACTTTTCCAGCAATTGCCCCTGGACCGTACTTTCTCCTCCTGGTAGGACGAGGCCATCAATATCATCCAAGTCTTTTAGTTGACGAATCTCTTTTACTTGAGCCCCTAAGTGGCGGAGGATATCTTCGTGTTCAATGAAGGCCCCTTGGAGGGCGAGTACACCGATTGTCATCTTACTGGCCTCGCTCTTCCATAATAATTTGGATCTCGCTCGGATTAATCCCGACCATGGCTTCACCCAAGTCTTCGGATAGTTGGGCAATTAATTGGGCATCTTGGTAGTTGGTGACCGCTTGAACGATGGCACTGGCCCGCTTAGCGGGATCTCCTGACTTGAAGATTCCGGAACCAACAAAGACTCCTTCCGCCCCTAATTGCATCATTAAAGCGGCATCCGCTGGGGTAGCTACCCCCCCAGCGGAAAAGTTCACTACTGGTAATTTCCCGTGATCATGGACATATTGGATTAAATGATAAGGCACTTGAAGTTGTTTTGCGGCTTCATAGAGCTCATCTTCTGCTAGGGAAGCAACTTGACGAATTTGGGCATTAATCTTACGTAAGTGACGGACGGCTTGGACCACGTCGCCTGTGCCAGGTTCCCCCTTGGTCCGAATCATAGAAGCTCCCTCTTCAATCCGGCGCAAAGCTTCCCCTAAATCACGGGCCCCACAAACAAAAGGTACCTTGAAGGCGGTCTTATCAATATGGTAAACATCATCTGCTGGCGAGAGAACTTCGGATTCATCGATATAGTCAATTTCAATGGCTTCGAGAATCTGAGCTTCCACAAAGTGACCGATGCGAACCTTGGCCATAACCGGGATGGAAACTGCTTCTTGGATACCCTTAATCATTTTAGGATCACTCATCCGGGAAACCCCACCGGCTGCTCGGATATCAGCTGGAATCCGTTCCAGGGCCATAACCGCTGCTGCACCTGCTGCTTCAGCAATCCGGGCTTGTTCTGGTGTGGTAACATCCATAATCACCCCACCCTTCAACATCTGAGCTAGGGCTTGGTTTAATTCATATTGTGTCTTTGTCATGTGATGACCTCCTTGATTTGTCGCTTAGCGCTTGGTAAGCTATATCATAAATTAAAAGTGGTCATAGACAAATAGTCAAAATCACAATAAAAAAGAAGCCAGTAAGGAGTAAAAAAGATGTTAACCTACCATCTAAAAAAGGCCCAATCCCCCTTTATCAGCAATTATACCAAGCCATTAAAAGCGATATCATGGCCGGAAAACTGGCCAGTCAAGAAAAACTGCCTTCTAAACGGAGCTTGGCTAGAAATTTAGGCATTAGTACCATAACGGTTGAAAATGCTTATGACCAGTTGATCAGTGAAGGCCTGGTCTATAGCCAGGAAAAACGGGGCTATTATGTGAATGACTGGCAGGACCTGCCTAATATCCATCCACGGCCAGAGGTGGACCACCATATCTGCCTCCCCCAAGAAGAACACTTTACTTTTAATTTTTCTGAACAGCAGAGCCCGTCTGATCTCTTTCCTTTTTCAATTATGAATCGGATGATGCATGACACCATCCTTAACTGCCAGGCCGACCTCCTTAAACCACCCCTGGGAGGCGGTGTAGCTGCCCTAAGAGAGGCCATTGCTAGCCACTTGGCTTCTTTTCGGGGGATGGCCATTGATCCTAAGCAAATTATTGTTGGAGCCGGGACAGAATATCTCTACGGCTTATTGATCCAACTCCTTGGACGGGACAAGATCTATTGCATTGAAAATCCTGGTTATAAAAAATTACGGCAGATCTATATTAAACAAGGGGTGGATTGTCGTTTAGCGGGGATTGATGACCAAGGATTAATGGTTGAAGAACTTAATAAGAACCAAGCTCAGATCGCCCACCTTAATCCTACCCACCACTTTCCAACCGGCATTACCATGCCCGTCAGCCGCCGCTATCAATTACTGGCTTGGGCCAATCAGGCAGAGGGGCGCTATATTATTGAGGATGACTATGATAGTGAGTTTCGCTTTCACGGCAAGCCCCTCCCTACCTTGCAAAGTATTGATGCTAGCGCTAAAGTGATCTACCTTAACACCTTCTCCAAGTCCCTAGCACCTACTATTCGGATTTCCTATATGGTCCTCCCTGCCCAACTAGCTAACCAATTCTATCGCGACCTGTCCTTCTATTCCTGTACCGTGTCTACCTTTGAACAGTACAGTTTAGCCCAATTTATTAGGGAGGGTTATTTTGAAAAGCATATTAACCGCATGCGCCGTCTCTATAGCAAGAAAAGAGAAAAAGTCAGGCGCTTGATTAGAGATCAATTCTCCCCAGATCAATGTCAGATTATTGAAGGCGAAACCGGCCTCCACCTACTCCTCAAATTCCAGACCGCCTTATCAGACCAGAAAGTGAAAGACCGCCTACTTAAAAAGGGTATTGGCATTAAAAGTGTCTCCGACTATGATATGAGTCCCCTAGTAAGAAGTCGTCAGCTCTTTCTCTTGAATGATGCCGCAGTGGATTTGTCTATGCTTAAACAAGCTCTCGAGATTGTTAAGAGAGAATTATTTTCCTCGGTCAAACTCTCATAACTGTCCTCTCTGACTTCTTAGCTAGTTTTCTAGGGTCAATTGATATATAATAAATTAACTTTTATGGAGGTTAATGATTATGAACCATCGAGGTAGCCAAAAACTGGAAAGCCAGCGCCTTATCTTGCGTCCCTTTGAAATGTCTGACGTGGACCAGGCCTACCAGCACTGGACCAGTGACCCAGTTGTCAGCAAATATTTAACCTGGCCCAACCACCAATCCCCTGCTGTCACTAAGGCAGTCATTGCTCAATGGGTGGCTAACTATAGTCACAAAGATTTCTACCAATGGGCTATTGTCTTGAAGTCAACTCATGAAGTCATTGGTAGCATTTCCGTAGTGGACGTCAAAGAAAAATTGCGGCCGTCCACATTGGCTATGCTATCGGTCAAAACTGGTGGGGAATGGGAATTACCACCGAAGCCTTCCAACGCCTTATTCCCTTCTTCTTCGATGAGGTAGGCGTCAACCGGATTGAATCTATGCATGACCCCAACAATCCTGCCTCCGGAAAGGTCATGCAGCATTGTGGCCTAGTTTATGAAGGCACCCTCCGTCAAGCCGACCGTAACAACCAAGGGCTCTGTGACGCCGCCTACTACGGCCTCTTACGAGAGGATTATGATAAATAAAACAAAAAGCAGCGAACATTGGGATGCCCAATCAGTTGGACTAAACATTCAACTTTTGGGGATTACACAACAATGCGCTGCTTTTTTCTATTCCTTAGCCGCATTTCTATAAGCCAAGGATTTATTAAGTGTTTACCAGTTCTCCTTATCCCAAGACAAGCCGTCTAAGCGCCCGCTCGCTTGCTGGTAACGTAAGTCGAGGGCTTCAATAGCCTCGTGACAAGCAGCAAGATAGGCGCGCTGGCCATATTCACTGCTTTCTTCCTGGACTTGCTTTAAAACTTCCTGGGACCAAGGGCCTAGTGGATCATTTTCAACCATAATAACCTCCTAATGTCGCCTTGTTTTCGGTAATTCAGCTTCCAACAATTCTAATTCTTCCAATCGCCCTTGCCAGGAATCGAGCAAGAGCTCAAGCTGGCCACTCAAAGCAGGTGAAAAATCCTCCTGACAGCTGTTCAAATAATCGATTAACCAGCGGCTCCTTTGGCTAAATCCGCCACGTTCTGGATTTAGTAGGTAATATTGAAAGGCAACATACTGCTTGGCTTGGTCGGCTTCACTTAAATAGTGGAATTGGCTAAGCACAAAGGCAGGTAAAAAGGTCACCCCCAAGCTTTGGCACAGGGTTTGATAGGGGCTAAAGAGAGCTGACAGACTGACATTATTTTTCCCACCAGCTTGGTAATAGGATAAAGGGCGCCCAATCGTTACTATTAAACCCAAGGATTTGCCTACAAAGGACGGACCATACTGGTCTAGGAAATTATCACTTAATAATTCCTGGAGCCATTGGACCATATGACCAGGTGCTTGGTACCAGTAGAGGGGAAATTGCAGGTAGACCCGCTCACTAGCTAAGAAAGTCTGCTGGGAGGCTTGGATAAAATTATCCTCGTAGTCTGTCGGAACAGGGATAAAATCGATTTCCTTGGGGCAAGCTGCCCGTAAAAATTGGTGGCTGCTAGAATTTTCCAAATCTGGGTGCCCACAAAAAATACTTACTGGCACTCTTCCCATCTCCTTTTCCTTATTTGCTTT
The DNA here is from genome assembly GCF_000193205.1 of Aerococcus sp. Group 1. Classification (NCBI taxonomy): domain Bacteria; kingdom Bacillati; phylum Bacillota; class Bacilli; order Lactobacillales; family Aerococcaceae; genus Aerococcus; species Aerococcus sp. Group 1. Next base: position 761,585 of record NC_015278.1, on the reverse strand, counting down.
CTATTTTAAACAAATATCTAAAAAGCTGCCAGTCGGCCGGCTCAATCCTGCTCTTTTTAGCTAAAGAAAAAAGCCAAGTCAGTTCAAGTCGCTCACTTGGCTTTTTTCAATATAATGATTAATTTTCCCCTCTCATTTACTGTGTCTAAAGCCTTTTGAGCCGTTTCCTGGGCTTCAGCCAAGGCTTCCTCTGCAGGAATATTTTGCAGTTCCACCTTATCCCGAGCATCGGATAGGGCTTGGTAAATTTTGCCTCCGGTAGGATCCGTAAAGCTGTAAGAAGCATGGGTTGATTGGTCCATAGGCGTTTTATAAGCCGGATTTTCGGCTAAGAATTCACTAAAGCCAGGGACCTTATTCATGGTGTCATCAATCCGTACTGGAACATAACCCACTGCCTTGGTCCAGTCAGCCTGAACTTGGGGACTAGTGAAGTATTTAATCCATTCAAAAGCCGCCTTTGCTTCCTGGTCAGAAGACTGGGCCGGAATGGCCAGGTAGAGCCCCTCAGACATTGGACGGGGTTCATGACCATTATAACCTGGTTGTTCCGCTGAACCAATGATGTCAAAATCCAGGTCGGCCTTATCCCCGGAGGAACCAGTATAGCCAATCGATTTACCCGTCATCACATTATCGATGGTCCGGTACCAGTATTCCCAGCCTTGTCCACCTGATTCAATCGGGCTAGTGCCATCGTGGATGTTTTCTCGGATAAAATTCCAAGAATCTACCCAAGGGGCTTGGTCAATCAAAACTTGAGTCCCATCATCAGAAATAATTTGTCCCCCAGAACTGTAGGCCAGGTCAATCAAGTTATCGGTCCCCCACATTAATTGGTGGCCATTTTCGACATAGCCGTCGTCTTGGAGTTGCTTAGAATAAGCCATCACATTCTCCCAGGAAGCATACATGTCATCGGGATCAATACCAGCTTGGTCTAGAATATCCTTACGGTAATACATGACCTGGGTGGTCCCAAAGGCTGGAAAACCGTAAACCTGACCATCAGAAATTGCTAAATCCATAAAAACAGGCAGGAAGTCCGCAGTTGCCATGCTTTCATCCATAAAATTATTGAGCGGTCTAAGAATTTGAGACTCGGATTGTTCCACGATATCATCCGATAAAACCACAGCTGGAGCGATATCCGCCGCAATAGCCGCTTGGAGTTTCTGATAGGTTTCATCATAATTGGCCTGAGCCACTCCTATCACGCGGACTTGGTCTTGACTATTGTTAAAATCTTCAATAATTTCTTCCATGGTTTGCCCCGCGATGGAGCCCAACCCATACCAAAATTCAATCTCTACCCGATCACCTGTTGACTGGTCGCTATGCTTGCGGTCATATTCAGCTAGAGCTTGCTGGGCTTGTTTAGAACAGCCACCCAGGAACAGCAAGGCGGTAAAGAGAGTCAGTAAAATTTTCGCCATTTTTTTCATCTTGATCATCCTTTCGTTCCTGAGCCAGAAATTCCTTGTACAAACCATTTTTGTAGAAGGATAAAGAGGATCAATAGTGGCACCACTACCAGGGTATTGGCCGCCATTAAGCGGGGTAAGTTATCAATAAAGTTGCCTTGGGTGGTGAAGAGCTGGTTCAGACCATTAGAGACCAGCATCTTCGCTTCACTAGAAATAATTAATGAAGGCCACATGTAGTTATTGTAGTGGGTTACAAAGTTGATCAAGGCCGTGGTTAAAATGGCTGAGCGAGAATAAGGAACGATAATCCGCCACAAGATTTGCCAAGAATTAGCCCCTTCTACTTGTCCCGCTTCCACCAATTCAATCGGTACGGAACGGAAGGTTTGGACGAGGTAAAAGATCGAAAAGACACTAGCGATATTGGATACGATTAAACCGGTTAAGGTATCTAAGAGCCCCATTTGCGCTAAGATCACAAAGGATGGCACATAGGTAGTCGCCACTGGTAACATGTAAGTGAGTAAGATCGAAGTGTAGAGGAATTTCTTCCCTTTAAAATGGAAGAAGACCAAACCATAGGCCATCAAGGCACTTAGGACTAATTGGACAATGACAATCACTAAGGCAGTGAAAATACTGTTAAAAATATAAAGGTCAAAGGGGCCCAATTCGAATACTCCCGCAAAGTTCTTAAAGGAAAGAAAGTCAGGAGCTAAAGAGGCCGGATTAGATAGGATGGTGGCAGCATCTTTAAAGGCATTCGACGCCATCCATAATAAAGGATAAACCATTAAAAAACTGAGTAAGAGAAGTAAGATAGAACGAATAATCCCCTTACTATCCCATTGTTTATTTCTCATGCCATACCCTCCTTACGGTAATGTCCTTGTAAGCTAAAGATCGCAAAGGCTAAGAGACCAGTGATGACTAGCATAATGACTGACAAGGCAGTGGCTTTACCCATGTTAAACTCCTCAAAAGCTAGTTGATAGAACATGTATAACAAGGTTCGCGTGGCCCCTGCTGGCCCTCCTTGGGTTAAGACGTTAATTTGGTCATAAGCCTGGATGGACGAAATCAAGGTAATGATCGATAAGAAAAGGGTTGTGGGTAGGGTCATGGGAAAATAAATCGTTCGGATCCGTTGCCAGTAACTAGCTCCAGCAATATCACAAACTTCATCATAGGCCGGCGAAATACTGGACATGGCGGTTGAATAAAACAACATGGCCCAGCCTGCATTCTTCCAAACAGTTACCACAATTACAGCCACCATGGCAAAGGTCGATGAAGACAACCAATCCGGTCCCGAAATACCGATATGGGCCAGCATATTATTAATCAGTCCTTCTGGTTGGTACATCCAGGACCAAACAATGGAGACCGCAACCATAGGCGTTACCCAAGGAGCAAAGAGACAGGCTTGGATGAAATTATGCATGAACTTTTGCCGGATTAATAAGAGTGCTAATAAAAAGCCAATCACTAAGGTTGGAATCACTGTTCCTAGTGAAAAGACCACCGTATTCCATAAGGATGAAGCAAATTCTTCAGAAGTGATCAGGTCGGTGTAATTTTCTATGCCGACGATATCATAGGTCGGTGAGATGTAATCCCAGTTGGTAAAAGAAATTAAAAGGGAAATGATCATAGGTAAGAACCAGAAAATTAGTAAAGGCAGGAGTGGCACTAAGATATAGATCAGCCACTGCTTCTTGTTCATGTCTTTAATCATTTTCAGTCACCAGTCTTTCCCCACTCTTCTTATCGAAGTAATAAAGGTCTTTACTATCGAGGTTAAAGGCGATTTCCTGACCAGCCTCATAGCGTTTATCGGTCGCTTCTTTAATGATGACTTGTGAGATCTCTAACTTCACATGGAGGTCATAGTCAGCGCCCAGTAATTCCACCATTTGAATGGACCCGGTAAAGTGGGCCTGGTCAGGATTATCAGTGACTTGAGCCTTTTCCGGTCTAAAGCCGACGACAATCTCTTGCCCTTCAGTGAAATCACCTGGTAAATGGTCCACTAAAACCCGGTCAGTTCGAGACAAGACCTTGCCATCTTTGACATAGGCTTGGATAGTGTTCATGGGTGGTGTGCCTAGGAAGGTTGCAACAAAAAGATTCTTAGGGTTGTTATAAACCTCCCAAGGGGCCCCGATTTGTTGGATTTGGCCCTGGTTCATCACAACAATCCGGTCAGCCATGGTCATGGCTTCAGCTTGGTCGTGGGTCACGTAAACAGTTGTCGCATGGAGATGTTTTTGTAAATTAACAATTTCACTGCGCATTTGAACCCGGAGCTTGGCATCCAAGTTACTTAAAGGTTCATCCATCAATAAAATACCAGCTGACTTAACGATGGCTCTAGCAAGGGCAACCCTTTGCATCTGACCGCCTGATAAGGCACCTGGTTTTTTATCTAAATAGTCACTCAAGCCTACCAGCTCAGCAGCATCTTTAACCGCCTGCTCGCGTTTATCTTTGTCGACTTTTCTAATTTTTAAGCCAAAGCCAATATTATCGGCAACCGATAAATGTGGAAAAAGGGCATAGTTTTGGAAGACCATGGCAATGTTGCGGTCTTTGGGATCCTTATCATTGACCACTTCACCATCAATTAATAAGTCCCCTTGGCTAATCTCCTCCAAACCGGCAATCATCCGCAAAGTGGTTGATTTCCCACAACCGGACGGACCGACAAAGACAATAAATTCACCGTCTCCAACATCTAAATTAAAGTTTTTAACGGAGTAATTCTCATTGCCAGGATAGCGTTTACTCACATTTTTCAATTCAATTGTTGACATTAATTATCCCCCTATCTTAAAAATACAGGGACTAATCAGTGGCGAATAATCAATAACCCAGCTACTGATTAATCTCTCAATTACAATCGAACAAACGTACGTCAATACTACTCTAACATACATTTTTTAATTTTTCATTAAATACACTCCTCCACTAGAGGAATCCTTTAGGAAAACTTAAATGGGTAAGGACTGGATAACTTATCTGACATGTAGGCATAAAACTTCAACTTTGATCGATAAAGCCGTTGACAAGCAAGCCAAAAATCAGTAAACTAGGCTCTAATAATTTTTTCATCGCTTTCATCATCCATTACTAATGAAAGATCGGCTAGTTAGCGCAAGGACCCTGTTTTATCACTCGCTGCTAGGTAAAATTATCCATTTAAAAAGGCCCAGTTTTTTATGGTGACCCCAATAAGTTGGACTTTATATATAGTGAGTTGGCCTTTGGCCAGCTCTTTTTTGTTGCTTACAGTTCTTGCTTATTTCTTGCCGACACATTTACTCAGAAATTTAAACTTGTCAAGAGGAAGAGCGTAGCGGCTCTTGATAAGTTTAAAGTTTATGTGTAATCATTAAGCGGCGAAAGAAGCGTGATGAAGACGAAATTCTATAGGACTCCTAAAATCTAATTTTTCTTTGATTCTTTCACCATTGTAATAGATTATAAAATCTTCAATCGCTTGTGCTAATTCTTCAAAGGAATGATAAGTCCGACCATAGTAGACTTCTTGTTTTAGTAGACTAAAGAAATTCTCCATTGGCGAATTATCTAAGCAATTTCCTTTACGAGACATACTTTGAAAAATTCGGTGATCCTTCAAGAGCCGGGTGTAACTTTTCATTTGATAGGCCCAGCCCTGATCAGAATGAAAGGTTCTTCTGTATGGACATAATTTACTTGCTTCAATGGCAGCTTGTAGCCCCTCCAACATGCTTTGTCCATTAGGCTGATGTGTTATCTTAAAAGAAATAATTTCTCGATTAAATAGATCCATGTAAGGATCTAAATAGAGTTTTCCAGTTTGATAATTCCCAGAATCATCGGCATAGTAGTATTTAAATTCTGTTGTGTCTGTTGTTATTTTTTGATAAGGAATGGTCGAATCAAACCGCCGGTTGATACGATTTGGCGCTATCTCTCCAATCGTTCCTTTGTAGGAATTATATTTTCTTGTCTTTCTAGTATAGCTAGTGACCTGTATCCCCATAATTTTCATTAGGCGTTGAACTTTGTTTTTACTGACCTTATAACCACGGGAAAGCAGTTCAGCTCGCATTCTTCGATAACCATAATCCTTATGGGTTTCTCTGATGTCTTTCATTTCCTCTTTTAAATCGGCATCCTTATCAATTTCCTCATCTTTATTTTTCCAATAAAAGTAGGTCGATTTAGGAAACTTTAAAACGCTAAGAATATCTTTTAAAGCATATTTTTCATCATGGAGACGTGTGATTTCGGTCACTATTTCTTCTTTTCTCGCTTGACTCTTTGAGCCACACGTCTCCTCAATCCTTTTAAAAATTTGTTCTCAATTTCTAAATCCGTAATCCGTTGTTCAAGTTCCTTTATTTTTGCTTCACTTAACTGATTGGTTTCGCTGCTATCCTTTATTTGATTGATTTGTGATTTCTTTTTAGACACTTTAGGTGGCCTTCCTTTCCTCGCGGAAAGGCCATCAAGTCCTCTTTCATGATAAGCTCTTCGCCAATTAGCGATTAGACTTGGATTATTCATGTTTAATGAATTGGCCAATTCGCGATAACTCATTTCCGTACTTTCATACAATTCTATCGCATTTAATTTGAATTCAACAGTATAAACCTGTTGAGTCCGCCTTTTCTTTAAACCATCTACACCAAATTCATAATAGTTATTAACCCACCTTCGTAAAATAGAAGGATCTATTCCTGCTTTATTAGCTAAGGTTCGATAACTTCCTTTTTTCGCAATATAGTCTCCTACTAAATTCAGTTTAAATTCTAATGAATATTTAGACATAAAAATAACCCCCAAAAGTTGAATTCTTAGTCCAACTTTTGGGGGTCACTACATTTAAACTGAGCCTTTTTTGTTTGGCTTATTTATCTAAGAATTTCTTTTCTGGAAAGAGGTAATGAAGCAAGGCTTCAGTGACACGGACCCCTTGGCCTTGGGCTGGATAGACGTGCATCATCATCATAGGGTTGAAATTGGCTTCGATAAAGCCATAATTGGCCCCTTCATTGGTCACTTGGGCAGCTTTTGTAATATCTGCAATCATCAGGTCGATCCCTGTAATGTTCACTTCTAAGGCATCAGCCATTTGACTGGCAATGTCAAGATAGGAGGGATGAACCTGATCGGTAACATCGATCGAGTCGCCCCCAGTAGAAATATTGGAGTTTTCCCTTAAGTAAGCCCGCTGACCCTCAGCCAAGACGCTGTCAAAGGTCAAACCCTGTTGTTTAAGGTTCAAGGATTCGATGTCTCCTAGTTGAATTTTTTCCAGTGGAGTCCGGTGGTCTAAGCCTCGCTTAGGGTCTTCATTCTTCTCAGCGACTAATTCTGCGATGGTCGCCTTCCCATTGCCCACCACATTAGCAGGCACTCTGAGTAAAACAGCGATGGTCTTACCATCCAGGACAAAGAAGCGGTACTCTACCCCTGGCACATAGTCTTCTAAGAGCACACTGTCATCCGCTTCAAAGGCAATCCGACCGGCCTCTAAAAGTTCTTCACGGCTAGGTCCCTTTTTAAAGATGGAAATACCAATGCCCATATTGGTTGATTTGGGTTTAACCACTAAGGGGCGGTTAAGATAGAGTCCGGCTGCCCTTTCCACCTCACTTAGGCTGTGATAGGTCCGCGATTTGGGGGCTTGGAAACCAGCCTCTTGGATAATTTGTTTGGTGACTTCTTTATTGGCTAAGAGATAGTGGGAAATATAGGTATCCTTGCTGGTGATATTGCCATTTTTGACATATTCCCTGTGGTCTCCGACCGAGAGGCGGAGGAGGTTATCAGACCGGTCTAGAATCTCTACCTGGATCCCGGAGCGAATGGCATCTGCCATAAAGATCTGGGTAGACAATTCCATATCGGTAAAGCCACCTAATTGATAAGGCGCCTTGAGAGCATTTTTGCGGTTGGTTTCGGCAATTTCCAAACCGGATTCTAACCAGGCGTCCACACTGGGATAAGTTTTTACAATCTGAGCCGCTGGGGTCTCTTCTGGTGCTTCCAAACGATGAAGAACTTCCTCAATCAGGTCCACTTTCTCTTGGCTCACTCCTAAGTCCGCTAGCATTTGCCGCAAACCACTGACGATCTGCTTGCCTTCATCATAGTAGGCCGTTTGGCTGAAAGGATCTTCATTAGCGACTTGGGTCTTAATCTTAACGCCCACTTCAATTTCCGGGTCATCAGCCATCTCATCCATCCAAAGCAGATAGAGTAAGAAGTATTTAATGAAAACAAGTTCTCTTAAGCGAATCCCATAGGGCGCATCGCCTTGGATATCGGTATTGCGCACTTCCAAGTATTTAATTCCGGTATGGAGGAGGTCTCTGACCTTAGCGCCACCCCGTAAACGCACGTTAGAATAAAATTCCTTCTCAGCATAAAGGTGACCGGTTTTAACATTGTTTTCTAGGCTAGTGATGTAAGTTTCTAGATCGTGGTAAGAAACATGGACATCTTCATGGTTAACATAGCCATGCTCAGAATTACGGATACTCCGCACCGGATGGCCAAGAGGCTCCACTCCAGCCTCAAAGAAGGAGTCGTGGGCATAGGGACTAGCTCCTAAGAAATAAACCATCACCCATTGATAGCGTAAAAAGTTCCGGGCAAGTTTTAAATAGAGGGCATTTTGAGCCTCCTGTAAGCTTTCAAATTGGCTATGTTCAGACTGGTAGAAACCCTTGATGAAGTCGGGATCGAGGCCAAAGTTATAGTGGAGGCCAGAAATCATTTGTAGTTTCTTACCATAGGCTCCCACTAGATATTCCCGGTAATCTACTGCGGCAGGGTCATCCAGTTGGGCCACCTTAATCTGGTCATCACTAGGCAATTTTGGTGGCATACTGTAAGGCCAAATGGCTTCCTCATTATCTAAGGCGGCAAGGGTGACGTCATAGATGGCATGCATCCACTCCAGAACGCCCTCTTCACGGCCAATCACGGGTGGCGAGACGAGTTCGGTTTGCGATTCAGCAAAATCGCGCTGGATATACTGGTTTTCACTGGATCCATCAACATTTTTGGGATGAGGCGTTTGGGCAATATGCCCTTCTGGGGTTACCCGGTGGCCTTCTTTTTCAATTCCAATGGAGGTGTTTTGAAATAAAGCTGAGGTATTTTCATTTTTGATATAGTTTTGTACTTGATTCATAACTTGTTTTCTCCCTAATAGTACTTTGAGGTACTTAGACTATTTCCTTAACTTTACCACGATTGAATACTAGTAAAAAGTGTTTAGCTTACTTTTTGTTATTAATTTTTGATTATTAATATGATATCAACTTTGATCTTAACAATGATCCAAAATTATAGAAAGGATATACTTTAAGCGATAAAAAAGGATATACTATGCTTTAATCAAATATTGTAACTAATAATTATACGATTTAGAGGGTTATAGCTATGAAAGAACTCGGACAAATTTTTAAGCAACTTCGTGAGGCTAAGCATATTACCTTATCTGAAGCTAGCGGTGGTGACTTTTCGGCTTCGATGCTGTCTAAGTTTGAAAATGGAAAGAATGAAATCTCTGCCCACAAACTATTTACAGCTCTTGATAATACACATATTGAAGTCAATGAGTACCTCTATCTGGCTAGGGGTTTTTCTGAAAGTCAATTAGTCAAATTGCAAGAAAATATTCTTGATTTTGAACTCCATAATGACAGGCAAGCTCTAAAAAAACTCTACCTTTCAGAAGTACAGAAATGGCAAAAAGCTCCCCAAAAGAAAAGCCACAAAATCAATTCAATCATTATTAAAGCACACATGAAGGCTTTGGATGACACTACCACATTATCCGATGAAGAAAGTGCCTTTCTCCATGACTATCTCTTTAGCACAGAAATTTGGGGAAACTATGAGCTTACCCTCCTATCCATAAGTTCAACCCTTATCTCATCGGAATTATTTACTCAATATACCCACGAAATGTTACATAAATCGGATTGTTTTGGAGGACTAAAAAGCAATAGAAGATTAATTCATACTCTTTTAATAAATGGTTTTCTACTTTGTATCGATGTGGAGGACTACGTCAATGCTGCTTACTTTGATAAACAAATACAAAACCATTTTTTTAAGGAAAATGAAACTTACTACCGCATCATCTACCTCTGGGCCAAGGGACTTTATGCTTATAAATTAAATGGCGCTTCAGAGGGTATCGATCAAATGAAAACAGCCATAGCTATTTTGAAGACACTTCACTGCGATAATGTCGCCGATTATTACCAAAAGGCTATGAATAAAGAGCTTTCAAACAGGGCTTATTGAATATATTCAAAATTAATTTTCTTAAATGAAGTAAATCATACAATATAACCATCATCTAAGGGAAAGGATGTCCTTATAATGCATTTACTTTTTAAGAATAGAATCTATCGCTATCTAACTATTTCTCGATTCTTCAATTCCATAGGATCGGCCCTTTATAATATTGTCTTTATTGTCTATGCTGCTAATTGTTTTCATTCGAATCTAATGGTCGGCTTGGCCAATATTGTCATGGTCATTCCCAGTCTATTTACGGTCTTTGTCGGCATTCGGGCCGATAATACTATTGATAAAAAGAAATATTTAATTTTAAGCGGTTTTATACAAGCGATTTTATTTACCTTTGTTGCCCTTATTATTAACCAAGCGACCCTCCTCATTTTTTCCATCGTCAGCTTCGTTAATATAAGCAGCGATATTTTGAGTGATTATAGCAATGGATTAAAAATGCCCATGATTCAAAAGTATGTTAATCAAAATGATTTAATGGAAGCTTATTCCTTTACTCAGTTGATTACATTTATTTGTAATCTCTCTGGTCAAGCCCTCGGAGTCTGGCTGCTTACATTCTCAAATAATAATTTTAGTCAAGTCGCATTCATCAATGCCTTATCCTTTTTGATTGCTGTTGGACTCATATTCCCCATAGTAAAAGAATTAGACCTTAACAAAGTAAGTAAGGAGAGTCATCAATCTAAAGCTTTAATAAAAGAAATTATTCCTATCTTTACCCAAATTAAACAATTATTTAACCAGTCTACTGGATTAAACTTTGTACACTTACTAGTTGCTGTCCTTTTACTAAACTCTCTAGGCGGTTCCACCACAGCAATTTATAATATTTTTCTTCTAAAAGAAGAATTATTTAACATGTCATATAGCCAGTCCCTCTTAGTCGTTGAAACTGTGACAGTCAGTGGCATTCTCCTAGCAAGTCTCAGTCCCCATGATTATTTCTCTCAGCTAGCTATTGATCAACTTTTAAGGCTAACTGCTACTACCTTTATTTTGATGGGACTCGCTAACTTTTTGCATTTTCCTCTTATCGTGGGCCTATGTTTTCTAGGATTTGCTGCCTATCTCGCGGGAAAGATTAATCCTAAAATTAATGCTTTGCTCATGTCGCGAGTCCCTAGTCAGTTTTTAGCCCGAACCAGCAACTTTCTTTCTCTACTCTTTACCCTGTCGATCCCTTTAGGAACAGCTATTTATAGTTTGCTTGCTACTTGGAACCTCACCATGACCTGGTTATTATTTACTAGCACTGGCATCCTGGTTAGTTTATTATCTATAAGTAAAGGACAGTAACCGCTTAAAAGTTTATCAAGAAGGCATTAAGAAAAAATTAGCAAAAGAACCGGCCACAACTTTCGATTGATAAGATCAAGTACTAGTAAAAAGCAGCCAGGGACTGAAGCCATCCTAGTCACAGAGACAGGAGCTTTCAATCACTGGCTGCTTTATTAAGTATATGGAACACAATTTAATAGAGAAATTATCTCTCTTCTTCGATTAATAGAATTTTAAGGATTTACTAAAAACCTTACAGGGTGTCCTTCCATTGGTATTGGCGGATTTCTACCCCTTCAGCTTCTAGGTAAGCGGTTAAAGGTTTAAGGTCTTCAGCATAGTAACGTTCTTTAAACTTAGCGATAGCTTCTTCTTCATGAAGTTTAGGATCAAGTTCTAAGTGTTCCACTGGAATTGGACGGTCCAGACTAATCTTACAGTCAATGACAACGACTTTACCGTCTTTTTCGTCAGCAACCGCTTGGCTGAAGACATCCTTTAACTGACTAATCTCAGTTACTGTGTAGGAAGAAGCACCTTGAGCTTGACCAATCATAGCAAAGTCGACATCGGCAATATCGATCCCGTAGAAGTTATCATTGGTATCTTCTTGTTCATCACGGATAAATCCGAAACGCTCATTGGTAAAGACCACATTAATCATAGGAAGATCATATTTCACTGCAGTAACAATATCTTGCATGGCCATAGAAAAGCCCCCGTCTCCGGCTAAGTTCCAAACTTGCCGGTCTGGCATTTCCAGCTTTGCAGCAATAGCTCCTGGTAAACCATTACCCATGGTAGCAAAGATATTAGAGGTTCGCCAAGTATTTTTAGGTGTCATATGCAAATGGCGGATCGAGGTTTGGGTGGTATTACCCACATCAATGGAATATACGGCATCTTCATCAGCCACTTGGTTAATGGCATGGTAGACTTGGAAGAGTTGCAGTTCTCCGCTCTCTCTTTCTTCTAAACTTTGAAGATAGTCTTTCCAATTTTTGGCATTGTCGATATTAGCCTTGTACCAGCCCTTATCGGTTTTTTCTGCGATTTTTTCCGTAATTTGGCGGATAGATTCGCCGGCATCCCCTAAGATGCTGACATCAGCGTCATGGCGTTTACCCAGTTTTTGTTGGTCAATATCAATTTGGATAAAGTGTTTAACATGGTCAAAGGTCCCTTCTACTTCAGCAAAAGGAAAGTTTGAACCCGCAAAGAGGACAGTGTCGGCTTCTTCTAAGGCTTCATTGGCTGGTTTCCAAGCCACTCGGTAAGCAGAACCTAAGAGGGCATCGAATTCATAATCGAAATTATCGAAGTTAATCCCAGTCACTACGACAGGAGCTTTGATTTTCTTAGAAAGTTCAACCACTTCTTGCCCACTGCCTCGGGTACCGATGCCTGCGTAAATGATTGGGCGCTCACTGGCTTCCAAGACCTTAACTGCTTGGTCAATATCGTTTACATCAGGTGTCATTAGTGGATAGTCGCGGTAACTCTTGGCTGAAGAATACCAGGAGTCTTCTTCCAAGACTTCCCAGCCAAAGCTTACTGGAACTTCAACTGCAGCTACGCCCTTTCTGGCGATGGCAGTCCGGATGGCTTCATCTAAGACCTTTGGTAGTTGTTCAGCATAGGCTACCCGGCGGTTATAGACGGCGACATCAGCAAAATATGGATTTTGGTTAAATTCTTGGAACATGTCAAAGTTCGATTGAACTTCTGGACGTTGGCCGATAATGGCTAAGACCGGAACATTATCTTCTTTGGCATCATAGAGGCCATTATAGAGATGAGTTGCCCCTGGTCCAGCTGACCCAATACATGCTGCAATTTTCCCCGTGAATTTGGCACTCATGGAAGCAGCCAAGGCCCCTGTTTCTTCGTGACGGACTTGGATAAAGTTAATCTTTCCCTGTTCTTTTTCAAAAGCATCCATTAAGGAGTTTAGGGAACCCGCTGGTAGACCATAGACACTCTTAATTCCCCAGTCTTCCAGTACACGCAGTCCTGCCACCCAAGCATCAATTTTCGCCATTCTTACTGTCCCTTTCCTTTCTTTTTCATTTCATTTAAACAAATTAACTCTTCATCCTCACTTTATCAAAAGATACTTGAAAATTTGAACAATATGCTCAATTTTTTCTTTTATAAACTGGAATATGAGTTATAATCGATATCAAATTTATTAAAAAGGAGCGATAGCTTATGCATAAAAATAATTCTCTCTTTGAATGGGTGGCCATGGGTATGTACGCAGCTCTCATTATTCTAGCCATTACTTTTATTCATATTCCCATGCCTTCAGCGATTTCAAAGAGCTTCGTCCACCCTGGTAACGCCTTAGTTGTCCTCGGTGTGCTCTTAATGGGCGAAAAACGAGGGACCCTGGCAGCGGCCGCGGGTCTCTTTCTCTATGACGTCCTTAACGGTTACGCTTCAGTAGCAATCTTTACCGTTCTGGAAAACCTCATTGTGATTGCCGTAGTCTCCTTACTCTACCGAAAAGTCTTCCATTCACAATTATCCATGGGCCGCTTAGCCACCATTGGGATCGTGGCGGGTGTCACTAAGGTCATTGTGATTTTCATTAAGTATACTTTTCGTCAAGTCTTACTAGGCAATTCCCTAGCAGCGGCCATGGCCATTGCGGCTACAGGGATGCCAGCCAGTTTGTTCACAGCAGCAGTTACTGCGGTGCTCGTGACCTTACTCTACTACCCCATGAAGAAGGTTGTTGACCGCTATCCAGCCTTAGCCGCTTAAAAATTATCAACTTAGACAAAAAAGGGACTGTGGATTTTTTCACAGTCCCTTTGCTTGATAAATCTTAGTTTTTAGGATTTTTAGCCATCAAGTCTTCGAATTGATCAATGTATGATTGAACGAAATTAATCGTTGATTCTTGCTTAAATTTCCCATTTTCATCTAAGAGATCAGCTGAATGCCCCAAGAAGACTTCAGGTTGTTGGATGGTTGGCATTACGAAGTAAGACAAGGCTAAACGTAAATTTTTATTGGCACTGTATCCGCCCATTGCTCCCACAGAATGAGAAATAATGGCAGCGGGTGTATTGGTCCATGCCACTTTACCTTTTGGTTTTGAAGCCACATCAACAGCATTTTTTAGGCAGGCTGGGATAGTCCGATTATTTTCAGGAGTCACAAATAAGACACCAGCCGCATCACTAATGGATTGACGGAAGCTAACATAGCTGTCTGGTAAAGGTTTATTGGTCATTTCAGCGTCATCATAGTCCGCATCATAAAGGGGTAGGTCACGAATTTCTAGAATTTCTGCTTCATAGTCGTCACTAAACATGTCGATCGCATTATGGGCAATCTGGCGTGCATAGGATCCCTCACGTAAACTACCAACTAAAACTACAACTTTTTTTGCCATAACAAATACCTCTCTACATTAAAATAATATTTATTATAATTAAACTATAATAACTTTATTAACATTAAATTATAAAATCAAGTAAGATGCCTATCTTTTTTAGCTTATTTTTGACCAATTCTATTAACCCTACTGTAAGCAAGCCCTGGCAAGCTTTCTAAAGAAAAGAAGGCCTTTCTAAGCAAATTTCGAATACAATATTTGGTACCCTGGCTGGTAAACTCATTGACCTTTTACCCTTTGAACCAGCTAAGGGATAATTTACTTTAAGCTGACTTTTATTTAAAATAGAGAGGAAAAAATCAATGAAAGGATCAAGCTCATGCTCATCTTACTGCGTCATGGACAAAGTAGTTCCAATTTAAATAATTTATTTACCGGATGGTACGATGCCAAACTGACCCAAGAAGGCAAAGACCAGGCCTATGCGGCTGGACGTCGCTTGAAAGCAGCTGGAATCCATCTCGATACAGTCCATACCTCCCTTCTCAGCCGGGCCATCCAAACCACTAATATTGTTCTAGAAGCTATGGACCAACTTTACCTACCCTTAGAAAAATCTTGGCGGTTGAATGGTCGCCATTACGGCGCCTTGGAAGGAATGAACAAGGACTTGGCCCGGAAAAAATTTGGTCCAGACCAAGTCCATGCCTGGCGACGTTCTTATGACGTCCGTCCTCCCGAGGCGACTGATAATGAGCTCAGCGACCGCTACCCCTTCTTAGATAGTACAAGCCTTCCACAGAGTGAAAGCTTAAAGGATACCCAAGCGCGTTTACTTCCCTACTTAGAAGACCGAGTGATTCCTCAAATCAAGCAGGGGGAAAATGTCCTAATCGTCTCCCATGGTAACCTCTTACGGGCCTTAACCTTGGTCATTGAAGACCTTGACCCCAGTCAAGCCAGTCAGATAGAGATCGCCAATGCCCTCCCGATTGTCTATCATTTTGATCAAGAGCTCCAGATCAAAAGTAAGGAAATCTTGAATGGCTGATTAAAGGGCTGTAAGCTTGGTGAAAATAATCACTTTCTTTTAAAAGCTATTGCCCTCTAGGCTTTTCTCAAGTAAAATAAGAATGAAGTGAGATATTATGGCCTTGGCCACAGTGTTTTGCAAGAATTATTTAGGAGGAAAAAAATGAAATTAGTATTCATTCGTCACGGTGAAAGTGAATTAAACTTAGCCAATGTCTTTACCGGTTGGTTAGATCCAAAATTAAGTGAAAACGGTCGTAAGGAAGCGGCTAAAGCGGGTCAAGATTTAAAAGAAACGGGTATTGAATTTGATTCTGTTCATACTTCCGTACTAACCCGCGCTATCCAAACCTGTAACATTGTTTTAGAAGAAATGGACCGCCTCTACCTACCAGTAGAAAAAAATTGGCGTTTAAATGAACGTCACTATGGTGGTTTACAAGGTTTAAACAAAGCTGAAACCGCTGAAAAATATGGTGATGAACAAGTTCATATCTGGCGTCGTTCCTACGATGTACGTCCTCCACAAGCTAGCGGTGAACAAGCCTTTGACCATCGTTATGACCACTTAGACACCCGCCACATGCTTGCTGGTGAATGTCTAAAGGATACCCTTGACCGTACCCTTCCTTACTGGGAAGACCACATTGCTCCAGAATTAAAAGACGGCAAAAATGTTTTAGTTGTGGCTCACGGTAACAGCTTACGTTCCCTAACCAAACACATTGAAAACATTTCTGACGATGACATCATGGGCGTTGAAATCGCAACTGGCGAACCAATCGTTTATGACATCGACGAAAACCTCAATGTTGTGAACAAGACAGTTTTACATAAATAATAATTTTAAGTAAATTAAAGCAGCTCTTTCCAAAATAGAAGAGCTGCTTTTTTGCATGCTTTTAATTGTTCATTCACTAGGGGGATTCGCCTAGATCATACAGGATTCACATTCCGAGTTGCCATTACAGGACGAACGGTCTGGAGACGTTGGATCTGCAGAGAGCAGTTCATCACTTTCTAAATGTTCACTGCCGGCTAAAACATCTTGACGAACGCGAACATAGTAAATGGTGGAACAGCCCTTGCTATAGGCATAGATATAGGCCCGGTTCAAATCACGGGTGGTGGCTTCCGAGGACATGAAGAGGGTTAAGGAGATAGCTTGGTCCACATGCTTTTGGGCGGCGGCCACAATATCGATGATGGCTTGGGGACCGACTTCATAGGCTCCTCGTTGATAATAAGCATAGTTGTCATTATCAATCTGATAAGCAGGAACATACACCCGACCTAATTTACCTTCTTTGCGAGTTTCTACCGGTGAAACCACTGGTTGCAAGCTCGGTGTACATGAAGACAGGTAGGAAATCGAACCCGTTGGAGCGACTGCTAGCAGGTGGGCATTAGCGATACCGTCTTCTTGAATAGCCTTAGCGAGGGCTTGCCAGTCCTCTTGACTTGGTAACTGCAAGCCGTAATCTTTGAGTAATTGACGAACTCTTTCTGTCTTAGGTTGGACCCTTGATTCAGTATATTTCATGAAATAAGACCCATCCGCATATTCCGATTCAGCAAATCCTGCAAAAGGTCCATGTTGTTTCACTAAAGCATGTGAGGATTTGAAGGCATGGTAGGCTAGTGCATAGAAGAACATGTCGGTAAAGTCTACTGCTTCTTCTGAATCATAGTAAATATGGTTGGTGGCTAAGAAACCGTGTAAGTTCATAGCCCCTAAACCAACAGCATGGTTGGCTTGGTTACCCTTCTTAATTGATGGAGCAGACTCTAGGTCAGACTTTCTCGAAATACGGTCCAAGGCCTGGATAGCATGGCTGACTAAGTGGCCGAAGTCGGGGGCTTGATCCATGGCTTTGGCGATATTGAGCGAACCCAGGTTACAACAAATGTCTTCCCCGATAGTACGGAAGGAAAGATCTTCATTAAAGCTGGAAGGAGTAGATACTTGGGTGATTTCCGAACATAAGTTGGACATCACGATCCGTCCTTTTTTCTTATGAGGATTGCGGCTGTTAACCGTATCTTCAAACATTAAATAAGGATAACCTGATTCAAAGTGCAGTTCCGCAATGACTTGGAAAAGTTTTCTCGCTGAAATAAAGTCCTTATGAATGGCTGGATTAGCCAATAACTCGTCATATTTTTCGGTAATGGAAATATCTGACATGGCCTTGCCGTAGACTTTTTTAATGTCGTAAGGTGAAAAGAGCGCCATGTCCTTATTTTCCTTAGCGAGTTGGAAGGTGATATCTGGAATTACAACACCTAAAGACAGGGATTTAATCCGAATCTTTTCATCAGCATTTTCTCGTTTGGTATCCAGGAATTTAAGGATATCCGGATGGTGGGCATGGAGGTAGACCGCCCCTGCTCCTTGCCGTTGTCCTAATTGGTTAGCATAGGAAAATGAGTCTTCCAAGAGCTTCATCACGGGCACCACCCCAGATGCCTGGTTGGCCATTCCCTTAATAGGAGCAGTGGTCTCTCTTAAGTTAGTCAAGCAGAGCGCCACGCCCCCTCCTCTTTTGGATAATTGCAGACTGGTTGCAATACTTCTAGCAATGGATTCCATATTGTCCTCTACCCTTAAGAGATAACAGGAAATGTATTCACCTCGTCTTTTCTTAGCCGCATTGAGAAAGGTAGGCGTCGCCGGTTGAAAGCGATTAGACAAGATATCAGCTGCCAAATCCTTGGCTAAGTCTTGGTCGCCATTGGCTAGGAAGAGCGCATTAGCAATCACCCGGTCTTCATAGGTTTCTAGATAATAAGCCTTATCATCCGTCTTCAGCGCATAGGCGGAATAGAATTTCATGGCCCCAATTAAATTAGGAAAGGCAAAATCTTGGTCATCCGCCCATTGGTAGATTTCATGGATAAAGTCTTTAGAATATTGGTCAAAGACTTCTTTTTCATAGTAGTTATTTTCAAAAAGATAGTCCAACTTACTATCCAGGTTAGCAAAAGTCTTGGTCTTGGCTTGGATATAGTCTCTCATGTAGACAGCTACGGCTTCTTTATCGGCTTGAAAATTATAGTGACCTGCTTGGTCTTTAAAACGAGTTAAAGCATTCAGTGACAGGTAGTTTTCCTCTTGCTTGAATGTCATTAAGACATACTCCTTTCAATAATCGCCACTAAGACGTGGCTTGCACTTGCTTATTGGTCAGCGTTAAAGGTTTCGCTAATGATGCGGTTAACTTCTTCAACATCCTCTTTGGTACCGATCAGTTCAAATTGATATAAGAGCGGAACCTTTAATTTATAAGAGATCACCGGCCCGGCAATGGCAAAGGAATCACCAAAGTTGGTATTGCCAGATGAAATCACCCCGAGACAGTGTTTGCGATTATCAGGGTCATTGAGGAAGTGAATTACCTGCTTAGGCACAGCGCCATGGGCATCGACCTGCCCGGCATCTGTAACTTTCCCGCCTGAATATGTAGGTACGATTAAAACATAATCTTGGTCCACCTTAATGCGTTCTTCCTCATCAATAGGAATACGGATGGATTCGGCGTCCAACTTTTGAACGAAACGGTGGGTGTTATTTGATTGTGTTGAGAAATATACAATTAATTCTTTCATTAGAAATCCCAGTCCTCATCTAGTGTTTCTTCACTTGTTCCAATAATATAAGATGACCCACTTCCTGAGAAGAAGTCATGATTTTCGTCGGCACGTGCAGATAATTGCGCAAAGACCTCTGGAGCAATCCGCGTTTCTTCCTTGGTAAATGGTGACTCATAGCCTAAGTTTTGTAGGAATTTACCAGCATTGTATAAGGAGAAGCGAATGGCTTCATCAGCTAACCCAAAGCCGTCATAGAGTTGATGTAAATAAGTTTTTTCTAAGCCAATCATCTTATCTAATAGGTCGAAAACAAATTGTTTCATTTCGGCTTGTTTTTCCGGGCTTAATTTAGCAACCTTTAATTGATATTTATAACCACTATAGAAATTATGAATCACCTTATCCCGTAATATGAGGCGGATAATATCTGAGGTGTTCGGCAATTTGCCCCGGGCTGACAGATAAAATGGCAAATAGAAGCCCCCATAAAGTAAGAAACCTGGCATTAAGGCAGCAGCTATTTTAGATTTTAAGGGATCATCAGCGGTGTAAAAAGGGATTAGAGCCTTGGGCCGAGCTTGGAGAGCTTCATTATCTACCACCCATTCGTGGGCTTCTTCAATTTGCTCACTGGTACATAAGGTAGAGAAAATGGTTCCATAAGAACGGGCGTGAACACCAACCATGAAGGCAAAATTGGCATAAATCACTTGTTCTTGTTCAGTGAGGGAATTCTTAATCTGAGCCACATCCCCGATCGAGGATTGAACAGTGTCTAACAGGGTGAGTCCGGTGAAGGTTCGGGTAATTAATTGTTGCCAATCATCATCGAGCTCATTCCATGACGGGAGGTCATTAGAAACGGGTATATTTTCAGGCAACCAGAAGTTTTGGGTAACCCGATTCCAAACTTCTAAATCTTTTTCATCGACTATTTTGTTCCAATTGATGGCTCTCATATTTTGGCTTTGATCAAAATAGGCATATTCTACCGGTGACACGGACCGATCATAATAATTTTTTGTCATGATTTCTATCCCACTTTTCAGTTAAAATTTTCCAGGACTACATGCATGCGATCTGGCATAGAATAAATTAGCACAAGATATAGTGGCTAGCAAGTCAATATACACATTATATTGTGTATGTAAAAATACAAGAGCATAAGCGAAAAATTTCACTAGTAGCCAAGCCTATTTCGATAAGCATCTTCACGGGAGATCATTTTGTCAAGGGGGTAAATTATTTTCATGAAAAAGCAATTAACAATACAATTTTTGTATAGAACCTTAGTTAAAAGCGATCAAAGGTCAAGCAATTGCTTCTTTATCTTTTAAATATTAACCACAAAAAAGCTAGACCTATAAACGATAAGCCTAGCTTGAAAAAGAGTGTAATGAGCGTCCACGTCACTAAATCTTATTCGATTAAAAAGAGGCTAAAAGCTTTCGCCCTAGCCCCTTTAATTCACTATGATTAATAAACTTTTTCTCCATTGAGATAAGTGGCTTTTAATTGCCCTTGGTTATTGAGGACGATGAAGTCCGCATCTAGCCCTGCTTTGATTTGGCCACATTGGTCTTCAATCCCTACTGACTTGGCAGGATTATAGGAAGCCATTTGGACGGCTTCTTCTAAGGAAACTAAATTCCAGGCCACCAAATTCTCCACAGCCTTAGCTAGGGTAAGGATAGAACCTGCTAAGTTACCGCCGTTAACTAAACGAGCGGCCCCGTCTTTAACGATAACCGGAAGTTCACCCAACATTGAGGGGCCTTCTGGCATGCCGCCTGCCCGCATACAGTCTGTAATTAGCACCACTTCGCTTTTCTTCCGAGCCTTTAAGACAACATTAATGGCACCAGGTTGAACGTGGAAACCGTCACAAATTAATTCGGTATATAAGTTATCTAAAGTCAGTGCTGCTCCTACTAAACCGGGTTCACGGTGGTGGAGCCCACTCATGCCGTTATAGGTATGGTTAATTAAATGAGCACCAGCTTCAACAGCAGCTTTGGCTTGATCGTAAGTCGCATTCGAGTGTCCGAGAGAAATATGAACTCCTAAGGCCTCAGCTTGGGGGATGAAGTCTACAACGCCTTCCCTCTCTGGCGCCAAGGCTAATTTATTGAGGAGTCCATGAGAAGCTTCAAGCCAGGTTTTTACTTTTTCTATATCAGGGTCAGACATATAGTTCTCATTTTGGGCGCCCTTATGTTCTTCGGTGAAGAAGGGGCCTTCAAAGAATATTCCCCGAATTTTAGCACCGGAGACTTGGTCTTTACTTTGAGCCACGACTTGGCAGGCTGTGGTTAAGTTCTCACTGGTATCGGTTAAGGTGGTTGGTAGCCAAGAGGTCACCCCACAAGACAAGAGCCCCTTAGAAATCGCCTCAATGCCTTCTGGGTCTTTATCCATAACATCGTAACCGTGGAAGCCATGGATATGGGTATCCACTAAACCAGGCGCTAGGATATTATCACTATAATCAATCACTTCTGCCTGGTCGGGAACCGCCTTAACCACCTGACCAAAAGTCCCATCATCATTAACGATTAGATAGGCCTCCTCTTCCTTGTGGTCAGCTAATAAGATGGCCTTTGCCTTGATATATTTCATCACTAACACCCTTTCAATATGTTTTTCCTTTGAAATGGAAACCTAATCCTTCACACCAATCCCCAAAAAGTGAGCTACTTATGCAAGCGGATAATCTCGTCCCCAGGACCGACTTTCCCACTAGCCACTGTTTCAATTTGATCATAGTCTCTCGTATTGGTTACCACAAGAATTACCGAAGCATCATAACCGGCAGATTCAATGGCTTGGCGGTCAAAACTGATCAGATGATCACCAATAGTTACCTTGTCGCCTTGTTTAACAGTTGGAGTAAAGCCTTGCCCCTTTAATTCCACGGTATCTAAACCAATATGAATGAGGATTTCAATGCCCTCTTCACTGGTTAAACCAATAGCATGGCCCGTTTCGAATAAGCTGGTTACAACCCCATTGACAGGAGAAATCACTTGGTCGCTTTCAGGGCGAATGGCTAATCCTTGTCCCATCGTTCCTTGGCTAAAGACTGGGTCATTCACTTCACTTAAATTATAAAGGGTGCCTGCCACTGGTGTAAAGAGACTCATGGCTTCAGTTGCTTGAGAAAAATTGGAATCAGCTAAAATTTCATTGATTTCAGCGCTATAAATATTCGACTTGCCTCCGTAAATGGCTTGGATACCGTTTTTGACATCAAGCACCCCGGTAGCCCCTAAACTTTTGAGGGTGTCTTTATTGACCTTGCCATTTTCTTTAACCGATACCCGTAAGCGGGTAGCACATGCGGTCACATGGTCAATATTTTCTGGACCACCTAAGCCTTCAATAATGGTAAGGGCCTTGTCATGAAGAGAGCCTGAGGAATGACTGGAAGTCGTTTTTCCACTGTTGGACTGGTCAGCGGTCATTTCCATCCCAGGAATCGTCACATGGAACTTCTTAATACAGAACCTAAAGACGATATAGTAAAGAATCGCCCAGATAATCCCTATTGGAATCACCCGGATCCAGTTGGTTTGGCTGTTGCCTTGGAAAGGACCAAAGAGCAGGAAGTCAATCAGTCCTCCTGAAAAAGTATTACCGATCCGGATTTGGAGGATATCGGCAATATAGAAGGACACCCCATCAAGGAAGGCGTGGATCACATATAACCAGGGAGCCGCAAAGAGAAAAGAAAACTCAATCGGTTCAGTAATCCCGGTTAAGAAAGAAGTTAGCCCACTCGAGAAATAAAAACCTGCATTGGCTGGGCGATTTTCTTTAGGGATAGAATGATACATAGCGAGGGTTGCTGCTGGTAAACCAAACATCATGGTCGCGAAACGCCCTGCAAAGAAGCGCGTCCCATAAGTATAAAGACCAGTAAAGTTGGGGTCAGCTAATTGGGCAAAGTAAATATTTTGGGCGCCCTCAATAGTTTGCCCAGCCACCGTCTCTACCCCACCCAATGAGGTATACCAGAAAAGTGGATAAATGGTATGGTGGAGCCCCACCGCACCGGTTAGACGGAGGAAGAAGCCATAGAAGAAGGAACCAATACTTCCCATGGCTGCGATCTGTTCACCTAAGCCCACCATGGCTTCTTGAATCGGTGGCCAGATCACATAAATGATCGATCCTAGAAAAATGGCTGCTATCGCTGAAACAATGGGAATAAAACGGTTGCCCCCAAAGAAACCTAAGAATTGTGGGAGTTCGATCTTACGAAAGCGGTTATGTAAGTAGGTCACAGTTAAACCAATTAACAAGGCGCCCAGCACCCCGGTATCAATCGTCGCATCAGGAGCGGAAAAGAGTTGCAACCAGGCACTGATGGTGGCTGTATAGACGAGGAAAGCCACCCCAGCGGATAAACCAGCCGTCCCGTGGTCAGCTTCCGACAGCCCCACCGCAATCCCAATGGAAAAAATCAACGGCAAGTTAGCAAAGACAGCATTCCCCGCCATGGTCATCACGGTAAAGACCGATTGAATAAAATCATTAGCTAAAAAGGGAAATTGAGCCAGAGCGGCATCATTAGATAAGGCGCTCCCCAGGCCCAATAAGAGCCCCGCCACTGGAAGAATGGCGATCGGCAGCATAAAGGCCTGACCTAACTTAGAAAATTTTTCAAACATGACTGTTCCTCCTTATTATTCATCCAAAGCTTGGATAAAGCGTTGGGCAATTTCTTTAGGTCGGGTAATCGCTCCGCCAACAACAATGCCTTTAGCGCCCAGGTCTTGAATCTTCTTAGCTTGACTGGGATAGTGAATCTTACCTTCAGCAATCACATCACAACCGGCTTCAACCAATTGGCTAATCAAATCATAATTGGGTCCATCAATATTTTCACTATAGTCGGTATAACCTGCCAAAGTCGTTCCGACAAAGTCAATCCCTTCTTGGTGGGCATTAAGGCCTTCTTCAAAAGTTGAAATATCGGCCATAAATAATTGCTTTGGATATTTCTCCTTAATTTGGTGGATAAATTCATTGACCGTTAGCCCATCATGGCGTTTGCGGTCAGTCAGATCCAGGGCGATCACTTCACAACCCGTTTCAACCAGTTGGTCAATTTCATCCATAGTAGCCGTGATGAAGGGTTCTTCAGGTGGGTAATCTTTCTTAATAATCCCAATGATAGGAAGGTCAACCACTTCCTGGATTTGCTTAATATCTCTTACTGAATTGGCCCGCAAGCCAACCGCTCCAGCTTCCTGAGCGGCCTTAGCCATTAAGGGCATGATACCGCCTTCTTTTGTATAAAGCGGTTCGCCTGGTAAAGCTTGGCAGGAAACAATTAAGCCGCCAGAGACTTGGTCGATAAATTCTGCTTTATTCATTTGCTATCAATCTCCTTTTTTTCATTAATATATAAATTATTGCGATCAGGCTTTACATTTAAAGACTTTAAACTTTGTTGGAAGTTTGCTTGACGTTTGAAACGGTCTCCTTCCATCAAATAGTCATAAATCACGTCACACATGACAATCAGGGGCAGTTGGGGAGAGATACGATTACCAAAATTAAGGTTTTTGACACTGGCAATTTTTATCAGGTTATCTAATTCCTGATTCTTATTGGCATTACTATGGGCCGTAAATAGAACAGTATAGGCCTGATTTTTCTTGGCCGCATGGAGGGCTTGGTTAATGACCTCTGTATGACCTGAAACTGAGAAAGCAAGCACACATGATTTAGCATTAACCAACACATTATGGACTCGGATTAAGTCGTAGTCAGTAATGGCCTGGCAGGGAAAACCTAGTCGCATTAGTCGTTGACTAAACTCACGGGCAGCCAGTCCGGAACTGCCGATACCATAGATATAGATCTGGTCTTGTCTAATTAAGGCTGTAACCAGGTCATGGATATCATTTTCATCAAGTAGGTTATAGCTTTTATTGATGATGGCATTGTAGTCCGAGAGTACCCGCATGGTGTGTTTGTTAGAAGTCTCGATCTTCCGATGCCTAGGCATTTGCTGGTACTCAAACAAAAATTCCCGATAGCCCTTGAAGCCTAATTTTTTCGCAAAGCGGGTAAAGGTGGAATCCGAAACATGAAGTTTCTTGCCCAGTTGGTCAACCGCTAAATCCCTCTCGCCCGGATCAGCCTGGATAAAATAATCGCCAATGATTTTCTCCCCAGGGGATAAGGATTCATAAGATGCTTCAATTAAAGGAATAATGCTATCAGTAAACTTTTTCATTTTGCCCTCCTTTCCAGCTGTAATCGCTTTCACCTATAATCATAGACTTTTGTGAATGCATTTTCAATATTTAATTTAAAAAGTGGTTCTTCTTTCAACGATTTACATAATCTTCTTGCCCACTTGAAAGTAAAATTAGTCACAAAAAAGGCCCTTGCCAAATGGCAAGGACTAAATAAGGGTTAGACTGACTTAAATTTTCTTAATCAATACAGCAAATTCTTTATGGCTTCGATTTCCTGGTCTTGGTAGCCTAAGTGACGGAAATAATTCTCAATGGACGTATATTTAGCCATAAAATCACGGTCAAAGTTTTCCATAATTTCTGGATAAGATCGGTTCACATTTTGAATGTGGCCTTCCTTAATAATCCTAGGATCATGTTTGATATAGGCATAGGAGACTTGGTAATCGGCAACGATATCCACTAGGGGGAGTCCAGCCGCCTTATAAATCAAATAAGTAATCACACCAGTCCGGTCCTTCCCAGCACTGCAATGGATGACCGTCCCCCAACCCTTGGCCTTATTGCTCAATAACTGGTCAAAAACCCCTTTAATAGCTGAGTAATTATCACAATATTCTAAATAGCGAATGGCCATAAAATAAGGATCATCACTTTCTTTGGCTAATTGAGCTGAGCGTCCGACGTCCTGGCCCCCACTTAAGTTAATATTTTGATAAGCCTTGAGAAGATTTCGATAGGGATTAGGCTGTTTTTCAGCTTCCTTAGGGGCCCGCAGATCAATAATGGCTTGAACATTTAAGTCTTTTAGCCAATTAAGGTCAGCCTCATCAACACCAAAAAGCATGGATGACCGGAAAAATTTCCCCCGAGGGATGATTTCTCCAGATTCCTTGTAACAACCACCAATATCACGAAAGTTACAAATTTCATTGAAGGGATAACGCAAAATACCCACCCTTTCCTCTCGACTAGGTCATTTCTCTGCCTTTAGAATAGCACAAAAATGCCGCTGAAGTATTACACAGCCCCTATGCGACATTATTCAGCTTTTGTCTCAATATTAGACACTTTCAGAATTATGAAGCTTTTTCTTATTTTACTTTATATTATCATAAGTTTTGTAGACAATATAATGATAAATACCAATAGATTGGGAGGATTTAACATGGATGCTAACTTGAAAATTGCTAAAGAGTTAGATTGTGACGTGTTGGTTGTAGGAGCTGGTAATGCAGGTATGCAAGCAGCAGCTGCAGCAGCTGAAGCTGGTAGCAAAACAATTCTGATTGAAAAAGAAGAAAATGAGAATATGTTACGCTTATCTGTTGCGGCTGTTGGTTCCAAATCGCAAAAAAGAGCTGGTAATTATATTGACAAACATGATTTAGTCAATTACATGACTGCTTTTGCTCAAGGTCGAGTGGATCAAAAACTCATTTATACCTGGGCCAACCACTCTGCTGAAACTGTAGACTGGACAGAAGAGCAAGTCTTAAAGCCCAATGGACTGAGCTGGCGGTCAGAACCTGATGCTTTTAATAGAAATTTACGCTACCAAGCTTGGCCAACTCAAAATGATCCAGAGCTTGATAATAACAAGGGAAAACTATCTCCCTATACTCCATTTTTCATCGAAAAATTAAAAGACCTCGGTGTTGATATTCATTTCAAGTTAGCTATGAAATCTATCAATAAAGAAGACGGAAAAGTTACTGGAATCATCGCTTACGACCTTGAAAATGAGATTTACCTCAAAATCAATGCTAAAAAAGGAACCATCCTGTGTACGGGAGGATATTCTGCTAATACTGAACTCTTGGAAAAATGGAATCCCCTCTCTCTTAAGAAAAATGTTACCAATGATTCCCCTAGGGCCAATGGTGATGGTATTGTCGAAGCTATAAAAGTTGGTGGATGGAAGGATGAAGAACCTGCCCAACTGGTCTTTGATAGAGGCATGTATAAGCCTGGAGAAGATGCAACTGAGGTCTATAAAGAGTCAGAAGAATTCGGAGATTGGCTCTGGCTAGGCAGTCAACCCTTCTTAAAGGTAAACAAAAACGGGGAACGATTTGCTAACGAATCCTCTCCTTATGAGTATATCTTGAATGCTGCAGCCTACGAACCGGACTATGCCTATGCAATGATCTTTGACGCTAATTATGGAGATGACGCTTTAGAAAATCATATGGTGGGCTGTGCCCGTATTGGATTCCCAGGATATATGCTGAGCAAAGAATCCTTAATCGAAAACACTGAAAAGTATATCGATAAAGGATTTGTTCAAGTTGCAGATAGCTTAGAAGAACTTGCTGAAAAACTACAAATGCCAAAAGATAAGCTGATCCAAACCGTTGAACGTTATAATGAATGCTGCGAAAAAGGCGTCGATGAAGATTTTGGCAAGGAAAAAATGAGACTTCACCCTGTAAAACAAGGACCATACTATGGCGTTTATTTAGCTGGTAGAAATCTTTGCACCTTAGATGGTTTAAGGATTAACACCAATATGCAGGTTATTGATAAAAATTACGATCCAATCCTTGGCCTCTATGCAGCAGGTAATGACTCTGGTGGATTCTTCTGCGGATCCTATAGTGAAAGATTACCAGGACTAGCTGCCAGTCGTGCTCAAACCTTCGGAAGACTTGCTGGAAAACACGCTGCTCAACAAGACTAATATGTTTTGCTAAGGCAATATTTTTACAACATTTGCTGAATTCTAGATTTTCAGCATAAAAAAAGTTCGATAGACTTATCTATTCAAAAGACCTCCGCCTAGACTAGACGGAGGTCTTTTTTATTGTTTGTAATGTAAGCGCTTCTTTTATTTACAGCCTAATCCTATGTTAAAATAGACTAAATGAAAATAATCACAAAGTTACTAATATCTCATTATGAGATATTTCACCTTTCTTGTCGCAAGGGGATAAATTAAATGAATACAAAAATTATTATCTTTTTAGCTTTAGAAAAATTATTAAAGAGCAAGCCATTTGAGAAAATCACTGTCGTTGAAATTGCCCAAGCGGCTCATATTTCCCGGGCCACTTTCTACCGTCACTTTGAAGATAAGTTTGCCTTAGCCAATTGGTACTACCGGCAAAAAGCGGAAGAGGTCTTTCAAGATACCAGTAAGGATTCTCCCTGGCATATTTTCTACGGTCTCTCGGTTTTCATGGGGCAAGAAGACGCTACCTTTATGCAGGTCATGTTAAATGAACGCGGCCAAAATTCCTTTTTTGATTTTGTCTCAGATATCTTTTATGACTACTGGCTGGACCGCTATCAAAAAAATGTTCAACGGCCCTGTAATTCAAAGGAACGCTTTTCCTTGGCTATTTGGTCTCGGGGTGGCGCTAGTGTCTGGCAATACCGGTTGAATACTCAAAAAGGCCTAGACGCCAAGGAAATAGCTGACTTATTTGAAGCATCTATGCCTGATTTTCTCAAGGCAAGCGAAAAATAAGCAGCGACTCATCACGATGATGAATCGCTGCTTATTAAATATTTTTTCCTAGTCGGTCTTGCTCGCTGTTAGCATGGCGTAGAATACTTGGCTAGTCATATTGACTTCATCATAAATCACTTCAAAGGCATGATAACGATAAAGGCCTTGGTGAATTTGCTGGTAAAAAAGCGGCTGACGAAAAAATAACTGGTAGACTTCCTCTTCCTTAAGCGGCTTATCCAGCTGATTGAGACGAAGAGCTAGTTCAGTCACCAGACTTCCGTCTCCTGCTTGGTAGCTATAAATTAGGGATTGGTCACTGAAGGCCCGGATCAAGAAAGAATGATCGCGGTCTAATTTCTTTAAATTCACCAGACCGAAGTGGCTGCGTTCTCGGTTAACTAAATCTAAAAATGACTTATCAGTCATAACTTCCTCGCTTTCTTGTGCCTTATTGGCTGCTAGACATCGGTCGTCCTGGTCGTCAAACTCACTTCCTCCTGGGACAGCTTGTTTAGCTTGAACTCCCTGATCGAGTAAGCGGACGGGGGGAGCTGAAGCTGGCTTGTCTGCTGGGCAAGTTTCTGGGGTGGAAGTTTTTTCTGCTTCTCTTGGATTCTCGTCAATTGCTGAAGCCACTGGCCATAAGTTCTTCAAAACTGTTCCAGTATTTAAACGGTCATCATAGGCCAGGTCATTTTCCTCAATGAGCTGCAGGACATCCTTATGGGCCGCCTGAGCCACTTGAGACAGGGTATCGCCCCACTGACTCACATAGACCTGGAGCCCATAACGCTGTTGACGCTTCATTTCATGTTGAATTTCAGCCACTGTCTTCTCCTCAAAGGGCGTTTTTAACATGGCCTCCATAGCCCGATCTTGGACTTTTGCCACTTTTTCAGCATGTGTTTTTTCTCTTCTTACTCTTCCCTTATTTTTACTGGTCTTCTTTTTATTGGCTGGGGTCATAATAAGGCCTCCTTCATTTGCTACTGGTAAACCTTATTATATAAGAAAACTTTATTTTTCACTGAAAAAAGCTATTTCCAGACTTTATTGACCAAGAATTTGGGCGGAATAAACCAGAACATAGTCTCCATCCTGTACAAATTCAAGCCCCAAGGATTGAGAATTAAAACCAGGATCAATCATGTTTTCATAATGACCTGGACTGGCCTTCCAATTATCAAATAAATCCTGGGCAATGGCTTGAGGACTAGTTCCTGGCTTGGCATAACTTTGTTGGATATTCTCACCGACATAATTTCCGGCAGCTCCAAAGCCGCTAGCGGTGTTAAAAGCCTGGCCGTTGGGACGAGTATGGGAAAAGCTATCAATAATTTCTTTGGTCCGGATATCAGAAGCGGCTTGGTAGGCACTGCCATAAGTTAGGCTATTTAAGCCTAAGCTTTGCCGTTCAGCATTGACGAGGTCATGGAAATGAGCTACGACTGCTTCTTCCATGCTAGCGCCTTGGTCTAAGCCTGCTTGACTATTAGAGGACGACTCAGCAAGAGGTTGATCCTTACTTGCCTGGTCATTAGCTACTGGGTCCGCTTGACTTTGCTTACTTTCTTGGTCTTGACTGGTTTTTCTTCACTTTGGGGATTTCCTGTAGGTTGAGGCGTGATCTGACCTTGGTCTTGGGCCTTCTTATCGTGGGCTTGATTGGTGTCCTCCTTGTCATTATTTAAGTCGTCATGGTCATCAGCTAAATCGTCATCCTGACCTTGTCTATTGTCATCCTCAAAGTCGTCATTAAGGTCATCATCATAGTGATCTTCTAAATTGTTATCAAGTCCTTGTTTAAGGTCATCGTCAATATCATCCTCATACTCTTGTGCTTCATCCTGGTCATCGTCAATATCATCATAATCGTCATCACTGTCATCATCGTAGTCATGTTCATAGTCTAAGACTGCTGCATTCAAGCCATCTATCAAGTATTCATATTCCTTATCGCCATATTCAAATTCAACCTCATAAACCAAGCGACCGTCTTCATCATCAGCTTCAATTTCTAAATCCTTAATTTCTGCTTGAGCTAAGCCACTATGTACTAAGGAAGCTTCTAAAGCGTCTGAATCACTAAGGGCTTGGACTTGAGGAGTTTGCTGGTGAACCTCATCATAATCATCCGTATGGTCATCATCAATTTCTACTTGGTATTGGGTATTTACCACCTTGCTTTCCTGATAGGCAGCAGGAGCTGGAGCAACATTCTGACTTGGTGAAAGATAGTAAATATCGTCATCATCGTCCCAGTCGTCGTCATAGTCATCGTAATCATCGTAATCGTCATAATCGTCGTAATCATAGTCTTCATAAATATCATCGTAGTCATCATATTCATCGGCCTGAACTTGGTCACTTAGGCCAAAAACCCCAAGTCCTACTGCACTCAATCCTAATAATAATTTCTTATTAAATTCCATTATAATTCTTCCTTTCTCACTTCTCTATTTTTGTAATAATGATTAGCTGATTTTTATTCCTTTGCAGCTATCACTACTTAATACAAGAGTGAGAATATCTTTGGGGCCCTTTTTCAATTTATTTTTTAAAAAAGGACCATAATTTTAAAAATCAGGCTAATTAGCCTTTGCTTAGGGTTAAAAGCATACTTTTCAAATCATTTTTGCTATAGTTAAAGTGGATTTATTTTTTCATAAAGGAATTTTTAGGGTAACTAGTCAATTTTTAATAAAATAGGCCCTAAAATCCATAATCACTTTGTATTATTTAGTAGAGCAGCCCTCCTTAGATGAGAGGCTAATAAGGAGAGAAAATTATGGTAGATAAAGACCAGCGGGATGCCCTGATCAAGGAGCATTTCGGTTTTATTATTAATACTGTTTCGGAAGTGACCGGTCGCTATGTCGAAGTGGGCAATGACGATGCCTTCTCTGTAGCCCTCTTAGCCTTTGACGAAGCCGTTGACCGCTATGATGAAGACCGGGGTCACTTTCTCGCCTTTTGTAAATTGGTTATAAAAAGTCGGGTACTAACCCATTTAAAGCAAGAAAACCAACAAGAAGCGGATGAGTCACTCAATGACCTCCATGAACAAGGCTTTGATCCAAAAGATGATAGGGCTCAAAGTAATTTTGATATGAAGGCAGAAATCGAATCCTGGAAGGAAGACTTGGCGAACTTTTCCATCACTTTGGAGAAATTAGCCGACGAAGCTCCTAAACACCAGGATACCAGAGAACGGGCCATTGCTATTTCTGAGGCTTCCAGTAAGAAAAGGTCCATTACCGACCACCTCTTTACTAAGAAACGACTCCCCATTCGCAAAATGAGCCGGATGTTCTCGGTAACTGAAAAAATAATTAAAGGAAGTAAAACCTTTATCATTTCAGTCATAATTATTTTCTTTAAAGAATACCAACACTTAATTGCTTGGATTAGGGGGTGAGGACATGTACCAAGAAGTCGTTATTATTGAAGTGAAAGAAGATTATAGTCTTGCCATGAGCCGGTCTGGTCAGGTCATCCGGATCAAGAACAAAGCTGGCATGCATGTTGGTGCAAGAATTTATGTTACCGAAGAAGATCTCTTCCAGTCAGCAGCTACAGACAAGGTCGTCCCCATGCGGTCAAAAAGGAAAGGATCTGCTAAGCCCTGGTGGAAGGCGCTCGCCCTAGCAGCAATGGCCCTTCTCCTCATTGGAACAGGAACTTGGGCTAGCCAATGGCTGCAACGGGAAAATGCCCTAGCTGTTGGACAAAATCCAAGTGTGCAAGTCACTACCAATCGCGACCAGCAAGTCACCGGAGTCTATGACGCCAATGCCCAACCTCATTCAGACAGTGAGCTCAAGGGCAAAGGGCTAAGTGAAGTCCTCGATGACCTATTAGGAAGTATCAAGTATCCTGAAAATGAAAATATCCTAGTCGCCATGACTAAAACGGACGAAGTAAGTATGCGCAAGATTGAAGAAGCCATCAGCAAATACTTCCAAGATAGTGGCTATTCCGGCGACCTGATTTTCCTAAGAGGGGAAAGCAGTGAATTCCGCGCTGCTAAGGAAGCAGGTAGGTCCTATACTTCTTACTTGGTTGACCAATACCAGCTTGACATTTGGAATAAAGACCAAAACGATGACTTATCTGACCAGGAAAAAGCTAGCCGCCTAAGTGGCCACGGCAGTTTCCGTTCGATAAATAATCAAGAGCAGGAAGATGAGAAGGACAAAGAGAAAGAGGATAAGGAAGACGATAAAAAAGAAGAAAAAACGAAAGTCAGCAGTCTTCCAATGACTCAAAAGCACAAAATCAGCAAAACAACCAGCAAGATCAAAGTGCGCCAGCCGGAAATCAACCGCAAACCGCACCAGAAAATGCTACACCTCGTCAAGCGCCAAGTCGCCCTGCACCCCAGCCAAGCCAGCCTGCGCCAGCTCAGCCCGCTCCGCAGCCAAGTCAACCCCAAAGCCCACCGCTTTATTATCCAAGTGGTGATGACGATGATTGGGATGATGACTGGGACGACGATGATTGGGATGATGATTAGTCTCTAATCCGACTGATATCATCTTATAAATAAAAACAAAGCCCTTACCGTTAGGAAGATTTTCCTAGCCGTAAGGGCTTTATTAGTTTGTTAATTCATCTTTGCCTTTAAGGCTTGAATAATTTCGACTCCAGCACTAGTTCCAATGCGCTCAGCTCCTGCCTCGACCATGGCTAAGAAATCTTCAGCCGTGCGGATCCCGCCGGCTGCTTTGACCTTGACTTGGTCACCAACAACTTTTTTCATCAGGCGGACGTCAGCCAGCTTGGCTCCTGAGGGGCCAAACCCGGTTGAGGTCTTAATAAAATCAATCTTTACTTCTCTAGCGATTTGAGCCAGATGTCTAATCTCGTCATCACTTAAATAACAATTTTCAAAAATAACCTTGGAAATCACTTCATGATCACGGCAGAGATTTGCCATGATCTGCATTTCTGACTTAACCAGTTCCCAATCTTTGTCCTTGACTGCTGTCAAATTCACCACATAGTCAATCTCATCAGCCCCGGCTTCAATGGCTATTTGAGCTTCCAAGCGCTTGGCTTCAACCGTTAGTTGACCTAAAGGAAAAGCGATAGCTGCGCCGATATGAACATCCCTATCTTTTAAATACTTACGGCAGGTTTCCACCTGGAGGGGATTAATAGCTACCATACGAAAGTGATAGTCGATAGCCTGCTGGCAGAGTTCCTGGATTGCCTGACTACTGGCATCCGCATGCAAATTGGTGTGGTCAATCATTTGTGCATAATCATCTAAGGTCTTCATACTTTCCTTCCTTTCGCATTCAATCCTTGACAGCTTAATCTTCACTCATAAAGTCGAGATTATTTTTACCCAGGGGAAAGAAGCGCTGTCCCCCAATTCGACAATGGTCCAAGAGTTCTAAACTCACTTGGTCAACTTCCCCATTGGCTTCATTACGGGCAATCCGAAAAACCGTATTGGCAAAAATATCCGCCACTTGGATCATATCCCGTTC
Organism: Aerococcus sp. Group 1; assembly: GCF_000193205.1. Classification (NCBI taxonomy): domain Bacteria; kingdom Bacillati; phylum Bacillota; class Bacilli; order Lactobacillales; family Aerococcaceae; genus Aerococcus; species Aerococcus sp. Group 1. The sequence goes on along the minus strand of NC_015278.1, from coordinate 727,404 downwards.
CTTGGAATCCTGATATTCCACCTGGACATCCGCTAGCCGTCTCTTTTCGATAGTGAATTTAATCTGCAGGTATTCTTCTAAGGAATTCAATGATTGGATGGCCTGGTTGCGGTTATCAATGGTCAAGTAAAGCTTTTCTTGGCGGTCTTGGTGGGAATGAACTATGGCCCCTACCGCTAAACCAACAAAATAGTTAAAAGTTAAAGCTGGAATCCGTAGCAAATTATCATAGAGTTGAAAGTTATCAATGACTAAATAATGGAAGGTCAGATCAGTTTCTTTAGTCAAAGCATCAAATACCGCCGCCTTCATGGCATTAGGCATCATTGAGCCCTTAATTTCCTGATGGATATCTAAATTGCTGTCTGGATGCTGGTCCAGGTATTCCTTCTTAACCTGGCGAAAAACACTACGAACCTGTTTCTGGTCTGCTGTCTCGGCAAAGGCCATGACAAAGTAACGCGAATTTTTCTTATTGTCGGTAGTAATCATTCCAGATTCGTCCACAAAAAGTTGCACAGTCTTTCCTCCTTCACTTAAGCCTTCTATCTAGGTCCAGTGTAACACGGCGATTCAATAAGCCAAAGTCAGACCAGCTTAAGCCTGACGGTCAAATTGACTGTTGTATAAGTTGTAATAAAATCCGTGTTTTGCCAGTAATTCTTGATGGCGACCTTGTTCCACCACCTGGCCTTGGTCAAGAACTAAAATGGTATCGGCTTCTTGAATAGTTGACAGCCGGTGGGCAACCACAAAGCTGGTCCGCCCTTGCATCAGTTTATCGAAGGCCGCTTGGACAGCTTGTTCCGTTACGGTATCGATCGAACTGGTCGCTTCATCGAGAATTAACATATCAGGATCAGTCAGGAGGATTCGGGCAATACAAATTAGCTGCTTTTGCCCCGTGGAAATATTGGCGCCGCCTTCTTCTAGCATGGTGCCATAACCCTCGGGCATCTGTTCAATTAAGCGGTGTAAACTCGCCGCCTGGGCTGCTTGGATAATCTCTTCTTGGCTGGCCTTTGCTTTACCATAAGCGATATTTTCAGCTACCGTTCCTTGGAAGATCCAGGCATCTTGGAGAACCATACCAAACAATTGGCGAACCTGGTCCCTAGACATGTCCTGGGTATCAACGCCATCAATTAGAATCTGGCCAGCATCGGGTTCATAGAAGCGCATCAACAAGTTGATTAAGGTGGTTTTGCCGGCTCCAGTTGGTCCCACAATGGCCACAGTATCCCCCGCTTTGACATGACAAGTAAAGTCTTCAATCAAAGGTCGCTTAGGGTCGTAAGAAAAATAAAGGTCTTGAATGGTCACTTGACCCTGGCAGTGGTCGAGAACCACTTGATCTCCTTCAGACTCAGCATCAGCTTGGTTTAGGAAATCAAAAATTCGTTGTGCCGCCGCCAGAGCCGTTTGCATTTCGTTAATGACCGCTGAAATTTCATTAAAGGGTTGGGTATATTGGTTGGCATAGGTAAGGAATGAGGAATAAAGCCCCACACTTAGCTGACCATTGACCACCGCAAAGGCCCCGTAAAGACCCACTGCTGCATAAACCATGGCATTTAACAGCCGGGCAGTAGGATTAATCAAGGCCCCGTAAAATTGAGAAATTACCCCACTCTCATGCAAGCGTTGGTTAATAGCATCAAAGCGTTCCTGACTCCGCTCTTCATAGGTGAAGCTCTTAACCAAGTACTGGTTATTAGCCATTTCATCCATATAGGCGCCCAATTCTCCACGCAAGGCGACTTGCTCTTGGAAATAACGGTAGGTACGGTTAGCAATCAAGGAAGACACAATAACCGAGATCGGGGTTAAAATAATCACGATCAGGCCGATTTTTGCATTGAGAGACAACATCATGATAACAATTCCAAGGATGGTTGCTAGCCCAGAAAATAAGGAGGTGAAGCTTTGTAAGAGTCCATTGCTAAGGTAGTCGACATCGTTAATGGCCCGACTGACAATATCCCCGTAAGCATGCTGGTCTAGATAGGCCAAGGGCAGGCTTTGAATTTTTAGGAAGACTTCTTGTCTTAATTGGTGAGAGATTCGATAGGATAAGCGGCTGGCTAAATCATTCTGTAAGTAGCTAGCCAAGGCTGCTAAGAGAGCCAAGACAATTAAGACTGCAATCGCCCACCCTAAAGCAGAAAAATCAACCGCCCCGGCCGCAACTAATAAATTCACCGCCCGGCCAATTTGGATTGGTATCAGAATTTGGAAAAGCACGGCCAGGGTCGAAGCCACTAGGATACCCACAAAATAGCCAGGGAAGGCTTTAATATATTGGATTAAGCGTTTACTGGTTTCAACTGGCATCTAGGCTTCCCCCTTTTCTTGGCTATCTGGGTATTGGCTAGCGTATATTTTTTGGTAAGTTGGGCAAGTCGCTAAGAGTTCTTCATGGCTAGCAAAGCCGACTAATTTTCCATGGTCTAAGACTAATATTTTATCGGCATGTAGAATCGACGAAATCCGTTGGGAAACCATGATGAGGGTCTGTTCTTTTTCCAAAAGCACTTGCCGCAAGCGCCCTTCAGTCGCAAAGTCTAAGGCCGACACCGCATCATCTAAAATAATCGCCCGGCTGGGTTGGGCCAGAGCCCGGGCAATAGTTAACCTTTGCCGTTGACCTCCGGAAAAATTCATTCCGCCTTGGTCAACCGGGGTACCTAGCCCCTGGGCCTGCTTGATAAAGTCAGCCGCTTGGGCATCTTGCAAAGCCTGCCACAAATCAGCATCAGAAATAGCTGATTGGTCCATCTTCAAGTTATCTCGCAAGCTCCCCTTGAAGAGGACTGCCTTTTGAGGAACTAGGGCAATGGCTTGGCGTAAGCCTTTTAGGGAGAGACTTTCAATGGCTTGACCATTAATAAGGATATCTCCGCTTTGTTTTTGGTTGAAGGCTAAGATCAAATTAACCAAGCTAGTTTTGCCCGCTGCAGTACCTCCGATAATACCGATAAATTCGCCTGCATGAATTTGAAAGCTGAGGTCGCTTAAGAGGGGCCGGTCACTGTAAGAAAAATTCACCTGGTCAAAAGTGATTTCTAAAGACCCTGTGGATTGTGTCAGGTCGTTTTGTCTGTTTTTCTCCAAGGCAGACTGCTCTTCGCCTGCTACCGGCAAGGCTAAAAAGTCATCAATCCGGCGGGCTGAGGCAAAGCCCCGACTTAAGACCACTAATAGGCGCACTAAAACACTCAAGGCTAAGAAGATACTGGTCATATAGGAAGTTAAAGCGATAATCTCACCTTGCATTAGGTAGGCATTGTTCACTAAGCGACCCCCAAAATAAAGGATCAAGCCAATAGCAATGTTAACCACTGATAAGGAAATCGGTGTTGCCAGGGCTTGAACTTGTCCGACCCGAATTTGTTGGTCAACTAAGTGGTCATTTTCTGCTTGGAAACGTTGAATCTCCTTTTTTTGATTCACGAAGGCCCGGATGACCCGGATCCCATTGAGGTTTTCACGAACCACTTGGCTCAAACGGTCTAAACCATGCTGGATGCCTTGATAGCGACGGTTTGAATTGAGAGTAATTCCTGTAAAAGCTAGGCCCAAAATAAGGCCAGCAATAATAAAAATAGGAGACAGTTGGGGGCTAATCAGATAAGCCATAATTATGGAACCGATGACAATCACTGGTGAACGCGAGGCTAGGCGTAGGGCCCTGGCCACTGCTTCTTGAATATTATTGGTATCGTTAGTTACCCGGGTAACAAGGGAGTCCGCCCCCACCTGATTGAGTTGGCTAAGGGTCAAACGGTTGACCTGACTAAAAAGTGCTGACCTTAACCGGGTTCCCACCGTCTGCATAGTCACTGAGGCGTACCACTGACAAACTAAGGCAAAACAATAACCTAAGAATGGCAAAAGCACTAAAAGCAAGCCTCGCTGCCAAATATAGGTCGTATTTCCTGGATTAATCCCCTTATTAATCAAATCAGCCATAACATAGGGAACCATTAACTCCAGAACCGCTTCAATCAGCTTGGCTGAAAAAGCTAATATCTCTTTTCCCTTATTTTCTAATATCACATCTTTAACTCGCATAAATAGACTCCTATTTCTTTTTCTTCTCACTATGGTACTCCAATGCAAGAAGCTGGGCAAATTTTTGTCTAAACAAAAAGCGAGTCTTATTAACTCGCCTTTTAAAGGGATTTATTAATAGATAATATAGATGAGAATTTTATTTGCTTTGAAATTAAGCATTAAAAATATTCATATTAATCCATATCTATATATTCAGAAATGATAAAACTTTCATAAGGTTGCAACTCATAACCTAGAGAATGATGGTCATAGTTATGGATAACATAATCAAATGAATCAGAATTAAATAAATGGCTATCGATTGCTCTTTTTTCTTCGGATAAATTGGCGGCCACTATCCAACGTTGATCGCCTAATTTTCTTTCATAAATTATTATGTAAGGATCTTCCATCATAGCCATATTAAATTCACCATCACGTAATATTGCTTCTTCATGCCTTAAAGTAATTAATTTCTTATAGTATTCGAATACTGATTTTTTTGAATTTTGATCAATCTCTACATTAATTTGCTTATAATCAGGATTCACCTTAATCCATGGGTCAGCTTCTGAAAAACCAGCATTTTTTTATCATTCCATTGCATAGGTGTTCTAGCATGATCACGACTTACTTTACGAGCAGCTTTTAAGAAATCTGCTTCAGAGATACTCTTAAGCTCTTTGACAAAATAGTCATAATTTCCTTTGAGTTCTATATCCACAAAATCCTCTAGACTAAAATCTGCATTAGTCATGCCTATCTCTTCACCTTGATATACAAAGGGAGTTCCTTGTAATCCATGTAAAATGGTAGCAAAGGCAGTTGCCGATTCATAGCGGTACTTGTCATCATTTCCCCATCGAGAAACTATCCTAGCCCGATCATGATTATTAAAGTATAAAGCATTCCAGCCTCGACCTCTCAGAGCGTCCTGCCAATTACAAATAATTTTTTAAATTCAATATAATCAGGTTCTTTGAGAGCCCACCGGCCATTAATATTTCCTTTTAAACGATCAATATGCATATGTTGGAAGGTGAATACCATATCTAATTCTTGACGTTTAGGATCTACTAATTGTGCAGCATCACTGGCCTTTGCCGCGGGGGCCTCTCCCACACTCACCATTTTGTTAGGTGCTAAAACTTTTCGATTCAACTCATGCAGAAATTCATGCATACGTGGCCCATTTTGTTGATTTGAAGTTGAATAATCAACTGGATTATTAGGAAATGACCAATCTTTAGATATTGATGTAATTACATCTAAACGCCAACCATCAACTCCTCTATCAATCCAAAATTGCATAGCTTTGTATACAGCCTGTCTAACTTCATTGTTTTCCCAGTTTAAATCAGGCATCTCCTTAGCATAGTAGTGCAAGTAATACTGTTGCCTGTTCTCATTCCAAGTCCAAGCAGACCCGCCAAAATTTGAGCCCCAATTATTAGGCAAACTTTGGTTAGCGCCTCCGTCCTGCCATATATAAAAGTCACTGTACTTATTATTGCGAGATTTACAGCTTTCTTTAAACCAATAGGCCTGGTCTGACGTGTGATTGGCAACAAAGTCCATTATAATTTTAATGTCAAATTGATGGGCGGAATCAATCAAGTCATACATATCCTCATTTGAACCGTATTTGGGATCAATTTGGTAATAATCGCTTACATCATAACCATTGTCAACATGTGGAGATAAATAGACCGGACCTAACCAGATGGCATCAACCCCTAAATCAGCCAGGTAAGGCAATTTTTCTTTAATCCCTTTTAGATCACCTATCCCATCATTATTGCTATCATTAAAACTCTTAGGGTAAATTTCATAAATGACCGCATTTTTCCACCATTCGTAATTTTTATTAGTCAATTCTTTACCTCCCCTTCTTAGGCAATGCCTAAAACTGACAACAATATACCTAGCAGGATAATTCCAAAAATAATTAAGTTAACTGATTTATTTTTAACTTTCAACAAATAAAAGCAAATTAAGGTAATTGATAAGGGTAATATGCCAACAAAGATTTGATCTAACATTTCCTGTGTTTTTAGAATGGTTTCTCCATTCATAGTCATGTCCCAGGTAATTTCTAATTTAACCATTTGACTTGTCATTGCCCCAACCATCATTAATCCCATAGTTGTAGCCGCTTTGGTGAGAATACTGATCAAACCATTTTCATAGAGTTTAGAAATAAGTGATGAACCTAGGGTGTAACCATATTTTCCGCCATACCATCTCACCAATTGTACTGGAACATTAAAAATTAACAAGAATACAATTGGAGCAAATATATTTCCAGCCAGAGCTAAACTAACAGCAATACCTGCTGCAATAGTTCTTAATACACCCCAAAATAAGGAATCTCCAATTCCAGCTAAAGGGCCCATCAAGCTAGTTTTAATGGCATTTATAGAATCTTCATTAAAATCATCTTTTTCTGCATTTTCTCTTTCCATTGAAGCCGTAACCCCTAAAATAAAAGGATACATAGCCAAGTTAGTATTGAAGTAAGCCATATGACGAACCATTGCTTTTTTCTTTCCTCATCATCTTTGTAAAAAGTGTCTAAGAAAGGTTGCATAGCATAAGAGAAACCTGAAGCCCCTTGTTTAGCAGGAGTGACAGCCGCATATAATGAGAATGACCGCCAATACAATTGCCTTAATAATTTATTATCTAATGAAGCTATTTGTTTTGTGTTTTCCATTTTTATTCCTCCTAACTAATTAAAGAATTGGTCAAGTTCTTTATCTGTTGTGTTCACATTTACTGGAGATGTTGCTTGATTTTTATCATTCATCCGTTTAAGTTTCATATCATTATACGAAACGATAACAGCGATGATTGCTGCAATAACCGCCACAGTGATTAAAGGAATCTTGAAATATGAAATCAATACAAATCCCAATAAAAAATAAATAAACAGATGTTTATCCCATAAAATCTTTAATAGCATTGCCATACCAACAGCAGGAAGGAGGTTTCCTGCAATGCTTAAGCCATGAACGATTACATCTGGAATTTGTTCTAGTGCATGTTGAGTAAGCTCAGCACCGTAAAGAATTGCAAAGAAAGGAATTAATGCATATATAAACCATTGTAGAAACCAAAGGCCATAATGAAGTACGGCTATTTTTTTAGCATTTCCTTGTTCAGCTAATTGATCAAATTTTGTTGCAAATGGTCCCACAATACCCACGTAAATTAAAGTTTTTATTTGTAATCCAATAATTCCTAAGGGAATAGCTATTGGTAAAACAATATCAACACCAGCTCCCATATTAATAGCAAAAGCGGTGGCTAGAGCTGTTGCAAGCCCCGGTTCAGCAGAGCTAGCTCCACCAATATTAACAACTCCCATAAAAATTGTTTCTAGAGACGCTCCAATTAATAGCCCAGTTTGCAAGTCACCTAATAAAAGACCTAGTAATGGTCCGATGACAATTGGTCGCCCGAGCATAGTGAAGCCGAGTAATTCTTGTCCACCAACGGTTATAAACACCACAAAAGCAACAATAAAAGCTTGTAGTAACATGTTTTCACTCCTCTATTTCAAATATTTTTCAGCTTTAATCTTTTCATCAGAAGGCAGGTTTTGTAGACAAGTATTTGGATGAACCTTAACTAAAGTACTCAAAGCTACCATCTCTGGATCAGTTAGCATGACGAATTGAGTCAGAGTTGTCTTTTTTCCTTCTACAGACTTACCAACATTACCTATATTGACGTAGTCGATATTATCAACACTTTGCACGAGTCTTAAGGCATCTTGAACTGTTCGTACAATCACTAATAAATTTTTAGTATTAGCACGTTTATCTTTTAAAACCTTTACCACACCTTCAACGGATCGAATGAGAACTCTAATGCCATCTGGAACTGCCATTTTCAGCGCCATTTGTTGGGTTTCGTTTGTAGCTGCTTCATCATTAGCAACAATAATTCCATGGAGAGATAATTCGCGAGACCAAACCATGGCAATTTGACCATGAATCAATCGTTCATCAACTCTTAATACAATGGATTTATTCGAGAAATTATCTTTTTCTATCGACTGTTCACCTTGTCTATTAACTTCAGTTGACTCCACAAGACTATTGTCTGAAAAATCATTCGCATTAGCTAAACACATTGCAGAACGTGACTTCTCAATGATCTTATTGATAGTTTGAAAAGTCATCTTTTCAGTCGAATAAATGAGTTCAATAATTACTGGCACATTAAAGCCTGCTACAATATAAAAATTTTCAAAATCCTGAGATATTTCTAAAAATTTTTGATTAACACTACCACCATACAAATCAGTAAAGACAATAATTTCATCATTCTTTTGAATATTTTCTATAAAGCCTTCGATCTGGTCTTCTATCGAAGGAATATCATCAACATAAGCTGACATATAGGTAATATTAGTCTCCTTAGGAATAAATAAATCTAAAGTACTCTTCATCCCAGCAGCTAATTTTCCGTGCGATGCTATGACTATCTTTCTCATATATACTCCTCCTTTTTGGAACGTTCCAATTTTAAATTAATATTAAGAACGTTCCCAAAATTAATAATAATAATTATAATAATATTTGGAACGTTCCATTTCATTAACAAATGATAGCGCTTTATATTTCACTTGTCAAGATTTTGTGTAGTTTTTCCTTCTACAAATTTTACTGGAAGAGTTACTAAGTTTGTAGGTCTATTATCGTATTGGGAATTTTTAACTACATCCATCATAATATCTACCGACTCTTTAGCAATATCAACCACTGGCTGTCTAATTGAAGATATTACTCTTGTCTGATTTTGATACATTTTTGACCCATCAAATCCAACAATTTGAATATCACTAGGTACATTAATCGATAATTCTTGAAAAAGATTATTCATATAATCAGCATAATTATCAGACACTGTAAAAACACCATCATACTTATAATCTTTTCCGAAAGTTTTCTTAGTATAGATGAGTAACTCTTTAAGGAATTCTTTTTCATGTTTGTTTGAGCTAAAAATCTCATAATCAATTCCTTTATCAAGACATGCATGAGCAGCTCCATTAGCTCTTTGTCCATAGTTAATACGCGAATTTTCAGTAGTTCGAGTAACAATCAGTAGAGATTGTACACCCCGCTTTGCAAGTTCTTCAACAGCTAGGTAGCCACCCTGATAATTATCCGATGTGACACAAGGAACTTCTGGACTAATTTGTTTTTCTATCGATACCATAGGAATATGTTCAATAAGTGCTAAAGGAAGTTTACTGTAAGAAATGGTGATAATTCCAGCTGCTTTTTGTTCTTTGACCATTTTTATATAGTCAATCTCTTTAGCAATTTCATTGTTTGAATTACATAAAAGCATTTTAAAGCCATGAGACTCAATTTCTTGTTGAATATAGTAAGTTAATTCTGAAAAAAATGGTGATAAGGTATTTGGAAGGATGAAGGCTATCATATTTGTCCGATTTAACTTGAGTGCTCGAGCATTGTTATTAGGAACATAATTTAATTGATCAATTGCTTCTTGTATTTTTATTTGAGAAGCTTCTTTCACCTTGACACCATTTATATAATTTGAAACGGTTCCTCTTGAAACTCCTGCTAACTTGGCTACATCATTCATGGTTGCCATATTAATCGCCTACTCTCTTGTAACTTTAACTTATTCATTTATATTATACAGACTATCCAGCAATAATATATCAAAATACCTAATAAAAAGGCGGGTTCAATGACCCGCCTTTAACTATTAAAAGTTTTTCAAATTTAATTATTAATGAGCACTTTGGCTGCGCATGTTCTTGACGGCCCGACTTCTTTCGATCATCTTGAAAATAATAATCAGAAGAAATAAATCTACTGGAAATAGTACCGCTGTACGAATGATTCTAGCCCAGGCAAATAAACCGGACTGGTACATCATATTGAGCCATAAAGGCGTTAAGAATAATGAAATCAACACCGTAGTTAATACTTTAGCGATGAGAATTCGTTTCAAGTTATAGCCTTGACGGAATAGGACAAAGCCATAAATCACACCGGCTAAGACCGCATTGAAGGTAAAGCCAGGAAAGAAAAAGCCACTTGGACTCAGAACAAAACCAATCACATCACATAAACCAGCGCCAATTCCTGCATAGATAGGTCCGTAAAAAGCACCCATAATAGCTAATGGTATAAAGGCAAAACTGATTTCTAGGGTTGGTCCTAGAACTAAACGGAATTGGTTGAGTAAGAGGTTTAAAGCCATCAATAAACCCATACCCGTAATCACCCGTGATGAGGCGACATCTAAAGGTAACCATTTTCTAAACATAATAAAAAACCCTCCTAATATACATTGGAGAGGCCCAAAAAGGGACATTACACTCGATGGCATTTGAGCGAATGCGGATTAACATCGCGAGTAATCTCTTCGTCCAGCAGCAACATTCCGTCCACTGACACTTAACGCATTAATCCTACTCTCAGTGAATATTATAGACTTCTTCACTTGAAAGTAAAGCCCTTTCTTTACAATTTTAAAAACCAAGGTTCAGGCTATAATAGGGTTGAACCTTATTTTTACTTATTTAACTTCTTTTTGCAAATTTTTTTGGTAAGTGAGGTCAATTCCAAAGGCCCCTAAGGGTGCAGTAATTAGGATAGCCAGTACCGAAACCGTTAAAATAATTTCACCGGATCCTAGTCCCATTGCCAAGGGGACACCTCCAATGGCTGCCTGAACGGTTGCTTTAGGCAGGTAGGCGATCACTGAAAATAAGCGTTCTTTAAGGCTTAGGTGGGTCTTGGCTAGGGATAGTAAGACACCCAATGACCGGAATATTAATACCATACCAATTAAAAGAACCGGTTGCCAGCCTGCTTGAAAGGCATAGGTAATATTGACAGAGGCGCCCACTAAGACAAAGAGCAGAATTTCACCAGGGATCCATAATTTATTATAGTATTGACCAAGATTGACCGCCTTTTCTGAGTCCAGGCGATTGATCACAAGCCCCATAGCCATCACTGCTAATATTCCCGAGAATGGGAGTGCTGGCAATATTTTCTCCACCGATACCAAGACAAAGGATAGGGATAAGAGTAAAATCAACTGCTTGGCAGTGCTAAAGTCAAAACGATCAAAGAGGCTATTTAAGCCAGCACCCAAGAGGCCACCGACTAAGAGCCCTAGAGCAATGGAAATCGGGATAGTCAGGAGTTGGGTAACTTGGAAACTTCCTCCTTGAGCAACAGCTAGGAAGGAAGAAAAAAGAACCAAGACATAAATATCATCAGCAGACGACCCGGCTAGGATAAGTTGTGGGATTTGCTTTTTGGTCCCATAGCCTTCATCAATCAGTTTTAACATTTTGGGAACCACAACCGCCGGGGAAACCGCACCGAGTACCGCCCCTAGAACCAGGGCGTCAGCCTGGCTGATCCCTAAAATGCTAGGTGCCAAGAGACTGGTAGCAATCATTTCAAAAGTTGCCGGTAAAAAACACATCAAGAGTGCTGGCCTGCCCACCTTAATCAGGCCACGGATATCTAAGGACAAGCCTGCCCGAGTCAGGATAATAATCAAAGCCACTTGTCTTAAATCCGCAGATAAGTCTAAGATAGTGGGATCCAATAAATTTAAGGCATAGGGCCCTAGTAAAATCCCTAAAAAGAGATAACCCACTAGGCTAGGAATACGTAAAGACTGACACAGTCGTTCGACTAACAAACCTAAAATAAAAATATAGGCAAAACTTAACAATAACATCTTTCTACTCCTTTTCTTTTCAAGCAAAAAAGCTGATGCTCTTCTGCTTTTATTTGCAGAAGTCATCAGCTCATAAGCATTCTTATACGCGGTTTAGGAGTAAATCCTGGGAAGACATTCATTTCCTTGGTCTAAGCATAAATAATTATCATTTTTCTGTCAAGGGACTTTTCACTTTCTACTTTAATCCAAGCAAAAAACAAAAATGTATTAAGGTTTCTAGTGAAATATTTAACTTAAGCTTAAACTTTACCTCTTTCTGATGATAATTTACAAAGAAGTAAAGAATATAGGTAAGGAAAATTTATTTTTAATTAATGAAAGCGCTTTATTTTATAATAAAAACTACTCTGCTATACTGGCCATAGGATACTAATTTATTTGTAAGGAGGATTTTATATGAAGTCAGGACGTTTCATGCGTTTAATTACCATTGCCTTGGCATATGTCGGGGTGATTGTCGGAGCCGGATTTGCTAGTGGTCAAGAGGCTTTTCAATATTATGTCGCCTTTGGTCGTGAAGGTATTTTTGCTTTAATCTTATCCTGCTTTTTCTTTGCTATGGGTGGCTATTTACTTTTAGTCTATGGTTTTCGTTATTCCGCTGAGGACCACCGCATTGTTTTTGACAAAATTTCTAGTCCTATCATCGCTAAATTGATTGACCTTGCTATCAATTTATCCTTATTTTTAATTGGTTTTGTGATGATTGCTGGAGCGGGGACTAACTTAAAGCTGATTTTCTCCTTGCCCACCTGGGTAGGTAGTATCTTATTGACGGTATTACTGATTCTAACCGCCTTTTTAGATACCACCAAGGTCACCCAATTAATTGGTGCCATTACGCCCTTTGTTTTAATCTTAATTATAGGGGCCTCAATCTATACCCTGATGGCCTCCCCTATCCCCTTCTCTGAAGCCTTGGACCTGGCCCAAAAAGCAGAAACCTCTCTTCCCAATTGGTGGGTATCTGCCATTAATTATACTTCCCTAGGAATCATGACCTGTGTTTCCATGGCCATTGTGATTGGGGGGAACCAAGAATCTTCCTTTGAAGCGGGACTTGGTGGCATACTCGGCGGACTCGTAACGACAGTCTTACAGGCAGCCGCTTATATTACTATTGTGGGTAATATTCAACGCCTGGATACTAATGAAATGCCTATGCTAATGGTCCTGGATGATATCCATCCCCTGCTGGGCGCTGTTATGGGTGTGGTGGTCTTTGGGATGATCTTCAACACCGCTATTGGCATGTTTTATCCTTTAGCCAAACGTTTCTCCTATAACCAACCTCAGCGGGTCCCCAAGCTAATGATTCCGATGGTTCTAGTGGGACTAGGGCTTTCTGCTTTCGGATTTACCCGCTTAGTCTCCTATGTTTATCCTTTTATTGGTTATTTGGGTGTCTTCGTTTTCTTGCTCCTCCTAGTTCAGTTCATTCGTCACCGGGACGATATTCTCCACGGAAAGGTTGATTTAGATCAATCTAAAAACTAAAAAGAAAGCAACAAGGAAAAAGAGTCTGGGACAAAAGTCTCAGACTCTTTTCAAAATACGAACTATCTAATCAAAACGTGTTCCAAAAGTCAGCCCTGACGTCCACTTCACACAGGGTGTGAGACTTGGCAACTAGACTTGGATGATTGGAGCAAGTCAGAATAAAAGCGAAACATTCGCTTGTTTCTGACTTGTGAAATCAGTCCAAGTCTGCCAAGTCGAACCCAACTACGAACTATGTGCGATAGTTTTGCAACTATCTACCATAGTTCGCTCCAGTTGCTATAGCTGTTCGAAGCGAAGAGCGAGTTACAGATATAGTATGCGAAGCGGTTCAGGGCTCTTTTGACTTTTGTCACATTCTATTTTTATTAATGACTTTCCTCTAGGACACCATCCCGCATTTCAAAGACTCGGTCACAATGCTTAATTAAACGAGTGTCGTGGGTAACCATAATGATGGCCTTATTCTTCTCCTTACTTTCCCGAGCTAATATATTGACCACTTCATAAGCTCTTTGACTATCTAAGGAAGCAGTCGGCTCATCAGCCAGGATGATAGTAGGATCAGGATATAGAGCCCGAGCGATGGCTACCCTTTGCCGTTCCCCACCTGACAAATCGGCTGGATATTTATTTAATAATTGGTCCACTTCCAATTCCTGGAATAGATCTTGGGCATAGGCTGCTTGACTGTGGCCTTGGATTTTATCGACTAAGCGTAATTGATCTTTAACCGTTAAATAGGGAATTAAGTTAGAAGCTTGTAAGATAAAGCCAATTTCTTGGAAACGGCGCTTCGCTCTGTCTTTTTCCTTTAAACTGGAAAAGGCTTGGCCCTTGACCCTAATCTCACCCTGACTTGGACTTTGTAAACCGCCACTCAGGGTTAAGAAGGTCGACTTCCCTGAACCTGAGGGACCAACAATGGCGACAAATTCTCCGTCACTCACGGAAAAATTAGTCGGCTTTAAGGCCACTATCATTTGATCGCCGTCTTGAAAGGATTTAGAGACATTTATTAATTCGATTGCTTTCATATGAACACTCCTTTATTCAATTTCTCTTTTAGGCCATGGCTTCGAGGGGATCAACCTTGGCAATGGCTCTGACCGAGAATAAAGCCGCCATAACCGCTGCAATGATGATTAAAATGCCCACTAGGAGGAAATACTCCCAAGTTAAAGCAAAGGGCACCGCTGCTGGCAGTAAATAAGCAGAAGCCAAAGTTGCCAACAAGGCGAAAGCCACCCCAAGACTGGCTAAGAGGAAACTTTGGCCAAGAACCGACTTAGCAATATAGCTGGTGGCAATGCCTTGAGCCTTCATAACACCAAAGATCGGCGCCTTTTGCATGGTTAGGACATAGATAAATATGCCAACCACCACAGCTGCAATCACAATCAGAAAACCAATCATAAAGTTAAAGGTCACTACCTGAGCCCGGTAACCGGGAATATCTTGAATAAAGTCTTCAATACTTATGGCCTCCAAGTCCTCAGGAACATGGTTGGTTTGGCCACGGATCACGACAGCATTAATAAAATCTTTCTCCGGTAGTTGTCCTAGATCACTGTAGCGAATTTCTTTAAGGTCTTCCAAGCTGGTAAAGACAACTGGAGCTACGGAAAAGCGTTGGCTTTTAGTAAAGCCGACCACTTTAATGGGGTGGTCAATATTAGCCACTTGCAGACTATCGCCAATTTCCAAACCATATTGGTCCTTCATAGTAAGATCAACTACCCCTTGTCCCGGGGCATCAAACATCTTTCCAGCAACAAGGTCCGGTTTGAGGAATTCATCCCCTTGGATCCCAAAGAAGGCAACATTGATCTTCTCACCCTCCTCATCCAATTTGACTACTCCCGGCATTTCCGAAAAGAGTGCCTTTTGATCGGCGGTAATTTCATTGACTAAATCAGCTTCAAAATTCGATTTTCCCAAGACGTGGTTACTGTCACTGGCCAATATAATTTGATCAGCTGACCAAGCATCCACAGCTAGACGGTTGTCTTGGGCCAGCCCATATGACAAACCGGTTAAAAAGAAAACCAAGTAAGCAAGCAAAAACAGGAGTCCCGTAATTAATAGGTAACGGGCCTTGCTATGCATAATTTCTTTATAAGCTAAAAACATTTTTTCTTCCTCCTTCATTGAACAGGGACGATTATACGCCCCTCATTTTTCAAGAGCAAGCAAAATGAACTACGTTCACTTTATTTTTTATAAAAGCTAAAAATGACTATTTAAAGAATCAAAATTCACTTTATTCTCTATCCAATAAAAAACAACCGCCCTGGGCTGAGACTGCTTCTAGGGCTGGAAGTTGTTCCCAGCATAAGCAGTAATACCGCATGCGGTTGTTAGTTATTATATGAAGTTTTTATTTACGGTTTTAACATTAATAAACTTTAGCTAAAGAGCCCATTGGATCCCAAGGTTTTAGGTGAACAGGTTCTTGTTGATATTCTTCTAATAATTTTTCATCAACATAGCGGCTAGGTAGGGTGATTTGGAAGGTGTATTCATCGAACCATTCATCAGACATGGAGAAGATTCCTTCATCTCCAACCTTTTTACCCCAGGAATTTTCAACTTTCCAATGGGTAGGCTTGCCTTCTTTGTCCAAGTTAACCCCTACTAAAACCATGGCATGGGTTAGGAGACTAACACTATAATCAAGGCGTTCTGCCTTGTTTAAGGTATAGTTTTCACCCAAGGTATCTTGGTAGCGGTACATCTTGGTATCCATTAACCCAAGTTCACGTTCACTCATCTTACCCACATCTGAACCAAACCAAACTGGATAGCCGTCTTTAATGGCTTTGATAGCTGCATCTTTAAGGGCTTCAATTGGGACGTTGAGATACTTAATAGGTTCACCCTCAACGATTGATCCTAAATAATCCACTGTGTATGTCTTATGATATGGTTTATCAGCAGTTGGTGCATTTAAGAGACTAACCATGTCGTTCACTTCGAGATTAGTATATTTTTGGAAGAATTCTTGTGGAGTAATGTCTTCAATCCGGTGGAATTGGTCATCCTTGTCACGGTATTGGTAGGTAAATTGACTTGGCACTTCTCCTAAGGCCTTTACTAAAACATTATAAATAAAGTAAAGTTGTTCATCACGTTTTGCTTCTAAATCTGCCTTTGATTTGCCAGCTTGGTGCATTTGACGTAAACGGGCCGCAAATTCACGTAGCTTGGTTTCTAAGACTTCATCCAAGAGATGGGTGTTAGAGGAATGGAAGGTTTCAGGCATAACTTCTTTTGGCACAGAACCATATTTCTTCAAGATATCCGCGAACATCTCCCATTGGCCCCCATCTTCACATGGCGTTTGGAGTAAATGCCAAACTAAACGAGAGTCTTGAGCTTCATCAACGGTATCAATAATACTGGTTAAGAAGAAATTAGCCTTCTCTAACTTATCCCAGAATAAGGTATAAGATTGGGAGAATTCAAAAGTTTCTAGGTTTAATTTTTCCATGGTGGAAACCCGGGCAGTATTTAGGGCTGCGAACATCCAGCAGCGACCACTTTGTTTTTGGTTAGTGATCTTACCACGTTTGGTTTCTTCGGAAAATTTAAAGTCATGTTCTTGGCGAACTTGATAATTGACGCTGGCCTTGTTAATACCGACTTCACGAATGGCATGCTCGCTGGCAGCATTTTTTGGGTCAGAATGATATTTTTCATGGAATTGTTGAATTAATTCTTGATTAATCATGCAATCATCGCTTCTTTCTATATCAGTTAGATTGAAAAATTTACCCCTACACTATAACATAATTTACTGTTTCTGCTTAGTCCCTTTTTTGGGATAAATAGCCTTATAAAATAAAGAGGCTGTGACAAAAGTCCCAGCCCTTTATCTAAATAGAAACTGCCTATTCAAAAAGTGTTCTCGTCACACCCTACGACTAGGCATCTAGTTCGGTGTTGTAATAGACGTTTTGAACGTCATCGTCGTCTTCTAATTTTTCAATGAGAGTTTCAAAAGTTGCTTTCTTGTCATCTGGTAGGTCGATCATGGTTTTTGGCACCATGGTTAATTCAGATGTTGCTAGTTTATAGCCTTTTTCTTCTAGGGCATCACGGACTGCCCCAAAGTCATTGGCTTCGGTATAAATTTCAAAGACCTCGTCGGAAGTTTGTAAGTCTTCGGCACCTGCGTCAATAGCATCCATGAACATGGTTTCTTCATCAACGTCTAAGTCTTCACGTTCAATAGCGAGATAGCCTTTGCGGTCAAACATATAAGCCACTGAGCCACTTTCACCTAGGCTACCCCCGTTACGGTTAAAGATGGTCCGCACGTTGGTTAAGGTACGGTTGGTATTGTCGGTTAAGGTTTCCACAAAAACAGCAATCCCATTAGGGCCGTAGCCTTCATAGGTGACTTCATCGTAGTCTTCGCCACCAGCGGTATTGCTCCCTTTATCAATGGCCCGTTCAATGTTGGTCTTAGGCATGTTTGCTGCTTTAGCTTTGTCCATAACCATACGAAGTGATGGGTTAGCATCCGCATCTGGTCCACCTTGTTTTACCGCCATATAAATTTCACGCGATAATTTTTGGAAGATCTTAGCGCGTTTTGCGTCTTCAGCGCCCTTAGTATTTTTAATTTTGCTCCACTTATTATGTCCCGACACGAAACATACCTTCTTTCGTTTTTAGTCTATAATCTACAATTCTTAATTCTACCAAAAACAGCTAAATGGCGCAAGTTCAAGCTTCCGCTCTTACGGACTGGTCCAGTCATCCACATAGTCAGTCATCCAGACTTTTGCTATAATAATTAGGAGTTCATAAGGAGGGATTATTATTAATCAACATTCACCTATCCACGATAACAATAATAATAATCAAGAGGAAAAACCTGCGTGGAAAGATAAATTTTTCTTTTCCAGCAATGTTTTCTTTTCAGTGATCAAACGCCTACTAGGCTATGTCCTGGTTCTGGGCCTACTTAGTTTAGCCTTAGCTATGGGGGTAGCTAGCGGATTTTTCTTAGGATTAACCGAAGATCTTCCCAACCCCTCCCCTGAGGAGATGGCTAGCCAAATTCAAAACTTGGAAGAAGTCTCGATCCTCACCTACAATGACGATTCCCTGATCGATGAAGTCCGCAGTGACCTGGTGAGAAAGAATGTCCAATTAGAAGAGATTTCACCACAGATCGTTCACGGCCTGGTGGCTACTGAAGATGAACACTTTTTTAAACACCATGGTGTAGTCCCCAGTGCTATCCTGCGTGCAATCGTCTCCCAAGTTCTAGGCGGTTCCTCCTCGGGGGGCTCAACCATTACCCAGCAATTGGTCAAGCAACGCTTCTTATCTAATGAAGTTTCCTTTGAACGTAAGGCTAAAGAAATGCTCTTAGCCAACCGTTTAGAAAATTATTTTTCTAAGGAACAAATCCTGGAATCCTATCTTAATACCTCTCCTTTTGGTCGTAACAATAAAGGTGAAAATATTGCTGGCATTGAGGCAGCTGCTGAAGGTATTTTTGGTAAAAGCGCCGACCAAGTCAATTTACCCCAGGCCGCCTTTTTAGTGGGGATGCCCCAAAACCCTTATACTTATACTCCTTATGATAGCGAGGGTCAATTAAAATCCCCAGAAGGCCTTAATTACGGTGTGGAACGGATGCAGGAAGTTCTAGACCGGATGCGCTTAGAAAATTATATTAGTCAGGAAGACTACGAAAAAGCTAAAAACTACGATATAAAAAGTGACTTTATCCAGGCCGACAGCCAAGTTGATGAGCTAGATTCCAGCACTAGTCAGAAGAATACTTATCTCTACCAACAAGTGGAAAAGCAAAGCCTTAAGCTCCTCATGCAGCGTTTTATGGCTATGGATGGAGTCAGTGAAGAAGATATTCAAGCCGATGACAACCTCCGTAGCGAATACCAACAACGGGCCGATTCTTATTACCGTAATGGTGGACTAACCGTTAAGACCACAGTTGATCCTAATATCTATCAGCTTCTTAACCAAACGGTCGCCAACCAAGCCGGTTCCCTGGGACAAACTTATATGGCCTATCAAAATAATCCAGAAGCCGGTGAAAGCGAAGCCATCCCCCTCCCTGTCCAGACGGGCAACGTCCTTATCGAAAATGCCAGCGGACGAATTTTAGGCTTTGTTGGAGGGATTGACTTCGACCAAAACCAAGTGGACCATGCCTTTGACATGCGACGATCACCAGGTTCCATGTTCAAACCCCTGCTGACTTATGGACCAGCTATCCAAGAGGGCTTAGCCTTTCCAAGTACCCTAATCGCTGATACCCCTATTCGTATCCAGCAAGCCGATGGATCCTACTATGAACCATCCAACTATGGAAATAATATTTCCAATCAGTTGGTGACCTTCCGCCATGCCCTGGCCAATTCCTTGAATAATCCGACCATTTATCTCTACCAACACCTTTTAAAACATGGTGTCGATATCCAAGCTTATGTGGATCGTTTAGGCCTAGACCAAGCCGTTACGGAAAATGAAGTCAAGGATAATGTCGCCCTATCCATTGGAGGAACCCAAACAGGCCCGACTGTCGTTGAATTAGCGGCGGCTTTTGCAACTTTTGCTAACGGCGGCCAAAGCATCAGCCCTTACCTCATTGAAAGCATTTCTGATAGTAATGGGAACTTTATTTATCAACATCAAAATCACCAAGAACCTGTCTTTGATAAAGAAAGCAGTGATATCATGATTGATGTCTTGAAAGATACCCATCGGACCGGGACTTTCCAACCATATAGTGGCGGTTTGAATGCTTTTTCGGATATTTATATGAAAACAGGGACCTCAGAGGATTTCAATGACCATTGGATTGGAGGCTCAAGCCCAAGGATTACGCTCATGTCATGGATTGGTTACGATAATACTTACCAGCGCCATACCTTAAATGATGACGGCAATGCCAGTTTCGGTAATCCGGTAGAACGTCACGCCAAACACTGGTTGAGCCTGCTCAATCAGTTGAATAACTATGATCCACAAATGATGGGTTCCAGCGAAACTTTCTCCCCTTCCCAACACCTGGTCCGCCAAAAAGTAGTCAAAGAAACCGGAACACTCCCCGGTAGCTTTACAGGACCTTACAATACCCAATACCGGATTCCAATCAGTCAAGCTAGTGAAGAAGGGCTCTTTCCTAATCAAGCTGCTATCCCCAAGGCTCAATTTGACTTTGCCATTGGAGCCAGCTTAGAAGAACAAGTCCATGCCCTAGAGCCCTACCGAATCAAAAACAACAGTCAAGTCAACCAAAAAGTCAATGAAATCTTAGACCTCTATGAACAAACTCACCAAAAAGAGGACTAATTATTAAAAAAAGCAGTTATGCGTTTTGTGAGCATAACTGCTTTTTTTAGATATTTTTGTGCTTGTCGCACTCTACCTTATACCAAGTCTTCCATTATTGTGTAGAGTTCTTGGCTGGATAGATTTTCTTTTTCTTCTTGGGTGAAGTCGCGGATTATTTCTCCGTGATGGAGTAAAATCATCCGATTGCCATAGGTTAAGGCATCTTGTAAGTTGTGGGTGATCATTAGAGCGGTGAGATTCTCTTCTTGCACTTGTTGGTTGGTGAGCTCTAAAATCCTACGTGAGGTCTTAGGGTCCAAAGCTGCCGTGTGTTCATCCAACAAGAGGAGTTTGGGCTTAACGATGGTAGCCATTAATAAGGCAATGGATTGACGTTGTCCACCGGATAATTTCCCCATTTCAGCATTCAAGCGGTTTTCAAGGCCCAGACCAATTTGCGATAAAGTTTGGCTGAAATAGGCCTCTTTGTCATTGGTAATAGCCATACTTAAGCCCCGCTTTTGCCCTCGTTTAGCAGCCAGGGCTAAGTTTTCAGCGACGGTCATCCGTGGAGCGGTTCCCATTTTAGGATCTTGGAAGACACGAGAAATCGATCCTGCCCGCTCTTCTTCACTCTTAGTGGTAATATCCTTCTCCTCCAAGAAGATTTCGCCACTATCTAAGGCAAAGGTTCCCGCAATGGCATTGAGTAAGGTGGATTTCCCCGCACCATTCCCCCCGACAATGGTAATGAAGTCTCCCTGGTTCACTGAAAGGTCAATGCCTTTCAAAGCATGAAAGGCATCCAGGGTTCCGGGATTAAAGGTTTTATTGATGTTATTAAGCTTTAATACTTGACTCATGATTAAGCCTCCTTACTGCGAGTATTCTTGGTCCGGCCGCTTCCCATTTTGCTTCTAATCGTTGGAATAGCCAAGCAAAGACCCACGATGATGGCTGAGAAGAGCTTAAAGTCATTGGCTTCAAAATTCAGCATGAGGACAAGACCGAGGAGTAAACGATAAACAATTGAACCAACCACTATGGTTACTAAACGCATGGATAGGCTGACGTTGGGGAAGAGTACTTCGCCGATAATGATTGCAGCTAAGCCAATCACCACGGTCCCAATCCCCATGGAAATGTCGGCGTAACCATTGCTGTTAGCAACTAAGACACCAGCCACTGCAATTAGACCATTAGCAAGCATGTAGCCAAGCATGGTCATTTCATGGGTATCAATGCCTAGCGACTTAGCCATCACTAGATTATCCCCAGTAGCAATCAGAGCTTGACCCATTTCTGTTTTAAAGAAGAGACTCATCAAACAAATCACAATAGCAGACACCACCAGACCAATGACGATGGTATCGATATTTCTACCAAGGTTAAGAGGTTCTAGTAAGGTTTTTAAGGTTTTTTGACCCGTTAGAGAAATATTGGCCGATCCCATAATCTTCAGATTGACAGAGTAAAGTCCGGTCATGGTAATAATCCCAGCGAGTAAAGGGTTAATGCTTAACTTGGTGGTTAATAAACCGGTAATGGCACCTCCGGCCATCCCCCCTAAAAAGGAGATCAGGATAGCGATGAGGGGATGGATACCAAAATGAATGGCTTGGACGCCTAAAGCCGCCCCTAGGGTAAAGGAACCTTCAGTCGTCATATCAGGAGCATTTAAAATCCGAAAAGAAATATAAATCCCCAGTCCCATGACAGCCCAGATACTGCCCTCGGATAGGGCACTAGTAATTAAATCAATCATTTTTATTTACCCTCCTTTGCCACGTCAGTAGCTTCATCGACAACATCACTTGGAATTTCGATGCCTAATTCATTAGCCTTCTTAGAATTAATGGTTAAGGCCTTCTTCTCTGGAATAACAACGGAATAATTTCTTGGGTCAGCACCCTCAATCAAGTCAGCAAGGACATTGGCTGAATCAACCCCTAATTGGTATTGGTTGAGTCCAACTGTGGCCATCCCACCGTCAACAACCATGGTGTCAACCACTGGGAAGACTGGAATTTTATAATGGTCAGTAACCGAAATTAAGGTGTTCATTGAAGAAGCAATCGAGTTGTCATTAGGTACCCAGATGGCTTCCACTTCTTGGGCCAATTGTTCAGCCACTTGGGCCAGGTCGTTGGTCGAAGTGATGGTTTTTTCAACCACATTCAAGCCTAATTCTTTGGCATGTTCTTTGGCCATGCGGACATTATTTTGGGCATTAGTTTCAGAAGAATTGTAAATAATTCCCACCGTTTTAATATCTGGCATCACACGTTTAATCAGGTCAAATTGTTCCTTGACCGGTGGGACATCACGGACCCCAGTCACTTGGAAGCCTGGTTGGTCTAAATCTTTAACTAAGCCAGCCCCAACTGGGTCAGAAACAGCTGCCATTACTACAGGTACTTGGTCATTGGCTACATTTTTTAGGGCTTGGGCCGCAGGGGTGGCAATACCAACCAAGTATTCAGCACCATCAGAAACCATTTTATCGGATAACATTTTCAGATTATTTTGGTCACCTTGACCATTGGCAAAGTCAATTTCAACGTTTTCACCATTAACATAACCCCGCTCAGCCAGTTGGTCATAGACCCCTTGACGAATATCATCTAAGGCTGGGTGTTCTGTTAGTTGTAAAAGTCCGATGCGAATCTTATGGTCAGTGTCTTTGATATCTTCTTGACTGACATTGGTTTTTGCCTGGTTTTCACTGGCGGTCCGGTGTTGAATTAAAGTTGGCATGGCCAAGAACAAAACGGCTAAAGCAGTAATTAAAATAACTCCAAAACTTGTAATCTTTTTCATAAGGCACTCCTTTACAATAAAAAAATCCTCCAACTCAAGAAGCTGCAGGATCAAAAAAATCCCGCACAGACTATTCATGTGGTCCATGCGGGAATTCTTATTAAGTCGAGCTACCGCACAGATACAGCTTCAAAAAAACGCTGAAGTTGTATCTATGCTGATCATAGTATAAACACAACTACACCATGCGGATTTGCCATGAAAATGTAGTAATTTGTTTAAGTGACATTGTAGCGACTCCTCTCTGATATGTTATATGTAATATAACAGATATTTGAGCTAAGGACAAGCCCTATTTTCATTTTCCTTAAAAATCTCTTTTTATTCTTTATTTTCATCCCCATAGTCTTGAATAAATTGGAAGATCTTCTGGTAATAAGTGGTGGGCTCTTTGTACTTGGCTTCGGCATGGCCAGCTTCTGGCACAATGTAGAGTTCCTTAGGTCCCTTGGATTTAGCATCATAGAGTTCTCGGGCCATGGATACCGGAACAAAGTCATCCGCTGCGCCGTGGATAAATAAAATAGGTAAGGAGGACTGGGCCACGTATTCCACGGTGTTTCCCTCGCGTAAATCATAGCCCGCCCGCAGTCTTGCCATGGTATTAGCCATATAGAGGACTGGAAAAGTGGGGAGATTAAAACGTTTATCTAACTCAGAAGCAAAAATATCCCAGATACTTGAATAACCACAGTCAGCAACGACCGCTTTGACGGCTGCAGGCAGCTTGTCTGAGGCCATTAGAACGGTAGCACTCCCCATCGATGTGCCGTGAAGGACAATTTTGGCCTGACTATCGCGGTCAATCAACCACTGAACCCATTCTAGTAAGTCCTGACTGTCTAGATACCCCATACCAATATATTGTCCCTGACTAGGGGCATGGGCTCTTAGGGAGATCGTTAAGACCTGGTAACCTTTTTGATAAAAAGCGGGCGCAATATCATAAGAATCAGCTTCTTGGCCTTGGTAACCATGGACAATCAAGGCATATTTATGTTGGTCAGAGTCATTATGAAACAAATTTCCGCTCAAAGTAAGCCCGTCCTGAGAGCGAATGCTTACCGCTTCCTTTTTATCCCCTACCTGGTCTAACCAAGCCTTAGCGTCCGCTTTGGCCTGGGCCTTATTGGCATTGATTTCTTGAACAGCTGACTTAGTCTGACCCGGCTTTGTCTCCTGGTCAACTTGGCGGTCTTGCCCACCCTGGTTAGGCACCAAGGCATAATCAACAAAGTAGTTTCCTACAAAATAAGTGGTCGCTAGAGAAATCACCGTCAGCAAGGCTAATGAAATGCCCAACTTTTTTAACCAAGTGAGTCCTTTTTTATTCTTCATCCGGTCTAACACCTCCCACAGATTAGTAATCATTTTAGCAGATGGCACAAAAATTGACTATCTTTATCAAAATTTTGATAGGAAATAAGTAGTGTGAGACAAAAGTTAAAAGAACCCTGAATGGGTCATTTATTGTCTCTCTAATCTTATATATAATGGAGAAGAGCGTGTGACAGTCACGCTAAAGGACGAAGCCGCTGGAGGAAAATACCATAAGCACAGTAATAGTGTGCGTTGGAATTTTCTGTAGTGGATGTTCGTCCTGTGACTGGAACAGGTTTAGGAGGGTGCGACAAGTGCGTCAAAAATCAATACCCTTAGAAGAAAAATATAAACAAAGGAGTCAAGATGGTAAGAGAAATTTTTATTATTCGACATGGCCAGTCTCTTTATAACTTAGAGGGGAAAATCCAAGGTCAAATCGATAGTCCCCTTAGTCCTAGAGGCATCCAAGAAGCTGAGCAAGCGAAAAACTTTTTTGATCAAAAAGACATCAGTATTGACCTGATCCTCTCCTCCCCTTTGAAGCGGGCCTACGCCACAGCAAAGATAATCCAGGGAAATAGTCCCTGCCCCCTGGTGACTGATCAGCGGCTAGCAGAATGGCGCTATGGTAGTCTTGAAGGCAAGGCGCTCAGCGTCCTTGAGGGCGTCAAACTCAATGACCCGCCTAGTGATCACTATTTTTGCCAATTTGGGGGCGAGTCAGTTACTGCAGTTAAGGTCCGCTTTCAAACAGCCCTTGATGAAGCTCTTAAAGCCTATCCTCAAAAAAATATCCTCCTGGTTAGCCATGGGTCAATTATGTACCGCTTCATGTTGGACTATCTCAACCAACCCCTCCCAGCCTTTTCGAATTGCCAAATTTTTCATTTTGAAGAGCTAGAAAAAAGCCTGGTCTTAAAAAATAGTATTAATCCACTCAACTAAAAAAGGACTGTACATCGTTTTCACAGTCCTTTTAGTATTTGATAAAAAATTTCGTACCCCTATTTAGAAGCTAATCGATTGATAAATAATTGCTTTTTAATCTAAATTTTGCTGCATTTCACGGTCGTAATCGACAAATTTACGGATAAAGGTATAGGGATCGACCAGGTCCAATTGCCTTGCAAAGGTGGTTAAACTGGTTTCCCTTAAGCCGGCCTTATTGAGATAGGCTGGCATAGTCGCCACATCCACCGGTAAAGCATCAATAATCAAATGCCCCTCTGACATAATTAAGGTCCGGCGGCTGTATTCCAGCATGACTTCAATGTCATGGGTGGTCATCATAATGGCGATCTGGTAATGGCTATTCAACCGCTGCAAGGTATTCATAATGGCACGGAAATGCACAAAGTCGCGGCCTTCAGTGATCTCTTCAACCACCAGTAGTTTAGGATCCTTTAATAAAGACCGGGCCATGGCCAAACGCAGCTTAGAAATCTCCGAAAGATGGTCTAAAGGGAAATCTAAGAGATTATCCAAGTTAACCATGGCTAGAACCTGATTAAACTTGTCTTTGAGCTCGTCATCCTGGCAATCGCCTTCCACTAGAACGGAACTTTGGGCCAGGTAGTCTGCAACGGTTTCTGCTCGCGATTGGCTAATATTGCTGACATCATCATTAGTAATCAAGCCGACATTGCGGCGGAGATGGTCAAATTGGTCCAGGGGAAGTTCTTGGCCCAGCCACTTAATCGTTCCCGTCTGAGGCCTTAAGGAGCCACTACACAATTGAGCTAGGAGGGTCTTGCCGCTGCCATTGGGGCCAACGACACTCAGCATTTCTTCTTGGTTAATTTTCAGATTGATATTATGCAATCCGCGCTGATTGCGGTTATTGACTAAGGCTGATACATTATCGAGTTCGAGGAGAACTTCTTTGTTTTCTTGGTAACGAAAACGTGGCAGGGTCATAATCCAATTTTCAATCTTTTGCCGTAGCTGTGGTCCAAAAATATGGTGGACATCTTGGATATTATAAACGTCTTTTAGAGGATAAGCCGCGTAGCGCATGGCGGTAATATAGAAGGGTTCACGAATGCCTAAGGGGTTTAAAATACCACTTTCCAAGAGAGCCTTAAGCTGGCCATCAAACACAATCCGCCCTTCTGAAAAGACTAAGACGCGATCAATGGGACGAGACATCATTGCTTCCAATTGGTGTTCAGAAATAATAATAGTGGCGTCAGTATGAACGTGGTAGTCATCAATAATATCGATAAAGACCTTTTGTTGTTTTGGAGCCAGGGTCTTTAAGGGTTCGTCAAAAATATAGATCTCATTATCTTCTTTTAAGATGTGGGACATGCGGTGGATTTCTTTTTCCCCACGAGAAAGTGCCTGGTATTCTTCCGGTTGTAATTCGCAATCAACCAGTTCATACCAACGCTTTTCGATAGCCTTTTTGTGATGGTTGACCGATTCATTAGGATTATCATCGATCTTCTCATCAATCACATCGCGAATTGCCGTCCCGTCAACTGGCTTGGCAGACTCACCACTGTGAATAATTTCACCAGAAAACTCGCCATCCTCCGGTAGCTCACCCTTCAAGGCTTTAAGAAAAGTTGACTTACCTGATTCATTGGCACCTAGGATTAAAATTTTCTCACCATGGTTTAGGGTTATGTTGATATCTCTTAATGCCATCCGATATTGACGGGGATATCGGTAGCTAAAGTGACGCATCTGAATCCACGGGCTAGACACGCTGACTCCTCCTCTTATAAACTAGTATCATTCTAATAAATATAGCACAAAAGCTGGACTTAGCCTAATATTTTATGAAAAATCCCTAAAATTTATTTTGTATAATACTATTTTAACTATGCCAGGTAAAAAGCACCAATAAAAGGATTTCAAGCGCTTACAAATATCTCCATGATTTTCACGATTATATGAAAAAAAGCCCTAGGGCATATCCACTAGAGCTCATCCTTAATATATTATTCCTTTTATCCCATCTCTGGTCGCCAGATAGGCTTACTTGGGATCGCGACCAATAATTCGAACTTCGGTTTCTAAGCTTACATCGAATTCTTTTTTGATCACTTCTTGGACGTGGTGGATGACGGCCAGATAATCAGCAGCGGTGGCATGATCAATATTTACAATAAAACCAGCATGTTTTTTCGACACTTGGGCGCCACCAACCGTATAACCTTGCAGATTAGCTGCTTGAACGAGTTGGCCGGTAAAGTGCCCCTTGGGCCGCTTAAAGACACTACCACAAGAAGGCAAGTCGAGGGGTTGCTTGGATTCGCGAAGTTGGGTTAAGTGGTCCATTCTCCCCTTAATTTGGTCATAGTCACCCGGTTTGAGGTCAAAGACCACACTGACGACACAGTCGCCATTATCTTGGATAATACTGTGGCGGTAGGAAAATTGTAATTCTTCGTTGGTATAAGTCTTTAAGTCACCAAACTTATCGACCACTTGGACACTTAAGGGAAGATCCTTAATCTCGCCATCATAGGCCCCAGCATTCATATAGATCGCTCCCCCAACACTACCAGGGATCCCGCAAGCAAATTCCAGTCCCGTTAAAGCCGCATCACGAGCAGCCCGGGTCACGTCAATAATTCGCGCCCCCGCCTCAGCGAAGACCTGGTGATCTTTCACTTCAATGGATGCCATTTGGGTCAGCATAAAGACGATCCCTTCAATACCACCATCACGGACGATGACATTACTGGAATTTCCCATCACCATAAAGGGCAGCTGGAGTTCATTGGCCTTTTTAATCATGGATTGGAGTTCCTGGCTACTTTGGGGAAAGACCAAGAGATCAGCCGGGCCGCCGGTTTTCGTATAGGCATAGTGCTTCAGCGGCTCATTGATTTTAATATGTTCAGGGCTAAAAGCATCGATAAAGGCTTGAAAATCCATCTGTATTCCTCGCTTCTACTTAATCAGAGTAAGTTATTTTTAGGTGAAATCCTTACTCTTATCACAAATGTTATGATAGCATAAAATAGTCTTTAAATTTAGCCCAAAAAGGACTTTTAAGCTTTTCTTATCCTAGCCATCATTAACGATTTACCAGAAAGGAAAATTTCATGAACAAATCACGTCGTCAAGCCTTACTTATGACAGCCTTGAGTTTAATCTACGCTACCTACCAACTGCAAAAGCCCGCCGACCAGCTAACTGGCTACCACCTCTTCTTAGGCCACTTGCTCCCCATTGTCGCCGCTGTCTTTGCTCTTAACGAGAAGAAGACCGGCCTCAAGTGGACCCTGGTTGCTATTAACCTCTTCCTGCTAGCCATTATGGTCTATGTCTTTTGGATGTCGTAAAAATTGAGAGTGCGACAAGCGCACCAAAGAGCAAGACCGCTGGAAGAAAAAGACGTAAAAATTCTCAAAGAGAATTTGTCGCCATTTTCTGAAGCGGACGCTTGCTCTGCGCTTGGAGCACGTTTTTGATTAGATAGTTTGTACTTAAAAAGAGCTGCCCTTATATAGTGACCCCAAGCTTTGGACGACGACTTCGACTGTTGAGCGTCACTATATTACTGGCAACTCTTTTTCTTATTTAATCATTAGTCTTCTTCACTTACAGACGAGTCGTCGTCATCTTGTTGGTCATTTAAAGCACTTAAACCCATGATGAGGGTGTCTTGGAATTGACCTTGGGCATATTGCCCTCCAGGAATACGTCCCAGCTCTTCAAAATGAAATTTCTCATACAGCTTAATGGCCCGAACATTATTGACATTCACTTCCAGGCGGATATAGCGCAAGATAGGGCTTTCTTTGGCCCAGCCTAGCATGTCTTCCATCAAGACATGGCTCAGACCTAGACTCCAAAAGCGTCTGAGGATAGAAATGCCCAATTCACCCACATGCTCTTCCTTGGAACCTTCTGGGGCCCCGATTGAAGCGACTCCGATAATTTCATCATCTAATAAGGCAATCAGAACGCGGTTATTCAAGCTTTCTTGGATGCTCTTTAAATACCTTTGTTCTTGTTCCTGGTTGATACCGAGGCCTTGGGAAGTAAAGCTGAGAAAATCAGACTCGCCGCCCACTTTTTTGTAAAAGTCTAATAGGGCCTTGGCATGTTTTTGTTCTGCGTCTACTAAAGTAATTTGTATTTCTTCACGTTTCATGCTTATTCTGTCAAACTTTCTAATAATTCTGTTGCTAATTCCTTACCGCGCCCACCATTATATGCTAAGCTAATCCGACGCTCGGTAGCCGATTCCTTATGAATAGTCAGCCACAGGTAAGGCGTTTCTAAGTCTTCCTTAATGAACTGGGGCCATTCAATCACAGTGACCCCATCGCCCTCTAGGTATTCTTCAATCCCCAAACCTTCAGCTCCCGTTTCCTCTAAACGGTAAGCGTCCATATGGTATAAGGGTAGCCGACCCATTTGATATTCGCGCATAATGGTAAATGTCGGACTCTTAATCGCCTTATTAATCCCTAAAGCATGGGCAAAGTATCCCGTAAAGGTAGTCTTACCCGCTCCTAGACCTCCTTCTAGGCAGATAACATCCCCTGCTTGAACCAAGTCGGCTAATTTTTGGGCGGTTTTCTCGGTATCCTTTTCGTTATGCCATTTGATCTCTGACATGCTTTCACCTCAATACTCTCTTGTCTTTTTTTCATAGACTCCCTTCCATTTTAGCATGGTAAACAAAAGCTGCCTAGTTTTTCATCGCTTATGGACCAATCTTATTCACGGCAGTCAGCTCCCCAGCATATTCTAAGCTTAATCCTTATCGTTTTTGCTATAATAGGCGTAAACTAAGTACAAAGAAGGGATTAACATGAAAGAAGAAGTGCAAGCACAAGCACGAAAGCTGATTGAAGAACTAATCGATAAGGCTCAGCTAAAGTCCGGAATGACCGTAGTGGTTGGTTGCTCCACTAGTGAAATTATGGGAGAGAAAATTGGGACGGACTCCCAACCCGAGATTGGAAAAGCGGTCTTTGACGCCATCCACCAAAGCTTAGACCAAGCCGGAATATACCTAGCCAGCCAATGTTGTGAGCACCTTAACCGGGCCATTGTCACTGAACGCGAAGCCCGTCCTTTTGCTCCCACAGTGAATGTGGTCCCCCAACCAAAGGCGGGCGGGTCATTTTCCACCGCTGCTTACCAAGCCTTCCAAGATCCAATCGTTATTGAAGAGATTCAAGCCGATGCAGGGATTGATATTGGAAACACCTTGATTGGTATGCACCTCAAGCCAGTGGCTGTTCCCCTGCGCTTAGAAAACCACCGGATTGGTTCTGCCTGGGTCAACGCTGCCCGCACCCGTCCGAAATTCATTGGAGGCGAACGTGCCCACTACAATGACCAATTAAAATAATTATTTCCATAATAAAAACACTTGCCCGATTTCCACATCTAGTCACAGCCTGGCTAGACCATCCTGTGGTATTGGCAAGTGTTTTTAATTATCTCTTTTAATCGTCTTTATGCCGGTTAGTTAAAAAGCGAGTCATCCGCTTGAAAAAATTTGGTGAAGACGGGGTAATGCGCATGACACTCTCATTCCGGCGACTTTCAGCTTCCTGCATCATTTGTTCTTGGGAATTGATAGGCTTATCGCCGGATTTGACATGACGATAAATGCCATCGCTCCCTAATTCTCTAGCTTTTTGGTTATCGGCTAATTCCACTTCTAAGAAATGAATAATTTGAGCTTCAATGTCTTGGTCAATAATTGGAAACTCAATTTCTACCCGGCGAATCATGTTTCTGGTCATCATATCTGCAGAAGAAAGGAAAACATGTTTTTGACCGTTACGGTAGAAGTAGTAAATCCGACTGTGTTCCAAGAAGCGGCCCACGATCGAGCGCACCCGAATATTTTCTGATAGACCTTCAACTTGGGGACGTAAACAACAAATTCCCCGGATAATCAGATCAATTTGTACTCCGGCCTGACTCGCTTCATAGAGTTTTTTGATGAGGGGTTTATCGGTCAAGGAGTTCATCTTAGCAATAATACGTCCATTGCCGTATTTCTTCTGATTTTCAATCTCTTCATCAATGTAATCCGTCAGGGAGTCACGAATGGCAAAAGGCGAAACATGGAGAGCCTCATAATCCGGCACTTCACTATAACCACTTAGGAAGTTAAAGAACTTGGACCCATCACTGGTCAGAGCTTCATTAGTCGACAGTATCCCCATATCCGTGTATTGTTTAGCGGTTTTGTCGTTGTAGTTTCCGGTTCCTAGGTGGATGTAACGTTGGATTTTTCCGGCTTCCCGTCTCACCACCAGGGTAATTTTACTGTGAGTTTTGAGTTCACTTAAACCATAAAGGACATGACAGCCAGCTTCTTCGAGTTCTCTAGCCCAGTGGACATTATTCTCTTCGTCAAAGCGGGCCTTCAGTTCCACCAAGACCGTAACTTCCTTACCATTTTCCGCGGCCTTTTTCAAGGATTTGACAATTGGCGAATGCTTGGATACCCGGTAGAGGGTCATCTTGATAGCTACTGTTTTTGGATCTGAGGCAGCATGGTCGACAAAGGATAAGATCGGTTTGAAAGAGTCGTAAGGATGGTGGAAGAATAGATCGCCCTTTCTGGTTAATTGGTAGAGATTTTCGCCATGGTAGTTGGGGTATTCTACCGGTTCAAAATCGGGATACTTCCATTCAGGGTGGTCTTCACTGATATCATCAACCAGGTCAAATAAGAAGGTCAAATCAAGGGGGCCGTTAATAGGATAAAGGCCTTCCTCTGGCACCTTCAAATAAGGTTGTACGGTTGCTAAGAAATCTTCATTATTGTGATCATTTGGACTCTCCCAGCGGGTATCCCATTCAATCCGAACGGTTTTCCCGTGTAGTCTGTTTTTAACATGGTCTTCCATCACGTCCAAGAGGTCCATGACATCATCTTCATTTAATTCAAAGTCCGCGTTCCGGGCAATCCGAAATGGAATCCGACGTTTAATGGTGTAACCCTTGAAGAGTGCATTTAGTCCATGGATGACGACATCTTCTACTAAAACATAGGCCTTCCCCTCACCGTCATCTAAAGTGAGATAACGCTTGAGTAGGGTTGGAATAGGAACAACAGCAATATAGGAATTCTGATTCTTCTCTAATTCCACTAAAATATTCAAGGCATGATTTTTTAAATGTGGGAAAGGTCGGTAGGCATCAATACCAATAGCCGTTAAGGTGGGCAAAATCAGTTCTTCAAACTGCTCTTTTACTTGTGCTTTTTGAGCTTCATTGAGATCAGCTACTGATTTAAGGTGGTAACCCTTTTCATCCAACAATTCTACCATGTCGTGGTAGCGGGCATATTGGGCTTCCACATTTCGCGCATTACGCTCATGAATACCTTGCATTAACTGCTTAGGTGACATTTGGGTTTTGTTTTCAGCCACTTGAACGCCATCAAGGTATTGATTATAAACCCCTGCAAAGCGAACCATAATAAACTCATCTAAGTTAGAGCTGACAATCCCTAAAAAGTTTAATTGTTCTAACAAGGGATTGTTGGGATCACTGGCTTCTTCAACGCAACGATAGTTAAAATCTAACCAACTCAGCTCCCGATTATAATAATAATGAGCAGCTGAGTTTTCAGCCTGCAAGGATTGGGTATTTTTTTGATTATTGCTAGTGGTTGACATACTGCACTCTCCTCCATTTTAATGCACAAGTAATACGACAATGTCGATAAAAACAGATAGAAATTATGTGTCAAATCGATGATTAGACGCCAGTAAGCAAGTTAACCAGCCAGGATTAGTCTATTCAATTAAAATTAACTTTTAACACTTATTCATCAAGACTATCCAGGGGGATAAACTCTAAACTTAAGCTTCCATCCAAGGCCCGGCTGAGATGTTTCTTATGGCGGTTGGCCCGGTATTTTTCGGTAATTATAGGCTCTGTATGGTAGATTTTCAACAAGTAATTGTCATCTTCATCACGTTCTAAGCGTAATTTTTTGACTGGATCAGTTTTGGAGTAATTTAAGGCTTGGGCAAAGCGAATCATTCCGCCCACTTTCATTAAGTGGTCTTCTTCTTCCTCACTAAACCAATCCTTAAAATTAGTCATATAAAGTTGGAAGAGCGACCGGTTCTTATAGGAACTCAAGAGCGCTAAACGCACCCGGTCCAAATGAGAAAAGCCTAGGAGATTGGTGTTAGAGAGCAGATAAAAGGTGTGTTGGGAATCGGCCTCCCGACTGACAAAACTAGCAAAGCGATAGAGGTAGGCCGCAAATTCGATCATTTCTCTTTCTTCATCGTCAAAAGTAAATTGATCCAAATCACACATTTGTTGGTAGAGACTCAAACAAAGATCAACGTGTTGCTGGGTACCCGCTGAGTTAAAGGGCAGGTCATGGGCAATTTTTCTGGTAGAACGCAGGCGGATAAGCTGGGTATCAATCGGGGTATTATAATTCTTATTAATATCCTCTAAGATAATCCCTTCCCGCAAACCTTGGGTAGACACTGTGAAATTTTTCGCCTTCGACAATTTGAAGAGTTCAATAAAGGCAATCAAAGCCGGTACGATCAAATCCGTCCGCTCAGTACTCAAGCCTTCAATATCATCCAAATCCTTAGGCTTGGTATCTAAAACCATATCCAAGGTTTCTTCTAAATCATCTAAAGTCATCTGATAACCGTGGAGTCCCGCAATTGGGTAATTATGCATGCGCTGATGCATTTCGGCCACATTACGGACTGAGCCCCCAATCCCAATTAAAGGCAACTTAGCCTTCTTGAGCCAGGATTCTTGCTTAAATTGACTGCGGATATAATCCCTAGCCGCTTCAATAGCATCTTCATCATTATGGTCCTTATTCTTAAAAAAACGTTCACGAATATAGACCACACCGAAGGGAAAGCTATGAAAGGTATCCATGGCCTTGTCTTGGTACTTGGTTACTTCACAAGATCCCCCACCGATATCAATAGTAAACGCATCTGGAATAGTAATGACATGCATAACGGCATACTGGCCAAAACGGGCCTCTTCTTCCTCAGAAATAATCCCAATAGTGATGCCGGTTTTTTCTTTGACACGGTTGATAATTTCTTCTTGGTTAGCCGATTGCCGGACGGCTGCCGTAGCCAGTGCTTTTATTTCATCCACTTTAAAGTTTTTGATAATGGATGCAAAGTCATCTAAGGCAGTGATTAAGCGCTGGATACCCGTATCGCTCATGTATTTATTATCATCTTTTTCAATGAGGTATTGGCTCAATTGTGACGGCACTTTGACGTTTTGAAGTTCTTCAAAATTATACCAGTCATCAATCCCGTAGATAACCAGACGGATGGTATTTGACCCAATATCAATAATCGCTTTTCGCTCTTGAAACATGACATAGTCCTTCCTATTATAAAAATGCCAAGGACTCTCCTTGAAATTCAATTTTATTATAACGAATCTCAGCCCCCGGCTCAATTATTTACCTTCTTAAAGTACAATTTGAGCTACTTAGAAAACTTAAATGGCCTTAATCATATGATAATGCGGATGTCCCCCAATAATCAATTCCGAAATGGTTTCAAAGCCTAGGCGTTGGTAAAGCGTCAAGGCACGTTGGTTATGGAAGTCCACATTTAAGGAAAGCTTGTGGTAATTTTTTCACGGCCGACTTGGCCGAGGTGGGCGATTAGTTGACGGGCATAGCCCTTGCCTTCCTCTCCCTGCTTGGTTGCTAAGGAATCCAGGTAAAATTCATCCACTAAGGCTTCTGTTTCGGCATAGCTTCTTGGGATTTGGTCAAGGGAATAACCCATTTCCAGCATGGTAGTCTCCAGAGGGCTCTCAATAATAGGATCCAAGACGCCTGGATAAGCATAGGCCACAGCGACTAATTGGTCGGCTTCAAAGACCCCATAGCCATGAGCGTATCCGTAACGGTAATAGGGTTTCTTCATAGCCTGAGCGATAATTTTGCCACTAGTCTCCCAACCATATTCATTAATTAAAGGCTCATCTAAGTGTTCTAAGATGACCTTAATCACCTGGTAACTCGCCTGGGTATCCGATATTTTTAACTGTCTAATTTCCATAAATTATTTTCCCCTTTTTATAAATTTGTGTCCTCTTGCTTTAGTATAGACAAGCCTGACCGAGTCTGCAAATCTCCTTATCTGAATTGAATAATCTAAATAAAGGTCCCCTGTAAAGTAAAAAATCCAAGGCTGATAAAAGCAGCGCTTGGATTTTTCATCAATCTTTAATGGACATTGATCGTATAGTTTTCCTGAATGGTGGGGTCCATATTTAATATTTCTTTGATGGTTCTTTCAGTATTTTGCTTGGCAGCTTCCAATAAGCCCTTGTCTTTGGCTTCTTCTTCTGAGGCTTTCTTTTGTTCATTGGTGAAATTAGCATAGTCATCCACCGTCATCTTATTGAAAATCGATGCCTCCTCATCAAAGACCTTGACCGAATCGCTATCGATATCATGGGAGAGAATCTTCACCTCAGGCAATGTGACATCAATAGTTTGGTCTTGAACCTTAACATCAATAGCGCTGAGATCGATTCCGACATGGATCACCCCGTCATAGGAAACAATAAATTTCTTTGTGGTGAAGGGCAAATTCCAGTTATAGAATTTTCTTTGGTTTTCAAAGGAAGCCGTATTGGTGTAGAAGTATTTGGTCGTGGTTAACTCCTTGGCTTGTTCTAGGCGGTTACCCACTAATTCCGAAGTAATTTCTGTTTGGCTATCCTGCTTACCGAGATAATGACCGCCAATAAAGGCAACCGCTAGTAATCCTAAGATGATCACTAGGACCCCTAAAAATTTCTTAAATCGTCGCATATATTCCCTCTTTTCTGATAATCATTATAGCAAAAAGTCTGTCAATAGCACTTTTTAATGCTTGCTTAAACCTATAGCGATAAAAAGCCCTTACCTTGGGGCAAGGGCTCATATTTATCGTGATCTCTTCTCAGTCTTAGTTTTCGTTTAAGCCTGCTTGTAGGGCAGTAACGATAGCTAATTTGTAGGCATCTTCTTCGTTACAGCCACGTGATAGGTCATTTACTGGCTTAGCCATTCCTTGTAAGATAGGCCCAATAGCTTCAAAGCCACCGAGGCGTTGAGCAATTTTGTAACCGATATTTCCTGATTGAATTTCTGGGAAAATAAGCACTTTGGCATGGCCAGCTACTTTTGACCCAGGGGCTTTCTTTTCCCCAACAGCTGGAACGAGAGCCGCGTCAAATTGTAATTCACCATCAACGTTGAAGTCTTCAGGCGCATTTTCTTGAGCGATCTTAGTTGCTTGGGCAGCTTTTTCTTGTTCTGGAGATGAAGCTGAGCCCTTGGTTGAGAATGACAAGAAGGCAATATCCGGTTCCACGTCAAATAATTTAGCGGTTTCCCCTGTCACTAAACCAATTTCCGCTAAAGTTTCAGCGTCTGGACTAATGGTGATCGCGCAGTCCCCCATCATGTATTTTTCTTCACTGCCGTCTTCTTTTGGACGGGTCAATAAGAAAGCGCCAGAAACGTTTTTTACCCCGGCCTTAGTCTTGATGATTTGTAAAGCAGGACGTATGGTATCACCAGTCGCATGGGCAGCTCCTGAAACTAAACCGTCACTTTTACCCATGTAGACGAGCATGGTACCAAAGTAGTTAACGTCTTTAAGCATTTCACGGGCTTGTTCTTCAGTAGCCTTGCCTTTACGACGTTCAACAAAGGCTTGGACCATTTCTTCATAAGCATCATAGTTATCAGGGTCTACGATTTCAATCCCAGATAGGTCAATGCCGCGGTCTTTAGCTTGAGAATGAATTTCATCAGGGTTACCCACTAAAATAGGAACTAATAGGTCGTCAGCTTTTAAGCGAGCTGCAGCCCCTTGAATCCGTTCATCAGTAGCTTCTGGAAAAACGATACGCGTTTGCTTTCCTTTAATTTTTGCTTTTAATTCATCAAATAAAGCCATTTCTCTACCTCCATAAATTATTTAGATTCTAATTTTAGTTTACCATAAAATGAGCGTTTCTAATAATCATATGCAAAAAGTACAAAGAAAAGGAGCGCCCCTCCAGCTTGCCTATTACGAATAGAATCGGCAGCTGGAGAAGCGCTCACAATTTCATCAATATAATGATTTATCCTAGATTATTGCCAGAAATCCAATTTTTGTGAATCTAGGCCAATATCCTTGGCTCTAAAGACAGGATTTTTACCAGCTTTTCTTTGCTTATGGTAATCATTTAAAGCGGCAATGGCCTGCTTACTTAACAGTAAAATGGCCGGTAAGTTAATTAAAGCCATCAAGGCCATTAGAATATCTGCAGTCATCCACGCCAAACTCGATTCTTGTAAGGCTCCTAAGAAGACCACCAAGATGAAACAGATTCTAAAGAGACGCATAATCCCAGGTCTTGGCGTGCCTTTAAAAATATAGGCAATATTATTATCCACATAATATAAGTTCCCAATTAAAGTCGTAAAACCGAAGAGCATGAGTGATACCGTAATAAAGATATTCCCAAAGTTTCCAAAGACGGTTGCAAGGGAAGCTTGGACGTAGGCCGCTCCAGATAATTCTTCTGCAGGGGTTATTCCTGAACTTAAACACATGAAGGCGGTTGCTGAACAAATTAACAAGGTATCGATAAAGACCGAAATCATTTGTACCAGCCCTTGCTTAACCGGATGGGACACATGGGCTGATGCTGCTGCATTAGGGGCTGAACCGATCCCTGCCTCATTAGAAAAGAGACCACGCTTGATTCCATACATCATACTAGACCCAGCAATCCCTGAAAAGATGGCCTTGAAGTTAAAGGCATCCTTAAAAATTAAAGTAAAGATGGTGGGCAGGTAATTCAAGTTAAAGAGGATCATAATCAAAGCGACCCCAACATAAATGGTCCCCATAAAGGGAACTAAAAAACTAGTGAAGGAAATAATCCGTTTGCCTCCACCCAAGATACAATAACCGGTCACCAAAGCCAAGACCCCACCAACAATTAAAGGCGTCCATTGAGCATGATAGAAGTCATAAACTTGAAAAGAGTCTTGTAAATTATAGGCAGCCAGCATATTGAAACCAACTGCGTAAGTCAAAATTAAAAACACGGAAAAGATAATGCCTAATCCCCGATTATGGAGGGCCGTTTCAATGTAATGGGAGGGGCCCCCATAAGAATCTCCTGTTGGGGTTTTCTTCTTGTAAATTTGAGCTAGGGTAGATTCAATAAAGGCCGAAGAACCGCCAATAATAGCCACTAGCCACATCCAAAAGACCGCCCCATAGCCACCTAAACAAATGGCTGTTGAGACACCGACAATATTCCCAGTTCCCACCCGCGAAGCCGTTGAAACCATTAAGGCCTGGAATGAAGATACCGAATCTTCTTTTTCGGGTTTTTCCATAATTACCCCAATTGCTTCCTTAAAATCTCTAATTTGGACCCCCTTAGTGCGGAAGGTAAAATAAAGACCAATTCCCAAAAGCAAGACAATTAAAATCGGGTAATAAAGGACATTGCTGATTGGTGTCAGAAAATTAATCAGTTGTTCAGTCACTGAAGTCAGCTCCTTTTTATCAATTAAAAGTTTTTACCTTACTAGATTAGCGAAAAGGCCGATAAATAGCAATGGTTTTTTGTAATGATTTTTGACATCGTTTTAAATTTAAATCACCCGCCAAAAAAAGAACCTTGACTTATCAAGGTTCTTTAAAGATAGTCTTTATTAGCAATGTTAGCTTTACTGCCACGCCCTTGGCACTTGCTTAGTAGCTAGATGATTGAATATTAATCACGAATTTTTGCTTGTAAGTCATTAGCAAGGGCTGCTTTGACCTTAGCAAAATCTTCATTGACTTCTTCATCAACCAAAGTCGCTTCTGGGTTCAGATAAGTGAGTTGGTAAGCTACCGATTTTTGCCCGTCTTGGATATGTTCACCACGGTAAATATCAAAGAGTTTAACATTAACCAGGTAACTATTGGCTGCTTTTTGAATGGTTGCTACAATTTCAGCATGGCTCACTTCTTCAGCCACAACCATGGCGATATCGCGGCTAATGCTTGGATATTTTGCCAGGGGTTCTTGGATGACTTGGTGCTCTGGTAAGTCATAGATGGCTTGTAAGTTAAACTCAGCCACGAAACTTTGGTTATTGAGGTCATAGTCCTTAGTAATTTGAGGGTGGAGTTGGGCTAAGTAACCAATGGTTAGCCATTCTCCTTGGTCCTCCACTTGTACAAGGGCTGTCCGACCCGGATGGGTATCCGGTAAGTCGGTACTTTGTAGGTAACGGATTTGCCCAGCTAAATTGTAAGAAGCCAGTAGCGATTCCACTGCCCCCTTCATATCATAAAAGTCAACCGCTTGGGCCTTGCCTTGCCAGCTATCCCCTTCGACATCACCCGTCCACAGGGCTGCTAGATGGCTTTCTTCACGAGGCAGGTCATCTTCTATCTCGTCATCATAGAAGACCCTTCCAATTTCATAAATTTGGACGTCCTTCACCTTACGAGCTAGGTTGTATTGGGCAATATCTAATAGACTGGTCAGCAAGTTAGTCCGCATATAACGGCGTTCGTCACTCATTGGGAAATCCAAGGCTACGGCTTCATGGGCTTGGACTTGTAAGACATCAAGTTTCTTCTCACTGGTTAAACTGTAAGAAATCACTTGGTCAAAGCCTAGTGCTTCCATGGTCCGATGGCTTTGACGTTCAAATTTTTGCCAGTCGTTTAAGCCAATTTTCACCGGTTGGACGGGTGAAATTCGGGAAGGAATCTTATCGTAACCATAGATACGAGCGACTTCTTCCACTAAGTCAGCTGGAATGGAAATATCCCAACGTCTAGTAGGAACGGACACGGTAAATTCATCAGCGGCACCTTCAACCGGGAAACCCAACCGTCTAAAGGATTCTTTGACCTCTTCAAAACTGATTTCCATACCTAGGAGACTGGTAATGTAAGCTAAATTGGTCGTCACTTCTTTATCTTTAACGTCAAGATGAGATACCCGGGAGCGTCCCTTAACCGCTTGTCCACCAGCCCAATCTTCCATCAATTGGGCTGCATAGGCGCCGGCTTCATCGATAGTGGCGATATTTAAGCCACGTTCATTTCTTAAACTCGACTCACTTCTAAGGGCTAAGCGTCTGGCTGTGCGGCGGATATGGGAAGAGTTAAACATGGCTGATTCAATCAAAACATTGGTAGTATTGTCATCAATCTCAGTAGACAAGCCCCCCATCACTCCAGCTAGGGCAATGGGCTCTTGGCCGTCAGTAATGACTAAGTCGTCATCAGTTAAGTCTCTTTCCACACCGTCTAAGGTCACTAATTTTTCCCCGGTTTTAGCT
This sequence comes from Aerococcus sp. Group 1, assembly GCF_000193205.1. Classification (NCBI taxonomy): domain Bacteria; kingdom Bacillati; phylum Bacillota; class Bacilli; order Lactobacillales; family Aerococcaceae; genus Aerococcus; species Aerococcus sp. Group 1. Next base: position 686,300 of record NC_015278.1, on the reverse strand, counting down.
AGTCGAGGAGCAATGGTTTTAGATTGCAACTTATCATAGTCAAAGGCATGAAGGGGTTGGCCGTATTCCAATAAGACATAGTTGGTTGCGTCAACCACATTATTAATCGGACGGATACCTTCTTTCATGAGGCGGATTTGTACCTCAATCGGGCTGGCTTGAATTTTAACATCCTTAACCAAATGAGCAGTGTAGTGAGGGAAGAGCTCACTATCAGAAATTTCAACAGTGACCTCGTCACTTAAATCACTTCCCGCTTCAAAGGCTTGGTCATCATAAGTGTTGATGTCAATAGGACAGTCATAGATGGCACTTAATTCATAAGCGACGCCCCGCATGGATAGGGCATCAGCCCGGTTAGGGGTGATATCGAGGTCTAAGACCGTATCTTCTAAGTGTAAATAGTCTTTAATATCTTGGCCTAAGGGAGCATCTTCCGGTAAGATCATAATCCCATTAGCAAACTCTTTGGGAATCACATTTTCGCTGAAGCCGAGCTCTTGTAAAGAGCAGAGCATCCCATTGGACTCTTGTCCGCGCAATTTTCCCTTCTTAATCTTTTGGTTACCGGCAACGCGTGCCCCATGTAAAGCAACGATAACCTTCTGACCAGCTGCCACATTAGGCGCGCCACACACAATTTGTAAGGGCTCTTCTTGGCCGACATCTACTTGGCAAACGTGCAAGCTGTCTGCATTGGGATGTTTTTCCACCGTCAAAGTCTTGCCAACGACAATTTTTTTCAAGCCGGAAAAATCTTGGTTCAAACCATCCACTTCCAGACCGGTCCGTGATAAGTCTTCTGCTAAAGCTTCATCTTGAATATCTTTAATATCTACAAATTCATTTAACCAATTACGTGATGCTAACATGTCAGTCATTACCCTCTTTCTTGAAATTGATGAATAAAGCGAAGATCGTTTTGGTAGAAATGACGGATATCTTCAATCCCGTATTTCAACATAGCTACCCGGTCTGGTCCCAGTCCAAAGGCAAAGCCACTGTACTCCTCACTATCAATCCCTGACATTTCTAGGACATTAGGGTGGACCATGCCCCCACCGAGAATTTCAATCCAACCGGTTTTCTTACAAATATTGCAGCCTTGACCACCACATTTAAAGCAAGAGATGTCTATTTCAACAGAAGGTTCGGTAAATGGAAAGTAAGAGGGACGTAGACGCACTTGTCGGTCTGCCCCAAAGAGATGGCGGGCAAACAATTCCAGGGTTCCCTTTAAGTCTGAGAGGCCGATATTTTTATCAACCACTAGTCCCTCAATTTGGTGGAATTGGTGGGAGTGGGTGGCGTCGTCAGAGTCCCGGCGATAAACCTTACCTGGACTAATCATTTGCAAGGGGCCCTTAGAGAAATCATGTTGGTCCATAGCATGGGCTTGGACTGGTGAAGTATGGGTCCGTAAAAGCACCTTATTCTCTTCAATATAGAAGGTATCTTGCATGTCACGGGCTGGATGATCTTCTGGTAAGTTCATCCGTTTAAAGTTGTAGTAGTCCGATTCGATTTCTGGCCCTTCGACAATGATATAACCAAGGTCTAAGAAGAGGTCTTCAATTTCTTCCATAACTTGGCTAATCACATGTTGGCTGCCTAATTTTTGTTCCTTACCAGGCAGGGTCACATCAATGGTTTCCGCCATTAATTTTTGGTTAAGTGCTTTTTCTTCTAAAACAGCTTGTTTTTGGTCGAGTTCTTTAGCCACTTTATTTTTTAATTCATTGGCATAGGCCCCTACTTTAGGGCGTTCACTGGGGTCAATATCTTTCATATGCCGCAAAGCTTCGGTGATCGGCCCTTTTTTCCCGAGGTACTTCACGCGAATAGCTTGCACATCATCGAGGCTAGAAATGCTTTGAATTTCTTCAGCGATTTGCCCTTCAATTGCTTGTAAATTGCTAATTATATCCATGCTTAAACTCCTTTTTATAACGATTATGTGAGAATTTTTCCACAAAAAAAGTCTCTCATTCCCAATAGGGACGAGAGACCGCGGTACCACCCTAGTTTTTACTCAGTTTGCTTAACAAAACCGAATAAACCCTTCATTTCAGGCGATAACGAGCCCAGTCGTGGTACCTTTTGACTGCTGTCGCCCGGTACCTACTCCAGAAGTGAAAAATTCCCCGCTTACCTGTAAGAAACTTTCAATCGGTGATTTCTCTTCCTGTTACAGGCTATGATAAGGAACCGTCTTCTATCAACGTATTCATTAAGGATAATTGTAGCCGTTAAAGTCACTTTCGTCAATAAGTAATCTAACCGAGGTAAAAAAGACTGGACTTGATATCCAGTCTCCTTATTAAAAATGCTCCAGTCACAGGACGAACGTCCACTTCAAAAACTGGCAACGCTCAGCCTAGTTGAGTTCGTAGGCCAGACTTGAAGTTGCTTCAGAAAATTCCAACGCACAGATTCCTGTGCTTATGGTATTTTCCTCCAGCAATTCAAGCCTTTAGCGGCGTCCTCACATCCTTATAACTGAGCTAATCCCAGTTTTCTCCAGTTGCTATAGCTGTTCGAAGCGTAAGCGAGTTACAGCTATAGTATGCGTAGCGGTTTCGTCCTTTGTTGTGACTGTCGCACTCTTTTAAACGTGTTCTAAGCGCGAGGTGAGTTCTATTTCAGAAGCCCTTGCAAATCCTCTTTGAGGATTTACTGCGCACTTCCTCCAATTGCTATAGCTGTTCGAAGCAAAGCGAGTTACAGCTATAGTATGCGTAGCTCTCTCCCCTCTTTTTGCGCTTGTCACACCTTTACTTATCTAACTCGACCCATTCATCTGACCACGAGTGCAATGAGGTTAAGACGGTTTCAAGGTCTTGGCCTTTTTGAGTTAGGGCATAGTAAGTATATTTGTGGCAATCACTACATTGTGTCACCCGTTCAAGGATTCCTAAGCAGGTCAGTTCTCTTAGCCGTTCGGTCAGTACCCGGTCGGAAATCCCATCAATATGGTCACGTAATTCAGAAAAACGAAGTGGGCCTTTGAGTAAGCTTTGAATGATTAAACCATTCCATTTCTTTCCTAGTAATTGGAAACCTTGCTCAAACTTGCGACACAGAGAAGGAATGTGCTGTTCACTCAAGCGGTCACTTCCTTTCTTATATAAAGTTAATTTTTCTTATTATTTTCTGCTAATTTCGGAAAATATTTTCTTCTCAAGCGATTAAATGGCGTTAGCAAGCGCTCATTAATAGTTTGGTTTAGAGGATTAAAGATGCGTTGACTACAGAAAGTTTGGCAATTATCCCGCCATATCTTAGATGCAGGTCTTAAATATTCTGTCGATGCTAAGTATTTATCCACAAAAGTCACCACAAATGACTCTGGATAAGCAGGAAGTTGCCAAGTAGCCAACCACATGTGTTTAATGATAATATCATGTTCAACTTCGTTTAAGTCGGTTAAGACTTCTGCATTTTTTAGTGCAATATAAGGGTGATTGGTGAAATGATTGCCTTTTGAGAATGTCATTTCTTTCGTATCATAGTAGAAAAGATCATGCATTAAACCCGCACGAGCGACTGAACGGTAGTCTAAGTTTAAACGCTTAGCAATTTTATAACTATAATAACTGACAGAATAAGAATGAACTAAACGATTCCCATAAATATGTTGGCGAAACAGACCTAAATCGGTAATAAATTCATGGTCTTTAATATCATCGATTAAGGCCAAATAGTCACGGTCATTTTCCCAAGGGTAATTAGTTTCTGTCAATAAGTTCATGTCCTTTCTTTTGTTGACCCTACTGATCCATTGGGAAGGAAGTGGTGCATAGCGATCGAGCCAGCAATGGCGACATTCAATGATTCCGCCTGACCCAGCATGGTAATATAGAGACTAATATCACTCGCTGCAATGATTTCTGGTCGGACACCATTTCCTTCGTTACCTAAAATAATGCCCCATTTTTGGCGTTTTTTCAAGTTATAAGTTTCTAAAGCTTGCGCTTGATCATTTAATTCGGTCGCCGCTAAACAATAGCCTGCTTTCCTCAAACTGGCCATGGCTTCTTCTAAAACCACTTGGTGGAGGCGAACATGGAATTGACTGCCCTGCATAGAACGAACCACCTTAGGGCTATAAGGATCAACAGTACCCTTACCTAGGTAGATATCTTGGTAATTAAAGGCATCTGCCGACCGGATCAAGGTGCCCAGGTTTCCCGGATCTTGAACCCCATCCAATAACAGGACTGCAGGGGAAGCCGGTTTTAAAGAGGCTTTTTGGTCTCGATTGACCACCGCAAAGACCCCTTGGTCCCTTTGAGTATCAGATAGTTCTGAAGCAATTTCAGGACTGATCAGGGTTTGATTAGCCAGCTTAAAGTCGGCTTCATGTTCAGGAGTAAGAAAAACTTCCGCTAGGTCAGCCCCTGCCTCTAAGGCAGCCTCTAAAAGATGAGGACCTTCAATGAGATACTGGCCAGCCTTTTCCCTTCCCCGCCGGCTTAATAATTTTTTAGCGGACTTAATTTTAGGATTATTTTTTGAAGTTAGCATATTACTTAATCAAGCGGTAAATCGCATCCGCATAAATCGCCATGGTTAAGAGGAGGCGATCAACGCGTTGGACTTCATTAGGCTCATGCATGGTAGACACTTCATCTGGGAATTCAGCTCCAAAGGCAACGCCCCGTTCCATCAAACGGCCGTAGGTTCCACCGCCAATAACAACTTCGTGGCCTTCCATACCAGTATGTTCTTCATAAACTTCTAAGAGGGTTTGCACCAATGGGTCATCCCCAGGAACATAATGGGGCACTTTGTTAGAAGTCCCGATTTCTTGAGCAAAGCCAAATTGGTCACCTAATTGACTAAATGATTTATCCAATTGTTCAAAACTTTGCCCTTGAGGGAAGCGAATATTCAAGGTCACAAATTGTTGGCCATCCTTGGCACCAAAGACACCTGGATTTAAGGATAAGTCTCCCATCACTTCATCATGGTGGTCAATCCCGGTCTTTTGCCCCTTGAAGTCTTGGTGCAAGAGGTTAGCAATGAAGCTAATATAGGAATTGCCTTCTAAATCACTGGATAGGTTCTTTAAGAATAAAGCCAGGTAAGTCGCCGCATTCTCTCCAGCTTCAGGGAAGGCACCGTGAGATACCCGACCGTGGAGGTGGAGGTGGATCTTATTGTCCGCACTGGCTTCCACTGTCAAGCTAACCGGTTGTTTAGCTTGGAATTCTTCAGCAGCGGCTTGGACTTCTTCAAGGTCAAAGCCCTTGATAACCGCATCAGCATCCCCTGGGACCATATTTTCCCGAATACCAGATTCAAAGGACTCAATCGCCCCTTCTAAGGCAGGAAATTTCAAGGTGGTGGAATACATTCCTTTTTCCCCATTAATAATCGGAAACTCAGCATCTGGTGAGAAACCAAAGTCAGGTAGGGGTTCGGTTTCCAGGTAACGGGTCAAGCCCTTCCATTCACTTTCTTCATCCGTTCCGACAATAAAGTGAACTTTTTTCGATACGGGTAAATCTAAGTCACGGATAATTTTTAAGGCGTAGTAGGCTGCTAGCATTGGACCTTTGTCATCGCTTACCCCGCGGGCATAGAGTTTACCATCAATGAGGGTTGGTTCAAAAGGATCAGTTTCCCAAGAATCATCGACAGGAACCACATCTAAGTGACCAATAATCCCCAAAATTTCATCGCCTTGACCAAATTCAAAGCGCCCCGCCATGTTGGCAACATTCTTACTGGTGAAACCGTCACGGTCCACCATGGCTAAGAAAGCGTCTAGGGCTGCCTTAGGACCAGGGCCTAGCGGTGCTTCTTCCGTCGCCTTATCGTCTTCACGGTAGCTAGGAATTCTCAGTAAAGTATATAAATCGTTAAGATAGTCGTCTTTTACTTTTGCAACTTCTTCTTGCCAATTAATCGTCATCTTCTTCATCCCTCCAATTGGCTACATTATAGCACAAGAGCCTTTGTCTTGGCTAAGGGAGTAAATATTTCTTTCTCTTTAACTAAATTATATTCAAGAACAAGCTTGATCACCATTTCTTAATCTAGCCTTTCCTGCTTACCTCAAGACGGCAATCACCCCTTAAAGAAAAGGAAAAAGTTATTCTTTTCCACCTTTTTGCTATAATAAGTTTAATCTTAATTAAAGGAGAAAAAGCCTATGACACGTGCAAGTGGTGTGCTCTTACCTATTTCGTCCTTGGCTAATGCGGAAGGGATTGGCAGCTTAGGAAAGTCCGCCTATCAATTTGTGGACTTCCTAGCAGCAGCTGGGCAAAGCTATTGGCAAATCCTGCCGCTAGGACCAACCAGCTATGGGGATTCCCCCTACCAATCCTTTTCTGCCTTTGCTGGTAACACCAATTTCATTGACTTAAAAAACCTAGTCGATTGGGGCTTAATTGAAGCCGACGACTATCAAGGCATCAACTGGGGCAACAATCCCGAACAGATTGACTATGCCAAAATCTTTTATCATAAGCGCCCAATCCTAGAAAAGGCCGTCGCTAGCTTTCTTGAGCAAACCGACAGCGATCCTGATTATCTGACTTTTATCCAGGATAATCAGGACTGGCTGCAGCCTTTTGCTGAATTTATGGCGGTAAAAGAATATTATGACCTAAGCCCAATTAACGACTGGCCTGAAGCCATCCGTTCTAGGGATGGCGAGGCCTTGCAAGCAATCCTAGCCCAAGAAAAAACAGCCTCAATTACCACTATGTCAGTCAATATTTCTTCTTTAAGCAATGGTTTGCCCTAAAGGACTATGCCAATCAAAAAGGCATTTATCTGATTGGTGATATTCCCATTTATGTGGCTAGTGATAGTGTCGAGGTCTGGCAAACGCCCCACTATTTTAAGCTTGACCAAAGTGGTCAGCCCCAAGTAGTCGCGGGTTGTCCTCCAGACGCCTTTTCTTCTGATGGACAATTATGGGGAAATCCGATCTATGATTGGGAGACCATGGCTAAGGACAATTATCAATGGTGGATCAAACGAATTCAAGCCAGCCTCAAGCTCTATGACATGGTAAGAATTGACCATTTTCGGGGCTTTGAAGCCTATTGGGAGATACCAGCTAGCGCCCCGACAGCAGCCAGTGGCAAATGGGTCAAAGGCCCAGGCCTTGACTTATTCCAAGCCATCAAAGAAGCCCTAGGAGCTGTCAACATTATCGCAGAAAACTTGGGCTTTCTGACCCAAGAAGTTGCTGACTTACTAGAAGTCACCGGTTTTCCCGGTATGCATGTGATGCAATTTGGCTTTTCTGGTGAAGATTCTTCTGACCTCCCCCACAATTTCAATAAAAATTCCGTTGCTTATGTAGGAACCCATGACAACCAAACGGCCCTGGGCTGGTATCTAGGCCAAGACGCTGTCAGCCGCTACTATATTGATGCCTATTGTGGGCGACAGAAAGCGGAGAGTGTCGCGGAAATGTTAAACCGAACCCTAGCCGCCTCTTGCAGTCAAACAGTCATCTATACCATGCAAGACCTCTTAAATCTTGATGACCAGGCCCGGATAAATACCCCCTCTACCTTAGGAGATAACTGGCAATGGCGGATGTCAGCTACCGCTTTAACGTACAGCTTGGTCAAGGACCTTTATAGCCTGACCAGACTCTACCACCGCCTACCCATAATTAAAAATTTTCCTTAATGACAAAAGAGCCTGGGACAAAAGTCCCAGGCTCTTTTTAAAACACGAACTATCTACTCAAAACGTGCTCCAAAAGTCAGCCCTGACGTCCACTTCACGAACTATGTGCGATAGTTTTGCAACTATCTACCATAGTTCGCTCCAGTGGTTCAGGGCTCTTTTGACTTTTGTCACACTTCCTTTTTTTGTGCCTCACTCTATAAATGTAAATACTGACGTAATTTTTGTGCTTTATCTTGACCTAGGATAATTTCTAATTGTTGAGATTTGATGAGACCAATTAAATAGATCCAAATTCCGACTAAAGCGACAAGGATAACCATCACAAAAGCGCCTAACTTATTGGGTTCTGGAATGATCCAGTGAAGAATTTGATAAGTTATTTCACTGATTAGTCCCATAATCAGGACTACCTTGAGGGCTGGCCAGATCCGTCCAGCTAAGTCAGAAAAGCTAAACTGGATCCGCTTATAAATACATGCCAGGTAGAAGGCACACATAAAGATAAAGGCCAGTATTGAAGCATACATGGCTCCTTCGCTGCCACAAACAGCCAGGAGCGGAAACTGGACCAACAATTTAATTCCTAGGCCTAAAACAATCCCAAAGATGGCTTTTTTCTGTTGGTCCATAGACTGCAAGGTCATCACTAAAACATAGAAAAGCCCCATAGGAATAGCCATCAAACAAGAAATTTGTAAGTAAAATTCACCTAAGGGGTCATTTATTCCGTAAAGCAACTGGTAGACTGGGGCAGCGAGTACGGCTAAACCAATCGCAGCTGGCACCATCACTAAAGTGAAAAGGTGGATACTATGTAAGACCACATCACAAGTATGGTCAAAAACGGGTTTTAAGTGGTCATCGTAAACCGAGCGAGCCCGGATTTTGGCCAGTTCGCGGGTATAGGCATCGGTCACCACGGGTACGGTAGTTGAGGAAATCGCCGTAGCAAAAGAAATAATAATTTGAATCACCCGGCGGGCATTGGCGTTAAATACCCCATATTCATAAATTAACTGCCCTTCTCCTAGGTCACTCACCCTTTGCATGATTGGCATGAAGGTATTCATATCGATGAGGTTGACCATTTCGATGATCGAGCCCGTAATCACAAAGGGAATCGCTATGCGGACAATCTCAAATAAGAGCGTCCGGGTGGATACATAATCACTGTCCACATGACCAGCGGGAACTGCATATTTGTCTTGATTTTTGAAGTAATAAAAGGCTAAAGTCACAATCGCCATGACTGCCCCAATAAAGGCAGCAAAGGTGGAGTGACTGACCGCCTTAGCGACACTGCCATCCATGACCACACGAATCAGATAAACCGTCGCCAACATATAAATGACGCGGGCAAACTGCTCAGTAACCTGGGAAATCGCACTGGGCTTCATTTCTAAATAGGCCTGAAAATAACCCCGCAAAATCGATAGCAAGGGAATCAAGGCCAAGGCAGGCACTAAGGAGCGGATGACTAAGATAACATCTTCTACGTTTCGCGCCGGCTTTCCCTGGGCTAGAAAAGGAGCCAGGAAATAAAGCGCCATGGCACTTACCATTCCTGTCGCTAACATCATGACGGTGCCGCTTTTAAAGAGTCGCTGGCTAGTTTGGTACTGGCCTCTAGCCATATAATTGGTCATTTGCTTAGAGATCGCGGCTGGCACCCCAGCGATGGCTATGGCTAAGAATATCGAGTAATAATTATAGCCAATCCCATAGAGGGCATTGGCTTCGGTACCGACTTGTGGGTCTCCAATCCAATGCATCCAGGGAATAATATATAAGACACCAAGAATTCTAGAAAACACACTAGCAATGGACATCCAAGCCGACCCTTCATTGAGCTTCTCCTTGGATTGCTGGTCCTGGAGAATAGACTGGCTCCTCTCATTATCATTCATAGTTTTACCCCAAATCTAACGTAAAATTTTTGTTCATATTCATCCATTCTAATCAATAATTTTACCCAATTCAATTTAGGCCTGGATTCATTAAGTAAACTTAAGGACTTTAAGGAGTTAAGGAATCCTCATCTCCTAGCTTCTGATTAAATCTCTAAGCCACGCTAAAGTCTCTTCGGAAAAGGGCTGTCTGATCACACAGCCTGGCGTTAAGAGGATACGATTGTCTGTTTGATTAATAGCCTTGGCTTGAACAAGCTGGTCTTTAAGTGTTGGCCAATCCTCTTGGGTAATAGCCTCCCGACGTAAGCCACCCATAATGAATTTATCGGTTTCCTGAATGCCTTCTTCTAATTCGGGTTTAGACTCACCAATGTGCCAATTAATTATCGGAAGCGGGTAGTCCTTAAGAAGGTCAAACATAATATTCGCTCCGTGAATATGAAGGGTATTTAACCAACCCGACTCCGCTGCTTCAATAATTTTCAAATCAAAGGGGATTCCATATTTTTGATAGGCCTGAGTCCTCAACTTATCATGGGAAGCCATTTGACTGGCCAGATAGATCCCGTCTGCCCCCTTAGAGAGCGCTAATTGAACAAATTCAATAGTCGGCCGCGTCAAGCGTTCTAGAGCTTGTATGAGATAGCCTTCCCCATCCGCTTCCATGTATTGGTCAATCTGACCCTGGCATAACTTATTAGCCGTAGTTAAAGGGCTATGGACAGTGACCACAAGAGGAATCTCTCCCTTGGTCAATTCCACTAAGCGCTCCAAATGTTCTAACTCTCTTTGAAAGGCCGGGGCCTGGTCAACGGTTAAGTCAGGGACCTCACGCCAATCCTGGTAGGAATGGATAGGAGTCGCTTTAACCTGGGCCACCCCACCCTTGGCTATGGCCGAAAAATCGAGGTCGACGCCATAGTCTTCCACCGTATACATACCATTACTCATGGTTTTGATAAAATCTAAGTCAAACTGGCGGGCAAAATCATAAGTGGCTTGGCTGATGGTCTGGGGCTCTCGGTCAATTTCAGGGTAATGAGTCCAAGCAGAGAATGGTGTGTAGTCCGTTACTTGCTTAGCCATGAAGGCTTTTAAAAGTTTTTCTTGTCTGTCATGCTAGACTCCTTTCTCAAATGAAATCTTCTGACTCAAGTGGTCAAAGACAACCTGCAAGAGGCCACAAATTAACCAATAAACGAGAGCCGCTGTCAGGTAAGATTCTAGATAATGGTAGGACAAGGCGGCGGCAAAGCGGGCTTGAGTAAGAATGTCAACCACTCCCACGGTGAAGGCTAGGGACTGGATCTTAATGGCCTTCAGATAAGCGTTTAAGAAGAGTGGAATGGCAACTGTTAAGGCTTGAGGAAAGATGATTCGTTGTAAGCTTTGCTTTTTAGTCATTCCGATAGATAAAGCAGCCTCCACTTGGTCCTTACTGACCGCATTGAGGGCCCCACGGATATTCTCCGACTCAATGGCTGCTTCTAATAAGGTAAAGGCAACAATAATGAGCAAGATATTGGGAAACTCACTAGGCTCCATACCAAAACCAAGCAGGTTCATAAAACTAGCCGCTACATTTGGTAAACTATAGCGGATAATAAATAGATGTACAATGAGGGGAACGCCCCGCATATAAGAAATAAAAATTTCTAACAATTGGTTAACAATCGGAATTCGCCGACGTCTAACTAAGGTAATTAAAGACCCTAAGCCGATCCCCAAGATTAAGACAACCAGGGCTAATAAGAGGACCCGGGGGACCGCCTGTAAGACCACTAAAATGGTGTCCCATAAAATATTAAGATCAAAGCGCATGGCCTAGTCCTCCCTTCTCCAAATCATAGCGTAACGATTTTCCAGCAACTTACTGATTAAGATCAATAATGATGACATGGCCCAATAAATGAGGGCAATAGCAAAGTAGACTTCCACCTGGTAAAGCCCGTAGTTATTGGCAATAATAATTTCTGCCTGCCCCATCAAATCGACTAAACCAATAAGGAAAAGTAGGGAGGTATCTTTTAATAAGTCGATGACAGCTGTCGTTAGCGATGGTAAGGCAATAGGTATAATTTGTGGGAAAATAATCCGCCAATTTCTTTGCCAGGCAATCATCCCCAAACTCAGAGCCGCTTCTTTTTGGTCTTGGCCGACAGCCAGATAGGCAGGACGAATAATTTCAGCCATAAAGGCCCCGTTATAAGCCACCAAGGCTATAATCGCTGCCGTCACCTGGCTATTGGTCCCCAGTGAAATATGAAAGGGACGTAAAACAAAAGGAATCCCATAATAAGCCACAAAAAGGTGGATAATCCCTGGGGTCGACCGCATAAAAGAGGAATATATCCTTAATAACGGGTCGACTATTGGAATCTTTTTCACCTGTAAACTGGCCACAATAACAGCCAGCAATAAGGACCCAACTAAGGCAACTACAAAAACAAACAAAGTTAGCGGTAAGGTCTTTAGGAGGGTGGGGAGTATATTAATAATAAATCCAAAATCCATAAAGCAACTCCTTTATTACAAAGAAAAGCGACTAATGGTTATTAACTGATTAGTCGCCTGACAACTATTAATTTTCTTCACTGATTTCATAGTCGAAAATGTTCTTTCCATACCATTTTTCTGAAAGTTCTTGTAATTTGCCTTCATCCGCTAGTTGTTGGATTGCCTTATCCAGAGCTTCTTTTAAATCTTCCCGGTCAGGGGCAATCATAAAGTAAGTAGCTTTCACTTGAACAGGTTGGTCAGCTGTATTCACATTTAAGCCTAATTCTTCGATAATTTGATCGGCACCCAGATTGGATGGCATTACAACAGCGTCCGATTCACCCTTGTCAACCGCTTGGAAACGTTCCGCAAAAGAGCCAGATTCACCCAATTGAATATCAATTTGATTGTCAGGGTGAGCTTCATTATAAGCGGTTAATAAGTTAAAGATTCCCCCATTCGGAGTAACCGGGTGGACTTTCCTATCGGTTAAATCATCTAAACTTTGAATGGAGTCATCATCAGCGCGTTTGTAAATTTCGATAACGCTGGCTCCGGTATGTCTTTCTGGGAAGAGGTACATGGCTTCACGTTCAGGGTTCTTATAGAGTCCCCCACCGATAAAATCATATTGTCCCGTTTCCAAACCTACCTGAGCAGCTTCAGAGTCAACACTTTCAATATTAATATTATATTCCGGCATCGCTTCATCTAAGGCTTGGATCAGCTCAACTTCATAGCCGGTTAAATTCCCCTTTTCATCGGTAAAAGATAAGGGCTTTGACGCATTTTCAACCGCAACAGTCACGGTTTTGGCTCCGGATTCGGATCCGCCTTGGTTATTCCCGCAGGCTGCTAAAAAGAGGCCTGCTAGTACAATGATAAAAGTCTTTAATGATTTCATTAGTTATTCTCCTCACTTTCTGCTAAAAAGGGATGCTGGATTTTATTGACGAAGTCTCGCGTCCGGGCTTCCTTAGCTGCTGAAAAAATCTGTTGGGGACTTCCCGATTCAACGATTTCCCCATTTTCCATAAAAACGACCTGGGAAGAAACATATTTAGCAAAATCCATTTCATGGGTAGTAATCAACATAGTAACACCGGTTCGGGCAATCTCTTGTAGAATCTTCAGCAATTCTGCTGACCGTTCTGGGTCCAATGACGAGGTTGGTTCATCTAAAAGTAAAATTTCTGGTTTTAAGGCCACTGCCCGAGCAATCCCTACGCGCTGGGCCTGGCCACCAGATAACTGGCTGGGATACTTGTCTAAATGATCCAACATGCCCACCTGGCCTAATTCCGCTTTGGCGATTTTTTCAGCCGCTTCAGCACTCTTGCCTTGTACGGTCATTAAACCTTCTGTCACGTTCTCTAAAACGGTTTTATTTTTAAAGAGACTATAATTTTGAAAAACCATAGCCGTTCGCCGGCGGATTTCAGTAATTTCTTGCTTGGTCGCTTGGCCAGCTGCCACTGTCAAGTCATTAAGCTGGATATTTCCATAGTCAGCGGGATCGAGGAAATTAATGGTTCTTAATAAGGTAGTTTTCCCGGTACCACTGGGACCAATGATAGCAACCACTTCCCCGTCATTGACGGTTAGGTCGATCCCCTTTAAAACTTCCTTATCAGCGAAAGTTTTGTGAATGTTCTCTAGGCGCAGCAAAGTCTTCCCTCCATTTACTTATTTTTTGTTAGTAATAAGTCTAACACACTTTTTCCTGATAAAAAATAAATTGCTCATTTTCAAGAATTTTTTTCGAAACAAGTAAAAAGCGATTAACCCTTGCACGGCTTCCTTCCGAGTTAATCGCTTTTGGTTTTTCCTATTTATCTTTCAAATTATGAACAAAATGGTTCAAATCCGGGCAAGCTTTTTCAAAGTCCAGTCCATCTTGTTGGATATTGGGATTGTTAATGGAGGCTTGGAGAATCTTTGGCAGGGTATTTACTGCTAAGGTTGTGCTGTCCTTTAAAGAAGCACCATTTTCACTCGCACCGACGAAAATCGAAGCAAAGATATCACCCGTTCCATGAAAATGACCACCAACAAAATCTGCTTGAAGCAGGCCTTCAGACTTACTATCTGCATCATAGTAATAGGCGCCCGTTTTCTGGCCGCCATCATAGCCTACCCCAGTGAGGACCAGTGAAGTAGGATGATCGCTATTCTGGTTAATTAAGGCAGCTAAATCCTTAGCCGCCTGATAACCTGCCAAGCCTTCTTGATAGGGCAAGTCATAGATAAAGGAGGCTTCGGTTTGATTAGGCATAATGACGTCAGCGATATCACATAGTTTCCGCATGGCTTGGGCATAAGATTCATCAAAGCCAGGATAAAATTTACCCTGGTCAGCCATGACGGGATCCAAATAAATTTTTCCACCAGCTTTAATTAATTGGGGGAGCTTGTCAATTAAGAAATCAATCTGCTCAATACTCCCCAAATATCCCACATAGACAGCATCAAATTTTAATCCAAAAGATTGCCAATGATCGACAATCTTAGCCATTTCTTCACTGAGATCCAGATAGGTATAGCCTTCAAAGCCTGGCCCCGTATGGGTTGACAAAAGTGAGGTGGGTAGTAAGGTCCCCGCTAATTCCATCATGGATAAGATGGGGAGGGCTACCGTTGAAGAACACTTACCGTAGCAGGAAATATCATGGACGATTAAAATATTCTTCATGCAATTTCCTTCCTATTTGACCACAATATTAACCAATTTATCTGGAACAGCAATCACCTTCACAACGTCCTTACCAGCAATGGCAGCTTGGACCTTGTCAGAGTCTTTGGCTGCTTGACTCAATTCCTCTTGGCTAAGGCCACTAGCCACTTGGAGACGTTCCTTGATCTTACCGTTCACTTGAACAACAATTTCGATACTTTCTTCGACCAATTGGCTTTCGTCGTAACTTGGCCATGGCACATATGAAATTCCAGCTTCACCAGTTAGACGTTGCCACAATTCTTCTCCCAAGTGAGGAGCAATTGGAGCCAGTAATTGGACAAAGCCCTTGGCATAATCGTAAGGAATACTTTCAGCCTTATTCGCTTCATTAACAAAGACCATCATTTGCGAAATAGCTGTATTAAAGTGTAATTTTTCCAGGTCTTCAGTGACTTTCTTGACAGTTTGGTTATAGACTTTATCTAATTCACCGGTATCGATAGTAGTGATGCGGTCCCGTAATTGGTCTTCGCTATCCACAAATAGACGCCAGACTCTTTCTAGGAAGCGTCTAGCCCCCGCTAAGCCATCTTCACTCCAGGCAATTGAGGCATCCAGAGGTCCCATAAACATCTCATACAAACGTAAGGTGTCTGCCCCGTAACGTTCAACAATGTCATCAGGGTTGACCACATTGCCCTTTGATTTAGACATCTTTTCGTGACCTTCGCCAAGAATCATTCCTTGGTTAAAGAGTTTTTGGAAAGGCTCTTCTGTGGGAACAACACCTAAATCATAGAGGAACATATTCCAAAAACGGGCGTAGAGGAGGTGAAGCACGGCGTGTTCTGCCCCACCGATATATAAGTCAACATTCATCCAATAGTTAGCGGCTTCTTGGCTAATGAGTTCTTCATTATTCTTAGGATCACAGAAGCGAATATAGTACCAGCTGGATCCTGCCCATTGTGGCATAGTATTGGTTTCACGTTTACCGTGGAGACCTGTTTCTTCATCATAGACATTGAGCCAATCATCAAAGTTAGCCAGAGGAGATTCTCCGGTACCAGAAGGTTTAATATCTTTGCCCTCAGGTAAGAGCACTGGTAAGTCTGCTTCAGGAACGGCTGTAGTGGTCCCATCTTCCCAATGGATGACAGGAATAGGTTCCCCCCAGTAGCGTTGGCGAGAGAAAACCCAGTCGCGGAGACGGTAGGAGGTCTTGGCTTGGCCAGCTCCCTTAGCCTCTAAGAGTTCAATAGCCTTTTCAATGGCTTCATCCTTAACCAGGCCATCCAATTCTTCTGAATGAATGTGGACCTCATCGCCAGTGTAGGCTTCTTTTTCCAGGTCGCCGCCTTCGATAACGGCTTTAATTGGAAGGTCAAATTGCTTAGCAAATTCGTAGTCCCTTTGGTCATGGGCAGGAACAGCCATAACGGCACCGCTCCCATAAGAAACCAAGACATAGTCAGCCACCCAGATAGGGAGCTTGTCCCCGTTGAGTGGGTTAACCGCATAAGCCCCAGTAAATACCCCAGTCTTCTCCTTAGCGAGATCGGTACGTTCTAAGTCAGACTTATGGCTGGCAGCTTCAACATAGTCAGCCACCGCTTGCTTTTGATCTTCGCTGACAATTTGTTTGATCAGTGGGTGTTCTGGGGCTAAGGCACAGTAGGTAGCTCCGTAAAGGGTATCAGGACGAGTGGTAAAGACTTCAAACTCTTTGTCAGTATCAGCCACCTTAAAGGTCACATCGGCCCCTTCAGAACGACCAATCCAGTTCCGTTGCATTTCCTTAATGCTTTCTGGCCAATCCAAGTCATCTAAACCATCTAAAAGCCGATCAGCATAGGCGGTAATCTTCAATACCCATTGCTTCATCGGACGCCGAACCACAGGATGATTGCCCCGTTCAGACAAGCCGTCAATCACTTCTTCATTAGCCAGAACCGTCCCCAAGGCTTCACACCAGTTAACCATGATTTCATCTTCATAGGCTAGACCCTTTTCAAAGAGTTTGGTGAAGATCCATTGGGTCCACTTATAATATTCTGGATCAGTGGTGTCAATTTCACGGTCCCAGTCATAGGAAAAACCGAGGGATTCAATTTGTTTCTTGAAGACCTCGATATTGGCTTGGGTAAATTCGGCGGGGTCATTACCGGTATCGAGGGCATATTGTTCCGCTGGCAAACCAAACGCGTCCCAACCCATAGGATGGAGAACATTATAACCTTGGGCCCGCTTCATTCTCGAAACAATATCGGTTGCTGTATAACCTTCTGGGTGCCCCACATGGAGCCCTTGACCAGAAGGATAGGGGAACATATCCAATGCATAAAACTTAGGCAAGGACTTGTCCTCTAAGGTTTTAAAGCTCTTATTGTCTTTCCAATATTTTTGCCATTTTTTCTCTATCGTCTTGTGGTTATAAGCCATTATGTAATCCCCTTCCATTTCAACATGAAATATTTACCTAAAAAAAAGCCCCCTTATACAAGTTATCTTGCATAAATAGGACGAATGATCGTGGTACCACCTACGTTGGCTCTCTTCTTACCCTTAACGCAGGTGAGACGGCAAACAAGTTGCGTGTGAATCATCAGACGAGTTCACTGTTAGGAATAAGATGTTTTCACCAAGCACATCCTCGCTAAGTATTCCGCCCGAGTTACTACTTCTGAGTCGTCTTCATACTTATGCCATTGTATCACGCTTTAGACCCAGGGGCAACTTTATTTATCTTTGGGAATTTCTTTCAGGCAATGGCTCACCTTTAGTAAAAATATATGCTAAAATAAATAAAAGATAAAAAAGAGGAGGTGATCTGATGCAAGCCATACATTATTACTTTATCCGCCATGGAGAGACCGAAGCCAACCAAAACAAGCTGGCTGGTCAAGAAAAAGTACAAGGCTGGACCGATACCCCCCTAACCCGGGTAGGTCGAGCACAAATGGCCGATTTAGCTGACCACTTTAAAAACATTCCTTTGGATTTAGCCTACTCTAGTGACATGCCGAGAAGTCAAACAAGTGCGCAAATCCTCTTATCGAGTCAGCCTCAAGGCCTGATAGCAACTCCCTTAAAAGAATTTCGTGAGATTTATTACGGCGGTATGGAAGGGCAGCCCATCGAAGTAGCCTGGCCCGAAAGCTTGCAGGAAATGGTCCACCACATGCGAGAAGAAGGCATCCCTCAATCACAATTTGTGCCTAATGTTATTGATGGCATTAGCCACCGTGATCCTGAAGGCTTAGCTGAAGATTTTATGACCTTTTGGAATCGCTTAGAAAGTGGGATGATGCAGGTTCATGATGAGGCTTTAGAATACCGCCTAGACCATATGAAACCCGAAATCAATGTCGCCATCATCTCCCACCATACCCCGATCTCTACCTTTCTGCACGAGGTCTTGGCTGATTTTGACTTAGCCGATGTGCTAGACTACGGTCACTATGCCCATGTTTCCTACCATGATGGTTTCTATGAATTAATCGAGTGGAATATGAGTTAAAGAAGTAAAAGATCTTTTATAAAAATAAAACCGGATGAATCAGTGTAAAGGATCACTGATCCATTCGGCTTTTTTATTGGTCGGCTTCAAAGGATTCAAAGACCAGCTCTCTTAATTCACCAACCAGGTAGAGGCTACCAAAGACACAGATGAGGCAGTCGCCTTCTTGTTGGTCAGCCCATCGTCTGGCATAGGCCATAGCATCTTCATTATTCTGAGCGGTGTAGGTGTTTACCTTTTGGAGGCCTGTAACCATATGAGTGGCCTTGGTGAGTTCACTGGCGGTCATGGCCCGGTCTGAATCAGGAGTAATGGTGACAATCTCATCAAATAAGTGAACAACTTCTCCTAACATCCGGTAAACATCCTTGTCCCTTAGCATTCCGGTAATGCCTAGGCGGGGAATATTAGGGAAATAATCCTCAACGGCATGACGCATGGCCCGGACCCCATCTAAATTATGGCTGCCATCAATAATAATTTCTGGATCTTGGTGAACCCATTCAAAACGTCCTGGCCAAGAAACTGTCTGTAAAGCTTCTTTTATCTGCTTGAGCTCTACATTAAAACCAGCTCGTTTAATTTCAGCTAAAGCTTCAATCGCCAAGCAGGCATTAAGCACTTGGTGTTTACCCAATAAGTTAAGGTGATAATTTTCTCCCTTATAAGTAAAAACTTGTTGGCGGTCTTCCGGGTGAATATTCTCAATACTTTCTGTATCAATCGTCTTCAAAGGAGCCCCTTGACGTTCAGCAGTCGCACTTAAAACTTCAATCGCCTCTTTCGGATAGGGGTAAACCACGACCGGAGTGTAGTACTTAATAATCCCCGCTTTTTCCTTGGCAATTTCTGAAATGGTATGGCCCAGAATATTTTCATGGTCTAAGGCAATCTTAGTAATCACACTGACTAAGGGACTCTTTACCAGGTTGGTGGCATCCAAGCGACCACCTAAGCCCACTTCTAGAACAATAATATCGCAGTCTTCATGGAAAAAGATCAACCAAGCCATGGCGGTAAATAACTCAAACTCGCTGCATTGAATCTTAGTTCCGGCAAGTTTTTCCTTCATGTAGTCTTTCATGGCTCGCAGCTTTCCATCAGCGATATTCTCCCCGTTAATCCGAATACGCTCATTAAAACTCACTAAGGATGGTGAGGTATACAAACCTACCTTATAACCAGCTAATTGGAGAGTTCTAGCTATCATTGAGGCGGTTGAGCCCTTGCCATTGGTGCCGGCGATATGGACAGTAGGCAATTTGTCCTGGGGATTATCAAAGACCGCCATGAGGTCGCGAATATGGTCTAATCCCAGGGTCCACTTGCCCCGCTCTAAGACCGGTAAATCTTTTTCAAATTCTTCATAATCCATCTAATTTAGGTCATCCTTTCACTTATCCAGGTCAATGATTAAACTGCTCACTCTATCTGAGTTATAGGAGCAGTCAAAAGTCTGCTTTCTCTTATAGTATACTAAGTTTTTTCGTGCTGAGATAGCCTTAGCTTTATTTTGTCAGCTCGCACTCTATTTAAATCTGTTCCAGTCACAGGACGAACGTCCACTTCCAAAACTGGTAATACTCAGCACAGCTGAGCTTATACCAGTTTCCTCCAGTGGTTTCGTCCTTTGATGTGACTGTCACACTCTGTTTCAAACCTGCTCCAAGCGCAGAGCAAGCATCCTCTTCAGAAAATGGCGATAAATTCTCTTTGAGAATTTTTGCACCATTTTCTTCCAGAGGTCTTGCTCTTTGATGCGCTTGTCGCACTCTCTTTCCTTAAAACATGTTTTTTATGGATTCGATGTTTTTGATGGTGACACTGATTGTTCCGTCGGGGTTATTGCTTAATTCAATGACGTCGGGATCGTAGAACAAGTCGAGAGGGATGGTGATTTCAATGCCATTATCCAGTTTCAATTTTTGCCTTTGGAGTTTTGTAGGAATGCTTTCGACTTCTTGCATCATTTCATTGTCAAAAGGGAAAGTCTGGGTTTCTTCCAAATAGGATTGTTTCTTAGCCATGTTATCTTCATAGAGATAATCAGCAATCCGCTCATTGGAAAAACCTTCCTCCCCACTCATTTCATGGTAGAGGATATCTTTAGCCTTGGCGAGGGATTGGTATACCGGTTCATCATAAGTGTGAGCCGTCTTTTCAACGGCTTTCTTAATCGCTTGGATACTTTCCTTGGCAGAGGGTTTGGTGGGAACCTTTAAGTACAATTCAGTAAAATAATTAACTTTTTCCCCTAGGCTTTCAATTTCATGCTTCTTTTCGACCAAGTCATATTGGGCTGACCTTAAATTAACAACTATTCCTTCATCAATGGCTTGTTTAGCTGAAGGCAGGATATTTTTATGAATAATGAGGTCATTTTGAATATTGTCATCATTATAGACCAAGTTATGGGTATAGGATTCATTGTGGTTAAGTTTAAAAGCTGCCAGGTAATCTTCGCCTTGGTCATCAGAAAAACGCAGCCAGAGTAAGTCGGCCGCAGGAATATCAGAGTTTAATTGGATAAATTGAAACCATTGAATAGCCAATGCTTGGCTATTGAGAATAAAGTCTGCTGCAGCCGCTTGAAATTGCTGGTATTTTTCGTTGTCTGCTGGAAAAGTTCCCCGCTTCTTCTTATCCGTAACCCAGACCTTGTCAATTAAGGCATTCATGTATTTAAATAAATGATTACTATCAACGGCTAAAGGAAGTTCAGACATGACTCCCTGATTAATGTTTTGATCATAGATATGTAAGATCGCTTCTTTGATAATCAAAAATCTGCTCTCCTCCAATGAAAAAGTCTCCCTCAGCTAGTTGAAGGAGACTAGATGACTTTATTTTTCCGCTTTTGGGCGGGGTATGACTTCTTGCTTTAAATAATCATTGAGGCCTTGGCTGGTTTCTCCGTGATGTAAGGCATATTGGATGCTTGCCTCAATAAGTCCTAGGGGTTCCCCCACTTCATACCATTGGCCATGGAAGTGGGTGGATAAAACGGGATGGTCCTTAGCCAGTAAATTTAAAGCATCGGTGAGTTCAATTTCACCAGATTGCGGGTTAACGCCAACCGCTTCAATCGCTGAAAAAATATCAGGCGTTAAAACATAACGACCGCAGATAGCCATAGCGGGGTCATAATCGGGGTCTGTAGGTTTCTCCACTAGACCGCTTATATCATAGACATCCCCCGACCGCGCACTGGCTTCATCAACAATCCCATAATGCTTAGCTTCCTGGTTGGAGACTGCTTGGGTTAAGATTGCTGTTGCTTGGTAACGGTCAGCAATTTCCATGACCTGCTTAGAAGCGGGCTTATCAGAAACCATAATATTGTCCCCCAGGGTTAACAGAAAAGGTTCATCTCCCACAAAGGACTTAGCTTGTAGGATGGCGTCGCCAAGACCTTTAGGATAGTGTTGGCGTTTGAACTGGATATTATGTAAGGTGCTGGATTGGACCATTTCCAATAAGTCTTCCTTACCCTTTTCAGTAAGGTTTTGCTCTAATTCGTAATTAGAGTCGAAATGGTCTTCGATAGAGCGCTTGTTACGCCCAGTAACAATGAGAATTTCTTCAATCCCACTAGCCAGCACTTCTTCAACAATAAATTGAATGACTGGCTTATCCATCAAAGGAAGCATTTCTTTAGCAGTGGCTTTAGTAATGGGAAGAAAACGTGTCCCCAAACCTGCTGCCGGGATTACTGCCTTCTTAATGGTCATCATCTGACAACTCCTTATCTGTGTGCCCATTTTCTAACAAGGCGGCTTCATAGGCCTTAGCATATTTAGGAACATCACCAGCCCCCATAAAGAGAATAACCGCATCTTTATAGGCGAGTAATGAGGTCATATCGCCCAGATCAAGAGCCGCATGCGGAACCGTTAAACGATCCAGAACATCTTGGCTGGATACTTGGTGGTGGTCGGTTTCCCGTGCTGAAGCAAAAATATCACAAACAAAGGCCGCATCGGACTTATCTAAAGCCTCAGCAAATTGGTCCAGTAGAGCCAGGGTCCGCGAATAGGTATGAGGTTGGAAGACACTAATCACAGCTTTATCTGGATATTGTTGGCGGGCGGCATCAATGGTCGCTTTGATTTCTGAAGGATGGTGGGCATAGTCATCAACAATCACCATATCTTCAACAAAACGCTCATTAAAGCGACGTTTCACGCCCTTAAAGCTGGTCAAGGCTTCTTGGACATCCTCTGGGTCAAAACCTTCTAAATAACAGAAACCAATCACTGCCAGGCTATTCAAGATGCTGTGTTGGCCAAAGGTATGGATAGAAAAGTTGCCATAATGCTTGCCTTGGACCCAGACATCAAAGTGTGAGCCCTTGGTGTTACGAACGATATCCTTGGCTACAATATCAAAATCATCATTGTCAATGCCGTAATACCAAACGTCAACCTCATCCTTCAATTTTTGTAAGTAAGGATCGTCTCCATAGGCAATCACTTTATTCTTAACTTGGTGGGCAAATTTTCGGTTAGCAGCAAAGACTTCTTCAATATTATGGTAAAAATCGGGATGGTCGAAGTCGATATTCGTAAAGATGGCATAATCAGGTTCATAAGCTAAGAAATGTTCCCGGTATTCGTCGGCTTCTAAAACAAAGTATTCGCCGTCTTCCACCCCTTTACCGGTTCCGTCTCCAATCAGATAGGAGGTCGTTTTTAAGCTACCTAGAACATGGGACATGAGACCGGTGGTTGAAGTTTTTCCGTGGGAACCGGTGATAGCAACACTAGTATATTTCTTAATGAGTTCACCTAGGAAATAATGGTAGCGGATAACGGTCAGGCCTAATTCCTTTGCCCGAACAACTTCAGGGTGGTCATCCTTAAAGGCGTTCCCACAAATCACCGTCATCCCTTCATGGATATTATCAGGATCAAAAGGTAAAACGGTAATGCCCGCTTCCTTCAGCCCTTCCTCAGTAAAGAAATGATCAGTGACATCAGAACCCTGGACCTGGTAGCCAGCTCCTTTAAGAACGCGTGCGAGAGCACTCATGCCTGTGCCTTTGATTCCGGTAAAATGATAGGTCAATTCTTTATCCATGTCTTATTTGTCTCCGTTTCCATCTTGATGCTTTTTGAAAGGGGGTTGGTCCTTAGCTAGGCCATCATCTTGTCCTAGAAAAGAATTCCCCTTGAGGGGCCTTTCCTCAGCCATAATTGACTGTAAACCCCGGTTTAAATGCTTCTTAGGTCTTGCTTTGCTTTTGTTCGAGTTAGGCTGATTTGTAGAAGCCGAATCGCGTTTTTGGCTAGTCCTTGGCGACGCCGTTTCCCTACTTGGGCTTTGAGAAGGCAGTTCTGCTTTTGTCCCTTTGTCTTGAGCAGAGTTGCTGGACTGGCTATTCAACCAGGTTGAGGGCAACTCAGTCGGTTTAAAGGGCTTTTTACTCTGGTACATTTGAAACTCTTTAATTTCACGACGTAAGCGAGCCTGCTTTTCTCTTTTATCCTCACGAATGGAGTTTTGCTTGTAGTGGTAGGGACTATTTTGCCGCTGGTCATTAATTTCTTTGCGACGCCGCATAGCCTCTGAACGATTAGGACGAACAGAGGCTCGGTTAGCTTGATAAGGTGAGCTATTAATTACCATCTGATCATCGTCAATATGGAAGCTGACCGGGGCTTCTTTGCCTAAGCGCTGGTCAATATTTTCCTGGTAATTGCTATAGTCACGGCTTAGATAGTTAGGGAAATCAAGGACAGAGTGCTTAGGCTTAATCCGCTGCGTATTCTCTTTACGATAAAAAGGGACAAAGGCCATATCCTCTCATTCCTTTCTTGATAAAATATTTCAGTGAACCTGTCAATGACTCCTTTAATTCAATTGCTCTTTGATTGACTCAAAAGGAGTCCCTGGGGTCAATTCATCGTCAAGCACTAAGATGCCTTGACGTTCATGGTCAGGATCTAGACCTAATTCATAGGCGGAACAAATCATGCCATTACTTTTCACCCCGCGCAATTCTCCCGGCCAGATAATCTGTCCATTGGGCATGACTGCCCCACTCAGAGCAACGACTACGGTCTGTCCTTGGTCAATATTACTTGCCCCACAAACAATTTGTTGGACGCCTGCCGGGCCCACTTGGGTTTGGGTAACATGTAGGTGGTCAGAATTTTCATGATCGACACACTCCAGTACCTTTCCTACCACAATTCGGGGTTCGTTTGAGATTTTGATGGTTTCAAAACCTTGTTCATAGAATAATTGGTTAATTTGCTCAATTTGAGCGTCTTCTAAGAGAACGTGTCCTGTCCCCTTTATTTCCATATAAGTCGAAATATTATTGATATTATAACCAATGGTTTCTTTATTTTCCTTGTTATAAATACGTGTCACATCGGACAACGTTTCAGTTTCTATTAGTTCACGAGGAAGATCTGCTGACGTCAGCATCAACACATCGCCTACTCCTCGAGGATTGTAGAAACTAAGCCACATAATTAACTTCTCCTTTATATTGCCTGCCCGATTTATATCATTGAGCAAGTCATTAAATCTTTACAAAGTATCGTGTAAATTATAAACTGAAACCGTTAAAAAGGCAATTCAAGCCTAATTCCAAAATATACCCCTCTCCCTAGATTCCTGCAAGAAAAGCTTGAGCGTGTTATAATTAAAAGAAATATTGTGCTTTATCCAATAAACAAAGGAGATTGACATTCACTATGGTAAAAAAAGCATTAATTAATCAATTAAAAAATAGCGTTTTCCCTAATGAGCAAAAACAAAGCTATGCCCTGGCCGGCAGCCTCTTTGCTTGCGGTGTAGTCATTGGTGGCGTTGCTGCGGCTTTGATTTATGACCAAGTCCAAGCTCATAAGGCTAAAGACGGCATGGAAGTTTTAGAAGCCGTTAAGGACCACTTTAAAAAAGACGGTGACATCGAGGGCTCTTGGATTGAACTCCAACCGGTCCATGTTAACCGTTTTGGCCAAGAACAAAAGCTCTACTACGGCGGTATCTCCCGTTTAGAAAATAATAAGGTCGTTCAATATGAATTCTATGCCGACGCAATCACAGGGAATATTGTTGATATTTTTGCTATTGACTAATTCATCATGCTTAAGAAAAACCAAGCCGGAAGTGCTCAAAGTGAAGAGACTACCCGCTTGGTTTTTCTTTTTATCAATAGGATTTATTTCTCTATCCCTCAACTCTAAAATGAGCAATTAAGCAGTAAATACGCTGCCCTTTTTGAGAGAACTTGGCCTCATACTCGGTCATGATATTATCTGTTACCCCACTATTGTGGAGGTCCAAAGATACATCATCTAAGACCATTCCGTAATGGGAGAGCGAGGTTAAGGAGTACTCAAAAAGTCCTTGGTTATCCGTCTTGAAAATCAAGTGGCCGTCTGGCTTTAAGATATGCTGGTATTGCTTGAGAAAGTTCTCATGGGTCAAGCGGCGTTTAGCATGGCGTTTTTTGGGCCAAGGATCGGAAAAGTTTAAGTAAATTTCACTAACTTCATCTTGGACAAACATGTCGCTAACATGGTTACCATCTCCGCGGATAAAACGCAGGTTGCTTAATTCAGTCTCCATGGCTTTCTGTAGAGCCATGACTAAGACATCAGAAATCATTTCAATGCCGATAAAATTAATCTCAGGATAAGTCTTAGCCATTTCAATCAGAAATTGGCCCTTTCCGGTACCCACTTCCACATGGATAGGATGATCATTGACAAATATTTCATGCCAGTGGCCTTTTTTGTCGTAAGGGTCAGTAATCACCCATTCAGGGTGTTGGGCGATCAGGTCTTTTGCCCAGGGTTTGTGACGTACACGCATCATTTTCCTCCTTAATAATCTTAGCTTACTTAGAAAAAGGTTGTGACCCTTGCCACAACCTTTTTAATTAACAAGTATCTTAAAAGCTGGTTTTCAGTAGCCGATAATTTTCCTAGTCAATTGTCCAGGAAGTGATGGGTTTCTCTTGATTGCTGCTTTTAAAATAACGGTTTTCATAAATGTGTCTGAGTAATAAAATACTATCATTGATGTGATAAATACGTTTTTTCTGGTAGTCGGCCTTAATTAAAAAGAGTAAGTTCATTAAAGAATACCATTCAATCCGCAAATAGGTTTCTTCACTGACATGTAAGTTATAAAGGTCGAACCAGTGGTCCCAATCTTCCAAGGGAATGTATTGGACTAAGAGCTGGGTAATGTCAAAAATGGGGTCAGCAATGCAGACCTTCTCCCAGTCTACCAAGTATAAGCGATGGTCTTCTGACAAAATAAAATTACGGCGGTTGAGATCGCTATGGCAAACAGTGCGCCGGGCGTTTTGCACAAAAGACAAGGTGTCATAGAGGTAATCCTTAACACTATTAATATAGGTTAGGGAGTCCAGATCCTCACTAAGATTGTTTTCAAATTCGTGTAAGAAATCTTCAGGTTTATAGGTTTTTCCACCAATCTTCACCAACATATTATAGAGATTGTCAGAGTGGTGGTAGCGTGACATTAACTTAGTCACGATGCCTTGCTGGATTTCTTGGGCTGACAGGGTGTGTCCATAAAGCCATTCTTGAGCGGAGTAAACGTCACCGCTAGCAGTTCTTTTGGTCCAGATCAAGCGGGGGGTAATCCCCTCCATGGACAAGGCAGCTAAAAAAGGAGAAGAATTTCGCTTCAGAAATATCCGCTCTTGATTATGTGTTCCCATAAAAGCTTGGCCAGTATCGCCACCTATTGGGTGCAAGGTCCATTCTTTATCGAATTGGAACTCCATAACTTCTCCTCCCTTTCTCCCGATTATATTTAAACAGTATCTCTTATTTTAGTCAGAAATTAGAGGATCGTCAATAATTATCTATGTAATTTTTCCAAGAGACGATTTTTTCCTCGTAGGCGACGGGGTAAATAGACCCGGGTGAAAAGGATAGTCATTAATCCCGCTAAAATCAAGAAAATCACACTGTCTTGCCAGGATTTGCTCATTAGGAAAGTCATCGTAAGCAAAGCCGTCTGCAAGCCTATCGGCAGGTATAAAAAGCGACGAAAAGCAGGTAAAGCTTGCCCCTGGTCTAGGGGGTAGATTTTCATTAAGGGATGCTTATAATAGCGACGATAGAGCGGTAAAATTTGAAAATGACTGGCATAAAGCATTAAAAGTCCTAAGCAGTAGGTCAGCGGGTGACTAGGTAAGAAATAAACCAAGAGAGTCGCTAGGACAGTGAGTCTGAACCATAAATTGAAATAATCTTGACTCCGAAAAAAGGCCCTTTGGTAGAGGAAATAGTAGGGATTGTTATTGCTGGACATAAGCAGTGGATCTAAACATTTCCGCCGCTTAACCGCCCTTTGAACCGTAGGTACATCCACAAACAGGCTCAAAACCTGGTTAACCCTTTCTTGGCGTTGGCTTTCCTCACTTGCAATCTTTAACCAATCCCATTGCTTTTCACCCTGCCAGTTTTTACTGGTCAGATAATAGATGACAATCATCACAAAAACAAAAGCCAGGGCCAAAAAGATCTTTCCACGTACAGCAAAATACAACTGACAAAAGCTATAAGCTGCAATCAAAACCATCAAGAGCCTACTTTTGCTGGGACTGTAAAAATGAAATTTTTCCAAAACTGACCGTAACTGGAGAGCCTTCAAGCCGACCATTACCACAAAGATGGCAAAGACCTGGCCCCCTGACAAGCCTTGGTGAATCAGTAAGAAGGGATAAGATACCCCCACAAATAAGGCATAGATCCCCGTCGGCAGAAGTAAGCTATAGGCTAGGGCCTGGCTAAAGTAAGCTTTAAAGTTCCTTTCCCGAGCCAGTAAAAAGACCGTATCCGCCTTTTGAATGAAGCTAGCTATCTGTCCTATCCCCATCACTAAGGCCGTGGCAATGACTAGCCAGATCCATTGGTAAAGCGGGTTAAAAGTCGTTAAAGTCTTTAGCCACTGGCTATATTGAAAGGCTAAGGCCGCTAAAATAAAGGCCAGAGCTAAAATAAAGTGGTCATTAAAAATATATTTAAAATAACGGAAAATTCGTTTTTGCTGACTTAGACGGCGTTTGGGATAGAGCTCTTTAAAGGTCATGGCTCTGCCCTCTTACTAAGTCAACATAGAGTTCATCCAAGCTGGCGTCTGCCTTATTGAAGCGCTGACGGATCTCCAGCAAAGTCCCTTGGGCTTTAATTTGTCCCTCATGGAGAAAGATAAAGCGGTCACAGTAGTGCTCAGCGCTGGAGAGGATATGGGTTGACATTAAAATTGCTGCCCCGGCTTGGCGTTTCTTCAGTAATAATTGAGTAAAGTCATCAATTCCCAGTGGATCTAAACCGACAAAGGGTTCATCAATAATGTATAGCATGGTATCCACTAACATAGCACAAACAATCATGACCTTTTGCTTCATGCCCTTAGAAAAATGGATGGGTAACCAGTCCAATCGTTCGGTTAAACGAAAACGTTCTAAGAGCGGCTCGGCATTAGCCATGGCTTGGTCTGGGTCAATATGGTAGGCCAAGGCGATGACTTGGATATGCTCGCGTAAAGTGAGCTCTGGATAGAGGATCGGTTGTTCGGGGATATAGCTAAGGGCTTGACGGTAGGCCTGGTTATCCTCAGCCAGTGAATGGCCATTCACCAATATCTCCCCCGCACTCGGCTTGAGCAGACCTAAAATATGCTTAATAGTGGTTGATTTGCCAGCCCCATTCAAGCCAATCAATCCAACAATTTCACCAGCTTGAACGGAAAAATTTAAATCGTGGAGGACCGTATAATTACTATAACCCCCACTTAAATGTTCTACAGATAGTGTCATCTTTCAATTCCTTTGCTATTGATAATCTAATCTTAAGACCTCATTTTACACCTAGTTTAGCAAATATCCAGAATTTTTTCGATCAGGGGCGGCCGAAAAAATCCGCGTAGAAAAATTGTGACTTACCTAGGCTTGTGATAAACTTAAGCTAAATGAATAAGTCAATTAGAGAGGACGATATATCATGGAAGATTGCATTTTCTGTAAAATCGCAAACCGGGAAATCCCCACTAATCTAGTCTATGAAGACGAAGTAGTCACTGCTTTCTTAGATAATTCTCAAGTTACCAAGGGGCACACCCTACTCGTTCCAAAAAAACATCTGAAAGATATCTTTGACTACGATGTCAAGGATGCTGGAGCGATTTTTAGACGGATTCCTATTATTGTCGAAGCCATTAAGAAGGCCTTCCCAGACGTAGAAGGAATTAACATCTTAAATAACAACGGTGAAATTGCCTATCAATCGGTCTTCCATTCTCACATTCACATCATTCCTCGCTACCAAAAAGAGGAAGGTTTTGCTGTCAAATTTACCAATAACGGTGACAATTATAGTGATGAAGACTTAGCCAAAATTGCTAAAACCATTAACGAAAATATTGAGGTGTAGTCGATGTTAAAAGCATTTTTAAAAGGTTTGGGCTTGGGCGCCCTCCTTGCGGGTTCTTATGCCCTCTTGAAAACGCCCCATTCTGGCGAAACCAACCGCCGCATTCTAAAAGATTATAGTAAACGTTTATCAGGCGCAGCTACCGATCTTACGGGGTCCTTAGCTGAAACCCAAGTAGCCATTAGCGATTTGGCTAATCAAGGCATGCAGACCCTTGGCTCAGCCCGGGACGACATTCAACTAGCAATCCGTGACTTCCAACGCACCGCCGTCCCCCAAATGAATCGTATCCAAGAACAAGTCGCCCAATTACAGGCCGATGTGGATAATTCTGCTCTCTTAAATGGGGAAACAGATAGTGATGAAACGGCCGATAAAGAAGGCGAATAATCCGAAGATAGTAGGAGAAAAGAAGTTTAAGAATCTTTGAAGGTTCTTAGACTTCTTTTCATTAGCATTGAGTTAGAATAAGAGCTGTGCTATATTTTTAGAGTATATTGAATGAAATGATTAGGAGTTTGATTTATGAAATTTAAGAAAAAATTCACCCTGGGCCTAGTTTCTAGTCTATGCGCCTTCACTCTGGCAGCTTGCCAAAGCCAAAGCAATGACAGCGCTGTGGCGACCGGCGATGATATTAAAATTACCCAAGGTCAATTGAATGACCAAATGAAGAAAGTTGCCGGCGATCAGACCCTTCGCCAACTCATCCTTTCTGAAATCTCTAAACAAGAAGTGGGTAAGGACCGTTATAAGGAAATTGAACAAGAAACTGACCAACAAATTGCGGCAACCAAGGCCCAAGTTGGTGATAACGACAAATTCCAAAATGTCCTCAAAAGTTCCGGCGTACCTTCTGAAGAAGCCTACAAAGAATCACTAATCCAATACACCCTCACCCAAGAGGCCCTCAAGAAAAATATTCCTGTTTCAGACGAAGAATTAAAGAAAGCCTACGAAGACTATGAACCCGCTGCGGAAATTTCGCATATCTTAGTAGAAGATGAAAATGAAGCCAAGGATATTATCAAACAATTAGACCAAGGTGGCGACTTTAGTGCATTAGCTAAAGAACACAGTAAAGATCCAGGCAGCAAAGAAAAAGGAGGGTCTTTAGGTCAAGTTGAAAAAGGCCAAATGGTCAAAGAATTTGAAGACGCTGCCTTCAAACTAAACGAAGGGGAATACACCAAGGAACCGGTCAAATCCCAGTACGGTTACCACATCATTAAATTAGATAAAAAGGGTCAAAAAAGTAGCTTTGAAGATGAAAAAGATAATTTAACTGAACAAGTGAAGAATAAGAAAATGCAAGACCCTTCTACCCTCCTCCAAGTCACCAGTGACCTTTTGAAGAAATACAATATTGACATTAAGGACTCCGACCTAAAATCTGCTCTCGACCAATTCAAACCAAAAGAAGAGGACAAGAAAGCAGATAAAGATTCTAAAGAAAAATCAAAAGACCAAGGCAAAAAACCAGACAATAAAGACGATCAAAAAGGACAAGAAAACAGCCAAAGCCAAGCAGAATCTGATAAAAAATAGTCTATCAGTAAAAGAGCATGCTCCAAGGAATCTCCTCGGGCCATGCTCTTTTCATTTTATTTGACATTGGTAAATAATTTCCGCTTATGGTCATAGTGGGCATAAAGCAGACCAAAGTTATCCAAGTGCTTCCTTTGCCAAGGTTTTTTCTTGCCACAAAAATGTAAGAGGACCCCGTGATTAATGACCCAATCATGGGTCCACTCCCCTTCACTAATCAAGTCATAAAGTTTACTATAGCGGACATCATAGTTGTAAATTTGATCTGGCACATCATAGATATACTGGCTATACAAGGCATTGAGGACATCCTGATCAGGCAGAATTAATTGATAGCGATTTTCATGGATAAAGTCAAAAATATCTTCGGCTTTCACCTTTTGTCGTATCGCCTTAAGATTCATCAATAAAACTCCAGAATTATAATAGTGGTCAGCCTGGCTATTCCCTAAGCGCAATTTATTGATCTGGTCAGTAATCTTAGTCAGCTTAGCGTGACTGGCTGCCCCATATAAATTATTTCCTAGTTCAGTTTCATATAAGGGCGATACATCATTAATACAGAGAATATCAGCATCTAAGTAAAGGATCTTCTCTAACTGATCAGGCAAGAAATAGTGGGCTAGCAAGCGGTAGTAGATAGTCTCTGGATAGCGTTTAGAAACCGGTGCCTCTTTAAAAATATCTTGATCAACAAGCACCGGGTGGTAAGTCATTCCCATAGTTTGTAAAAAGCGATCAATTTGATTGCGGGCCGCTAGGGGCTGTTTTTGCAAGATATAAACTTGATAGTCACGTTTGGCTGTGTTTTTATAGATGGAGTAAAGCGTGGTTAGCATGGGCTCCACATAGTGGTCATCAACGGCAAATAATAAGTTCATTCCATAGCTCCTTGACTAAAAAATAGCTTAAACTTACTTTACCATGCCCAGAAGAATTAAAGCTTAAGAAGTCAAAGCTTAATAAATTCTCAACAAAAAAGTGCGACAATCACGCCAAAGGACTAAATCGCTGGTGGAAAATATTAAAAGCACCGTTATAAGGATGTGAGTACGGCATTAGAGATTTGAATTGCTGGAGGAAAACACCATAAGCACAGCAAGTCTGTGCATTGGCATTTTTTGAAGCGGACGTTCGTCCTGTGACTGGAGCTCGTTTTGATTAGACAGTCCATATATTAAAAAGGAGGTCAAAACAATAGTCTCGATCTCCTTTTTCAGTTCTCATTAAATATTTTGATAATAGTCATCACTTGGATGGTAGAAAGAACGTCCTTCTAAGCCCATAATTTTTGGAGTAAATTCACCAGGCTCAACATCCTTTAAGTGACTGGTCATCATATTAATCTTTGCATCCAGGTCATCCACCCGATGAAGGATTTCAGCTTCCAATAGGCGCGGAGTTACCGGACTACCGAATTCATTCTTCCCGTGGTGGGCAAGAATCATATGTTTGAGTAAAACGACTGCTTCTTCATCTTGGCGGTAACCTAGCTGTTCTGCGGTGAGGGAAATTTTTTGCCCCATCAAAGAAATATGGCCAATAAGGTTCCCCTCAATAGAATAGTCCCCACTTAAAGGATCCACAAATTCAATCACCTTAGCGGTATCATGGAGGATAACCCCAGCATAAAGCAAGCTTTTATCCACATTAGGGTAAAGTTTAGCAATCGCTTGAGCCAGGCGTAACATGGAAACGGTGTGGAAGGCTAAGCCTCCAACAAAGGCATGGTGGTGTCGTTTGGCAGCTGGATATTGGTAGAAAATATCATCGTATTCGGTCATGATGCTGCCCACAATTTTCTTGAGTACCGGATGCATAATGCTTTTGATACCCGCTTCAATTTCAGCCTTCATATCTTCTACCTTCATGGGGCCGTCAGCAATAAACAAGCTCGGGTCATTGGGTTCACCATCATGGGCTAGACGCAAGCCCGAAATCTTCACTTGGGGTTGGCCATTATATAATTCCCGGTGTCCCTTTAAGCGGACCACCCGACCACTTTGAAAGGCCTCCACTTCATCTTCCATAGCACTCCAATACATGCCGTCAATAGTCCCTGATTTATCTTGGAAAGTAAAGGCAATGAAGTCGCGTCCATTGCGGTCAGTTCGCACATTAGCATTTTTTATCAAAATATAGAGATCAAATTTTTCATTTTGCGGAATTTCATAAATTAAGCGCTTATCCATAAATTAAGTTGGCTTCCTTTCTATGCTTCTAAGTGATGAACTTGGTCGGAATGTAAGCCTTGGGTAATTTCTTGGTCAAAGGTAAAGACAATAATTTGACGGGATAGACTCTTTTCTTTCAAGAAGCGATAAATATTTTGTCGGTATTCTTGGTCTAAATGAGCAAAACCTTCGTCAATCAGAATTGGCAAGTCTTGGTGGCCAAGTTGGGCGTCTAAGAAGGCAAATCGCATAGCCACAAACAAGAGAGCCTTCTCCCCACGGGATAGTTGGTTAACACTGGTCCATTGGTCTCGCATCGGTTGATAGACTTCGACACTGTCATCAGTATAGCGCATCTTTTCGAATTTAGTATTGGTTAAATCGAAGAGATAGCGATTGGCTTGGGCAAGAACTCGTTGGACCGTATCTTGGCCTTGTCCCAAAGTTGCTTCTTCCATCGTCTTAGCCGCCAAGGTATCACTGGCCCAAGCGACCGCGGTATCATAGGATTGATCAACTTGTTCTTGCTTGTCTTGTTCCATAGCTTGTAAAGCTTGGCTGTTTTTCATTTGCTTCAATTGATTTTCAATCCGCGCAATATCAGCAAGTAAGACTTGTCTTTGGCCTTCATAGCTATTGATTTGGTCTTTGGTGGTCTTAATTTTTTCGCTAACTTCCGCTTCATCTTCATTTAAAGCTGAAGCCTTTTTATCCAGATATTGGTTTAAGAATTGGTAGCGAGCTTCTTTGTCCTTAAATTGACCATAGGCAGTCAAGGCTTTTTCTAGGTCTGCGCGGTCGGTTAAGTTGTATTGTTTTAGGAAGTTCTCCTCAGTTTTTTCAAGTTGGTCAATATGGTCAGCTAACTGGCTGAGACGGGCTTGCTTGGCTTTTTGTTCTTGGTCTTCATAATCAAGATTAGCCGCATAAAGTCGATAATTGTGGTAGTCATCTTCAAACTGTTGGAATAAGGAATCCAGTGACAGGGCCTGATTATGGCTTGCTTGGCGGTAATCTGACCATTCCGCTTGATGAGCTTGCCCAAAAGCGCCTGCCCCACTTTGATGGATCAGTTGGTTAATTTCCCTTTCCAAATCTTCAATTTGTTTCACATAGTCGGTTTGTAGCCAAACCAGGGGCATGATGTAAGGGGACCCACCCTTAGCTTGTAAGAAAGCCTCTAAATCCTTGGTAAATTGCTTGGATTCTTCCTCTAGTTCTGCAATTTGTTGGTTTTGATTATCGATTTGGCGTTGGATTTCAGCCGTTTCACTATCGATATCGCGTAAGTCTAATTGGTAGGCCTTCTCTTCTTCATTAACATAGTGTTTCCCTTTGCGTTCTTGGAACCAGGCAATTAAGACAAAGATTAAACCGAGTATTAAAGCGGGCATTCCCGCTCCCCGCCAGAAAGGACTGGTGTGGAAGAGTGAAATCGCATAACATATTATACCAACAGCTAATAAGGTCATCCCAATCGGACGAATCCAGGACTGGGTATATTTATAAACAGTGGCTTTGAAGTCATCATAGTTGCTGGAAATCTCTTGACGTTCTTGGCCAAGACTTTCCCGGTCTTCCATCAAGTTTTCTAGGCCGGCTTTGGTATTTTTGTAGAAGACCCGGCGGCTATCGATAGCTTTTTGGCGTTTTTGCCATTCTTCGCGCTCTTCGTTGGTGAAATCACGCGGCAATTCATCAATGGTTTCAGCTCCTAAGGCTGAAAGTAAGCGGCTTTCTTGGTAACGTTTCTCGACAATTTGATCATGGAGATTCTCATTTTGCCGGATTTGTTCCCGGTAAGCCCGGGCTTCAGCCAACATTTGCTCACTAATGCCGAGATGGTCACTGATCCATTGTCCCCCAGTATTCAATTCTTCTTCTGGTTCCGCTTCTACAGAATCCATAATCACAAAGCCCTCAGGGTTGAGCTCCTGATACTCCTCAACCAAGCGGTCCTTGGTGTTCACAATGTTTTGCCATTGGTCAACATCCTTGTCTGAAAAACGTGGTCCATCATATTGGGCGAGTTCAAAGCCCAGTGCTACCCGCTCTTCATCAGAGGCGCTCTGTTGGTCAGCCTTTTCTAAGTCCATTAAGCTTTGTCGAGCATTTTGTTCAGCACTTTGAACTTCTGCCAAGGCCGCCTTTTTATCTGACAATTCTTGGTCCAAGTCAAAATAGGCGTCTTCCTCTTGACGGGCAGCCACCAAGTCTTGGTTTTGCCTTTCTAGTTCAACCATTTCTTGGTTAAGCTTAGGATTTTGTCCTTGGGGCCGGTAGAGGCTGTCGGCATCCGCTTGTAATTGGTCGACTTCCTGGCTAAGAGAGAGCTTACCAGTCACACCTAAGTTGACTAAACTACGGGCAAAATCTTCTTCCGATTCCCAGATAAATTGCATTAAATCAGGTTCAGTAAAGCCAAAATAGGCTAAATAGGTATCCCGGGTCAAATCTCCAAAAAGTTGTTTAAAATGATCAACTTCCTTGGCTTCTTGACCGGCAATAGACATTTTTAAGACTTGCTTACCATTGGCCCGGGTACGTTCAATGGCACAATCGCCCCATTGAGTATCCTTAAAATATAGACGCCCCCCGAAGCGAACTTGGTCATTGGTATCAAAATCACGGCTCCCCTTTCGTCGTTGGTTGGGGAAACCGAACATGATACTTAGAACGAAGCTCATCAAAGTCGATTTTCCCGACCCGTTTGGGCCTAGGAAAACATTAAAGTCATCCGTCAATTGAAATTGGCGGTGGACAAATTTCCCATAGCCAAAGATGTCGATTGCTTGTAATTTCATTTGTTATGATTCCTCCGTGCTTGCTTATTTTTGATAGAGAGAGAGTAAAATTTTATTTCTAGTTGCGACTAGGACGTCTTCTTGGAACTGGCTTAGTGAGATGGCCGGCTGCAAGTGGCGCTGCCAAAGTGGGTGGTCTAATAATTCATTTAACACCTGGTCAAAGGCTTCTGGATCCTGATAGTGGTCGAGGGTTTCCATCAAGGCCTGCTCGTATAAACTGGCCTGGTCCAACCTTTTGCTTCCTTTGATTTCAAAGCGCAAGTCAGCCAGAAAAACGTCATTCTGGTCTTGGTACTGCCACTGTAATTGGTCGAATAAGTCCTTGGCATAGTCCTCCCAGAAAGCCAAGCTATCGCTGTCTGAGCCGTCCACGCGATAGTGGAGGCGCAAGACATAATGTAAGCCCTCTGCTCTTGCCTGGTCCACTTCAGCTTGATATGCCTTTTGGAAAAGTGCTTGCAAATCACTGACCCCGTGAATTGGAGGCGCAATCGCTTGGTGGACTTTAAATTGCCAATCAGTCGTTTCGATGCTTTCAATGATTGGATCCTTTCCTTGTTCAAGCGAGACCAGGACACCACCTTTAGGGCCAGTTTCTTTGAAATGGGTCCCTTGGATATTGCCGGGATAGATGATAGGTGTTTGCTCGGATAATTGTTGGGCTGCATGAATATGCCCCAAGGCCCAGTAGTCATAGGCTAATTGTTGTAAATGGCTTTTTTGAAAAGGGGCATAGTGGTCTAGTTGACTGTTTCCCTGACTTTCCTGGCCGTGAAACATGCCAATGTGGTAGTCAACATGATTATAACGCTTAGGAAAATATTGGCTATAATCTTCCGTTAACCAGCGCTTGGGATAGGAAAAGCCGGTAATAGCCACCTGGTCACCCCTAGCGGTAGTAAACTCTAGGGTAGTTACCTGCCGTGGAAAGACCCGGGTAGAGGCTGGCAAGGCCAGGTGTTTTTCTTTTTGGCTCTTATAGTCATGGTTACCAAACAAAATAAAAGAGGCGATGCCTGCCTGGTCCAAGCGCTCCAAGCCCTTAACGAGGGCAAACTGTTCTGCCAAGGTCCCCTCAGGACTGTCATAGAGGTCTCCTGCGAGTAAGACACAGTCAACCTCCTCATTGATGGCAATATCGATCAAACGATTGTAGGAGTCAATGGTCGCTTGCCTTAAGGCTTGGTACACTTTATGGTTTTGTTTTTTATTTTTTTCATTGTTTGACCGAGATGCAGGTCAGCCGCATGAACAAAGCGTAACAAGTCATCGCACCCTTTCCTTATTGATACTTCCCTAGTTTATCATATTTTAACGGGCTTTGTCGCAAGATTTATCGGCGAATTCAAGGCGATAGGTCCTCAACAATTGCTCACTAGAAAATATTTTCAAAATAAAAAATAGCCACCTCAAAGATTTGAGGTGACTAGAGGCTTAATTATTCGCCATCTTTATCTTCTGAACTGAGTTTAGTTGCTTGGTTAGCACGGTCATAGATCTCACGAATAGGACGACCAACCGCTTGGTTAACATCTTCAACGTATTGGTTGAGTTGTTGTTCTTTTTGCATTAACTCACTTAACACCGCATTGTTAGCCAAGGTTTTTTGCATGTCTTCAGCTTTTTTAACATCCTCTTCACTTAACTCTTGACCTAATTGCATCTTAGTTTGGACGCTAGTTTGATAGTTTCTAAAATTAATGTAGAGTTCACGTGCTTCGTCATCATTAAGAAGCTTATCCATCGCCTCACTTAAGGCATCATAAGCGTCTAATTCGCGAATGTCACGTTCTAATTGGTTAATGGTATCGTAAATATTTGCCAAATTGATCTCTCCCTTATATGTTTTTTCAATATACCATGGATAGGATTGTTTTTAAAGTATTTTACTAACCCAGCCAGTTCAGTGACTGAATGGTAAACCTACAGTAAACCTCTGAAATAATCAAAGAGATTTCGCCCGCCATCAATAATTCGGTTGATTACGTCTTCATTGTCTGAGCTAGAATGAGGTGATTGACTAGCCTCTTCTCCGTTATTATATTCAAAACGATTACCGTATTGCTTAGCCGCTGATTCCACGGAAAAAGCAGTTCCAGGACTATTAGCCAGGATTCCTTGGAGGATGGTATTGAAACTAGAGTGGGAATTAACTCCAGAGTAGGCGGAAATATAGTTTTCCGAAGAGGTTTGGTCAAAACCAAACCAGGAAGTCACTACCACATCAGGGGTATAGGCGACAAACCATTCATCATTATAGCCCGCTGCATTAGGATCATCCAAAGTCAATTCAACTGTCCCCGTCTTCCCAGCAACTTGGTAACCCGCTGGTTCAGCTTGAGAGCCGGTATAGTTTCCGTCATAAACCGCTAACATCATGCTGGTCATTTCCTTAGCAACGCCTTGAGACATCACCGTGTTTTGCTTAGGGCTCTGTTCCTTAACCACTTCCTCACCATTAGGACCGACAATTTTTCGGATGAAGTAGGCCTCGGAACGTTTCCCATTATTAGGAAAGGCTGTATAAGCACTGGCTAGCTGGATAGGTGAAACCCCTTCCGTCAACCCACCCAAGGCACTGGCTAAGGAGAGGTCCTTATCCGTATAAGGAATACCGAAAGCATCAAGTTTCTTCATGGCTGTATTGACCCCCACTTGGTCCATCAACCAAACTGCTGAGGTGTTTTTACTTAGGGCCAAGGCCTCCCAGAGCGGTAAGTCGCCATTCGATTGATGGTTCCAGTTTTCAGGCCGGTAGTTGTCAGTCCCGTAAGAGCGGACTTCATCAGGCACTTGGTCATTCTTAGAAAAACCATGTTCTAGGGCTGGAACATAAACATTTAAAGGTTTGAGTGTTGAACCTGGTTGCCGTTTCATTTGAGTAGACCGGTTAAAGCCACGGAAGTGATAGTCGCCCACCCCACCAACACTGGCTAAGACACCGCCATTATAGGGGTCTAGGGCCACGGTCGCACTTTGCGAAGCCTGACCACTATTGTTAGTTGGAAAGAGTTGCTTATTCTCATAGGCAGCCTCTAACTGACTTTGGTAGGTCGGGTTAAGATTGGTATAAATCTTATAACCCCCGTTCATAACCTCTTCTTCGGTCAAACCAAACTTATTGATCGCTTCTTCTAAGACGCTATCGAAATAATAAGGGTACTTGGATTGGTCACTAGCCACGGGATTATTCATCTGTGGCATCACTGTGGCTTGAGCACTTTGGGCCTCAGTTTCACTGATAAAGTCATTATTACTCATCAGAGAAAGCACCAAATTTCGGCGTCCTTGAGCTTCTTCATAATTATCAATTGGATTATAGAGGCTGGGCCCCTTCAAGGCTCCGGCTAGGACTGCCGCATTAGGTAAATTAAGGTCAGCAGCATGGGTTCCAAAGTATTTTAAGGACGCATCTTCTACCCCATAAACCCCATTACCAAAATAGGTATGATTGAGATACATTTCTAAGATTTGATCCTTAGAGTATTTCTTTTCCACTTCTAGGGCGATAAAGAGTTCTTTAAACTTTCTCAGCAGGCTCTGTTCATTAGTTAAGAAGGAATTTTTTACTAATTGCTGGGTCAGAGTGGATCCCCCACCAACCACATTTCCGCGGTGAACCACATAGCCCACCATGGCCCGGCCAATCCCGATAATATCAAAGCCAGGATGTTGGTAAAAG
This sequence comes from Aerococcus sp. Group 1, assembly GCF_000193205.1. Taxonomy (NCBI): domain Bacteria; kingdom Bacillati; phylum Bacillota; class Bacilli; order Lactobacillales; family Aerococcaceae; genus Aerococcus; species Aerococcus sp. Group 1. The sequence continues at coordinate 646,383 of NC_015278.1, read as the reverse complement.
CGCTTATCTTCAGTCGATATGACAGCATTTTGAATATTAGGTGAAATCTGATTTAAGGACACATAGGTTCCGCGTCCGTCAGCCATTTCCCCAACGGCTTGGTCAGATTGGTCATAAATCTCGGTAGTCATTTGGAGCCGGGCTTGTAAGTCATCGACATTAGTCATCTTTGCCCCAACCACTAAATAAGATTCGAAAATAAAGATGATCAAGAGGACAAGAAAGATTAGCCACTTCGTCAGACGAAATTTCTTCCAGTAGTGACCTAAAAAGGCTTTGACCTTGTCAAACCAGGAACTTTCTTGCTGTTCTCCCTCATTCATATCGCTGCCCCCTTTCAAGTATTCAATTCATCTTACTACAGTTTCTTCATTAATATTTATCCTTGAAGCGATATTTAAATTTTCTTATTTATCATTTAATCTTTTTTAAATTTGCTAATTTGTCATGGTCATAACTATGGGTAAGCTCTAAGTCATTGAAGGCTTGTTGGCGGAGGACTTCATAGATACAAATTGCTGCACAATTGGACAAATTAAGGCAGCGGACATGGGTATCATCCATAGGAAGACGCAGGCATTGGTCTTCATGTTCATGCATAAAGGCTTCCGGTAGACCCGTGGTTTCCTTACCAAACATGAGGAAGATATCTTCTCCCCGCTTTTTATGGGCCATGTAATCAATATCGGTATAATTCTTGGTAGCGAATTTACTGATTAAATACAAAGGCCGACCATCCAAATAATTTATAAAGGCCTTCAAGTCGTCATGATAGGTAATGTCTAAGGCATCCCAATAATCGAGTCCAGCCCGCTTCAAATGTTTATCATCCGTTTGAAAACCCAGGGGTTCGATTAAGTGCAGATGGGTGTCAGTCGCTGCACAGGTACGGGCAATATTTCCAGTATTGGCTGGAATTTCTGGTTCAAATAATACAATATGGTTTGTCATTAAAATCTCCTCTTCAAAATATTCTCATCTTATCTATTATACCCCTAGCTGGATGATTACGAAACCAAGACTTAGAAACAGGAAAAAATCGCTTAATGTTCAAAAAATGTTCGCATTTTATCCCGATAAAGGGTAGAATAGGGATAACTTATTCTAATTATTGCTCAAAATACCAAAGGAGGAAAAAGAGTGGCAAACTTAAAGCAACGGATTCTTGAAGATGGTAAAGTATTTCCGAACAACGTTTTGAAGGTTGATTCATTCCTCAACCACCAAATCGACCCTAGTGTTATTAGTGACATTGCTGATAATATCATCGCTTACTACGATGGTCGCGAGATCACCAAAATTGTTACCGTCGAAGCATCCGGCATTGCACCATCGATTATCATCGCCGAAAAATTAGGGGTTCCTATGGTTTTCGCTAAGAAGCAACAACCATCTACCCTTAAGGACCAAGCTGTTTACGGGAGTAAGGTGCATAGTTACACCAAGGATACTGATAGTTTTGTGATTATCAGTAAACAATACTTAAGTTCAGACGATAAGGTTTTGATTATCGATGATTTCTTAGCCAATGGTGAAGCTGCTATGGGACTCATTGATATTGTTAACCAAGCCCAAGCTGAAGTGGTAGGTGTGGGTATCTGTATTGAAAAATCCTTCCAAGATGGCCGCCAACGCATCCTCGATGCCGGCGTTGACCTCTATTCCGAAGTACGGATCGCCTCTCTAGCCAACAGTAAAGTCGAATTCGCCCAAGGGCACTAGTTGTTAAATAAAATGAAAGAGAGTGTGACAAAAGTCAAAAGAGCCCTGAACCACTGGAACAAACTATGGAAGATAGGCGCAAGCCTATCGCACATAGTTCGTGAAGTGGACGTCAGGGCTGACTTTTGGAACACGTTTTGATTAGATAGATCGTATTTTGAAAAGAGTCTGAGACTTTTGTCCCAGACTCTTTTTTGTATTCACTTTTTCAAAGCTAGTAATCGCGCCTGCTATTCGGTCACGATATTTTGCGGATCATCCTTGAGGTAATGATAAATATTATCAAAGGCAGTTTTGGCTAATTTTACCATGGCTTCATCTGTTAAATAGCCCACATGCGGGGTGAGTTGAATATTTTTAGCATGGAGAAGTGGGTAATCATCTGCCAATGGTGGTTCACTATCAAAGACATCAATGCCTGCTCCAGCAATCTTCTCTTCGTTAAGGGCTTGGGCTAGAGCTTCATTATCCACAATTGGTCCCCGGGCCACGTTAATTAAAACTGCTGATGACTTCATTTTTCTGATCATTTCCTTAGAAATCATACCTTTAGTTTGGGCGTTATTCGGTAGGTGGATGGAAACAATATCACTTTCAGCCATCACTTCTTCTAAACTATGGTATTCAATTCCTAAAGCCTTGGCTTCTTCTTTTTCGCTGCGGCTGTAGGCAATCAAGTTCGCCCCAAAGGCCTTAAAAAGAGCAGCGGTGGCTAAACCAATCGATCCAGTTCCGATAATCCCAACCGTTTTACCAGCAATTTCCCTACCTTGATATACTTGGCTTAATTGGCTGCCCTTGCGGGTTTCTTGGTCATTGGCTTGGAGATGACGGTAGAGTGCTAAGGTTAGCCCAAGGGACAATTCAGCCACGGCTTGGTTAGCGTAACCAGAGGCATTGTTAACCATAATGCCCTTGTCTTTAAGAACATCCATAGCCACATGGTCTACTCCGGTAAAGGCCACATCCACTAATTGAGTATCCTCTAAGTTGGAGGCCACTTCCTCTGGGAAAGGGGTAGAATCAATAATCAGGATTTCAGCCCCTTCTGAACGCTTAGCCATTTCTTTAGGATCTGTGGTCTTGTCTTCATAATATACAAAGTCATGCCCGGCCTCAATTAAGGGCTGGGCCAATTCATCAATCAATTCTTTGGCTACATTTAAAGGTTGGACACTAACGATTTTCATCTAAAGACTCCTCTCTTCGTTCAGCAAATACTTTCTTATAAATTATACTTATCCTCATAAGCGTCTAGGGTGAGGCCGTCATGGTTGGACATAAAGCGCTCTTCCGATTTATCCCGGTAATTATCCATCACTTCTTGGAAGAGTTCAGCATTTGTTGGTGGGGTCCAAGAAATCGCATCAGCCCCAGCTTCAATGACCCTTTTTATATTTTCTTCGGATTTTCCGCCGGTGGCAATAATAGGGATATCAGGGAATTGGTCCCGGACCTGCTTGACTAATTCCACGGTGTGCCGGCCATTGGCAACATTGAGAATATCTACCCCGCTATTCAACTTGGAAAGCAAGTCATATTCTGAAATCACGGTAGAAATAATTGGGGAATCGATCCGATCTTCTATGGCTTGGATGGTTTCGATTGGCATAGGGGCATTACATACCACGCCTAAAGCCCCTTCTGCTTCTGAAAGCAAGGCGATTTCGACGCTCCGCATGCCCTGAGTCTTGCCCCCGCCTACGCCAGCAAAAACGGGTTGGGAAGCGACTTGTAAGATCGCGGAAATAATGCTGGGATGAGGCGTAAAAGGATAGACCGCTAGGATGGCGTCAGCATTAGAGTAAGTAATAGTCGCGACATCGGTAGAAAATAGTAGAGATTTAATGGTACGACCAAAGATCTGAATACCGGGCGCCTCTTCAATCACTTCCGGCACCATAATAATATCTTTTCTTAAAGCGGAACTGACTTTTTTGATAACTTTCTTTTTGCCTTGTTCTATCATGGCTACCTCTCATTTCATCTTTTTCTTTTACAGCCATATTTTAACGATTACTCAAGCTTTCGTCAAAATAATTTCCTTGTCCATTCTGTTGTCAGATGATTCTAATTTCAGACCTGCTTCTGGTGCACCTGTCACACTCTCCACAAAAAAAGAGGCGGCTAATGTTAGCCAACCTCATGGGGAGACAAAATATAATTAAGAGGGGTTAGTGATTGCTAGAAGGTCTTCATTAGCTAAAGTCGCTCCACTTTCTCTCACAGCGGTAACGGATTGATAATCTCCAGTATTGGTAATAATTTCCATCACTGTAGGGTCATAGCCTGCTGACTTAATGCCTTCAATATCAAAAGTTCCTAGGAGGTCGCCGCGTTTAACCGCTTGACCTTGGCTGACTTGGGAAGTGAAATATTGGCCCTGTAAGTTGACGGTATCAATACCAATATGAATCAAGACTTCCACTCCATTATCCCCAGTTAAACCGTAAGCATGCTTGGTGTCATAGGCCACAGTTAGGGTTCCATCGAGGGGTGAATAGATCTTGCCATCACTTGGAAGAATGGCAATCCCCTTGCCCATCATTTCTTGAGAAAAGACAGGGTCATCCACTTCTTTTAAGGCTTTGACTTGGCCACTAGCAACTGCAGGTAAGACTATGTCAGCTTCAAGTCCTGAGCGATTCGCCTGGCTAGGCTTACTTTCTGGGACTTCTTCAACTTGGAGGGCTGCTGCTTCTGATTTTTCGGCTTCTTTATTGGAGTGCTTTCCATAGAAGAAGGTTAATAAGAAAGCAGAGATAAAACTAATAGCAACTCCGACTAAGAAAGGAATCCAAGAATTCGAATCAATAGAAATAATGCCAAGGAAACCGGCTGAGCCTAAGGAAACCGCTAAGACATGGAAGAAACCTAAACAAGCTGAGGCAATTCCTGAAGCAATCATGGCACAGTAGAAAGGATAACGTAATTTGAGGTTAATCCCAAAAATCGCTGGTTCAGTAATTCCGAGTAAGGCGGACACTGAAGCTGAAGAAGCGACCCCTTTTTGTTTTTCATTACGGGTAATCACCATCACCGCTAAACAGGCAGCCCCTTGAGCAATGTTCGCCATAGATGCCACTGGGAAGATAAAGGAGCCTCCTGTTGTGGCTTGGTTAGCAATTAAGGTCGTTTCCACGGCGGGGAAACTTTGATGGAGCCCTGTAATCACGATTGGTGAATAGAAGAGTCCTAATATTCCCATACCTAAGGCGCCAGTTGCTTCATACAACCAGGTCAAGCCATAGGTTAAAGCATCGGAAACATTCCGCATCACTGGTCCCACAATAGCAAAGGTTAGAAAACCAGTGATAATGATGGCTAGCATTGGGGTAAAAGTAAAATCAAAGGCGGGATGGATATGGTCGTGGAAGAAGTTTTCTAATTGCGCCAAAATCCAAGCGACTGCTAAGACAGGCAGGACTTGCCCTTGGTAACCGGCCTGAGCAATTTTAAAACCAAAAATGTCCCAATAAGGCATTTCTCCAGCCGCGGTTACTGTGGCAACCTCATAACCACTCACTAAGGACGGCATCACCATGGCCATACCAATGGCTGCTCCTAAGTAAGGATTGCCGCCAAAACGCTTGGTCGCTGAGAAACCGAGAAGAACCGGTAAGAAAGTAAAGGGTGCTCCCGCAATAACCCCTAGCATGCCAGAAAGGTCAGCAATAACAGCTGATCGTTCGACCAGTGCCACACCTCCAAAGGGTGAAGTTAAAAGGTTATTTAAGGCGAGAAGTAAGCCCCCTGCGACTAAGGCCGGCAAGATTGGCACAAAGATATCCGATAAGAGTTTGGTCAACTGCATGAAGGGATTACTTTTTTCTTGGGATTGAGCCACGGCTTTAATGTCTTCGGTTGAAGCTTCTTGGACGCCAGTGATGGCAGTGAGTTCCTTATAAACCTTATCTACATCGCCAGTTCCAATGATGATTTGGTACTGACCGTTCACTTCAAAGGTCCCTTTGACCCCTTCGTTATTATCAATAGCCGCTTGGTCGACGGCCTGACTATCTTTTAAAACTAAGCGTAAGCGGGTTGCACAGTGAGCAGCAGCAAGGAGGTTATCCTTACCAAGTGCGTCAGCAATATCTTTGGCAACTTGTTTGTGATTCATGATTGGTCTCCTTTCAGTTGAAAACGCTTTTACACTTAATATCTTAGCAGTATTTTTATTTATGTCAATCGTTTGACAGAATAAATTTTAAAAAATATTTTATGTGCAGTTTAACTGTGCTTATCCTTATGAAAGCGTTTGACATACCCATCACTTTTTCTTATACTTACTGTAAATTAAGCATTTGATTTTTGACCAATGATAAAGAAAGGAAGCCTATCCATGACACAAGATCCCAAATGGACCCGGCGATTGCGCTACCAAGCCTATGAAGACTGGCCAAATGACTATCTGGTTCAGCTAAAAGAAAAAGTTACCCACAGCCCCTGGCGTCAACACTACCACATCCAGCCAGAAACCGGTTTACTCAATGATCCCAATGGCTTCTCCTATTATAATGGTCGTTGGCAGCTTTTCTACCAATACTATCCCATGGGACCAGTCCACGGGCTCAAGTCCTGGTACCACCTCTCCTCCAAAGACCTGGTCCACTGGCAATGCCATGGCATTGCCCTAGCACCCGATTCTCCTTACGATAGTCACGGAGTCTATTCAGGATCTGCCCTCCCCGTGGATGACCAGCTCTTTCTCTTCTACACCGGTAATGCTCGCGATAGGGACTGGCAACGCCATCCCTACCAGGTCGGCGCCTGGATGGATAAGGACTATCAATTCACTAAAATCGATCCACCCCTCATTAGAGCAGTTGAAGAGGGCTATACCGATCATTTTCGTGACCCGCAGATCTTCCCCTACCGAGACGGCTATCTGATGATACTGGGCGCCCAAACCGAAGCGCTTAAAGGCCAAATCCTAGTCTACCAAAGCGACAATCTTAAGGAATGGAACTTTCTTGGTCCCTTAAAATTAACTAGCGGAGAAAGTGCCTATATGATGGAATGTCCCAATTATGTGAAAGTGGATGGGAAAGACCTGCTGATCTTTTGCCCGCAAGGTTTGGACCAGGATGAACTCAAATATCAAAACATCTATCCCAATACTTATTTAGTCTCCGAGGCCATTGATTGGGAGAACTTGACACTGAATGAGCCTAGTCCTTTAAAGAATCTTGACAATGGCTTCGATGTTTATGCCACTCAGGCCTTTAACGCGCCTGACGGTCGGGCTTTAGCCGTGTCTTGGTTGGGTTTACCAGACCTGGCTTATCCCGACGCGGAATGGGGCTGGACCTCCGTCATGAGTCTGGTCAAGGAACTCCATTTTAACCAGGGTCATCTCCACCAACGACCAGTCAAAGAAATGGAGAGCCTGCGCCAACCCCCTATCGCCATCAAGGAGACACTAGAATCAGGGCAAGCGTGGACCTATGATCCCGAAGACAATGCTTACGAAATAAATTGTTCATTGGCCGCTGACTCCAAGCTTGACTTTTTAGTCATGAGTGATGATCAAGAAGCTGCCGCCCTTCACATTGACGTGGACGTTCCAGCAGGCAGACTCAAGGTGACACGGACCAACCAGGGCGAACTCGTCAATCCTGAATACGGCCAAGTCCGGAAAAGTCACTTTAAGGGCGGAGAAGACCTCCAGCTACAAATCTTTATCGATGCCTCTTCCTTTGAAATTTTTGTCCAAGACGGCTATAAAGTCCTTAGCGGAAGAATTTTCCCCAAAAAAGGACAAAGTCAGCTTATAATAAAGGGAAGTGGTCGTTTAGAGGGCAGGATCTACCCCCTAGAAAATATTAACAAGTAAAGGAGTGCTGGTCATGGCGATTACCCTAGCCGATGTGGCTAAAAAAGCCGGGGTGTCAGCAACAACTGTTTCCCGGGTGATTAATAATTATGGCTATCTCAGTGAGAAGACCATTAATAAAGTCCGCCAAGCCATGGAGGAATTAAATTATCAGCCCAATGCCTTAGCGCGGTCATTACAAGGTAAAGGGACGCAATTAATTGGTCTGATCTTTCCTAGTGTGGCCCACCCCTTCTATGGAGAATTAGTAGAAGCCTTGGAAAGCTGTTTTTTTGAAGAGGGGTATTACACCATCCTCTGTAATTCAGCGAATAATAAGGAAAAAGAGCGCCATTATTTGCGTATGTTGGCTGCTAACCAAGTGGACGGTATTGTGGCTGGGGCTCATAATATGGGAATAGAAGAATATCATCACTATCAAAAACAAGTCGTCTCCTTTGACCGCTATCTTTCCGAAGAAATTCCCATTGTTGGTAGCGATAACTTCCAAGGGGGACAAATTGCGACAGAAATGCTAGCCCTCCGCGGAGCCAAAAGGATCGGAATCTTTACCGGTAGTCAAAAATCTGCCTCACCGACCAACCAGCGTTTGGAAGGTTACCTCTCCGTCATCGAAGCCCAAAAGCTGAATGCCTATGTTTACCAACTCCAGGAGCAGCGGTCGCCTAAAATAGCCGTTCAACATATTCAGAGTATCCTGAAAAAGGACCAGCTGGACGGCATTTTCTGTACTGATGACCTGACTGCCCTACTGACCCTCGATGCGGCCAAAGACTTAGGACTCCAGGTCCCCCACGACTTAAAAATTATTGGCTATGATGGTAGCCGTTTTATCCAAAACTACCATCCCGAACTTTCTACCATTGTTCAACCCATCCAAGATTACGCCAATCTGATCGCTGACCTATTAATTAAGAAAATTAAACAACCAGATAGCGACCTTAACCGCAATTACCAGCTCCCTGTGTCCTTCCTACAAGGCAAAACGTGCTAGCAAATAAAAAATGAGCTTTACCCCGGTCTTGGGAAAGCTCATTTTTAGTTTATCTAAAAAGGGAGGTAGTCTTTGAGTTTGGCAACCACCTTTTCTAGGTGCCCCTGGTAGGAAACCTGGCCAATCTTAAAGCCGATAAAATAAGGGCTAGCAATGAAGCGCGGGAAAACCTTACAATAATAGCGTCCGCCTAAGGGATAGAAAAAGAGATTGTAAGACCCACTCCGTGAACTAAAGTCATCCGTCAAAATATAGGTCACAATGCTTTGGACCGCATCCGCAAAGTCATCCAGCTGGTTGAGATCAGCGATCGAAACATTGAATTCTGTCATCCCCATAATCGGTTGGGTGGACAGAGTAACGGTGACCTCCCCCTTCTTGCCAACTTCTAACCCCTTAAAGGCATCCAGACTAATTTCTTCATAACCATCCTTATCCTTCAGTCCCACAATCTGTGAGTGAGGGTGGCGCAAAGATCCGCCGGAAAGTGGACCATAATTTTTAAATAAGAGGACACTCTCAAATTGATCGTCTCCTAACATGTCTAGCCAACAATCAAAGGTGAAACGAAAAATTTTGCGATTTTCTTCCTTACTATAGGTAGGGGTATCGGCCCAATGTTCCTGGGACTCAATTACCAGGGTTTGTACCGTATCATCCAGAGTGCGGTATTTATTCATAAGCCAAATCTTATCATCTTCTTCACGGAAGATATTGGTTAGTGCCTCGCGATCACAGAAGGGACAATAAGCCCCCTCGTTGCGATAATTTTCCGGCTTTTGCGCCGCAATTTCCTTATGAAAAATCAATGGCTTTCCCATAATGACAACCGCCTCCTTTATAATATCCATTGTCATTATCGCATATTTTTGAGGGATTTCCTAAGAAAAGCTTAAGTCTTGGTGGAAAATTACTCTAGAAAGCCAATCATTCTCTTACTTACTATACTTTTATCAAAATAAAATTAAGCTATTGTTAAAGCTAAAGAGCGGGTGTAGACTTATTTCTAAATAACTAAAAAATCATGGATACGGAGGTTCACTATGGAAACAATCGACCAATTAGTTGCTATCGAAGAAATTAAACAATGTAAGGCACGGTATTGGCGGGCAATTGATAGTAAGGATTTCGACCTACTTCGGACAGTATTTGCTGACGATGTCACTTTTGATACGTCACTGGTTGCCCATGACCCCATCAAGGGCCAACATCCACTCATCCCCCAAAAAACCACCCCTTCGACCTCATGTGAAGAAATTATTCGAAATGCTAAACGCTTGATGGGTGAGCACGTACAAAGCGCCCACATGGGACACATTCCTGAAGTTGAAATCACTTCAGACAATACGGCTCACGCCTACTTTCCCTTTGAAGACCGGGTAGTTAACCTAGGGGTATCGGCCTTTATTGGTTATGGCTACTATGATGATTATTTCGAAAAAATCGATGGACAATGGAAGGTTAAAAACAGTAAAGTCTACCGTTACCGAGTTGTCTTTGATGATTTATTGGATTAAAAAATGTGACAAGCGCGTCAAAGATCAGAAGCAATGAAAAAGCGTAAGAATTTTGACCCAAGCTCATTCTAAATTTTATCTATAGCTATGCAAAAAAGCAGAACAAGAACTGATTATTTTCAGTCTTGTTCTGCTTCTTTTTTGTCTAATGCCCTCTAAATCAAGTGAGTAACATTCGAGTTAGCGATTAATCTTCCTTATTGTTTTTGACTAATAAGGCACCACTACTTAGTAGTAATGAAGCAATAATCACTGTCATCGCTGATGTCACTTCTGTACCTGTGGCCGGTAAGCTCGCTTGTTTGTTTTGAACTTCTTGTTCTTTATTTGTAACCGATTCATTGTCCTTAGTCTTGAATGAATTGTCTGGATCACTTGCTTGATTTGGAACTTCTGGTCTTGGTTCAGCAGGTACATTTGGTACTTCTGGCATTGGGTCGCCTGGTACGTTTGGTACTTCCGGCGTTGGATTACCTGGTACGTTCGGTACTTCCGGCGTAGGATTACCTGGTACGATTGGTACTTCCGGTGTTGGATTACCTGGTATGTTCGGTACTTCTGGCGTTGGGTCGCCTGGTACGTTTGGTCCTTCCGGTGTTGGCTCACCCGGTACATTTGGTACTTCTGGTGTTGGGTCACCTGGCACGTTCGGTACTTCTGGCGTTGGATTACCTGGTTGACCTGGAACTTCTGGTGTTGGGTTACCTGGTACGATTGGTTCGCCTGGTGTTGGATTACCTGGTTGACCTGGAACTTCTGGTGTTGGGTTACCTGGTACGATTGGTTCGCCTGGTGTTGGGTCACCTGGTTCGTTCGGTTTGCCTGGATTTGGATTATCGGGCTGTCCGGGTTCCTCAGGTTTTTCCGGAACATTTGGTGTTGGATCGTCTGGTTTTGGTGTTCTAGGACTTTCTGGGCATGGTTTGCAGCATGGAATTTCAATTTCCTCAGTTGTATGGTCTGAGAAGATGATGATCAACTTCCCTTGACGGTTGTAGATCTTCTGTACGCTGCGGCCATCCTTACCGTCCTTGCCGTCTTTACCATCGCGGACGAAGTGACGGCTGGATTCCTTACCTTCGCCATCTTTGACGATGACCCAAAGGCCGGATTCACCCTTCTCATTCTTACCTGGAACGGTTTCGAGAGTCGATGAGGCCCCATCTTTACCATCGCGGACAAATTCACGAGAGACTTCATTGCCGTCACCATCGAAGACAATGATCCATTGGCCAGATTCACCGCGGCTGTTCTTGCCTTCTTCCACCTTAACAGATGGGGTCTTGCCATCGCGAACGAACTCACGGCTCAATTCATGGCCCTTGTCGTCAGTAATAATGACCCAAACACCTGAATTACCTTGGCTATCTTTGCCTTTTTCGGTGCGGATGCGTTGGGACTGGCCATTCTTACCGTCACGGCCGTCTTTACCGTCTTTACCATTCCGAATAGTTAGGCTAGAGCTGGTACCATCTGGGTTCTTAATAGTGATGGTATGGCTGCCGTCACCATTATCTTTGGTAGTCACTTCAGGTGATTTACCATCTTTTCCGTCTTTGACTGTGGATGTAGTTGTCGTGCCATCTGGGTTCTTAATGGTAATGGTGTGGGTACCGTCATTATTTTTTTGAATTGAAACTTGAGGAGACTTACCGTCCTTACCATCTTTACCGTCACGACCATCCTTACCATCTTTGACACTACCTTCCGCTACGGCTGCTTGGCTGGTATCTGGCTTACCGGTCTTAGGATCTACAGGATAGAACTTAATCGTGGTGGTGCCATCTTGACCTTTTTCTACCACTGGAGCAAAGGTCTTGCCGTCAATACCGTCTTTACCGTTTAGACCATCTTTACCATCTTTGACAGTAGTTGTGGTGGTTGTCCCGTCTGGATTCTTAATGGTAATGGTGTGGGTGCCGTCTCCATTGTCTTTGGTGGTGACTTCTGGGGACTTGCCGTCTTTACCATTTTTGACCGTAGTTGTCGAAGAAGTGCCATCGGGATTCTTAACCGTGATGGTATGGCTACCATCGCCATTATCCTTTAAAGTAACTTCTGGCGACTTGCCGTCTCTACCATCTTTGACAGCACCTTCTGCGACTGCCGCTTGACTGGTATCTGGCTTGCCGGTCTTAGGATCTACAGGATAGAACTTAATCGTAGTTGTGCCATCTTGACCTTTTTCTACCACTGGGGCAAAGGTTTTACCGTCGATGCCATCTTTACCGTTTTGGCCATCCTTACCATCTTTGATGGTAGTTGTTGTGGTGGTCCCATCTGGGTTCTTAATCGTGATAGTGTGAGTACCGTCACCATTATCTTTAGTGGTCACTTCAGATGATTTGCCATCTTTACCGTCTTTGACAGTAGTCGTCGCGGTGGTCCCATCTGGATTCTTGATAGTAATGGTGTGGCTACCATCGTCATTATCTTTCAAGCTAGCTTCTGGGGACTTGCCGTCTTTGCCATCTTTGACAGCACCTTCCGCTACGGCTGGTTGACTGATATCTGGCTTACCGGTCTTAGGATCTACTGGGTAGAACTTAATCGTAGTTGTGCCATCTGCGCCCTTTTCAACGACTGGAGCAAAGGTCTTGCCGTCAATACCGTCGCGGCCATCTTGGCCTTTTTCACCATTTTTACCGTCTTTGACAGTAGTTGTCGTCGTAGTGCCATCTGGATTCTTGATGGTAATGGTGTGGGTGCCGTCCCCGTTATCTTTTGTGCTTACTTCAGGCGACTGACCATCTTGGCCATCCTTAACAAAGCTTTCGTGAACGGTAGCACCTGTTTCTGGGTCTTTGACAGTAATCTTGGTTCCAGCTTGGTTTCCTGGGGTATTTGGATCAACATCGTCAACCCGGCTAGTTTCAACGACCGGTGACTTACCATCCTTACCATCTTTGACAGAGCCTTCCGCTATAGCTGCTTGCTTAGTATCTGGCTTACCAGTCTTAGGATCTACTGGATAGAATTTAATCGTGGTGACGCCATCTTGGCCTTTTTCTACCACTGGGGCAAAGGTCTTACCGTCGAGTCCGTTCTCGCCATCTTTTCCGTCTTGGCCATCTTTTACGAAGGTTTCGCTGATGACTTTGCCGGTTTCTGGGTCTTTAACGATAATCTTGGTACCGGCTTGGTTTCCTGGGGTATTTGGATCAGCATCTTCAACCCGATTGGTTTCCACGACTGGCGCCTTGCCATCTTTACCATCTTTGATAGTTGTAGTTGTCGTGGTGCCATTCGGATTCTTGATGGTAATGGTGTGGGTCCCGTCACCGTTATCTTTGGTGGTCACTTCTGGGGACTTACCGTCCTTACCATCACGGACAAATTGAGCTGAAACGATTTCATCGTCGGTAAATTTACCGTCCCCATTCTTGTCGAAGTAGTTAATAATCCAACGACCAGGTTCGCCGGCTGCATTTGGTCCTTCAACCACGGTGGTGTAGGCTGACTTACCATTTACACCGTCTTTTACCGCACCTTCTGCAACAGCTGGTTGGCTTGTATCTGGCTTACCGGTTTCTTTGTTGAGTGGGTAGAACTTGATGGTCGTTGTGCCATCTGCACCCTTCTCAACAACTGGAGCATAGGTCTTGCCATCTGCACCATTTTTAACCGTTCCTTCAGCGACAGCTGGTTGCTTGGTATCCGCTTCACCCGTCTTAGGATCGACTGGGTAGAACTTGATGTTTGTTTCACCATCTTGGCCCTTTGTCACAACAGGAGCAAAGGTCTTACCGTTCTTCCCGTCCTTAACTTCGGTTTCAGTCGGGGTGCCATCAACAACATTGCCCTCTGCGTCGCGAACTTGTGGAGTAACCTTGATAATCACACCATCGTTGACGTCGTTGCGGCGGGTTTCAATCTTAGGACTCAGGCCATCTTTACCGTTCTTGCCGTCCTTAACCTTGCCTTCTGCAACAGCTGGCTGGTTTGTATCTGGCTTGCCAGTTTCTTTATTCACTGGATAGAACTTGATGGTTGTTTCACCATCTTGGCCTTTTTCAACGACTGGAGCAAAAGTCTTACCGTCTTGGCCGTCCTTAACTGTTCCTTCAGCTACAGCAGGTTGGCTTTGATCAGCCTTGCCTGTTTCTGGATTGACAGGGTAGAACTTGATGGAAGTAGTGCCGTCTGCGCCCTTTTCAACAACAGGAGCATAGGTCTTCCCATCTTTGCCGTCCTTCCCATCTTTACCGTCGCGGATAAATTGGGTTGACACGATTTCATCGTCGGTAAATTTACCGTCGCCATTCTTGTCGAAGTAGTTAATGATCCAACGACCTGGTTCACCGGCTGCATTTGGTCCTTCAACCACTGTGGTGTATGAAGACTTGCCGTTTTGACCATCTTTGACAGAGCCTTCTGCGACTGCTGGTTGGCTGGTATCTGCCTTACCAGTCTTCGGATCGACTGGGTAGAACTTGATCGTGGTGGTACCATCTGTAGCTTTTTCAACAACTGGGGCAAAGGTCTTGCCGTCAATACCATTTTGACCGTCTTTGACGAAGCTTTCGCTGATAACCTTGCCTGTTTCTGGGTCTTTAACAACCACTTTAGTCCCTGCTTGGTTACCATCAGTTGTTGGGTCAGCGTCTTCCACGCGAGTGGTTTCAACGACTGGGGTCTTGCCATCTTTACCGTCTTTGACAGAACCTTCGGCAATGGCTGGTTGGGTCGTATCTGCCTTGCCTGTTTCAGGGTTCACTGGATAGAACTTAATCGTGGTGGTACCGTCTGCACCCTTTTCAACAACTGGGGCATAAGTCTTACCATCTTGACCCTTCTCACCTGGGTCACCCTTGTCACCTTTGGCACCGTCTTTGACTTGCCCAGTAGCGACTGGGTCTTGTTTGGTATCTGGCTTGCCGGTCTTAGGATCGACTGGATAGAACTTGATCGTTGTAATACCGTCTTGACCTTTTTCTACCACAGGAGCAAAGGTCTTGCCATCGTCGCCCTTGTCACCTTTTTCACCCTTGGCGCCATCTTGGCCCTTTTCGCCGTCTTTAACGAAGCTTTCGCTGATGACTTTACCAGTTTCTGGGTCTGTAACCGTTACTTTGGTACCTGGTTGGTTGCCTTGAGTCGATGGGTCAGCGTCTTCTACGCGTTCTGTTTTAACATCTGGGGTCTTGCCATCTTTGACTTCGCCACTTGCGACTGGCGCTTGGTTCTTGTCAGGGTCACCTGTCTTAGGATCTACCGGGTAGAACTTGATGGATGTTACGCCATCTTGGCCCTTTTCTACCACTGGGGCAAAGGTCTTGCCATTTTCACCATTCTTACCGTCTTGACCCTTCTCACCAGGGTCACCCTTGTCGCCTTTAGCACCGTCTTTAACTTGACCAGTAGCAACTGGGTCCTTGGTCTTATCAGGCTTACCAGTCTTAGGATCTACCGGGTAAAACTTGATCGTTGTAACACCGTCTTGGCCTTTTTCTACCACTGGGGCATAAGTCTTACCGTTTTGGCCATCTTTGACTTCTGTTTCGGTTGGGGTGCCGTCAACGACTTGACCATCACTATTGCGGACTTGTGGAGTCACCTTGATGATGACACCATCATTGGTAGCGTTACGACGGGTTTCAACTTTAGGTGTCAGACCGTCCTTACCGTCTTGTCCGTCCTTAACTGTCCCTTCAGCGACTGGTTTCTTCGTGGTATCAGCCTTACCGGTTTCTGGATTGACTGGATAGAACTTGATGGTTGTAACACCATCAGCACCCTTTTCAACTACTGGAGCAAAGGAAGTTCCATCTTTACCAGGATCACCCTTGTCACCTTTAGCACCATCTTGACCTTTTTCACCGTCTTTAACAAAGCTTTCACTCAAGACTTTATTATTTTCAGGATCCTTAATCGTGACTTTGGTCCCTGGTTGATCGCCATCGGTGTTAGGATCAACGTCTTTGAGACGACTGGTTTCAACGATTGGGGTCTTCCCGTCTTTCACTTCACCAGTTGCCACGGGATCTTTTGTCTTATCGGCTTGACCATCTGCGCCTGCAGGGTAGAACTTGATCGTAGTGGTGCCATCTGCTCCCTTTTCAACAACCGGAACGAAAGTCTTACCGTTTACACCATCTTGACCTTTTTCGCCACGTTCACCAGGATCACCCTTGTCTCCCTTAGCACCGTCTTTCACATCACCGGTTGCTACGGGATCTTGGCTTTCATCAGCCTTACCGGTCTTAGGATCAACGGGATAGAACTTGATGGATGTTACGCCATCTTGGCCTTTCTTAACTACTGGAGCGTAGGTCTTACCGTTAGCACCATCCTTGACTTCGCTAGTTACAGGGGTTCCGGTAACTACTTCACCTTGTTCATTGTAGGAACGTGGGGTTAGGGTAATGATCACGCCATCGTTAGCAGGGTTGCGTTTAACATCAACTAATGGGGTTAACCCATCGCGACCGTTCTTACCATCTAGGCCTTTTTCGCCTGGGTCGCCCTTGTCACCTTTTTCACCGTCTTTAACAAAGCTTTCGCTCAATACGGCACCGGTGGTTGGGTCTTTGATGGTGACCTTGGTTCCTGGCTGCTTACCGTCAACACTTGCATCAGCGTCTTCAACCCGGCTGGTTTCAACTAGAGGGGCCTTGCCATCTTTACCGTCTTTGACCTGGCCAGTGGCGATTGGTTTTTGGCTTTGGTCTGCTTGACCTTCTTTGTTGGCTGGATAGAACTTAATGTGGGTTACCCCATCTGCGCCCTTTTCAACTACAGGAACATAGGTCTTGCCGTCAATACCATTCTTACCATCTAAGCCTTTTTCGCCTTGGGCACCAGTTGCACCAGTGTCACCTTTTTCACCGCGTTGACCTTGAAGACCTTGGTCACCCTTCTCACCATCTTTGACGATGCCTTCAGCAATTGGTTTTTGACTCTTGTCTGCTGTGCCGTCTGTATTGGCTGGGTAGAACTTAATAGTGGTTTGTTTATTAGCGTCATCGCGTTCGACTACGGGAACATAGGACTTACCATCTTTACCCTTTTCACCTTGGGCACCGGCTGCTCCCGTTTCGCCTTTTTCACCGTCTTTGACGATGCCTTCAGCGACAGGTTTTTGTTCTTTGTCGGCGGTACCATCTGGCTTGGCTGGGTAGAACTTAATGGTGGTTTGTTTGTTAGCGTCATCGCGTTCAACAACGGGAACGTAGGACTTGCCATCTGCACCGTCCTTACCCTTCTCACCTTGGGCACCGGTAGCACCAGTATCACCTTTTTCACCCTTTTCGCCGTCTTTAACTTGACCGGTAGCAATAGGTTGTTGGTCTTTGTCAGGTGTGCCATCTTTTTTGGCTGGGTAGAACTTGATGTGGGTAATCCCATCATTTCCCTTTTCAACGACTGGGACATAGGTCTTGCCGTCGGTACCAGGAGCGCCGTCTTTGACTTCGCTAGTGGTTGGGGTTCCGTTTTCAACTTGCCCTTGGGCATTGTAGTGGCGTGGGGTTACTGTAATCAAGACACCATCATTGGCATCGTTGCGGCGGACGTCGACTAATGGTGTTAGGCCGTCACGACCGTCCTTACCTGGGGCTCCTGGAGCGCCTTGTTCACCTTTAGGACCTTGTGGGCCTTGGACACCGGTTTCACCTTTATCACCTTTTGGTCCTTGAGCGCCGGT
The DNA here is from genome assembly GCF_000193205.1 of Aerococcus sp. Group 1. Lineage (NCBI taxonomy): Bacteria > Bacillati > Bacillota > Bacilli > Lactobacillales > Aerococcaceae > Aerococcus > Aerococcus sp. Group 1. The sequence continues at coordinate 628,666 of NC_015278.1, read as the reverse complement.
TTCACCTTTATCACCTTTTGGTCCTTGAGCGCCGGTTTCACCCTTATCGCCTTTTGGCCCTTGAGCGCCGGTTTCACCTTTATCACCTTTTGGTCCTTGAGCGCCGGTTTCACCCTTATCGCCTTTTGGCCCTTGAGCGCCGGTTTCACCTTTATCGCCTTTTGGCCCTTGAGCACCGGTTTCACCCTTGTCACCTTTTGGCCCTTGAGCGCCGGTTTCACCTCTCAGACCTTGTTCGCCTTGAGGACCACGTTCACCTTTTTCGCCTTTTTCACCGTCTTTTACGGTACCTTGAGCGACTGGCTTTTGGTTAGTATCAGCAGAACCGTCTGGCTTAGCTGGGTAGAACTTAATAGTGGTTTCTTTCTTAGCTTCATCGCGACTTACAACCGGAACGAAGGATTTACCATCGTCACCTTTTTCGCCTTGGGCACCAGTAGCACCGGTTTCACCCTTGTCGCCTTTTTGACCGTCTTTGCCGTCTTTAACGACACCTTGGGCTACTGGGTTCTTCGTTGTATCGGCAGTGCCGTCAGATTTAGCTGGGTAGAATTTAATGGTGGTTTGTTTGTTAGCGTCATCGCGGTCAACAACTGGAACGTAGGACTTACCAGCATCGCCTTTTTCACCTTTGGCACCAGCAACACCCTGTTCACCTTTATCTCCCCGTAGACCTTGAGGACCTTGGGGGCCAGCTGCGCCGGTGTCTCCTTTTGGACCTTGGGGACCGCGCTCACCTGTTGCTCCCTGTTCGCCTCGTGGGCCTTGGGGACCTTGAGGACCAGCTGCGCCGGTGTCTCCTTTTGGACCTTGGGGGCCGCGTTCACCTGTTGCTCCCTGTTCGCCTTGGGGACCTTGAGCACCTGTTTTACCAGGATCTCCTTTTTCACCTTTAGCTCCTGCGTCTCCTTTTGGTCCTTGAGGGCCGACTGCTCCAGGGTCACCTTTGGCGCCGTCATAAACGAAAGTCTCATTCAAGGTTCTTCCAGTTACCGGATCGATTACGGTAACCTTTGTTCCTGGACGACCGTCTTTTTCACCACGTTCGGTTGTAATCTTAGGAGTACGTCCATCACGAGGAACAATGGTCTTACCTGGGCGACTAGTACGATCGCCATCGTGTACAACAGCTGAAATCGTATCGCCTTCATTTAGTGGCGTTATATTAGAAATTTGGAACTCCCCATCAGGATTGGTACTAGTCTTGTAAGTCTTATTTCCAACTGTAACAGTGATTAGTTTGTTTGGTTCAGCTGTACCACTAATTGTCGTATCACCAGATAAACGAGGATTCACTACTGGAGGTTCGACTGGTAATTTTTGACCTTCAGGAAGGCCTACCCCGAGAAGGATTTCAGCATCTACTGCTGGTTTTTCGATCTCATCACGTTCACCAATTTCCCCTAAGTCAACGCCCTTGTAGGTACGAACTGTTTTAATATGCTTGGCAACCCCTTCTTCTCCGCGCTTAACTTCTTTAGCTGCACCGATAGGGAGTTCGGTCGTTGTCTTATACTTGGTTTGGAATTTGATTGGTGACTTGGTAACTTTTTCGCGGGTACCAAAGTTAGCTTCAGGGTTTAAGTCACCTTGTTGAATAGCACTATTAACAAAATAATTATCTCTTGATAATGGATCTTTCTTACCGCCATTTTGATCTGTGAAAGCTGTATTAAACATTCCAATTGTCGCTTTATAATCTAACTTACCATTCCAATCTTTAACAGGAACAGAAAATTTATATATAAGCGGATGGCTTTTCATTGCATCTACATTAGGCAAAGGAATAGACGATGAAAGTGAAAAACCTTCGTAGCCTAGCTGACCGTTTTTACGTAATTGAACAGCTTTAGGTTTTTCATAGAATTTATTTCCTGGAATCTCTGCTGTAGCTGGGATGATACTGCTATCTGAAACATTAAAACCAGAACCTAATGTGATACCTAAACGTCCATCATGTGTTGCTGAACGGAGAGTATTTAAGCCGTTAGGCCCTACATTATAAATCAATTCAAAATCAACTTTATTAGCTCCCTTATTTGGAGTAGCTTTAAAGGTGTATTTAGCTGGCTGTCCAGCTGTACCATAAACAAGTCCGTCTCCCTTGTGGGTAAGCGGAGTATTAGCATCACCTAAAGCAACAGGAGCACCACCAACGCGTACTTCACTTGGTAATTCTGGCGCTGCATAGAAAGCAAAGCCTGGGCGGCGTTTGTCGTTGGCGTATTGAAGGCCTGCCTTGCTGATTTCATCCATCAACTGATGACCGTTACTTACATTAGCTAGATTGACATAGTTAAGGATACCGTCAACGTCTTCTTCCGCATAGATGTCCTTAAGATTTTCTTTAAGAACTGCTTTAGGGTTTGATGCCGCCAAGACTTTCTTGGCTAAGCGATCAAGTTGGGCTTCGCGGGCTGCTTCAGCACTGGCACCTGGAATTTCCGCACCTGCTTCTGCTACATAGGCAGCTGTTTTTGGTACATCAACTGCTTTTTCAACAGCAGCTTCTACGGAATTATTGGCTTGAACTTTTTCAGCCTTTTTTCTTCAGCTGGAGCTAGATCAGGAAAAGTTACAGCTTTGTCTTCAGCCACTGGCACTATTTCAGCTGGAGCTGCATCAGAAGAAGTTATAGTTTTTTCTTCAATCTGTGGAGCTACTTCAGCTACTGGATCTGTTTCTGCAGCAATTTTGTCATTAACAGAATGCACTGGTTCAGGAGCTTGAGCCTTATCTAACTTGTCATTATCTGCAACAGGCTCCGGAACTGGCACGCTGTCAGTAGTCAGGAGCTTGGAAGCATCAACTGGACGTGAAGTCTCTTCAGCATGGATTTCATCAACAGCAGCGCGTACTACCGAAGCGTCCCCCATGAAGAGCAGACCCACTGCCACTGCTACTGAGGCTACCCCGATATTTAAACGTTTAATGCTGTAGCGATAATAGCGATTGCTATTTTTCTCTCGCAATAACTTAAAATTATTTTTCCCTACCATATTTTCAACTACTTTCTATAGTTCTTGTCACCGTCAACGCATGTTTCTTGACATGTGCATTCAATAAATTATGCTCCTTCAGTAAAGCAAAAAAATTTTTAAAAACTAGTTTTTTAAAATAACTTTAAGAAAATCGATCACTTTGTTTACTTTTCTTGATTTTTCTTGAAAGTGCTTTAATCCCTTTTTAATTAAGGGTTTTTCAGCTTATCATTTTTACATTATTTATTAAATTAAAAGATCTAATGTACAATATAATGTATTTTTTAATCAGGAACCCTCGGTCAAATGTCCCTCTCAGCCGTAAAACTTGTCTTATTTATTATAAAATATCGGTAAACCGGCTAATTCTTGGACATTATTATACAAGTTTGTACTTATTAAAATACTATCTCTTGTATCTGAACTATCCCTTATAGATCAAAGTACAAAAAATCCCTCAGCCCAATTTAACAATAAAAGTAGGTCTGAGGGATAAAAATATTATTTATAAATTATCAATCAGGTAATTTTGCTTCCAAATAAGCAAAAGCTACCATGAGCTGGTTAAAATAGCGGTCGACATGAATTGCCATGACTGGCCGGGCGTTGACTTCTTGGTCAAAACGTCCCTCTAAGTCCGCCACGCAAAGCCCCTGGACTAAGTCACTATCCGTCACAATTGTCATGGAGGTCAAGGGAGCGTCTTCAACAAAATCATCCGCGTAATAAAGCATAAAGGACATGACATCATGAATAACACAACCAGGTAATTTTTCTCGTTCTTGGTAACTTTTGATCTGACTATCAAATAAGGCATGGAATAGTCTACCCAGCTTAGGATAAGCTTGTTCAATGGCTTGAATCCGTTCAGGAGTAAAGAGCGCTTGGTAAGTAGCATCCAAGCCACACATTGTGATTGGATTAACTGCCCCAATCCCTTGGTAGACAGCCTGAGCCGACTGGGCGTCGTAGCCATAGTTAAATTCAGTGACTGGAGTAAGCTTGCCTTTATGGATGCCGCCACCCATTGAATAGACTCTTCCTAAGTCATGGGCCAAATTGGGTTCTTTTTTCAGACACCGTGCCAGGTTAGTCAGAGGGCCTAGCGTCAGGAGATCGACCTTTTGAGGGGCCTGTTTCACCCTACTAATGATAAAATCGACAGCACTTTCTTGTTGTATTAATGTCTTATTGGCAGGCAGGTCTAAATCCCCCATGCCTTTGCCACCATGGTAGGCTTGGCGCTGGCTTTGCTTAATGATTGGATTTTGGCTTTGGTAAGCAACTCCCGAATAAATGGGTGTTTCTAGGCCGAGATAATTCACCAAGCTGCTGGCATTGGCATTAATTTGTTCAAGTGACTGGTTGCCTTGAACGGTGGTGAGGCCGATAACTTCTATATCTGGTTGACTTAAGGCTAATAAGATGGCGAGACTATCGTCTGTACCTGGATCCGTATCAATGATCACTTGCCGCATATTAACCACCTACTTGCGCTTCAGACTGGGACAAAGGATAGAAGGCTAGCATGTCTTCATAAAAAGCCAGGTCAGCTTGGGGCAAGAGGAAGGGTTCCACTTTTAAGAGCTCCCTTTCCAATTCTTGACAGAGGTCACTAAGTTCTGCACTTTTCTCACCGAGCAGATAGGATAGGCTCATGTGAAATTGATAATCCTCTTCCATGGGCAGCTGAAAAGCATCAGCCAGTTGGCGGCGGTAGTTATCTAAGCGGTGGTAGCTATCCACATCACTAGGTTCAAGCAAGATAGCTTGAGGAATCAGTCCAGTCACCTTCATTTTGATATTTTGTGGTTTAACCACTTGTTCAAAACGCTGGACCAAGGCTTGTTTGATTTTTTGTCTAGAGTAAGTATGCGGTAAGAAAGCCGGCCATTTGTCCGTCCCTTGGTCTCGCTCCTTAAACAGGCCTAGGATGGTAATATGAAAACTATATGGCGGTAGGAGCGCCAGCTTGTCTTGGTCACTCTGCGGAAAATCAGTGAAGGCGGTTTGAATTTTCTCTCCAGAAGCGACCACTTCTTTCATCGCTTCATTAGCATAAGAAATCACTGTATAACCTGGATTACTGATTGCTTGACCGTTTGGGGTAAATTTATCTTGGGGATTATTAATTTCCATAATGATTTCCTTCCTAAGTCACAATGAATTCTAGATAGCAACGATCATCAAAGCTATTATACTGGGAATGAAGCCCCTTAGTTGAGAGAAAATCCCGGCATAAGTTCGGGTCTTGCCTTAAAATTTCCTGCAAATAGGCCTCAGTAGCCGAAAAGTCCTCCTTAATGTCAGGATAACCATCACTGGTAAGCGTTACCCGGTCTCCTCTCTTCACAGAGATCGACTTGATTAAGGACATGGGGATGTCTTCCCCGTTAATTACTGCATAACCATAGGGCGTCTCTGCTTGGTTAGCAAAGCAGGTCGATTGAATGATCCAAGGTAGGATGACTTCTCGCCCAAGGTCTTGGTCTTGGTGTTCATCCGGACCAGCTGCAATCGCCAAGACAAGGGAGCGCATCTGACTGAGCACCTCATCTGACCGTTTGGGCTGGTAATAGTTCCTGCCATTGACCCTGGCTTGACAATCACCAATTAAGAAGATCTTCCCTAAATGCCGGCTATATAAAGCCATGACCGCTTGGAGGCCAAATTCTTTTCGGTCTAGGTCAAAGGCGATTTCCTGATAAAATTGGTTAATGACGGCGTTGATTCTCGCTAATATTTCTTCTAAGTCAGCTGCTTTTGGCAATTGACTAATCGCTTCCTTTATTAATCTACTGGCTAATTTCCCTGTTGTTTGTCCCTGATAGGTAAAAGTGGATTTGGAGCTTACCCCATCAATCACTGCGACATAATCATCCCTAATAATATAATCGTCTTCACATCGGGCTTGATCAGGGTGTTTTCCTTGGATAAATTCCTTAATCAATTGAACCATGACTCCCCCTCCTCTCTAAATAAAACAAAAAGCTGGAGCCTTGTCTGCCCCAGCTTTCTATTCATATGACTAGTTCAATAATTGATTAATTTCGTCTTCTGCTTTAGGCAGTTCTTCAGAAGCAGATACACCAGTAAAGATACGGTCACGTGCGTCTCTGAATTTTTCAGATGCTTGTAAACCATTGGCCCCTGGGAAGGATGAGAATGGTACTAAGTCTTCCATTTGGCCATAAGAGGTTTGATACATTTGGTCTTCTTCGATTAATTTCTTCAAGGTATCGTTCTCTGTCGCATCGGTCGTTGGAGGTAAGTAACCAGTTCCTTCGTCCCAAATTGCAATGTTATCTGGTTCGAAGAGGAATTTAATAAATTTCCAAGAAGCTTCTTGCTCTGCTTCATCTTGGGCGGTTACGGCTAAGAAAGAGCCCCCAGCTGGAATAGCGCGTTCTTTATCCCCAAAGCTTGGTAATGGGATCGCTTTGGCTTTGAAGCTAGCATTACGGGTGATATTTCCACGTTGAGCGATGGTTGAGTTGGTCATAGCTACGTCACCAGTAATGAATGATTGTTGCCCATCAGCAGTTTGCCCGTTGAAGACATATCCTTCTTCAATACCTTCAGCCCATAAGCCCATAGCTTCGATGGATTCATCAGAACCGATAGCAGTCTTCCCATCGTCAGTAACCACTTTACCCCCATTGGATTCAATTAATTGTTGGGAGGTCCAGTTGTCATTGGATTGGTCAATATTCAAACCATATTTACCCGTTTTGTCTTTGACGGTTTTGGCTGCTTCAAATAAATCTTCATAGGTTTTAATTTCGTCGGGGTTGACACCAGCTTCAGCGAGAAGGTCTTCATTAACGAAGATAACAGCTGTTGAAGCGGAGTAAGGGAAACCTAGAACTTCCCCTTCTAGGTTCTTAGCAAGGTTAGTGAATTCATCGTGGAACTTGGTGTCCATGTAGTCTTTGTCTTCTTCAGCCGCATATTTGTCAATGAGTTCAGCCGGCTTCATGGATTCGAAGTTCTCATCGAAGTATTCCCGATAAGCCCAGCCAATTTGAACTACTGCTGGATATTTCTTAGCTGCAGCTTGAGTTTGTAAGTTCTTCATCAAGCCTACATACAAGCCTTCATTATAAACTGGTGTCACATGAACTTCATCTTGAGATTCATTAAATTTATCCACCAATTCTTTAACCTGTTGGCCCCCTTGGGTATCAGCATTTCCGTGCCAGTATTCAATTTCAATTGGTCCTTCTCCGCCACCATCGTTGCTAGCTGATTCGGAACCACCATTGCCACACGCTGCCAAGGAAAGTCCAGCTAGGAGCGCCATGGCTCCTTTAAAAATTCTATTTTTTAACGACATGCTTTATAAACCCTCTTTCTATATTAACTATTAATAATTTGAAATAACCGCTTTTAGTCGCGCGCGTTAATAGGCAATGGTTTTTGCCCTGCAGATAAACGCTTAGCATTAAGGATATTTTCTGGGTAACCAATGGAATTGGTCGTATCAACATCGAAGAAATGCAAGTCATACTTTTCAAATTCCATATAAATGGGGTCACCTGGGTCAGCTAGGCGAATTTGAGTTAAGACCACCATAGTTTCACCAGCAATGTCCACATAGTTGGCATAGTTAGCCCCTTGGTTTTCAATGTGGCTGACTACCCCAGTAAAGGTTGTTTCTGAAGGATTGACTGTTACTTTGATTGCTTCAGGACGTACACCAACTTTGAGGTTAGTGTAATTGCCTGCTTCAATGAATTCCACCCATTCAGGGGCTAATGGGGCGGACTGCTCATGGATATAGAGACGGCCGTCCTTATAGGAACTATTATCAAAAATATTCATCGGAGGATTCCCAATAAAACAAGCCGTAAAGATATTGGCTGGGGTATGGTAAATATTTTCCGGTGTATCAATTTGTTGGAGTTCCCCAAAGTTCAGTAAAGCAATCCGATCAGCAAAAGTCATGGCTTCGATCTGGTCGTGGGTCACGTAAATCATGGTTTGACGGTAACGCCTGTGGATATCCACCAAAGATTCCCGTGCTGAAACCCGTAACTTGGCGTCTAAGTTAGATAGGGGCTCGTCTAATAGGAAGACATCGCTATCTTTAACAGTTGCACGTGCTAGAGCAACCCGTTGCCGCTGACCACCAGATAATTCAGCAGGTTTCCGTTGGAGATATTTTTCCAGGTCTAGGGCTTCCACTACTTCATTGACCCGGTTATCAATCCGATCTTTAGGGACCTTATTGACCTTGAGGCCATATGTGATGTTGTCATAAACGTTCATATGAGGATAGAGGGCATAGTTTTGGAAAACCATGGCTACATTACGGTCTCCAGGGGCCACTTCATTCACCTTTTGTTCGTCAAACATCAAATTACCATCTGTAATTTCTTCAAAGCCGGCAATCATCCGTAAAATTGTTGATTTCCCACAGCCAGAGGGGCCTAGTAAAACTAAACGTTCTCCCTCCTCAACTGAAAAGCTCATATCTTCCATAATGACGGTATCGCCATAAGCTTTTTTGATGTTATCTAATAAGATTCTAGTCATTACTTTTCTACACTCCTTACTTTGTCACTAATCTATTTAATACCGGCTGAGGTAAAGGTACCGATAATGTATTTTTGGAATACCAAGTAGAGTAATAATGGAATACTCATGGTAATCACGGAAATTGCCATGGCAACAGTAAAGTCAGTACCACCTTCTGCCGACATAAAGAGTTGTAAGGCCAGTGGTAAAGTAAAGTTTTCTTCTGTTTTTAAGAAGAGGGATGGCCATACAAATTCGTTCCAAGAGTTGATAAAGAACCATATCCCGGTGGAAGTTAATTGAGGACGAATAAGTGGAACAATAATATCCTTCATAATTCGCCAATCCGAAATATTGTCCAATTTAGCCACTTCAATCAAGGAATAAGGAATATTACGCATGGCTTGGTTCATTAATAAGATCCCAGTAGCATCAGCAACTAAGGGGAAGACTACCCCAAAAATATTGTCGCCTAGTCCCATCCGGTTAATCATGAGGTAGTTTGGAATCATGGTTACCGTAAAGGGAATAAAGATGGAAGAAATAAAGAGAAAATAGGATGATTTCTTCGCTCTAAAGTCAAAGTAGACAAAGGCATAGGCAGCTAAGAAGGAAATCACTAACTTAGCCACCGTTACAGTTGTGGCGATGGTAAAGGTATTCATCACAATCCTAAGTAATGGCAAGCGGTCCATCAACTTGATGTAGTTATCAAAGACCGGTTGCAATGGGATGAAAGCCAGGACATTATCATAAACATCCGGTAAGCGTCTCAAAGAAGTGCCCAAGGCAAACAGAATAGGCATCAGCCATATGATGACGATTAGGATGAAAACAATGGTCCAAATCACATTACTTGCGCTCCATTTTCCCCTAGTTTGCATAGTAGACACCCCTTTCGCTGAACTTGAAGTTCAAGAACAGTAAGATAGAAAAGAGTAGCAAAGTCACAATTGACATGGCTGCCGAGTACCCGGTTTGGAAGAGGACAAAGGCATTCTTGTAGGATTCATAAATCAAGTTAGATGAGGCGTTATCTGGTCCCCCCGAGGTAATCACTGAGATCGGTGTATAGACGTATTGGAGACCGGTAACAATGGTCATAATGAATACGTATAAACCCGTTGAGGAAGACATCGGCATAACAATATCTTTGAAGACACGCCAGGAAGGAATTTTATCCAAGCGGGCACTCTCAATGACTTCATTATCAATCCCTGAAATTGCTGCATAAAGTGTAATAAAGTTATAACCAAAAACTTTCCAAGCCGTAATGTAACAAATGACCACAATCACCAGGCTTTGGGAGGTTGACCAATTAGGGAGGTTAATCCCAACAAAGCCTAATAATTTAGCCACTGGTCCTGAGGTTGGGTTCAGAATCCAGTTATATACAATTGATCCAACCACCATTGAAATAAATGAAGGTAGGAAAAATGCGGATTTAAAGAAGTCTTTGAACTTTGGAATTAAGAAATGAAGCACAAAGGCAATCACATAAGGAACAGCAAAGTTAACAACTAACAAGATAAGAATATAGACCACGGTATTCCATAGAATCTTATAAGTTAGAGGGTCAGTAAACAAAGTGATGTAATTGTCAAAGCCTACAAATGTCTTCTTAGGACTGACCATATTCCATTCAAAGAAACTCAAATATAAAGTATAGAGTGTAGGCCAAGCTACAAATATACCAAATATGAGAATGGCTGGTAGTAGATACCATAGCGGTTTATAACGCTCTTTCATATTTCCTCACCTTCTAAATATCAAGCATTGTTATTTAATCAATTGGTTAATTTCATCCTGGGTATTTTGTACTTCGGTATCCACGTCAGCCCCACCTAAGACACGGTCTTTGAGGTCAATGAGCATTTGTTCTGCTTGCATACCGGAGTTACCAGGGAATGGTGCCCATGGAACCAGATTTTCTAAGTTGGCATAGGCTGCTGGGAAGATTTTATCGTCTTTAATTAAAGTTTGTAATTCTTCATTATCAGAAGCATCTTTCGTTGGTGGCACATAGCCAGTTCCCTTAGTCCAGGCAGCAATGTTGTCTGGTTCATATAAGAACTTCATAAATTTCCAAGCAGCTAATTGTTGGTCATCATCTTGGGCAGTCACCACAAGCATAGAACCCCCAGCTGGTTTATTAATTTCTTCGCCTTCAAAGGCAGGAGAAGGAATCGCTACAGCTTCAAAATTGGCATTATTCATGACATTGGTCCGTTGGGCGATGGTTTGGTGCCACATGCCGATGTTTCCTGAGATGAAGGCTTGTTGACCATCTTCTCCTGAAGCGTGAATAGCACTGCCTTCTTCAACCATGTCTTGGTAGAATTGGTAGGTTTCTTTCCCTTTATCGTCAGCAAATGCGGCTTTACCGTCTTTAAGCATTTGAGAGCCGTTAGATTCCACCATGGATTGGATATTCCAGTTATCTTCCGCTTCTTGGATATATAGGCCGGTGTGGTCAGTATTTTCACTGATGGTTTGAGCCGCTTCTCGGATATCTTCCCAGGTCTTAAGGTCGTCTTTATTAACTCCAGCTTCATTTAAGATATCCATATTCAAGTAAATTACCGGTACCGATAAGGAATAAGGTAAACCAACTTGGGAATCATCATTGGCTGTCGCTAAGCTATAGATATTTTCTTCGAACTTATCAGTGATAAAACTACTGTCTTCGGTGGATAAGTTGTCAATAATTTCTTGGGGTTGGCTATATTCAAAGTTATTGGCAAAGTATTCGCGGTAAGACCAACCAATTTGAACTAGAGCGGGCACTTGACCAGCAGCTGCATTGGTTTGGAGGTTTTGCATCAAACCTTGGTACATTCCTGATTGGAAGACTCCCGTTACATGAACTTCATCTTGGGACTCGTTAAACTCATTAATCAGTTCAGTAACCGTTTGTCCCCCTTGGGTGTCGGCGTTAGGGTACCAATATTCAATTTCTACGGGGCCGTCAGAAGCAGCGCTATCGCTCTCTCCTGAGCTATTGCCACATGCGGCTAAAGATAAACCTGTTAATAAGGTTAAACCACTCAATAACCATTTTCTAAGCTTCATTTCTCTACTCCTTTAAAGTATATTTTTTGCATTAACTTACAGTACTTGTTGAATATAACGGGTAGTAACTGGATTGGTTGTCTTCGTAAAGACATCAATGGTTTCGTCATTCACTTCAACCACGGAATAACCCAATTGATCAGTAAAGAAAGCCACATCTCCAACTTGTTCTAAACCAAAAGCTAATGAAGCCGCCGTGTGTTGCGGGATATTTCTAACCATAGCATGGCGGTTTTCATGAAGGTGACCAGTAAAAATCCCCCGTACATCGGACTGTTCTAATAGATCCAGATAGCTGTCACTAATCTCAGTTTCGATCACTCCTGGTTCCCAGCCAATAAGTAGAGGATGGTGGTGGAAAAGTAAGGTACCCTTTTCACTAGGCGTTGCTAATTGATCAGCCACCCAAGCTTCTAATTCTTTTGAAATGATACCGTGGTGACGACTCTGTTCGGCAGTATCTATGATAATTAAGCGATAGCCTTGAAAATCAACCACATAGTTCAATCCTTCATCAGCTTCCTTGCCGTACAGGGCTTGGTAAAAGGCTGCCTTATTGTCATGGTTACCTAAGACATAGTACAAAGGCATATCTTCTGGCATATAAGACCTTAAAATTCGGTCTAAAGCTTGGTAATCTTCGACACCGCCATCATGAATCAAGTCACCTGTGTTCACCACAAAGTCCACGCTATTAAAATCAAACGTTTCTAGAGCATGGAAAAGTTTCTCATGGGGTTCATAGTCGATACCAAATACTTCAAATTCGCCCTGGTAATTGTCCAAGTAATGGGTATCTGACAGATGCAAAAACTTCACGTGAATTCTCCTTTCCATTAAAGTACATTGTTCATTTTAGCCAAGCAATGTAAATTCTAGCGCCGCTTTTGAGTAAAGTTTGTAAATAATAGGTATTTTTTCGGTAAATAAAAATGAGTCTTTTTACAAATATTAACTAATAAGTAAATTTATAAGGAATGATTAAGAAATCCCTAGTAAATGTTAATTAAATGTAAAATTAATCAGAATTAGCTTTACATTAAATTTACAATAGGATAGAATAGTTTACGTAAAATTTACATAAAGCCAATGATTGGCCAAGTCAAAAGGTAAAAATCCAAAAAGAGAAAGGAAGAAAATCATTATGTTAAGATTTTTCGAACAACGCCGTCCTTACAAGAGCTTAAAACAGGTACAACGCGAAGAAAGCAAACGCCAAGCCAAAGAAAAGGCGCAAGTATTAGCCCATGCTAAATAGCAATTAGATAGCAAAAAGGCAGGACCTCCTCTATTTAGGAAGTCCTGCCTTTTTCTTTACAAATCAATCCAATGATATAAATGCAAGCAATAACCAATATATTTATAGAGCTCTTGTAGGGCCATTTTTTGGGTATAAGGGTGTTTTGGATAAGGTTGGCCTTGGTAGTAGGCACTGACATAAGTGAGCTGAAAGCCGTAATCTCGGTTTGCTCGCTGGAAGGCCAGACGGGTACGTCGCATGTGGTAATCACTAGTGACAACAATCGCAGAATGATAACCCAGATCATCCATAAGATCTAGTGAAGTAGTCGCGTTGGTCCAGGTGGAAGTGGCCTGGTTTTCTTCGATTAAGTTCTCCCTCTCAGCCCCCAATTGCTGGTAACCAGCAAATAAATCTTCGCCCACATCAGTATAGCGGGGAGAAACTATATTTTTTTCAGCGCGACTATAAGCAGCCTTCAGTAATTGGACGGCCTTTTCAGCCCGTTCGACAGCAGGCCCCTCCGCCACAATAATCAAATCACTGACTTGAGGGGCTTGGCCTTGGTCTAAATGTTTATAGATGTATCGCAAGCCTATCGCTAAGGCGGCAAAGGCTGATCCACCAATCAACAATTTCTTCTTCATGACGTCTCCCCTTCTTCAAGTAAACGTGCTCTCTTAAATCTTTCATTTAAACAGTAAATATAAAACCATTATAGCAAACCCCTGTTTATTTATTGGCTTTATACCTGCATAAAATAAAACTTTTATGATAAAATATGCATTTGGACTAAAATTTTGTATTTAAAGGGGAGAATTATCATTAAGTTTATAATTTTACTGGCACTTTGTCTGTTAGCCGGCTGCCATCAGCTTGACCAGCAAAGCCAGTCAATCAGTGATTACAAGGAAATCTACCAGCCAGTCAATGACCAAGTCTTCTCGGGGCGAGAGATTTTATCTTTAAATGACCAAGTTCAAGATTTAGAGCTTTCCTATTATGATGAAGGGGTACAAGCGACCATTACTGACCAGATTAAGACCTTGCAAGACAAACACAAATCTTATGACGATGGGCTCTTCATTATGAATCCTTTTGGCACCTTTACCCAATCCATCTATAGCTATCTACCTGACCCTGATCAAGACATTGACAAGGTGACTTATACCATTCAGTCTGAGACTAGCGATACGCTCACCTTTGAACCAGTCAATTACAGCCAGGATCCAAGTGCTTATGAATTTACCATGATTGGTTTAGTTCCAGGAGAAGACAACCAGCTAACCATCAGCCTCTATGATGAGGAAGAAACTAAGTTAACAGATTATCAATTTGACATCAGTGCCCCTGAGATCCAAGCGAGTGACTATCAATCCAAAATGGAAGTCCTCTATGATTCTGGGGAAGAACTAACTGATGGTTTCTATGCCAGTATGGGAAGTGACCAGGATAACGCCAAGTTTTCCTATCTTTATGACAATAATGGTCTCATACGCTCTGAATTGGTTTCTGACGGAGGCCGTTTAGAAAACTATCAATTTCTGGATAAAAAGCATCTCTTAATTAAGGTAAGTAATAACAAAATGGCCGTTCTCAATGGCCTGGGCCAACCAGTAAGGATTTATGAACTGCCTGAGCTTTCTGTTCATCATGACTTCATCGTTAACGAAAAAAAAGATGGAGCCTTCTTACTGACCTCTAATGTTCACGCGGATACCATTGAGGATACTATTAGTTACCTCGATCTTCGAACCGGTGAAAGCCAGGAATTGATCGATTTAAAAGAGATTTTTCCTAACTACTTTGAACCAGTCATGGCAACCCATCACAATCGGGCGGAAACAGAAATTGAGAATTACTTGACCGACTACCCTGACCAGGGATTGCAAGATATTGATTATAGCGATGACAACCTCACCCTCTTTGACGAAGAAGGTAACTTGTCCAATTTAGACTGGATCCATATTAACGCTATCGATGTGCTCAATCGTGATGAATTAATCCTTTCTTCTAGAGAAACTTCTTCAATAATCAAACTATCTAACATTTTTGACCAGGTCCAAGTGGACTATATTATTGGCCCTGAAGCGGTTTGGGAAGGCACTGGCTATGAGTATTACCTCCTCAACCCTGACAGTGACTTTAAACCCACTGGCGGCCAACACAGTGTCCGTTTCCAATCAAATGCTATTGATGATGGATTATATAACTTAACCCTCTTCGATAACAACTACTGGCGTCTCGATACCCGAGATGATTTAATCATTAATCTGCCACAAACAATGAGCCAAGAATTTGATCCGGAAGAACCCGATGCTTATTCTTACTTCTATAATTTCCGGGTCAATGAAGTGGACGGGAGCTATGACCTCGTTCAGTCTTTCCCTGTTCCCTATTCCTCCATCGTTTCCTCAGCCCAAGTCTATAAGGGGAACTATATTACGACAAGCGGGATGTCTAATATCCTCGGAGAATACAATCCCCAGGGACAATTAATTAGGCAATTCCAATTCTATATTCCTCGCTGGTCTTACCGCTTAATCAAACTAGACTTACAAGACTTTTTCTATGAAAACATCCTATAAGAAAAACCTCAAGCCTTGGCTATGGTGACCCCAATAAGTTGGACTTTATATATAGTGAGTTGGCCTTTGGCCAGCTCTTTTTTGTTGCTTACAGTTCTTGCTTATTTCTTGCCGACACATTTACTCAGAAATTTAAACTTGTCAAGAGGAAGAGCGTAGCGGCTCTTGATAAGTTTAAAGTTTATGTGTAATCATTAAGCGGCGAAAGAAGCGTGATGAAGACGAAATTCTATAGGACTCCTAAAATCTAATTTTTCTTTGATTCTTTCACCATTGTAATAGATTATAAAATCTTCAATCGCTTGTGCTAATTCTTCAAAGGAATGATAAGTCCGACCATAGTAGACTTCTTGTTTTAGTAGACTAAAGAAATTCTCCATTGGCGAATTATCTAAGCAATTTCCTTTACGAGACATACTTTGAAAAATTCGGTGATCCTTCAAGAGCCGGGTGTAACTTTTCATTTGATAGGCCCAGCCCTGATCAGAATGAAAGGTTCTTCTGTATGGACATAATTTACTTGCTTCAATGGCAGCTTGTAGCCCCTCCAACATGCTTTGTCCATTAGGCTGATGTGTTATCTTAAAAGAAATAATTTCTCGATTAAATAGATCCATGTAAGGATCTAAATAGAGTTTTCCAGTTTGATAATTCCCAGAATCATCGGCATAGTAGTATTTAAATTCTGTTGTGTCTGTTGTTATTTTTTGATAAGGAATGGTCGAATCAAACCGCCGGTTGATACGATTTGGCGCTATCTCTCCAATCGTTCCTTTGTAGGAATTATATTTTCTTGTCTTTCTAGTATAGCTAGTGACCTGTATCCCCATAATTTTCATTAGGCGTTGAACTTTGTTTTTACTGACCTTATAACCACGGGAAAGCAGTTCAGCTCGCATTCTTCGATAACCATAATCCTTATGGGTTTCTCTGATGTCTTTCATTTCCTCTTTTAAATCGGCATCCTTATCAATTTCCTCATCTTTATTTTTCCAATAAAAGTAGGTCGATTTAGGAAACTTTAAAACGCTAAGAATATCTTTTAAAGCATATTTTTCATCATGGAGACGTGTGATTTCGGTCACTATTTCTTCTTTTCTCGCTTGACTCTTTGAGCCACACGTCTCCTCAATCCTTTTAAAAATTTGTTCTCAATTTCTAAATCCGTAATCCGTTGTTCAAGTTCCTTTATTTTTGCTTCACTTAACTGATTGGTTTCGCTGCTATCCTTTATTTGATTGATTTGTGATTTCTTTTTAGACACTTTAGGTGGCCTTCCTTTCCTCGCGGAAAGGCCATCAAGTCCTCTTTCATGATAAGCTCTTCGCCAATTAGCGATTAGACTTGGATTATTCATGTTTAATGAATTGGCCAATTCGCGATAACTCATTTCCGTACTTTCATACAATTCTATCGCATTTAATTTGAATTCAACAGTATAAACCTGTTGAGTCCGCCTTTTCTTTAAACCATCTACACCAAATTCATAATAGTTATTAACCCACCTTCGTAAAATAGAAGGATCTATTCCTGCTTTATTAGCTAAGGTTCGATAACTTCCTTTTTTCGCAATATAGTCTCCTACTAAATTCAGTTTAAATTCTAATGAATATTTAGACATAAAAATAACCCCCAAAAGTTGAATTCTTAGTCCAACTTTTGGGGGTCACTACAGGCAAATTACAGCCTGGCTTGAGGTTTTTTAGTGGATGATTTTAAATCGAGAGTTTTCTAATGCGGTGCGGTTGGTCCAGAAACCGTATCCCGACCGCGTTCAATTTCTTCTTTAGGCATTGGATTTGGCATCTTGTGCTCGTGTTGAGAAGCACCCGAAACTGCATCCTTGCTTTCAGTCTCTTCTTTATCTTTAGCCTTTGAAGTCGCCTTAGAAACAGTATCTGGTCTTGGCCCACCTTCGCTGGCTTCAATATAAGGTTTCTCAATCGCATGTTGCAGTTCGTCATCGATTCCAGCTTCATAGCGTTCTTGATACCATTGATTAACATCCTCAGCTGTTTCACCCAAGAAGGGATTAGGCACATGTGGATCGTGTAAGGTCCGGTCCCAAGAGGATTCTGCGGTATCAATAAAGGGTTTGCCGTTTTGAACAGTCTCTAAAACGCCTAGATAGCGGCCCTTTTGATCATAGATAGGACGGTAATGGAGGTAGACCTTATTGCCATTGCCCTTGGTATACCACATACTCTCACTGCGACGACGACCGTGGTGGAGGTCATCCATAATTCCTTCAACCTTGGTCCGAATTTGTGGTGGGTGGCAGTCGGATACATTTCCTCCTAAGGTCACCGGTGATCTTGGGGTCCCTGCATCTTCTTGGTGGCGGCGCTTATTGTAGTAGAGGAAGCGGTTTTGCTTATCAACAAAAGAAATCTCGACTTCCAAATTATCTAAAATCGCTTGGACTTCATCTAAAGTTAACCAACCCGTCCCAAAATCGACCCGGGTATCGGTTTGGAAGGAGTAAGGTTCTGCATCAGGATCTTCATCCCCTCTAGCATAGGCTAAAGCACGATCTAAGGCGTATTGCATCCCCATTGTGGTATAGGTTGCCCCTGAAACCACATCAAACTCACGTTTTGAGCCATCTTCTTTAATTTGTTGGATTAATTTCTCTGAAGCTTGTCCACCAAGTTCTGGTGTTTCAATGCCCCGGTATTTGATATCGGTAATTTCATTCTCATCGACCGTCACAGCTAAACTCACTTTACCCTTGTAACCGTCCCCTTCACCATAGTAGGTTCCTGGGGTAAATTCATCCGGTTCAGGTTGTCCTGCTGCTATTCTCAAGGCCTCTTTTACTGCATTGATAAGGCCCTCAGAAGAATGCGTTGCCCCTGAGAGGACATCCACATCAGCAGTCTGTTGGTCTAACATTTGTTTGACCAAGTGTTTAATAGCTAAACTCCCCACATTGGCTGAATCTGCTTCGGATACTTGGATATCTTCAATTTTATCTTCACTGACTTTAACATCGACTTCTACCATATCTAGAAAGCCTTGAGCTTCTTCATGGTAAGTTCCTGGATTAAATTTTGCCATTTTCTCCCAGCCTTTCTAAATCTTTATTGTATATATACCATTGTATAATAATTGATAGCTAAAAACCAATGATATCTAGAACCCTTTGCTTATTTCTTTGCTTAATCAACCATATAAAAGTAAACTAGAGATAACTATTAAAGAAGGAGTCTGTTTCATGTACGAAAAAATGCTTAAAGACTCAAAAAGTAAGCGCCAGATGCTGGTCAAACTCTTTTGGTCGACTTTCTACCTCTCTGCCTTTACCTTTGGCGGGGGATACGTCATTATTACCCTGATGAAAAAGACCTTTGTTGACGACTATGGCTGGATTGAAGAGGACGAGATGCTTGATTTGGTAGCGATCGCTCAATCTTCTCCCGGGGCAATCGCAGTGAATGGAGCTATCGTTATCGGTTACAAATTAGCTGGATTTGTTGGCATCCTAGTATCTGTCTTAGGTACCATCTTACCTCCCATGCTGATCATTTCGGTAATTGCCCTCTTTTACCAACAATTTATCCAAAATTTCTGGGTCAAAGCTCTCTTAGAGGGCATGCAAGCTGGCGTCGCTGCCGTTATCGCCGGCGTCGTCTTAGATATGGTCGCTGATGTTTGGCGTCGTAAGCAACCCATCCTGGTCATTATTATGCTAGCTGCCTTTATTGCTAATTACTTCTTCTCTGTTAATATCATCTATATTATTTTAAGTTGTATCGGCTTAGGACTGGTTTATAGTTGGCTACAAAGCAGGAAAGGACGCTAACCATGATTTATTTACAATTATTGATTTCCTTTTTAAAAGTTGGAGCCTTCAGCTTCGGAGGCGGTTATGCTGCCCTCCCCTTGATCCAAGAAGAGATCGTTGAGAATTACGCTTGGCTTTCCATGCAAGAATTTACCGACCTGATTACTATCTCCCAGATGACACCTGGGCCAATCGCTATCAACTCCGCAACCTTTGTAGGCACCAAACTGGCTGGTCCCTTGGGAGCTATTGTGGCCACTCTGGGTTCGGTTTTACCATCCATTATTATCGTAAGTATTATCGCCCGCCTCTATTTCAAATACCGTAACCTAAGCCTCTTACAAAACGTGCTAGTGGCCTTACGCCCTGCCGTAGTTGCTATGATTGCCGCAGCCGGCCTGTTAATAATGATCTCTGCCTTTTGGGGGGAAGCCCCTATACAATTAGCAACTATTAATTTGGTAGCAGTAGCCATCTTCGGCCTTGCCCTAGGGATTCTTATCCGTTACAAAGTCAATCCCATCATAATTATCATCTTGGCAGGAATCTGTAACGTCATATACCAAGCAGTTATGACGGTGGTGTAAGATAATCGTAAATAATAAGTCTCTAAACAAGAAGGAATTAATTGTTTATGTTCAGTGATAATTTAACCTTTTATAGAAGAAAGAAAAAATTAACTCAAGCTGACTTAGGAAAACATTTAAATGTTTCTCCTAAAACGATAGGGAGCTGGGAACGAGGAAGAACAGAACCCAGTCTAAAGATGCTAGAGGCACTCGCAAATTATTTTAATATTTCCATTGATACTCTGCTCGGATATAGTGGATATAAAAAAACGATTTAAAAAATATTCTGCGATCAGAGGACTTAACTTATGAAGGAAATGAAATTTCTGAAGATAATTTAAGAATGATTTCAAAATTAATTAAAGCCTTACTTAGTGAATAGCTATTTTATTAAATCATCGGAGGAAATACTATGGGATTTGGTAATTGATTAAGAACGTTAAGAGAATCAAGGAAAATGAGTCAAAGAGATCTAGGGAATCTACTAAATGTAACTCATGTTTCTATATCGGGATATGAAAACGAAACGCGTTCCCCGGACCCTTATGTGCTAAGTAGAATAGCTGAAATATTTAATGTGAGCGTTGATGATTTAGTAGGAAAGAAACATCCTAATTCTTGTGATTTAAAGTTATTATTAAAAGAGGATAATGTAACTTATAATGGCAAACAGATACCAAATGAAAATTTAGAACTAATTGCTGAAATAATAGAAATACTTCTAAGAAATATGGATAATTGACAATAGATTTTAGGAGGAACTAATGAATACAGCAGGGATAAGACTAGCGCAATTGAGAAATGAAAAGAAAATGTCACAAAGAGAATTAGCTGAAAAAATGGACGTTTCTCAAAGCTATGTTGGCCAATGGGAAAGCGGAAAAAGAGTCATACCGACAGAAAAGCTGTTGGATTTAGCTAATTTCTTTAATGTATCGATTGATTACCTATTAGGCTATACCAATAATAAAACGCCTAGAAGTAAAGATTTAAAAGATTTGCTAAAGGAAGAAAGCATGACCTATGGTGGAAGAGAAATTTCAGAAGACGATTTATACACTATTTCAAAAGTAGTTGGGGCATTACTGGATAAAAAGGGAATTGATCGTTAGTGATCATTGAAAAGGTTAGGTCGCTAGTCAAACGGTACAAGACGAATGACCCTTTTGAAATTGCTGAACACTTCGGGATCGAAATACTTTACGCCCCACTCGATTCAGTCAACGGCTGTTACTGGAAAGTCTACGGCCAGAAAATCATCATAGTAAACAGCAATCAAGATGAACGCCTTTATAAATTTATTGTTGCACATGAATTATGCCACGCTCTTTATCATAGCAGCCTGACCTGCTTGTATACGCAAGGATATCATGTTAAAGAAAAATATGAGCGACAAGCCCACGAGTTTGCAACAAAATTATTAATGTACAATATAGATATTGAAGAAGATAAAACGAAGAAATTTTATTTAATGGAGAATAACGTACCTTATGAAATGAGTCGGTACATATAAAAAAACCCACCAGATTGGTGGGCAGGTTGGTTATATTTTTATAATAACATAAGAAAGGAGAATTTTATATGAAATGGAAGAAATTATTCGCTGTTGGTGCTTGTGCTTTTGTACTAGGTGCTTGCTCAAACGATCAAGAAAACAATAATAATCAAGATCAAGCGCAGAACACCGAACAGACTAGTCAGCAAGACAACAGCCAACAACAGCAGGAACAGCAAAGCCAAGAGCAGAAACCAGAAGTTGACCCTAAATACGAAGGCAGAACTTACCCTGCTGGCGGGTACTGGAACCCAGAAGCTCACGGAGATATGATTGTTAGTCACGGGAATGGCGAATATAAGATCAAGAGTATCAATAGTGATACTGGGTCACTAACTGGAGAACCGATTATCTGGCTAGAAATGGAATATACGAACAAATCTCAAAATCCGCAATCACCTTATATGGGATTTATAACAGCGGTAGATGCTACTCAAACAGACGGTACAACTACCCAAAGTTTAAACGGTGCTAATGGAGAGTTAGGCAACGTCCCTAATCAAGAAGCCGTAAAAATGGGTGATTCTCAAGTTAACCCTGGTAAAACGGTTAATGCGGTTATCGGTTACAGATTAGCTATACCAGATGGAGACGTATTATTTAACGCACGGCCAAACAAGGCGCTATTCGCTTGGGCTAACATGTAAAAAGATTAAGCCTTAACGGGCTTTTTCTTTAAAATCATAAGAACATAAGTTCGTAAAGGAGCAAAAAATGAATGATTAAAAAGTATACTTTAAAAGATGGAACGTTGAGATACGGAACGATTGTCTATCTAGGTATAGATCCACTAACTGGTAAACAGCTAAGGAAAAAGAAAAAGGTTTTAAAACATATAACGAAGCTGCCCTATACGAAAAGCGGGCAAAAATTGCTTATGAAGACAAAAATAATGATTTTTTTAAACAACGAAGCACTACAAAATTTAAAGACGTTTTCGAAGAATGGAAGAATCAATACCGATTATCGGTTAAGGAATCGACCTATCTATCAGAAACAAGGAGAATAAAGAACCATATTTTACCGCAATTAGGCGGTACTATAATCGATAAGATCACCTTAGCCCAATGCCAAAAGGCGGTCAATGCTTGGTATAAAGACTATCAAAAAGCGAGTTTGTTAGTCAGCCTATCAAATCGAATTTTTGAATACTCGATAAACGCTGGCTATCAAAAAGATAATCCTATGGAACATGTTATGCGGCCTAAGGCTAAAAATAAGAAAAAATATAAATCTCCCTCTTATAACAAGGCCAAGCTTAAATCGTTTTTTGAAATCATAAAAGATGAGCCACTAGACACGATACTGACCTTTAGGTTATTTGCTTATACTGGAATTAGGTCGGGAGAATTGCTAGGTTTAAAATGGAAAGATATTGACGAAGAAGATCAAACACTAAGCGTTGAACGGAGCATTGGGAAAAGTGAAAAAGGAAGCAAGGTCACCACCCCAAAAACGGAAAGCTCAATACGTACTATATCGCTTGATAGAAGAACCTTAGACATGCTAAAGAATTGGAGAAACGAACAAAGAGAAAGATTTTTAAAGCTAGGCGTTAATACTAACTCATCGGAACAATTTATCTTTACGGATATTTATAACCAGCACTACGGGATAGATAGAAACTCTCGATTGCTCAAGCAGATAAAACGCAAATACGATATACCGCCTATCGCTATACACAGTTTTAGGCATACTCATTGCTCGCTGCTTTTTGAAGCCGGAGTATCCATGAATGACGTAAAAGATCGCTTAGGTCACGCAAGCATAAAAACGACCATGGATATTTACGCTCATGTTACCGAAGAAAGCAAGGATCGGACAGCAGATAAATTCGCTCAATTTATGGAAATTTAGAATTGGTCGTTACCTTTTTCGTTACCCTTTTTGGCAAATAAAAAAACGTCACCAATCAAACTTTTTAGAAAGCTTGATATGACAACGTTTCTACCTATGCCGGCGGTGGGGGTCGAACCCACACGTCCGTGAGGACACGGGATTTTGAGTCCCGCGCGTCTGCCAATTCCGCCACGCCGGCTTATATATAAAAGGCGGTAGCCGGATTTGAACCGGCGATAAAGGTTTTGCAGACCCGTGCCTTACCCCTTGGCTATACCGCCATATTTAATTAAAAACTAACCTCTTCTTAAAAGAAGAGGTCTAAACAATTACCACTAGCATGATAATCATCAAACTGGGGTAGCTGGATTCGAACCAACGCATGACAGAGTCAAAGTCTGTTGCCTTACCGCTTGGCGATACCCCAATATAAGGGCGAACGAGGGGAATCGAACCCCCGAGTGTCGGAGCCACAATCCGATGCGTTAACCACTTCGCCACGTTCGCCATATCTATGATATATAACAGGTTTAACAGGGACACTAGGAATCGAACCCAGATCGACGGTTTTGGAGACCGTAGTTTTACCGTTAAACTATGTCCCTATTCTCAAATGAGAATAGCTATCATTTTATGGAGGGAAGAGGATTCGAACCTCTGAACCCGAAGGAACGGATTTACAGTCCGCTGCGTTTGGCCGCTTCGCTATCCCTCCTAATGGATGGTCCGAGACAGAATCGAACTGCCGACACCTTGAGCTTCAATCAAGTGCTCTACCAACTGAGCTATCGGACCCCATTATAAGAACGGTCCGGACGGGATTTGAACCCGCGATCTCCTCCGTGACAGGGAGGCATGTTAACCCCTACACCACCGGACCAAATATAGGATTAATGGAGAATGAGGGGCTCGAACCCCCGACATTCTGCTTGTAAGGCAGACGCTCTCCCAGCTGAGCTAATTCTCCAACTTACTCATTAAAAGTAAATGACCCGTACGGGAATCGAACCCGTGTTACCGCCGTGAAAGGGCGGTGTCTTAACCGCTTGACCAACGGGCCAATAAATATAAAACGGAGAGTAAGGGATTCGAACCCTTGAAACGGTCTCCCGTTTACACGATTTCCAATCGTGCTCCTTCGGCCTCTCGGACAACTCTCCAATAGCTTAAAGCCTGAGGACTCACTCGCCATAACTCCGCAAGTAGGACTCGAACCTACGACATCTTGATTAACAGTCAAGCGCTACTACCAACTGAGCTATTGCGGAATAAAATAAGATTGCACGGCAACGTCCTAGTCTCACAGGGGGCAACCCCCAACTACATTCGGCGCTAAGAAGCTTAACTGCTGTGTTCGGGATGGATACAGGTGGGTCCTTCTTGCCATCGTCACCGTACAATTTATTTTTTTGAGCTTGTTCGCTCAAAACTGAATCTATCATGCCTTCCTTAAACCTCATACAACCTTATCCTTTGGATAAGTCCTCGACCGATTAGTATTTGTCCGCTCCACTTATTGCTAAGCTTCCACTCCAAACCTATCAACCTGATCGTCTTTCAGGGGTCTTACTACTTTAAAAGTATGGGAAATCTCATCTTGAGGGGGGCTTCACGCTTAGATGCTTTCAGCGCTTATCCCGTCCACACATAGCTACCCAGCCATGCTCCTGGTGGAACAACTGGTACACCAGCGGTGTGTCCATCCCGGTCCTCTCGTACTAAGGACAGCTCCTCTCAAATTTCCAACGCCCGCGACGGATAGGGACCGAACTGTCTCACGACGTTCTGAACCCAGCTCGCGTACCGCTTTAATGGGCGAACAGCCCAACCCTTGGGACCGACTTCAGCCCCAGGATGCGATGAGCCGACATCGAGGTGCCAAACCTCCCCGTCGATGTGAACTCTTGGGGGAGATAAGCCTGTTATCCCCAGGGTAGCTTTTATCCGTTGAGCGATGGCCCTTCCATGCGGAACCACCGGATCACTAAGCCCGACTTTCGTCCCTGCTCGACTTGTAGGTCTCGCAGTCAAGCTCCCTTCTGCCTTTACACTCTGCGAATGATTTCCAACCATTCTGAGGGAACCTTTGGGCGCCTCCGTTACACTTTAGGAGGCGACCGCCCCAGTCAAACTGCCTGACTGACACTGTCTCCCGACCAGCTAATGGTCGCGGGTTAGAATGGTCATCCCACAAGGGTAGTATCCCACCAGTGCCTCCATCGAGACTAGCGTCCCGACTTCGATGGCTCCTACCTATCCTGTACATGTGGCACAAACATTCAATATCAACCTACAGTAAAGCTCCATGGGGTCTTTCCGTCCTGTCGCGGGTAACCAGCATCTTCACTGGTACTACAATTTCACCGAGCCTCTCGTTGAGACAGTGCCCAAATCGTTACGCCTTTCGTGCGGGTCAGAACTTACCTGACAAGGAATTTCGCTACCTTAGGACCGTTATAGTTACGGCCGCCGTTTACTGGGGCTTCAATTCAGAGCTTCGCCCGAGGGCTAACCCTTCCTCTTAACCTTCCAGCACCGGGCAGGCGTCAGCCTCTATACATCATCTTTCGATTTGGCAGAGACCTATGTTTTTGATAAACAGTCGCTTGGGCCTATTCACTGCGGCTGACCTTGCGGTCAGCACCCCTTCTCCCGAAGTTACGGGGTCATTTTGCCGAGTTCCTTAACGAGAGTTCGCTCGCTCACCTTAGTGTTCTCCACTCGACTACCTGTGTCGGTTTGCGGTACGGGTTGTTTGATTCTCACTAGAAACTTTTCTTGACAGCGTGACGTCGGCGGCTTCGGTACTAAATTTCCCTCCCCGTCACAACTCATGAAGTCTGAGGCAAGCCTTTCACTCACCTTCTCACTCATTGCTTGGACGCGTTTTTCCATCTCCGCGCTCCGCTTAGCCTTCTGTGTCCTTCCATCGCTCAAACAAATCAAACAAGTACAGGAATCTCAACCTGTTGTCCATCGCCTATCCCTTTCGGTCTCGGCTTAGGTCCCGACTAACCCTGGGAGGACGAGCCTTCCCCAGGAAACCTTAGTCATTCGGTGGACGGGATTCTCACCCGTCTTTCGCTACTCATACCGGCATTCTCACTTCTATACGCTCCACATGTCCTCACGATCATGCTTCTCTGCCTATAGAACGCTCTCCTACCATCCTACGGATCCACAGCTTCGGTGTTCAGTTTAGCCCCGGTACATTTTCGGCGCAGGGTCACTCGACTAGTGAGCTATTACGCACTCTTTCAATGATGGCTGCTTCTAAGCCAACATCCTAGTTGTCTAAGCAACCCCACATCCTTTTCCACTTAACTGAAACTTTGGGACCTTAGCTGGTGGTCTGGGCTCTTTCCCTTTCGACTACGGATCTTATCACTCGCAGTCTGACTCCCGGACTAAACTATTTGGCATTCGGAGTTTATCAGATGTCGGTAATCCAGGATGGACCCCTCGATCAAACAGTGCTCTACCTCCAATAGTCATCATCCGAGGCTAGCCCTAAAGCTATTTCGGAGAGAACCAGCTATCTCCAAGTTCGATTGGAATTTCACCGCTACCCACACCTCATCCCCGCCTTTTTCAACAGACGTGGGTTCGGCCCTCCAGTGTGTTTTACCACACCTTCAGCCTGGACATGAGTAGATCACTTGGTTTCGGGTCGACGACAACAAACTCAACGCCCTCTTCAGACTCGCTTTCGCTGTGGCTCCGCTTCTTCAGCTTAACCTTGCTTGCTATCGTCACTCGCCGGTCCGTTCTACAAAAAGTACGCCATCACCCCTTAACGGGCTCTGACTGCTTGTAGGCATACGGTTTCAGGTACTCTTTCACTCCCCTTCCGGGGTGCTTTTCACCTTTCCCTCACGGTACTGGTTCACTATCGGTCACTAGGGAGTATTTAGGCTTGCCAGATGGTCCTGGCGGATTCCGACGGAATTTCACGTGTACCGCCGTACTCAGGATACTGAATGAGGTGGCTGAGCTTTCGCCTACGGGATTGTCACCCTCTCTGATCGCCCTTTCCATGGCGTTCGACTAGCTCATTCACTCCCGTCCATCAGTCCTACAACCCCAGCATGCAAGCACGCTGGTTTGGCCTCTTTCCGTTTCGCTCGCCGCTACTCGGGAAATCGATTTTTCTTTCTCTTCCTGTGGCTACTGAGATGTTTCAGTTCACCACGTCTACCTTCCACTCAGCTATGTGTTCACTGCGTGGACCATTGTCGATAAAAACAATGAGGTTCCCCCATTCGGAAATCTCCGGATCAAAGCTTACTTACAGCTCCCCGAAGCATATCGGTGTTCGTCCCGTCCTTCATCGGCTCCTAGTGCCAAGGCATTCACCGTACGCCCTTATTCACTTAACCACCGGTTAAGTTGTATGATGCGAAAAGTTTTAAAACTCTTTCTTTTTCGGTTTTTACGCTTGGTAAAATTGGTTTATTGACATTTCTATCTCGCAAAAAATAGAAATGCGGAATGTTATGATAGTATTCAGTTTTCAAAGAACAATAGAGAGTTAGACCTCTCAAAACTAAACAAAGAAGACTCAAATATGTATTCCGAATATATCCTTAGAAAGGAGGTGATCCAGCCGCAGGTTCACCTACGGCTACCTTGTTACGACTTCACCCCAATCATCTGTCCCACCTTCGGCGGCTGGCTCCAAAGGTTACCTCACCGACTTCAGGTGTTACAAACTCTCGTGGTGTGACGGGCGGTGTGTACAAGACCCGGGAACGTATTCACCGCGGCGTGCTGATCCGCGATTACTAGCGATTCCGGCTTCATGTAGTCGAGTTGCAGACTACAATCCGAACTGAGAATGGCTTTAAGAGATTCGCTTGCTTTCACAAGGTCGCTGCTCGTTGTACCATCCATTGTAGCACGTGTGTAGCCCAAGTCATAAGGGGCATGATGATTTGACGTCATCCCCGCCTTCCTCCGGTTTGTCACCGGCAGTCTCGCTAGAGTGCCCAACTCAATGCTGGCAACTAACAATAAGGGTTGCGCTCGTTGCGGGACTTAACCCAACATCTCACGACACGAGCTGACGACAACCATGCACCACCTGTCACTTTGTCCCCGAAGGGAAAGCTCTATCTCTAGAGTGGTCAAAGGATGTCAAGACTTGGTAAGGTTCTTCGCGTTGCTTCGAATTAAACCACATGCTCCACCGCTTGTGCGGGTCCCCGTCAATTCCTTTGAGTTTCAGCCTTGCGGCCGTACTCCCCAGGCGGAGTGCTTAATGCGTTAACTCCGGCACTGAAGGGTGGAAACCCTCCAACACCTAGCACTCATCGTTTACGGCGTGGACTACCAGGGTATCTAATCCTGTTTGCTACCCACGCTTTCGGGCCTCAGCGTCAGTGACAGACCAGAAAGTCGCCTTCGCCACTGGTGTTCTTCCATATATCTACGCATTCCACCGCTACACATGGAGTTCCACTTTCCTCTTCTGTACTCAAGTTCCCCAGTTTCCAATGCCCTTCCACGGTTAAGCCGTGGGCTTTCACATCAGACTTAAGAAACCGCCTGCGCCCCCTTTACGCCCAATAAATCCGGACAACGCTTGCCACCTACGTATTACCGCGGCTGCTGGCACGTAGTTAGCCGTGGCTTTCTGGTAAGATACCGTCAAGACTGGAGCAGTTACTCTCCAATTTGTTCTTCTCTTACAACAGAGCTTTACGATCCGAAAACCTTCTTCACTCACGCGGCGTTGCTCCGTCAGGCTTGCGCCCATTGCGGAAGATTCCCTACTGCTGCCTCCCGTAGGAGTTTGGGCCGTGTCTCAGTCCCAATGTGGCCGATTACCCTCTCAGGTCGGCTATGCATCATTGCCTTGGTAGGCCGTTACCCCACCAACGAGCTAATGCACCGCAAGGCCATCGATAAGTGACAGCAAAGCCGTCTTTCCAAACACCACCATGAGGTGGTGTTTCCTATGCGGTATTAGCACCCGTTTCCGGATGTTGTCCCCCGCTTATCGGTAGGTTCCTTACGTGTTACTCACCCGTCCGCCGCTAACGTCAGAAGTGCAAGCACTTCGTCGGTTCGCTCGACTTGCATGTATTAGGCACGCCGCCAGCGTTCGTCCTGAGCCAGGATCAAACTCTCATGAAAGAATCATGAGCGTTGAATAGCTCATTTGTTTGCTGACTAGTTATAGTCTGGTCTAGACTTATTGTTTGAATTGTTGGTTCATCAACAAAATGTTGATGCCCTACACATTTGGTTCGTCTTCTTTGTTCAGTTTTCAAAGGTCTAAATCTTGCTGTCTTTGTGACAGCGACTTAATTAGTATACCATAGCTTTCGAACGCTTGTCAATAACTTTTTTGAAAAAGTTTTTTTAGCAGTTGAAATTGGTTAATCAATTAAGTTTTACCGATCAGTTTTATCTGATCAGCAAGAATTATTATAGCTCATCGCTAAGTTGTTTGTCAACAAGTTTTTTGATTTATTTTCTTAAGTGTTTTAAGAGACAAATCATTTCTTGTGAGAAACAACTTTTATAGAATACCAAGTCCCCCATTGATTGTCAATAACTTTCTCCAACTTTTTTATAATTAATTACACTTAGTTGTTCATATCCTACATAATCACTAGTCCTATCCCTATTTAGGCAAATTCTTTTCCTTAAAACCGGTAAAATGATAAGCCATAATGAGCTGTCCGATACTAAATAGGACCACTAGAAGTGCCATTAGACGATTATTTAAGTGAAAGTAGCCCCATAAGCTTGCCAGGAGGCTAGGTAGAATTAATGAAAGTAAACTGGCGCCGTAGCACTCCTTCAGATTATAAAAATCCAAGCGCTGAGCTAGCCGCAAGCGGTTGAGGACCACAGCAGCTAATAGGCTATATAAGATAAGAAACAATAAAAAGAGAATATGACGCATGCCGACGAATAAGTATTTCTGGTTCTTACGATAATTTTTCTGATAGTTTTGATAGAACTGTTCCAGTAATTCCTGACTACTTAGCTTGGTCTGTGAGTTTCTATTATAAGGAGCGGAAAAGTCATCGCCTTCTCGAGGTTGATAGACCATCATATCTTCTAGGAAGATAAAGGCCGAGGGGTTATTCAGAAAAAGAGTGTCTAATTCTTCCAATTCAGGTAAAATCCCGATACTTATTGCTGGCGCATCTATTTTTTCCTTCTTCTCCTTAGCCCCATCTCGGGGTACTAATTGCCCTTCTTGAAGTTCATAGTCTTTTAGCTTCTGATCAACACGTTGACTGGGGAAGTCGGCTAGTAATTCTTGGTAACTTTGGTCAAAGACGTCATTATTTACACCCTGAAAGCGCCAGGCAAAGGGTAAGGTTAAGACTAGACTTAGAGTAAGAATGACTATGCCCATCCCGAAAGTGTTGAGTGAGCGCCTTTGTCGATAGACATAGGCAGAAGTAAAAATATTTTTTAAAGAAGAGCGCATGAAGGGTTCCTTTCTGCTATGATATTTTCAGAAAATACTTGTAAGTGATAGGAGTGCGTATCTATGAAAACCATTGCCGTTATTGGAGCTGGGAATATGGGCCAAGCCCTCATTGCCGGCTTACAATCCAGTTACCACCAAGCTCAGATAGAAATTAAGGCCGCTACTGCTAGCCAAGCGAGCGCAGATAAAGTTGCAAAATATTTTGACATTGCCTGCTCGACTAATAACCAGACCTGTGCCCAGGATGCTGACCTCGTCATTGTGGCAGTGAAACCTTATCTAATGGACCAGGTGTTGGACGAGATCAAGAACAGTCTCAAAGCGGATGCCATTATCGTCACCGTAGCAGCTGGTTATAGCTTAATCCAAGCAGGAGTAATTCTTGGTAAAGAACAAGCCATTGTCCGCATTATGCCAAACACTGCCGTAAAAATCGGCAAAGGGGTGATTGCGATGACCGCTAATGACCAGGTTTCCGCTAAAGACTACCAAGCTGTTAAAGACTTATTCCATAGGCTGGGTTTAGTCGCTGAAGTCAGTGAAGATCAATTTGCCACCATCACGGGACTGTCTGGCTCTAGCCCAACCATTGTCTACATGCTGATCGAGGCCATGTCAGACGCCGGATGTCAACAAGGACTCCCCCGGTCTCAAGCCCAAAGCTTAGCTGCCCAAACCGTTCTGGGAGCAGCAGCCATGGTCGTAGAAACTGGCCAACATCCCGGTCAACTGAAGGATGCCGTCTGCTCCCCTGCTGGCACCTCCATTGAATGCGTTCGTAAGGCAGAGGAAAAAGGCTTACGAACCGCTGCCATGGAAGCTGTCATTGCTGCTTGCCAAAAAGCCAAGGGCAAGTAAGCCAGCTAGCCGCGCACGTAGAACTCAATTTTCAACAAGAAATTAGCTACTTGAAGCAAGAAGGGCTATCCCAGGATAGCCTTTTTTATTTTTCAACTTAAGGATGCTTAAGCTAGGTCTAATCGATGCCTTGGCAGTCAGAGCAGATTCCGTAGAACTCCAGGTGGTGGCCAGTAATTTCAAATTGAGTAGCTTCTACCGCATAGTCTTCAACTGCAGTTAGGGCTTGCTCAACTTTAGCCGCATCGGGATAATAGACATCGACGATTTTTCCGCAGTTTTGACAAATGATGTGATAGTGCTTTTTTAAGAAGAAATCGAAATGGGTGGCCCCATCATTGGCACGTACTTCCTTGACAAGATTAATATCGGTAAAGATATTCAAGGTGTTATATACCGTTGCTAAACTCACCGATTGATCTTCTTGGGAGAGCTCTTGATAGACTTGTTCGGCAGTAGGATGATGGTCAGCCACAATCAGATGTTTTAGTATTTTTTTCGTGGGGAGGTTAGGCGAATACGGCGTTCTCGCAAATAAGCGACCGCATCGACATATAATTGCTCATAATCCATGTGTTGTCTTCCTTTCCATCAGCCCTTTAGCTAATTATAATTGAAAGCCTGTAAAATATCATATTTTTCCCTTAAGTTGTTAAAATTCTCACTTATGCTTATTGAAGAAAATCATGCTATGCTATATAGTAATTCAAGGTCTTAATGGTATCGATTAAAATAGAAAAGGACGATTAAAAACCAATGAAATTAGGTGCTCGCACGATAAAAACCGGCATTGGCGTCATGCTAGCCATGGTTATCTCTAGCCTCCTACCCCATATTGAGATTATGCAACCAACATTTGTTGCGGTTCTAGGGCTGCAACAATCCGTTAAAAAAACCTGGTATACCCTATTTAGGCGGGGAGCTGCTGCTTTCTTAGGTGGCTTAACCGCCGTGGTCATGTCTTACTTCTTTGGAAATAGTCCCATTGTGGTTGGTCTGACCGTCATTATTTTTATCGCTATTATGAATGCCATTCAACTCCAAGACGTGATCTCCTTGGCCACAATTACCGTAGTTATCATCATGCTACAGCCTGTCGATAACGTCAATGACTTAATCGGCATTGCGACTTCCCGGGTGATTGAAAACATCCTCGGTGTGGTGATCTCCTTCTTGGTGAATGTCTTTATCATGCCACCTAAGTATGACAATGTCCTCTACAAGGAAATTTCGGACACTTCATCAGAAGTATTGATTCGACTGCGAGCTATCTTGAGAAAAAATGGTGAATATTCTTCACTGACTTCAGACTTGGACTGGGCCTATAAGCGGATCAACTATATTCGCGATCTCTTCCAACTTTCCAAAGAAGAACCCATTTGGTTTGCCAGTCGCAGGGTATCAAGGAAACGGCAGTTGGTGGTTTATCGCAGTTTTATCCAATCTTTATTAGATATGACTAATTTACTCCATACTATCCACACCCATACTAATATTCTCTTTGTGATTGATGATGACCTGCGGATTCAAATACGTGAGCGGATTGAAACCCTCTGTGCCGCCCATGAGCAGATCTTCCTTAAATTTGACGGCCGCATCTCACCGGCTGAAGTCAACTTCTTCCAGCCTACTAAGATTCGCCGCCAGGAGTTGATGAATCATATCATCAAGGAAACCGACCTCAACCGAGGCCCAGAAACAGAATCCTTGAACTACCGGATTGAGAAGAGCAACTCCTTAATCTTAATCACCGGAGCCATGATCAAGGTCGAGAGTTCTCTCATCCATCTTAATACCCTGGTCCGCTCCTACCATACCCATCACGAAGAAGACCATGACCATTACGCCTTAAAAGATAAATTAGATAGTTAAAAAGACTCGAGCTGATCAGTCGGTAAATGACCTGACAATGATAGGCTCGAGTTTTCTTTTTACCAAGAAATTGGCTAAGATTTTTCTGTTCCTTGCTGTTTCAAAATACTTAGCGACAGTTCCTCAACGACAAGGGGATGTTCATTACTTAATAAGAACTTCTCTTCATCAGCAGAGAGGAAATGATAATTTTCAGCCAGAACCTGCCAGTCACCCTCAGGCAAGGTAAAACGAATGGTATTGGTCTGTCCATTAAATACCAGCAGGTAATTAGCGTCTTCTTCATGGTAAAGAAGCGCAATAATTTGAAAATCAGCCTTCAAAACCTCCACTGCCTGGTCAATACTTTCAAAATCAAACAGGTGAAAAACTGGGTGAGCTTGGCGAAAAGCAATCAAATCCCTCAGATAGTCCACGGCATTCTGGTGTTTATCGCGCAAGGACCAGTCAATCTGGTTGATACGGTCCCCATGGCGGTAGGAATTACGGACACCTTGCTTAGTACGGAAGAATTCCTGGCCAGCATGCAAGAAAGGGATACCTTGACTTAAGAGGACGAGGCTATTGGCGAGCAGTTGACGCTTTTGCCGCTTGGCTTGGCTTTCAAAACTATGGCTAATGGCTAGTTTATCCCATAAAGTCCAGTTATCATGGGCGGCCACATATTTTACCAATTGCAAGGGCGACTTAACATTAATGGCCAACTTATTCAGCCGTTCCCCACCCAAAAAACTGGCTAAGAGGGTCCGCTCCACAGAAAACTTACCACTGGCATAACCGGTATCCATGCCCTCCCCTTGGTCAGAGCCCTTGACACTGTCACGAAAATGGTCGTCAAAATAGGCAATCCGGGGAGTCTTATAAGCATTGACTAGGCAAGCCTTGTCTTCATCGGGTAGATAGGTCCCTAAGTTCCACCCTTCCCCTAAGATAAGGATACTTGGATCAATGGCATCTAAAGCTTGGCGGACTTGGTTCATGGTCTTGACGTCATGGATCCCCATTAAGTCAAAGCGAAAACCATCAATATGGTACTCCTTGGCCCAGTAGCATACCGAGCGGACAATATACTCTCGCATCATCCTTCTTTCTGAGGCGGTATCATTCCCCACACCCGTCCCATTACTAATGGTGCCATCGGGGTCGCGACGAAAATAATAGTTAGGAACGGTCAATTCCAGGGGGTGGTTTATGTAATCATAGACATGGTTGTAGACCACATCCATAATTACACGAATGCCCGCTTGGTGGAGGGATTGGACCATGGTTTTCATTTCTCTAATCCGGCAGATGGGGTCGGCAGAATCCGTGGCATAGGAACCTTCAGGAACATTGTAATCAGCAGGATCGTAACCCCAATTATAATTATCGCTATCCTCGATCCCTTCAATCACCGTCTTAAAGTCAGCCATGGGCAGGAGCTGGACGTGGCTGATTCCTAAATCCTTTAGGTAGTCAAGGCCTGTACTCTGTCCTTGGGGCGTTTTAGTGTCTTTTTGACTGAGGCCCAGAAATTTACCCCGCCACTTGGGATTGACACCTGAATTATCCGCACTAGTCAGATCTCTCACACTGGCTTCATAAATCACCGCTTGAGAAAGATTCTTTAGAGCGGGCGCTCGGTCTTGGTCCCAATTGGTGGGGTTAGTCCGAGACAAATCAACCACCACACTGCGCTGGCTATTCTGGGTTGCTCCAAGGGCATAAGGGTCTCTCGTAAAATTGGTCTTTCCATTGGGAAAGGATACCTTATAAAGGTAGGCGGTATTGTGCCAATCACCAGGAAGATCTAGACTAAAAACACCTCGTTCTTGACGTTGCATAGGATATTGGGATTGTCGATTACTATATAAGTCCTGGTAAATGAGCAGGCTGACATCATTTGCCAAGGGCGCCCAAAGCCGAAAACTAGTCGCCTTTGGCCGGTAGTTAGCCCCTAACCGGGCTTGACTAGCAAAACAGTCATCGAATTCTGGATCTCTGACCAGGTCATCCATGGCTTGGTCTAAGCTAGAGCCTTGGGGAGGGGTCCCCTGTAGGATTTTATCTAAACGTTCTTCTAGTTGATTTTTCACTTAATAACCTCTTCGTATGCTTCTTACTCACTCATCTTCTCCTTCATTATAACCAGGATGAGCGCATTTAGCTATCTTGGCTATTGAAACAAGCCATAAAAAAACAGTCAGCTCTCAACTAATTGCTAGCTAGAGCTGACTGTTAATGTTAAAACCACGTTCAAAACGACTGATACAAGGATTAAACTATTGTCCCTGTCCACCATAAGGGTTTGCCGGGGCGGGATTATTATTCCCAGCAGCTGGCGCTTGAGGAGCTGGGGCCTGTCCTTGCCCATTGGCTGGTTGTTGGTTAGGGGCCACTTGGGACTGCTGTTGCTGTTGTTGTCTTTGGGCTGCTTGAGCTTGACGGTCCGCTTCCGCTTGAGCCGCTTCTCTTTGCTTAGCCTCTTCTTGTCTTTGTGACTCAGCAGCTTGACTTTGACGAGCAGCCGCTGCTTCAGCTTCCGCTTGGGCCGCTTGGGCTTCCTGAGCCTCCGCCTTCTTCTTATCTCTAATACTTTGACTTTCCTTAGCCATGGATTCTTCTAAGGCAGCCTTGTCATCATTTTTGCCTTGGAAGCCGTGACTTAAGTCAAAGTGTTCTTCCTGCATAGCTTGACCAAAGAGATCAGCTAAGGCTTTAAAGCCTTGGTCATTGAATAGGCCTGACTCTTGGTCATAGATCTTCTCAGAGTCAAAGTTCTTCGCCTCGAAAGCCTTATTGAGGTCCATGATATTTATATGCGACTCTTCTAGGGCTTGGGTCAAGCGGACTAAAAAGCTGCCGTATGTGCCCTGGCCATTAGCCGCTTCACTATAAGAGGGTAAAGCCAGGAAAACGATATTAGTTTCTGGGGAAGCTATCCGTAGATGACCGTAGACTTGTTTCAAATTAACTAAGGTATCTTCAAGGCTTCTCCCTTGGGCAAAATCTACTTCACTGGTCATGGGAAGGATTAATAAATGTGGTTTTTCCTTAGCCACCTGGTCAACCAGGTCACTCGTTAATAAGGACTGGCTACTGTGGCCTGTAAAATCATAAGCTTGAACGTTTAAACCCAAGTCTGCTGCTTGGCCTTTCGACTTGATGAGCTCGCTTAGCCATTGGTCACTTTCTCCTTGAACCTTAACCGTAGCCACTTTGGCTTGGGTTCCTGCTTGGTTAATATAGGCTAAATAATCGCTAAGAGTCGCTTCTTGACGCTTATCTTCAAAACGTTTAGCTGCCTGACCGTGATCACTGGTTTTTGGCGCTTGACTTTCTACCTGGCTACTTGCTTGGCTCTTTGACTCATAGGCGACATTATTTTGCCCTGTTTGTCTTTGCTTACCAATCAGGTAAAAAGCAGCCACTAAGAGGACAGTAATTATTGTCGCAATAATAGCTATCTTACGCTGTTGATCTCTAGATGTGTTCATCTAACTTGCTCCTCTCCTTCTTCTTAAAAGATTGTAACATGAGACTGCTCCAAAAACGAGAAAAAATATTTTACCTATACACTATTCCTTAAGCTATGTTATACTATTTTTGACTTTGGTCTTTCCAAGTGAAGAAAGTAGGTCATGTGATGTATCATCCAAAAGAAGGAGAATTCATCACAGTCAAAAGTTATAAACATGACGGCTCACTCCATCGAACATGGCGCGACTGTTTGGTCCTAAAAACAAGCGAACAAAGTATTATTGCTTGTAACGACCACACCCTCGTTACCGAATCTGATGGACGCCGTTGGGTGACACGTGAACCCGCTTTACTCTATTTTCATAAAAAATATTGGTTCAATATTGTCACCATGTTAAGGCAGAACGGTGTCTCATATTATAGTAACCTAGCTTCTCCTTATGTGATTGATGAAGAAGCTTTAAAGTATATCGACTATGATTTAGATATTAAAATTTTCCCTGATGGGGAAAAACGCCTGTTAGATATTGACGAGTATTTAGAGCATGGTCATGAAATGCATTATTCTAAAGAATTAGATATAATCATTAAAAGCCATCTCAAAGAGTTAGTACGCTGGATCGAGGAAGAAAAAGGTCCCTTTTCTAAACCTTATGTCGATCTCTGGTACGAACGCTACTGTCAGCTGACCCAACGTCGTAAGCGACGGAAGAAAAGCTACAAATATAAGAAGAAAAAGCGGATTCAGTCGTAATAAGATCATCAGACTGTGATGATTAAGCAGATAGCGTCATACGCTATACCTTTTCAAGTGATTAAAGTCTTGATAAAAAACGTCGATACCATGGAGTGGTCGACGTTTTTTTATCATGCGACTTAACTAAGCTGAGTTTATCCCAGTTTTCTCCACTTGCTATAGCTGTAGGAAGCAAAGCAAGGTACAGATATAATATGCGTAGCTCTATCGATCCTTGGCGCACCCGTCACACTCTCATAGATCAAGATAATCTTTTAAGGCCTGCCAAATCTTCATTTGTACGGTAGGATAGGCATGACGATTAAGGTCATGCAAGAAAACCCAATCATTATCTTCTTGGTCTTGCCAGCCTTTTTCGGCTGTGGGAGATAATTTAGCATAGTAGAGGTCAATCTCCCAAAGTCGGTGAGAAAAGACATGGCGGACATGGCCGATGGATTTTTTCATTACGACTGGTCTAAGATCATAAACTGCCTCTGCTTCAGCAACCAGGTTTTGGTAAGGCTGGCGCTCTTCTCCCCCTTGCTGGTCACTTTCTTCTTGGTTAGCTACTTCAAAAAGCGGAACCGTCCACAAATTAGCCAAGAGACCCTGGCTGGGACGCTTTTCAATCAGATACTGACCTTGACTATTCTCCAGCAAGAGTGCTTGGTAGTGAAGGGTTTTGGATTTAGTTTTGGATAATTTCACCGGATAATCCAACTCGGTTCCGGTCAGGGTAGCTAGGTTAAAGTCTTTGATGGGACTAATATCACTCAAGGGCTTCTTAGCGGTTTCGTAACTACTCCCCAAGTCCATTAGTGCCTGGTTAAAGTCCCCCGGCCGTTCATCGCCCATCACATAAGCCACTACTTCACGGAAGATAGCGTGGTTCTTTTGCCGGCTAATATCAGCGTTAATGGTAAAGAGGCGGCTGAAAACTCGCATGGCATTTCCATCAATGGCGGGTACGGCCTGGCCAAATGCAATAGAAGCAATGGCGCCCGCAGTGTAGGGACCGATCCCCGAGAGCTGCTTTAGCTCTTTGGCGGTTTGGGGAAATTGACCACCATAATCATTGACAATCTCCTGGGCAGCTTTGTGGAGGTTTTTCGCCCTGGAGTAATAACCTAAACCGGCCCAAAGTTTGAGTAAGTCGTCTTCTTCTGCCGCTGCCAGGTCCTCAACCGTGGGGAAAGCTTGCAAGAAGCGTTGGTAGTAAGGAATGACGGTATTAACTTGGGTTTGCTGCAACATAATCTCTGATATCCAGATCCGGTAAGGGTCCTTACTTTCTCGCCAGGGTAAGTGACGCCCTTCCTTGTCGTACCAATCAAACAAGGTCTTACGAAAAGCCTGGTTGGTTTGTTCGCCCCAGAGTTCAACTCCCGCAATGGTCGGTCCTAAATCAACAATGGCTGATTGTCCGATCCAATCCTTAGGGGAAAAATCTTGATTACTTCCGCTCACAGTTCTCCTTCTTCCTCTGCTTGCCTTATAGCCGCATCGATGGCTTCACTCTTAAAGCCACGGCCAAAAAGCATGGTTTTTACTTTGAAACGTCGTTCTTTCTCATCCAAATTCTGGTACTTCTTCCAATAGCGTTTAAAATACTTATTTAAAGCCGCACCCTCATCACGGTCGAGCAGGTCAGACTCTTTTAGTTGGGATAAAACTTGGCTAATTAAGTCATTATTGTAGCCCTTCTTATAGAGAAATTGCTGCAATTTCTCCACTGCCTTTAGGTTGGAATTCTTTCTAAGTAAGCTAGGCAACTTCTTTTTAGCCAAGTGTTGAGCATTTTCCATTTGATCAGCCTCACTATACTCCAACAAAGCTTGGTCAATGGTGTCTTCACTAAGGCCCTTTTCCTTCAGTTCCATAGCAATCACCTTGGGGCCTTTTCGATTGATGGTTTTTGCCGTTCGAGTATAGGATTGGCCATAATAGAGGTCATTGACTAGGGATAAGTCTTTCAATTTCCCCATGACCTTATCAATAGTCGCTTGGGAATAGTCTTCCTTAGCTAAACGTTGGCTAACTTGCTTTTTTGACCGTAAACTATGGCTTAAATAGTTTAAAGCAATCTGATAGGCCCGGTTATCGTGTTCGCTGGCCAGGATATTTTTGCTTTTCTCTTGGCTTAAGTACTGCCCCTTAGACAGGGCATAACGAACTAGGGTATCTTCACTAATCCCAAAAGCAAAGTCACCGTCAAGGTAGACATTATAACGTTTCTTATGGCGCCTTTGGGCTTCAATCATGGTGATCTTGCCTGATAAAACCCTCTCCTGGTCTTGGTCTAAGCCTTCTGGGTCAGAGGAAGTGGCTGGTTTCCTAGGACGATAACCGCTTTTTTTAGTCTTTCTTTTTGGCCTGGTCAGCTGGTCACTTTCATCGGTTAAGGCTCTGACTCTTTTTGAGCGGGACTTTTTCTCCGGACTGATCTCACTTAATTTTACTGGCTGATTATCTTCTAGCATGTTTCCACCATTCCATACGCTTAGTCTGAGCTAGATTTCAATAATTATTCTAGATCAGACTTTTTTCACTTTGCTGTTCTTGATAATATTCTTTAAAAAATAAATAAGACTGCATTTTCTCTATCGGATCTTCAATTAAAGGATTCGATAAGAGGTCTAGATAATAACTCTGCCACAAGTGGTAGGCAAATTCAAGTTGGGCTTTGATTTGTACATTTTTAACCGGTAAAACTAAGGAAGTCGATGCAACCGTTTCAATGGTCACCGGTCGGCCCCCTACTGGAAAGAAGTGAAAGTATTTCACCAAGTTGAGGTTTAAGTAGCCGTGAAAATTTTGGTTACGATAGCGCAGAGGCATCAATAAGTGCTTTCCCAGAAAGAAGGGCCTAAGCCAAGTATTTCCCAGGTCCACTGGCTCTTGAACCAGTCGATCAGTCATTTGCGTTTTTAGGGTTGATTTTAATAATTGGTCCAAAGTACACCGACTCCGGTACAAGAACCCCTCACTGGTTAAGATCAAAGCCCCCTTTAAATAGGCTTTATCTGTGTGATTTTTTAGCAAACGGCCTTTGACTTCTAAAACCATTAGGGTATCCTCACGAAAATGCCCGATACTCCGCGGAACTTCCTCAGCTATCCGATAGGCTCTAATTAGGTCGTCAGCCTCCACTAAAGACAGGTACTTATGCGGTAAATTCAAGGCATAGTGCTGGCAATGGTCACTATCCTTATTTGAAATAAGGGAAGAATTGTCAGATGACCGAGTTGCTTCTGGGGCCTCATTAGCTAGGGGCGACTTAGCTAGTGACTCTAGTGATTGGGCCTCACTGGTATTTACAGCAGCAGGATCTTCTCCCACTTGAGACGGGGACATATGGCAAGACGTTAGCGACATGTTTTCCAACATTTCTGGTACTCCTTCATTGTATTAGTTCTCAGTTATTGAGAAACCATTTTTAAGATAGCATATATTCTTCCAGTAAAGACTATCTTTACTTAAAGCTAATCCATTTTTTACCAGGAATTTACAAAACTTCCTTTTAAACGCTTACATCCGCCTTTTTACCTAAACTTTACCCTGATTTTACAACCCCCCCTTGTTTGCCTAGTTCTCTTTGAGCATTCCTTCTGCCTTTACATAGTGGTCTTTAAATAGCTAACTAGCAAGCGTATCATTTTAAAGTATTAAAAAACAACAAATCCCTAGATTAGATTCTAGTTATTTGTTGTTTCAAGGTCTTACGCACCTAGCTATTCCGTCTTTGATATCAGATTTAGAAGTGCACATCGACAACGAGGTGGCCACCTACAGCATTAACGATTTCTTGTAGGGTACCTAAACTAATATTTTGTTGACGTGATTCAACCCGTGAGATATAACTTTGCTTACGCCCAGAAATATCCGCTAATTGAGCCTGGGATAGCCCCTTTTCTTGACGGATTTTTAGCAACACATCAGAAGCCTTAATACTTGCTTGTTGTCTTGCAATATTTTTTTCATCAAGGGATAGGTCTTCTCTA
Organism: Aerococcus sp. Group 1; assembly: GCF_000193205.1. Lineage (NCBI taxonomy): Bacteria > Bacillati > Bacillota > Bacilli > Lactobacillales > Aerococcaceae > Aerococcus > Aerococcus sp. Group 1. Next base: position 587,130 of record NC_015278.1, on the reverse strand, counting down.
TGCGTATCCATATTCATCCCCTCCTAAATATTTCACACAACTCATCGTAATATTTTTAATAAACATATATCCTATATTTATATTATACATAAATCATAAGATAATGCATAGATATAAACTTTGGACGAGCTATCTCAAATATTTATAAATTCCCAGCAAAGTGAACCCGTCAAAAAAATAGGGGGAACAGGAAAGCCAACCAATAGATATAGGCTCTTGACATGGCCTAAAAAGTAAATTTATCAAAGCGCTTGTAGGGCTACAAAAGGACTAGTCTTCTTGGCCTAAGTGACTGAGCAAATAGGTCACTAAGCAACCTGCTCCAAAACCAAGCAAGAGATGACTCCAGTTAAAGCGCTTCACTTCCTCATCATCCAAACGCGTTGGAATTACCCGGCCGGTTGCTTCAGAAATATCCCGGATATCCTCATTTAACAATTCTTCCATCGGTTGATCAAAAATCGATGATAATAATATTAAGTTTTCCACGTTGGGATAGCTTTTATTATTTTCCCAATTAGACACGGTTTGTTGGGTGGTTTTTAGATAACTCGCCAATTGTCCTTGGGAAATATTATTTAGCTCACGTTGTTCTTTAATTATTTGACCAATTTTCATCTTGCCACTCCTCAATAATAGACAATAATTCTCATTCTTTATTAGTATACAAGATTATTGGTAGGAGGACAAATGCTTATTCTTATTCATTAAGTCATGATTTCCTTAGCTAGCCCTTGTCAAGACTGAGGAATTGGTGTATAATTTCGAAGATTTGGGCTAAATTAGCCGCTTTATTTTAGCTTAGGGGATTTCCCTTGTGATTTTTGGAAGGAGATACTATGACATCAGCAGAAAATTTAATGAAAATGAATTATGACATCGAGGATCGGCCTCCACGTGGTGAGGGACTGCTCCTAAGTTTTCAACACGTCTTCGCTATGTTCGGTGCAACCATTCTGGTTCCCTTAATCTTAGGTCTACCGGTATCAGTTGCTCTCTTCTGTAGTGGGATTGGTACCTTAATTTACCACTTTGCCACCCAAAATAAGGTGCCTGTTTATCTGGGCTCATCCTTTGCCTTCATTGGCGCTATGGCCCACGCTATCGAACAGTTAGGTGGCGATATTTCCGCAGCGCAAACTGGGGTCATGCTAGCCGGCGGTATCTATGTCTTAGTGGCTCTTTTGGTTAAGATGTTAGGAAGTAGCTGGATTGACCGCCTCCTGCCTCCAATTGTTATCGGTCCAATGATCATTGTCATCGGTTTGAGTCTATCCTCATCTGCTGTCACTAACGCAGGATTCACTCCAGACGGGACCTGGCAACAAATGTTGACTGCCCTAATTACCTTCCTAATCTGTGCCTTTGTTAATGTTTATGGACGGGGATTTATTCGGGTTATTCCTTTCTTGATTGGTTTAGTTGGTGGTTACATTGTTGCTGCCTGCCTGGGACTAGTCGATATTAGTCCAGTGGCTGACGCCGCTTGGTTTGAAATCCCTGATTTCTATTTACCTTTTAAGACCCCGTTCTTTAACAGTTACCATCTCAACTTTGGTCCAGAAGCCGTCGCCATCTTACCAGTGGCAGTGGTAACTATTTCAGAACACATTGGTGACCACACGGTTTTAAGTGAAATTTGTGGCCGCCAATTTCTCAAGAATCCTGGCCTCCACCGGACCTTGATGGGGGACGGGATTGCGACCTCGGTTTCTGCCTTTCTAGGTGGCCCTGCCAATACCACTTACGGAGAAAATACTGGAGTTATTGGCCTCACCCGAGTGGCTTCGGTTTCCGTTATCCGCAATGCCGCTCTCTTGGCAATCATGCTCAGTTGCTTGGGTAAATTCACCGCCCTCATTTCAACCATTCCAGCAGCTGTCCTCGGCGGCATGTCTATCCTCCTCTATGGGGTCATTGCAAGTAACGGCCTCAAAGTCTTAATTGAAGCCCGGGTAAACTTCAACCAAGTCCGTAACCTGGTCATCGCCAGTGCCATGTTAGTTCTCGGTCTTGGTGGCGCAGTGCTCAAATTAGGGGCCTTTACCCTTTCTGGAACCGCCCTCGCCGCTATGGTAGGTATTATTCTTAACTTACTCCTACCTGAAATCAAAACCCTGAAGACGAAATAGAAGTGATGAAATAGCTGGGATAGCTCTTCTCAGCTATTTTTTATCTTCATTTTTCTAGTAATATTTAAAAAAATCTTTGAAAGAAGCCCTTCATATCAATGGTATAATAAGAATAATCAGTGAATTTTACCAAGTAATTAAATGAATAAAGGAGAGACTTATGTCCATTTTAGTTACAGGCGGAGCGGGCTATATTGGTTCGCATACCGTTATTGAATTAATCAACTCTGGCTACGAAGTTGTTATAGTCGATGACTTCTCTAATAGTAAGCCAACCGTTCTTGACCGCATCGAAAAAATTGCTGGTAAGCGTCCGACTTTCTACCAAGCAAATATCTTAGATGGGAATGCCTTACGCCAAATCTTTGAAAAAGAATCCATCGATGCTGTCATTCACTATGCAGCCTTTAAAGCGGTCGGTGAATCCGTTGAAAAGCCAATTGACTACTATCACAACAATATGGGTGGACTCCTTCAAGTATTAAAAGTAATGAAGGAATTTGGTGTGAAGGAATTTGTCTATTCTTCAAGTGCCACGGTCTATGGGATGAATAATGTCTCCCCCCTAACCGAAGACTTGCCAACCAGTGCTACCAATCCATACGGCTATAGTAAGGTCATGGGCGAACAAATCTTAAAAGATACCTACAAGGCTTATCCTGACTGGTCCATTATGATCTTACGCTACTTCAACCCTATCGGGGCCCACGAAAGCGGCCTGATTGGTGAAGACCCCCAAGGCGTCCCTAATAATATCATGCCTTATATTACCCAAGTAGCCATTGGTAAGTTAGAAAAATTACATGTTTTTGGTAATGACTACGATACCCATGATGGTACTGGAGTCCGCGATTACCTCCACGTGGTTGACTTGGCTAAGGGCCACGTCGCAGCTATCGACTATGCCAATAAACATCAAGGCCTTGAAATTGTCAACTTAGGCACCGGTCAAGGCTATTCCGTTCTGGACTTAGTCAATACCTTCCAAGAAGTCAACCAAGTTGAGCTTCCTTATGTTATTGACGAACGCCGGGCTGGTGATGTAGCTGAATGTTATGCTGACCCATCCTACGCTAAAGGGCTACTGGGTTGGGAAGCAGAAGAAGATTTAGCTGATATGTGCCGGGATTCCTGGCACTGGCAAGAAACCTGCCCTAACGGTTACGAAGATTAAGAATCAAGAGAGGAGAGTGTGACAAAAGTCAAAAGCGCCCTGAAGAGCTACGCATACTATATCTGTAACTCGCTCTTCGCTTCGAGCAACTATAACAACTGGAACAAACTATGGCAGATAGGCGCAAGCCTATCGCACATAGTTCGAAGTTGGGTTCGACTTGGCAGACTTGGAGTAATTTCACATGTCAGAAACAAGCGAATGCTTCGCTTTTATTCTGACTTGTTCCAATCATCCAAGCCTCGGTACCAAGTCTCACACCCTGAATCAAGTGGATGTCAGAGCTGACTTTTGGAACACATTTGATTAAATAGTTCCTATTTTACAAAGAGCCTGAGACTTTTGTCCCAGGCTCCTTTTTTCTTGGCTAATTTCCATCAGAAAGTCACTCTTGTATTAAGGAAAGCTTGGTAGTAGCTTGCATGTTCCCCCTAAAATGTTTAAACTAGAGAAAACCTGCTTAAATAAAGAAAGGAAAGCCTATGTCAGATTCACAAGGGCCCAGTTTTTCCTGGCGCAAGTTGGTCCAGGAAATCCTAGCCACCCTCAAATCCCTCATTAAGATGCTGGCCCGCCTAGTTTATTATCTCATTGACCAGCTGACCCGCATCCTGCTACCACTTTTTAAGAGAATTGACCAGGGCCTGCCTCACAGAAACAAACAAAACAAGGATCAAGACAGTCCGTTCAAGCATCAAGTCCAAGAAAAGGTCAATAGCCAACTCCAGCCTGGCTTAACTCCTCTTAAAAGCTTCTGGCAAAAACTGGCTAAACCTCTCCAATGGGGAGTAGCCCTTGGCATTTTGGGACTAGTCTTCTTCCTAGCAAGCCCTAACTATCAGGGTACGACAAGTGATAATCCCTTAAATCTCAAGGTGCAATCCTCACAACTAGCTGGCCAAGACCATTACCAAGCTGATAACTGGGAGATTGACCAAGACGATGTCTCAGTTTATCATGGTCCAGAGGAAAAGGAGCCAGTCGACCAGGCCTTGACCACTAAAGACCAGGACCATGCCCCAGCTATTCTCGACGAAAAAGTCGCCCAGTATGAGTCTAAACGAGCTCGTTACCCAAGAAGGGCAACAAAAATAAAGCGATCAGAGGAAGTAAAAACGACGGATTCCAATCTGGCACAAGAGTCCATTGAGCCAGATAGCTCAAATCCTGGCAGTGAGTATCCCTCCCAGTCTCCTAAGACAGAAGAGAGCCAGGTCCAAGCTGGAGGCAGCTACCAAGTTCAGGCTGGCGATAGTCTCTATCGCATTGCCCAAGACCATGGCATGACGGTCGACGAGCTCATGGACTTAAACGGCATGACCAGGCCTGCACTTATGCCTGGTCAAAGGATTAAAGTCAAATAAGACAGAAGGCTTCCCCCTCTACTATTTGATAAAGCAAAAAAGACTAGCCACATCGCTTTAACAGCTAGGGCTAGCCTTTTTTCTCTATATTTTATCTGTTAATGATTAGTTAACACGTAATTCAGTATCGCCAGTTTCAATCACTGATTTTGTAGCATTCAAAGCATGGAAGACCATGTTTTGAACAGATTCATCAGTATAGTAGGCAATATGTGGGGTGTAGGATACTGCTGGGTGGTGTAATAAACGTAAGAAGGTTTGGTCAACAATCCCCTTATGTGACCAGTCATGTTTGACATAGTCGAATTCGTTTTCATAGGTGTCTAACATAGCAGCTTGTAAATGACCTGCATCAAGAGCATCAAGTAAAGCGTCAGTGTCAATTAAAGCCCCACGACCAGCATTGATAATCACAGCGCCTTCCTTACATTGTTTGAGTAAGTCAGCGTTAAATAAATGATAGGTGTCATCAGTTGAAGGTAAGTGAAGGGAAATAATGTCGGCTTCTTTCACACATTCTTCTGGTGTGTCACGGTATTCCAATAAGTCCCCTAATTTGTCATTTGGATAGAGGTCGTAACCAAGGATTTTGCAGCCGAAGCCTTTGAAAAGACGAGCAGTTGCTTGACCAATACGGCCAGTACCTAAGATAGCAACGGTCTTAGTCCCTAAACGTTGTCCACGGATATAGAGAGATTCTCTGAAATCATGGTGGTTAGAGTGATCTCTAACGGTATATAATTTACGGATAGCGTTTAAGGCTTGTGCTAGAGTGTATTCAGCAATGGATTCTGGTGAATAAGCTGGCACATTAGAAATGATCACGTCATTTTCAGCAGCTAATTCAAGGTTGTAAGGGTCGAAACCAGCCATACGTTGAGCAATGTTCTTAATACCAAAGCTCTTTAAAACTGGGTAAACACTGTCTTCTAAAGGAGTATATTGGTAGGTAGATACCCCATCGTAGCCTTCACAACGGTCAACAGTTGCTTCAGAAAGAATATCTGCGTCAAGGGTTAATTCAACATTGTTGTCTTCGCCCCATTTTTTAGCGAGATCTTCTTCTTGTTCGCTGACACCATACATATAAATCTTAGTCATCACTTTCATCCTTTCATAAGTGTGAACCTTCACATTATTAATCTATTTTGCATAGATTACATATTCACATGGATAATTTTAAAAGAGGCAAAAGCCTTTGTCAAGCGATTTTTAGTGGTTCTTTTTAAATGATTTAAATAAAATATACAATTGTGAATTAATTAGACAATTCGCACTTTTTTACATTAGGCCTGGCTTTAGTTATACTGGTTAAAGCACTTATTCACATCGTTAAAAAGGAGATTAATCATGAAAATTACGGTTTACTGTGGGTCCAATTTAGGGATCAATGAACGTTATGAACACCTGATCTGGCAATTAGGTGAATGGATTGGCCAGAATAATCACCAGTTGGTCTATGGCGGTGGTCGGACTGGTTTAATGGGAACCATTGCCACTGCAGCCAGCCAAAGCGGTAGTCAAGTGATCGGAATTATACCCCTAGTCCTAGTCGAGGCCGAAGTCGCCAATTACGATATCCATCACTTAGAGGTCGTTGATACCATGAATCAACGCAAAGAAAAACTGATGGAATTAGCCGACGCCATGATTGTCTTTCCCGGGGGCTTGGGAACCATGGAAGAACTCTTCGACAGTTTGGTCTGGAAACGTCTAGGTAAAAAGCAGACCCCCATCATTATTTACAACGTTGACCACTTCTATGACGTCCTCCACTCCCTCCTCAAGACTATGGTATCCGAAGCCTTCATGCCCCAAGAAGAATTAGACCAAATCCACTTTGTCTCTTCCCTCGCTGAAATCGAGACGATTCTCAACCACTAAAAAAAGCGATTTTCTCACTTTTGCTTATCAATCATTTGATAAGGCTTTGAGAAAATCGCTTTTCACTTATTAAGAGAGAATCAAGTCAACCAGTAGTTCAGGCGTCATATGACTGATATAATTCTCAAGTTGGACCTTTTCCAGTGCCTTTAATAGGTCGTCTCGACGCATCTTCACACCGGTTAATTGCTTTTCTAATTCAGCGATATCCGCTTGACCAAAGAAATCGCCCCAAATCTTGCATTGGCTAATCTTACCATCCACGACTTCAATTGAAATTTCAACGGTCCCTACTTGGTCAAAGTGGTCATCACGGTTGTAAGTGTATTGAGGAGCCTTGCCATAGTTCCAATCCCAATTCTTATATTTTTCCTTAGCTAATTGGTCAATTCCTTGCCAATCTTCCTCAGTTAATTCATATTGTTTAATTTGTCCGAAGTCCTCTACACCAAAGAGGCGGCAAACTAAGGCCTCAAAGAGCTCATCCATGGACATGGCTTGAAATTCTGGTGCTAGGGCTGGACGAATAGGTGCGACCCGACTCTTGACCGACTTAATCCCCTTAGAAATAATTTTCTTTTGGTTGGGGTTTAAGGACTTCACCATGGCTTCAGCATCAATGTCAAAGAGGAGGGAAAATCCACCATAGACCCGATCACCGACTAAGGTCATGGCAGCGCCCGACACCTTCTTATCGCCTAGGTACATATCATTACGGCCTTTGGTGTGTAAACCTTCGACCCCCATGTCCTCTAGAGCCTTGATACCTGGTTGGTACATTTTTTCGAAATTACCAAATAAATCATTGGATTTGTGGTCAGCTAAGAAGCAGACATTGATGGCGCCACGGTCACAGTAAACTGCTCCACCACCAGTATCGCGGCGGACCACTTGAATATTTTCTTGGTCGATATAGTCTTGGTTGACCTCAGCCCGGGCATTTTGATACTTACCAATTTCTACTTTAGGGTCACACATATAAGGAAAGAGAATGTCCTCATCCAAGAAAATATGGCTTTGGGCATAGACTTGAGCTGCCAAGGCTAATGCCCCGTCATAAATCCGTTGACCATCACGTTTTAAATCAATTAAATACATTTTTTCTCACTTGTCCTTTTAAAGTTCACATAATGTTTTTTGAATATCGTCGGTTAGCCGTAAGCTTTGGGATTTTATGGATGGTGGAATATGATAAGGTTTTTGGTTCATCATCACATATAAAGCCTTGGGATTTTCCTTAGTCCAAGCTTGGAAAGGTTGGCGAATAAATTGTGGAGTAGTATTTCCCACACCAATTTCTAAATAAAGTATCTTGTCATATTGATTTTCCTTAACAAAGTCTTCATAGGCTGCTTGGTGAACCTGCCAATCCTTATCCTCTACCATGCCATTTTCTGCCGTCCGCTTATTTAACTCCAAGGGGGCGCCGCAATTTGGGCAATAAGGAACGAGTTCACTAGGGATCCGCATATTTTCTTGATCCTTAGCCATGCGGTAGAGCAAGGCGTCATCGCGATAGGTCACTGGCTGGCAATGCTTTTTACACTGCATGAGGACATACTTACCTTGGTAGTAGTGTACCTTATCCATGTCATAGCCAGCCTTAGGAAAGGCGTTATCAGCATTGGTGGTAATAATAAAGTAATTTTTACCTTGAAGATATTGGTTAAAATGTTGGTAAGCCTTACCAGCTTCTTGTTCAATCCCATTCATAATGGCAAAGCGACTGGCAAAAGCCCAATATTCTTCCAGACTGGGGTAATCGTAAAGTGATGCTTGCAGCATATCAAACAAATTAAACTTTTCAATAAAGTCAGGAAAGGCCTGCTCAAAACGTTCACCCACATAGGTAAAACCGTCAGCAGCTGACATGCCAGCACCGATCCCCACCAAGATAGCCTGGGCTTCTTCCATTAAGGCCCGCAAAAGGCCTGATTCATTATTATAATTTTGGCTTAAAGCTTGCCAAACTGTTTCTTTATCACTCATCTACTCTTCCCCTTCTACTCTGTCAATTAAGTCCTGATATAAATGAAGGTCTTGGTCCAGATAAACATTGAAAATCACTTGCAAAGATGATCCGCTTTTCTTTAAATAGTCTCTTACTGTATTGAAGGCAATTTGAGCAGCGAGATCATTAGGGAAGTGGAACTCGCCCGTAGAAATACATGGGAAAGCCAAGCTCGTCAACCCCAGTCGATCGGCCTCTTTTAAGCAGGAAAGATAGGACTGCTTAAGAAGATTTTGGCGGATGGGACTGACCCGGTCAGATTCAATTCTTGGGCCCACGGTATGGAGAATATACTTAGCCGGCAAGTGGTAAGCCGATGTTGTCTTGACCTTGCCTACCGGCTCATTGTGGCCCTGGTCTTCCATGATATTGTTCAGCTCTAGGCGCAGACGAACACCGGCGCGGGTTTGGATGATATTATCAATGCACTTGTGATTAGGGATAAAACACCCTAATAGAAAGGAATTCGCTGCATTGATAATCCCATCAACTGCTAACCGACAGATATCGCCCTGCCATAGATAAATCTGGTCTAGAGCTGGCTCTAATTGGTCCAGGCTAACGGTCCCTTCTTGGTCACGCCAGCACTTTAAATAGTCATCTTCTAAGTCCAGGTAAGCTTCACTAATTGGCCAGGCGGGACGGGTATTAATCAGGGCCCGCCACTTGTCATGCAAGGAATAATCTCCATAGTCAGCTCTGCCTTCAACCTTCCTTCTGAGATAGTACTTATCCCTTCGCTCGGCTTCTAAATAATCAATCATTTGCCTTAGCAATTCTTCTGATATCAAGCTACTCCCCCCAATAAAAAAATCCTATGCTAAAAGGACGAGCTTCTAGCACAGAATCATTCAATATCACCCTAGGCTTCTTCTAAAGCGTCAAATTCAGCTGGGTCGACATCTTTTAAGCGAACAATCCAGTTTTCTTCGCTTTTAGCAGAATTCAATAAGGATGGTTGGTCAACCACTTCAGTATGGCGTTCAACCACGCTTCCCTTGAGCGGGGATTGGATTTCCATCACAGTTTTTGATGCTTCAATATTTAACAAGGCATCATCTTTTTCAACTTGGTCTTCTTGAGCAAATTCAGCATAGCCCACTGTACCGATATCATCTTGTAGTTCAGGAGTCATGGATACCGTATAAAGATCGCCATTTTTTTCTACAAATAAGTAATTTCCACGTTTTGTCATTCTTCATTCTCCTTTTGTTTAAATTTAATGTTGGAGCAAATCGCTGGCCCCAACTTATCCTTAACTATTCTAGCACAGATGTAAGAGAGACCCAAAAATTTAAATCTCTTTTAAGTGATTAAATAAATGAAAATTTTCTTTGTAAATAATATCTTTTTTATTAATAAAAGCCTTTCCTTTTAAGGATCAAAAAAAGACTGTGACAAAAGCCACAGTCTCACTTTATTTATCGCTTACTTTTAGAATTGAGAGTGGTCACCATCTTGGTCCTTCTTGTCTTCTTCACCCTCATGTAATTTACGATCAAGGTGTTCTAATTGCTTCTTAGCAAAGTCACGTCCACCTAAACCAAAGGCTAAGGCAAAGGCAACTGCAGCTCCACCAACAATGAACATGAACCCAGTGTTAACAATAGTTTGGGCAAATTGTAATTGGTCAAGAGCCATGAAGATAGCCAGAGCAATTAAACCATATTGAACAATATTAGCTAAAATATTTGATCCGGTTGATTCTTTGAGGAATTGGGATAAGAGATTTCCACCAACAACCCCTAAGATAAGAATGATCACAGCGGATAATACTAATGGTAGGTAAGCAATAATTGCAGCACCAATGGTATTTAAGACTTCTAATTGAAGGACGTTGAGAGCTTCAACGAAGAAGAAGATAACAATGACTGCTTTAACGATGTTGGCTACGATCGCTGATAATTTCACGTTGACATCGCCACTAGCATTGAGATACTTGGTATACTTATTGATATTAGCTGCTTCCAGTAAGTTTTCGATCAAATCACCAACTAACTTAGAAACTAGGCCACCCACAGCAATTAAGATCGCTGCTACCAAGATATTTGGAATAGCCGCTAACATCATATTTAAAACATTAATAATTGGACGGCTAATCGATTCAATGCCTAAAACTTCTAAAGCAGCGGTTAATAGTGGGATGAAGAGTAGAACATAAACAATGGTTGCGCCAACTTTGGCTAATTTATTGCCACTTGGTGCAGCGTCCACTTGGTCTTTAACCGTTTCACCAACGGCACCTTCAGATTTGTTAACCAGTTTATTCATCCAGCCATCGATATCAACCTTTTCGAGCAGGCCTTGTACCAAGTCGCGGACAAATCCACAGAGGTAGAAAGCCAATACCAAGATAAGTCCAGAACCAATAATATTTGGAATGAAAGCAAAGAACTTATCGAACATATTGGTGATTGGTTCGAGCACGCCACCGATATTTAAACCGTTTAAAATCGCTGGTAAGAAGAATACAAAAACCAAGTAATAACCGACACTGGCTACTGTTTTAATAACACCCTTGGCATCTGATTCATTCTTGGCTACTCCCCATTTTTGGAAAGTGCGGTCAGCGTGAATGGCACGCAGGCCTTTGACAATCAATTTACGTACAATTACCGCAATAATCCAGGCAATAAGGATTAAGAGAATAGTCCCTAGGATATTAGGAACTGCTGCGATAATTGGATCTAATAAAGTATGTAAGAAATCCATTATAATCTCCTCCTAATACAAAATATTACTATTTTTATTACCTTAATTATATCAACCTTTAATAATATTTTAAAATAATATGAACTTTCCCTTTAAAATTTACACAAAGCAACAAATATTTTGTACTAAATAAAGATGTTTTATCATTATAAGAAAGTATTTTGTTCCTAAGCCTACTTGATCCCCAAATAGTGAGCCAGAAGTTCAAGTGTCTGCATTCGCTTGTCAATTCCTGGAACTAGGGGCATAATCAGAGCTTCGTCGGCATCTAAGTAATTGATCCAGTCCTTCAGCTGGCTGGCTACTTGGCTGGCCTTGCCATGGAGCATCCGACTACGGTTACTCTTAATTTTTCCAGCCATAGAACTGGTGATTTCGGTTGCTTTGGCCGTTTTGACGGATGGCATCCGTTGATAGTAAGAAAATTGATCTTGACCTAAAAGCCATAAATCCAGCGACCGGGTCAAGTCTTCCGCCTCTTCTTCTTGGTCAGCGGCCGCTACAAAGGCTGAAAACATGGCCTTAGGTTCCTGTAATAATTGTGAGGGTTTAAAATGTTTGCGGTAAGTGGCAATGGCTTGACGCCCCACTTCAAGGGCATCTTCTCTGGCATAGGGGAAAATCCCATAAACATAGGCGCAGCCTGCTTCAGCGGCCCACTTAGCCCGGCGAACACTAGTGGATAAGAGCCACATTGCTGGTAAAGCTTCCACTTGGGGGTTGGCTAAAATTTTAGTTTGACTATTATCGGTTTGGGTGAGATAGTTATAGACTTGTCTCAAGTCCTCTTCATAAGAAGGAATCTTGTCGCCAGCCCGTTCCAGTGCCTTCCTGACGATTGGTGTCCCCATGTTATTGCCAACGCCTAAGTCAATCCGCCCTGGAAAATAAGCCTCCATCACCTTAAAGTTTTCCACCACCTTGTAGGGGCTGTAATGGGGCAACATGATACCTCCCGAACCAATCCGGATACGCTGGGTATGGTTAAGCAACTGCATCATAATGACTTCAGGACTAGAAGAGGCAAAGGCAGGAACATTATGGTGTTCAGCCATCCAAAAGCGCTGGTAACCCAAGGCTTCCGCCTTTTGAGCTAACTGAATCGTATGGGCTAAGGCCTGGCTGGCTGTTTCGCCTTCATCAATCACTGCATAATCTAAAACACTTACTTTCACCCGATAGACCTCCTTTATTTCATTCACTTATAGTATAACACGGCATGGCTAAGAACATTCACTGGACCCTAGAGAAGATTCACACTTAGCTTGGCTTGGCATTTTAGGATAAAAGCCATAGAATATAATTAATAAAATATTTAGGAGGTTATTATGAAGCAAGCATTGAACCCAAAATACCAAGCCTTATTCCAGCCAATCACCTTGCCCAATGGGATTGAATTGGCTAACCGCTTTTCTTTGAATCCCTTGACGACTAACTCGTCAACTCGAGAGGGCTTTGTAACCGATGAAGACATCAATTACGCCAAAAGACGTAGCCAGTCTGCCCCCTTACAGGTCACCACGGCAGCCTATATTGAAGACTATGCCCAATTGTTTGAATTTGGCCCCAGTGTCCGCGATGACCGTTTTATTGAAGGCTTAAGTCGACTAGCCAAGGCCATGAAAAAAGACGGCGCCAAGGCTATCCTCCAACTGACCCACGCTGGACGTTTTGCTAAGGCCACCCTAAAAGACTACCATGTCGTCTACGGACCTAGCTACATGCATCTCAAGAGTCCAGTCGAACATGATGTCTTAGCCATGAGTCAGCGTAAAATTGACCATGTCATCCAACAATATAAGGAAGCCACTAGGCGGGCCATTGAAGCTGGTTTTGATGGGGTAGAAATTTCTAATGCCCAACGGCTCCTCCCCCAACAATTCTTCTCTCCCTTCTCTAACCAAAGAGAGGACCACTATGGCCCTCAAAATCTAGAAAACCGGGCCCGTTTTGGAGTTGAGGCCACCCAAGCCATTCAAGAGGCGATTGATGAATCCGGGGTGAAGAACTTTATCCTGGGCTTCCGCGGCACCCCAGAAGAAACCCGGGGTAATAAAGTTGGCTATAGTGTCGATGAATTTAATGACTATTTCGACCGTCTCCTAGATGTTGCCGATATCCAATACTATGCTATTGCTAGCTGGGGCCACGACATTTACCTAGAAAAAGTTCGCAGTGAAAAGCACCAAGGCGAGTATGTCAATCAAGTGGTTAAAGACCATATCAATGGACGAGTGCCCGTCATTGCTACCGGAGGCATTAATTCTCCCGACAAGGCCTTAGCAGCCCTCGAACATGCCGATATGGTGGGGCTCTCTTCTGTATTTGTTACAGAACCTGACTTCGTAACTAAATTGGCCCAAGGTCAAGAAGAAACCATCGATATTAGCCTCCACCCCGAAGACTTGGCTGACCTGGCTATTCCCCAAGGAGCCTTTAAAGACTTAGTTGAATTTATGGACTATGGTGGCTCCTTGCCACAAAACACCCGCCAAGACCTCCGCCAATTAAATCAACAAGACACCACCTCATACTTTAAGGATTACCAATAAAAGGCAAAAAAAAGCAGACGTCCAGTTTTGAGAACGTCTGCTTTTTTAGTCTTATTGTTATTAAATGTCTAAGCCAATTTCAAATTCACGTGGTTTCTTCTTGAAGAGGTATTCCCCGTTGCGAACCGAAGCCAGGCATTCTACCCGGTTACGAACCGCTTCAAATGGACTTGGTGCATCTAAAACGATGAAGTTAGCTGGTTTATCAGCTGCTAGGCCATATTGGTCTTCGATATGGAGAGTTTTAGCTCCATTATAGGTAATTAAATCCAAGACCCGTTCAAAGTCTTCGTCAGACATGATTTGAGCGGCGTGGATTCCATTATCTAAAATGTTCATCATATTCCCATTTCCTGCTGGATACCAGGGATCGACAATGGAGTCTTGCCCAAAGGAAACATTAATATCATTGTGGAAGAATTCCGCTACCCGGGTTAAGCCACGACGTTTTGGATAAGAGTCTGACCGACCTTGAAGGTACATATTTTCCGTTGGTTGGGAGGTGAAGTTCATCTTCGATTGTTGGAAGAGTTGCATGAGACGGAAGAAATAAGCATCATCCGCTGAGCCTAGGGAGCAGGTATGGCTAGCCGTTGTTTTTGGTCCATAACCTTCTGTTAAGACCAAGGCATTGAGTAATTGAACGAAGCGAGATTCAGGATCATCCGTCTCATCACAGTGAACGTCAATTAACTTGTCATATTTCATAGCCAATTCCACAATTTTGTGGATGGATTTTTCCCCGAGTTCTCTAGACCATTCAAAGTGAGGAATCCCACCTAAAACATCGGCCCCCATTTTCAAGGCTTCTTCCATCAATTCTAGGCCTTGACCATTACCATCTTTATAGGCAAAGACCCCTTCTTGAGGGAAGGCAACCACTTGAATAGTGACCTTATCTTTTAATTCATCACGGACTTCCAACATGGCTTCGATATTTTTTAGTTCAGGATCGGTACAGTCGGTTTGGGCACGAATATATTGGGTACCATAAGACATCACATCGCGAACAGCTTGGTACATCCGTTCCTTAGCTTCTTTTTTACTTTGTCCTAGTTTAATGTGAGACCAGCGAGCAATCCCTTCATAGAGGGTCCCGGTCGCATTTTCAGAGTTATCTGCTTTCCCGGTGAAATAGTAGTCTAAATGCAGGTGAGAATCCACATAAGGAGGGATAACTAACTTGCCCCCTAAGTCAATGACTTCATCCGCTTCACCTAAATCCTTACCAAAAGCAGTAAATTTACCGTCTTCAACCATAAATTCATTGGCATCTGCTTGCTTATAAATTACTGCATTAGTAAATTTTTTCTTCATAGCATAACCTCCATTAATTTAATCGTTACACTTCCATCCTACTCTATTTTCACTTTTTTTAAAAGTTTATTATCACAAGCTGGCCTACACTGGTCCATCTATTGCTTAAAAATCTTGCAAATCAATAATGGTCCGCCCCATATGTTTACCTGCTTTTAAGGCCTCAACTGTCTCTTCAATTTGATCTAAGCCCACACTATCATAAGTTAATCGATCAACCACCTTCCAGTCCCTGGCGAGTTTATTCCATAATTCCTGCCGGTAATGGATATCGAGTTCTTGGCTGTTAATTCCTAGCAAGTCGACCCCTCTAAGAATCAAGGGGAGAACAGTGGTCTCTAGCTGATTACCCCCGGCATTCCCACACAAGGTCATCGACCCCCACTCACGAATAAAGGTCATGGCTTGGGCAGCCACTTGACCACCGACTGTATCTAAGACAAAGTCAAAGCGGCGTTTGTTCAAGGGTTTGTCCCCTTCTAAATCTGCTGGCCAAATCACTTGGTTAGCGCCTAATTTTTTGACTAATTGCTCTTGGTAGTCCTTCCTTATCAAAGCACTAATATTTTTGAAACCTAACTTATTCAAGATGGCTAGGGCGATACTCCCTACCCCACCACTTGCCCCAGTGACTAGAATTTCGGGCTGCTGGTCTACTGTCATACCGTGCTTCAACAAACTATCCACCGAATAAGCGGCCGTCAGTCCAGCAGTCCCATAAATCATGGCTTCTTTTTCACTTAGTCCCTCTGGCAAACTTACCAACCAATCATAGGGCACTTTGAGGTATTGGCTATAACCACCGTTATGGGTCACTCCTGCTTGTGAACAGGTATTAATCACTTTTTCTCCTATCTTGGCCTCAGGATGACTGGACTCAACAATTTTCCCACTAGCATCGATCCCAGGAATAAGTGGATAGGAACGAATCACGCCTCCTTGGTGCTGGGTGGCTAGCATATCCTTATAATTCATCGATGAATAGGCCAGTTTGACAATCGTATCGCCCTCATCCACCGGCTGGTCTCTCAATTGGTAATCTTCTAAAGCATAAGAGGTTTCATCGCCATCGCTACGCACAACAACAGCTTTAAAAGTCTCCTTCATCTTAATCCCTCCAAATTCTTATCAACCGCTACAATTTTCTACTTGCAGTATGTCAAGAAGGCCATTAAAAATCAAGGAAAGCGCTTTCTTCCAAGTGTAAAAAAGAGCCTACAAACTAGTCATAGGCTCCTAAACATTTTGTTTTAAAATAAGCAATTATATATACAAATACTTTTATAGGATTGACTTATATCTTATGTATTATTGTGCCGATTATTTAAAAATGAACTTCTTTAATAATTTTTCCTGTATACAATGAATACACGGAGTTGTTTATTATTTTGTGATCCTTAATGGTATAAATATTAGCACCATAATTTTCGTCAAATCGAACTTTTCCATCACTCATATCCTGACCAGCAAAAGCAATAGCATCAGCTGTAAAATAAGGAATTCCCTGATAATAATCCGCAAATTGGTGGTGAGTATGTCCTGTCAATATTCCCATCGTTGAATTGTCACATAGGATTTGTCGAAAAGCCTTGGGAGTTTCTAGAGCCGGAATATCCGCTTGTCTTTTAATTAAATGATGGTGCATTATAAGGAGAACTGGTTCATTATCTAACTTTCGATATGTTTCCTTTAACCAATTTAACCGATCGACATCTATAAAACCATTTGATAATCCATATTGAGAATTATCAAAGCTAACAATGGAAAAATTTTCTAAGTTAAAAACTCTACAATAAGGTCTATTGTCTTCTTCATTCAAAAATCCTTTGTAAAAATTTTCCTTGATATCATGATTACCTAAGGCAACAAAGTAAGGAACTGATAATAGACTATCTAACAAAATTTTTAACTGTTTATAATCCTCCACTGTACCGTCATCACAAAGATCCCCAGTGATTACCACAAAATCATATTCTATTCCTTTATTTTTCAACAAATTAATTAAATGAGTCAATTTTTCTTGGGGATGCTGCATCGATTGGAGCATTTGCAAATATTGAGTTGAGGAATCAGAATATTTCACTTTAAAATGAATATCAGACAAATGCAAAATTTTCATAAACTTACACAACCTTACCGTAGTCTATTCCTTATCATTCCTGCTAATTGATCGATCAGATAAACTGTAATAATTACACCAATTAATATAATACTTACAGTTGGCCAATTACGGGCTTGTATAGCAAAAATTAGAGGCGCTCCGATTCCCCCAGCACCTACTAAACCTAGAGTTGAGGCACTTCTAACTGCAATTTCAAAGTGATTCAGTACTAGCGAGCAACACATAGGTAATACTTGGGGAATTCGTGCATAAAATAAAATTTGCCAAAAATTAGCACCCACAGCCTCCATCGCTTCAACTGGCGTGTCATCTGCATTTTCTATCTCTTCAGTAAATAACTTCCCGATCATCCCAATCTGATGAATGCCAATTGCCATTACGCCGGCAAAGGGTCCGGGACCTACCATTTTAACAAAAATCATCGCATAAACTAATTCAGGAAAGGCACGTAAAATATTCAATATTAACTTACCTAATTTAGCTACCCAAGAAGCATTTTCCCAAAAATCTGAAACACTAAATAAAACAAAGGGTAAAGCTACGATTGTACCAATAAAAGTTCCTAAAAAAGCTATTCCGATAGTAATTAATAAAAGAGATATTAAGTCTTCACCACTGCCATCATAAATAAAGGACCAATCTGGCGTCATAAGTCCACTCATCACATTACCAATGTTGGCAAGTTTAAAGTTCTCTAGTGCTGAGTAGTCTATGGTCATTGCAGATATAACAAATACAAGAACTAAAACCAACATATATATCCAGTTTTTATTTTGCCTTTTAATCATTTATTAGCGCACCCGCTTTCTAATGGCTTCGCTGACGGTATCAGTGAGCCAAACAACAAGTAAAATCATTAAAATGATCATGGATACTCTTTCATATTGTAATAGCGCTAATGATGAATTTAAGATTACACCAATTCCTCCTGCACCAACATATCCTAAAACTGTGGAGGCTCTAACATTAACTTCAAATGCATAAAATAAATAAGAAATAATCGAAGCTATAATTTGAGGAAAAACTGCCCAAAATATCATTTGAAGTCGATTTGCACCTACGGCATAGGTTGCTTCGATTGGTAAGTAATCAATTGTTTCGATACTTTCATAAATAAGCTGCGAGACCATTCCAAAAGTAAAAATAGCGATCGTCATTACACCAGTAAATTCACCTATACCAATGATTGCTACTAGTAAGGCAGCTAGAAGAAGATTAGGAATTGTTCGAATAATACTTAGAAAAAACCGGAAAATGGATGTAATAATTTTATTATCTGTCACTACAGTCGTTGCCAGTAAAGAAAAAGGGATAGCCACAAGGACACCCAGAACTGTACCAACTACAGACATGGCCAAGGTTTGAAACATCGGCCCAATTAACTCTGGGATATAGGAAAAATCTGGTTTTAAAAAACGACTTAAGAAGCTCGTCATTTGTTTAGTATTAGTAAATAAACTGGAAAAATCAGCATCAGTAATAGAAATACTGGCTAATAGACAAATAATTAAAATAAAAAAATGAAAAGGTTATGGTAAAGATTATAGTGAACCGTATCTTTGAGCTTCACTCTAAACACTTCCTTCCATCACTTTTGCAATATCCTGCCCATATATATTTGCTAATTGATCATCCGTTAACTCTTTTGGACTCCCATCAAAAACAATTCTTCCTTTTTAAAACCAAGTATCCTATTGGAAAATTGCTTTGCCAGTTCAACCGAATGAATGTTAACCAATACTGTTTTTCCTAAAGTAGTATTAATATTTTTTAAGTCACTCATAACCCGTTGCGAAGTTATTGGGTCTAAAGATGCAACAGGTTCATCCGCTAAAATAATCTTAGCCTGTTGAACTAAAGTCCTTGCAATTGAGACCCGTTGCTGTTGGCCACCACTTAATTCGTCACAACGAGAATGTAACTTATCACTTAATTCCACCCGTTTCAATGCGTCCAAACATAATTCATAATCTTCCTGACTAAATAAGCCTAGAATACTCTTCCAAGTTGCATAATAGCCTAAACGACCTGACAAGACGTTCTTTTGAACAGTGCTTCTCTTCACCAAATTAAAGCTTTGTGCAATCATCCCAATATCGCGACGAAGCATGCGTAATTCTTTCTTAGAAGCATTAGTCATTGATTTGTCACCAATTATAATTTCACCTTTAGTGATGTCTATTAATCGATTAATAGAGCGTAAAAACGTACTCTTTCCCGCCCCACTTAGGCCAATAATAGATACAAATTCTCCATTTTCAATTTGAATATTTATATTATCTAAACCTTTTACACCATTAGAATATTCTTTACTAACTTCTTTGAATTCCAGCATATTATCCTATCCCCCTATTAAAAAACACACCAAATCCATTTGGACATGATGTGATTCTGAATTATTCTGCTGCTGCTTGAATATATTTTTGAATGGTATCGTAAGCAGCTTCATTTGCTTCAGCGTAGCCCTTATGTCCCCATAATGACATAACTTCTCTAGTTTTTTCATCTTTTGGCATATCTAAGAAGACTTGTTTAATTTTATCCTTTAACTCTTGATCCATATCTGTTTGAACAGCAATAGCATCATTAGGGATATCGCCTTCTGTTAGATAGAGAACACGTAAGTCTTTTAATAAGTCATTGTCTGGAAAACTATCTTGGAAAACATTTCTTGCCCCTTCAAAGACGAAAGCTGCATCCTGTTGACCGTTTAACAAAGCTGTCATCTGACTAGGAATATCATTAACCGTTGTTAATGTCGATTCAACAGTGGGATCGATACCTTCTTGTTTTAATTCTGCAACAGGGTAAATATAACCACTTGCTGAGTTTGGACTAAGTGTAGCAATTCTTTTACCTTTTAAATCAGTAAATTCTTGCATATCACTATCAGCTGGTACTAATACTTCACCTTTAAAACTACTCCGAGTTTCACCTTCCTCTGGCAAACCAGTCTCACGGTTATAAGCACCTAACTCAGACGTTAAAATAGCTTCAGCAGCGCCTTGTTCACGGGCTTGTACGTAGGCAGCTGGTGGCATGATACCTAAATCCACTTGTCCAGAAGCCATTGCTTCTACAATGGTTGAATAATCAGTTGCTAAAGTTACAGTTACATCAGCATCTAATTTCTCAGAAAGATATTCTTCAAATGGCTTAGCCTTTGCTTCCATTGATCCATCATTATTTGTAGGCACAAATTGGACATTAATTCCAGGACGTTCATTTTCAGATTGGCCAGAAGATTCCTGATT
Organism: Aerococcus sp. Group 1; assembly: GCF_000193205.1. Lineage (NCBI taxonomy): Bacteria > Bacillati > Bacillota > Bacilli > Lactobacillales > Aerococcaceae > Aerococcus > Aerococcus sp. Group 1. Next base: position 566,608 of record NC_015278.1, on the reverse strand, counting down.
TCCACAAGCACCTAAGAAAAAGAAACTTGCAACTAATAAGGTTAAACGCTTCAATCTCTTCACTACATATACATTCCTTTCCTCATAATACGCTAACATATTATCAACTACGTCAGTATATCAGGGCTATGTAATGTTCGTGTAAATTGTTTGTTAACTTTAAGTAAATACATTCGTTGTTATTTTGTTATTGATAATCTTTTTTACTTAACTTTAATCAATAAATAATATTTATATTTTGAAAATAATAAAAAAGCACACCAGTTTTTCACTAGTGTGCTGTTAAAACGTGTTCCTGGTGCAAGGAAAGCATCCACTTTACTAAAGAGCAAAAAAATTCTCTTTGAGAATTCTTTCGCCCTTTAGCTCCAGCGATCTTGCCTTTTGGGCACCAGTCACACTCTTCCCAAACCTGCTCCAGTCACAGAACAAACGTCCACTTCAAAAACTGATAACGCTCAGCTTCACTGAGCTTATCCCAATTTTTCCAGTTGCTATAGCTGTTCGAAGCGTTAGCGAGTTACAGATATAGTATGCGTAGCGTTTTCGTCCTTTGGTGTGACTGTCGCACTCTTATTAATAATTCTAATCTTCGACTTTAGATTTTTCTTTGATGGTGTCAGCGGAATTTTGTAATTTGGCAAGCTCTTCTTCAGTTAAGTCTAATTGACTTTGTTTGACAATCCCTGCTTTACCAACGATCGCTGGGTAGGAGAGATAGGTGCCATATTCTTCACGGTAGTTAGAAACAGGTAATTCTTCATGACTATCGGAAAGAACCGCATCGACTAAGCGGTCAGCAGCTGCTGTAATCCCATAGTTGGTATATTTCTTACCTGAGAAGACCACGTAACCGCCATCACGGGTTTCTTGGTCGACATCTTCCAAGCTGAAATCGACTTTTTCTAATAGCTTGTAAATGCTTTGGCCCATGACTTTAACGGTTGACCAAGCCACAAATTGGGAGTCCCCGTGTTCCCCTAAACTATAACCTTGGACTGATTTAGGATGAACATCAAATAATTTACCTACAGCCCGTTGTAAACGTGCAGAATCCAACAAGGTCCCCGTCCCGATAACCTTTTCCTTGGCTAGACCGGTAACTTCTTGGTACAAGTTACAAATCGCGTCATTAGGGTTAGTAATGACCACTAAAACCCCAGAAAAGCCTGATTCTTTAATCGTTTGGCCAACTTTTTTTACTTGTTCACGGTTATGTTTTAACTCACCGAAGCGGTCAGGGTTGTCGCCACCAATTAAGCCAATGTTCCCTAAAGCAGAAACAATAACTTCTGCTGATTTGAGGGCTGCTTGATCATTGACATTGATTTTGACGCTGTGGTTTAAGTTACTCATAGCATCTTCAAAGTCTAAGGCATCTGCCTTCACCTTTGCTTCATTGGTATCAAATAAAGTCAATTCATCAACATGGCCATTAAGGATTAATTGATGGGCAACAGTAGACCCAACATTTCCCATTCCAAAAACTGCTACATGACGTGACATCCAATCACTCCTTTCATTTATTGTTACATACTATACCACACTTTTTGACTTTGAAGCGGTAAATTTTCAGAAAATTCTTTCTTTTTGGCCTTTTCTATTCTATGAATTAAAAGCCAATCTAGTATATACTGGTAATTGACCATCAAGGAAAGGAAGAGAGCATGCCGATCCCCATTATTTACGAAGACAACCACCTGCTCATTGTTGAGAAGCCAATCAATATGCCGGTCCAAGAAGATGCTAGTGGAGACCTAGACCTACTGTCAGCGCTCAAGGCATTTATTAAGGAAAGGGACCATAAACCAGGCAATGTCTACTTGGCCCTCCTCCACCGCCTGGACCGTCCAGTGGGTGGGGTGATGGCCTTTGGGAAGACCTCCAAGGCCGCTAGTCGTTTATCGGATGATTTTAGAAGACATAGGGTCAAGCGCGACTACCTAGCTGTGGTTCAAGACCAAAAGTTAACGCTAAAAAATCAAGAAACCTGGACCGATTACCTCTATAAAAACCGTAAAAAGAATAAGGTCAGCGTGGTTAATAAGGCCGACAAGCGCGGTAAAAAGGCTGTCCTTGACTACCAATTACTGAAACAAAGAAAGCAAGTTGCCCTGGTCAGAGTCCGCCTCCACACCGGACGCTCTCACCAAATTCGCGTACAATTTCAAAGCCGCCAGCACCCACTCTGGGGCGACCAAAAATACGGTCAAAAATATAGTCACAAAGGCCAACAAATCGCGCTCTGGGCCCAGCATTTAAGCCTCATCCATCCCACCAAAAAAGAAACAATGACTTTTACCAGTACCCCGCCCCTCAGTAAAGAACCCTGGAATATATTCAAAAACCAGTTCACTACTGATGAAGATTGATGTTTCATGACGTAAAAAAAGAGCACCCCAGCGATGGGGCGCTCTCCTCGTGTTGTGACTGTCACACTCTCTATAGTTGAGTTTGGAAGGGTGAGGGGATGTCCTTTCAGAAAAGTTGATCGACCAGCAAGCTGAGCTCGAACGCCAGACTTGAAGTTGCTTCAGAAAATACCAACACCCAGCCTTGCTGTGCTTATGATTTTTTCTCCAGCAATTCAAGTCTTTAGCAGCGTCCCTCACATCCTTATATCTGGCCTTATCATCTTTTCCTCCAAAGAATCTCCCTCCCTGATCCTTCCTCACATCCTCTACTCAATGGGTTGGACGTTAAAGCCTTGTTTACGTAAGTCTTCGATTAATTCTTCCCGCCGACTTTGACGGAGGTTGGATTTCTTCACGACTTGTTCATAGAAGGAGTCGACCCGGCGGTTAGAGTCACGTAAATCATAGTAAGTGGTCATCTCTTGGTCATAGGTATCCATGATTTCCTTAGCATTGTCTGGATAATGGTAGGTGTCTTCAAAGATTCGCATTTCCTTAGGAATCCTAGGCTTCAATTGGGGTTCTTGGTTAGGATGACCAAAAGCTAGTCCTAAAACAGGTGCCGTTAATTTGGGAAGCTGCAGAATATCAATCATGGCACCCATGTTATTTTGAATGCTCCCCAAAAAGACAGCACCCATATCTAAGGATTCCACAGCATTATTCACGTTTTGCGCCATCAAGACGGCATCACTATAACCTTGGAAGAAGCGTTCTAATTGGTGGGAAGAAGCCGTATCTGCGTCGTGTTCCTTTGCAATTTGGGTATTGCGATACAAGTCAACGATAAAAATCCATAGTTCAGGAGCCCGGGCAACATAGTCCTGGTTACATACTTCGGCAATTTGGGCTTTCTTATCAGGATCTTTTACCCGGATAACGCTGGCATACTGCATCCCGGTTGAAGTTGCGGTATGGATCGCTACCTCTTCTAATTGCATAATCACTTGGTCACTAATCTGGTCTTGGGTAAATTCACGAATGGTTCGGTGGTTCAATTGTTGTTCAATCAATGAGTTTTGCTTGTTCATCCAAAAACCTCCTTATATACTATATGGTAAAGTTTAACAATTGGCTTAGACCTTGTCCACTGAAGAAGTCTATCCGCTCACTAGTAAAAACTTACAGTTATCTAAAAATTGCAATAAATTCGTGGTACTTCATTTAAAATAATCAGTAAGGAGGAATCACCATGTGTGGTCGTTATGAATTTAACCAGGAAGAAGCCTTACTCAAGCACTTCTACCAACGGGCCAATGATCCCGACATCCAAACTGGTACCCTCTACCCTGGCCAGGTTGTTCTCACCTTGAGCGCCAACCCAGACCAGTCCGTTCATGCGCGTGGCATGGAGTGGGGTTATGCAGGCTTTAATAAGGGGCAATTATTGATCAACGCCCGGTCGGAAAGTATCACGGATAAGGCAACTTTTCAAGCCGATTTTCACTACCGTCGCTGCCTCTTCCCTATGTCTAGCTACTATGAGTGGACCAAGTACAAAGAACGCTACCGTTTTTCCAGTAATGATATTCTCTATGTGGGGGGCTGCTACCAAAAGCCTAAGGACGGGCAAAAGCACCCACGGGCCGTGCTCATGACCCAAGCGGCTAATCCACTAGCCCAAGAAGTCCACCACCGCATGCCCTATTTTGTCCAAGCTAAAGATATCCGGTCTTGGCTCAATGACTATGCCTTCGCCCGCCACTACCAGGATTCTAATGCCCAACTCTTCATGGAAAAGGAAACCGATAATAAAAACTTCCGCAATATGACTCTCAACCTTAAAGATTAATAAAAAAGAAAGGCTGCGCAGCCCTCCCTTTAGTCATTTTTTTGACCTGAAAGGAAACTGTCGCAGCCTTTTTTGTTGACTTATTATTAATAAGGGTTGAAGGAGAAGGTGGAACCGATATTTTCGACTTCTGCGTCTTTGGCTAATTGACCAGCAATGGCAATGTCTAAGGCACCGATACCGATTGGTACACAGATAGTGGTTCCCTTACGTAGGCCTGGTAAGGTTAAACGACCTGAAGCTAATTGACCAATCGTTGCATCAATATCATCTTCATCAATAATAGACTTAGTTGCTGCATCCGCTAAAGCGCCACGGTGTAGGGCTTGGCCAATGTGGTCGACAACAATGTGGTCAGAATAGTTAATCAGATGGTTACCGATTTCATGACCGGAACCAATTGGAATAATGACCGTGTCACCAGAAACGTCTTGGTAGTCAAGTAAGGCTTCTTGTGATTTGGTTGCTGTGATCACGATGTCAGCGTCACAGGCTTCCTTGACATCAGTCACATAGTCAATATCGCCATCCACTAAGTCTTCATGTTCAGCGATAAATTCCTTAACGCCTTTGTCATGGTAGTGCCAGAGGTTAACGTGTTTAATATTAAACCAGTCAGCAATGGCATGGAGTTGCATGGAAGCTTGCATCCCCGTACCGAAGAGGGCTAAGTTAAGATCAGACCCTTTCTCAAAGCCTAGGTACTTAATAGCAACAGCCGTTTGAGCACCAGTTCTGAGGTTAGTAATTAAGGTCCCATCCATCACTGCTTTAAAGGTCCCTAATTGAGGATCAATTAAGAGAATAAGCCCATTAATGTAAGGATAGCCGGCCTCTTTCCGCTTGCCATCGAAACCACCGACCCATTTTAAACCAGCAACATCTAAGCCACCAATATAAGCGGGCATAGCATTCATATACCCTTCATATTCAGGCCAATCACTGTTGTTTCCTAGGTCTAAGGTGACCTTGGTTGGGTTCTTCACCCGACGTTCCCCTACCTCTTGGAAGGTTTTTTCGACAATTTCATTCACCTTGTCCATGGTCAACATTTTCTTAATGGTTTCTTGGTCCAATAATCGTGTTTCTGTCATATAACAACTTCCTTTCTATAACAATATCCACTTATATAGTAACAATAATTCGGAAAAAAGTTATAAAAAAGCTCTTGGCCAATTTCAATGGCTAAGGGTTAGGACAATTTTTGGGTTAAAACTGATCGATTATTTTTTCTCTTCAGCCAGATAAGTAAAGACTTCCGAGCGACTTAAGCAACCAAGGGTTTTCCCCTCATGACTGATAAGCACCGCTTCCTCTTGGGCTAGAGCCTGGTAGAGATCAGTCAGCGAGGCTTGGCTATCGAGCTGGGGCAGGTCTTTAGCCATTGCTCCATTCGCTTCTCTTTTTATCGCTGGCAAAGCTTGTAAGAGTGAAGCGACTGAAGTCAGCTCTTCTGCCACTAAACTCCCCTGTTTAAAAAAGTGGCGGACAAATTCATTGGCTGGCTTGGCTTTGATATTTTTAGGGCTATCAACCTGGACTAGTCGCCCGGCTTGCATGATGGCAATACGATCTCCCAAGCGCAAAGCCTCATCCATGTCATGAGTAACAAAGACAATAGTGGTTTGAATTTTGTGGTGGAGGTCCAGTAACAATTCCTGGAGGGACTCCCTAGAAAGTGGGTCTAAGGCGGAAAAAGGCTCATCCATAAGCATCAAAGGCGGTTTCGCAGCAATGGCTCGACAGATGCCTACCCGCTGCTGTTCGCCTCCCGATAGCTCCCGCGGGTAACGCTTGCTGTATTTTTTCGGATCAAGGCCCACCTGCCATAAAAGCTCTTCCGTTCTGGCTTGCCGTTCTTTTTTTGCCATGCCGATCATTTCTGGGATGGTTTCGATATTCTCTTCCACGGTCATAGTAGGGAAGAGGGCAATATCTTGCAAGACATAGCCCATTTGCCAGCGCATTTTATTTAAGTTATAGGAACGTATATCTTGTCCCTTAAAGTAAACTGTTCCTTTTTCTGGGTTAACTAAGCCGTTAATCATTTTTAAGCTGGTCGTTTTGCCACTTCCCGAGGGCCCCACCAGGACAAAGAACTCTCCGCTTGAAATTTTTAAGTCAAGGTGGTCAACCACTAACTTATCTTGGTAGAACTTGCTCACGGAATCAAAACGGATAAAATCTTCCATTATTGGCCACCTCCAATCAAGCCTTTGTCCAGGAGAAATTGATGGGCAACCTCTTTGGCGGACTGCCCTTCTTGACTGACCTGGTAGTTCATTTGAATCATCTCTTCCTCAGTAATCATACCGGCTAAGCGGTTCAGGGCCGCTACCACTTGGGGATGGTCCTGGGCATAGTCGAGTCTTAACATCGGTGCCCCCTGGTAGTGGGGGAAGAGGCCTAAGTCATCTTCTAGAGCTACCAGGTCGTAGGCTTTGATTTCACTATCAGTTGAGTAACCATCCACCAGGTCAACCTCCCCCTGGGCAATGGCCTGGTAACGTAGAGCCGGTTCCATACTGGAGACTTGGCCAAAATGCAATTGGTAAAGGGATTGGATGCCTTGGTAGCCATCTTCACGGTCGATAAATTCTAAGGTAAAGCCCGCACTTAAATTATTCGCATAGGGCTTTAAATCAGAAATTTTCTTAATCCCCATGGCTTCGGCTTGGTCGCGGCGCATCAGAATCGCATAGGTATTTTCATAGGCCATAGGCTCTAATAAGGTGAGTTGGTATTCTTCTTCCAGACCCTGCTTAGCTAAGTCATAGGTTTCTCCCTTAGAAAGCTCCCCCGGATGATTAGCCGGCGGATTTTCCAAGAGGCTACCAAGAATGGTTCCGGAAAACTCCGGATAAATATCCACTTCTTGGTGGTTAAGGGCCTCAAAAAGAAAACTGGTCTTGCCAAAATTGGGCTTCAATTCTACTTGAAACTGATCATCTTCAGCTTGAATGAGCTCTTGGTACATGTTGATCAAGATATCCGGCTCACTGCCTAATTTACCTGCAATCACCACTTTTTGATCAGGAGCTTGAGCATTTTGGTAAAGATTCACCCCTCCAATCACAAGAAAAAGTCCCAAGAGACTAGTTACTACCACCAGAGGACTCTTATTCTGTAAGAACTTAATCAAGGCGGAAAAGGTCAAAGCTAAGAGGGCTGAACCGATCGCCCCCACTAGGGTCAAAAGCGGCTGGTTACGGTCAATTCCCAAGAGGATGAAAGTCCCAAGCCCTCCGCCACCGATCAGGGCAGCTAGGGTAGCCGTTCCAATAATTAAAACCAAGGCTTGGCGGATTCCAGACACAATAACAGGTAAGGCAATCGGTATCTCAACTTTTAATAAACGCCGCATTGCTGACATTCCAAAAGCTACCGCCGCTTCTTCGATTGAATCATCTATCTCAGTTAAACCAACATAAGTATTTTGAAAAATCGGCAGAAGAGCATAGACGACTAAGGCGATTAAGGCTGGCACCGTTCCAATCCCAACTAAGGGAATTAAAAGCCCCAAAAGAGCTAATGAAGGAATGGTTTGTAAGACACCAGTAAGCTGCAGCGCCCCTTCAGCAATCCGTGGCTGGGACCGGAGTCCAATCGCTAAAGGAATCCCGATGATAAGGGCAATTAATAAGGCGGTTAGAGACAGGGTCAAGTGTTCCCAGCTGGCCGCTAGTAAGTCACTACCACGTTCTTGAAAAATACTTCCTAATTCTGCAATCATTTGTCCATCCTCTTACTATGCTTAGTTGTCACTATTTACTGGCTGATTTTTCTTCTAGTGAGATGAGTATTAAAGCTCTCATTAGCTTAAATTAAAGGTCAGTAAATAGCAATTTTAAAGCACGGCTACCAACCCTCGTTATATAACCGTTCAGTCATCAAAGACATCTTAAAAAGGCATAGCTAAAGGCGATTAAAGCAAGTGTAAGCGCTGACAAAAGCAGGACACTTGTGCTATTCTTAAGGTGTCAAGAAATACCAAATAGAAAGAAGGAATGCAAACATGAGTGAATTTAAAGAATTAACTTTTAAACCTGGCACCTATCATGTGCGTGCTAATGGTCATAACGGTTCCCTCCCCATGACAGTTGAGTTATCTGAGCACCGAATCGAAAAAATCGAGGTCGATTCTAGCGGAGAAACTAAGGGGATCGCTAGCCCGGTATTTACTGAAGTGCCCCAAGACATTATTGCTGGGCAAACTCTAAATGTAGATACCGTTTCAGGTGCTACCGTATCTAGCCACGGCATTATCGATGGGGTTGCCGATGCTGTTAAAGAAGCCGGTGCCGATCCTGAAGCCTTACGCCAACGCCCTAAGCCTGAAAAAGAAACCGCCCAAGATGAAAACTTGGAAACGGAGGTCGTAGTCGTTGGTGGTGGTGGTGCTGGTCTATCCGCAGCTGCTGCTAGTTTACAAAGCGGTAAAAGGGTTATCCTGTTAGAAAAATTCCCGGTGATCGGTGGGAATACCGTCCGTACCGGCGGCCCCATGAATGCAGCTGACCCTAAATGGCAAAATAAATTTGAAGCACTTCCTGGTGAAGACCACACCCTCGAAGAAATTTACAATCTTGATGAAAGCGAAATCGACCAAGAATATCTGGAAGACTTCCGTGAATTAAGAAAACAAATTAAGGCTTATTTAGAGGAAGTAGATAGTAAGGACGAATACCTCTTCGACTCTACCCTCTTCCACCGGATCCAAACCTACCTTGGGGGGAAACGGACTGACCTCAAAGGCAACCAAGTCTATGGTAACTATGACTTAGTCAAAACCCTCACCGATAATGTACTGGACTCCGTACACTGGTTAGAGGATATCGGGGTTGAATTTAACTACGAAAGTGTTGCTATGCCAGTTGGGGCAATGTGGCGACGTGGTCACCAACCAACCAGTGACAACGGCTACGCCTATGTGAAGAATCTGGAAAAATTCATCTTGGACAATGGCGGACAAATCATCACTGATGCTCGCGTTAAGGAATTACTCGTTGAAAACGACCGTGTGGTTGGAGTGAAAGCGGACCACCAAGGCGCTAGCTTAACCATTAAGGCTAAGGCGGTAGTCCTAGGTTCTGGTGGTTTCGGGGCCAACACCAAGATGCTTCAAGAATACAATACCTATTGGGAACGGATTGATGATGACATTAAAACTTCTAACTCCCCCGCTATCACTGGTGACGGGATTAAACTAGGGGAGCAAGTTCATGCTGACTTAGTGGATATGGGAATGATCCAAATGCTACCAACCTGTGACCCAGAAACCGGAGCACTCTTCACTGGTCTACAAGTGCCACCAGCTAACTTCCTCATGGTCAACCAAGAAGGCAAACGTTTCGTTAATGAATTTGGCACCCGGGATGAAATTTCCAAGGCTGCCATCGCTAACGGCAGTCTCTTCTACTTAATTGCTGACGATGAAATTAAGAAGACGGCCTACAATACCAGCCAAGAAAAAATCGACCAGCAAGTCGCAGAAGGCACCCTCTACCGAGCTGATAGCATTGCCGAACTCGCTGAACAAATTGGGGTTGATCCTAGTGTGCTCGAAGAAACCGTGGCTACCTATAATTCTTATGTGGACCAAGGGGAAGACCCTGATTTCCACAAGAATGCCTTCGATTTGAAGGTTGAAGTAGCACCTTTCTACGCTACCCCACGTAAACCTGCTGTCCACCACACCATGGGTGGCTTGAAGATCGATACCGATGCCCATGTTATCAACCAAGATGGCGAAATTATTAAGGGTTTATACGCTGCGGGTGAAGTTGCTGGTGGTATCCATGCTGGTAACCGTTTAGGCGGGAATGCCTTAGCTGATATCTTCACCTATGGCCGGATTGCCGGTAAGAATGCTAGCCAAGAAGCCTAGCTAAAATACCTCCTAAGTCATAAAAAGCTGAGTACAAAAGTGCTCAGCTTTTTCTATTGCAATTGTCAACACAGCGAATTTCCTCTAATCATGGTAAAGTATAGTTACCGTTAGCAAGAATTTCTCTCAAATTGGAAGAAATTCTTGCTGAATTCCACGAAGAAAGGTGACCCTTATGCTATCTGACCAAAATGCCTACTATCTCCTCCAAGAGATGATTAAATTTTACCCTCATGTGACGACTGAGTTAAACTATGAGACCAATTTTCAATTGCTCATCGCCGTCATCCTTAGTGCCCAAACTACCGACCAAGGGGTCAATAAGGTCACCGCTAACTTATTTAGGGACTATCCCACTGCCAAAAAGATGGCCCAGGCGAATCCTAAAGACCTAGAACCCTATATCCAACCCATTGGTCTCTATAAAAATAAGGCCAAATACATCCAAAAAGCGGCCCAACAAATCATTGAAGACTTTGATGGCCAGGTTCCTAAAGACCGTAAAGACATTGAGAGCATCACTGGCGTTGGTCGTAAAACAGCTAATGTGGTCCTAAGCATTGCCTATGATGTGCCGGCTTTTGCGGTTGATACCCACGTCCAAAGGGTTTGTAAACACCACCGCATCGTTGACCAAGGCGCCAATGTCAAAGATGTTGAAAAGCGGGTAACGGAATTGCTGGATGAATCCCAATGGCGGCAAGCCCACCAAGCCTTAGTCCGCTTTGGTCGCTATATTTGTACCGCAAGAAAACCCACATGCTATGCCTATGACCAGTTATTTCACCTGCCTGATCCTAGTGAAGAAGACCTATTACCTAAAGAAGGCGAAAAATAATAATAAATTAAAAAGCGAGCAGGTCCAGAAAATGGTCTGCTCGCTTTCTTGTACCACCAAAGAAGTCAGTACTTTAAAAAATTTGATAGTCACTTTTTATGGCTCTTACTCCTATTTAGTTTTAAAGATAAAAATCTTGCTTACCTTGCCAGACTCGAACAGGATATTGGTCAATCGTTAAACTTTCCCCATCAACTTGGCTAATCATTGGCCTGTCAATTTCTACTTCAACCACTTCCCCGCTAAGATGAGTCATATAAGGAGAGGACTCTTGCTGGTGACTGATAAAAATACGGTAGAGGAGATCTAAAATCCCCTGAGCTTTAATATCGTGAATAACAACGGCAGACACTTGACGATCTTGGATTTTTTCTAAAGGATAGAGATGAATGCCTCCGCCAAAGTAGGGGTTATTCATAAAGACTACCAAGGCACAGCGGTTAAAATGATAGGACTGGCCATCGATTTTCAACTGACAATTAAAAAGTGACAGCCGGGGTAAGCTTTGAAAGAGACCCACTAGGTAACGTAATTTATTGCCCCAAGGCTTGCGAAAAATTCCCTTACTCTCTTTGAGTTTGATGGCTTGTTCAATGACCACACCGTCAAAACCCAACCCTAAACTATTAACCAAGGACCGTCTTCGCCCGTGTTGGCCCAATTGATAGTGGTAGATGGACAGGGTTTTAGGAGATCTTTCTTCCACTAAAGGAGCTAGATAGTCAGACAAGTGGCTTTTATCCTGCTGGAAATAACGTGAAAAATCATTGCCCGATCCAGCAGGTAAATAGGTCAAGGGAACGTCGACTTGCATAGCTTGGAAGACGGCCACCAATTCATGGAGGGTCCCATCGCCGCCGATCACTAGAAGGCGGCTATCTTTTTGAAAATTACCCAGGAGTTTGGGCGCTAAGTCAAAGATATGGCCCGGATAAGCGGTAATATGCACGCGATAGCCCTGCTGGTGGTCATCAAGATAAGCTTGGACCCGGTCTAGTACTTCCCTTCCCCGACCTAACCCAGCCTCTTCATGGCAAATAATCTCAATCACAGTCATGTCCCCTTTTTTGCTAATGAGTCATTGGATTGCTTGTTGTGGTTCTTCTCTCTTATCTTTGACAGCTTACTAGGGCTGACTATTAATAGCCTTCGCGATAATAGTCGTCTCCCTTATAGATATCATGCAGATGGTAGATCGACTCACGACCTGGCATTTTCAGTGGCATTTGTGGGTCTGAGAAGAGAGTAATCAAAGCGGGGGGCAGTTTCGAAATTTTCACTTGTTCTGGCGAAATGGCAGTAACAATTTCATCGCCCCGGCCTTCTAAAATTTTCTTTCCAAATTGAGGATCAATCAAAGTCCCCCGGCCGACTGCTGCTAGATCAGCATAGTTCAGGGCATCTTGGGCTTTTTCTTCATCAGTGATGCCACCCACGACAATTAACTTCACATCGTCAGGCAAGACTTGACGGTAAAATTGGGAGTAAGTCTTGTCTTGACCGGCAGGTTTACCCTTGTAGTTTAAGTTAGAAACATGGATATAGTCAAAGTCATAATCCTTACCCAAGTCTTCCACTAGGCGGGTAGAGTCTTCATAAGTATAGCCCACATTGTCCCCGTGAATTTCTTCTGGACTGATCCGGTAACCAATAATGAAGTCAGCGGGAGCTTCTTTTCTAACCACTTCAAAGACCGCATCATTGACTTCACGGATAAAGCGGGTGCGATTTTCATAGGAACCTCCCCACTTATCAGTCCGTTGGTTGGACCATTTGGAGAAGAATTGTTGGTGGAGGTAATGGTTAGCCCCGTGGATCTCTACCCCATCAAAACCGGCCGCAATGGCACGGCGGGTAGCTTCTCCAAAGGCCTTAATCGTCGCTTCAATTTCTTCTTCGGTAATTTCTTGGACCGGATAGTCTAAGAAAGAAAAGTCAATGGCACTAGGTGCTAAGGCGCGACCCCCATGGCGGGCTGGGAAGTTGGATTCTCTACCAGAGTGGTTTAATTGAATAACGGCCTTGTTGCCCTTTGCTTTCAGGCTCTTGGCAATTTTGCTTAAGCCTTCGATATGGTCATCACTTTGGATCCCTAACTGTTCCTTGTTGGCTGCCCAGGTATGGGAAGGACCTCCATCCTTAATCACATAGCAATATTCAACAATCACCAACCCAGCTGATTCTGAACGCGCCGCATAATAATCCAGGGTGTCTTGACTGACAAACCCTTGGCTCAACCCACTATTGGTTAACATGGGAGGTTGGACAATCCGGCCCTTCAATTGAGCGCCATGCCGCAAAGTAACGGTATCGGTTAATTTTTTAGTCATAATAAGTATCCTTTCGCTAGCAAGCCAATCTCTCTTATATTAATGCTTATTTAGCCCAAAAAGAAATGGCCTGTTTTGTTTTTCCTTTGGACATTATTTTAGCAAAATTCGCTAAAATTTCCAGAAAATGATGAATTTTACTTCTGTTCAATCTTGAACATTTATTAGCCAAACAAGTAAATAAACACGATGTCTAGTCCCCTTTTCTTTGAGAAAATCTTGATTCTTTTTCTTTTATCCCCCTGCTTTCGTGATATGATAGCAATGGTTGTATAAAATTTTATTAATAAAAGAAAGGACTGTTTTATGAGTACTAAGCAACTTCCTTGGAAAAACTTATTGATACTTGCTTTTATTGCTTGTATTGCTATGATTTCAGAATTACTGCCTTCAGGATTCTTGCAAGAAATGGCCAGTGCTTTTAACGTGCCTTTAGGACGGATGAGTCTCTTTATTGGGACCTATGCCATTATGTCAGCCGCAGTCGGTATTCCCATTACCCGAGTCTTTTCTCAGGTCAACCGAAAAACCTACTTGCTATGGGTCTGTGGCTTCTTCGCTGTCAGCAATTTATTCATTGCCTTTGCTCCTAACTTTCTGATCGCCTTTTTAGCACGGATTATTGCCGGGTCCGCCGCCGGAGCACTCTGGGCCATGTTAGGTTCTTACCCCATTGGTTTTTTACCCTTGCACTTAGCAGGACGTGGGACTGCCATCGTGCTTGCCGGGGTGACGTTTGGACTGAGTGTCGGCCTACCTCTAGCTACTCTCTTTGCTAAATCCTTTGGTTGGCGGATGGGATTTATTTTAATTACGCTCTTATTTATTGGATCAGCCCTGCTTGGTTTAAAACTCTTCCCTAAAGTAAATGGTGAAGAATATAATGCCGATAATAACTACGGCAAGCTTTTAAAGAATAAAGGGGTTCTGATTGCTAGTTTAGCCACTATTCTGATCGTGATGGCCCAATATGTTTCCTATATTTTTATCCAGCTCATTGCCCAAACAGCAGGCATTACCGTAGCCTCTGCCCAAGCGGCCTTTGGGGTGGGAGCCTTAATCTCGATCGGTATAGTTGCTCGTTTTATCGATCGCTATCTCTTCAAATTAACCTTAGGAATCTCAGCTCTAACTGCCATCGCCATTTTTATTTTAGTGGTTAATATTCCTAGCCCTTTGATTAACTATCTGGCCTTCGCCCTCTGGGGATTGGGCTTTGCGCCAATGACGACCCTCCTGCAAACCGCAACGACCAAACAAGTTGACCATGGCAAGGCCTTAGCCAATTCCGTCAGCGCAACCTCCTACGACTTAGCCATCATGCTCTCCAGTTTGCTGGGTAGCTTGACTATTGCATCGCTCGGACTCGACGGCACCCTTTGGATTTCCATTGGCTTTGCCTTAGCTGTCTTCTTACTGATTTTCTTTAACCATAAATATTTTACTTAATGATAACGATTAGATAACTATGCTTTATGGTGTTGAGTAAAGCCTTCTGCTCCTCAACACCTTTTTTATTGGCTAAAGTAAAAACCGATCTCCCCTAACTAACAAGAAATCTAGTAGGAGAAATCGGTTTTCTTTTAAGCTTTTTTCACATCAAGTGATTGGTTGGTAAGAATTATATCAGAGATGATTAAAAGCTTTTATTTATTTTTCCGTTTGCTTGGAAGGGCTAGGATTGCTCCTGCAGCAACTAACAAGAGTTCCAAGGCTACTGGTGCTGCAACCACACCGGTCTTAGGTAGGCTGGTGTTGGCATTCTCAGTTTGAGCGGCTTTTTCAGTTTGAGATTCTTCTTTCTCTTCCACTCGGCTTAGATTTGGACTTGCTGTAGCAGCGGTTTGAGTACCTTCCTTAGCACTGGTTTCAGTAGAGTGATCAGTCTTTGCTTGTTGACTGTGATCAGTTACTGTTGGTTGACTTGGTTGTTGAATATGATCACTTTCTTGACTTGGGTGATCCTTGTCTTCTAGCTGAGGAGCTGAAGGTTGACTTGGTTCAGGGCTTGGATTAGCTGGCTCTGGACTTGAAGGACAAGGTAGCGGTGAAGTTGGGATTTCTTCCACAAGCACTTCTCCTAGTCTTGAAACCTTCTTATCCTTTCCTTGAGCAATAGCGGTAATCTTGTCCTTGGCTTTCAGTGTAACCCCATCAGGAACTGAAACAGTGAAATTGCCATCTTCATCAGCAGTTACTTCAACTGGCTTATCTAGACCTGGAATCGTCACAATGACCTTAGCAAAAGCTTCCGTCTTACCGCTGATTTCCTTGTCGCCTTCCTTCACTTTATTGAATACTGGTGGCAAGGTGGTTTCACGTTCAGCAAAGACTTTATCTTTTTCGATCAGATCTGTGGTGCCATCTGGGTAGGTAAAGACCGCATTACCGTCTTTATCGATGGTAATCACCGTGTCCTTAGGTAGGTCTTTATTAAAGTCTTTCAACGATTTGATTGCTTGGTCTCGTTCTTCCTTAGTGATCTTATTCAAGTCATCCACCAAGGTTATCACTGGTTTAGGCGTGTATTTTTGACTTTGATCGCTGACAGTAATTTTAGCTTCAACAGTGTCTGTGGTGCCATCTGGGTAAGTTACCTTAACTGGAACAGTAATGACGTCACCATCTTTGGCGCTTTCTGGGACCTTAACGGTTAGGCTGCCGTCTGGGTTCACGGTCACGCCTTGTGGGGCGTCTTTGCCGAGTTCGTACTTGGTACCTTCTGGTGCCTTGGTTGGATTGCCATCTTTGCCAGTAAATTCTGGTTGGTCAACTTTTACAGATGAACCTGGGGTACCCACTTTGTCTTTATATTTTGGTTCAACGGTTTGACTTTGGTCGCTGACAGTGACTTTAGCGTTTACCGTGTCGCTAGTGCCGTCTGGATAAGTAACCTTAACTGGAACAGTAATTACGTCACCATCTTTAGCGCCGTCTGGAACCTTAACGGTTAAGCTACCGTCTGGGTTCACGGTCACGCCTTGTGGGGCGTCTTTGCCGAGTTCGTACTTGGTACCTTCTGGTGCCTTGGTTGGATTGCCATCTTTGCCAGTAAATTCTAGTTGGTCGACTTTCACGGATGTTCCTGGGGTGCCCACTTTGTCTTTATATTTTGGTTCAACGGTTTGACTTTGATCCTTAACAGTAACCTTAGCGTTTACCGTGGCGCTAGTGCCGTCTGGATAGGTCACTTTGACTGGTACAGTGATCACGTCACCATCTTTGGCTCCTTCTGGAACCTTAACGGTTAAGCCACCGTCTGGGTTCACGGTGGCGCCTTGTGGAGCGTCTTTACCGAGTTCATACTTAGTACCTTCTGGGGCTGGTGTGGTCTTACCGTCTTTTCCAGTGAATTCTGGTTGGTCAACTTTTACGGATGAACCTGGAGTGCCCACTTTGTCCTTGTACTTAGGTTCCACGGTTTGACTTTGGTCTTTAACAGTTACCTTGGCATTTACCGTGTCGCTAGTTCCGTCTGGGTAAGTGACCTTGACAGGAACCGTGATCACGTCACCATCTTTAGCGCCGTCTGGAACCTTAACGGTTAAGCTACCGTCTGGGTTCACGGTGATTCCTTGAGGAGCGTCCTTACCGAGTTCATACTTAATGCCCTCTGGGGCTTCGGTTGGATTGCCCTCTTTATCGCTGAAGGCTGGTTTTTCTACCGGTACTTCTTCACCTGGTTTACCGACTTTATCCTTGTATTTTGGCTCTACGGTTTGGCTTTGGTCTTTAACCGTTACCTTGGCATTCACTGTGTCGCTAGTGCCATCTGGGTAGGTAACCTTGACAGGAACAGTAATTACGTCACCATCTTTGGCTCCTTCTGGCACTTTTACGGTTATGCTGCCGTCTGGGTTCACGGTTACTCCTTGTGGGGCGTCTTTACCGAGTTCATACTTGGTGCCTTCTGGAGTTTTGGTTGGGTTCCCGTCTTTGTCAGTGAAGGATGGTTTCTCTACTGGGACTTCTTCACCTGGGGTTCCTGTCTTTTCCTCGTACTTAGGTTCTACGGTTTGACTTTGGTCGCTGACAGTCACTTTGGCGTTGACGGTATCTGTGGTGCCATCTGGATAAGTGACCTTCACTGGAACGGTAATCACGTCACCGTCTTTAGCGCCTTCTGGAACCTTAACGGTGAGGCTGCCATCTGGGTTCACGGTGACGCCTTGTGGAGCGTCCTTACCAAGTTCATACTTGGTGCCTTCTGGGGCTGGAGTGGTCTTGCCGTCTTTTCCAGTAAATTCTGGTTGATCGACTTTCACGGATGTTCCTGGGGTGCCTACTTTGTCCTTGTATTTTGGTTCGACAGTTTGACTTTGATCCTTAACAGTAACCTTAGCGTTAACTGTGTCACTTGTGCCGTCTGGATAAGTCACCTTGACAGGAACCGTAATCACGTCACCATCTTTGGCTCCTTCTGGGACCTTAACGGTTAGGCTGCCGTCTGGATTCACGGTTACTCCTTGAGGAGCGTCCTTACCGAGTTCATACTTAGTCCCTTCTGGAGCTGGTGTGGTCTTGCCATCTTTGCCAGTAAATTCTGGTTGATCAACTTTTACGGATGAACCTGGAGTGCCCACTTTATCCTTGTATTTTGGCTCTACGGTTTGGCTTTGGTCGCTGACAGTGACTTTAGCGTTAACTGTGTCACTTGTGCCGTCTGGATAAGTCACCTTGACAGGAACCGTAATCACGTCACCATCTTTGGCACCTTCTGGAACCTTCACCTTGAGGCTGCCATCTGGGTTGACCGTGACACCTTGTGGAGCGTCTTTACCGAGTTCGTACTTAGTGCCCTCTGGGGCTTCGGTTGGATTGCCCTCTTTATCGCTGAAGGCTGGTTTTTCTACCGGTACTTCTTCACCTGGTTTACCGACTTTATCCTTGTATTTTGGCTCTACGGTTTGGCTTTGGTCTTTAACCGTTACCTTGGCATTCACTGTGTCGCTAGTTCCGTCTGGGTAAGTGACCTTGACAGGAACAGTAATTACGTCGCCGTCTTTAGCGCCTTCCGGTACTTTCACAGTGAGGCTACCATCTGGCTTGACGGTAACACCTTCTGGAGCGTCCTTACCGAGTTCATACTTGGTGCCTTCCGGAGCTTTGGTTGGGTTCCCGTCTTTATCGGTGAAGGATGGTTTCTCTACTGGGACTTCTTCACCTGGGGTTCCTGTCTTGTCGTCATACTTAGGTTCGAATTCTTCTTTTTGTTGTTTAACGACTTGGGCGGTGAATTCCTTATCCTCTGTAATTTCTTTACCGACTTGGTCATATTTATCGTAAGCCCAGGTTGTAGTTTCATCAGCAGAAGGTTTGTGATAGTTGACCTCATATTTTTCATCGGGAGAAACTTTTGGCAGAGCAACTTTTTGTTCTTTACCGTCCTTGTCCTTGCCAACTAAGTTCGCGCCATCTTCAGAAATTTTGACGCCCGCTTTTGGATTGACGAAGTAAACCTTATCAGCATCAGCTTGGTCTAATTTTCCGCCTTCAACATCCTTAAAGGTCACCTTAACGTATCCGTCAGGCTTGCCTTGTCCGGAATCAGCCGGAATGATTTCGTCAAGTTTTCTATAAACAAGTTCTAGGGTAGCATTCTTTTGTGGGTTAAAGCTTTGATTTTGACCGTTAACTTGTGGTCTTTCAAAGACGTAACCAACAAATTTAGGGGCAGCAAAGTCCTTTTGCCCGGCGTATTCGATTACCCGACTATCGCGTTTGCCTTCAATCTCACTTGGATACTTGTCTTCAGCTTCTGCTCGGAACTTAGGATCAATATCCTTGCCATCACTAGTTACATATCTCACTTTGGCGTAACTTGGGCGTTGAACATGGATGAGGTATGGAATAGGAGTTGGCTTATCTTCACCTGGTAGGGTCACATTGATCGTTCCCTCGACATCCTTTTCTTCAGCATCAGCTGGTGCCTTGTAGGTAATTTCACCAGTCTTAGGATCGACGGTTAAACCAACCGGATTCTTAGCCCCTTGACCACTTGGCAATTCAAATTTTGTACCTTCAGGGAATTTGTAGTTAGGATCATCCTTCTTACTTGGTGTGATCGCTGAAGTCACTGTATTCCCCGCTTGAACGGTCTTTTCTGGATAGCTAGCAGTTACTAAAGGCGCTGATTCCGTGAATTTGACTGTCGTCTTGCCGTCTTTTTCTTTAGAGTTTGGATCTTTAATACGGATAGAAATATTCCCTGATTGGTCAACTATAATGTCATCATCGCTTAGGCCAAGCGCCTTGTTGCGTTCTTTTATCTTGGCTTTGATGGACGCAATTTCATTTGGATTTAAGTTAGCAAGATCATTAACCAGAGTTTCCTTGATCTTTTCAGAGTAATAGATAGCGGTTGCGACAAATTCATTAGAAATATTCTCTTCATTGAAGCGGTCACTAACCTTATGCTTATCAGCAATGGCTCTCCCGGTAAAGTTTTGGATCCCAATTTGATGTTTTAATCCTGAAGCATCGAATTCTTCGGTGATTCTAGCCTTAACAGCGGCCCGTACTTGTGCATCTGTGGTTCCTTTTGGATCGTCTGGAGAGTTGAGTGCATTTAACTTTTTATAGTCAACTCCTACTGCGTTCTCAAGTTCTTCAGGAGTAATCTTTTCTGTGTCTAAATTCTTAATGATTGTGCCATTTTTAGTCCGTAAGACACGAACCCTAAAAATATTAGTGAAGGATTGGAAGTAATCTTGGGGTTTGTCGGCGTGACTACCAATACCATATTTCCCCCAAACCTCATATTTACCATCTTTTTTACGAGGTTCATTATTCGATTTATTGTAAGTTCCCGAAAGAACCAAGAACTTATTTCCATCCTTGTCTTTTTGAATGGCATACTTGAATTTAGATGGGTATCCCTTATTACCAATACCAGTCCCATTAGCACCCCAAAGGTCTTTATATTCCTTGTCATTTCTTACTGGAACTTTAATAGGATTGGTCAGTGGATAGGCTTCATTCACACCTTCTTTGTGGAAGACTAAGATATCCTTCACAAAACCAAAGTTAGAAATAAAATAATCCCGCGGAATTACCGTAGAGAAGTCACCCTCAGTAATTGTTAGATTTCCCTTGTCATCTACCGAATATTTAGGATCCTTTAAGCCTAGGTTCGTATTAACTGCCTTAAAGTCATTAATAATTTTATTCTTTTCTGCTTCAGTTAAGGTGTAGTTGTTTGGATCAGCAACATTCAATTTCCCTGCATTATGGGAAGAGTGGCTGGAACGCACATGATCATCTTTTTTATAATAGTCTTTCTTATCAGGCTTAGAATGTGGCGTTTCAATTTTAGTCAAGTCTTTTTCCCATGAAGTATAGGAAGGTCTGAAATAAAGGGCTCTTACCTTGATGGTCTTGCTTACATTACCTTGTTTCAAAGTAACTGTAATGTCACTGCTATTTTCAACTCGAGATGGACCTCCTGTCCTAGCAAGAGCTTGATCAAAGGAAGCCTTGTCGACGGTATAGGTAACGTCATCTCCCAATCCCTTATCTCTAAGCGCTTCTTTGACAAAGTCTGCGATTTCTGCTTGAGTTGTCACATTTTTTCCTTCGTTAAAGTAGTCATGTGAGAAGATACCCGCATATTCTGGTAATTGTACCTTATCTAATGAGGTATAGGTAACGGCAGAATCCCCCCTCATAGTTCACAGCCCGAACTTCAGAATTTTCGGAAGCTGCATCCTGTTTAGGGGCAGGTTTTTCATCTCCCTTTTCGGGTTGAGCGACTTCTTTAACAGGTTTTTCGGCTTGTGGAGAAGCTGCCTTCTCTATATTACTTACTTTATTCTCTTTTTCGTCAGATACTGGTTGAACTTCAGCTGTAGGCTCAGCTTTAGCAGGTTTTGACGCTTCTGGTTGAGCCGGGGCTGCTTGACCAGTTTGGGCTGGTTTTTGCGCTTCTGGCTGAACCTCAGCTGGCTTGTTGCTTGCTCGTGTATTGGTAGCAGGCGTTTCAGCGTGACCAGCTTCGGGTTGTACTTGGCTGCTCTTATTTTCTTTAGCATTCTCATCGACAACAGTAGCAGAACTTGGTAGCGTGTCAGCAGCTTGGAATTCAGCGGCTTGGACAATAGCTCCTTGCCCTAGAAAACTCAATCCTACCGATACAGCTACTGAAAATACACCTATTTTAAGATTCTTGATAGCATAGTGATAGTTCCGTTGACTACGCTTACGTATCTGCTCATGTTGATTATTTTTACTTAACATAAACATTCCTCTTTTTAATAAATAATATTTTCTAACATGTTAGCGCTATTATTATAAAAGATTTTTACAACATATTCTACAAAAAATTTTTCTTTTTAATAATTATAATAAAATATATGTAAATAAACAAAATTGTTTTTCTTTGATTCTTATTTTAAAACTTTATAAGAAAATTTTTAGTAAGTAGTCATTCTTGCGATGAAACAAAGAAAAACCGCCCTTTCCGAGCTAATATTACTCGCTAGGAGAGAGCGGATGTTATTAAAAGTTTTGAAAAACTTTCTACAAATAAAACAGTAGATTATATATAAACGATCGATACATATCTATAACTTATAAATAGATTGAGATCGATTAGGAGTAAGAATACTAAATAGTCTCTGCAGTCACTTTTATTGGTTATTTTACGTTTAATTGGAATAGCCAATAAGGCTCCAGCTAGGACGAGTAAGGCTTCAATAGCTACTGGCTCAGCAACGACACCGGTCTTAGGAAGGTTGGTGTGAGCACTTGACTCTTGAGTGTCTCTTCTTGTTCCAGCAGCTGTCTCTTCTACTGTAGTCAGTTTTGGAGTGGCTGGAGCTGACGCTGGAAGAGTCGATTGCTTAATTGTTTGAGCTGTTGATTTCTTTACAGACACTTTAGACTGTTCTAAAACAATCTTTTGACTGTGATCAGTGATCTTTTCCTTTGTTGAAATCCTCTTATCTTTATCCTCTTTTGGATGACTATGGTGTTCTACTATAGTTTTTTGGATCTTTAGAAGGCGTTCATAGATATAGGTGACCTCGAGTTTCTTATCAGGAATATAATTTCCTTTGGTACTTTGACCGACTTTTGAGAATTTTACTCCTAAGTTTTTGGATTCCTCATTACTTGGAATAACTGATACCAGCTTGTAGTCGTCCTTGTCTTGCTTTGAAGTGGTATAAGTTTGGTCAGCTTTACCAGTTGTGACTTCATTGTCTTTAATCTCATCAGTTGAAATCACATTACCATCTTCGTCGACTGTCCGGTAGATATGGTGTTCTTGGAAACTGCCCTTAGTCTTTTGAACACGTTCGTAGACATAGGTCACTTCCAATTTCTTATCAGATACATAATTTCCTTTAGTTTCTTGGCCATCTTTAGCGTATTTCACGCCGGATTTTTTAGACTCTTCATTACTTGGAGTAACAGAAACTAACTTATAGCCTTCTTTGTCTTGTTTTGAGGTGGTGTATGTTTGATCAGACTTACCGCTTGTGACTTCGTTGTCTTTAGTCTCATCGTTCGAAATGATATTTCCATCTTCGTCAACTGTCCGATAGATATGATGTTCTTGGAAGCTGCCCTTAGTCTTTTGAACCCGTTCGTAGATATAGGTAACTTCTAACTTCTTGTCAGCAACGTAATTTCCTTTGGTTTCTTGGCCGTCTTTTGAGAACTTAACCCCAGACTTCTTAGAGTCTTCATTACTTGGAGTAACTGAGACTAACTTGTAACCGTCCTTGTCTTGTTTTGAAGTAATGTAGCTTTGATCAGCTTTACCGCTAGTTACCTCGTTATCCTTGGTCTCATCAGTTGAAATGACGTTTCCATCTTCATCCACAGTCCGGTAAATGTGATGTTCTTGGAAGCTACCTTTAGTCTTTTGAACCCGTTCATAGACATAGGTCACTTCGAGTTTCTTATCGGAAACATAGTTACCTTTGGTTTTTTGACCATCCTTAGAGAATTTAACCCCTGATGTCTTGGATACTTCATTTGTTGGCGTAACTGAAACTAGCTTGTAGCCTTCTTTGTCTTGTTTTGAGGTGGTGTATGTTTGATCAGACTTACCGCTTGTGACTTCGTTGTCTTTAGTCTCATCGTTCGAAATGATATTTCCATCTTCGTCAACTGTCCGATAGATATGATGTTCTTGGAAGCTCCCCTTGGTCTTTTGGACGCGTTCGTAGACGTAGGTCACTTCGAGTTTCTTATCGGAAACATAGTTACCTTTAGTTTCTTGACCATCTTTAGAAAATTTTACGCCTAACTTTTTAGACTCTTCGTTACTTGGTGTGACAGAAACTAACTTGTATCCATCTTTGTCTTGTTTCGAGGTGGTATAAGATTGGTCGGCTTTACCGCTAGTTACCTCGTTATCCTTGGTCTCATCAGTGGAAATCACCTTACCATCTTCATCCACTGTCCGGTAGATATGGTGTTCTTGGAAACTGCCCTTAGTCTTTTGAACACGTTCGTAGACATAGGTCACTTCCAATTTCTTATCAGATACATAATTTCCTTCTGTTTCTTGGCCTTCTTTGGAGAATTTAACACCTAGAGTCTTAGACTCTTCGTTACTTGGTGTGACAGAAACTAACTTATAACCATCCTTGTCTTGTTTTGAGGTGGTGTATGTTTGGTCATTCTTTCCGCTAGTTACCTCACTATCCTTAGTCTCATCGGTTGAAATGATGTTTCCATCTTCATCAACTGTCCGATAAATATGATGTTCTTGGAAACTCCCTTTAGTCTTTTGAACACGTTCGTAGACGTAGGTCACTTCCAATTTCTTATCAGCAACATAATTTCCTTTAGTTTCTTGGCCATCTTTAGCATATTTCACACCTAACTTTTTAGACTCTTCGTTACTTGGTGTGACAGAAACTAACTTGTAGCCATCCTTGTCTTGTTTCGAGGTGGTATAAGATTGGTCGGCTTTACCGCTAGTTACCTCGTTATCCTTGGTCTCATCAGTGGAAATTACATTACCATCTTCGTCGACAGTCCGATAGATATGGTGTTCTTGGAAGCTACCTTTCTTATCTTCTTTGATGTCTCTAAAGTAAACATAGGTAATTTCTTTTTCTTACCGGGGGTATAGCTGTCTTCAAATGGCTCGCCATTCTCATTATATCTGGGTCGATTAATTAATTTCTTCCGATCAACATGTGAGAATTTATAGTCTTCAAACTCTTGCTTGCTGGTGACATAATAATCATCTCTACCACCTTTAAGGGTATTGGAACTCATCTCGAAGGTTTGACTCTTATCGATCTTGCCGTTGACTCTGGTGTAATAGATATGGTGCTCGACAAAATAGCCATCATTTTTTGTACCACCCATGGCATTATCATTAAAATTATGGATGACATTGTGGCTTTCTACCCAGCTATAAATATCTCCTGGAATACCATCGTCACCATGTAATACTCCGCTGGAATAGAGGTTATAGTCTACACCATTATGAGATTTAGCTTTTGATTTAACTACAACCACATATGGGGAATCAATTTGTCTCTTCTTAAAATCAATGTAAAGTTGTCCATTGTTATAGTTGATTTCTGAATCTTTATCTAAAACACCTGCAACAGGATCTTCATAGACAGCATCAGGTAAGTTGGTTCCTCTTGGAATTTTTTTGATTTCAACTTTAGTGTTATCTGCGTCATAGTAAACATCACTAGGCGCTCCCAAGATATTATTGGCCTCTCGACCTCCATTATGAACAACCATACCTACGCTATTTTCAAAGCTACCATTTAAGCCACTTCGAATTGTTTCTGACTTAGGATTCACATAGAAAACTTGAGTAAATTCTCCGGTATCTTTATTCCATTCAGTAAATTGACTATTGATATTAAGTCTGCCCTTACGATAAGGTTGGCCATAATTGACATACAAGTTTTTAACGGCACTCTTATCTCCAGCTTGGATCTTAAAAGTTTGATTGCTAGAGTTCTTGATCACTTTTTTATTGTCAAAGCCAGTTAGAGAAAAGACAGCAAAGGCTCGTGGTCTGTCATTAATAGCTTTGGTGAAGGTATAGATAATTTTATTGCCTTCTTTTCTCCCTTTGGCAATTACTGCATCTTCTGAAACAATGTCTGGGATTTGATTTGATTCAGGTTCGATGCCTTTTAAACTATAATTGTCGGATACTGTTAGGGTAAATGTGTCGCCCTCTTTAGTTCCTTTAGGTGTGACAAAGAAAGCACTAAATGGCAATGCTTCTCCATCAACAGCCTCCAGGGTCTTACTATCATTTTCTTTAATGATATTTAATTCTAATTTAGGGACATCATGACTAATCTCTTTAGGCTTATTAGTGTTGACTGCTTCAGAATTAGCTAAATCTTTATCTGAAACATCATAGTAAGATGCCTTACCTTCATCTTCCTTTATAGGACGATGCGTGAAATCATTATTTTCACCGTTAGCTTGACTTCTTGGTTTTGGCGTTTCCTTATTAACATCATCACTATTGACACTCACAACGTTTTTTTCTGGCTGCTTAACCTCTTCATCCGAACTTGCCTTAACCGAAAGCTTATTTTCATTTTCACGATTAACTGACTTATTTTCCTTAGCAGCTAATTTCGCTTGATTAGCTTTGTTGGCATCGAATGGCTTATCATTAGATGAATTCTTTGTCACTTTGGCTTGATCTTCTGACTTTCCTGCTTGATTATCAGTAGACGCAGTCACTTGGCTGCTAGCATTTGGAGTATTTCCTTGGGCATAAACCGTGTCATTAGACGCTAATATCCAGCAGCCCAATGCGCAAGAGACTATACCTATTGAAAGCTTCCGAATACCGTACCTTATTTTTTTATTACTACTTTCTTGTTTTTTACGGTTAATTATTTTAGCAAATATTTCCATAAAATCTCCTCTTAAAACATCATGCGATTGATTGATATTTACGATTATTAGAATTTCTCGCCAGATTATTACATAATCCTCACGAACTATGGTGTGACTTCAGAAAAAGCCTTATCGGTCACATCGCCTACTGATACTTTTTAGTCTGACTATTCAGACACTAAACGGCGTTCATGATGATCAATCTCTCACTTCAACTTAAAGATAAAGGTAGCCACTAAGGGCAAGATATGGTTATTATGCTATGTGGTAAAGTTTACTGATAACTAGTACTACCATCTCTTTAAAATTGAAGTGAAGAGTCAGAAAAAACGGGTTCTATAATATTTGGTGTTGATGGGAGCCAACGGCTCTTCATTGGCACCATTTTTTGATACACAAAAAGCCATGGAAGGCCTATACTGAAAATACAATCCAAAACACAGAAAGGCGGATTCCATGACTCAATCTAATTGTATACAAAATCTCTTTAATATAAAAGATGAAAATATTGAAATTGAAGATAAAGTAGTGGAGGAAAAGAAAAATAATATCATTCATAAGGTTATTTTTGGAACCTTAACTAACCATCCTTCTCACTGTTCCCATTGCGGACATATCAACGAATCACAAGCTGATATCGTTAAAAATGGATTTTATTCAAGCGATATCTTACTAACGACCATTAATGGAGGTCAACCCGTTACTTTGCGTCTTAAAAAGCAACGTTTCTTTTGTAAGCACTGCCAAAGGACTTTTAATACTGAAACCCCCATAGTGGCAGCTAATTGCTATATTTCTAAAGCGCTAAAAACTGCGATTACTTTTGCTCTTAGTGAAACGATAGCGATGACTCTTATCGGTAAACAACACAATGTTTCTGTATCGACGGTGATTCGTCTTCTAGAAGAAAGAGGGAAAGCATTACTACCTAAATTTAATTATTTGCCCCAGTGCCTTTCTTTTGATGAATTTAAATCAGTGAAAAATGTTAGTGGCGCGATGAGCTTTATTTTTATTGATCCCCTAAACCATCGGTTAATTGATATTGTTGAAAATCGACAAAAGAACGAATTAATCCACTACTTTATGCGTTTTTCTTACAAAAGTCGACAAGCTGTCAAAATAGTTACGATTGATATGTATAGCCCTTATATTGAAGTTATCCGCGCTTGTTTCCCTAATGCAAAGATACTATTTGATCGTTTTCACGTTATTCAACATCTTAATCTGGCAATCAACTCCGTACGTATTCAACTGATGAATCATATTCGCTATCAATCACCACGTGATTATCGCAAATTAAAACAGTTATGGAAGTTACCTTTAAAAAATGAATGGGAACTTGACTATAAAAACTTATATACACATCGACTTTTTGACGGTCTCGTTTCAGAACAGATGATTGTCGATTACCTCATCAATTTATCTCCCGAATTGTCACGTACCTATACCTATGTTAATCGCCTAAAATACAGTATTTATACCCATGACATTCAGTCATTTAAAGACTTACTCATTGAAGTCAAGAAGTACACTTTTCCACGTAGAGTACGAACTATTTTTCAAACCTTAGAAAGATATCAAGAAGGTATTTGTGAAGCTTTAACGTATACTTTGTCTAACGGTCCAATAGAAGGAATGAACAATAAAACGAAACTGATCAAGCGCACAGGTTATGGCTACCATCGTTTTGATCATTTAAGAATACGTATAATAATGGCTTCTCGCTTGGTATGTAATGATTTCCAACCTCGTTCACTCACTTTTTCAGAAGCAGCATAATCTTTGTGGTATTTATTCATTATTTATAATATTGCTTTCTCACTCTCTGTCTTCGCCTACGGCGAAAAAATAAGAAACAAGAGGCCTTTTAATCGTACCCTTTTTCACCTATCAGAAGCTATTAAAAAATGCCATACCATTTCTGATATGACATTAATTATAAAAATTCCTATCAACACTATTTGACAGAGAACCAAAAAACGCTAAGAAGCGTTTTAACTAGAATAAGTGTAATCAATCGAAATCTTCTAATATTTTGTTGATTAAAGGCTATGAAAGTAAAATAATCGATACTTAATTAAACAACGCGCCTCCTTTTTGGTGAATATAAGGTTTTAATATATAGAAGACATAAAAAAGTAATTGGTATACCTCTCTTATATCTTTAAAGCGCTTACTAATCTTCTATATCCTCAAATATTTTACAAAATTTCCCAAAGATAATCTATTATTTGTTATAAATGTCACAAAAATGTAACACTGATCTATAAAATTGATCATATATTTTAAGTAAATTAAATTAATGCAAATATGAATCAAAAAAGGCCTCAAGATATAACCCTTTCCTGTCAAATAGGCCAGGCAATTCAAACGTTGAGACTTTCTTATTTTATAAAACTAATTTTTGTGTTAAAAAATGACGTGAATTTTGAAAAAAGGCAAGAAAAAACACCCCATGGCGTGAACCATGAAGTGTTGTAAATGCTGTAATGACGCCAATTCTATCGTTTTGAGAATTGACAGCCATATAACTATCATTTTTAAAATTCACATAATCCCTATCTATCAACAACTTTAAGTAATTTATAATCTTGGCTAAGGATAAAAATGTAAGGAGAATGATATACTTTACACCTATTTACATCAACAGTTTATCTAATTATCTAGAACATAGGATGCACTTTTGAATGTCCTTTTTGATTCTCATATCTTTGAGGAACTACAGGATTATCAGAAGGCCCTACTTTTTCGACCCCTGACGCATAGGCGACAATAGCGGTATTCGTTACGCTTTCAACTAGGGTACTACGGTTAATCCGAGAGCCATTGCACTATATAAAATAAATGTTTTATCAATAAAAAGGCACTCCGCTAGGAATGCCTTTTTCAAGAATAACTATCTTATACCATTAGAGATTTTTTAGTTTTCCCTGTTTATCTAATTCATGAATGAACAAGTTACCTTCTTTACTCATTTGAGAGTCACCAGAAAACGTACCTATTAAAAGATTACCTCTACCCTTTTTATCTGGTGCTATTTTCATAGAAAACACAAATGATTTACTATCTTCATTCATCATATTTGCATAATGACCAGGAGATTCTTTCCACATGTTAAAAGCATGTTCTGCTAAATACTTCTCACTTAATAATTGGTAAGGATTCCCCACTATAAATGTAAGTAATGAATTTTCAGATAATCCATAACGAATTGTTGGATCATATGCAGTACGGAATGAACTTCCATCATGTGGTCTTACATGTGATTTTCCATTGACTCTTATATCACCGTATTCAGCTAATTCTTGTGATCGGTTATCTGCTCCTTCCTGAAGGTAGTCGCCGTAGCTTAATGGTATTAAACCTTTAGATTGACGCTCAGCATTTAAAATTTTGGCAAATTCTTCGTTTAGTTTAACGGTGTTAATCATTGTATCAGTATTATTAAATAAGTTAACAACTTCTTTATTAAAAGGGATCGGACTATAAGTTGTATGACCATTTTCTGCTGTACCTACATAATTAATCTCTGAGGGCTTTTTAGCTTTTTCATAATATTCCTGAGCATTACTTTCATTCTTTGCTTTTGCAAGATCTAATATATTTTCTGGAAATCTGATAATGAAGTCTTTAACTACCCCACCATTAAAGGCATCACCGACTTGTAAGCCTTGGGTTGGACCAAATGGATCAGAAGAAACTTTTTCTTTCGTTCCATATTCAACCACTTGATTAATCGGCTCTTTAGTGACTTCCTCACGAATCAATTCACGATTGCTTTCCTTGCCATCTGTAAAGGTTACTTTTTCTGTGATTGTTTTCTCACCATTGACACCTGTTTGAATGACTTGTTCAACGCCTTTTTCTAAGTTCTTATTTTCTTTTCGAACAGTCTCAAAAGGAATCGCTTCGGTATGACTTTCTTCTTTAGTAGTTATAACTGGTTCAGTCTTTTCATTTTCGATTGGAGTCGCAGGTGTAAGTGGTGTCAAAGGAACACTTTCTGTTTCTTCTCTAGTACCTCGAACAATGATTTCATCCACAGCTTCTTTGACGACTTGATCAGAAATCTGTTTGCGGCTAGTTTCTTTACCATTAGTGTAAGTCACTTCTTCGACAATTTCTCTTTGCCCCTCTTCACCTTTTTGAATAAGAGCTTCTCTTCCTTTTTCAAGACTTGGGTTGTCTTTGATTACTTGCTTATAAGGAATGCTTTCAGTTGTGGTTACTTTCTTGACTTCGATGGTATCTTCTGGAGCAGATTCTTTCGTTCCTACATGAATGATTTGTGGTGTGGCATCAACGACTTCAGTAGCAATAACTGTTTCTGAAATCAATTGGTCGTTTTCATAGACACGTTCGATGGTTTCCGTCTTCACACCATCTTTACCTTCTTGAACGACTTGTTCAACCCCTTTTTCAAGGTTTGGATCAGCTATTCTTTGGAAACCAAAGTGAATTGGCGTGGTTCTTACCGAGTGGTCGGTACGCTTAACAATTGCTGGTTGCACCTCTTCAATAGGAGTAGCAGGAGCTAATGGGGTTAAAGGAACAGATTCACTTGAACCTTTTTCACCCTCGTCATTGCCTTCTTGTGGTTGAGTAGGCACAACTGGTACAGAAGGTTCAGGACTTGGTTTTACCGTTGGTTCTGGCCTTTCAACGACACTATTTGTATCGGTTTGATGCTCGGTAGGCCTTCCCTCGGTAGCTGGTTGTTCCTCGATCACGCCACTTGGAGTAGTTTGACTATCCGTTTGATCGCCTTCGGTCACTTTAATTGTTTCTTCAGTTCTATCAATCACTTGTGGCTCTGATTGTTCTTTTACTGTTTCAACTGGGGCATCCTTTTGATGGTTTGGCTGACTTTCTTCAGTTTGAGATTGCTCTTGAATCGGTTTAACTGATTGGCTGACAGATGGTTGGCTCACTTCAGCAGTATGATTTGTTGGTACTTTTGTTTCAGCGACTTCTCTAGGTAATACAGATACTGGTTCAGTAGTTAAAACTTGTAAAGTATTTGTGCTTTGTTGTGGCGTAATAGCAACTGTTTGCGCTTCTTTATGCTTAGCGTAAGCCTGAATACGATTTAAAACGCCTTTTAAGGTGTCTCCTGCATAGATTAAGTCAGCGTTTTGAATGCCGTTAATCGCTACTAATTCATCAATAGGAATCCCTGAAGCTTGACTAATTGCCCATAAAGTATCGCCCCATTGAATGATGTATTCATCAAGGTTTTGTCCTTTTTGTGCTTCAATGGTTACCTTCACTTCTTCAACGGTATTGGCTACCCATTCTTGGTAGGAATTCGTACCGTTTACTTTGGCAAGAATTTCAGTCATTTGTTCCTGTGTTAATGATTGATTATTAGAATCTTGAGCAAAGACAATAGGTGTTCCTAGGGCGACTAAAGCCAATGAGGAGGCTACTACCCAATGTTTTTTACTTTTTTCATCGATACTCGATTTTTAACTTCACTTAACCATTTCTTCATGAAAGACACCTCTTTTAATTGTTTTTATTTTATTATAGCAAAAATAACATTAAAAAGTGGCATAACTTCCATCATAATAATCTAATTATTTTTTTGTGACCAACCGAGTCTTTGATTCAAATTTTTTACAATAAAAAAAGCATCCCCCATAGGAAGATGCTTTTGTCCACATATAGGCCAATTCTAACGCTTGGAGAATTGAGGTGCCTTACGTGCTTTCTTAAGACCTGGTTTACGACGTTCCTTCATACGTGGGTCACGTGATAATAAACCAGCTTCTTTTAATGGTTTACGGAAGTCAGGATCTACTTCCAATAATGCACGGGCAATACCGTGACGAGCTGCACCAGATTGGCCAGCAAAACCGCCACCTTGAACGTTAATATGGATGTCATATTGACCTTCAGTTTGTGTTACGGCTAATGGTTGTTTAACGATTACGAATAAGGATGCGTATGGTAAGTATTCTTCCATGGCTTTACCGTTAAAGAAGATATTACCAGTACCAGGTACTAAGCGTACGCGGGCAGTAGAATCCTTACGGCGTCCTGTTGCTTGATAACTTGCTTGTGCCACTGCTGTTCCCTCCTTAGATTAATTCTGTAATATCGATGGTTTCTGGTTGTTGCGCTTGATGTTTATGGTCGCTACCACTGTATACATGTAAGTGGGTAAATTGTTTACGGCCTAAACGATTCTTAGGTAACATACCACGAACTGCGGTTTCAATTAAACGTTCAGGTTTTTCTGCACGTAATTTACCAGCAGTGGTTTCTTTAATGCCACCTGGGTAACCAGTGTGGTGGTAGTATTTCTTGTCTTGAGCTTTGTTACCAGTTAGTTTTACCTTGTCAGCGTTGATGATAATCACATGATCACCAGTATCAACATTAGGGGTAAAAGTTGGTTTATTTTTACCACGTAACATATTTGTTGCTACAGCTGCTAAACGACCTAATGCAATATCAGTCGCGTCAAGAACAACCCAGTTACGTTCAACTTCGCTAGCTTTTGCCATATAAGTTTGACGCATGTTTATTTCCTCCGTTTACTTTACGATTGTTGCGTATCACAATTGGTTTCCGGGGCCGATCGTGGGGCAAACAATACCGTCTAATATCATAGCTTTAATTTCACCTAAAGTCAAGTCTTTTTTATTTTTTAGCCGCCACTTAACCCAAAAAATAATAGGCCGACAAGACCACCATGGCCGCCAGTAGGAGAAAACCAATCAAAACGAAAAGGAGGTAGAAGCCTCGCCCTTCCCGCTTGTAAAAATAGTAAGACGACCCAATTAAACCGAGGGCCACTAGAAAACCTAAAAAGATCAGCATTACTCCGCTCCTTATCCTGTACCTCTCATCTGTCTAATTCTTGAGACACTCTTCAAGCCCTTACTCCCCATACAAGTACTGGCTAAAGACCTCAGCTAATTGCTTAAACCAGTCCGTTTTCTCACTATCACTGGCTAACCAATCGGACGTCATCACGGCCAGGTAATAACTTTTTCCCTTGGCGTCTTTATAGATCCCACTTTCATTATAGATGCCGGTGAGCAAGCCATACTTGTTCCAATAATTATCATCACCAGCCAGGGCCTCGTCAAAGGGGATTGGCTCCTGGGACTGCTGCAATTGCTCGAGTAAGAAGGCCGTATGCTCGCTATTCAATAGCTTGCCTTGTTCCAGTTCCTGGTAAAAACGGGCCAGATCTTCAGGAGTAATATGTAAGGAATAGTCCCCAGAGGTTTCAACACGAAAAGTCTGAAAACCCCAGTCATGCATAATCTGGTTAAAACGATCATAATCGACAATATCGCGCCCCAGGGTAATAGCGCGGTCATTATCCGACCACTGGATAGTAGGGATAATAAGTTGCTTAATCCGCTCTTCCTGACTGGCACTAATTTCCCCTTCTTCTAAAAGGTAAAGGGCTGCGGCGGCTAGAAGGGGTTTATAGGTAGAGGCGGTAATAAAGTCGGCTTGGTCATTGATAGCGACAATCTTTTTCCCCTCTTGGTTAAAAACCGCTATGCCAACCTGTCCTTCTGTCAAGTCGCTGACTAAGTTTTGCAAGGCACTTTCTAAAGCCTTGGATTGACTAGCCCCGCTTTCCTTATCCAGCCAGGCTAGGTATTGGTCAGCCATGTGGTCGATTTGTTGCTTTTCTCCCGCAGCCTGCTGGCGGATAATTGAGACCGCCAGGCCCAGATTAAGTGCAAATAAAAGCATTGTAATGACTGCCAATACTTGTTTGGTGGCCTTTAGCTTATCTAAACGAATGGCCCGCACCAGTAAATAAGCAAAGCCTCCTAGGATGATCAAGCCTATTAGCAAGAAAGTTATCTTTACCATCTTTTCCTCCACAATTCCTTGTATTATTTTCCGATCAATAGTATACAGTATCTTTCAATTGGAACAAGCTATACCAAGGCTAACTAAAATATCCCCGCCAGCATGAGTAAAATCGGTATGGTGATGAATAAGGTCAATAAGCAGCCACAGCCTTGAAGACTGGCCCCACAGCCCTGTAAGGTGTTGCCGAATTCTTCTAGCTCTTCTCCCTTTGACTTTTCTTCAACAATAATCTCATTGCCCTCTTCATCATATAACTTGCGGTATCTTGGCATGGAATCCTCTTCCTATAACAAAGGTTATTTTACAATATTTTTTCAAATAATAAGTACTATCATCATAGCAAAAATGCCAGTAAAGGCCTAGTTTTTTCTCTAATAGAAACCGTTCGCCTCTGACTTAGCAATGCGTTCCGCTCGACTGGGATAGTCCACATGGTGCAAGTAGAGACCATGTGCCTTGGCAGTGGGGCCCGCGGCGTTCCGGTCTTGAATCCTTAACAAGTCACTGAGATTCTCCACCGGACGCAGGCCATCGCCAATCTGCAAGCAGGTCCCCACAATAATCCGCACCATATTGTAGAGAAAACCATTGCCCTCAAAATAAAAAGTCAAAGTCTGCCCATCCCAAGAAGCCTGACATTCCGCCCGGTAGATCTCCCGGTCAAAGACGGTTTTATCCGTCTTGGTAGAACAGAAGCTCTTAAAGTTATGCGCCCCTATTAAGGCCGGCAAGGCGGCCTGGATCCGAGAAACATCAGTACGATAGGGATGGTGGAGAACGTAGTGACGCTCAAAAGGCGAAACAAAGGGAGCTAGAGACACCTTATATAAGTAGGCTTTTCTTTGGGCATGGTAGCGGGCATGGAAGTGTTTTTCCACCGGCTCAACTGTCTTCACACAAATAGCGTCATCTAAGATACTATTCAAAGCCCGTAATAAGCCCTCGGTTTCGATCTCTGAAGGGTAGTCAAAGTGAACCACTTGCCCTAGGGCATGGACACCAGAATCGGTACGGCCAGACCCATAGACAGGAATCTCTTGTCCCTTCGTCATTAATTTCAGAGCCTTTTCCAGGGCTGCTTGGATACTGGGACCATTGGGTTGGACTTGAAATCCCACATAGGGAGTACCATCATAAGCAATCGTCGCTTTATAGCGTTGTGGCATAATTATCAAACGCCTCTCTCCTTATATAATCACAAATAAATAGGAAAAGCCGGCCATCACTGCCAGCTTTTCGCTCTTGTCATTCATTACTTGCCTTGGCCATTAGGACCTAAAGATTAATATTGCTAGGCAAACGCAAGCCACTAGACCGATAGCCATGGTATCGCGTTGGTGCCAGTGGAGTAAACGGTACTTGGTCCGCCCTTCGCCCCCTTGGTAGCCACGGGCTTCCATAGCAATGGATAAGTCGTAGGCGCGGTCAAAGGCCGAGACAAAGAGGGGCACCAGGATGGGAATAATGGCCTTGATCCGGCTCATTAAGGAGCCCTCGCTAAAGTCAACCCCACGCGCCCATTGAGCATCCATAATTTTGTCCGTCTCTTCTAATAAGGTTGGTACAAAGCGTAATGCAATGGACAGCATTAAGGCAATTTCGTGGACTGGTAGAATATTCTTTAAGGGCTTCATCAAACTTTCCAAGCCATCGGTAATATCCAGGGGTTTGGTGGTTAAGGTAAGAATGGTAGAAATGAAAATAATGTAAACGAAACGCAAAAAGATAAATAAGGCGTTCCATAAACCTTCATCAGTGATGGCTAAAAAGCCCCATTGCCAGTAAACTTCCCCTGTCCGGGTAAAGAATAACTGCAAGGCCACCGTAATTAGGATCAATAGGATCATGGGCTTTAACCCTTTGAGAAAAATTTTCAAAGAAATTCCGGTCAGCCAGACAAAAGCCACCACTAAGAGGCCTAAGATTCCATAAGTCAGGCCATTATTGGCGAAGAAGATAAAGATCAGTAAAATGAACATAATGATCAATTTGGCCCGTGGATCCATTCGGTGGACCAGGGAATCGCCGTTCAAATAACGTCCCATAATAAATTTATTCTTCATCTTGAACCTCCCCTAGTTCAAAATAGTTAAGAATACTATTCGCGAGTTGGTCAACGGTTAGCGGATTGTCTTGGAGTTGAACCCCTGCTCGGTCAGCTAAAACCGCCTTGAAGGCTAAACTGTCAGGTAAGGATAGGCTATGGTCCCTCAGCCAGTCAGCATCAGAAAAGATTTCCGCTGTGGGCCCTTGACGGACTACCGTTCCTCGATTCATCACGACAATATGATTGGCATATTGGGCAGCATCATTCATTTGATGAGTCACTAAAACCACCGTTAACTGGCGTTCCTTATAGAGTCGGTAGAACATGGCCATCATGTCCCGGTGACCTTTTGGATCCAAGCCAGCCGTGGGTTCGTCCAAGACTAAGACCTGGGGTTCCATGGCAAGGATTCCAGCAATGGCTACCCGGCGCATTTGCCCGCCTGATAAGTCGAAGGGCGATTGGTCATATAACTCACTTGGCAAACCAACCAGGTCCAGGGCTTCAATGGCTTTTTGACGGGCTTCTTCCTCACTGGCTCCGTAGTTTAAGGGGCCAAACATAACATCTTTAAGGACGGACTCTTCAAAGAGTTGCGACTCAGGAAACTGAAAGACAATCCCTACTTGACTACGAATCCGCCGTAGGACTTCTCCTTTAGAGTTCTTGGTCAACTGGTCTGGCCCAATTTGAACGGTTCCTTGAGTAGGCTTCAAGAGGCCGTTAAGGTGTTTGATGGCGGTTGATTTCCCACTACCGGTATGGCCAATAAAGGCGGTAAAACTTTGGTCGGGAATGGTTAAATTCACATCATGCAAAGACAAGGTTTCAAAGGGAGTGCCCGCCCCATAAGCATAACTTACGCCTTGGAATTCAATTTGCATAACCAATCCACCATCCCTTCTTCAGTATAATAATCTTTTTCAAATGAAAAACCACGTTGGGCTAGGGCATTTTTTAATTGCACACTAAAGGGCACGCCCAGTCCCATATCGATCAACTTATCCCCATAAGAAAATATTTCTGCCGGTTTGCCCTCATTAACGATTTCTCCCTGACGAAAAACCAAAATCCGGTCGGCACTGGCCGCTTCACTTAAATCATGGGTAATGGATAGGACGGTGAGCTGGCTCTTTTTCTTTAGACGGCGGATAACCTCCATCACTTCTTCGCGCCCTTCTGGATCCAACATGGAGGTGGCTTCATCCAAAATAATCACCCGGGGCTGGAGAGCAATAATGCCTGCAATGGCTACCCGTTGTTTTTGCCCTCCGGATAAGTTACTGGGTTCATATTGTCGATAAGCCGACATGCCGACCTCGTCTAAGGCCCAATTGACCCGCTCGACCATTTCATCGTGTGGTACCCCAGCATTCTCTAAGCCAAAAGCCACATCGTCTTCAACCGTGGCTCCAACGAATTGGTTGTCAGGATTTTGAAAAACCAGGCCGATATTTTGCCGGATCGTCCAGACATTGGCTTCATTAAGCGTTAAACCCGCCACGGTAATCTGGCCGGATTCCGCTTCTAATAGCCCATCAATTAGTTTGGCCATGGTAGATTTCCCTGAGCCATTATGACCGATAATAGCTACCCATTCTTGGTCAAAGATATCAAAAGAAACCTGTTTGATGGTTTGTTTGTCTTCTTCCTTATCATAGCGAAAGCTAACATCTTTGACAGAGATGATCGACTCCAAATTGTCTCCCCATTTCTAAAATAAAACCCTCCGTTCTAATTAACGGAGGGGCTATAGTTATCGTATTCACTCTTCTCCTATCAGACTTTACTGTCGGTACTAGAATTACACTAGTTCATTCCTATCAATCCCTTGATAGCTTGCGGACTTTTACCGCCGGTCGGGAAACGCTCCCTGCCCCGAAGATATCTGTAAATCTCTTATTAGTGTAACGGAACCAGTGCTATATTTCAACTGATTTATCACTTATTATCTTCAATTAGTGCCCGACCCACATAGTCTGTCCAAGCCTTGACCCCTGCTTTTGAGAAGTGGATGCCATCTTGGCTGAGCCAATCGGCTTGGGCATTTTGATCATAGTAACCAGACCAATCAATTAATTGACAGTTCTTCCTGCTATCAGCGGTTGCCTTCAAGGCTTCGTTGACTTGTTGGCGCCAAGGTCGGTTAACATGGGTATTGACCAGGTAAATCTTCTTTCCTTCAAAGCGTTTCAGTAATTGGTTAATTTGTTGGGAAGTAAAGCCACCATTGGCGCCTAAATCTACCACCACTTTATCCTGAATCTCATTATCGGCACTAAAGCTATCGATTAGTTCACCAGCTTGGTAGACTTGGAGTCCCACCTTGGCACAGATATTTGACCGTGGGAAGAGGGCCGTAATCCCCTTAGAGACATCGATGGTTAAGGAGTCTCCTAAGAAGGTAAAACTGAGGCCGTTAGCCTGGTAGAGAACCTCATTAGAGAAGTCACTCACGATGGCCTGTTGGTCTTGGCTGAGCGACTGCCGGTATTTTTCAATATCTTCATCACTATCACTAGCAATGGTATGCTTTTCCCGGTTAGCTTGTTCGATAGCTTCACGGGCCTCCCGAGCTTCAGCCTCAGACTTGAGCACCACTTCTCCCTTGGGTGCTGTCACTAGGGCAAAGAGCGCCAGGCCTAGGACCAGGGTAAAGCCCCAAAAGAGGACTTTTTGGTACCAGGGAGTCTCCTTAGACCGGACTTGACGAAAACCGGTAATTAAACGGAGGGGCTCTCCTTTAGGCCGTAAATAAATCGGTATTGTCACTAAGCGCTGATTAATTAGGGCGTCTAGGAGTAGACCAATCACAAAGATAGCTAAGACCTGTAACCACGGTTGCATGGTAAACCAGTTTTGTTGACTGGCATGGGCAGTAAAGACAATATAGATGGGATAGTAGGTCAGATAGATGAAATAATTCTTCCGTCCGATAAAGGCCAAGGGCTTAAAGCGAAGAGCTTTACCAATAAAGGACTGGTCTTGGACAATAGCCAAGAGCAATAAGACTACCAGTAGGTCAAAGACCAACATGCCCCCGTAATAAGTCCATATGGAAGAATCCGTCAAGAACTTCATCAAGACTGCTAATATACCAGCAGTCACTAGGGCAATTAAGTCTGGCGTCCAAGACGACTTAAGTAGCCGATCTGAGAAGCCTATGATTTCTTCCCCCATTAAGAAAGCGATACTCCCTAATAAAAAGGAAAATAAGCGACTATCGGTCCCATAGTAGGCCCGGCTAGGGTCTTGACCCGGAGTAAAGAGAAAAGCCATCCAGGCCACTGACATCAAGGCTAAGACGATCAAGAAATAAGTAAAATGCTGTTTGACCAGCCGCCGTCTCAGTAAGCCATAGATGAAATAAAAGACCAAGAGCGACTGTAGGTAGACCCCCAAGTACCAGAGATGGGTCAAAAGCGAGGGGTGGAGAAATTCAGCAAAATAGGAAGACCCGATGGCAATCTGATACCAGTTATTGACAAAGGCCAAGCTGGAAAAGACCACTGGTCGGATATTAGTTAACAGCTCAGTTTGAAAAAGAAGTAAGAGCGCTAGCAAGAGAATAATAAAAAAGACCAAGGGCCAAAACATCTTCCCTAAGCGCCTAAAAAATTGCCAGCCCAGTCTGAAGGACTTGCCCTCCCTTAAGCGCCGTTCTAACTGACTGGTCACCAAATAACCCGATAGGATTAAGAATATATCCACCGCTAAAAAGCCACCCGGCAAGGAATTGGTGAAGAAATGATAGCAAATGATGGCAAGCATGGCAAAGAGCCTCAGGGTATCTAGCTGAGGGAAATAGAGCCGTTCTTGGCGCATGGGGAAACCTCTTCTCTATGAATGTTCATTAACATTATTATTATAACAAATATTCTCTATCGAAAACTAAAAAAAGCGCAAAAAAAAGACATATAAAATGTCTCAATAAAAAACAAACTTTTTCATCCCTAGACTTCTGCCTAGGGATGAAAGAGCTAGACTCGGAAAGAAAGACTTCTTCCTTTCCATCATCATAACACTCAAAAGTTTTATACTAATTCAATAATCGCCATTGGAGCGTTGTCGCCACGACGTGGTTCAGTTTTTAAAATACGGGTGTAACCACCTTGACGGTCAGCGTAACGTTCACCTAAGTCATTGAATAACTTTTGAAGAACGGTTTCAATAACGATTTTTTCATCTTCCACACGAACATCGCTCACTTCATTACGTAAGTAAGATGCTGCGCGACGACGAGAAGCCAGGTCGCCTTTTTTACCTAAGGTAATCATTTTTTCAGCAGTTTTACGAATTTCTTTAGCGCGAGTTTCAGTCGTGGTAATGCGTTCGTTGATTAATAAGTCAGTAGTTAAATCACGTAATAAGGCTTTACGTTGGGAGCTACTACGACCTAATTTACGGTAACTCATTCTTTCTATTCCTCCTTCTTAAAGATATTAGTCATCATCTTTTAAAGATAAGTCTAATGCGTCGAGTTTGCCTTTGACTTCGTCTAATGATTTACGTCCTAAGTTGCGGACCTTCATCATTTCTGCTTCAGTCTTTTGAGTCAATTCTTCAACGGTATTAATTCCTGCACGTTTCAAGCAGTTGTAGGAACGTACCGATAAGTCTAATTCCTCAATGGTCATTTCGAGCATTTTTTCTTTTTGTGTTTCTTCTTTCTCAACCATGATTTCAGCTTCTTGAGCTTCATCAGTTAGGCTAACAAAGATTGCAAGATGTTCCGTTAAGACTTTAGCCGCTAAGCTTAAAGCTTCCTTAGGGGCAATCGTTCCATCCGTCCAAATATCGAAAGTCAATTTATCGTACTCATTGACTTCACCAATCCGGGTATTTTCTACTTGGTAGTTTACTTTCTTGATTGGTGTATAGATTGAATCGACCGGAATGACACCAATTGGCATGTCGTCCGTTTTATTATTTTCTGCTCGAACGAAGCCACGTCCATTCTTAACATGCATCAGCATATGGATCTTGGCACCTTCAGCCAAAGAACAAATATGTAGATATGGATTCAAAACATCGAAGTCCGCGTCAGCAGTAATGTCAGCAGCGGTAACTTCTGCTGGTCCAGTAATATCAAGTTCAATGTCCTTTTCATCGACATCGTATAATTTAAGCGCAAGTTGCTTAATATTAAGAACAATTTGGGTAACGTCTTCACGTACTCCTGGAATAGTTGAAAATTCATGTAAAACATTTTCAATCTTTATCGATGTAACAGCTGTCCCTGGTAATGAGGATAAAAGTACACGACGAAGGGAATTACCTAAAGTCGTCCCATAACCTCTCTCTAGTGGTTCGACAGCGAATTTACCAAACTTATTATCTTCGCTGGTTTCAATGGTTTCGATATTTGGCTTTTCAATTTCGATCATCTAGTAGTTTACCCCTTTCAAAACGTGAAAACTTGCACCTTTAAGTAAGTCCAAATGCATCAATCGTTTTAAAATATTAAACACGACGACGTTTTGGAGGACGACAACCATTATGAGGAATAGGTGTTACATCACGAATTGCAGTAACTTCTAATCCTGCAGCTTGAAGTGCACGAATAGCAGATTCACGACCAGAGCCAGGACCTTTTACCGATACTTCTACGGTTTTCATCCCATGATCCATTGCTGTTTTAGCAGCTGTTTCTGAAGCTAATTGTGCAGCATATGGTGTTGATTTACGGGAACCTTTAAAGCCAAGAGCCCCTGCAGAAGACCAAGAAATCGCATTTCCTTGTTCATCAGTAATCATCACAATAGTATTGTTGAATGTTGAGTGAATATGTGCGACGCCTGACTCAACATGTTTCTTGACACGACGTTTACGTGATCCTTGACGTTTTGCTTTTGCCATCTGTATGCTAACCTCCTTTATTTTAAATTAATTATTTCTTCTTAGCGATTGCTAAGCCACGTTTTCCTTTACGGGTACGTGCATTGTTTTTAGTGTTTTGTCCACGAACTGGTAAGCCACGACGGTGACGCATACCACGGTATGAACCAATTTCTTGTAAACGTTTGATATCCATATTGATATCGCGGCGTAAGTCACCTTCAACTTTGATCTTGTCCACTTCTTTACGTAGGCGGTCAAGTTCATCGTTAGTGAGGTCACGAACACGAGTATCTTGGTCTACATCACAAGCTTCACAAATCTTTTCAGCTGTGGCTTTACCAATACCGAAAATGTAGGTTAATGAGATAACCACGCGTTTATCTCTAGGAATATCTACTCCTGCAATACGTGCCATTTATCTGGTCCCTCCTATCTATTAATTAACCTTGACGTTGTTTATGTTTAGGGTTCGCACAAATAACCATCACACGGCCACTACGGCGAATTACCTTGCATTTTTCACAAATAGGTTTTACTGATGCTCTAACTTTCACTCTTTTACCTCCTTATACCACCATTACTTGAATCGGTAGGTAATACGTCCTTTACTTAAGTCATAAGGAGACATTTCTACCTTTACACGGTCGCCAGGTAAAATACGGATATAATTCACACGCATTTTTCCTGAAATATGCGCTAAAACTTCAAAGCCGTTTTCGAGCTCGACTTTGAACATTGCATTTGGTAACGATTCAGTAACAGTACCTTCAACTTCAATCATATCTTCTTTAGCCACAATATATCCTCCCAGTCTATCCAAGTAATAGCTTCAAACAGTAGGTGTATCTTTCGACTAACTCGAATATTTTACCACAACAAAGAATAGTTATCAAGGCTAATCTTCGATAACTTCAGAAATGCGGTTAAAGACATTTTCAATGCCGATGTCGCCAGGAACCTTATAGAGCTTACCCTTCGCTTCATAGAAGTCAACGAGAGGCTTGGTTTGTTCGAGGTTCACCTGGATACGATTTTCGATAACTTCAGCCTTGTCATCCTCACGTTGGTAGAAGTCATGACTACCACAACGGTCACAGGTGTTTTCTTCTTTTGGTGGGTTAGAGTTAACATTGTAGGTTGCCCCACACGAACGACAAATGATTCTGCCGGTTAAACGTTGTTTTAACACCTCAAAATCAACATCAATGTAAATGACTGCATCAATGGGTTGATCGATACTTGCCGTAATCTCTTCTAAAGCTTCAGCCTGGTTAATGGTTCTTGGGAAACCATCTAACATATAACCCTCATCGTCTTTGACCTGAGCTAAGCGGTCCTTGACAATGCCGTTGGTTACTTCATCAGGGACTAAAGAACCAGAATCCATGTAGGACTTGGCTTTTTTCCCTAATTCGGTGCCGTCAGCCATCGCTTGGCGGAACATATCACCAGTAGAAATATGAGGAATTTTATAAGCTGCTTCAATGCGTTCAGCTTGGGTTCCCTTACCTGCACCAGGTAGACCCATTAAAATAATATTTCTTTTCATCTCTATGCACTCCCAATTTCCTATTCACGAATGAATCCAATATAACGATGTTTAATTAAACGTCCTTCAATTTGTTTATAGGTATCTAATGCGACTCCGACAACGATCAACAAGCTTGTCCCACTTAAAGCGACTCTTTGTGACATATCTAAGACATATGATATCACTAAAGGCGCGGTTGCAATGGCCATTAAGAACAGAGCACCAAAGAAACTTAAACGATTGAGAACCGTTGAAATAAACTGTTCAGTCGCTAAACCGGGACGAACACTAGGAATGTAGGCCCCTGATTTTTGGAAGTTCTCAGCCACACGTTCTGGATTAATCTGAATATGGGCATAAAAGAAGGTGAACAGAATAATCGTCACCGCATATAGGGTAATCCCTAAAGGATCTTGTAATGAAAAGATCCGTGAGACGAGTTTAAACCATTCAGCCTCTCCGTGAGAAGCTCTAAAGAAATTCAAGATCGTTTGCGGAACCATGATTAAGGAACTGGCAAAGATCACTGGGATAACACCAGCTGAATTGATTTTTAATGGTAAGTGGG
This sequence comes from Aerococcus sp. Group 1, assembly GCF_000193205.1. Classification (NCBI taxonomy): domain Bacteria; kingdom Bacillati; phylum Bacillota; class Bacilli; order Lactobacillales; family Aerococcaceae; genus Aerococcus; species Aerococcus sp. Group 1. Next base: position 522,654 of record NC_015278.1, on the reverse strand, counting down.
CACGTTGGTTAGCACTATTGGCTCGTTTAGAATAGCGCACCGGGATCCGGCGTTCAGCCTGGTTGATAAAGACCACAAAGGTAATGATAAGGATCATTATCAGGATAAAGGCCAATGCCAATAAGCCGTTTTGAACCAAGGCGTTGCCTTCTGCTTTGAGAAGTTTAGAACTCACAAAAGCAACAATTTCTGTAGGGACGCGTGAAACGATCCCTGCAAAAATAATTAATGAAGTTCCGTTACCTACCCCATATTGCGTGATTTGCTCCCCAATCCAGGTAACAAACATGGATCCAGCTGTCATAATCAAGGCAATGAATAAGTAAGTTGTCGTACTTGGGTTTTGAATTAGACCGAATTGGGCTAATGAGTTAAACCCTAGAGACAAAGCTAATGATTGAAAGAAAGCGATCGCTACTGCAAAGTAACGCGTCCATTTATTTAACTTCCGACGCCCTACCTCCCCTTGCTTGGACCACTCAGTGAATGATGGAACAATTTCCATCTGCAAGAGCTGGATAACAATCGAAGCAGTAATGTAGGGTGAAACACCTAAGGAGAAGATGGAGTAACTTGCTAAGGCTCCACCACCAAAGGTATTTAACAAGCCGAATAGGCCCGAATTTGCTAAAGTTGATACCGCTCCAGCATTAACAAAGGGAACGGTAATATGTGAGCCGATTCTAAAGACAATCAACATCCATAGAGTAAAGAAGATTCGACCTCTAATATTTTTGTCCTTGAAGGCTTGTTTCAAGGTGCTAAACATTAGATCACCTCGCAAACTCCCCCAGCGGCTTCAATAGCTTCTTTTGCAGACGCTGAGAATTTAGCAGCTTTTACTGTTAACTTACGTTCTAAGTTACCTTGTCCTAAAATTTTAACGCCAGCTTTTTCCTTCTTGATTAAACCTGCTTCAGCTAATTCATTGGCTGAAACTTCTGAGCCGTCTTCAAAAACATTTAAGTCTTCAATATTAACAATCGCATATTCCTTACGGTTAATGTTGGTGAAACCACGTTTAGGGATACGACGGTAAAGTGGAGTTTGTCCACCTTCGAAGCCTAGACGAGTACGTCCACCGGAACGTGCTAATTGTCCTTTTTGACCACGGGTAGAGGTTTTACCCCAACCTGACCCTGATCCACGACCTACACGTTTGCGTGAATGACGAGATCCTTTTGCGGGTTGTAATTCATGTAATGCCATCTAGTCTGCACCTCCTTTAGAAATTATTTTACGTCTTCAACAGAGACTAGGTGGGCTACTTTATTAATCATACCATTAATTGCTTCATCGCGTGTCTTAACAACACTGTAGCCAACATGTTTTAAACCTAGTGCTTTAACTGTTCTAATTTGATCTTCTTTGCGACCAATTAAACTCTTCTTTAAAGTAATTTTTACTTCTGACATGGTTTGTCCCCCTAACCTAATAGTTCTTGTACGGATTTACCACGTAATTGAGCAACTTCTTTAGGGTCTTTTAATTCAGCAAGACCTTGGATAGTTGCTTGAACCATATTAATTGGTGTATTGGATCCGAGAGATTTTGAAGTAATATCAGCAATACCGGCTAATTCAACAACGGCACGGATTGGACCACCAGCGGCAACCCCAGAACCGACTTTAGCAGGTTTAAGCATAACACGACCACCATTGAATTTACCAATGACTTCATGTGGAATAGTTGTACCAGCAAGTGGAACCGCGATCATGTTTTTCTTACCATTTTCAATCGCTTTATTAATTGCTGCTGGCACTTCAGAAGCTTTACCAGTACCAAAACCAACGTGACCTTCACCGTCACCAACAACCACTAGGGCTGCAAAGCGCATACGGCGACCACCTTTAACAACTTTGGTTACTCGATTAATAGCAACAACGCGATCTTCAATCTTTTTGTCATCAATTTGAACGAAATCTTTTGCCATGTTTAGGTATCCTCCTTTGCTTAGAATTCTAATCCATTTTCACGAGCGGCTTCTGCTAAAGCTTTGACACGGCCGTGATATTGGTAACCCCCACGGTCAAAGACTACTGCAGTAACCCCAGCTTCTTTACCGCGTTCAGCAATGGCTTGGCCAACTGCTTGGGCATTTTCAGTTTTGCTTCCTTTGTTTAATTCTGAATTGGCATCAGAGGCACTTGCAAGCGTAACACCCGCTACGTCATCAATTAATTGAGCGTAGATGTGTTTATTTGAGCGGTAAACACTCAAGCGTGGGCACTCTGCTGTTCCAGAAAGATTACGACGAATACGTGCATGACGTTTTTGACGTAATGCATTTTTATCTGGTTTGCTAATCAATTTTGTCACCTCTTAATTCTTATTTTTATGAGATAAAGCACTGTAAGCTTATTACTTACCAGTTTTACCTTCTTTACGGATAATGTGTTCGCCAGCGTATTTAATCCCTTTGCCTTTATAAGGTTCAGGTTTACGAACTTGACGGATGTTAGCAGCTAATTCGCCAACTTTATCTTTGTCAACACCATTAATCTTGATTTCAGTATTGCTTGGCACTTCAAATTCAATACCTTCTGGTGCTTCAAATTCTACTGGATGGGATAATCCAACTTGTAAAACAAGTTTTTTACCTTGTAATTGCGCACGGTAACCAACCCCGGATAGTTCCAATTGTTTAGAGAAACCTTCGTGGGTTCCTACTACCATGTTATAGAATAATGAACGACTGGTTCCATGCATGGAACGAGCTTCTTTTGATTGGTTAACTGGTTCAAAAGTATATTCATTTTCTTCGTTTTGAGCGATTTTAATCAATGGATTGAATTCGCGTGTTAATTCACCTTTAGGGCCTTTAACAGTAACAGTAGAACCGTCAACAGATACGGTTACGTCACTTGGTACGGCAACTGGTTTATAACCAATACGACTCATCTAGGCTGCACCTCTTTCTATAATGATTTCTCTCTTACCATACGTAGGCAAGAATTTCGCCACCAATGTTCTTTTGGCGTGCTTCTTTGTCAGTAACAACACCTTCAGATGTTGAGACAATGGCAATCCCTAAACCGTTCAACACTTTAGGAATTTCATCACTTTTTGCGTAAACACGTAATCCTGGTTTAGAAATACGGCGTAAGTTTGTGATGATACGTTGGTTATCGGCACCGTATTTCATGAATACGCGGATAATCCCTTGTTTGTCGCCTTCTAAGACTTCATAGCCTTTGATATAGCCTTGTTCTTCTAAGATTTTAGCAATTGCTTCTTTCATTTTTGAAGCTGGAACTTCAACTGTTTCATGACGCACTAAGTTAGCGTTACGAATACGAGTTAGGAAGTCCGCAATTGGATCTGTCATGACCATCTAAGTACACCCTCCTTTATATTACTTGATTACCAACTAGCCTTCTTGACCCCTGGAAGTTGTCCTTTATGGGCAAGTTCACGAAGACAAATACGGCATAATTTAAACTTACGGTAAACAGAGTGGGGTCTGCCACAGCGTTCACAACGTGTGTAAGCCTGTGTTGAATACTTAGGTTTACGTTTATTCTTTTCGATCATTGCTTTTTTAGCCAAACCGTTCGCCTCCTTGTACTATTTTTGGAATGGCATTCCTAATTGTGCCAATAATTCTCTTGATTCTTCATCAGATTCTGCAGTAGTTACGATAACAACGTCTAAACCACGAACTTTATCAACTTCATCAAAGTCGATTTCTGGGAAGATTAATTGTTCACGAATACCTAAGGTGTAGTTACCACGTCCATCAAAGGAACGTTTGCTAATTCCGCGGAAGTCACGAACACGAGGAAGTGAAACATTAATTAACTTGTCTAAGAAGTCATACATACGTTCACCACGTAAGGTAACTTTGGTACCAATAGGCATACCTTCACGTAAGCGGAAACCAGCGATTGATTTCTTCGCTTTGGTGATAATTGGTTTTTGACCAGAGATCTTGGTTAATTCTTCAACTGCATTTTCAAGATTTTTTGAGTTGGAGACTGCGTCGCCGACACCCATATTTAAAACAATCTTGTCAACTTTTGGCACTTGCATTGGAGAAGTATAGTTAAACTTTTCAATTAAAGCGTTCTTTACTTCGTTATTGTATTTTTCTTTTAAATGATTAGCCATAATCTGTTAGTTCCTCCTTCCTTGATTAATCTAAGGCTTTGCCAGATTTTTTAGCCACACGAACACGCTTGCCGTCACGTTCTTCAATGGCAACGCGGGTCTTTTCTTTGGTTTCTGGATCAATTAATTGGACATTTGATACATGAATTGCAGCTTCTTCTTCGATGATGCCGCCTTGTGGATTTGCTTGGGATGGACGTTGGTGTTTCTTCACTAAGTTTGCGCCTTCAACGAGTACGCGGTCTTTCTTAGGGAAAGTTTTTAAAACTGTTCCTTGAACGCCTTTGTCTTTACCAGCAATAATTTCTACTTTATCACCTGTTTTAATACGCATCTTTTGGACACCTCTCTTTCAATATGATTAAAGTACTTCTGGAGCGAGTGAAATAATACGCATATAGTTGTTTTCACGTAATTCACGAGCTACTGGTCCAAAGATACGAGTTCCACGTGGTGTTTTGTCATCACGAATAATTACACAGGCATTTTCATCGAATTTGATGTATGAACCATCAGCACGACGTGTTCCACTCTTGGAGCGAACAATAACAGCTTTTACCACATCACCTTTTTTAACAACGCCACCGGGTGTAGCTTGTTTTACTGTACATACAATAACGTCACCGATGTTAGCTGTTTTACGACCTGAACCACCTAAAACGCTGACACATAGGACTTCACGTGCTCCTGAGTTATCAGCAACTTTCAAGCGACTTTCTGTTTGAATCATCTTCTAGTATCCTCCTTCCAGTTAGCGTTAAATAATAACTGATTTTTCAACAATTTCAACTAGACGGAAATATTTATCCTTAGATAGTGGACGGGTTTCCATAATTTTAACGGTGTCGCCTACTTTTGCTGAATTCTTTTCATCATGTACTTTATATTTCTTGGAATACGAAATACGTTTTTTGTATGTTGGATGGAATTTAAATGTGTCTACTTGGACAACGATCGTCTTATCCATTTTGTCGGAAACAACGCGTCCTTGTAGAACTTTACGGTGATTACGTTTTTCTGCCATTTCTTTAATATCCTCCTTTACTGATTAACGTTTTACGCGAGTTCTTGTTGACGCAATGCTGTTTTAATACGAGCAATTTGTTTACGAACTTGTTTAATACGCGCAGTATTTTCTAATTGACCGGTTGCCAATTGGAATCGTAAATTGAATAACTCTTGTTTGTATTCTTGTTCCTTTGCGTTTAATTCAGCCACGGAAAGATCTTTTAATTCAGAAAATTTATTCATTCGATTCACCACCTACATCACGTTTGACAATCTTACAACGAATTGGTAATTTGTGGGCGGCAAGACGTAGCGCTTCACGAGCAACTTCTTCAGGCACCCCTGCAATTTCAAATAAAATTTTTCCGCGTTTAACAGGAGCTACCCAGCCTTCTGGAGCACCTTTACCGGAACCCATACGAACACCAATGGCTTTGGCGGAGTATGGTTTGTGAGGGAAGATTTTAATCCATACTTTCCCTCCACGTTTCATATAACGTGTCATCGCGATACGGGCTGCTTCGATTTGGCGGTTGGTGATCCATTTAGAATCTAATGCTTGTAAGCCATATTCACCATAGGCGATTTCTTTACCGCCTTTAGCTTCTCCACGCATTTTTCCGCGGAACTCACGTCTATGTTTAACACGTTTAGGTACTAACACGATTATTCCTCCTCTTGATTATTAGTTGTTGGAAGAACTTCTCCACGGCAAATCCAAACTTTAACACCAATTTTACCATAGGTGGTGTCTGCTTCTACCCAGGCATAATCAATGTCAGCACGTAGGGTATGTAGTGGAACAGTTCCTTCATCTAATGCTTCGGTACGAGCCATATCAGCACCGTTTAAACGGCCAGATACTTGGACCTTGATACCTTGAGCGCCTGCTTTCATGGTGCGTTGAATGGCTTGTTTCATTGCACGACGGAAAGCGATACGGTTTTCTAATTGTTGAGCGATATTTTCGCCGACTAATTCTGCACTTAAGTCAGGTTGTTTAACTTCGATAACGTTGATATGTACGCGTTTACCGGTTAATTGGTTAAGGTCTTTACGGAGTTTTTCTACTTCACTACCGCCTTTACCGATAACCATACCTGGTTTAGCAGTATGCACATTGATGTTTACCTTGTTAGCTGCACGTTCAATTTCAACTTGTGAGATTGAAGCATCTTTTAGCGCGTCTTCAATATAATCACGGACAGCTAAGTCTTCATGTAACGTGTTGGCATAATCTTTTTCTTCAAACCAGCGTGCATCCCAGTCTTTAATGACCCCGATACGTAAACCGGTTGGATTAATTTTTTGACCCACTAATTACTCCTCCTCTGCTTCTTTTACCACAACGGTAATGTGGCTGGTGCGTTTATTGATACGTGAAGCTGCGCCTTTAGCACGTGGACGGAACCGTTTCATGGTTGGTCCTTCATTGACATAGGCTTCACTGACATATAATTTAGTTACATCTAAGTCTGAATTGTGTTCTGCGTTAGCAACAGCTGACATTAACACCTTTTCAATCACAGGACTAGCTGCACGAGGGGTGTTTTTTAGAATAGCGATTGCTTCGCCAACGCTCTTGTTGCGAATTAAGTCAATTACTAAGCGCGCTTTACGGGCTGGAATTCTAACTGTTTTCGCAGTAGCTTTTGCAGATAAAACTTGTTCTGCCATTATTTATTTTCCTCCTCTCGCATTAACGACGTGTTTTCTTGTCGTCTGCAGCATGACCATGGTAAGTACGGGTAGGAACAAATTCACCTAATTTGTGTCCAACCATGTCTTCTTGAATATAAACTGGAACATGTTTACGTCCATCGTGAACAGCAATCGTTAAACCAATGAAGTTAGGAAAGATTGTTGAACGACGGGACCATGTTTTGATTACTTGTTTTTTATCGTTGTCTTGTTGTTCTTGAACCTTTTTCATTAAGTGTTCGTCACAAAAAGGTCCTTTTTTAATACTACGGCTCATTTACTCTGGCTCCTTTCGTCAAGATCTAGTTAGTTTAACGTTTCTTGCTACGGTGACGTACAATTAATTTATTGCTACGTGCGTTCTTATCACGAGTCTTAATACCACGAGCTGGTTTGCCCCATGGGGTCATTTGAACCTTACGTCCGATTGGTGCACGACCTTCACCACCACCGTGTGGGTGATCGTTAGGGTTCATTACGGAACCACGAACAGTTGGGCGTTTACCTAACCAGCGACTACGTCCAGCTTTACCGCTGTTAATCAATTCATGTTGTTCATTACCAACAGAACCAACAGTAGCCCGGCATGTCCCTAAGATAAAACGTACTTCACCAGAGTTTAATTTTACGAGGACATATTTGTCTTCTTTACCTAAAACTTGAGCACTGGTACCAGCGGCACGAACTAATTGGCCACCCTTACCAGGTTTGGTTTCGATGTTGTGGATCACAGTACCAACTGGGATATTCTTAAGAGGTAAAGCGTTACCTACTTTGATATCAGCGTCAGCACCAGATTGGATCCGGGTACCTACTTGTAAGCCCTTAGGCGCGATGATGTAGGTTTTAACCCCGTCAGTATAATGGATTAATGCGATGTTAGCGGAACGGTTTGGATCGTATTCGATAGCCTTAACCACGCCTTCAACGTTGTCTTTGTTACGTTTGAAGTCGATTAAACGATAAGCTTGTTTGTGGCCACCACCATGGTGACGAACAGTGATACGACCTTGGTTATTACGTCCAGCTCTTCTGGATTGTTTAGCTAATAAGCTTTTTTCAGGTGTTTTCTTGGTGATTTCGGAAAAATCGGAACCTGACATATTACGACGTCCGTTAGTTGTCGCTTTATAAACTTTAATCGCCACGTTAATTCCTCCTATTCTTCAGAATCTTCATCAGTCGTTGGGAAGATTTCAATTGATTGACCTTCGGCAACTTCGACAATGGCTTTGCGACGTTTGCGGGTATAACCTGCATAACGTCCCATACGTTTTAACTTGCCACGTACATTAAGGATGTTTACTTTAACAACTTTTACTTGGAAAAGTTCTTCAACAGCTTGTCTCACTTGAGTTTTGTTAGCGTCAGTAGCTACTTCAAAAGTGTACTTGTTGTCATCCATAGCTACCATTGAAGCTTCAGTAATGATTGGGCGTAGAATAATATCTTGAGCACTCATTATGCAAGTACCTCCTCTACGTTAGAAAGAGCCGATTGAGTTATAAGCACTTTCGCATGGTTTTCTAAGTCATAAACGTTCACGTTATCTTCATCAACTACGGTAACGTTGCTTAAGTTACGTGCAGATAAGTGAGCGTTAGTGTTGTCTTTATCTACAACCACTAAGACTTTTTCGTTAACATTTAAGTTTTCGAGAATATTTTTGAATTCTTTGGTCTTTGGTGCATCTAAGCTAAGTGCGTCAACAACCACTAAGTTGTCTTGGCTCACCTTACGTGATAATGCAGAACGTAAAGCTAAGCGACGTACCTTACGAGGTAACTTGTAGCTGTATGAACGTGGGGTAGGACCGAATGCGCGTCCACCACCAACCCATTGAGGAGCTCGGATAGAACCTTGACGAGCACGACCGGTTCCTTTTTGACGCCATGGTTTACGTCCACCACCACTAACAGCGGAACGGTTTTTCACTGCGTGGGTTCCTTGGCGACGGGAAGCGCGTTGCATCAAAATAACATCAAAGATTGCGGTTTCGTTTGGTTCGATAGCGAAGATGTCGTCTTTTACTTCGATTTCGCCGTTTTGTGAACCATCTTGTTTATATAAGTTGATTTTAGCCATTATTTTCTTCCTCCTTCCTCAATTATTCAGCTGATTTAGCAGCTGTCTTGATTTCAACGAGTGATTTCTTGGCACCTGGAACATTACCTTTCACTAAGATAACATTCTTATCTGCCATCACTTTAACGATTTCTAAGTTTTGAATGGTTACAGTGTTGCCACCCATTTGTCCTGGTAAGTTTTTACCCTTGAAGACTTTGGAAGCATCTGAAGCCATACCCATTGATCCAGCAGCACGGTGGTAGTGAGAACCGTGAGACATAGGACCACGTTGTTGACCATGACGTTTGATCGCGCCTTGGAAACCTTTACCTTTAGAGGTTCCAGTGACATCAACGATGTCGCCTTCTTGGAAAATATCCACCTTTACTTCGCTACCTACTTCGTATTCTCCTAGCTCAACATCTTTGAATTCGCGAATGAAGCGCTTAGGAGTAGTTTCTGCTTTTGCTACATGACCTTGTTCAGGTTTATTGGCAAGAACTTCACGTTTGTCGTCGAAACCTAATTGAACAGCTTCGTAACCATCGTTTTCCAAAGTTTTCACTTGTAAAACAACATTAGCTTGAGCTTCGATAACAGTAACTGGTACTAATTCGCCAGATTCAGTGAAGAACTGAGTCATACCTACTTTTTTACCTAAGATTCCTTTAGTCATGATTACACCTCCATAAAATTATTTTTTAAAATTGGTTAACTAAATTAAAGTTTGATTTCGATGTCCACACCACTTGGTAAGTCGAGTTTCATTAAAGCGTCGACAGTTTTTGGTGTTGGGTTAACAATATCCACTAGGCGTTTGTGTGTACGCATTTCGAATTGTTCCCGTGAGTCTTTGTACTTGTGAGTTGCACGGATCACGGTGAAGATTGAGCGTTCAGTTGGTAGTGGGATTGGCCCTGCTACTTGTGCTCCTGTACGTTTAGCGGTATCTACAATTTTTTGTGCGGATTGATCTAACGCACGATGTTCATAAGCCTTTAAGCGGATACGAATTTTTTGTTTTGCCATTATATTTCCTCCTCGTCATAATTCTACGATTGACTAGCTCCATATGAAAGACCGGCTCCACCCTCTTGGCAAAGCTCCCGGGTGTGTCGCAACCTCATACTTCAAAGCTTGGGCTGTTTTGACTCCAGGGCATAGTAACCCCTGAAATTTACAGCACTCTTACAATTATACAGACATGTCGATGTGATATCAAGGGTTTTCGCTTACTTTTTTAAAAAAATCGCCAAAAACTATCTTATTCTCCCCTTGTCTCCAAGCCCTCTCCAAGTCGCTATACTAGGCATGAGCTAAATTGTCTAAGTGACACTGTATTTGTTCAACGGCTTCCACTTAGATAGACAAAAAGAAACCGAGACTTTCTATCTGCTAAGACTCGGTTTCTCTTCTATTATATATATGTTCATTTTCGATGCTATTAAATGCCTTGCTTCTTTAATGGAGGGATTCTTCATTAAAGATAACAACTGGCATGCCCACATAGGATTTAGCAAAGATGGTTGGCATGACATTAATTGAGGTATTGACACAACCGTAGGACCCTGCCATGTTGCGGTAGAGTTGCCCCCCAAAGGCTGGTTGCCACTTAGCGTCATGGATACCTTCCGCATGATAGTCAAAGGCCATCCAATAATCCACTGGTTGCTCGTAAGGAATCCCAGTGATTGGTGAATTAGCTCTTAAGATACTTGGTGACTCCATATTCCAAATTTCATTGGCACCCGGAATCGTTGGTGACTTGTCTTGGCCAGTAATCACATCGGTTTCCAGACTCAATTGTCCATTTTCATAGAGGAATAGTTTTTGGTTAGGGATATCTACTTCAATATAAGTATCCCCAAAGAAATTATCTACCTTATAGCCTTGACCGGCAATACTTGGTTCAAAACTCTTATCCTCACCGGCTAAGACCGCTTGGGCCACTTCTTCTACAGCCCGGTCACGGTCAATATACCAGCCATAAATTCCAGGGAAAATAGTCACTGTCCCTGACATGGTGGACTTAAATTCGTGTGGGTTTAATAAGCCAGACACTTTTTGGTTGAGCTCTTGTAAGTAAGCTGAAATCTTAGACCGGTCCACATCAATCGAAGAGTCCGCTTGAACAATCAGCCAACTTTGAATGGTGGCGGGATCAATCGGATAGTCTTTATCTTCGATATTAAGGGCTAGCTTCATAGAAGAAATCTTATTGAATTGCTCCATCTGCTTTTGTATTTCGGGGTCATCGGACTTCACTTGAGGCTCTAAGTAAGCATCCTCCAACTTCACCTGATCTTGCCCTTGGTCGATGGCTGATTGAATCAATTGGCCTAATTTTTCCTTTGAAACTTGGTTTCCATTGCCTTCTTTTTTGATGCTTAATCGGTTATTGGCCTGGTCCACTACCACTTGGGCATTAGTGGGAGCTTGGCGCTCAGCATTATTAATCGCTAAGTCATTAACCAAACTCTTAAGAGCAGCTTCATTATTCTTACTTTCTTCAACTGCTAAGACACCATGGTCTTGGTTAAACCAAGCTAAAGGCCAAGTCCAAGCATTTTGTTGGGCTAAGACCTGTTCTAAGGAAGAATTGATATTAAATTGAATCCCAAGATCTTGGGGTTTGACTTCCTTAATTACTTGATCGTTTTCCGTGACCTTAACCCCTAAGTTGGATAACTTGTCCTTGAGGCGACTTTCTGCCTCTTCCGAGCTTTGGTGGCTAATATCTGTTGCAGCCATCACCGTTTCTGGCAAGAAGTGTCCTTGATAATAGTAGCTCCCTCCTAAATAGACCAGTGCTAAGACACTGATCACCGTTACCAGAGCAATTAAAAAGCCCTTTTTTCCATTATGCTTACTAGCCATATCTTTTCCTCCCCGACAAGTTGCTTTTGTTTTTTCTAACAATTTGTCTTAATTTAGTAAATAACTATTAATAAAATACCGACAATTACCTGTTTTGTAAACCATTTAGTTCTAAAATTATTTTTAAAATAAAAAAAGAGCTCGGATGAGCTCTTTTTCTTGGCATGTTCTAAAAATTAAAGAATTTCAGAAACAACACCGGCACCAACAGTGTGGCCACCTTCACGGATTGAGAAGTTAGTACCTTCTTCAATAGCGATTGGGTGAATTAATTTAACTTCCATAGTAACGTTGTCACCAGGCATTACCATTGGTGTGTCTTCTGGTAAGATAACTTCACCGGTAATGTCAGTTGTACGGAAGTAGAATTGTGGACGGTAGTTGTTCATGAATGGGGTGTGACGTCCACCTTCTTCTTTAGTTAAAACATAAACTTCTGCTTTGAATTCGGTATGTGGAGTAATGGTACCTGGTTCAGCTAAAACTTGACCACGTTCGATGTTTTCACGGGTAATACCACGTAATAAGGCACCAACGTTGTCACCTGCTTCAGCGTAGTCAAGTGTTTTACGGAACATTTCAAGACCGGTAACAGTTGTTTTTTCAGGTTTGTCAGCTAAACCAACGATTTCAACTTCTTTACCAACTTCGATCTTACCACGTTCAACACGACCAGTAGCAACGGTACCACGACCGGTAATTGAGAATACGTCTTCAACTGGCATCATGAATGGTTTGTCAGTGTCACGTTCTGGAGTTGGGATGTATTCGTCAACAGCTTCCATTAAGTCTAAGATCGCTTGTTCAGCATCTGGGTCGCCTTCAAGAGCTTTTAATGCAGAACCTTTAATTACAGGAACGTCATCTCCTGGGAAACCATATTCACTTAATAAGTCACGAACTTCAAGTTCAACTAATTCAAGTAATTCTTCGTCGTCAACCATATCACATTTGTTTAAGAATACAACGAAGTAAGGAACCCCAACTTGACGAGCAAGTAAGATGTGTTCACGAGTTTGAGCCATAGGACCGTCAGTTGCGGCAACAACTAAGATCGCACCGTCCATTTGAGCAGCACCGGTGATCATGTTCTTAACGTAGTCCGCGTGGCCTGGGCAGTCAACGTGAGCGTAGTGACGGTTAGCTGTTTCGTATTCGATGTGAGAAGTGTTAATAGTAATCCCACGTTCTTGTTCTTCAGGTGCGTTATCGATCGCAGCGTAGTCTTTAGCTTCACCGAAACCATTTTTTGCTAAAACAGTAGCGATAGCTGCTGATAAAGTGGTTTTACCGTGGTCAACGTGACCTAAAGTACCGATATTTACGTGTGGTTTACTACGATCAAAATGTTCTTTTGCCATTGTATAATTTTCCTCCTAAAAGTTAACACTAAATTTCTATCTTATGTATATAGATTCAGTAGTTTAATTATATGAGATAGGCCTTGATAAAGTCAAGGACTCTACCTCATCTTTCCTTGATTTTTAAGCCTTTAGACTAATCTTCAGAACCTTTACCATATTTGGCAATGATTTCTTCACTGACAGATTTTGGAACAGGTTCATAGTGGTCAAAGGTCATGGTAAATGTCCCACGTCCTTGGGTTGCTGAACGTAAGGTTGTTGCATACCCAAACATTTCAGATAGTGGCACAAATGAGTGTAAGGTTAAAGCGTTACCGCGTGGTTCTTGTCCTTCGATACGGCCACGACGTGCGGAAACATGTCCCATAACATCGCCTAAGTAGTCTTCAGGAACAACAATATCAACCTTCATCACAGGCTCAAGGATTACTGCGCCAGCATCTTTAGCTGCATTACGTAATGCAAGAGAAGCGGCAACCTTGAAGGCTGCTTCACTGGAGTCGACATCGTGGTAAGAACCATCATAAAGTTTAGCCTTCACGTCAACTAATGGGAAGCCTGCGAGAACACCATTTTCCATAGCGTCTTTCAAACCAGCTTCAACTGAAGGGATGTATTCACGAGGAACAACCCCACCAACGATAGCGTCTTCAAATTCGAAACCGGCACCTTCTTCGTTAGGGGTAAATTCGATCCATACGTCCCCGTATTGCCCTTTACCACCAGATTGACGAACAAACTTACCTTGGGCTTGTGTTTGTTTGGTGAAGGTTTCACGGTAAGACACTTGAGGAGCACCAACAGTTGCTTCAACGTTGAATTCACGTTTCAAACGGTCAACGATAATGTCTAAGTGCAACTCACCCATACCGGCAATAATGGTTTGACCAGTTTCATGGTCGGTACTTGCACGGAAGGTTGGGTCTTCTTCAGCTAATTTACCCAAAGCAATTTGCATCTTGTCTTGGTCAGCCTTGGTGTTTGGTTCGATAGCCACTTCGATAACAGGTTCTGGGAATTCCATTCTTTCCAAAATAATTGGGTTCTTGGTATCACAGAGGGTGTCACCAGTAGTGGTGTTCTTCAAACCAACCGCAGCAGCGATGTCACCAGAGAAGACTTCTTCAACTTCTGAACGAGAGTTAGCGTGCATCAATAAGATACGTCCAACACGTTCACGAGTGTCAGAAGTAGCGTTAAGCACGTATGAACCAGCTTCAAGAGTCCCTGAGTAAACGCGGAAGAAGGTTAAACGACCAACATAAGGGTCTGTCATCACCTTGAAGGCTAAAGCTGAGAATGGTGAGTCATCGTTTGCACGAACTTCAAAGGTTTCATCTGGGTTGTTTGCGCGTTCTGCTTCAATTGGAGGAACATCGGTAGGTGCAGGTAAGTAGTCAATAACTGCATCCAACATTAATTGAACCCCTTTGTTTTTGAAGGCGGAGCCACATAGTACTGGGAAGAATTCCAAGTTCAAGGTTGCTTTACGGATAGCAGCTTTTAATTGTTCTTCAGTGATTTCTTCACCTTCTAGGTAAGCAATCATTAAGTCTTCGTCAGTATCTGCAACGGCTTCAACAAGGTCAGTACGCCATTTTTCAGCAAGTTCTTGATATTCTTCTGGAATATCTTCTTCATCAATCACTTGACCCATTTCGTCTTCATAAATTTCAGCTTTCATCTTAACTAAGTCAATGATTCCAGTGAAATTATCTTCAGCACCAATAGGTAATTGGATTGCGTGAGCATTTGCTCCTAAGCGGTCTTTAATGGTGTCAACAGCATATAAGAAGTCAGCACCGATCTTGTCCATCTTGTTAGCAAATACGATACGTGGAACATGGTAGGTATCAGCTTGACGCCAAACAGTTTCTGTTTGAGGTTCTACCCCGGATTGAGCGTCAAGAACGGTTACGGCACCATCAAGAACACGTAAGGAACGTTCAACTTCAACTGTGAAGTCCACGTGCCCTGGGGTGTCGATAATGTTTACTCGATAACCCTTCCATTGTGCAGTTGTTGCTGCAGAAGTAATCGTAATCCCACGTTCTTGTTCTTGTTCCATCCAGTCCATTTGGGAAGCCCCTTCGTGGGTTTCACCAATTTTGTGGATTTTACCGGTATAGTACAAGATACGTTCAGTCGTGGTTGTCTTACCGGCATCGATGTGGGCCATAATTCCGATGTTTCTTGTTTTTTCAAGAGGGAATTCTCTTTTAGCCATCTTTGAATAACTCTCCTTTACTTTAAAATAGAATAAAAACTTGTCCTCACTTATAATACCTGCCGTACTAGGAATTTTCCACTAATAAAGCAGGAAAATTTATTACCAGCGGAAGTGAGCGAAAGCTTTGTTGGCTTCAGCCATACGGTGGGTTTCTTCACGTTTTCTAACGGCAGCACCGGTGTTGTTAGCAGCGTCCATGATTTCACGCGCTAAACGAACATTCATGGTTCCTTCACCACGGTTACGAGCTGCTTGAACAAGCCAACGAAGAGCTAAAGTTTGACGGCGTTCTGGGCGAACTTCCATAGGCACTTGGTAGTTAGCACCCCCAACACGACGCGCTTTAACTTCTAAAACTGGAGAAATGTTTTCAAGCGCTTCTTGGTAAACTTCCATAGCGTCATTTCCAGTTTCTTCTTTAATAATATCAAAAGCATTGTATAAGATGGTTGCTGCTTTACCACGTTTACCGTCAACCATGATTTGGCTGATTAGGCGAGTAACCATTTTTGAATTGTAAATTGGGTCTGGCAATACATCACGTTTTGCAACATGTCCTTTACGAGGCATCCAATGCCCTCCTTTCTGATTTAATCTTAGTCTCTAGGTTTTTTGGTTCCGTATTTAGAACGACTTTGACGGCGGTTTTCAACACCAGCGGTATCTAAAGCGCCACGAACGATGTGGTAACGAACCCCTGGTAAGTCCTTAACACGACCACCACGAATAAGTACGACACTGTGTTCTTGAAGGTTGTGCCCAATTCCTGGAATATAAGCAGTCACTTCAACCATGTTGGATAAACGTACACGAGCGTATTTACGTAAGGCTGAGTTAGGTTTCTTAGGTGTCATCGTCCCTACACGGGTACATACTCCACGCTTCTGAGGAGAGTTGGTACGGGTAGGTTGTTTTTTCATTGAGTTATAACCTCTGTTCAAAGCAGGTGAGTTTGATTTTGCCTTGCTAGATTTACGAGGTTTACGTAATAATTGGTTAATAGTAGGCATTTACTATTATTCCTCCTTCCAATTCTTCTGTTTTCATTTTAAAGCCACACATCCTGGTGTGTCATCTACTACAAAAAAGAAATAATCGACACCTAGTGAATCGATTATTGGTGATTTATGTTGTGCCATGATGTATCAGTCAGCACGACTGTATTTTGTTTACAGGAATCTGTATACAAAAAGCACCTTTAATACTCTACCACCCTTTGATTTCAATGTCAACAAATTAATTTGAAATTCCCTCTTTTGCGTCAAAAAGTAAAAAGGAAAGTCAACTTAGGGACTTTCCTTTCATTATAGTTAATCAAGGGCTTCCAGTTTTTCCACCTGGCCATCTTTTCTAACTTGAAGTTTAACCGCCGTATCGGGCACCAGGAAGGGAAGCTCTTCATTAAGTTGGATGGGGACTTGGTAGATACTGCCATCGATCTTCAAGTAATAGACCGAATTGCCCTCTTTGACTACGGCAGCGATCTGGTCTAATTGCCCTTCAACGGTTTTAAGGTCTTCCATTTGACTAACTTCTTCAAAATGGGCCCCACTAGCCTTGGCATACTCTTCAATCAAAGCAGGCACTGACTGAGCGATGATCACATTTTGATAGTTATTGACGTCAATTAAGGCATACTGCTTAATCAACCCAGCCTGGTCCTTTAGAGACAAGATATACATGGGATTGCCCTTTAAATTGATTAAGAGTGGGAAAGTCGCTTGGTAGCCTTTTTCTTGGACAGAGCCTTCCGAGGATTTCATGGCTGATATTTCTTCCGCCGCGGTCAAGGGATAGAAACTGGTTTCCTTGGTCCGCATATTAACCAAGACAAAGCCGATATTTGAGGCATCTTGGGCTACCGAAGTGACCCCAGTATAAAGGAAGATGTCATCGTTCATGGGCAGGTAATTATAGCCTGCTGTGGGCTTGGTCACTCCCGTCTTGGCAAATAAGGCATTCCAAAAGCCGCCCCGGTATTTCCCGTTCATCTGCAGTTGGTGGAGGATAATGTCGGAAGAATAGACCCGGTCGATCCAGCCAGGCACTTGGTCCAATTGATAGTGCTGGGTCTCCCCACTTACCGCATCCAATAAGACCACTCCTGTAGGTTCAGGCTCCTTGACTATAAAATGCTTACCATAAGTGGTCGCCACATAGTAGGGGTGGCCCTGGTCATCGACTTCAAAGGATGGCTGGTTAAAAATGGCAAAGGGATAGCGTAGGCGCAAAACCCGTTTAGCATTGCGGAAGAAGAGATCATCATTGGTGTACTTCATGGTGTTTTCTAAGTCCACTAGTTTAGTGTCTCCTGAGACCATATCGACTTGGATATAGTTAGGAATCCCCTGTCTAAAATTATTCAACCACTTGAAAAACCCAGCATATTCCAAGGGGGAGACCCGGTAGGGATGGCCTTGAATATTAATCTGCGTATAGTCAGGGGCCGCCTCAAACTGAGAAACCAATTCAGAAAGTTCGCCAAGGCGTCGGTTCCCTAATAAGGCCGCCGTATCGCGGTCAATCAAGGGAATCTGACTCACATCGGTTTCTGGGAAATCTTTTTTGAAATCTTTCTTATCCAGTTCGATCATATGAGCATAGCGGTCAGCCATGAATAAGGGACTATAAATCATCTGGATAGCCAGATAGGCAAGGAGTACCATTCCTACTCCAGCAAAAAGAATCCGATATTTACGCTTAGGCCGGTCTTTTTGACTAAAGGCGGACCGCAACCGCTGGCCAAGATTAGCTTGCCGAGCCTTCTGGCGGTGAGTTCGTTTTAGCTCACTATCATAGATCGCTTCAGCAATAAAGAAGAGTAAGGCCCCCAGGCCAAGAAAGGCCCAAAAAGCCATGGAGGCATAGTTCAAAGGCGGTAAATAAAAATAATAGTAGCCTAATAAGATTAATAAGGCCCCAGCATGTAAGCCCAAGCGCAATCTTTTCAGCTGACTGTTTTTCTTTTGGTCTTCTTTTTCTGAATGGGTGACGTCTTTCATAAGCTTTCCTCCTCAAGTGACTTGTCTGCAGGCGTCAGTTCATCGTTATTTCAATTAGATTTGTTGAGCATAGCTTTTGTTTTTCACTAATCACTTGCCTTAATGATATCAATAAAAAAAGCTGCTTCATCTTCCCATAGGTGAAAATCAAGCAGCCGTTAGCTACGACGGACCTAGTCGATAACTAGACCGTCCTTCCATTATTTATTACGCATGGTTGGGAAGAGTAGGATGTCGCGGATAGAGTCGGAGTTGGTGAAGATCATTACCAAACGGTCAATCCCGATACCTAAACCGCCCGTTGGTGGCATCCCAGTTTCCAGAGCTTCCACGAAGTCTTCGTCCATATGTTGGGCTTCATCGTCACCCAATTCTCTTTCCTTGACTTGGGCTTCAAAGCGTTGCCGTTGGTCGATAGGGTCAGTCAATTCAGTAAAGGCGTTCCCTGCTTCCGCTCCGGCAATAAAGGCCTCAAAGCGGTCGGTGAAGCGGCTATCTTCTTCATTAGCCCGTGCCAATGGTGAGATTGACTTCGGATGACCATACACAAAGGTTGGTTGAATAAGGGTTTCTTCCACAAAAGTTTCAAAGAATTCGTTAACCACCTTACCAAAGTCATCCGTACCTTTGACTTCAACATGGTGGTCTTTGGCTAGTTGACGCGCTTCTTCATCGGTCATTTCTTGCCAGAAGTCGACACCGGTAGCCTCTTTAATAGCGTCAACCATGTGGACCCGGCGCCATTGACCAGAAAAGTCTAATTGGTGGTCTCCATAAGGAATGGTGGTTGATCCCACCACTTGGCTCGCAATATGGTGGTATAATTCTTCGACTAAGTCCATCACGTCCCACATATCGCTATAAGCAGTATAGAGTTCTAACAAGGTGAACTCAGGATTGTGGGTGTGGTCAATCCCTTCATTTCTGAAGACCCGACCAATTTCATAAACTTTTTCCATTCCTCCGACGATTAAGCGTTTGAGGTGGAGTTCCAAAGCAATACGTAGGTATAAATCAATGTCTAAAGCATTATGGTGAGTAACGAAAGGACGGGCATTGGCTCCCCCAGGAATGTTATGTAAAACTGGGGTTTCCACTTCTAAGTAGCCACGTTGATCGAGGAAACGACGGATTTCACTGATGATCTTTGACCGGGTAACAAAGCGGTCATAGCTCTCCCGGTTAGTAATCAAGTCCAAATGGCGTTGACGGTAGATTTGTTCCTTATCTTGTAAGCCATGGTACTTGTCAGGAAGTGGGCGCAGCGCCTTGGTTAGATGTTTTAATTCTTCTGCCTTAACCGATAATTCACCGGTATTGGTCCGCATCACATAACCTGAAACAGCGATAATATCACCGAGGTCAGCCTTCTTCCAGATATCCACATAATCCTTGTCGCCAATTTCGTCTTTACGAACATAAATTTGAATTTGACCAGAGCCATCCTGGATATGACCAAAACCGGCCCGGCCCTTCCCTCTTTTTGTCATGAGGCGGCCAGCAATATTAACAAAGACTGCCTTATCAGCCAGTTCATCCTTGTCAAAAGCTTCATACTGGTCATGGATTTCTTGAGCGAGGGCATCGCGCTTAAAGCCTTTCGCAAATGGTTGGTAGCCATTTTCTATTAATTCATCTACTTTTTCGCGACGGACTTGCATTTGGTCATTCATCGCTTCATGCTGTTGGTTTTCCTTTGCCATTATCGACACTCCCATACTATTTTAATTCATTCTATTTAAAAACAGCCCTTCAGGCATGCTTTTTGGTCTTCCCTCTTATTCTATACTATTTAATGGTTTTTAGCAGCTTCTCTTTGTGCTAAACGTTCTTCCCGTGATAAGCGTTGGCGTTTAGGCGCTTTTTCACGCTCTTTAGTCGCCTTAGCGAAATCGTTTAATAGATCGACGACTTCTTGGTAGGAATCAGCCTGGGTGCAGGCCACCTTGACCTTAGCCGAACGAGGGATTCCTTTGAGATAATAAGCCACCATGGAACGAAATTCCCGGACCCCAACACTTTCCCCTTTTAAGTCAACCAGTCGGGTCAAGTGGTCCTTGCAGGCTTCAATCCGTTCTAGACCTGTTTTTTCAGGTAAGAGTTCGCCGGTCTCCACGTAATGAACCATACGGTGGATTACCCAGGGGTTACCTAGGCAACCCCGTCCCACCATGACACCATCAACCCCATAATTGTCGAGGGCGTACTTGGCTTCTTCGGGAGTTCGGATGTCCCCATTACCGTAAAAAGGCACAGAGAGCTTTTGACTGACTTGCTTGATAATATTCCAGTTAGCCTTACCGGTATACATTTGCTCCCGGGTTCTGCCGTGCATAGCAATCATCTTCGCGCCAGCTTCTTGAGCAGCCAGAGCATTTTCCACGGCTAGGATATGGTCATCGTCCCAACCTGTCCGCATTTTCACTGTGACTGGGATGGAGACTGCATCGGCAACCATCTTTACCCGATTATAGACTTCATTAGGATCTAAGAGCGCCTTAGATCCAGCATCGGTCTTCACCACTTTATTGACCGGGCAGCCCATGTTGATATCAATGATGGCAGCCTTGGTATTGGCTTCAATAAATTGGGCTGCTTCCGCTAAGGAGTCGGCTTGACCGCCAAAGATCTGCACGGAAAGCGGCCACTCTTCATCCTCAATATGTAGCATGGATAGGGTCTTTTTATTTCTAAAATGAATTCCTTGGTCAGAAATCATTTCACAAACAACCAGTCCCGCTCCCTGGGCCTTGACAATGGTTCGAAAGGCGGCGTTAGAGACACCAGCCATCGGAGCGACCGCAATGGGGTTAGTGATTTCAATATTGCCGATTTTGATCATAGTACTCCCTTTCTAATTATAGACACACCAAATGATTCTATCAGAAAAAACGGCAGAAGAAAAGAGCAGAGACAAAAGCCCCAGCCCTTTTTCTAAATGCAAAACCTGTTCCAAGCATCAGCGAGTTACAACTAAAGAATGACTAGCGGTCTTGCTCATCGACGCCTTTCTCACATCCTTACAGTTGAGTTCGGAAGGGTGAGGGGATGTCCTTTCAGAAAAGTTGAACGATCAGCAAGCTGAGTTCGAACGCCAGCCTTGAAGTTGCTTCAGAAAATACCAACGCACAGTCCTGCTGTGCTTATGATATTTTCCTCCAGCAATTCAGGGCTTTAGCGGCGTTCTCACATCCTTATAGCTGATCTTATCATCTTTTCTTCCAAGGAATCTCTCTCACTGATCCTTCCTCACATCCTTCAAATTATCGTCCATTAGCTATGGTAACTACCTTATGCCCCCGGCCTAGGCGTTCGGCAACGGCAATCGCTCCGGTAATTGCTAGGGCTGATTGAAAGTCGACTTCAAGGCCTTCATTGACCTTTAGCCACTCTTGTTCTTGGTAAGCGCGGCTGTCTTGGACCCGGATAATCTCAGCAAAGAGACTGGTATCTAGGAGGGGAAGGTCGCTAGCCGTGTCGAGATCATTTAAGCTTGATTGACTACTTGCTTCCACAGCATAAATAGCGGTCTTTTCCGACGCGTCTTTGAGGGCCCGGCCAATACCAGAGAGACTAGCTCCTGTTGATACCGCTGATACAAAGGCATTCGGAGCTTTCCCCCCTAAGGCCTCAATAATTTCTGGCCCCGTAGTCAGCTGGTGGACCACCGAGCAGGCATAGTCACTATCAGGATGAAGCAAGAATGCTGCTTCTTTTTGTCCGCTTTCAATGGCTGCTTGTCTTTGCTCAGTGACTTTGTCAGGATCGCTGAGAGGATGAATGGTCATACCGTATTCACGCAGTGCTTTCAAGTCAGCCTCACTGACCACTTCGTTGAGGAAGAAATCGCCATCATAACCCTTAATAGCCGCTAGGCAAGCCAATGAACGAATAGTAACAAAGTCAGCGCAGACCACTAGCCTAGTCCCACTGGCTAGGTCGCCTTTTTCCTCATAGACTTCCAACATATTTAATAGGGAACGGTCTTTGATATGACCAGTGGGATTTTGTCTTTCTAATTTGACATAAACATCCGCTGCTTGATAAGGAACCGACCGCTGTAATTTAATCAGTGGAGTCTCTCCAATGGTCAAGAGCAAATTGTCCAGTTTTTCTACCATTTTACACACCTCTTCATCAGCTTCTGGCATTTATTATTACTATTTTAGCATAATCAACTAAGCAACTAAAGGTAAAGGACTAGGCTTCGGCCTCCTCTAGAAGTTTTTCCAAGTCGTCCTTACTGTAGTGGTAATGACTATTACAGAAATGGCAAACGGTTTCTGCTTGACCATCTTCTTCAATAATGGCTTTGAGTTCCTGACTGCCTAGGCTGACTAAGCCCTTAGCAAAGCGTTCCTTGGTGCAGTCACAGGTAAAGCTTATCGGATGGGTAGACAAGATATTGGCTTGGCCTTCACCTAAGAGACGTTCAATAATTTCCTCCAGGCTGGCATGCTGGCTGAGTAATTTAGTGATGTGAGGGAGGTCTTGTACCGTACGCTCCAAGCGGCTAATGGTTTCTTCACTCGCTCCCGGTAAGACTTGTAACATCCAACCGCCCGCCTTGTTGACTGATTCATCCGGATTGACCAAAACCCCAAGGCCAATGGCAGAATGGATTTGTTCCGAAGCCGCTAGGTAATAGGTAAAGTCCTCGGCAATCTCACCCGAAACAATCGGGGTTTGTCCACTAAAAGGTTCCTTCAAACCCAGATCCTTAGTGACTGAAAAGGTTCCTTCAGTACCAACCACTTTACGGACATCCAACTTGCCTTGGTCATTCAAATCAAGCGAGACATGGGGATTGTCAATATAACCCTTGACCTCGCCCGCTCCATTAGCGGTCGTGACAATTTTTCCACCCAAGCCATTACCCTTAATTTGAACCGACATTCTGGCATCGTCTTTAATATCGCCAGCTAAGAGCAAAGTCCCGATTAGAGTCCGTCCCAAAGCGGCTGTGGCTGCGCTCCAGGTATCATGGCGTTGGTGGGCGTCCTCCACTAAGTCACCGGCATCGATCACACTACAACGTACAAAACCATCTTTACTAATTGCTTTAATTAACTTATCTGTCATTTTTAAATTCCTTTCCTTAATGCCTTTTTATTATGCCTAAATCACCTATCAATAGCAAATGTTTGATTTAGCTCATGAAAAAAGGACTGCGTCTTTTGGCGCAGTCCCGATTACTTAACCGATTATGTTAAGCTTATTCTTGGTCATCATCATTTGATCCTTGGGAAGGGACATTGTCATTTTGAGTTTCGTTTGCATGATCCTCATGACGGTCTTCCTCTGGAGAGCTAATGGTCTCTTCCTTGGAATCATCGACCTCTTCTTGAACCTTCTTTTGACGTTCAATTTGAGATTTCTTCAAGTTCTCTTTGGCTTCTTCATAAGAAATCGGTTCATTTTCATGACCACTTTGCTGACTTTCATCATCATCTGGTAAATGACCGTTCTCAAATAAACTCTTAATTTGTTTAGCATTTAAGGTCTCAAGTTTTAAGAGATGTTCAGCAATCACACGGACTTGCTCCTTATGCTGACTTAAGATATCTTTGGCTTCTTCTAAGGCTTGGTCCATAACCTTGCGGAGTTCTTGGTCAATTTTAGCTGCTGTTTCACCTGAATAGGATTTTTGTTGGTAAGGGTTGGTGCCTCTCATGGAGTGGTTTCCTTCATAAGAAATCGGACCTAATTCCTCACTCATCCCATATTCAGTAATCATGCTACGGGCTAAAGAAGTTGCCTGTTCAAAGTCATTGGATGCCCCAGTGGTCTGGGTGTCAAAGAAGATTTCTTCTGAAGCACGTCCTCCAAGCAGCCCCACAATTTGTTCGTGAAGGTTTTTCTTGGAGTGCATGGTTTGATCTTCTTTAGGTAGCATCACTGCATACCCCCCTGCTTTACCACGAGGAACAATGGTCACCTTATGAACGACCCGAGCATCGCTTAAGACCATACCACAGACGGTATGTCCAGCCTCGTGGAAGGCGGTTACCCGGCGTTCTTCTAAGCTTGGTTGGCTGTTTGGTTTAGCCGGACCAGCGATAACGCGGTCTTGGGCTTCATCCACATCCACCATTTCGATTCTCTTCTTATCTAAACGAGCGGCCAATAAGGCGGCTTCGTTGAGGACGTTTTCTAATTCCGCCCCAGTAAAGCCCGGTGTTTGTTGGGCAACCACTTTGAGGTCGACATTTTGAGCTAGTGGCTTGTTGCGGGCGTGAACTTTCAGAATGGCTTCCCGACCTTTCACATCTGGACGACCCACTAAGATTTGGCGGTCAAAACGTCCCGGACGTAATAAGGCTGGGTCTAAGACATCAGAACGGTTGGTTGCTGAAATCACGATCACATTGTCCTTTTCTTCAAAACCGTCCATTTCAACTAAGAGTTGGTTCAAGGTTTGTTCACGTTCATCATGGCCACCGCTCCCTGAAGCTGCGCCCCGTTGCCGACCAACCGCATCAATTTCATCAATGAAGATGATAGCAGGCGAATTTTTCTTGGCCGTATCAAACAAGTCACGCACCCGACTAGCCCCGACACCGACAAACATTTCCACAAATTCTGACCCCGAGATGGAGTAGAAAGGTACATTAGCTTCCCCGGCTACAGCTTTAGCTAGTAAGGTTTTACCGGTTCCGGGAGGGCCTTCTAAGAGGACCCCTTTAGGAATCCGAGCACCAATATCGTGGTATTTCTTGGGAGCACGGAGGAAGTCAACCAGTTCCACTAGTTCTTCCTTCTCTTCCTCACAACCAGCAACGTCAGAGAATTTCACCCGTGATTTCTTAGAAACATCTTCTACCCGGCTTTTACCCATTTGCATGGGGTTGTTCCGTCCCCCACCTTGGGTTTGTGAGAACATCATATACATGATAAACACGAAGAAGATTAAGGGAATGGCGCTCATGATCAAACTAATCCACATATTGGTTTGATCTTCCTCTTGGGCCACGACTTCGGTCCCTGAATCTTCTGCCGCTTGGTTAATGGCTGAGAGGGTTGAGTCATTAGGTAATACATGAACAATGAATCCCTTAGCTTGGTCGAGTTCAGTATTATTTAATATCGGAATATTATTGGAAGTTGATGACTCGCTTCCTTCCTTGTCTTCCCGGTACTTCCCGGTGATTTCATAGGCGCCTGCGCGAGGTTTAATTTGAACCGTTTCAATTTCTTTATCCTTTAGTTTTTGAATAAATTCGGATTGGTTAATTTCCTCTGAAGCAGCCGAATTTCCTCCTGACGAGAAGAAATTCACTATTCCTAGTAGCGCCAAGAAAATGACAATGATAATTAGACCACTGGAAAAAAAGTTATTGGGTCTCTTTGATCCTTTTCTTTGCATACATTAGCTCCATTTCTAATTTTAAACTAAATCGGTCTTATCCAGATAGGTAAGTATAACACAGATTAAGCCTGATCGCTCTTTAAACCCCCTACATAAGGTAGATTACGGTACTTTTGGGCATAGTCCATGCCGTATCCCACAACGAAAGCGTCAGGAATTTCTTTGCCGAGGTAATCAGCCTCTACTTTTACCTGTCGCCGGTCAGCCTTGTTCAAAAATGCACATATTTTGACCGATGCGGCCTGGCGCTCTTTGAAAAGTTCGGCTAGTCGTTGCAAGGTATAACCTGTATCGACAATATCTTCTACCAATAAGACATGCCGGCCTGCCACTGAAGCCTCCAAATCTTTGAGGATCTTGACGTCACCGCCTGATTCAGTGCCATTGCCGTAACTAGAAACCGCCATAAAGTCCACTTCTAGGGGCACATTAATTTCTCGGATTAAATCAGCCATAAATAAAAATGACCCTTTAAGGATTCCGACCACAAGTAGGTCTTGGTCTTGATAATCTTTGGAAATTTCCTCGCCTAAGCGCTTATTAATGGCTTGGATTTCCTCCGTACTGATTAAGATATCGCTAATCTCTTGGTTCATGTATAGCCTCCGTGTTATATAAGTTCAATTATGTCCTTAATTGTAGCAAAAGCAGCTACCTGTCTGCAACATTTTCAGCCCTTTTAGACAATTTTTAAGGAATGCTTAGAGTCGCTGAATTTGGCTAAAAGGCCCCTCCCCGTTCAGAGGATAGCGGTAGAGCCATTGCCCCTTTTGACTTAAGATTCCAAGGACCCAAGACTGGCCTCGGACGATCAGCCATGACGTCTGACGGTCTGCTTGAGCAATCTTCTCATTAATGAAGAAGCGACGGATTTTTTGCTGGCTTCCTGAAGGGAGTTTGAGATAGTCACCGGCTTGCCGGTGGCGGATAGTCAGGGATTGGTCACTTAGAGAGTGAGGCAAGTAAAAGCTTTGGCTAGTGTCCTGATGCTTTTCCTGACCAGCCAAAGTCCAGCTTAAGGAGAAGTCTTCTAGCTGAATCACTGCTTTTTCTAATTCAAGCGGTCTCTCTGATAGCTCTGGCCCGGTCTGATAGTAGTGGGCTGGGCTGGTTTTCAAGCGGATAAAGGCGGCCTGATAGACCTTATCCAAGACATAATGCCCCGGCAAGGCCCATTGGCCCTGGGCAGCCCCCTGGTTAAGAAAGTCGACCAATTCCTCCATTCCCGTCCGAGTGAAAACCAAGAGTTCTGGAATCTCACAACGCTGAAAAAGCATTTCCATTAGTAAGACTTGTTCCGCCTGAGAATACTGACCCAGGGCTTCCAGGTCGATGCGAAAACAGCCCGCTTCCTGGTCAAATAAGTTAGCCAGCAGCTGGTTGAGCTGGGGATAGGCCAGGTCCAATAAGGCTTTGAGGTCGGTTTGAAAATGACGGAAATGTGCCTTGAAGTTACCAGATTCCCGCTCTAGATAGGGAATAATCTCTTGACGGAAACGATTGCGTTGGAAGTGCTTATCCCAATTGGTCATGTCTTCCTGGTAGGGAATCCCTTCTACTCTTGCTATGTCATATAAGCTGGCTTTCTCTACCTCTAAAAGAGGTCGGAGAATTTGGGCCTTGGGATAGGTGTAAAGCGGGCTAAGGGACTCCATACCCTTAAAACTAGCTAGGTGTCCGCCATGGACTAGGCGCATTAAGCCGGTTTCTACCTGGTCATCACTATGGTGGGCCGTCACCAAACGCAAGGAGGCCTTGTCTTTGAGAATTTTTCCAAAGGCATGGTAGCGGAAGGCCCGGGCTTTGGCTTCTACATTGCCAGCTAAATCGGCTCCATGCTGCCAAATACTCACCTTGAGGTCCAAGTCGCGTTCTTGGCAATAGGCCACCATCATTTCCTGCTCGGCTTCTGACTCCAAGCGCAAGCGGTGATTAATATGGATGACAAAGAAATTTAGCCCATGAATCGCTTGCAGTGTCTCAAAACACCTTAAAAGGACCATGGAATCCACGCCACCAGAAACCGCCAGGGCATAGGGCTTGTGACTAGCTAAATAGTCGCTATCTTCTGCCACTAACTTTTGGTAAATCATTTGGGCAAGTTGACTGAGCTCTAACATCTTCCACCTTCCTTATAAAAATAAAGAAAGAGGCTGTGACCAGCGTCATAACCTCTTGGTAAAATCTTTTTTCTATTCTTCATCTCTTGTCATTAGCCGCGACGGCCACCGCGGCCACCACGTTTGCCTTCGGTATTACGCTTCAAGGAAGTTAAGCGATCATCACTTTCCTTTAAGAAATTATTCATCATGGCGTCAAAGTCACTGGTTTTTGTTTGTGGCTTACGGTCAAATTTCTTATGGCTATTGTTGGCCTTAGCTGGCTTAGGACTACTATTGCCATGCTTCGCTTGTGCTTTAGGCTCAGCCTGGTTTTGGCCTTTGGCGTCCTTCATGGATAAGGCAATCTTTCCATCCGGTTGAATTTTAGTGACAATCGCAGTCACTTCATCGCCTTTTTGTAGATAATCATTGATATCTTTAATATAGCTATCGGAAATTTCAGAAATGTGGACTAAACCACTGTTTCCATCACCGAGATCGACAAATACACCAAATTTAACAATTCCTGTAACCTTGCCAGTTACTTTTTCCCCAACTTCTACGGTCATGAAAGCTTATGATCCTCCTAATTTTTATTCGTTATTTGTTTTGTTTTGATTATTTTGTGCTTCTAGGTATGCCTTGTTAAGACTTTTTGCCTTCATGGAATCATTATCTTCAGGAGTGGAAAAAATAATTTCGCCCTCTTTGCTGAGATAATATTGGGCTCGAGCCAAACTTGCCAGGTAAGACTCATTATGCAATAAGGTCACTTGATTTTTTAGGGAGTCAACAATTTCTTGCTCACTCTGCCTTTGTTGCTTGGCCTGCTCCGTTTGTTCGCTTAAGGACCGTGTCTTGATTTGGGCATGGAAGACGCCAAACAGACATAATAGGGAGCCTAGTAGGCAAAAGCCTAAGAGCGAGCGCATGATTAAGTCATGCCACTTCTGTTTCTTAGTATCTTCTTGCTCCTTCTTGCCAGCGTAGCGTGCGATGGAAGTAATTTTATTCTTATTTTCCTTGCCTTGGTCGCCCATCTTTAGCACCCTTTCACAAAATAGTACCCTTCCTATTGTACCTTGCTTCTTTTAAAAAGTATAGCTCCTATTTTAATTAAAAAAATTCAGGTTCGCTCGCTTTTTCCTTCCACTCCTCATCGAGAATGGTATACATTTTGCTGGCGTCTTCTTTTTTAGTCGAATTTTCTAGGGCATCAACCCTCAAAGTCAGCCACTTATTGCCAAACTCAATCTTAACCGTATCACCAACTTCCAAGTTGGTCCCGGACTTGGCGGGCCGCCCATTAACAGCCACCCGACCTTGGTCACAGGCCTCTTTGGCCACGGTACGTCGCTTAATAATTCGAGCAACTTTTAAAAATTTATCAATTCGCATAGACTCTTCCTAACTCTCCTTATTTTTGATCCAATATTTAGCTAAGGGAATTTCTTGCCACTCAGCCGGATTAAGTATCGGGTATCTTCTTACTACTAATAATACGACACCTGCTCCCAAAAGGACAGCCAAGCCCACAAATAAAGTAGCAAAGGCCCGACCTTTAGGGAAATTTAGCCAAAAGAGCCAGCGCAAAGCCATAATGGCCAGCCACATAGGAAGAACCACTAGGCTAGTATCTCTCAGTAAAATCCCCATTTGACTCTCGCTTTTAATCGAATGGGGAATAAAATGGTGCATCAACATCAGTATCATCACTAGAGCGAGTAAACTGGACCAGACGCCCCCCACTAGGCCAAAGCGGCTAACCAGCATGTGGGCAAAGACCCCTTTAACTAATAATCCCAAGCCCAGGGCCATGGCCGAATAAAACCACTGGTTCTGGCCCAGGAAAATATTATGGTAGATCAATACCCAGCTGGCCAAGACAATCATCAGTAGATACTGTTCTAAGACCCCGCTGCCCTTAGCATCACTAAAGAGCATCACATTGAGTTCCGGTAAGATAGCCATTATCCCCGCCGTGACCAATAGACTAATAAAGAAAGTTAAGCGGCTAAAACGAGCTGCCGCTTCCCTAAATAGAGCCTTTTGCTTTTTGACAAAGGCCTGGGAAAGCAGGGGCAAGTAAGAGGTCTGGAAGGCCAGGGAAAAGACCATGCCCAATTGGACAAAGGGCTGGCCGCGATCATAGACTCCCTTATAAACCTTAGCCAGTTCGCTATCCAAACCAAAATCCAGTAAACCATCATAAAGGGTAAAAGAATCAATCAATTGAAAGAAGACCAATAAGGCTGAGAAACTACAAATCACCAGGCCATCGGTTACAAAGGTTCTTAAAATCTGGGGCCAGGTCAAGTGATAAGGCGGATCTTCAGCCAGGGCTCGACTTCTTTTCGATTCTTGGAATAAGCGCTGGGTGCCCCTGGATTGAAGCAGGGCCAGGATTAGGTAGCTAGCTGCCGTAAAACCAGCAATCCCAGCCGAGGCCATGGCCCAGGCCCCCATCTCATAGAGGGACCAGTCCTGACTAAAGACCTGGCTATAGAGATAAGCCACCCCTAAGATTACCCCAACCCGGACCACTTGCTCGATAACCTGGGAGACGGCGGTATGCTTCATATCATTGCGACCCTGAAAGGCTCCCCGAATGAGGAGGAGAAAAGGCATGGCTAAGAACATATAGGAAACGCTCCGAATCACCACTGCCAAGTTGGGGTCAGCCATTCCCTGGGCTAAAAGCGGGGCTAGAAAAAAACTCAGGCTAAAACACAATAAAGAAAAAATGACTACTAGGAGACTATAACGCCGCAAAAACAGGCGGCGGTGGGCCAGGTCAACCTGCCAGCTAATTTGTTTACCCACGTAATTAGGTAAGCCGCTCAGGGCGAAGGTCATTCCAATCCCATAAATGGGGTAGACTTGCTGGTAGACATAGAAGCCCGTGTCGCCCACTAGGTTTTGAAAGGGAACCCGGTAAACCGCACTGAGAATCTTAGCGATAATGCCGGCCAGGGTCAACAAGCTGGCTCCCTTTAAGGCTTGTTGGCTACGACGGTTCTTACTGGACATCATCTAGTCCTCCCCCTCCACTTGATCAGAAGTGGCCGCTATGTCTTTACTGAGCTGGGTCAGAAATTGCAGGAGATAGTCTAACCACTGATAAGTTGACAGGTCTTTAGTGTTTAACTGCATGACTAATTGATCATTAGCCATTTTGATTTGTAGTTTCATGGGGATATCTTCTAAGGCTTGGAAAATGAGCGGAGTCAATTGGCTAGGATTTTGTTGCTTGGTAAAGACCAGCTCAATCGCTTTCCCCTTACGCGTGATTTTTTCTACCCCTATTGCAGTAGCATAGGACTTCATCGCCCCGACTGCTAAGAGCCATTGAACTTCTACCGGAGGCTCACCAAAGCGGTCCAATAATTCGTCATCCAAGTCCCACATGGCATCGACATCCTCCAGCAGGTTGATGCGTTTGTAGATTTCCACCTTTTGATTTTCATCCTGGATATATTCTGAAGGAATATAGGCATCAATGTGCAATTCAATTTCTGTCGGTGACTGTGGCCGCTTGGCTGCCTTACCCTGCTTCTTACGGATAGCTTCATCCAGCATCTGTTGAAAGAGGTCATAACCTACCGAATTGACAAAACCGTGCTGTTCTTGCCCCAGGAGGTTGCCGGCTCCACGAATGGAGAGGTCGCGCATAGCGATTTTGAACCCTGCCCCTAATTCGGTAAAGTCTTTGAGGGCGGTCAGCCGTTTTTCGCTGGCCTCATTGAGGGCCTTGTCAGGCCGGTACATAAAGTAAGCATAAGCCACCCGGTTGGACCGGCCTACCCGGCCCCGTAATTGATAGAGGGTCGATAAGCCCATTCGGTCAGCATCCTCCACTAAAAGGGTATTGACATTAGGCATATCAATCCCGGTTTCAATAATGGTGGTAGTGACTAAGACGTCGTCATCTCCGGCCAGGAAATCCATTAAGACTTCCTCTAATTGATTCGCATGCATCTGGCCATGGGCAATGGCTACCCGGGCTTTGGGGACTAATTCCTCAATAAAGTTGGCCTTTTCTTGGATATTTTGCACATTATTAAAGAGGTAAAAGACTTGACCATTGCGGGCTAATTCACGTTCAATGGCATCCCGGATCGCCCCATAGTTTTGTTCCATGACATAGGTTTGCACAGGAAAACGGTTAGCTGGTGGCGTTTCAATCACACTCAAGTCCCTAACCCCCATCATGGACATATTCAAGGTGCGAGGGATCGGCGTTGCCGTTAGGGTAAGGACATCGACATTTTTTCGCAAGGCCTTTAATCTCTCCTTGGCCTTGACGCCAAAGCGTTGTTCCTCATCAACAACCAGTAAACCCAGATCTAAGAACTTAATATCCTTGGATAGGAGTCGGTGGGTACCAATCACTAGTTGGACACTACCCTCTTTTAAACCCTTAATGACATGCTTTTGTTCGGCCGGACTCCGAAAACGGCTCAATAAGTCAATAGTAAAGGGATAGTCCTTAAAGCGTTCCAGCATGGTTTCATAGTGTTGCTGGGCTAAGACAGTCGTTGGCACCAGGAAGGCGACTTGCTTGCCGTCTAGCATAGCCTTAAAGGCAGCCCGCATAGCAACTTCAGTCTTTCCAAAGCCCACGTCCCCAACAAGGAGACGATCCATAGGCTTTTCTTTTTCCATATCGGCTTTAATTTCTTTGATTGAGCGGAGCTGGTCATCGGTTTCAGGATAAGGAAATTCGTCTTCAAAGGCAGCCTGGTCTTCGTTGTCAGGACTAAAGGCATAGCCCTTTCTGGTCTCCCTTTCTGCATACAGGTCCACCAAGTCATCAGCAATATCTTCGATTTTTTTGCTGACCCTTTGCTTGGTCTTTTGCCATTCGGTCCCACCCATTTTGTTGAGTTTAGGGCTCTTCCCTTCCGCTGAGACATATTTTTGTACCAAGTCAATTTGGTCAATGGGGACGTGGATAGAGGCATTATCAGCATAGACGATACTGAGATAGTCCTTGTGGTTTCCTGCTACCTCGATGGTCTCTACCCCAACGAACTGACCAATCCCGTGGTTCACATGGACTACATAGTCGCCAGGTTTTAACTCTTGGTAGCTCTTCAAACGTTCAGCGTTAGAAAGGTTATTGGTATTTTTACGACGGCGGCGCTTAGCCTGGTCAAAGAGGTCACTTTGGGCTAAGAGGACCACTTGACTGTCCACAAATTCAATCCCACCTGACAGCTGGCCAGCAATTATATTAATTGCTTCAGGGATAATCTGATCTGCCTGGGTCAAAACTGCCTGAAAGTCCATGGCCTTGAGGTCTTTTTCTAAGTCGCGGGCCTTGTCTTCTTCTTCGATAAAGATCAGTAAAGACCGGCCCATTCTCAACCAGGCTTCAAATTCCAGCTTAATGGCTTCTTTATTATGGTAAAAAGGCGTTACCGTCCGAGTTTGGAATTGGTAGAGGCCGTCAAAGCGCATATTGCCGTAACCCTTCTGCCACTGGGCCAGGTAAAACTTCCGCCCCGAATAAGCCATCACTTGGTCGTGACTATCTAAATAGATCTGGTCAATTGGGGGCAGGTGGCCAGCCTCCACCTTACCTTGAAGATAAAGGGCTGCTCGCTGATCAATTTCCTGGGATAATTCAATCAACCGAGTCATATCATCCAAAACTAGAGTCTGTCCCTCTCCCACATAGTCGAGGAGGCTGCAGGAATCTGGATAGAGGATCTGACTAAAATAATGGGTCCGTTCGGTGGTTTCTCCAGCTGACCAGGCTTGGATTTCATCCTGGAAGATGGCCTGGACTTGTTTTTTGATGGCTTCATCTTGGACTTTCTCAGCTTTTTCCTGGGCCACTTTTTCTAGATTAGCCACACCAGCTTTTAGGCGGTCAGGGCTAAACAAGAGGTCTTTTGCCGGTAAGATGGTAACTGCTTCTAAGTCCTCTTGGCTCTTTTGGCTGTTAACGTCAAAAGTTGTGATACGCTCCACTTCATCGAAGGCTAAAGACAGTCGCAAGGGCTGGGAACTGGTTAAGGGAAAAAGGTCAACAATATCCCCACGGACACTCATTTCACCAGGTCGTAAAACGGCCTCTACCCGTTCATAACCTAAAAGCAATAGATCTGCTTTCAGCTGGCCAACTGCGAGTTCTTGGCCCCGTTGGATGCTTTTAACTAGGTGTTTCCACTCAGCCACAGGAGTCAGGGCGCGCTTTAAGCCAAAGATAGGGCTAATTAAGATCCCACTACTGTCTTCATCAAGTAACCAGTCTAAGGTCGCCAAGCGGTCCCCCAGAGCTTCCGGGCTTTGAATGGCTAAGTCTTCAGCCACACTTTCTGGACTGGAATAGAGGTGGAGGTCAGCTTCTGGATTGAAAGTTTGCAGGTCTTCATAAAAACGCTCCGCCTGCAAGAGGTTATTGGTCAAGACCACGGTCTTTTTATCGGGATTGCTGGATTGAATTTCAGCAATCATATAGGCCTTACTAGCCGCCTGTAAACCCAGGTAGAGAACACTCTGCCCCGTCCTCAAGGTGTTTTCTAGCTTGCTGTCAATAATTTTCTCATTGAGATAATTTTCTAAGTTCATTTCCACGTCTTTCTCTCTTTATTAGTTATTGAAACGATTCATAGTGTTTTCAAAGCTATTGCCCTCTAACCAGTAAGAAATGGCATCGGCTGCCGCTTGGCTGCTTTCTAACATCTTGCCTTGGTCTTCCTTTGAGAATTTTCCTAGGACATGGTTGACTACCGAACCCTTACCTTTGGGATGACCAACACCTAATTTGATCCGTTGAATGTCTTTGGAATTAAGCATTTTAATGATATCTTTCATTCCGTTATGACCGCCAGCACTACCCTTTTTTCGAAGGCGGAGCCGCCCAGGTTCCATGTCCATATCATCATAGACCACTAAGAGGTCTTCTAAGTCGATGTGGTAATAATTCATAAAGCCAGATACACATTGACCGGATAGATTCATAAAAGTAGTGGGTTTGACAAAGATCACCTGGTCATTAGCCACCCGACGTTTAAAATAGACCCCATTGAAAGCGGAACGATCAAAGCTTTCATGGTGGCGGTAGGCCCATTCATTAAGGACAATAAAACCAATATTATGGCGGGTCCCTTCGTATTCTTTTCCTGGATTTCCTAATCCAACCACTAACTTCATATCGATCATCCTTTTCTTTTTAACGCAACAAAATCTGTACACCGCCCACAGCGAGGGAGATGTACAGATGACTTGCTACTAGTAATTTTCTTCATTTTAGCGAAAAAAAGCTACCCTCACAAGTTTTTTCGCCTAAATGCAAAAGAAGCTCAGACATCAGTCAAAGCTTCCTTTACACTAAGATTATTCTTTTTTAAGTATTTTACTAATCTTTGGCTTCCATTCCCTTGAATTGTTCGCGGAAGAGCGGACTCACTGATTTGTTATTTTGAATCCGATAGATGGCTTCAGCAATCAGTTCAGAAACAGAAACTGTCGTGATCTTATCAATTTTCTTTTCCTCAGGGAGGTTGATTGAGTCGGTCACCACAATTTCATCAATATTAGCGCTTTCTAGACGTTCAATGGCTGGTCCAGATAAGACAGGGTGGGTACAGCAGACAGTCACCGAAACAGCGCCTGCTTCTTCTAAGGCATTAGAAGCAGCGGTGATGGTGCCGGCGGTGTCGATCATGTCATCGATAATGATACAGTCTTTGCCTTTGACCTCACCAACAATATTCATGACTTCGGCAACGTTGGCACGTGGGCGACGCTTGTCGATAATAGCAATTGGCGCATCCAAGAATTCCGCCAATTTTCTAGCCCGGGTCACCCCGCCATGGTCAGGAGAGACAACGACAATGTCTTTGCCTTGATAAAGATCCTTATCAAGGAAGTAATTAGCCAGTAGCGGAGCTCCCATGAGGTGGTCCACCGGAATATCAAAGAAACCTTGAATTTGGCTGGCGTGTAGGTCGAGAGCGAGCACTCGGGTAGCGCCAGCGTCTTCAATCATATTAGCAACCAATTTGGATGTAATCGGTTCACGTGGCTTAGCCTTACGGTCTTGGCGGGCATAACCAAAGTAAGGAATCACCACATTGATTTGATCAGCGCTGGCCCGGCGGCAGGCATCGATCATAATCATTAGTTCCATTAAGTTCTCATTGACGGGTGCAGAAGTCGATTGCAAAATATAAATATTATCCCCACGAATGGATTCTTCAATGTTAATGTGAATTTCCCCATCACTAAAGTGGTTAACATTTATTTTTCCCAATTCAATTCCCAAACAATCAGCAACCTTCTGTGCCAAGGGCTTGTTAGAATTTAATGAGAAAAGCTTAAAGTTTTTATCTTCATGTTCTGACATTGTCATAAGTTCCTCCTAAAACCTAAATGTTAAAAAAACTAAGTCCCTACCATATTATCTTACCATAGAAGTAAGCTCTTTAGGGTTAACTTTCCGGCTTATTTTTAGAAATAGGTAATTTATGCCAATAATTTTCTTTATTACTTTGCCGTGACCGGGCAATGGCCAGGGCCTCCTTAGGAACGTCTTCAGTAATGGTGGATCCCGCAGCAACAAAACTATGATCAGCCAAGCTAACCGGGGCAACAATATTGGCATTAGAACCGATAAAGCTATAGTCGCCCACCTGACTACGGTGCTTACTATAACCATCATAGTTACAGAAGATCACCCCGCAACTGAGGTTAATATAGCTGCCCAAGTCAGCATCGCCGACATAGGTTAAGTGGCCGGCCTTGGTGTGGTCCCCGAGGCTAGCGTTTTTAATTTCAACGAAGTTACCAATATGAACATATTCTCCCAAGACTGATTGGGGTCTGAGATGGGCCATGGGACCAATCGAGCTATGAGAGCCTACTTGGCTACTTTCAATTTTAGAAGAATCCACCGTCACTTCGTCGCCAATTTGACTATCCACGATCTGGCTGTTAGCTAGAATATGGCAGTTCTTGCCGATACGGGTCTGTCCTAAGAGATTGACCTGTCCTTCAATAATGGTATCTTGGCCGATGGAGACTTCCGCATCGATTTTGGTTGTTTGGGGATCTAAGATTGTCACCCCATTATCCATCCAGTAGCGGTTGTTTCGTTGATAGTAGAGCTGGTTAGCTTGGGCCAGGGCTTGCCGGTCATTAACCCCCAAAGACTCTCCAAAGTCAGCCATTTGGTAAGCTGAAATCCGTTCCCCCTGACTGCGTAAGATTTCAATCACATCTGGGAGGTAATATTCTCCTTGGGCATTATCATTGCCCACTTGGTGGAGGGCTTCAAAAAGGGCCTGGTTATCAAAGACATAGGTTCCGGTGTTGATTTCCTTCACTGCCTTTTCTTCTGGCTTGGCATCCTTTTCTTCAACAATTTTAGCCACCGACCCGTCTTGCTTACGGATAATCCGGCCGTAGCCACTTGGGTCTTCAGCCTTAGCGGTTAAGATACTGGCCTTAGCCCCCTCAGCTTCATGGACATCGAGTAAGTCTTCCAGGGTAGCCTGGGTAATTAGGGGCGTGTCTCCACAAATCACCAGGGTAGAGCCTGCCTTATCAGCCAGTAAATCTTCTGCTTGTAAAACCGCATGGCCCGTCCCTAATTGTTCTTCTTGGAGGCAGAATTGACTTTGCCCTGCTAAGACTTTTTCGACCTCTTCGGCCCCAAAACCGACAATGGTAATGACCTCATTAAAGCCGGCTGCCTTAACATTATCTAAGACGTGAGCCACCATGGGTTTATTAGCGACCTCATGTAATACCTTATACTTAGTTGATTTCATCCGGGTTCCCTTACCAGCAGCAAGGATAATCGCATAACGATCCATTATTTTATATGCACTCCTTCATTTTTAGTCCTCTATTATTCTAATGAAGTTTTTCTTGGGCTTCAATTCTTTTTTGCTTTTTTACGCCGGGCGCCCTTGTTCTTTTGCTGGCGTTTTCGATTTTTCTTTTTCTTTCCTTTGCCTGCCGATTGATCAGCTGAAGGCGCCGCCCGCTTGGAAGACTGGAGCTTTTTCGCCCTTCTATTTGCCTGGTCATGGCCTGCTGGCTGGGGCTGGCTGCTAGCTTTGACCAGCTGACCTTTGTAGAGAGCGTACTCTTCCAGCTCAGTTCCTTCTGATAAGACTTGTTTTAATTCTCTCAGGGTGCGGTCGTTATTGCAGAAAGTCAAGACCAAGCCTTCTTGCCCCATCCGCCCAGTCCGGCCACTGCGGTGGACATAGGTGGCCTGGTCTTTGGCCAGGTCATATTGGATCACACAGGCTAAACCAGGAATATCCAAGCCCCGGCTAGCCAAGTCGGTCGTGAATAAATAAACCAACTGCCCCCGGTTAAAGGCTTGGATGACCCTTTGCCGGTCTTGGCCACTCATTTCCGCATGCAAGGCCGCCACGGGCAAGCCATGGTAGCTTAACTTTTCTTCCAGTAAATCCACATCAGCCTTAGTACGGACAAAAACCAAGGCCCTAAAGTCGGCCAATTGGGCCAGGCTGCGCAGGCGGTCCACCCGTTTGCGGACCGGAGTTAGCAGGTAGCCATGGTGGAGATTGGCCTGGCTGGATAGGTCCTGTCTAAGGTCAATGACCTGGTCAATGGCTAGTAATTCTTTAACCTTGGTCAAGCTGTCTTGGGTGATGGTGGCTCCAAAGGCAATATTTTGCCGTTGTTTAGGCAGGCGTTTGATTAAGTCAGTGAATAAGGGAAGACTGTCGGCCTTTAGCAAGTCATCGACTTCATCACAGATCAAATAGTTCACTTGGTGGACTTTTAATTTCCGTTGTTCAATCAGTTCATTAATCCGCCCTAGACTAGCCACTACGATTTCCGGCTTGGCCTTCAATTGGTCAATCTGGCGCTTGATGTTAGCTCCACCAATGACTAGCTGAAGTTTTAGGTCAAGCGACTGGGCCCAAGGGCGAGCCACACTAGCAATTTGACTGGCTAATTCCTGGGAAGGGGCCAGAATAATTAACTGCAAACCTGCCTGGGCTTGGACTTGATTGAAGCTAGCTAAAAGATAAGCCAGGGTCTTCCCAGTCCCCGTTGCCGATAAGGCTAAAAGATTGTCCCCCTGTAAAATACGGGGCCAGGCTGCAGCTTGGATGGGGGTGGGCTGGTCAAAGCCTTGTGCTTCCCACTCTGCCTTAAGGGGCTGGGCTAAGAAACTAGCAACTAAACTGTCTTGCTCTGCTTTCAAAATTAAACCTCATCGCTCTCTTCTTTAATACTTAAATACTTGGTGGATTGATCTTGGTAAGGGCCAGTAATGGCTAAAGTTTCAGCTTCTCTTGCTGACTTGGCTGGGACTAGGTCAGCCTGTGCGGTTTGGGCAGCTAATTGTTCATCGACTTCATTATTAAGAATGGCCTTAGCTTGTTTCCAGGACAAGCCTCCATAAGCGGCAATTTCGCGGTCGGTTTCCGCCAATTCCCGTTCCAAGAAAGCTTCTTTAGAAGCAGTTAATTGCACCACAACCAGTTCTGCTTGGTTATTGAAACGGACATGCCACTTAGGCGCCCCAATCCCCCGTGAAATCACTAGACACTTGTATTGGTCACCAGGGAGGCGGAAAACTCCTTCGGTATATTGGGGCAAGTGGCCTTGGTCAGAAGCGTAAAGGCCTCCTAAGCCCGGAATCCGAATCTGTCCGCCTTGGGCATGGCCTGAAAGCACTAGGTCGGGCGATTTTTCGATCGATTCATGGTAACGTAAGAAGGCTTCAGGATGGTGGGCTAGTAAGATCTTAGGTAGGGCTAATTGATCTGCTTCAAGGGGGAGAAAGCGTAAGGCGTCCCCTTTTAAGAAGTGGCGGCCTGGTTTTTCCGCTAGGCCCATGACGACCAGGTCTTGCCCATTTAGGCTAATGGTTTGGGCTTGGTCATGTAAGACTCCCACCCCTGCCTGTCTTAAGAGCTCTTCCATTAAATGGCTATAAGGGCTCTTCACTTCATTGGAGCCGCTGACATAGAAGACTGGAGCCAGGTTGGCTAATTGCTTGATAAAGACAGCCAGTTCTTGGCGGTCAAAGGCCTTTTCCGGATGGATGAGATTACCGGTAATAGCAATGAGGTCGACCTCCTCCTCTTTAACGGCCTTCAAGATATCGACCACCTTAACCCTTTGGTCGGGAAAATTAAGGTCGGACAAGTGGGCAATTTTTACCCCTTCTAAACCGCCTCCGTAGCGAGGACTTTCGACTAAATAATGGGTTTTTCCCAGTTGATAATTTTGAAAATAAAGATAAGCCAGGCTGCCCCCGATAATAGCGGCGGATTGCAAGCCTTTCTTCAAGAGTTGATTCTTTTGACTCATATGAATTGCCTCCCTTTGACTAAATGATCACAGTGAGCTAAGTACTCCTTATATTTTAGCATAAGCCACCCGCTTTATCCCGCTTAAGCTCACCTTCAGGCGGCTTGGATGGATTTTTTAGCCGGGATTGCTATAATAGATAGATGAGTTTAAAGCAAAAAAACATTAATGATTAGAAAGGAGATGATTCTTGGTGGCCAACCAACTGATCGAGAACAAATTGAAATTAGTCCCTAAGAAACCAGGTTGTTACATCATGAAAGACCGCAACCAACACATTATCTACATTGGAAAAGCCAAGAATCTCTTTAACCGGGTGCATTCCTACTTCCGCAGCCAGCATACCGGTAAAACGGCTCAACTGGTCGCAGAAATTGCTGACTTTGAAGTCATTATGACCAACACCAACAAGGAAAGTCTCTTGTTGGAAATTAATCTTATCAAAAAATACAAACCGCATTATAACATTATGCTCAAATATGGGACCATGTATCCCTACCTGAAAATCACCAATGAAGAAGACCCCCAACTGATCATCACTTCTGACGTCAAAAAAGATGGCGGCAAATACTTTGGCCCTTATCCCAATGTCAATGCCGCCACCAGTACCCGGGACCTTCTCCAAAAAACCTACCCCCTAAGAAAATGTGGCAAGAATGAAAAACGAGCTTGCTTCTACTACCATCTGGGCCAATGTATTGGCTGCTGTGACCATGAGGTTTCGGCCCAAGAATACGCCCAACAAATTAAGCGAATTACCCGTTTTTTGAATGGGGACGTCCAAACCATTAAAAATGACCTGCAAAATAAGATGGCTACTGCTTCAGAAAATATGCACTATGAGCGGGCCGCTGAATACCGCGACCAAATTAACTATATTGAGCAAACCGTTGAACCGCAAAATGTGATGAGTAAGCAATACAATAACCGCGATGTTTTTGCCTATTACTACAACCATGGCTGGATCAGCATCCAAGTCTTTCTCCTGCGCCAGTTTTCCATTATCAAGCGGGATTCGGCCCTCTTCGCCTGCTATAACGATCCTGCGGAAGAATTGACCTCCTATATTGTTCAGTTCTACCAAGAGCAAAACCACACCCTACCTAAGGAAGTCCTGGTACCAGAAAATATCGATACCCATCTCTTGAGCGATGCTCTCGAGATCTCCGTGGTCAACCCTAAACGCGGGGATAAACGCCATATGCTGGACCTGGCTACCGAAAATGCCCAATTGGCCCACGAACAAAAATTCCGCTTGTTAGAAATGAATGAGAAGAAAACCCGGGGAGCCGTTGAAGAGCTTAGTGACGCCTTAAATCTGCCCTATCTCAGACGGATGGAAAGCTTTGACTTTTCCAATATTTCTGGAGTGGATAATGTCTGTGGGATGGTGGTCTATGAAGATGGCCGCCCCAATAAGAAGGCCTACCGCAAGTTTAAAATCAAGTCCTTCCAAGGGGCCAATGAATACCAAGCTACCCAAGAAGTGATCCGTCGCCGCTATAGCCGGCTCTTAAAAGAAGGCAAGGACCTACCCGATATCGTTCTCATGGATGGGGGCAGTATTGAGGTTAATGCCGCTCGGGATGTCTTGGTCAATGAACTGGGCCTCGACGACTTACCGGTTGCTGGCATGGTCAAAGATGACAAGCACCGGACCTCCCACTTAATCTATGGCGATGACCATGCTATTGTGCCCCTAGATCCCAAGTCCCAAGCCTTCCACCTGGTTCAGAGAATTCAAATCGAAGTCGACCGCTATGCCAAGACCTTCCACCGGCAAGTCCATCACAAGAATTCTTTCCAATCCCGTCTGGATAGTGTCAAAGGGGTGGGACCGAAAACCCGGCGTAAGGTGCTCAGCCACTTTAAAACCATTAAGGCCATCCGCCAGGCTGATCTTAGTGAAATCCAAGGCCTGGGTATTTCTGAACAGGTCGCCGAATCCATCCACCGGCTGGCTTGGGAAGGCCACAAGGGGTCACCCTACTCAGAGCAAGATAAAAGTTCTTAGGCCTCTTTGATAGTTAATTAAATAGCAAAAAACGGAGTAGCTTGAGGCTTACTCCGTTTTTCTTTACACTTTTTACTATTTATCACTTGAATCTTGGTCTTCTTGATCTGAAGTCAAAGGATCGCCATCGAGGAAATCCGATTGATTCACAATAGACTTGTCATAACTGCTTTCCGCGCTGCGGTCAGCGGCGAGGAGGATATCGTCCTTATGCTTGGCTTGTTTAAAGTTGGTCTTCTTAGGGGTGTTATAGCCATAAGGGTCATAAGGTTTCTTCTCGACAGCTTCACTGGCTAGGTCAGCCTCAGTCTCCTCTTCGACAGTTTCTTCTGGGTCAGCTTTATCTACTGATGAATGACTGTCTTCTGATGGGGTTGATTCTTCCAGAACGGGGAAGTCAAAATCGCTTGTTTCTTCCTCCTCTGGACGGGTCTCAAAATGGTCTGTTTCTGCCGCTTCAGTTGCTTTATCTTGAGTCTCTTCCACTTGCTCTGGGACTCTCTCCGCTTGATCTGGAAGAGTTTCCTCATTAATAGGGCTTGCTTCAGGCTGACTATAATCTTCAGCCAGGTCGAAGATATCCGAAGCAGGTAGGACTTCTTCCTGTTGACGATCATCGAGGACATAGCCTGGATCAGCATATTCATAGGCCGTCTCATCCGGCTGATCAGACTCATTATCCCTTTGCGAATCAGAGCGAGCAGGCTCATCTTGACTGCCAGCTGGTGCCATCACCATAATCTCATCATCGTTGTCTTCAGCGTCTAATGAAGCGAGGTCAGAATCTGAACTCTCACTTTCTGGATAAGTGGATGGGGTTTGACTATAGCTGTCTTCTCCACCTGCCTTAAAATCATCTTGGTCTGGGCCATAGGTTTCTCTAAAGGCCGCTTCAGAAAGATAGTCGTCACTGGAACTAGCAGAATCATCCAGAGCGTTTAATTCAGAGGCATCGATAGCCATGGTATCGGCGGTAAATTGAGGACGATCTTCTGTGTGGTATAAGTCAGCAATATTATCGCTAGCTTCAGCGCCAAAACCAGGAAAATGATCATTGAGGTAGAGGGCATATTGCTTAGTTTGTTCCCGGTAAAAGACCGCTTGAACCACCATGAACTTAATCCAATTACCAAATAAGAATAAAGTTACCACCAGGCCTAGACCCAATTGGGCCCAGAAATAATAGTCTGCTTGAGGAAAGGCTGTCCTAAAGTAAGCCATCAAAAGGCTAACTAGCCCACCAATGATGAGGGGAAGGAAAAGATAGCCCAAGCCCATCTTGAATAAGCGCCACTTATTGCCCCGCATCAGTTGCCAGCTCATTCTCAAAGACCGGAAAACCCCGGTTTCTTCGTTATCGTAAGTTGGAAACATAATGAAGTTAAAACCATAGTAGAGCCAGCTGGTCAAGAGAGCAAGTAAAAATAGTAATAATAGCGCAATCAACAGATAGAGCACATGGACCACGATTCCGGTCACCTGGCCAATGGCTGCCCGGGCGGTGGAAAGAACGACCACATAATAGAAGAATAAAATCGTGGCTAAAACTAAATAAAAAACAAAGGCAGAGAACCAGCGTACAATAGCAGCCAAGAAATTGGTAATATAGTGGCGGACAGGCCGATGAGTAAAGGCTGACCACACCCGGCCAATGTGGTGGGCTCCCCCATCAACCATTTCTAATAAGGACCAAGGGGTACCATAGACCCAGACCTGAACCATGAAAAAGCTGATTAAGAAAGTCACCAATAGAGTGATTCCTAAAGCGATGGGGTCGGTATTTTGACTCATTTGGTTGATAATCTCAGTGATCAAAGCTGGTGTATCTAAGAATACCCGATTCACCGAAAAGCCTTGGACACTGACGGGTTGTAACCAATTGGCTAAAAAGCCCAAGAGGCTGGTAAAAACAAAAGTAACGAATAGATTAAGTAAAAACATCCCGGTTAAAGACAAGCGATTGCCAGAAATGGCTGACTTGGCCTTATCTTTTAGCTCGCGATTGCTTTGATTAAGTTTCAGCTGCATGTATATCC
This sequence comes from Aerococcus sp. Group 1, assembly GCF_000193205.1. Lineage (NCBI taxonomy): Bacteria > Bacillati > Bacillota > Bacilli > Lactobacillales > Aerococcaceae > Aerococcus > Aerococcus sp. Group 1. The sequence goes on along the minus strand of NC_015278.1, from coordinate 478,453 downwards.
TCCTTATGACTCCTTAAACACTAAGAGCATTTTCCTCACGTTCCAATTGTAAAACAATAGCCGCTGCATAATTACGTTCAGCGGCAAAGCGTCCTGATTTGAGATGATAATCCACGTTTTGTCGGCTAGTTTGGTTCATCTTGGCTATGGCACTCGCATAGCCCTTTTCATAAAGACCAGTCACATAAAAATGGTCACTCTGTATTTTAGCATGTAAATCAACAATTTTTAAGGGCTTTCGCGCTTGAAAGTCAATGGTCTGGTAATCCTGTAATTTTTCCTCTAAAGCGTAGACCGGCATTTTTAAGATTTCCAAGGCTTCGATCTCTTGAAAAGGCCATTCACTGGTCATGGCATAGGCGGTATAGAGAGGAAATTGGAGTTCATAGGACAGTCGCAGGGCTCTTTGGATCTCAGACTGTCCTTTGATAATCTCTTGCCAGGCCAAAAGTAGCATATTGGTCAGCTGGTCCTCTAAATAATTAGCGTTATAGAGTAAGACCCCTTCTCCCAAGGACTGGGCCTCCAGGAGAGCTTGGCTCGCATAGTGATAGGCCGGGCTGGCGACTAGTCCGGCTTGTGAATCAAGACTGCCATAAGCGAGGCTGGCATTGACTTGAATCGGATACAGGAGCTGCTCGAGCAAGCGGTAGGCCAAGAAGGCTGACGCAGTATGGTTAAAGGATAAGAGCCATTGGTCCTCACTTAGGGCATACGGCGACTCCCAACGATCTGGGGTAAAAATTTGGGTCACAATTTCAATTCCCCGCTCTAATAATAACTGTAAATCGGCCTTGTCTAAGTCAGGGTAATGACCAGCAATATAAAGTAAAGTCTTCCTGGCTGTCACGTGACTCTTCCTTTCTAGTCAATAATTTCAAGCTGGGGATTTGCCGCTCTTGCCGCCTTAATCATAGTAAAAAAAGGCTCGGCCTTGCTTGCCAGATTGCTTCTTAAGTCAACGGGGTGCTTCAGGATAAGCTTGAGAGGTTTAGCGTTGGCGGTCAACACATCATATAGAGCGTCCAAGTTGCCGGCAAAAGTCACGCTCTTATCCATCCCCTGGGCAAAGGCCCGGTAGAGGTCCTGGCTATCCTTGATCACCTGGCCATCGAGAACCACCTGATAGGCCCGCGATTGACGCTTCACCTGTCCCTGGTAGCGTTTAGGAGATGTTTGCATCTTTCTAGTATTATTTTTCCCGTTCATTGTCCTTCACCTCAATACAACTGTTTAAAGCTTTGGTAGTGGTCATCCGTATAGTAGATGTCGCCAGATGAGGAATACACTAGGCGGTCATCGCCCCGATAGCCCCCATAGTAGTTAACATCGGCCTCTCGGTAAGTCTTATCAGCCGGTAGCTTCTTTTCGAAGTTACCAAAATGGTCGCCACCAATGGTTTTCTTATCGGTCACTTCCCATAAATTGCCCTTATCACTTTCCCACCCAGCCGCCTGGGCTTCTTTTTTGGTGATATAATTTGGCGGAAGTTCCTGGTAGGCATTGAGATAGGCACTGACCTCTTCATCAGAACGGTAAACCTGACCATATTCCACCTGGTCTCCTGCTTGCTGGGAGACTTGATCCAGAACCTGGTCCAAGTCTTGGCAACTCGCTAGACAAAAGGCTAAAATTCCCGTTAAGAGAAAAGTTAAAAACCGCTTCATTGCAATAATCACCTACTTCATTTTTCTCTATTATAGCAAAAGCCTAGCTAAAAGAAAAAAGGTGTCCAATCCAACATTGACACCCTTTTCCAGAGACTTGCTCTTATTTTTATTTTGTCGCCAATGAGAAATTATTGGGCGATTTTCTCTCTAATGCTTTCGATCGAATCGGAAGAATCAACCCCTAAATTTTCTAAGCGTTTTTCACCACCGATACGCACTAGGGCAGGCACTGTTGCCACTTGAGCTTGTTCTCTAAATTCCTGGATAGCAACGCTTTCTGCGGTAGCCGTCGAATCCAGGTAGGCAAGTTCTAAGTCATCGCTTTCAATGATTTCAATTAATTTAGGTAGGAACTTGCGGCAATAAGGACAAGTTGGCCGGCCCACGAAAACTAAGGATTCTTCCTTACTATCTAGATTAGAGAGCAGGTCCTTAGCGTTCACACGGTTTAATTTTTCAACTGCTTCATTAAATTCACTTTCACTATAAGCCATATTTCCACAACCTTTCTCCCCTATAATAACTTAAATTTCATAAAAATTAAAATAAATGAATTATAAAAGTCCTGACTTTTGCTATACTCAAGGGTGTAAGCACGAGAACCAGACTTGTAAAGTAAACATGAGGTGACCCCATTGAAGTCAATTTCTATTATTATCCCTTGCTACAATGAAGCCGATAATATCCGCCCCTACTACCAGGCCATGTTAGCGACCATGGCTCACTTCCCTGACCCATTGAACTGGCAGCTCCTATTTATTGATGACGGATCAACAGACCAGACCCTCCAAGAAATCAAGACCCTGAGCCAAGCAGATCCGCGGCTAACTTACCTGGCTTTTTCCCGGAACTTCGGCAAGGAAGCGGGCATTTATGCTGGCTTACAACACAGCCACGGAGACTATGTGGTGATTATGGACGTCGACCTCCAAGACCCGCCTGAACTGTTGGTCCCCATGTACCAAAAACTCAAAGAAGAAGACTATGACTGTGTGGTGACCCGCCGTCAAGACCGGCAAGGAGAATCTTGGTTTCGCTCCCAATGTGCCCGTCTCTTTTACTGGCTGATTAACCAATTATCCCACACACCTATTCGCAGCGGGGAAAGAGACTACCGCATGATGACTCGGCAAATGGTTGATAGTGTCCTCAAGGTGAGTGAAGTCAATCGTTTCTCTAAGGGAATCTTTAATTGGGTCGGCTACCAAAAGGCCTATATCGATTTTCCCAACCACCAACGTCAGTTTGGCCACAGCCATTTTAGCTTTTGGAATCTCTTGGTATATTCCTTAGAAGGGATTATTTCTTTTTCACAAATTCCCCTCAACATCATCGCTATCCTAGGCCTGATCGTCTTTATCCTAGCTATTGGATTAGCGGCCTTCTTTATGGTCCGTACCCTGCTCTTTGGTAATCCCACCTCGGGCTGGACGTCAACCATTGTTATTATTTTACTCATGGGCGGTTTACAAATGCTTTCTCTGGGCATTGTGGGTAAATACATTGGCAAGACTTTTCTGGAAAGCAAGAGACGCCCCCTTTACCTGGTAAAAGAAAGTAACCTTGAAGAAGACGACTAATAAAATGCTTTTTACTTAGATATTTATTCAGTCAATCGAGCAGATCCATAAAAGTAGTCCAGGGCTGCCTCCCAATTATCCAGCCGGTCGGGATAATTTTCCGTCAGGTTATGGGGTGCTGAAAAGAGCAGCCCCTTACCATTAAAGCCTTGAAAATGACGACTATTATCATCAATCAAATAATCAGCCCCCAAAATCGACTTTTGCCCACAGAAAACATAGTGACTATCGGGAATAAAGTCAAAGTGTTGGGTTAACCACTCATACTTAGCCGTAAAAGAACTCGGAAATTCCATTGCAGCCGTAGTAATAAAGACTTCATAATCCTGACTGAGGTGCCAAAGGGCCTTTTGTGCCCCCTCAATGATCCCAAGATCAGCAAAATAATTAGGATCAGCCACCATATCATGGAGTGCTTTTTGGTACTGGGGAAATAATTGATCCAAGTTCTTCCCAAGGAGGTCTTCTTTTTTAATTTGAAAATCATAGTTTTCATTAAACAAACGAATTTGCTTGGCTAAAAAATCCGCAATCACTTCGTCCATATCAACAGCAATTTTTTGCATAGGCGTCCTCCCTTTCTTAAGTGTGCACGGAAAGCAAATTTTCTTTCTACTTAGAGCTAAGTTAGCATCATTAGTACCGGCAAGCAGTCTATACTAGCTAGATCAGAGCTGGTTTTTATGCTGTTTACACTAGCTTGTCAGCAAGCTCTTTTTTCTTCTTCACTATTAATTTATATCTTCCTACTTATCCTATGCCCTATTAAAACACAGACCAGTAGCTAATTCCAAAATAAGCTACAAAAAAAAGCCATTCCTATTGGAATGACTCCTTGTTAGCACGGCAACGTCCTAGTCTCACAGGGGGCAACCCCCAACTACATTCGGCGCTAAGAAGCTTAACTGCTGTGTTCGGGATGGATACAGGTGGGTCCTTCTTGCCATCGTCACCGTACAATTTATTTTTTTGAGCTTGTTCGCTCAAAACTGAATCTATCATGCCTTCCTTAAACCTCATACAACCTTATCCTTTGGATAAGTCCTCGACCGATTAGTATTTGTCCGCTCCACTTATTGCTAAGCTTCCACTCCAAACCTATCAACCTGATCGTCTTTCAGGGGTCTTACTACTTTAAAAGTATGGGAAATCTCATCTTGAGGGGGGCTTCACGCTTAGATGCTTTCAGCGCTTATCCCGTCCACACATAGCTACCCAGCCATGCTCCTGGTGGAACAACTGGTACACCAGCGGTGTGTCCATCCCGGTCCTCTCGTACTAAGGACAGCTCCTCTCAAATTTCCAACGCCCGCGACGGATAGGGACCGAACTGTCTCACGACGTTCTGAACCCAGCTCGCGTACCGCTTTAATGGGCGAACAGCCCAACCCTTGGGACCGACTTCAGCCCCAGGATGCGATGAGCCGACATCGAGGTGCCAAACCTCCCCGTCGATGTGAACTCTTGGGGGAGATAAGCCTGTTATCCCCAGGGTAGCTTTTATCCGTTGAGCGATGGCCCTTCCATGCGGAACCACCGGATCACTAAGCCCGACTTTCGTCCCTGCTCGACTTGTAGGTCTCGCAGTCAAGCTCCCTTCTGCCTTTACACTCTGCGAATGATTTCCAACCATTCTGAGGGAACCTTTGGGCGCCTCCGTTACACTTTAGGAGGCGACCGCCCCAGTCAAACTGCCTGACTGACACTGTCTCCCGACCAGCTAATGGTCGCGGGTTAGAATGGTCATCCCACAAGGGTAGTATCCCACCAGTGCCTCCATCGAGACTAGCGTCCCGACTTCGATGGCTCCTACCTATCCTGTACATGTGGCACAAACATTCAATATCAACCTACAGTAAAGCTCCATGGGGTCTTTCCGTCCTGTCGCGGGTAACCAGCATCTTCACTGGTACTACAATTTCACCGAGCCTCTCGTTGAGACAGTGCCCAAATCGTTACGCCTTTCGTGCGGGTCAGAACTTACCTGACAAGGAATTTCGCTACCTTAGGACCGTTATAGTTACGGCCGCCGTTTACTGGGGCTTCAATTCAGAGCTTCGCCCGAGGGCTAACCCTTCCTCTTAACCTTCCAGCACCGGGCAGGCGTCAGCCTCTATACATCATCTTTCGATTTGGCAGAGACCTATGTTTTTGATAAACAGTCGCTTGGGCCTATTCACTGCGGCTGACCTTGCGGTCAGCACCCCTTCTCCCGAAGTTACGGGGTCATTTTGCCGAGTTCCTTAACGAGAGTTCGCTCGCTCACCTTAGTGTTCTCCACTCGACTACCTGTGTCGGTTTGCGGTACGGGTTGTTTGATTCTCACTAGAAACTTTTCTTGACAGCGTGACGTCGGCGGCTTCGGTACTAAATTTCCCTCCCCGTCACAACTCATGAAGTCTGAGGCAAGCCTTTCACTCACCTTCTCACTCATTGCTTGGACGCGTTTTTCCATCTCCGCGCTCCGCTTAGCCTTCTGTGTCCTTCCATCGCTCAAACAAATCAAACAAGTACAGGAATCTCAACCTGTTGTCCATCGCCTATCCCTTTCGGTCTCGGCTTAGGTCCCGACTAACCCTGGGAGGACGAGCCTTCCCCAGGAAACCTTAGTCATTCGGTGGACGGGATTCTCACCCGTCTTTCGCTACTCATACCGGCATTCTCACTTCTATACGCTCCACATGTCCTCACGATCATGCTTCTCTGCCTATAGAACGCTCTCCTACCATCCTACGGATCCACAGCTTCGGTGTTCAGTTTAGCCCCGGTACATTTTCGGCGCAGGGTCACTCGACTAGTGAGCTATTACGCACTCTTTCAATGATGGCTGCTTCTAAGCCAACATCCTAGTTGTCTAAGCAACCCCACATCCTTTTCCACTTAACTGAAACTTTGGGACCTTAGCTGGTGGTCTGGGCTCTTTCCCTTTCGACTACGGATCTTATCACTCGCAGTCTGACTCCCGGACTAAACTATTTGGCATTCGGAGTTTATCAGATGTCGGTAATCCAGGATGGACCCCTCGATCAAACAGTGCTCTACCTCCAATAGTCATCATCCGAGGCTAGCCCTAAAGCTATTTCGGAGAGAACCAGCTATCTCCAAGTTCGATTGGAATTTCACCGCTACCCACACCTCATCCCCGCCTTTTTCAACAGACGTGGGTTCGGCCCTCCAGTGTGTTTTACCACACCTTCAGCCTGGACATGAGTAGATCACTTGGTTTCGGGTCGACGACAACAAACTCAACGCCCTCTTCAGACTCGCTTTCGCTGTGGCTCCGCTTCTTCAGCTTAACCTTGCTTGCTATCGTCACTCGCCGGTCCGTTCTACAAAAAGTACGCCATCACCCCTTAACGGGCTCTGACTGCTTGTAGGCATACGGTTTCAGGTACTCTTTCACTCCCCTTCCGGGGTGCTTTTCACCTTTCCCTCACGGTACTGGTTCACTATCGGTCACTAGGGAGTATTTAGGCTTGCCAGATGGTCCTGGCGGATTCCGACGGAATTTCACGTGTACCGCCGTACTCAGGATACTGAATGAGGTGGCTGAGCTTTCGCCTACGGGATTGTCACCCTCTCTGATCGCCCTTTCCATGGCGTTCGACTAGCTCATTCACTCCCGTCCATCAGTCCTACAACCCCAGCATGCAAGCACGCTGGTTTGGCCTCTTTCCGTTTCGCTCGCCGCTACTCGGGAAATCGATTTTTCTTTCTCTTCCTGTGGCTACTGAGATGTTTCAGTTCACCACGTCTACCTTCCACTCAGCTATGTGTTCACTGCGTGGACCATTGTCGATAAAAACAATGAGGTTCCCCCATTCGGAAATCTCCGGATCAAAGCTTACTTACAGCTCCCCGAAGCATATCGGTGTTCGTCCCGTCCTTCATCGGCTCCTAGTGCCAAGGCATTCACCGTACGCCCTTATTCACTTAACCACCGGTTAAGTTGTATGATGCGAAAAGTTTTAAAACTCTTTCTTTTTCGGTTTTTACGCTTGGTAAAATTGGTTTATTGACATTTCTATCTCGCAAAAAATAGAAATGCGGAATGTTATGATAGTATTCAGTTTTCAAAGAACAATAGAGAGTTAGACCTCTCAAAACTAAACAAAGAAGACTCAAATATGTATTCCGAATATATCCTTAGAAAGGAGGTGATCCAGCCGCAGGTTCACCTACGGCTACCTTGTTACGACTTCACCCCAATCATCTGTCCCACCTTCGGCGGCTGGCTCCAAAGGTTACCTCACCGACTTCAGGTGTTACAAACTCTCGTGGTGTGACGGGCGGTGTGTACAAGACCCGGGAACGTATTCACCGCGGCGTGCTGATCCGCGATTACTAGCGATTCCGGCTTCATGTAGTCGAGTTGCAGACTACAATCCGAACTGAGAATGGCTTTAAGAGATTCGCTTGCTTTCACAAGGTCGCTGCTCGTTGTACCATCCATTGTAGCACGTGTGTAGCCCAAGTCATAAGGGGCATGATGATTTGACGTCATCCCCGCCTTCCTCCGGTTTGTCACCGGCAGTCTCGCTAGAGTGCCCAACTCAATGCTGGCAACTAACAATAAGGGTTGCGCTCGTTGCGGGACTTAACCCAACATCTCACGACACGAGCTGACGACAACCATGCACCACCTGTCACTTTGTCCCCGAAAGGAAAGCTCTATCTCTAGAGTGGTCAAAGGATGTCAAGACTTGGTAAGGTTCTTCGCGTTGCTTCGAATTAAACCACATGCTCCACCGCTTGTGCGGGTCCCCGTCAATTCCTTTGAGTTTCAGCCTTGCGGCCGTACTCCCCAGGCGGAGTGCTTAATGCGTTAACTCCGGCACTGAAGGGTGGAAACCCTCCAACACCTAGCACTCATCGTTTACGGCGTGGACTACCAGGGTATCTAATCCTGTTTGCTACCCACGCTTTCGGGCCTCAGCGTCAGTGACAGACCAGAAAGTCGCCTTCGCCACTGGTGTTCTTCCATATATCTACGCATTCCACCGCTACACATGGAGTTCCACTTTCCTCTTCTGTACTCAAGTTCCCCAGTTTCCAATGCCCTTCCACGGTTAAGCCGTGGGCTTTCACATCAGACTTAAGAAACCGCCTGCGCCCCCTTTACGCCCAATAAATCCGGACAACGCTTGCCACCTACGTATTACCGCGGCTGCTGGCACGTAGTTAGCCGTGGCTTTCTGGTAAGATACCGTCAAGACTGGAGCAGTTACTCTCCAATTTGTTCTTCTCTTACAACAGAGCTTTACGATCCGAAAACCTTCTTCACTCACGCGGCGTTGCTCCGTCAGGCTTGCGCCCATTGCGGAAGATTCCCTACTGCTGCCTCCCGTAGGAGTTTGGGCCGTGTCTCAGTCCCAATGTGGCCGATTACCCTCTCAGGTCGGCTATGCATCATTGCCTTGGTAGGCCGTTACCCCACCAACGAGCTAATGCACCGCAAGGCCATCGATAAGTGACAGCAAAGCCGTCTTTCCAAACACCACCATGAGGTGGTGTTTCCTATGCGGTATTAGCACCCGTTTCCGGATGTTGTCCCCCGCTTATCGGTAGGTTCCTTACGTGTTACTCACCCGTCCGCCGCTAACGTCAGAAGTGCAAGCACTTCGTCGGTTCGCTCGACTTGCATGTATTAGGCACGCCGCCAGCGTTCGTCCTGAGCCAGGATCAAACTCTCATGAAAGAATCATGAGCGTTGAATAGCTCATTTGTTTGCTGACTAGTTATAGTCTGGTCTAGACTTATTGTTTGAATTGTTGGTTCATCAACAAAGTGTTGATGCCCTACACATTTGGTTCGTCTTCTTTGTTCAGTTTTCAAAGGTCTAAATCTTGCCGTCTTTGTGACAGCGACTTAATTAGTATACCATAGCTTCCAAACGCTTGTCAACAACTTTTCGAAAAGTTTTTTTATTTCGAAACTTTTGTTGGCTACGCTCTCAGCCAGGAACTATATTATATAATCATTCAGAAGATTTTGTCAATAACTTTCTGAAATATTTTTTTGCTGGGGAGCTATTCGCTCTCAAGCAACTCTAATAGATTACCAGCTTATTTAGACATTGTCAACAGCTATGGTATAATTAATTTAAATTTTTATAATGCGCCCAAGGAGGATTACTATGGATACCTATTTTACTGTTTTACCCCACCAATTGGCTAACCAAGTTGGCTCAGGAAGTTTAGAAGTGCTTTCCAGTCCCTGGCTCTTAGGTTATTTCGAAAATGCAGCAGTGCGATTTTTGAAAGACCACTTAGAGGAAGAAGAAACGACCGTGGGAACCTATGCTCAGTTAGAACATTTGGCTCCTAGTCTCTTGAATGAAGAAATTCGTATTCATTGTGAATTGGTTGACCACGATGATCGTCATTATCATTTCCAAATGCAAGCCTATTGCCAAGACCAATTAATTGGTCGTTTAGACCACCGCCGCGTGAAAGTTAATAAGGAAAGCTTTATGAAGAAAGCCCAAGACAATTCATCCCTTCAATAGAAAAAAGCCTAAGTGGCCTGCGTATTTAAGCGCTCAAGGTCAACTTAGGCTTTTTCTTATTCGTTGTCGTCATCTTCACGAGGTTGGTAGTGGACTCTGATTTTACGAATCCGTCCATCATCTACATCAGTCGTGGTGAAGAGATAATCATCGACTTGGATGCTTTCATTAATGGTATCTTGGGGAAAGCGGCCCAAGTGTTCAATAATAATACCGGCCATGGTATCGGAGTCGCCCGAATAGATATGGGCATTGAACAGCTGATTAAACTTATCAATCGGCATACTTCCGTCAATGATATAGGTATCATCACTAACCTTCTTATATTTAAAGGACATTTCATCGTACTCATCTTCTATGTCCCCGACAATCACTTCAATCAAGTCTTCCAAGGTCACTAAACCGACCACTCCCCCGTATTCATCTTTTAAGATGGCCATGTGGAGGTGGTTACGCTTAAACTCTAAAAGCAAATCATCGATAAAGACCGTTTCCGGTGCAAAGTAAGGCTCGCGCATGATGTTTTCCATTTGAATATTTTCAAAGCCTACCCGGTTAGCTTCCCGTAAAACGTCCTTGGCATGGACAATACCGAGAATATCGTCCTTGTCATCCCGGTAAACCGGAATCCTGGAATATTGGGACTGAAGAATGAGCTGCAAGTTCTCCTCGCGGTCATCTTCAATATCCAGCATAAAGGTATCTGTCCGTGGCACCATAACGCCCTTAGCTAGCTTGGAATCCAAGGAGAGCACCCCTTGCATCATCCGAAATTCATCCATATCAATAATCCCGTCATTGCGGCCACTCTCAATTAACTTACGCATTTCAGAACGAGTCAAGCGTTCTTCTCTTTGGGTAAAGTCGATCGGTGCGATAGCCTTTAAGACGTCAGTCGAGGCGGTTAATAACCAGACGAAAGGTGTAAACACTTTATTTAAGAATGATATCGTTCCTGCCGAAAATAGGCAGTACTTCTCTGGTATTTGGATGGCGACTTGCTTAGGAAAGAGCTCCCCAAAGACAAGGGAGATATAAGACAAAATCACCGTAACAATCGCTGTAGCTAGAATTTCGGCAGCGGGTATATTAGCCAAATAAGGCAAGATGTAGCCTACAAAGGTATTGGCAGCCGATGCCGAGGATAAGAATCCAGCAAAGGTGATTCCTACCTGAATGGTAGACAGAAAGTCATCCGACTTATCCAGTAATTGGACCACTTTTACAGCGCGGCGGTCACCTTCCTCAGCCAATTGGTTGATCTTCCCTTGGTTAACAGAAACAAAGGCCATTTCTGCCCCAGCTAAGAAAGCATTAATTAAGGTTAATACCAGTATTAAAATTATTTGTCCTAGGATCGAAGAGGCCCCCGGATCTTCCATATATCATTTCTCCTTCATTGCTTCAAAAATGTCTTTATATTAGTCTAGTATATTATAATTTTTTTCGCCCGTCTATACTTTGCTCCAAGCATTCTTTAAGGGAAAACCTAGCCTTCCTTGATTCATTTTACCTTTCTATAAAAAAGAGCCTGGGACAAAATTCCCAGGCTCTTTTTAAAACACGAACTATCTATTCAAAACGTGCTCCAAAAGTCAGCCCTGACGTCCACTTCACACAGGGTGTGAGACTTGGCAACTAGACTTGGATGATTGGAGCAAGTCAGAATAAAAGCGAAGCATTCGCTTGTTTCTGACTTGTGAAATCAGTCCAAGTCTGCCAAGTCGAACCCAACTACGAACTATGTGCGATAGTTCTGCAACTATCTACCATAGTTTGTTCCAGTTGCTATAGCTGTTCGAAGCGCAAGCGAGTTACAGATATAGTATGCGAAGCGGTTCAGGGCTCTTTTGACTTTTGTCACACTCTCAAAGCACTTTCTAATTAAATGGACCACTAGACAGGATTGGCTACAATTGCCGGCGATTAAAGAGGGGGAAACTGAGACAGAGACTGCCCAGGATCAGCCCTCCCGTAATATAGATCGCTTGACGGCAGTCTTCAAAATCCAAACCTACTCCCAATAAGGCCTTCCCTTCCGTTAAGAGGATCGGAGAATAATCCTTACTTTGTGGGAAGACACTCAGCACATAGAAGACTAAGAGACTGGCAAACAAGGTTACTAGGACCCCACTAGAGGAAGTCGCCAGGGTGGAAGATACGAGGAGGAGACTGACAACTAAGAGTCCAAAACCATACCAGGCTAAGAGGGCAAGGGTTAAATCGTCCTGGTTAACACTGCCCAAATAATACTGGGTATAAGTTAAGGTGGTTAGCCAGCAAACACTGTAGGCCCCGGTCCAAAGCGTGACCAGGAAAATAAATTTGGCGAGAAGGAATTGGCTCCGTTTCAAACCCTTGGTCAAGACCAGAATCAAGGTCCCGGTCTGGTATTCCTTAGTTAAGAGTTGACTCTCCAAAAAGACAAAGCAGAGCATGGATAGGGGGAGGTTTTTAAAGAACTGCTCCCAAGCCATGGTCGCCGTCACTTCCACCACTTGAACCTGGATGGCTAGGCCGTTATCTTGGCTAGCAATTTGCTCAAGCATCCAAGGGGTGGCCAAGGCCAAGGCGGTATTCATTAAGCCAATCACAAAGAATACCAGGACTAAAATAAAGAGCTGCCCACCCCGCCACTGGGCTAAAAACTCCTTCTTCAGTAAAGTCATTAATGTCTTCATCGAACCACCTCTTGAAATAAATCATCTAAAGACGTCTCTACCCGCTCAACTTGCCGGAGGGCTAAGTCTTGGTCAGCCAACCAGGCTAAGACTACTTTCAAAGGATAATCTTGGCTAGAAAAGCGTAACTTACCTGCCTGGTCGAGTTGGCTCTTGGGAAAGGCTGCCTGAAAGCTTAATCGGTCTTCTACCTGCTCCAGCTCGACTTGGTAGCTGGGTCCACCCACCTGATGGGTCAAGGTTTCCAAGGGGCCGGCTAGGGCAATCTGCCCTTGGTTTAAGAGGGCCACATGGCTACAGACCTTTTCAACGTCTGACAAGATATGGGTGGAAAAAAGCACCGTGGTTTCCTGGCGAATATTAGACAAAATCGCTAGAATATCCCGCCGTCCCAAGGGATCTAAGGCCGAAGTAGGTTCGTCACAAATTAACAATTGTGGCCGTCCCATGAGGGCTTGGGCGATCCCTAAGCGCTGCTTCATTCCCCGCGAATAGCCTTTGATCCGTTGCTTGTCCTGACTTAAACCCACCAGGTCTAGGAGTTCTTGGCTTCGTTTCTTGGCATCCCTCACCGACATACCAGCAATTTGCCCTAAAAAGCGCAGGTATTCTTCTCCGGTCATAAAAGGATAGAAGGCCGGCACATCAGGCAGGTAGCCAATATAGCGGTTGGTTTGGGTCTGGCCATAGCTGACCCGCTCGCCTTTAACAAAAATTTGCCCCTGGTCGGCAGAGATAAGCCCCAGGATAAGTTTCATAGTGGTGGTCTTACCCGCCCCGTTTCTTCCAATGAAGCCAAAGACACTGCCTTGGGGTATCGACAAGCTTAAATCATTGAGAATTGTATGACTACCGAATTTTTTCGAGACATGATCCAAGGTCAAAATTGCCATCAGTCCTCCTCCTTACCAAAGAGTAGATAGAGGATCGGACCAACAAATTGCATAAAGACGACTACCACGACCAACCAGAAAGTCCGCCCCCCTCTTTTATAGGTCTTATGGGTGAGGATATGGTGGAGGGTGTAAACTAACAAAGCAACTTGTAAGATGATAACGGGAATTAAAAAGGGTAAATATTCACTCACATTATTCATGATGGTCTCCTTCTTTCTGAGCGAGAGTTTCCACGCAGTAGCCATGGTAGTGGCAATGCGGACAGGTTAGTTTCCGAGTATAGGGGGTATGTTTAGCAAAGATGGCTGCCTTCAAGTCCGGTTGAAAGTCATCATGGCATTCCGGACAAATATAGGCCACTTGTTTGAAATAATAACGACTAATGCCAAGCCCATAAGGGATAGCCAGGATGATATAGAGGGCCAACCAGACAAAGTTCCCCTGGGTCAGGAGTAAGACAATCGCCAAACCTGCTAAGAGACTAATCGGCAGAGCCGTTAAAAGGATAAAGAGATGTAATTGTTGAACATGTTTGCGTTTATTCATCATTTTGGCAATGCTCGATAAACCGGTGGCGGAAAGGTCAGTAAATGAATTGAGGCTTTTTTGCAGGGCTCTAAGTCGGTCGAGCTGAACTTCTTCTTGCTGGCGCTTAAGCTCCAAGGCTTGGATCTGTTGGTCGATTAATAAATCAATCAAGTCCCGGGCATTGTCCTCATCTAAGACCTGTTTGATATCGTCTAGGGAGAAGCCCAGGTCCTTCAAAAAACAGATCGTCTTCATTTGATTGAGGTCGCCTTCGGAATATAAACGCCGACCCCCTTCAGAAATACTGGTTGGAAAAACCAGACCGCGTTTGTGGTAGTACTGAACCGTTCTCACAGTCACCCCCGCTAATTTAGCCAATTCACCACTTGTATAAGTTGCCACAGGTTCACTTCCTTTCTTCTCATCATTAAGCATTGCTTTTCCTCCTTTCTGCCTGTAGATTAGCTTATGACGCTGGGTAATGAGCAAGTCTTTTCCCAATATTTTTTTAAATATTTCCTTTTTTAGGCAAAGACTTCGACAGGCAGTCTTTTTCTCTCTATTCTGCTTTTATCTATTTTACGAATACATACTATTTAAAGCCTTGGATTAAAAAAAGCTAGGACAAAGCCTAGCTTCGAATACAAATTCTATATGAAATCTTATTAAGCCATTTTTTCCTTAAAATGCACTTGACGGTCGATCCAGTACATAAGTGGTGCCGTGAGAGCTAAGACAATCAGCTCACTAACCACTAAGGTGAAGTAGGTGTACCAGAAAGGTAATTGGAAGGCTAGATTCAGTTCAAAAGCCACAATGAAAATCATCAATGAGAAAATCACTGTCGTTGCACCTAAGCGGGCCTTGATGGAAGGAAGCTTAGGGTAGATCCAATCACAGATCAAGAAACTAATCACCGTATGGAAGGTCCCAAAGACCAGGTCATACCAACCTAAACCATTGGCAAAACCATAGAAATTGGCAATGAAGACCCCTGCCACCACACCCCATTTATAGCGGCGGTCAAAGGCGTTCAAATGGTTCAGCCCTTCAGATAGGCGAAATTGAATCGGTCCATAGGCGATTTGAGGGGCGATAAAATAGATCACCACATAAATCGCCGCCACTAGGGCATTAATCACTAAGGGCCGGGTTTTGTTCTCTTGCATAGTATTTTTCCTCCTAGTTTTTTTACGTTGGATGGTTTCGAACAACGCACACCCCATTGTACCACAATTATTTTCCCTTAAAGAAGGCTTTACTCTCCCTCAAAAAAGAACTTCTTGATGCTATAGGAAACAGCAACTACCCCTAGCCCAGCTAAAGTAAAGCTCTGCCATTGGATTAGGGGAATGATCTTGCCAAATACAACATTAGCTAAAGGTGAAAACAAGGAGCTGAAAACAAAGAGCAATGAAAATACCCGACCTAAAAAATCCTGGTCGCTATGCTTTTGTATAATCGTGAACACCTTGGCGTTAATTTGAACCAGGTAAAAGCCATTAACAAAGGCACATAGGGAAATAAAGAAAATATGATGAAAAAATCCCGCCATTAACAAGACGACTGCTAGATACTTAAGATCTTGGATAAAACTTTCTTCCGATTGACCACTCCCATAACAGGTTAATATCACCCCTCCAAGAATACCGCCCAGAGCTTCTGTACTAAGGACTAGGCTATATATCTTGTCAGACCCCTTTAATAAGACATTGATGGCATAGGGAATAACTAAGTCATAAGAAGTCATTATAAAATTTAATAAGGAAATGAAGACCATGACTCCTAAAATCGCTCTCATCCTGCATACATACTTCAAACCAGAGACAAAATGCGCATGAAATTGAAAGGACTGACTAGCAGGTAAGTGATTGTTTTCATGGTAAGGCACAGAAGCAATGATTAGTACTGATAATAAAAAGGATAAGGAGTTTATCAGGATGAAGAAATTAAAATTGTTATTAATAGAGAGAATTAGCGAACCGATAATCGGAGCTCCTATCTTAATAATACTTGATAGGGTATTTTGGATAGAATTAAAACGTTCAATATCCTCCCCTAAGACCACATGAGGGACAATCGCCTTGGCGGCTGGGGAATTGATGGCCAAAGCAAGGCTCAAGATCACACTGGTAAGAATTAATATCAATTGATCAGCAAGATAATCTTTATATAATACAGAGCAGACTAAGCAAGCTATAAAGCTCATTAAGTCTGAAAAGATTAATAATTTTTTTCGATTCAGTTGATCAACAAGCGGGCCGACTAGAAGATTGGAAAACAATAAAATTGAAGTGCTGATACTATTTATTTTTCCTAATAATGCCGTATTTTGAGTTTGAGAAACGAGGAACCAATTGATAGCAAATAAGTAAAGGGTATCACCAATTAAGGAGACCCCGTAATTTGCCAGTAAAGGCAGACCCTGTCTTAAAGGTAACTTTTTATTCCCTCCCATAAGCAATTCCCTCTTTTCGCTTGTTTCAATAAAGTGACCAGAGACCACTTTCCTGGACCACTAATCATCGATTTCTAATCATCACTGAGCCTGAATTTTTGATTACTTTTAAATTAATTTAATGATTATATACAGAGTCTTCCTTCTTGTCAATTGCGATAAGAAAACAGGAAAACCCCTAGAGTCGTTTAACTTTTTTCAAGTTTGACTCTAGGGGTCACTAAGATATAAGGAGAGTGTGACAAAAGTCAAAAGAGGCCTGAACCGCTTCGCATACTATATCTGTAACTCGCTCTTCGCTTCGAACAGCTATAGCAAGTGGAGCGACCTATGGTAGATAGTTGCAAAACTATCGCACATCGTTCGTAGTTGGGTTCAATTTGGCAGACTTGGAGTGATTTCACAAGTCAGAAACAAGCGAATGGTTCGTGTTTTAAAAAGAACCTGGGACTGTTATCCCAGGCTCACTATTTTATTCTTCCAATCCCACACAAGCACGGGCCTCGTCCGAGGAAAATTCTTAGCAAGTGGTTTTGATTGCTTAGTCTTCCTTGTCCTTGCTTTCATCCTCCCCCTGCCTTTTACTTTTTTCCTCATGGGTTTTCTAGGATGGGGAAGACTGGGCCGCAAACGCTTGGTCCAAAAACCACCGTGGATATATTTGGCATCATAAGAGATATAGAAGACCTTGGGATCAATGGTTTCAATGGTCCGGCAGACTTGCTGTTCTCTGGACCACGGAGTTAAGACCGTCATGATTAAGCGGTCGCCATCCCGGCCGTACCCAGTCTGCACCGTCACCCCATAACCTTGTTGGCGCAAGCTTTGGGCCAAATGATTATCGGTCGACTGGGTAAAAATCTGAATCACTGCATGTCCCAGGGCAATCTTATCTTCTAAGAGGATGCCCAGGTAGATCCCAATCCCGTAACCTAGGGCATAAACCACCAGGTAGATCGGGCTATCCAGGTATTTCATCACCACAGAAAGCCCGATGGTATAGATAGTCACCTCAATCATGGCGATAAAAGGCGCAATGGACCGGTAGCCCCGCATAGCCAGTAAGGTGCGGATGGTGTTAAGCATAATATAAATTAAATTAATGCCAAAGATAAAGAGTAAAATAAAAATATTCATGACCTTCCTCCTCCCTAGTAAAATTAGCACAGATTGGCTTATAATTAAAGAAATAAAAAAATAAATTTACTAACAAAAAACTGCAGCCCACTGGCAAAATCCTGCCAGAGACTGCAGTTTCTTTATTCTTCTAAGACCACAAAGGCTTGGGCATAGTCATCGGTATGGGTGATCGAAAGAAAAATCTTGCCCGAATAGGCGGCGGTGTTCAGGTGGGGGCGGCCCTTTTGGTCATTTAATATTTCCAGGTCCTGGAAGGATAGGGATAGGCCAATGCCGGTCCCCAAGGCCTTGGCAAAGGCCTCTTTAGCCGCCCAGCGTCCCGAAAGAAATTCCATTTGGCGCTTCCAGCTGCTGTTAGCTTCCATGGCCTCTCGTTCACTTGCTGTTAATACCCGATTGGCAAAATCGGGGCGCTGTTTTTGCGCTTTTTCAATTCGTTTGATGTCAACTAAGTCGGTACCAATTCCTTTAATCATGGTCCGCTATCCTTTAATGAATGGTAAATGATTGCTTATTGGATTGGTTTTTAGCCGGCTTATTGTGTTTCTTAGCCTGGCTGCGTTTTTTGTTGCCGGTGTGCTTAGACTTGCCTTGGCCCTTATTATTTTTAGGTCTTGGCTTAGAGTGGTGATTTCTCCCCTTATGCTGGCCTCGGTTCTTAGAGTGGGACTTGCCCCGGCTTTTGTCGGAACGTTTCCGCCCTAAAGGCCGTTCAGGAGTGATGGACACCTTGACATCATTTTTATCCTTCATTTGTGAGCGAACCACGGCCAAGGCTAATTGTTCAGCGGTATAGTTTTCGCTGAGGTAGTTCACCACTTCTTCGTATTGGTCATCACGGTCTTCTTCTAAGAGTTCCTCAACCGCAGCTAAAGATTGCTTGATTTGACCCGTGAAAGCTTCTTCTTCCGTTGGTGGACGGAGGGGAGACATTTTTTTATGGGTTAGGTTTTCAATCGTACGCAGGTAACCCATTTCATGATTTGAGACGAAAGTAATGGACATGCCGCCCTTACCTGCCCGTCCGGTCCGGCCGATCCGGTGGACATAGCTTTCAGGGTCTTGGGGGATATCATAGTTATAGACATGGGTCACATTACTGATGTCTAAACCACGAGCCGCCACATCAGTAGCCACTAAAATTTCCAAACGACCGTCTTTAAAGTCCTTCATAATGCTAGACCGTTTTTCCTGGGATAAGTCCCCATGGATGCCTTCAGCCTGGTAGCCCCGTTCAATCAGTCCCCGGCTAACTTCATCCACCCGGCGTTTGGTCCGGGCAAAAACAATAGCCAGTTTGGCATGGCTGACATCAATAAAGCGGGTTAAAAGATCAAATTTTTCCCGGTCATGGCACTTGGTAAAGTATTGATCGATGGTATCTGCGGTCATTTCCTTAGCTTCGATTTTGACCGTTACCGGGTCTTGCATGAAGTGTTCACCAATGCGTTGGATTTCCTTGGGCATGGTGGCCGAAAAGAGCAAGGTTTGCCGGTTAGACGGAGTGGCACGAATAATGGTTTCAATGTCTTCGATAAAGCCCATGTTAAGCATTTCATCGGCTTCATCTAGGACCAAGGTTTCGATAAAGTTTAAGTTTAAGACCTTGCGTTTCATTAAATCGATTAACCGGCCGGGTGTTCCCACAACGACGGGAGCGCCTTTTTTAATTTGATGAATTTGCCGGCGGATATTAGCCCCACCGTAAACATTGACCGTGCGGACGCCCTTTTCCTTACCCAGGCGGTAAAGTTCTTGGCCATTTTGGATGGCTAATTCCCGGGTTGGCGCGATCACTAAGGCTTGGATATGTTCGGTATGGTGGTCGATTTTTTCTAAGAGGGGTAGGCCAAAAGCAGCGGTTTTTCCGGTACCGGTTTGAGCCTGACCTAAAACATCCCGTCCTTCTAAGGCGTAGGGAATGGTTTGTGCTTGGATGGGGGTGGTTTCTTCAAAGCCCATATTCTTGACCGCTTGGAGCAGTCTAGGATCTAAATTCAATTCTTCAAATTTCATTAACGAAGAGATTCCTCCTTATTATTAAAAAAGAGTCGCCTGCATAAGGCGAGCTCTTATGTTCTTGGTGTATTCACTTGTTCTAGTATAGCACGAATTGCATAAAATTGCTGGCTAAAGTGTTTTTCAGCCTTAAGACTTGAGCGCAGCAACGACTTCAGCCAGTCCCATACCGTGACTGGCTTTGACCAGGATTTGGTCTTGTGATTGGACTTGGTCTAATAAATCCTTAATTAAAGCGGCCTTATCTTCAGGATAGTAATGAATTTTATCTTCGGGATAGCCCTTTTCCTGGAGGGCTCTCGCCAAAGCTTGCATTTCTTTACCATAGAGATAGACTCCGTCAATATGCGGGCTATCAATCTCCTCAGCAATGCTGGCATGCATGCTGGCGCTGTACTTGCCTAATTCTAACATATCCCCTAAGACCAATACCTTATGGCTGGTGACAGCGGGACGTTCTAATTGTGAGAAATTACGGATAACTGCCCGCATAGCACTGGGGTTGGCGTTATAGGTATCGTTGAGAATTTGGATGTCATCCTTACCCATCAACCACTCACTACGGTTGGCCGTTAGCTTAAATTGACTCAGGGGCGTTTTAATTTGTTCCACCGCTAAGCCTTGGCTATAGGCGACCGCACAGGCCATCAGAGCATTCTTCACATTATAGTCGCCACTCACAGGAATGGATAATTCCACATTAGGCGACAAGTTGGTATAAAAATGGGTATGCTCGCGCTCATTGACAATATTTTCGGCATAGACATCCTCAGAGTCATCCAGTCCTACCCGGATCTTTTTGATTTCCGGCATGTCGACCACCGCTTGGTCAACCAAGGGCTCGTCGCCTGGGTAAATGAAGGTGCCGTCTTCCTTTAAGCCTTCTAGGATTTCTAGCTTGGCCTTGGCAATATTTTCTCGCGAGCCGAGGAATTCAATATGGCTCTCCCCGATCATAGTAATCACCGCAACGTCCATGGGACAGAGTTGGGCCAGGAAGCGAATTTCCCCAGGTCCTGACATTCCCATTTCGACTACCAGGACTTCAGTATCTTCCGGCATGGAGAGGATAGTAAAGGGAACGCCGAGTTGGTTATTATAATTGCCCTGGGTCTTATAGACATTGAAGGTGGTTGATAGGGTGGCCGCGGTCATATCCTTGGTCGTGGTCTTGCCAGCGGAACCGGTAACAGCAATCACCTTAGGTCCAATGAGACCTAAATAATATTTGGCCAGGTCAACAAAGGCGGTGAAGGTGTCTTCCACCTGGATAACCGGGATCTCACTAGGCGCATCGGCGGGGTCATTAGCCCACAAGGTGGCTTGGGCCCCATGGTCGATGGCATCTTGGATAAAATCGTGACCATCCCGGGCAGCTTTGAGGGGGATAAACAAGCCCCCTGGCTTAATTTCCTTAGAATTAAAGGCTACCGACGTAATCAAGTTATGGGCAGCTGTGGAATCATAGTCTACTGCCCCCACGGCTTTGACAATCTCATTGATGGCTAATGCTTTCATCTGATCACTGCTCATTTTTCAATCCTTTATAAGTTTCAAAACGTTCTAAGCCTAATTGGATTAATCTTTCCAGCAATTGGTCATAAGGAATACCAGTGGCTTCCCATAAGGATGGATACATGGACCATTGGGTAAAGCCAGGCATGGTGTTGACTTCATTGATGTAGATATCCATATTATGAGTGACAAAGAAGTCCACCCGGGTTAAGCCACTAGAATCGATAGCAGCATAGGCCTTAGCGGCATAAGCGCGGATCTTATCCATAATCTCACCAGGCAGGTCGGCAGGAATGGCTAATTCTACGGTATTATTGATGTATTTTTCCTCGTAGTTATAGAAACTCTTAGACTTGACCACTTCACCGGCCACTGAGGTTTCAATGGCATCATTACCGAGCACGGCCACTTCTACCTCACGGGCTTCTACCCCTTGTTCTACAATTACCCGGCGGTCATAATTAAAGGCCAACTCAATGGCTTGGATTAATTCCTCCCGGTCATTGGCACAGGAAATCCCCACACTAGACCCTAGGTTAGCGGGTTTAACAAAGATCGGATAAACCAATTCCCCTTCAATTCGAGTGAGGCTTTTGGCCCGTTCTTGGTCCCATTCATAATGGGTTAGGGCTGTGAAAGGCACTTGGGGAATTTGGGCTTGTTGGAAGAGTTGCTTAGAGATAATTTTATCCATACCCGCTGCACTAGATAGAACGCCCGCGCCCACATAAGGCACATTCAAGCTTTCAAATAGACCTTGAATCTTGCCATCTTCCCCGTGGGGACCGTGTAAGGCTGGGAAGGCAATAACTTCTTCCCCATTAAAGACCTGACAAGGACTGACTAAGTCGCCGTGTTCAGGATCATTAGCGTCCAATTCAGGATTAAAACGGAGCGGAAGGTCCGCTTCTGGAGCTCGGTCAATCGCTGGCCCCTTAATCCATTGGTTGGCCTGACTAATATAGACAGGCAACAAAGTATGCTTTTGATAATTAATATGCTTAATAATTGATTGCGCCGTCATAATAGAAATATCATGCTCAGCACTTTGTCCTCCGTATAGTAAGACAATCTTCATAATTAGCCTCCAAATATTTCGTTCGAAAGTTCTTTAATCGACCAACCCTTAGCTGAATCATAGGTCAGCTTGGCTAATAACTTGGCCTCTGATAGTCGATTGATGGTTTCATCCACTTGGTCCTCTGCCAAATAAATCGGAATAACTAGGTCACTTTGCCGGGCCCAATCCACCTTAGAAAAATCAAAAATCGCCCCTTCATAAAGCAAGGGTCGTAATTCTTCTATTATTTCCAGTGAGGGGAGGGGGATTTCCTTAGTGCTTAAAGAGCTGGATAAGAAAAACAGTGGCCGCTTACCTACCCCGCTATCTTCCACACAGCCTTTAATTCTAAGTGCCAATTGATAGAAAAATTCATTGATATAGCGATAATAAACCTTTACCAGATAATTTTCCATGGGTAGGCAGACATAATTATTCTGCAATTTGTAGAAGAAGGGTGAATGCCAGTGCCGGTTGGCATGGCTCAAATAGAGCATTTCGGCAATTTCACCGGGATCTAACTGATGCAATAACTCCTGAGAATCATAATCAATCCATTTGACATGGGGATGAGCCACGCTTTCCTGTTCAATCAAGAAATCAGAAACGCTTTTTTCTCCGCGAATCAGTTCAAAACGTGTATAATCATCAAAGGAGCCCATATCTTTAGGGCTAGACAGGAGCACTAAATTACGGGGCAACTTCTTCATGGCCTTTTTCAGGTGCAAAACCCCCAGACCACGACTGGTTACATGATTACTTGTTGGATCAAGCAAAATATAAATATAATTCATAACCACCAGCTCCCTCCTCACAGTACCATATAATGATACCAAACTTTAGACAGGAGTGACACATCTTTTTATGAAAGGCGCTCATAATATTCACTTGCTCGCCCTCCCCTTCCAAAAACATTACTATACTTATCTCTCTCAAACACCCATCAAAGGAGCGATCATGGTCCATGACCTCCCTATCGCCTACCACAATTTAGTCAACCAAGTTAATGGTGGCTACAGCTCTAAGGGCTATTTCAAAAGCCCTAAACCCAGCCCCGATGCCCTGGATGCCGTCTACATTCCCTATATGGCCGGTCTCTACCCCAGGCCCGTCAACCGCCCCTACCTGGTTCCCAATCTCTTGGACCAAGAGAGTTTCCAATTTTCCCAGGAATTAGGCGCCCATGACATTATCTTCTATGAAGACCAGGCCGCCGTGGCTTACTTGGCCTTTCCCGATGACTTAAGGGGAAGCCGGTGTGAAGCAAAAGTTTACTATCAACATTTTGCCACAGGGCAAAAACTCTTACTGGCCCAGGACTTTGAGACTTTTCTTGGTCTAGGACAAAGACGGCACTTTCCCCTACCCGCTCCCCCGATCGATAGCTACCACCGGGCTAACGCCGCCTTTCTCCACGTCGATAGTGCGGCTGACTTAGACCGACTCCTCCAACGCTACCAGGGCCATCCCAACCAGACCTGGTTTTTAAAATGGGTTACTTACTTTAGCCAGCATCCAGAAGGCACCTACCGTGACCTAGCCCAGGCCTACCTCAAAGACTTGAAAAAGAAATAAATCACCAACAATCGCTCGAGTCAGACGGCAAAACACCTTAAGAAGACTGCTTCAATCAAGCCCTCTTAAGGTGTTTTTTGCTTGTGTTTAATGCCAAGTTTCATCCGCTAGTCCAGATTAGTCAGGCTTAGGCTCATTTATTGACTCGCCGGAAGAAGTGAATACTCAATGAGTAAAATTCTTTGAAAGCGCTGTTTTTTTGTTAGGGTAAGGATGTAACAATTATGTAATAAAAAGCCATTCATTAATAGGAGGAAAACTTATGAAAGAGAACAATAACAATACCCTGCGCTATGTTTTAATCTTTGTGGTGGGTTTAATTATCGGATTATTAATTAGAAGTTTATTTATGTAATCGCGACAATCAAAAAACTGCCCCTGTCAAATAGACAGGAGGCAGTTTTTTATGTTGGGGGGTAAATTCCTAAAAAATCGCTGCTTAGCTGAAGTATTCGATAACTTCTTTAGGTGCCTTCTCAAAAGGCCATTGTTTAACCAGCTTTCCTTGGACGATATAACGCATGGCGGCAGAAGTGGATTCTTCACAAGTCACCAGGGTCACTATTGGCTCCTTGGATTCAAGCGTCACCATGTCTACCCGGCTAGGATCAGTTTTTTGGGCATAGAAGGTTTCATACTCATAAATGTTCTTCATATCAGTCAAGTAAATTTTATCCCCTAAAGAAGTATTTTCCACCATAGGGGAGAGCAACAAGCCTGGCGCAATGGCATCCATATTATGGCTGGCCAAGGGATAATTATTGACCCCCATCTCTTGGTTGGGGTAAAAGGTCCCTGCTCCACTTAAAAGGACACTCTCGCTTAAACCATTCATCACCGAAATCGAAATATTTTGTTTGGGCATAGCCAAGGCTCCGATCACATTGAGTTCATCACTGCCTTCACGGATTCGTTTCCGGGCGGCACGGACCATTTCAGGGGTTACCATAGTCACTTGGTTAGGATCGTAGTTCCCTGAGTTATCTTCCTGGTTCTTGAGGACTTGGTCACGGTCGACATTGCTTAGGGCATAAGTTTTTTGGTTAATATACACTTGCACAGCGGGAACATATTGGTAAATAATAAAGCCGATTCCTACAAGAATCAGGAGAATTCCCAATATGCGACTCCAGTTAATCTTCTTCATAATAACTCCTTTATTCTTCATAACGAAATCGTTCTAATTATTACCCACTTATTATAAAAAACAAGTCAGGAAGGTGAAGTAAAGACTTTTATAGAAAAGTTTAAGTAAATCCTTAAGAATTCATAAGTGGAAGTCACCAGACATAAAAAAAGAGCTTGGCATGAATGGCAAGCTCCTTCTTGTAATCTTATTAGTCTTTCTTGGCGTTGGCGTCGGCAAAACCGTATTTCTTGTTGAAACGGTCCACACGTCCATCGGCTTGGGTGAATTTTTGACGTCCGGTATAGAATGGGTGGGAGTCGGAAGAAATTTCCACACGAATCAATGGATAAGTGTTGCCGTCTTCCCATTCAACGGTTTCATCAGAAGTTTTTGTGGAACCAGATAGGAATTTAAAACCTGTACTTGTGTCCATAAAAACGACTGGATGGTAATCTGGATGGATATTTTGTTTCATTAGTCGTCTACTCTCCTTTGCGCCCTAAATCTTTTTCAATTTAGAGATTATTTTTACATAACAGCAATATACTATCACAGAGTTTTTTTGATTTCAAGACTTTTTTATTTTCTTTCAAAGCTTGACCAAAAGAAGCCAAGCGTTCGATAAATTGTTGGTTAGTCTTGGTTTGCGATAACTCATGGATGAAGGACTCAGTATACTCTTGGCTATTCCCCTGCATGCCTTGGCGGAGTTGCCAGAGGGCTTCTAGGGCTTGGGTACTTAAGAGCAGTTCTTCCTTGCGGGTGCCTGACTTCTTAATATCAATAGCTGGGAAAATCCGCCGCTCGGCCAGTTGCCGGGACAGGTGTAATTCCATATTGCCAGTGCCCTTGAACTCTTCATAAATCATGTCATCCATCCGTGAACCGGTATCAGTTAAAGCCGTCGCTAGGATGGTCAAAGATCCGCCATCTTCAATATTTCTGGCAGACCCGAAGAAGCGCTTGGGACCGTATAAGGCAGCCGGGTCCAAACCTCCGGATAGGGTCCGACCGGAAGGTGGCTCAATCAAGTTATAGGCCCGGGCCAGACGGGTGATGGAATCCATCAAGACGATGACATCCCGCTTATCTTCGACCAAACGTCGGGCCCGTTCCAAGACCAATTCAGCCACCCGGACATGGTTATCAGGTTTTTGGTCGAAGGTCGAGCTGACCACTTCCCCTTGGACACTGCGCTCGAGGTCAGTCACTTCTTCAGGACGCTCATCGATTAAGAGAATAATCAATTCTGCCTCCGGGTAGTTTTCGCTGATACCATTGGCTATTTCTTTAAGTAAGACGGTCTTCCCTGCCTTGGGAGGGGCCGCAATCAAGCCCCGTTGGCCAAAGCCGACCGGAGCAATGAGGTCAATCATCCGGGTCGATAGGCGGTTAGGCGCCGATTCTAAGCGCAGGGCCTGGTCAGGATAGATAGGCGTTAGGGCGGGGAAGTGCGAGCGCTGTTTAGCTTCTTCAGGATCCTTGCCGTTGACCCCATAGACATGCATCAAGCCCAGATAGCGTTCATTGTTCTTGGGCGGCCGGGCGGTACCAGAGACTAAGTCCCCATTCCGTAAGCCAAAGCGGCGCATTTGGGAATTAGAAATATAAATGTCTTCCTGACTGGGGGAATAGTTAATCGGGCGCAAAAAGCCAAATTCATTACCGGTAATATCCAGGATGCCCTCCACTGAAAAATAGCCCTGGCTTTTTTCTTGGGCCCGGATAACGGCTAGAATCAGTTCCTTTTTATTCATTTGACTGTAGTAAGGAATCTTATATTCCTTAGCGTAGTCATAGATTTGCTTGAGGGTGAGGCCTTCCAGATCTTCCCAGGTTAAGAGCTCATCTTTTTCAAATTTTGCTTTCTTCTTAGTCATAGGCACCCTTTCTTATAAGGAGTAAAGGCCCTTAGTCGTCAATATCAACCAGGTCGATCTTGGCTCCTAATTTCTGTAATTTTTCACAAATGTTATCGTAACCCCGTAAGATATGTTCAGCCCCATAGAGGTCGGTCCGTCCAGAAGCAGCCAAGCCGGCATTGATCAAACAAGCCCCTGCCCTCAGATCAGAGGCAGTGACCTTGGTACCGGTTAAGGACTTAGGACCCTTGATATGGATGGTGTCGTCTACCACATGGATATCGGCTCCCATCCGTTGTAATTCAGGGACATGGTTGACCCGTTTAGGATAGATGGTATCCTCGATCACGCCACTCCCATGGGCAGTAATTAAGAGCGGGGTTATCGGTTGCTGGAGGTCAGTGGCAAAGCCGGGATAAGCAGCCGTTTTAATATTGACCATCTCCAGGTCATCCGCTTGGGGATGGACATAGATCTTATCTTCGTAGACATCCATCTTAACGCCCATTTCGCCCATCTTAGCCACTAGGCCTTCAATATGTTCAAAGATCACGTTCTTCACATAAACGCCTTGGCCAACCAGGGCAGCGGCAGTGAGATAGGTTCCCGCTTCAATCCGGTCGGGGATAATGGCATGGCTGACCCCGTGTAAGTGGTCAACCCCTTCTATCCGGATGGTTGAGGTCCCTACCCCTTTAATGTTAGCCCCCATTTTATTTAAAAGGGTGGCTACGTCAATAATTTCAGGCTCCCGGGCGGCGTTATCAATCACCGTTTGCCCCTTAGCCTTGACAGCTGCTAACATAATATTAATAGTCGCTCCGACACTAACAACATCTAAATAGATATCAGCTCCCGTTAAGCCATTAGGGGTGGAAAAGTGGATGGCGCCATTTTCGCTTTCAATTTTAGCACCTAGGGCTTCAAAGCCTTTAATATGGAGGTCAATAGGACGGGGACCGAGGGAACAACCACCCGGCAAGCCCACGGTGCCTTCACCATATTTAGCCAGTAAGGCCCCCATAAAGTAATAGGAAGCCCGTAAACTTTGAATCTTCCCTTCAGGCATAGGAATATTTTCCATTTGGCTAGGGTCAATACGTAGGACGTGCTCTTGGAAATCAGCACTCACATTAAAGTCTCTTAAAATACTAATCAGCGAATCAACATCATCAATCGTTGGAACAGCCTCTAAGACAACAGGACTATCTGCCAGAATAGCAGCAGGAATCAGCGCTACTGTACTATTCTTAGCCCCAGAAACTAACACTTCTCCGCTAAGTGGTCGTCCGCCTTCGATAATAAATTTTTTCATTTCGTTGATAAAATTCCTTTCACAAGTGAGGATTTGAGGATTGGGGGGTAAAATAATTATACTGATTTATTGTATACTAAAATACCAAGTCAGTCTATATCGATGTATTGTCGCTTTTAAGTTATTCTGGCTTAAATCTTTTTCTTAGTAAAAGTAAAAATAAAAGCAAATCCAATCCCTTTCTCTCCCTAAAAGCCCTTGATATCAAGCCTAATACCCTCTCAATCAAAATAAGCTCCAACTAATGAAATCGATCACAAGATCATCAAGCAGTTAAAGCCCTGACAAACCCCCTCAAAAAATTCTTAATAAAAAATTTAGCCTTTTTAAAAGCTCAGTTGGGAAACTCCCAATCCACTTCCTAAAAAACTTTGTGAAGAAAATAAGGTGTGAGCTGACGACAAAATGTGAAAGGCTGGAAGAAATATGCGGTAATCCTTGAAAAGAATTGCCAAATCTTACACCCTGTATGAAGTGGACGTCAGGGCTGACTTTTGGAGCACGTTTTGAATAGATAGTTCGTGTTTTAAAAAGAGCCTGGGACTTTTGTCTCAGGCTCTTCTTAACTTTAGTCACATGCTTTTTCGATGAATGATTAGAAATCGTGGTCGTCTTCCTCTTCGTCTTCCAAGTCCTCATCATCGAGAATGGTTAAGTCGCCTTCCAGACCATCTTCTAAGTCATCTTCGGTTTCATCATCACCTAACTCATCCAAGTCAGATTGATAATCTTTCAATTCATCATTTTCGTCACTATCTTCATCGTCGTCATCCACGTCGACATCGTCATAGTCTGCTTCATCGTAATCCTCATCATCAAAGTCTGCTTCATACGCATCAACATCTTCTGGGTCATCGGCATTGTAATCGATCATGTCCTCATTGCCTTCATCAAAGACATTGACTTTCTTACGACGGGAGGTCTTATGTTTTTCTTTGATATCTTCATCATCCATGGAAGAAACAATGGCTTCGTTAATGGAATCAATCGGATACCAAGCCCGTAAGCCCCAGCGGTTTTCTCCCAAGGAAATGAAACTTCCATCAGTATTTAATTCAGTATAGAAGGTGACCATGCGTTGAGCCACTTGGTCATCGGTCAAGTCAAGATATTCTTGCACAGCTGCTAATAAATGATTGAAATCATAAACTTCATTACTCTCAGCCAAAATTTCATAAGCCACTTCTAATAAAGACAGCTCCTCCTTATTTTGGTGGTCTAGGCGTTGTAAGTTCACTCAAGCGTCATCCTTTCAGGCTAAAAAATTTGTCATACTCTATCTATTTTACACTACATCATAAGTATATTTCAATTGCAATTGATATTGACCCAATTCTTGGTGCAAGTCTTCGAAAATTCGGTAGTGACAGTTAATCCTGCCACCTCCTTCAAATTCTTCCATCTCGATCTGGTCCAGTTCACTAGCCAGGCTTAAGTTAGGCAAACCCTTGATCCGGTAGAGAAAGCTCTGCCGCTTTCCCAATGCTAAGGGGATAGTGGCCTGGACAGATTGACCTGAGCGCTTAATGGTTAGGCCCTGCTTGTGGTCAAACTTCAACCGCACCCGGCTCTTAGCTCCTTGAAAATCTTCTTCATATTCAATAAAGAAAGCATGGGGGTGGGCAAAGTAAGTGCCTTTTTGGTCGATGACCAATTCCTGCTTTTCCCCCGCTTGCTGAATGTGGTTGACGCCACGGATATGAATGGTCTCCTTCATTCTACTCATTAGTCCACCTCTTACTCTTTCACTGTTTGTTACAAAGCAGTCTGTTTCTCTTCAATGAGTATAGCATAGGTGAATTTTTTTAATAAAGTCAAACTTTTTTCCTGGTTGACTGGTCGCTGACAGGGGCTTTGTTTATTCACTTTATGCTATAATATAGGCAAATTATTGAGGAGGGATTGCATGTTAATCAAGAATTATCTTCATCAAGGGCCTGGGCTCAGAATCGCCCGTCTCAATGTGCACTACGCCAAGGAGACGCCCTTACTCCCTTTTGCCGTTGACGACTACCTATTAAATGGTCTCAACAAGGAAGCCCTCCCCTACGATTTGATTTTACACACCTGGACCACCGACCCCACTTTGATTCTTGGTATGCAAGACACACGCTTGCCCTATCTGGACCAAGCTCTAGCAGCCGTCGAAGAAAAAACCCCCTACCAGGCGGTGGTACGTCCGGCCGGAGGACTGGCGGTCATTAGTGAACCTGGGGTAGTAAATTATACCCTCCACCTGGGGCCCCATAGTTATCCCGATAAACTAAGCATTGACCAAGCTTACCAAATCAAGGTCCAACTCCTCCAGGACTTACTGGCCCCCTACCAACTGCAACTAACCACCGGGGAAGTCAGTGATTCCTACTGCCCGGGTAAATTTGATGTCAGCTTGGCAGGTAAAAAATTGCAGGCATTGCTCAAAGACGGATTGGCGGGGCCATTGGAATCTTTACTTACCTTTCCCTTTATGGCCAGCAAGATTATCGTGGTCAAGTGGTGAAAAACTTCTACCAATTAGGTAAACAAAACCAAGCGACAAAAACCAAGTACCCTATTATTAACCCCGACAGCATGGCCAACCTCAAGGCCAGCCTGCCCAGAATCCAAAGCACTGACCAAGTGACCGAGGCCCTGGAAGGAGTCATTAGCCAAGACTTAGGGACTTCATTTGAAGAGATTGACTTGGCGACTTTAGACCAAAAGATCTTACATGACCAGGTCCAACGCATGATCAAACGTAACCAACGTTTAAGAGAAGGAAGGTAGTTATTTATGTCTTTTGAACAAGCTAACCGCCGGATCCGGGAAAAAGTCTTCCGTGACCCGGTGCATGGTTATATCCATATCCAACACCAAATCTTTTTAGACCTTATTAACACCAAGGAATTCCAACGCCTGCGCCGGGTTAAACAATTAGGCACGACCAGCTTTACCTTCCACGGAGCTGACCACACCCGCTTTGCCCACTGCCTGGGGGTGTATGAAATTGCCCGCCGGATTGTCAACCAGTTCCAACGCAACTATCCTAGTCAAGAGCCAGGCGATGGCTTGTGGGATGACCAAGAACGTTTAGTGGTTCTTTGTGCCGCTATCCTCCATGATATCGGCCACGGCGCCTTCTCCCACACCTTTGAAAAACTTTTCGGTACTGACCATGAAGCCGTCACCCGGGCCATCATTACCTCCCCTGAGACGGAGGTCAATCGAATCTTGACTACCGTTTCTCCTGATTTTCCCAATAAAGTGGCTGCCGTCATCAACCATAGCTACCCCAACCCCCAAGTGGTCCAACTGATTTCGAGCCAATGCGATGCCGATCGGATGGACTATCTCTTAAGAGACTCCTACTTTACCGGGGCTGAATATGGGGCCTTTGACCTCAACCGGATCTTGCGGGTCATGCGGCCTTACCAGGGTGGGATTATGTTTGACTATGCCGGCATGCATGCGGTGGAGGACTATATTGTCAGCCGTTATCAAATGTATATGCAGGTCTACTTCCACCCGGTTTCTCGGGCCATGGAAATGATCCTCAACCGCCTCTTGAAACGGGCTAAGGACCTCTACCAAGACAATCCCAAGTACTTTATCAAGCACTCCCCACTCTTGGTACCCTTTTTGAAAAATGAGTGGGACCTCACTGACTACCTCCATGTCGATGATGGCGTGATGGAAACCTACTTCCAACATTGGATCTTAACGAGTGATGACCCGATCCTAGTTGACTTGTCCAAGCGTTTCATCAACCGCAAGCCATTTAAGTCGGTTACCTTTGACTCCAACACTCAAGCAAAAACCGCCCAAGATCTCCAAGAAAAGATCAGTCAAATGGGCTACGACATTAACTACTATACTGCCTATAACAGTAACTATGACCTGCCCTATGATCTCTATGATCCCAGCCAAAAGAACCCCCGGACCCAGATTGAATTATTGGAAAAAGACGGAACTATCATTGAACTGTCGGAAGCTAGCCAACTGATCCGGGCCTTTACCGGCCAAGAACTGGGTGACGAGCGCCTTTACTTCCCTAATGAACTCTACTACGGGAAGAACCATGACAAGATCAGCCTCTTTGAACCTGATTTAAAAGCCATCCACGACATGACCAAGACCGGTAAATTAAAAGCCTTAGATTAACTCTAGTAAAAAAAGCCTTCCCCGCTTGATGCGGGAAGGCTTTTTTAGCTTATGCTTTCATGCCTTTTAATGGCTTCGTAGATTCTAAAAAAGTTCTAGGCCAATTGATCCACAAAGATTTTTAGGCGTTTTAGGCCTTCTTGAATGGATTCGTAAGAAGAGGCGTAGGAGAAACGAACGTAGCCTTTACCGGCATTACCGAAGGCAAAACCTGGAATCACCCCTACCTTGGCCTTATGGGCGAGGTCAAGGGCAAATTGTTTGTCATCACCATTATATGATTCTGGTGCCTTGATAAAGATATAGAAGGCTCCAGCTGGGTGAACAAATTCTAAACCGATCTTAGGTAATTCTTCTAAGAGCAGGTCGCAGCGACTCTTAAATTTATCACGGGCTTCCACGACAAAGTCATCACAGTCATTATAGGCAGCTATGGCCCCATGTTGATCAGGGGTAGACACGCTGGTAACCATGGTTTGGTGGGAAACCAAGCCTTGGGTCACATAGCCATCAGGCATGTGGATGAAACCAATCCGAAGTCCGGTCATGGCGTAACTCTTGGAAGGACCATTGAGGTAAATAGTTTGGTTGGGGATTTCATTGTAGATGGAATAATGGTCTTGGTCATAGATCATGTCTGAATAAATTTCATCACTAATGACAAAGACATCATAGCGCTTAATCACTTCGGCTAATTCACGAATTTCATCCTTGGTATAGGTATTCCCAATCGGATTATTGGGGTAGTTTAGGAGGACTAAACGCGTCTCTGGGTTAGCATCCAAGCTCCGTTCCAAAGCCTTAGGGGTTAACTTGAAGTCGGTTTGGCTGGTATCTAAGGTTACCAATTCTGCCCCCGCAATCGCTGCTGTCATTTCATAAAGGCCAAAGAAAGGAGAAGGAACAATAATTTTATCGCCTTCATTAATGAAAACATCCATAGCGATCTTTACAGCTTCGGTGACTCCATTGGTAATAATCACATTATCAGCTTTTAAATCAAGATCTTGTGTTCGTTTAAAATAAGCAACGATGGCCTCGACCAATTCTCCCAGACCCTTAGCTGATGCATAGTGAGTCTTATTTTCATCTAGAGCCTTTTTGATGGCATCCTTAACCGTTTCAGGGGCGTTAAGATCAGGTTCCCCGATTGTGAAGGGGAGTAGACCATCAATTTGGGCAAAAGTTTCAGCAAACTCGCGAATAATGGAGGGGGCTGTATTTAAGTAACGATGATTAATTTTCACAAAAATCCTTCCTTTCCTTCAGAAAACACAATAATTATAAATTTTTATTGATTATTATAGCATAGAAAATATGAAGTGGCGGAAAATATAAAAATTCGTCGCTATAGTTGAGGAGTAGCTATTTTGACTGACTTCCTTTAAAATATAGCTAATAATGATGCTTTTAAATAAAGGAGTAATACACGTGTTTGAAACCAGTGAAGAAAAAGCAGCGCGAAAAAAAGAAAAAGACCAAGCTAGAAAGGTCTACCATAGCAATCAAAACCGAGCTAAAGACCTCGACCAACCTTGGCGGCAGTACTTCTTCCAATGCCAGGCATATCTCTACACTCATGTTGAGCCCCAACTGACAATTGATGAAGACCTGACTCAACTCCTTGACCGCTTGGAAGGGGCCCAAACCCGCCATCTCTTACCCAAATACCTCTTTCCTAATGACGCCGAGGCTTATGCCCGCCAGATTATCAGAAGGCACCACTTAGTCACTATCCATGACCAACCCCACACCCTGACTAAGTACCTGTTACTCTTTCTAGTCATTTCCTATGGCTTTTACGCCCTCTTAATCTTTTTCCAAGGGTTCAATACCTATCATTCTTGGGGACAGGCCTTCAATATGCCCCTGCCCCTAAGTATCCTGGGCCTTTTATTGGAACTTTTACTCTCCATCATGTTTATCTTTTTTGTGTTTCAATTTACTCGGTCCAGTGACTACGGAGACGCTTGGAATGAAGGCTATAATTGGGTCTACTTAATCATTATTACCGTCATTCTCCTCCTCATTGGCTTGGTTCCTTATTTTTCCTTACTTTACCAAGTCTTAGTCATCAAGCTCCCCATTTGGTTGGTCTTCCTCCTTATCCTGACTGTCAGTGGCTACCTCGTCTATGACCAGGCCTTGACGAGCCCAGGCAAGAACAAGCAAGAGCTGGATGATGACCAGGAAGAAGAAAGCGATGATGATGTCCGTCTGTCTAAGGGACACGTCCATGACTTAGAGGCTGATGACCTTGAAAATGAAGAAGACAGCACTAATCGAACAGGAATTTGGGAAACCTTACTCTTCAATACCCCACTCATCAGCCGGGCTTCCTACCGGTCGCAAAAGAAAAAACGGGCCAAGGCTGAGAAAGAAGCCAAGCTCAAGGCCGCCCGCCAAGCAAAACATGACCAAGACAATGACGAAGATAAGAAAGGGGAAGATTAAGAATGAAAATAGCCATCATCGGTGGAGGAATTGTCGGTTCGGTAACCGCTTTCTACCTCAGCCAGACTGACCACCAAGTCACCCTCTACGATAGCGGGATCGGCCAGGCCACTAAGGCAGCAGCCGGTATTATCTGTCCCTGGTTCTCCAAGCGGCGCAATAAGCCTTGGTACCGGATGGCCAACGCCGGGGCCCATTTTTACCCCCAACTGATCGCTGATTTAGCCCAAGCCGGCATCACTTCCCGAGCCTACCAAAAACGGACGACCTGGCTTTTGAAAAAACGAGAAAAAATGATTGGCGAACTCATGGCCATTGCCAACCGCCGTAAGGAAAACGCCCCCCTGATCGGTCAAATACAGCGCCTAAGTCCTAGCCAGGCCCAAGCTGCCTTAGCACCTTGGTCCTATGACCAGGACCTGATTCAAATTGATTCTGGGGCGGCCGTCATTGACGGCGAATTACTCTGCCAGGAACTCCTTAGCGCGGCCCAAGATAAGGGGCTTAGTGTCATCCCAGAAGCGGCCACCATTGATGCCATCAGCTCTACGGAGGTCAAGATCCAACAGCAAAGCTATGACAAGGTCATTATCGCAGCAGGCGCTTGGCTAGGAGAAATTCTGGCCCCTTACACAAAAAATGTGGATATCCGACCCCAAAAGGGGCAACTCTTGGTCTACGACCACATCAGTCAAGCTGAACAATGGCCCCTGATTATGCCTGAGGGTCAGGCTGATATCATCCCCCACCAAGGTCAACGCCTCTTCTTAGGAGCTACCCATGAAAATGACCAAGGCTTTGACCTGAGTCCCAAGCTCCAAGCCTTAGAAGAAATTATGACAACAGCTCAGGAATTATTACCTGCCATCGATTTCTCTAACTACCAAGCGATTAAGGTCGGCACCCGAGCCTATACCAGCGACTTTGCCCCCTTTTACGGGGCCCTGCCCAAGTATGACCATATTTATGTGGCTTCTGGCCTGGGCTCAAGCGGCTTAACCACCGGTCCGATTATCGGCCACGAACTCGCCGCCATGGTCACAGGCAGCGACTTACAGCTCGACCCTCAGGACTACCCGGTCGGTGATTATATAACTTTTTAAAAGAAGACACTTATCCAATAATATCATTGAGCAAGTCACCCACTATACAAATAAAAGAAGAATATAAAACAAAAAGCGAAACTAGCCATTGGACTAGCTTCGCTTTTTATTTGCCTACAATAGAATAGAATGGATGGGTCGCTTCCCGTCTGGAGTCCTTAGCTTCTATTTGTTCTTTAATAAATCACGGATTTCTGTTAATAGGACTTCTTCATTACTTGGCTTAGTTTCTTCAACTTTCTTTTCTTCATGTTTGAAGTGGTTAAAAGCCTTAACAATAAAGAATAGAACCAGGGCAATTAATAAGAAAGAAATAATAGCGTTAACAAAGTTCCCCACACCAAATGTGGCTCCGGCAACTTCAATACTATAAGCTGACAAGTCGATATTGCCTAAAATAATCCCTAATAATGGGGTTAAAATATCTTTAACCAGGGAGTTCACAATGGCAGTGAAGGCAGTCCCCATAACAACCCCGACAGCTAATTCAATCACATTACCCTTAGCGATAAAATCTTTAAATTCTTGTAGCATATCAATAGCTCCTCTCTGAGTAAAACCTGCTAATCAAAATGAATATAGTTGAGCCAACCAATCCCAAACATAACCACCGTCATTAATAAATGCAGCTTGCGGTGCATAAATAGGATGGCAACGAATTCTCGAATCCCATGTTTAACACTTTCCCTTAGGGTGGTTTTGGCCCCAAATCCGGTGACTTGGTAGAGTCCTTCCAGGTTGGCATAGAGTTGACTCCGGTAAAGGTGGAAAGCACTAGTAATAAAAGCAATGTGGGCACTCTTGACGGGTTGGATCCTCTCGATCAGTTGCTTACTATAGGCAAAGTTACCATGGGTATTGGTGGCTTGGTCTTCTCGCCAAATCTTTTCCTCGGGGATGCCCTGGGATTTCAAATACTGGGCCATAACATCAGCTTCTGAACATTCACTATTTTCTACTGTGGCTGCTCCAGAAACAATGAGGATAGGAATATGGTGGTAGAGGAACTTCTGACGCCCCACATAGGCTAAGCAGGCATCCAAGCGCAGCTTTAGCATCTGAGACACCGTGTTATCACTATTAAATAAACAGCCCAAGATAATAATATAATCCTGCTTGCGGTCATCCTCAATCAACCAAAGTCTTAAAGAATTGACCAGGAAATTAATCAAGAGTAAGACATAGTAAGCGACCACAAAGTCTAAAATATGCAGCCAATGCTTATCCGCCATCAATTCTGGGTTGAAGCGAACGTAATAATGTACAAGGCCCACCAGAATTAAGAAAACCGCCAGACTCAGTCCAATCACCAGCTGGAGGTAGTTATGTTCTTCTTGAAAGAGGGATAAGGCATAGGTAAACATGGCTAGTCCAAAAATCAGCAGTAAGGAAGGGGCAATGTAATTCACAAAGACCTCTATCCCATGAAAGATGAAGGACAGCCACTGGGATTCCGCAAAGTTGGGGTCCTTACCCATGGCGTAAAAAAGGATAATAAGTCCCAGACTAGCAATCCAGGAGTCCCACAAATTACGCGGGGCCAGGATAAAGAGTAATAAAGCGATGGCAAGAAGTAAGCCACCTCCTAGGTAGAAAATCATGGGGCCTCCCCACCGATTTCATGGTAGGCTTGGTAAACTTCTTGCTTCTTTAACCCCTTATTCTTGGCCACTTTCTTAATGGCTTCCTTAGAGGAAAGTTTTTCTTCTTCCATCCACCACTCGACTTGGCCCTTGAGGGGCAGGTGGTCAATCCCTGCCTGTAACTGTTCTGCCGCTGACTTGGGATGGGGGTTACCCTCAATATAGAAACAAATTTCCCCCTTGACGACGGGGTTTTCCTGGTAATAAGCACGCAGTTCCGCCAAAGATCCCCGGTTAAATTCTTCATAGGACTTGGTCAATTCCCGGACTACGCAAGCTGGTCGGTCGGGGCCAAAAACCTCAATAGCCGTCTCAATGGTCTGGCTGATCCGGTAAGGAGACTCATAGATCATTAGGGTTTCCCCAGCATTTTGGTAGGCCCTTAATTGCTGACGGCGGTCCTTTGCCTTCTTGGCTAAGAAACCGATAAAGGTGAAAGCTTCACTATTTAAGCCACTGGCAATCAATCCGGTCAAAGCCGCATTGGCGCCTGGCAGGGGGATCACCCGAATACCCGCTTTGAGACAGGCCTGGACTAGTTCGCTACCTGGGTCCGAGATCACAGGCATACCAGCATCACTAACCTGGGCCAAGTTCTTGCCCTTTTCCAAGAGGGAAAGAATTTCAGGGATACGCTCCTGGGTATTGTACTTATGAAAGCTTTTTTGCGGTTTATCAATTTCAAAGTGGTTCAATAACTTTTGGGTATGGCGGGTATCTTCAGCCAGAATCAAGTCCACCGATTGCAAGACTTTGAGGGCCCGAAAGGTCATATCCTCCAGGTTACCAATTGGGGTAGGCACCAGATAAAGATTGCCTTGACTCGCTTCACTGGCAAAACTTTTTTGTTGTTGCATGGACTCACCTTCTTTCTCTATTGTAGTCATCATCTAAACCGACGCGCTGGCAGGAAATGCCTGGTCGGTAATGAAAGTCACTAACACCGTAAGCCTTTAGACGCTTAATCTTTTCGGCACGGGAAAATTGCTTAAAACGATACTCCGCCTGGGTCGCGGCTTGGCGACTAGAAAAAGCCTTGGCAAAGACCATGGCACAGGGTCGCCGGCTGGCTGGGCGGGTATACTTGGCTCCCTTGCCACTATTATGTTCTTCCTGCCGACGGTCAACATC
The DNA here is from genome assembly GCF_000193205.1 of Aerococcus sp. Group 1. Classification (NCBI taxonomy): domain Bacteria; kingdom Bacillati; phylum Bacillota; class Bacilli; order Lactobacillales; family Aerococcaceae; genus Aerococcus; species Aerococcus sp. Group 1. The sequence continues at coordinate 440,046 of NC_015278.1, read as the reverse complement.
GGTAGTATAGCCGGTATAAAGACTATCATCGTGACAGAGAAGCACATACATGTAGTGGCGAGGGTGGTTATTATCCTTGGTGGAGATAAGCCTTCACTTCTTCCGTATAAACATTGTCCTTGGTATACACATAGAGGGGCGGAAGAACTTGCAGACCCTTTTCTTGACCCTGCTTCATAAAGTCAATTAAGAGGGTATTGGCCGGCTTATCGGGCTTGGGGTGGACAAAACGCAAGCGCTTGGGAATGAGCCGATACTTGAGTCCCGCTTGGATCATTTCAGTCAAACGTTCCGGCCGGTGGACCAAGACTAAGCGCCCTCGCTCCTTGAGTAAGGCTTGGCTCTGCTTGAAAATATCTTCCAAGGTCATGGCGATTTCATGACGGGCTAGAGCCTTTTTATCGTTGGGATTAATCCAAGAGTCCGGGTAGACCTTAAAATAAGGCGGGTTACAGGTAATCATATTCACCGATTCCGGCTTGACCAGGCTAGTGGCGGATTTGATATTGCCGGTATGGATAGTGATTTGCTCTTCTAAATGATTTAAGGCCACCGACCGTCTAGCCATATCAGCTAGTTCGGGTTGGATTTCAATGGCTTCGATGGGTGCATCGGTCATGGCTGATAAGATCAAAGGGATGGCCCCATTACCAGAGCAGAAGTCGACAATTTTTTGCTTTTTGGTCTTTCTCACCCGGGCAAAATAGGCTAAAAACAAGGCGTCTGTCGACAAGGAAAAAGTATCATCACTTTGGATGATCTCCCGGTCAAATTGGCTTAATTGATCAATGCGCTCATTGGCTAATAGCGTCATCCAATCCCCTTCCTAACGCTTACCTTCCATGCCATAAAGAATATCTAAGCAAAACATACATTGCTCAGCATTTTCTCGTCTTTGGCCATAGGAAATATTACATATATGAAAGCCATCTTCATAAATATTTAAGAGGTTCTGTAAGGCTGGTGAGCGTTGCCCATCCTTTTCTTGGGGAGCAACCTCCTTCTCTTCCGGCTGGTCATTGGCTAATAATTGGTTGACCCGTTCTCTTAAATAATGGTTTTCCATCTGTAGGTCTTGATTTTTGATTAATTCTTTACCCCACTCGTCGATAATTGTCTCTAGTTCGGTCTGCATTTGGCCCAGTTGCTCGCTGAGGGTATTGAGGCGAGTGACAATATCTCTTGTCTCCATACTATCATTCCTTATTCCATATTCTGATAGACCATTAAACTCAAAACCTATTTTATCATAATTCTATTTTTTCGATGGCAGAGACTGAAGTTTTTTATGGCTTTTTAAAGGCAGGAAAAAATTGAGCCACTCCTATTCTCATTTGGGCTTTTTTCCCGTAGACTAAGGATAAAATCAGCAAGAAGGAGCAAGTATGTTAGACTTTAATGCCACCTACCATTGGATCAGTCACTATGAGGATAATGACCTCTACCAAGTTTTTGTCAATCGAGCGGCCCGCCATGTCCCGCTCAGTAACTTCATGGCCCTGGATTTTAACCCGGGGCTGGACGAGTGGTTGATCCTCGAGGAACAATATATGGATTATGCCAGCGAATTTGACCTGCCAGAAATCAATATCCACTTGCCTATGAACCAAGGGGTTGATGATGAACTCTATGCCTATCTCTCTGAAGCTGGCTACCAGTTGGCCATCACTGAGCTGGTCAGTCTCGAAAACTACCAATGCCCCCAAAATAAAAGACAGTCCGCTCAACTTGAGCTCGAAGAAATCAAGTCCGACAGCCTCCCCGCCTTTCTAGCCTTCCAAGTCTACTATGACAAGGACTATGGCTTGCCCTACCAAGAGGAAATGCAAGGCTACTACCAAGAAGCCTTCCATAAGGATAATGTTCACCAGGTCGCCGTCTTTGACCAGGGGCAAGTCATCGCCGCTATGCAAGTGATCCTTTCCCGCTACTACCTAGAGATCGACCACCTGACTGTAAGTGAGGACTGGCAGAAACAAGAAATTGGGCGCTGGCTGGTCGAATGGGCCTATGACCAGGGTCAGCAGGCTGACAAGAAACTGATCTTAGTCTGTGACGCGGATAGCCCCGCCCGGCAATTCTATGACCACTTAGGTTTTATGGGTTTAGGATTTGAATTAGCCTTCTCCCGAAAGATTGACCAGGACTTTAAAGAGCAATTTTACTACCAAGACTAGGTTATTTTGTTATTTATGAGCATTCGTTCTGCTTTTGAAATTTGGGCCTTTAAGTGCCATGGCACCGGCTCGAGCATGAGGTCTCTCGCCTAGGGAGACTCAAACGGCTCGTATGACTGACGACGACGATCCATAATTCGCTCCACTTGCTTGGTCATGGCTAAGGTCCAACTTTCAAAGCGCCACTACTGCTCAACATTTTCTATCACAATAATTTTATTCAATATCCAGTCCTCAAAAAAAGATCCTATACAAAAAGTGCTTCTGGCAAATTTTTGAACTTACCAGGAGCACTTTTTCTCTGCTTTATAGGTATTTTTTTCTAAGTTCCAGGCTTCTAGGACAAAGTATTCCAAGCTGGCCTGGGGACTGACATTTTGCTTGATCATTTTTTGCGCCTTGGTCACTAATTTTATCAGGTCCAGAAATAAGCCCTCTGGGTAGGCCTGGTATTTGGCCTGGCGATTAGTCTTCAAATCGGGACGGACGAGAACCTGGTCTAAAATCTCCTGGTCACTTTGACTCTTAATTAAGAGACAATCCCTGAGTAAAAGGGTCAAGAGCTGCAAGAGGAGCTGGTTGTCCTGGCGGCTGCGGGAGAGCTTCATCCAATCGGTGGCTACCATAGTAAAGGCGCGCCCGTCTCTAGCCACAATGAGCTGGAGCCACTGGTCGAGGCGCTGGCACTGGTCATGGAAGACCTGGTTGTCATTTAGAGCCAAGGCGCTATCCAAGTCTGTCGTCAACCAGGCAATGATTTGGGCCTGGGCTTTGCCAATGCCATGATCAACAAAGAGACGGACGGCTTGGTCAACCGCTAGGGAGGGAAAGTGGATCACCTGACAGCGGGATTGGACAGTTGGTAAGATCGCCTCCCGATTATTGGTCAAGAGGAAGATGTAGACATCTTGGTGGGGTTCTTCCAGAAATTTCAACAAGGAATTGGCCGCTTGCACCGTCATGGTTTCGGCTGCCTCAATTACAAAGACCTTGACCCGACCTTCTAAACCGGTCAGGGATAGGTTGTGCTTGAGCTCACGTATTTGGTCAATTTTAATACTGTTCGCATCCTTGGTCAGCCATTCCACATCACTATGGTCACCCCGGATCACCCGTTGACAATGGTCACATTGGCCACAGGGCTTGTCTTCTTGACTGCAAAATAAAGCCGCTGCCAAAAAAATGGCCATGTCGGCTTGACCAGAACCCGCATTCCCCTCAAATAAATAGGCATGGGCTAGACGGCCATTCTGGACCACTTGGCGCATCAACTGGGCCAGTTGGCTTTGTTTTTCTTCAATGGCAAAGGCTTGCGTCATTAGGGCTGTCCTTTCTACTAAGAAAAAATTGGGGAAAACGTTGGCGGATCAACTCATAAGCAGCCGCTTGCATGGCTTCAGCCGGTTGGCTAGCATCAATAGGGACAATTCGGTCCGGGTTTTCTTTCAAGAGGTCTTGGTAGCCTTGGACGACCCGGCGGTGAAAAGCGATGGATTCTTGGTCCAAGCGGTTAATTTCATTAGTCCGACCGGCTTCAATCCGGGCAATGCCCTCCTCAGCGGAAATATCACAATAGAGGGTTAAATCAGGCAGTAAGCCGTCGATCGCAAATGCATTGATCAACTGAACAGCTTGGCCCCCAAGTTTGCGTCCATAACCTTGGTAGGCAATGGAACTATCCACATAGCGGTCACAGAGGACCATATTCCCAGCGGCTAAGGCAGGACGGATCTTTTGGGCCAGGTGCTGAGCACGACTCGCCGCATAAAGTAAGGCCTCTGACCGGGCATCGAGCTCGGTATTAACTGGAGAGAGGATAATATCACGAATTTCTTCAGCAATCCGGTCACCACCCGGCTCCCTAGAAAAAATCGGAGCCTGTTTTAAGTCCTGGTCCAAACGTGCCTTGAGCCCCTTAATTAGGGTAGTCTTTCCTGACCCATCCGGTCCTTCAAAGCTGATAAATACACCTGGCATCCTAATCCTCCTCTTAGAGTTCCTGACGGCCATCGAGGGCCCGCATGAGGGTCATCTCATCTGCATATTCAATGTCACTACCTACCGATAGGCCATAAGCAATCCGACTGACCTTGATTTGGGCGGGCTTGATTAACCGGGCCAGATAGGTAGCCGTCGCCTCTCCTTCAGCGGTCGCATTAGTAGCAATAATGACTTCTTGAATCTGGGTATCCTGCAAACGTTGCAAAAGCGAGCGGATATTTAAGTCATCCGGTCCGGTCCCATCCATAGGTGAGAGGACGCCATGAAGGACATGATACTTGCCGTGGTAGTTTTGCATTCTTTCCATGGCCATCACGTCACGGGCCTCTTCAACCACCATCAGCACCGACCCCTCCCGGTCATTATCACGACAGATTAAGCAGGGGTCTTCCTGGGTAACGTTACCGCAGACCGAACAGGTAGTCATTTCCTGCTTGACCCGGTTCAAGGCCTCAGCAAAGTCATTCACATCGGCCTGGTCCATATCCAAGACAAAAAAAGCTAAACGGGCCGCTGTCTTGGCCCCAATTCCGGGTAATTTCTTGAAGCTATCGATCAAGCGCGCGATCGGTTCGGGATATTGCATGGTTTCAACTCCTTCTAAATAAAAAGTGGGAAAATCTTCAGACTGCTTGGGCCTGAGCTTCCCCACTCCTTAAAGCAAGTTCCTAGAAGCCAGGGAAACCTTTAGAGAGACTTCCCATATTGGATTCTTGGGCACTGTCTACCTTGCTTAAACCATCATTCACTGCAGCAATGAGGAGGTCACTAAGCATATCAGGATCTTCTGGATCAATCACAGCTGGATCCATTGTAATAGCTTTAACCCGGCGGTCGCCCCCTACCTTAGCGGTAATCATCCCTGAGGGTTCCTTGCCTTCAAAAACCTGTTTTTCCAAGTCCTTTTGAGATTCTTCTAATTTTGCTTGCATTTTTTTAGCTTCTTTAAGCATTTTTTGCATATTCATCATGTTGTTTGCCATTTCATTTCCTCTTTCCTTTTTTGCTTAATCATTGCTGAGGGTAACATTATCATTATCCGCCCCAAAAAGATCAGCCATGGTTTGGGTAAGCGGATCTTGAGCTTGCTGGTCTTCCTGTGATAGCCAAGCCGAAGAGGACTCCTTTTGTGGAAGTGGCTGATCAGCTTCCTGGGTCACAGGAGCCTCAGTTTCTTGGGAAGCGACTGGGCTTGCCGGTTTGTCTGCTTGGCTGGCATCACTATTTTCTTTCTCGGCTTGGGACTGGATCAGTTCATCCTTACGGCCTTCATGGTAGGCCTTGACATAACGCCCCCGAGCCTCCTGCCATTGCTCACTTGTCATCACCAGCATCCGGCCGGGATGGTTGATTTGATTTTGTAAGTGGTTGGCCACGGTCTCTTGTAATTCTTTATCCTCAAAAACCCTTTGGCAGAAAATCTCATAGTCAAAACTCAAGACAAAAGCCTCCGGACTGGCAGCGACCGGCTCCGTTTGATGGAGGAGGGCCTGTTGAACGGTAGGAAGAGATTCAACCAGCTGAGGCCAAACACTGGTGACCTGGTTGAGATCGGTCTTTGTGGCCTGGCTCAGAGTCTTATAGATAGCTGAATAAGCCGGCTTAAATTGCCCTTGGACCTTTTTCGGTCGCTTGTCACTTGCCGGCTTAGCTTCCTCTTTAGCAGGGGATGGGCTTGCCGGAGAAGGGGCTTGCCCCCCTTTTACTTGGGCAATTGCTTGCTTTAAGGCTTGGACTTCTTGCTTTAATTGGGCCAATTGCTGAGATTCCCCATCACTTAGAGCCTGCATAGTCGCTCTAGAGGAATCGCTATTCCCTGCAGACAAGTCGGCCAATTTAATGGTAGCCACTTCTAAATAAATATCGCCTTGGATAGCAAAACGGATATCTTCTTGGACCGAGCGAAATTCCTTCATCATTTGGTAAATCAAATCACGGTCTAAGTTCTTGGCCAAGTCATAGAAAGACTGGTCATAGTTTTTCATCAGGTCTGTGTCTTTAGCCCCTTGACTTTGCTTAGCTAATAAGAGGTCGCGGGTAAAAAGCAGCATCTCTTCGACAAAACGGCTAGCTTCCCGGCCAGCTTGAAGGATCTGCCTTAGAACGGCCAACGCTTGGTCAGTATCGCCTTGGCCTAGGGCTTCAACGTAGGCAATTTTTTGCTCATCGCTTAAAATCCCCGTCACTTGCCGGGTCATGGCCGTGGTAATCTCGCCTTGGGAGAAAGAAATCACCTGGTCCAACAAACTCAAAGCATCCCGCATGCCCCCATTGGCATCTTGGGCAATTAATTCCAAGGCCTCAGCTTCATAAGTAACCCCTTCTTGACCTAAGATATAGGCCATCCGGTCCTTAATGGCTTGGTTAGACAGCCGCTTAAAGTCAAAACGTTGGGTCCGGGAAATCACTGTCGCCGGAATTTTATGGGCTTCAGTTGTCGCCAAGATAAAGATGACCCGGCTGGGTGGCTCTTCCAAGGTTTTTAACAGGGCATTAAAGGCCCCGGTTGAGAGCATGTGGACTTCATCAATAATGTAGACCTTGTAGTTCGCTTCGGTAGGCGCATAGCGGACCTTGTCACGGATATCACGGATTTCCTCCACCCCATTGTTAGAGGCCGCGTCGATTTCAATCACATCTGCCAAGCGGCCTTCAGTAATGGCCTGACAGAGGTGACATTCATTACAAGGCTCACCATCATTCTGATTAGGGCAGTTAATCGCCTTAGCAAAAATTTTGGCAGCAGAGGTCTTTCCAGTTCCCCGCGGTCCATTAAACAAATAGGCATGGCTGGTCTTATCTTGATTGATGGCGTTCTTCAAGGTCCTTGAAACCGCTTCTTGGCCGACAATATCAGCAAAGATCTGCGGCCGCCACTTCCGATATAAAGCTTGATAACTCATCATGGCCTCCCTTCCTTCATTCTCAACCATTATAACCAAATCCCCCCTAGATATCCACGGATGAGATAAAATAGTTCCCGGCCAGCTAAGTAGTCAAAGCCAGTTTTTTTAGACAAGCTCTTAGGGATTAGGGGCAAATGCTTAGTCATTTTTTGAAAATAAAAAGTTGGAACTTCTGTCCCAACCTTGAATAAGTGCATAACGTACAACACAAGACAAGCAATGCTTATAGCTGCTTCCTTCCGGATCTGACTCGGTTCACATCCTTGCCTTTGTCGTACGGTCTTTCGACAAAGTATATACTAGCATGTTTTCGACTAAGTTGTCAAACCCTAAGATCTGGGTTTACGGGAAGCGGCTTTGCGGCGCTTACGCAGGTCCTTAAAAAAACTTTTTAGGAGTTGACTGCATTCCTCTCCCCTTAGACCACTAACTAAATCGACTTGGTGGTTGAGCCTAGGATCTTGGACCAAGTTCATCAAAGATCCACACGTTCCCGCCTTGGGATCACTGGCCCCAAAGTAAAGGCAACGAATCCGACTCAAGACAATGGCCCCACTGCACATGCTACAAGGCTCTAAAGTGACATAGAGGTCAACATCATTCAAGCGCCAATTATTTAAGTAGCGGTTGGCCTGACGGATGGCCTGCATTTCGGCATGGTCAGTCGCATCTTGACTTTGTTCCCGTAAGTTATAGCCCCGTCCAATCACCTGGCCCCGGTAGACAGCTACTGCACCAATCGGCACTTCATCTAAGTCCTGGGCCTTCTTGGCCTGGTCAATGGCCGCCTGCATAAAATAATCTGCCTTGTCATCCATGGCTCATCCCCCTTTCTCTTTCTTTCCCTTGATTATAAGCAATATTTATCGACAAGGGCAAGCAAATAATATCAATATGCATTCGTTCTGCTTTTAAAATTTAGTCGTTAAAAAGCCATGGTACCGGTTTGGGTCAAGGTCCCTCACCTAGCGAGCTTCAAACGGCTAGTACGGCTAGCGCCAACTAGCCGTAATTCACATCGCTTACTGCTTCATGGCTAACGACTAATTTCAAAGCGCCGCTACTGGTCTAAACTATCTTTCCTAAATATATAATAACTTTCAATAAACTAAAAAGTCCTCCAAGCTTTCAAAAGATCAAAGAGGACTTCAATTAAGATTATTTAGCGCCTAATAATTGTTCCTTGGTATGAACTAGACTGGTTAAGAATTGGTTGTAAGGGGTTGGTACATTGAGTTTTTCACCCTTTTGAGCCACGGCTCCATTGATATAGTCGATTTCAGTCAGACGGTTATTGGTGATCAAGTCTTGGTACATGGATGGGAAGTGGCCACCAATGGTTTCGCGGTTGAAACATTCGCCCACGTGTTCAATCATTTCATCCAGGTCCATTTCCACACCTTCTGCATTAGCCACGTCAACCACTTCTTTGACTAATTGATTAATGAGGTCGTGGGAAGCTTGGGCATCTCCCAAGTCTGCCATATTACATTCTAAAATCGTACAGAGGCCGTTCATGGTAGCGTTGACGCAGACCTTCTTGTAGATCAGGTAGAAAATTTCTTTTTCATAAACCCCATTCAAGCCTACTTCATCGAGTAAAGCCACGATGTCTTTAGCAGCTGCTGCCGCCTCTTCGCTCTTACCCAGGTTAAGGAGGTTAACATAGCCATTACCGAATAATTTCGGACGGCCAGGGCCTTCTAAACCAGCGGTCCACATGGTGTTTCCTAAGACAATTTGTTCATCATCAAAATATTTACGGAGGATATCATCATAGCCAATCCCGTTCATCAGGCAGAGCACCTTAGTTTGGTCTGTTACAATGGAGCGAGTTGCTTGGATAGCATCCTCCAATTGCATGGCCTTGGTAAAGACAATCAGTAAGTCTGCCTTCAAGTCCGGATCAAAGTCATCAATTGGATAAATATCAATGTCCACTTGGACCTCTTCTCCGTTATAGTTGGCACGGATACCGTGTTCACGAATGGCTTCAATATTTTTATCCCACCCGTCGAGTAAGGTAACATCTTTGCCGGCTTTTTTTAACATTAACCCAAAACGGGAACCCATACCACCGGCACCTAATATAACAATTTTCATCGTTTTTCCTCCTTCACTGTTTGTCAAATACAATGTGTTAAAAATTACTTTTATCTATTGTAGCACGGATCGAGCCATTTAGAAAAAGCTTTTATTAATAATAAAAAATTCTTTATGAAATGCTCATTAAGAGTAAAATTAACCACCCTAACAAAAAAGCGGGATGACCGCGTCATCACCGCTTTTTAAGTAAAGGATTCGTTTTTAGCTCTTTAAGGCTCTAACTGGTGAGCCTTTAGGCAAAACGTTCTACCCATTCAGGTAAATCCAATTGATCAACTTGTTTTGCTAGACGTTTTCCTTGCTTTTGAGCCTTGTTAGAAACATCGTCCCAAGCCTTGCTTAGGGTTTGATTTTGGTCTTCTTCATACATTGCTAAGGCAACAACGGCTGTAATCGCAGCAGCTGTTCCTAAACCAATTAACACTAATTTTGTTGTCTTGTCCATAGTAACCCTCCTCTTTTTTAGCTTGTCTTTATCATACACTAAAAGCGATATAAAGTCTTCTTTGGACTATCCTAGGGACAGGCTTTCCTCCACTTTTTCCAGATCAGCCTGGCTTTCACTGCCGTCGCCATGTTTAGTACGGATGTAGAAAGTGCCTTGGCGGCTGCCTACTTGAAGGCTGTCCCCAGCTTGGACCTTTCCTTCAATCAAGAGGTCACTCAGAGCATCTTCAATTTGCCGTTGGATGAGGCGGCGAACGGGCCGGGCACCCATTTCTGGGTCATAACCGTCCTTAGCCAATTGCTTAATGGCCCCATTGGTAAAGCGCAAGGTCAAGCCTTGTTCTTCCACTTGTTGGCTAATTTGGTCGGTAAATTTGCGGACAATATCCTTCAAGTTGTCTTGACTTAGGGCGTGGAAGACAATCACTTCATCCACCCGGTTAAGAAACTCCGGTCTAAAGGTCTTCTTCAAGGCTTCCATTATCCGTTTCTTCATGCTTTGATAGTCTTTTTGTTGGTTATCTTGGCCAAAGCCGACCAGTTTTTCATCCCGTAATTCAGTGGCCCCAATATTAGAGGTCATGATGACTACCGTATTTCTAAAGTCCACCATCCGACCCTTACTATCGGTGATATAACCGTCATCAAGGACTTGAAGTAAGAGGTCAAAGACATCAGGATGGGCCTTTTCAATTTCATCGAAGAGGACAATGGAATAGGGGTGTTGACGAATTTTCTCGGTCAGTTGACCCCCTTCTTCATAGCCAACATAACCGGGTGCAGACCCTATCATCCGGCTGGAAGAATATTTCTCCATGTATTCAGACATATCTAAACGAATCAGAGCCTCTTCCGAACCAAAAAGGGTTTCGGCAAAGGTCTTGGCCAATTCGGTTTTCCCAACTCCCGTTGGCCCTAGGAACATAAAGGAACCGATGGGCCGGTTTCTTTGTCCCAAACCACTGCGCGACCGTTTAATGGCCCGGGCTACCGCATTGACCGCTTCATCTTGTCCCTTGACCCGGTCATGGAGGCGGTCTTCTAAGTGGATCAAGCGTTCATTATCACTTTGACTCAATTCTTGAACTGGAATACCGGTCCAAGAATGAATCAAGTTTTGCACGTCTTGACTGGTCAAACTTAAGTCGTAGCTGTCTTGATTGTCCTGGTCGCCTTCGTCTGTTTCCAAGCGACTAAGTTCTCTGACTAGGTTCGCTTGTTGGGCATGGACCGCGGCCGCCTTTTGAAAGGCCTGGTTACGGACATGGTATTCTTTTTCTTGGTTGAGGCGCTTCAATTCCTGTTCGATTTGGAATTTTTTCCGGCGACCACTATTGGCTACTGGATTGTCCAGCCGCTTAGTAGCCGCCGCTTCGTCCATAACATCAATGGCCTTATCTGGTAAGAAGCGGTCCGATAAGTAACGGGAGCTTAAACGCACACAGGTGGTAATGCTCTCATCAGGAATAGCGACTTGGTGATGTTTTTCATAGGCAGGCCGGATCCCTTTAAGGATTTCTTCAGTCTCCTCTAATGTGGGTTCTTCAACTAAAATCTTAGCAAAACGTCTTTCCAAGGCAGCATCTTTTTCGATGTATTTTTGATATTCGTTGAGGGTTGTAGCCCCGATCAGTTGAACTTGTCCCCGGCTGAGGGCAGGTTTTAGGAGGTTTGAGGCATCAATGGCTCCTTCAGCTCCCCCAGCCCCTATAATGGTATGAATTTCATCGATAAAGAGAATAATATTACCTTGGTCTTCAATTTCTTCAATTAAATGCTTCATGCGGTCTTCAAATTCACCGCGGTACTTAGTCCCAGCAACTAAAGAGCCGATATCTAAGACCATGAGTCGTTTATCCAGCATGTTTTCTGGGACTTGCTGTTGGCTCATTTGGATGGCTAAGGCTTCGACAATAGCGGTCTTACCGACCCCAGGTTCACCAACCAGGACCGGGTTATTCTTGGTCCGACGGCTTAAGACCTGCATGAGCCGACGCATTTCTTGCTGGCGACCGATCACAGGGTCCAGCTTGCCGTCCTTAGCGGCTTGGGTCAGGTCCTTAGCAATACTGTCCAAGGTTGGGGTCTTGCTTTTGCTTTGCTTACCCAGCGGCTTTTTGGTCCGGTTCCTAACTGGTTCTTTTTGTCCCAGCATCTGATAGACATCACTACGCAAACGATTAACATCTATATCGAGATTTTTCAGCAGGCGGTTGGCCAGGGTTTCCTCATTGATGAGGGCGAGTAATAAGTGCTCGGTACCAATTAAGGAAGCCTGCATAGACTTGGCCAAGTCTTTGGCTTGGTTCAAGACGTCTTGCATGCGTGGGGAAAACTGCACATAGTCTTCCTGGCTCTTGGCTGAATCGCTGGTCCCGTAGCCGGTCACAAATTCAATCTCTTCACGAAGACTCTCATAACTTGGCAAGTAATCGCTTAAAACGGCATGAGCAACACCTTCACTTTCGCGGTATAAGCCCAAAAGCATATGCTCGCTACCAATGGCTGGATGACGGAAGTATTCAGCTTCTTCTTTGGCAAATCCAATCGCGGTCTTGGCTTTTTCAGTATAGATGTCTTTCATAGTTGTCTCCTTTTCTAATTACCGGAGTAATTAGTGATATTTCAAATGTTCTAGCATGTTCCTAAGTATCACTGCGCGGACACGGTCCGGGGATTTGAAATTAGACATGACTTGCTTGTCAATGGCTGAGTGCATAATAGCGGCCTCGCTCTCGCTGAGCAGCTCATTCTTCATCAAATTGGTGAGAATTGATACAGCATCGCGCAAGGAAATGTCGTTGCCTACTAGGCTAATCATATTATCGATATAGTCCGCATCGTCGATAATATTCAATTTCATAATTCTGATATAGCCACCACCACCCCGTTTACTTTCGACTTGATAGCCTTGCTTGGGGGTAAAACGCGTATTAATCACATAATTAATCTGGGAAGGCACGCACTCAAAGCGGTCAGCAATTTCACTCCGTCTGATTTCGACCCGTTCAGTATCTTGAAGCACCTCTTTGAGATAGGCCTCAATAATATCTGACATATTCCGGTTGCTCATGTCCTCACCTCCTTCACTAATTATTGACTAACTTTGACTAATATACTTTAATAATAAGCAAAAAAAGGGATGAGGTCAACTATTTAATTCACTAATAGCGACCTCATCAGGCTTTGACCTAGTTATGTTGGCTACTTTCTCTTTGGATAAAGTGGTCAGGATCGTAAACCGTGTCAATGGTTATATGATTTATATTATATTTTGCCACTAAGGAGCGGATTTTTTGTTTGAGGTCTTCTTGTTCATCAGCGGTTAAGCGACAAGTCAGGACGGTGACACTGGCCATATGTTGTTCCCCATCAGTTGACCAGATATGTAAGTGGGACAAACCATCAATATCATCGTCTAAGGCTAAGATTTGTTGACCAATGACTTGGGGGTCGATGCCTTCAGGAACCGCTTGGAGGAAAATCTTAGAAATATTAAGGAAACGTGGGAAACTTTGGCTGATAATCCAAACCGCAGTCAGAATCGACAAGAGTGGGTCAAGGAAATACCAATTGGTAAAGCGTAAGACCACTGAAAGAATCAAGATGGCTACCCAGCCGAGGACATCTTCTAGGAGGTGGAGGTTGAGTAATTGTTCATTGGCTGACTGACCCTTATGCATCATCCAAGAGCAGTAACCATTAACCACCACTGCGAAAATGGCTACCCAGAACATTCCCGTCACATGAACCGGTTCAGGATTAAAAAGCTTAGGAATCGAAGTGATTAAAATAAAGGCCGATCCGAATAATAGAAAGACCGCTGTAATCAGTCCCCCTAAGAGGGAAAAGCGGCGGTAACCGTAGGAATAGCGGTTATCAGCTTCACGGTCAGAAATTTTTTCAAAAAACCAGGCAATAGCAATGGCTAGAACGTCTCCCGAGTCGTGGACAGCATCAGATAGGATGGCCGCACTGTTTAGGGCCCAACCAAAGAAGGCCTCAAAGACGGTAAAGAAGGCATTTAAGATGAGAACTATGCGCATCTTCTTGGCCGTTTCCTGGGTATTCTTAAAACGAAGTTGTTTGGCCTTATCTAATTCCAACTCTGCTGGGTCAAGAGCGACCAGGGAGAACTGTTCAAAGGCTAAAAAGCGACGTAGGTAAAGTAATTCTTCCTGGCGGTGCAAACGGACAATATCCTTGTCCAATTCAATCGCAAAGCCCTTGTCCTGGTTAAGGTCTTGGATTTGATGGGCCAGCCAATCATATTGGCTTTGACTTTCGATACCGACAATCCTGTAAAGTGTTTCCATGTTTTCACTCTCCTTATAATACCCTATTATATCATCATTTTCTTCCAGCACAAACATTAACTACGCGTGTAGTCCCAAGTTTTTAAGTAAATTTAATTAATCGTTAAATAAAGTAGACCCCTATAAAATTAAAGCCAGCAAAGTGAAAAACTCCCCCAAATAAAAAAGACCCTGCCCCAAGTAAGGAACAAGGTCAAGGCTCTAGCGCAAGACAAAGCGCTTAGGACCGATAAACTTCAACAAGAGATAGCCTAGAATAATATAGGCAATAATAAAGAGGTAGATCCCTAAAATCACCCGTGGCCCAATCGATTCGGCATTCATATAGAGCAGGTAAGGAATAAAGATACTCAAGGACCGGATAATATTATAGAGGGGGCTCTTGCTTTCCAAGTTGACGGTAAAGGGTTGGAGCCAATAATACAGGTAGAGGTAGTGGACCGTAAAGAAAACCAGCACGACTACTTGACTCAGGAGTAAAATCCCTAAGGGCAGTAAGTTTTGCCCGCCTAATTGGAAGTAGACCAGGCTGGACCCTAGCATCAGAACTAACAAGTTGGGGAAATTGTAACGAAAGCAGCGTTTAAAGCGAATGACCATAGCCTCAGCTAAGAGGTCAGGATTGCGGTAATAGTTATTATGCATCAGGTAGCGGTCCATATTGAAAAAGCAAAAACGGGTAAAAGATTCCCCAATATTCAAGAAAAGGCAGGCATAAATCACCATCACCACCAAGTAGGTCTGGTAGGCCTCTTCTAAGTCGGCCTGGCTGATCCCTAAGTCACCCTGGAAGAAGAATTGGTAAATAAAGATTCCCCCACTGATTAAGGCAAAAAGGCCGAGAACGATCAGAAAGATAATCCGACGTTGCTTGTTTAAGCGGTGGCCCAATCGGTCAAAGAAGATAGCATTGATATAAGTTATCCCCTTTAAGTGGTCATAGTGGTCGGAAGTAGCGGGGACTTTGATATCTTCCGCTTCCACCTTGACATTGGCGGACTGGGCATTAGTCACGGCCTGGTTAATGTGGCGGATACTATTGTGGTTGATGCTTGACCGGGCTAAGGCCTGGTACTTGTCAGATTTGGCTAGCCAATGGGCTCCGATCCCTGCCATGACCACTCCAGCGACTGCCGTGAGAGGATGGAAGAGCCAGTTGATAGGTAAGTGCCAGATCCCCGCATCTCCCAGGATAAATAGGCCAACAAAGAGAGCCCCAGCAACAAATATCATGGTGATCATCACGATGGTAAAGGGCCGGTTAGGGACCTGGCGCTTAGGGTTGACTAGCTTCAGGTAGAGGGCTTGGGCGAGGAGACGCAAGCCGAGGAAAAAGAGGGTCATATTCATCCCACTAAAGAGGGAGAGACCCATGGCTTTTAGGGTGATGGTCGCGGCTAGGCCGTAAAAAATCACAAAGTTCAAACCTTCCATAAAGGTCATATTCAAGTAATAGCGTTTGGGATTCATCTTTAAGTAATAGACACAGAGCCGGTCAAAGGTTTGGTTGGGGTCAATTAACTTGACCCAGAATGTGGCTAAGACTAAAGAGAAACAAAAGATCGCCAGCAAACGAACAGTATTTTCTTGTCCGGGGTCGCCAATAAAACCGAGTAAAAAGATCGCCCCAAAATAAAAGCTCTTGCCAAAGATTTGCTTAAAAACTTCCCCCACTGTGCCCAACCAAGTGGTCAGACTCTTGACATGCTTGGCTTCAAACCAGCGATTGGGAATATGCTTACCGATCAGGGGAAGGCGTTGGAGATAGTAGAGGAAGACATTAAATGATCGGGTGGCTTTGAGCCGCTGTAAGAATTGATAGTTAGTCATGGCCCTCATCCTCCACGCTCAAGGCTTCAATGAGGGACTTGTCAAAGTCCTCATCTTCCAGAGCGCTCTCAAAGTGGCGCAACTGGCCTTGGTGTAAAAGCACAATATCATCACAAATATCCTTGGCCAGTTGAATCATGTGGGTGGACATGATCATAATATGATCCTTACCTAAATCAAGGAGCAGGCGCTTAATCTCTAAACTAGAAATCACATCAATGGCTGTCAAGGGTTCATCGAGGAGGATGATTTTAGGCTTGGAAATCAAGAGACAAAGAATGGCCAACTTACTCTTCATCCCACTGGAGTAACCCTTGATAATCCGGTGGCGGTCCTCCTGGCTAAAACCCAAGCGGTCCAAGTAATCATCGACGGAATAAGCATCCTTGGGGGCATGGATATCCATGTAGAATTTAATGTATTCATAGCCCGTGAGGAAATCAGGTAAATAATTTTCGGCAAAGACCATGCCGATGTCTTCCGGGTCAATGACTCTTTCTTGGCCATTCTCAACTAATTGAGCTTGCCCACCATCACTTTCTAAGTCCCCATAGAGGATACGAAAGAGGGTGGTCTTCCCTGACCCATTCCGGCCGAGAAGTCCATAGATATGACCCGCTTCAAAAGTGTAAGTCGCCCCCTTGAGGACTTCTTGATCCTGAAAGCTCTTTTCGATATTTTCTAAGCGCAATTCCATTCTGGTCGCCTCCATTTGTCTATTCAGCCCACAGGCTGTCTGCCCTGCTAGTATAACAAAGAATGAAAGCGCCTTAAAGTCAAAAAGATAAGCGTGCGACAAGCGCGTCAGAAGGCAAGACCACTGGAAGAAAAGGCAAGAATTCTCAGAGAGAATTTGTCGTCATTTTCTGAAGTGGACGCTTGCCCTGGCTTGTAAGAGGTTTTGGTTTAAAAATTGTAGATAGAAAAAAGCTGGAACCCTTGTCCCAGCCTCTCTTCGTTTAATAATTAATTATCATTTGTTTCTGCCTTATTTTCTTTAGGAGTAAAGAAATAACGGCCGATTTCTTCATGGTCGATATCCAATAATTCGCAAGACTTATAAATTTGTGATTGACTAAAAGACAAACCACCATTTAATTTCATGGACATAGTCGGCTCTGACAATTCCATTGCCTTGGAAAAATTCTTAACCGAACCATAAATATCAATAATCCTGCCACGTAATTTTCGATAGTCGAATTCCATAAACACACTCCAATCCACATTCACTTGTTAAAACTCATTCAATGACTTTAAGGGATAAGGATCATCGGCAGAAGTTATCCAAACTTTCTACCAATTATTATGTGGACTTATCCCAAGATTTTCTTAAGCCTCGCGTTTTAAGTCTGATAAGGTGCTCTGTCTCAAGCATTCTTAAAGCCTAAGCATCAAAAGCCTGGCTTTAAGCCAAAGTTTGTTTGCCTTTATCAGCTGGTCCACTAATGAGTCCAAGGACCAACACCTCTAAGGCAACCGGGCTTCATTCGCAGTCATTTTAATAAATGAGTGCCCACTCACTTACTATACACTATTCTGTCTAAAAATCTATTAAAAGCCCTTCTAAATTAAGTTAAATTTAACAAATTTATTTTTTCTTTAATAAATAACATCTTACTGATTTTACCAGAAGTTTCAGAGATTGTGCCAGCAATTTCCTCAAGAAAATAAAAAAGCGATCCAAAGACCGCTAGAAGGCTTGTTCTTATCAACTTATCGGGAAGACCGGATTCGAACCGACGACCCCTACGTCCCGAACGTAGTGCTCTACCAAGCTGAGCTACTTCCCGTCATCGTAGACTTTTTAAGTAAAATAAAAAGCGCCTTACTGACGCTTTCCATCGAGTCGGGAAAACAGGATTCGAACCTGCGACCCCTTGGTCCCAAACCAAGTGCTCTACCAAGCTGAGCTATTTCCCGGTAATGCACCCAGCAGGATTCGAACCTGCAACCGCCTGATTCGTAGTCAGGTACTCTATCCAGTTGAGCCATGGGTGCTTGATCATTTAAACGGTATGCCGAGGACCGGAATCGAACCGGTACGGTGTTTAACCACCGCGGGATTTTAAGTCCCGTGCGTCTGCCTGTTCCGCCACCCCGGCATATTAATTAATTCAAAGCCATTTGGCTAAGCGGAAGACGGGATTCGAACCCGCGACCCTCACCTTGGCAAGGTGATGTTCTACCACTGAACTACTTCCGCATTTGTAAGTCAATACGAGGTATGCTTACAATAATGATCCGTGGGAGGCTCGAACTCCCGACCCTCTGATTAAAAGTCAGATGCTCTACCAACTGAGCTAACGAATCATAATGGAGAATGAGGGGCTCGAACCCCCGACATTCTGCTTGTAAGGCAGACGCTCTCCCAGCTGAGCTAATTCTCCCTGAACCTTTGTCGTTTGGTCACTGTCTTTATCAGACAACTATTAAATAATACCACTATTCTTTATAAGCGTCAAGTGAATTTGATAAAAATTTACCTGGTCAGCTAATTTTTTTAGTCTTTGCGGACTAATAGGCTAGGAGGTGTTTATTGTGCGACTTAGCTTAGCCTTTTTCTTTTTTGCGTCCCTAGCTTCTTGCCTGATGGCCTTTAGCCACCGTTACCTGAAAAAACTTCCCTTTCTCTGGGCCCGGTCCCAGTGCGACCAATGTCAGGTCACTTTGTCAGCTTTAACCCTTATTCCCCTGGCCGGTTATTTCTTGTCAGGAGGACGGTGCTTTCACTGTCAACGTCCTATCGCATGGACCTATCCCCTATTTGAAGCTATCTTTGCTCTCTTGAGTCTCTTGATCTTGGCCCGCTTTTCCACTGGGCAAGCGTCCTATCTGGTCACTCTCCATAGTCTCCTCTTTATTATGGCCATGACTGATCTAGAGGAAATGTGGGTGCCCGACCGCTTTCAGGTTCTCTTTTTCTTGAGCTTGATCGCTTACCACGGCCTCTTCACTCCTTCAAGTCACTATCTCAGTCTCTTGGTTCATCTTTTGGCCTGTGGACTGGTCTTAGCCCTTTTGGTCTACCTGATACCGGGAAGTTTGGGAGGCGCTGATGTGAAAATCTTCCTCAGCTTGGCGCTCTTCTTCCCTCCTCTAAGCTATTCACTTTTCATTTGCTTGGCTTCAGGATTGGCCTTGCTCTACCTTTTAGTGGCCGCTCAGTTGAAAGAACGCTCACTTAAGGATCCCTTAGCCTTCTTTCCCTTGATCTGGCTAGCCTTTGACCTGACCTTAATCTTGGCTTATTAAATATCATTCAATAAAAAAGCCGGGATTTCTCCCAGCTTGGTTAATAAATACATTTAAAGACTAATCATCCTTGAGGTCAGCCTTGCTTAACTCACTTTCGTCATGGAAAACCTTACCACTACGTTCATAAAGAATGTCTGATAGGCCTACCTTAACATTGGCGAGCCGGGCTACTGCAAAGAAGTAGTCGGATAGGCGGTTAATAAATTTCAAAGCGACGGGACTGGAGCTTTCTTCACGCATGAAGGATACAATGTGACGTTCACAGCGGCGGGTTACGGTTCTCGCATAGTGCAAACGACTAGCTAAACGGCTACCACCGGGCAGGATAAAGGATTCTACTGCAGGCGCTTGAGGATTATAGATATCGATCCGTTCCTCTAACCAATCAATAGCGGCTTGTTTTAAGCGGTAGTCTCCCTTGCCCTCTGGGGTAGCAAAGTCATTCCCACAGTCAAACAAATATTGCTGGATTTGAATCAATTCCTCATTTAATTCCGGCCAAGACTCATTCTCACTGATAGTGACACCAATCCATGAATTTAATTCGTCAACACTCCCATAGGCATTGACACGTAAGGAATCTTTAGGAACTTCCTGGCCACCGATAATCCGGGTCGTCCCCTTATCCCCTGTTCGGGTATAAATTTGCATATTAATCACCTCACTTACATTATAAAGTATTTCTCCAATAAATACGATTTAAATGGTGATAAAAAGCCACTAAGTAAAAAACTTAGTGACTTTTTTAAAGGGTAATTAAAGTTATTTGATTACAAACCGCATTTTAATTGGGCGAAGCAATTGGAGCAGGTGTTGCAGCCACCAATTTCTTCCACAATCCCGGTCCGGCAAATTGGGCAGGTATTGCCGAGTTCGCTACCAAAGACCACTTCGTCTTCATTGGCTTCAGCTTGGGCTTGGTCGACTAATTGACGGAGTTCTTCACTGTCATCAACGACAACCACATCGTCTTGCTGGTTTTGGTCTGCTTGAGAATCTTGGTCACTGTCTTCATGTTCATCCTTATTTAAGGTGAGGACTTGAGAATCCCGCGAACCGTCAACATAAACAGTACCACCCTTAGCGCCGCCTTCATAAAGTTTTTCATAGACTTCGGCCACTTGGTTAACCGCGTAACCCTTAGGCGCATTAACGGTCTTAGAAATGGAGCTATCTACCCAGCGTTGGATAGTGGTTTGAACATCAACGTGTTCTCTAGGGCTTAGGTCCATAGCAGAAACAAAGAAGTCAGGCAGGTTATCAACATCGGCTTCTGGATGTTGGTCCAGGTATTCTTGGACGATGTCGGCATTGACTTCAATAAACTTCCCTAAACGACCGGTCCGGTAGTATTTAAAGGCAAAGTAAGGTTCGAGCCCAGTCGACACATTCATCATGGTCCCGGTACTTCCGGTTGGCGCCACAGTCAGTAAGTGAGAGTTACGGATCCCATACTTCAAGACGTCTTGGCGGATGCTTTCAGGCATTCTTTGCATGAAACCAGATTGGACAAAGCGTTCTCTTAAGGCTTGGGTTTCTTCATCCGTTTCTCCAATTAAGAATGGGAAGCTGCCCCGTTCCTTGGCCAGTTCGATGGAGGTTTGGTAAGCCGTTACCGCGATGGTTTCAAAGACTTCATCGACTAATTGGTTACCTTCCTTAGAACCATAGCGTTTTTCACAGTAGATTAAGAGATCAGCTAGACCCATTACCCCTAAACCGATCCGACGTTCACCAAGAGCTTGTTTCTTGTTAGCTTCCAAGAAGTATGGTGTAGCATCGATGACGTTATCTTGCATGCGGATAGCGGTAGCTACTGTTTTTTGTAATTTCTTCTTGTCGAGGCGTTTATTTTCCTTATCAGCCATTTGAGCCAGGTTAATGGCACCCAGGTTACATACGGAATAAGGCGCTAGGGGTTGTTCCCCACAAGGGTTGGTTGCCACAACCTTTTGCCCGTAAGCCACCGCATTGGTGTCTTCGTTAGCCCGGTCAATAAAGAAAATCCCTGGTTCAGCCGCGTAAGTAGCACAAATGTTGATTAATTGCCATAATTCTTGGGCAGGTAGGGTCCGGTAAGTGGTAATTTCATGACCCATGGCTTCCCATTCACGCACATCGCCAATTTCTTGCCATTGGCTGTCGTAAGCGGCCATTTCTTCTTGGTCATATTTTTCCACTGCTGGGAAGCGTAGGCTCCAATCTTTGCCTTCCTTAACAGCTTCCATAAAGTCAGATGAAATAGCTACCGAAATATTGGCCCCAGTTAAGAAGTCGGGTTCATTGACTTCATAATGGCCGCCTAGTTCCAAGTTTTCCTTGGCTTCAGCGTAAGCTGCATCGCTCACATCGCCGCCTTGTTTTTCCTTGAGGTCAACCACCGCTTGGAACATGTCAATTTGGGCTGGAGTTGAATAAACAAATTTTAACTTTTCATCGACTAATTGTTTAATGTAGCTGTCCTTGGAGCTTTCCTTGATAAATTGGAGGATACGTGGGTTTTGCATCTTAGAAATAATGAATTCCAAAATATCTGGATGCCAGTCAGCCAACATGATCATTTGGGCCCCACGACGGCTACCCCCTTGTTCCACCAAGTGGGTTAATTTAGCAATGTCATCTAACCAGGAAACGGCCCCGGAGGACTTGCCGTTAACCCCACGAACCAGGGAGTGACGTGGTCTTAGGGTTGAGCCATTGGTCCCTACACCCCCACCACGAGACATAATTTCCATGACTTCCTTACGGTGGTCAGCAATACCACCCCGGGAGTCAGGCACATAAGGCATGACATAGCAGTTAAAGTAGGTGACATCGGTTCCGGAACCCGCACCATATAAGACCCGGCCGGCAGGAACAAAGTTACCCTTGGATTCTTCTTGGTAGAAGGCCGCTTCAATCTCTTGGCGGCGGTCTTCATTTTTATCAATGGCTGCTAGGCCATGGGCATTCCGTTTGGCAATTTGTTCATAGTAGATTTCTAAAGGTTTGTCGATTTCATCCAATGGGCGTTTTACCAGGCCAGTTTCCTGTTCTTCTCCCATTAGGGACCCACGATAGGCTTCTTCGACCCAAATGGTTGCGGTCTTGTTCTCAATGGCTTGGACAATCCCGATCCCCCGTCCTGGATATTGCGGGTCAGGGCGGACAGTTAATACCACTAAGTCACCAGGGGCTAAGGTTTCTTTCATGGTGTCTTTAAAGGAATAACGGTCCAACATGACCATCCGACTGATGCCAGAGAAGGTTTTGTTCATGTCTTCTGTTATCGGATAAACTTGAGGGAAGGATTTGATGGCTTGGTTAAGCGCCTCTTTATTCCATTCCACAATATTCTTCATCGCAGTTTCCATAATGAATCTCCTTTATACTTTACTTGTTTGTAGACTTTTCAGCTGCTTTAGCGTGAGTTAAGTTAATGGTCTATCGGCTAAAAATTAGCTGCATTGCTATTATAGGAAAAACTTAAGCAGAAAGCAAGCTTAAAAATCAATATATAGTATCAATTAAAAAGCAACAACACTATATATAGTGCTGTTGCTTAACTTGCAGTGGTTAAAGCCCAGTCCCATGGCCTTGGGCAAAAAGAGAGGCGCATATCTTGTAGTCGGATATGCGCCTATCCTCTTTTAATGGCTTCTACCTTAATTAAGGCATACCGCTATAGTTTTCATCGATTGGTTTGGTAATTGTGGCAATTTCGGCTGGGTTTTCGTTGTCAGATGGCTCATGGGCCGGCACTTCAACAACTTGTTCCACACCTAATTTTTCTGGTTCCATGTGACGGTAGCGACCGACACCAGTACCAGCAGGAATTATCTTACCAATAATGACGTTTTCTTTCAATCCAAGTAACTCATCCCGTTTACCGCTAATAGCAGCGTCAGTGAGGACCTTGGTAGTTTCTTGGAAGGACGCGGCAGATAGGAAGGACTTAGTTTCCAGGGCTGCCTTGGTAATTCCTAGGAGGACTGGTTGACAAGTAGCTGGTTGTTGGCCAGTCTTAATAATTTCCTCATTGGCGTCTTCAAATTCACCAATGTCCATTAAATGTCCTGGCAACAAGTCAGAAGCGCCTGGGTCTAAGACTCTTACCTTACGCATCATTTGACGTAGGAGGACTTCCACGTGCTTGTCGTTAATGTCCACCCCTTGTTGACGGTAAACCCGTTGAATTTCCGCTAACATGTAGTTTTCTACAGTGAGGGAATTAGTGATCCGGAGCAATTCTTTGGGATCAATGGGCCCTTCGGTTAATTGGGCACCACGTTCAATCAAGTCGCCTTCACTGACCTTCATACGAGCAGTGTAAGGGACCTTGTATTCGCGTTCGTCAGTTTCCCCTTTGACGGTAACCGTTTTGGTCCGAGTTTCTTCTTCAATATCAATCGCCACGACTTCCCCGGTCACTTCAGTAATCACTGCTTGCCCTTTTGGATGACGGGCTTCAACGATTTCTTGAACACGAGGTAAACCTTGGGTAATGTCATCCCCGGCCACCCCACCGGTATGGAAGGTACGCATGGTCAACTGGGTACCAGGTTCCCCAATGGATTGGGCAGCCACGATACCAACTGCTTCACCGACTTCAACTTCACCATTGGTTGCCAAGTCAGAACCGTAGCAGTACTTACATACCCCATGGCGGGTCCGACAGGTAAAGGCAGAGCGAATGGTGACTTGCTTGATGCCAGCGTCTTCAATTTTTGCAGCGGTCTCTGGTGAAACCAACTCATTATGGTGGGCGAGAACTTCACCAGTTTCTGGATCACGGACAGTTTTTTGGATATAACGACCAGTCAGGCGTTCAGCCAGGCTTTCGATCATTTCATTACCCTCTTTAATGGCTGAAACGGTTAAACCGCGGTCGGTTCCACAATCATTTTCACGGATAATCACGTCTTGGGCGACATCAACCAGACGACGGGTGAGGTAACCAGAGTCAGCCGTCTTCAAGGCGGTATCGGTCATCCCTTTACGCGCCCCGTGAGTGGAGATAAACATTTCTTGAACCGATAGCCCTTCACGGAAGTTGGAAGTAACTGGCAGTTCAATAATCTTACCACTTGGACCCGCCATCAAACCACGCATCCCCGCTAATTGGGTAAAGTTGGAGATGTTACCACGAGCACCAGAGTCCATCATGATAAAGAATGGGTTGTCTGGAGACAGACTGTGTTTCAATTCGTCTTCAATGTCGTTTTTAACATCATTCCAAGTGCTGATGACTTGGTCATAGCGTTCGTCATCGGTAATTAAACCACGACGGTATTGCTTCATGATATTGTCAACGCGTTTGTGTCCCTTGTCCACGTGTTGGTCCTTGGCATCTAAAACGGTAATATCAGCAATCCCAACGGTAATCCCTGACTTGGTGGAGTAGTAGTAACCAAGAGCCTTCAAGCGGTCTAAGAATTGGGAGGTTTCAGTAACCTTCAAGCGCTTGAAGATGGCGGCGATAATTTCTTCTAAGTAGCCCTTCTTAAATGGCGCCGTGGTCTCTAATTGAGCAATGGCTTTTTCGGTATCTTCCCCAGGGTTGACGAAGAAACGATCAGCGGTTTGACCATTTAAGTTTTCTGATGTGGGCTCATTAATATAAGCAAAATCAGCCGGCATGATCTCATTAAAGAACAATTTACCAATAGAGGTAATCATTAATTGTTCTTTTTGTTGGTCGGTCCAGGCATATTTAGGGAAGTGTTTCGGACTGATCACCACCCGGGTATGCAATTGAGCCGCCCCATTAGTATAAGCAATATGGGCTTCGCTGAGTGAAGAAATCTTCATTCCTTCCCCAGTCATCCCGGCTTCTTCTTGGGTTAAGTAGTAGTTCCCTAAGACCATGTCTTGGGATGGGGTAACCACTGATTGACCATCTTTAGGGTTTAGGATGTGGGAAGCGGCCAGCATTAAGATACGCGCTTCAGCTTGGGCTTCTTCTCCTAAAGGTAAGTGGACCGCCATTTGGTCCCCGTCAAAGTCGGCATTATAAGCTTCACAGGCTAAGGGGTGAAGACGGATCGCCTTCCCTTCAACCAAGACTGGTTCAAAGGCTTGAATCCCCAAACGGTGGAGAGTAGGTGCCCGGTTAAGTAATACCGGGTGTTCACGCATGATCTCTCCGAGAGGTTCCCAAACAGCATCATCCTTACGTTCAATCATCCGTTTAGCATGTTTAGCGTTGGTGGCAATTTCACGGTCCACCAATTCCCGAATCAAGAATGGTTTAAAGAGTTCTAGGGCCATTTCTTTAGGCAGACCACATTGGTAGAACTTCAAGTGTGGTCCAATGGCAATAACGGAACGTCCAGAGTAGTCCACCCGTTTCCCTAAGAGGTTTTGGCGGAAACGACCTTGCTTCCCTTTCAACATATGGGAGAGGGACTTCAATGGGCGATTACCCGGTCCAGTCACAGGACGGCCGCGACGACCATTATCGACTAGGGCGTCAACGGCTTCTTGGAGCATCCGTTTTTCATTTTGAACAATAATATTTGGTGCATTGAGGTCTAATAAACGTTTTAAACGGTTATTCCGGTTAATCACCCGGCGGTAGAGGTCGTTTAAGTCACTGGTTGCGAAACGGCCCCCATCCAGTTGCACCATGGGACGGAGTTCAGGTGGGATCACAGGGATCACATCAAGAACCATCCATTCCGGTTTATTCCCGGATTTTCTAAAGGCATCCATGATGTCTAAGCGACGGATCGCCCGGGTCCGTTTTTGACCCTTAGCTGTCCGTAATTCTTCTTTTAATTCCGCACATTCACGCTCAAGGTCTACGCGGCGGAGAAGTTCCTTAATGGCTTCAGCACCAATTCCCGCTTGAAAACGGTCGCCATATTCAGCCTTATACTCCCGGTATTCTCTTTCAGAAAGTAATTGCTTAGGCGCTAAAGGTGTGTCCCCACCATCAATGACCACGTGAGAAGCAAAATAAATCACTTCTTCAAGGGATCGTGGACTCATATCTAAGATCAGGCCCATCCGACTAGGGATGCCTTTAAAGTACCAAATATGGGTAACTGGTGAAGCTAATTCCAAGTGGCCCATCCGTTCACGACGGACCTTGGCCTTGGTGACTTCAACCCCACAACGGTCACATACCACACCCGCATAACGGATGCGTTTATACTTTCCACAGGCACATTCGTAGTCCTTGGTTGGCCCAAAAATACGTTCACAGAAAAGACCATCTTTTTCTGGTTTTAAGGTACGGTAGTTGATTGTTTCCGGTTTCTTGACTTCACCATAGGACCAGGAACGGATCTTATCTGGTGAGGCTAAACCAATTTTTATACTTTCAAATTTATTTACATCGACCAAGAGGTCAACCTCCCTCATTAATCACTGAAACTGCTAAGAGCTAGAGCAAATTGACATTATACTTTGCTGTGACTGTCACACTCTATTCAAACCTGTTCCAAGCGCGAGGTGAGCTCCATTTCAGAAGTCCTTCTAAATCCTCTTTGAGGATTTACTGCAAACTTCTTCCAATGGTCTCCCCTCTTTTTGCGCTTGTCACACTCTATTCAAACCTGCTCCAAGCGCGAGGTGAGCTCCATTTCAGAAGTCCTTGCAAATCCTCTTTGAGGATTTACTGCAAACTTCTTCCAATGGTCTCCCCTCTTTTTGCGCTTGTCACACTCTATTCATTTGCTTGTTTTTTGGCGATGATTTCTTCGTCATTGCCTTCGCTTTGTTTTTCTTCTTGGTTCTTATCCTTGTCTTCATCTTCTTGTTCTTGTTCTTGGTTTTCTTTGTAATCACGACGGGTGACTTGGACTGGGTCTTCATCACGTAAGTCAAGTTCCTTGTCACTTTCATCGAGGACTTGGATGTCTAAACCTAGGGATTGTAACTCTTTGACGAGCACGCGGAAGGATTCCGGTACACTTGGTTTAGGAATTGGGTCACCTTTTACGATAGCTTCGTAGGTTTGAACCCGGCCAACCACGTCGTCTGATTTATAGGTAAGGATTTCTTGTAGGGTGTAAGCAGCACCGTAAGCTTCCAGTGCCCAAACTTCCATTTCCCCGAAACGTTGTCCCCCAAACTGTGCTTTACCACCTAGTGGTTGTTGGGTAACTAGGGAGTAAGGTCCAATAGAACGGGCATGGAGCTTGTCATCGACCATGTGGGAGAGTTTCAAGTAGTACATCACCCCTACAGAAACGCGGTTATCAAAAGGTTCACCGGTCCGACCGTCGTAAAGCACGGTCTTAGCATCTTCAGCCATGCCGGCTTCTTTAACGGTTTCCCAAATATCTTCATCTTGGGCCCCATCAAATACAGGTGTTGCCACGTGGATACCTAAGTTCCGGGCAGCCATCCCTAAGTGAAGTTCTAACACCTGTCCAATGTTCATCCGGGAAGGCACCCCTAATGGGTTCAAGCAGATATCGACTGGGGTCCCATCTGGTAAGTAAGGCATGTCTTCTTCTGGTAACACAATGGAGACAACCCCCTTGTTACCGTGACGACCAGCCATTTTATCCCCAACTTGGATCTTACGTTTTTGGATAATGTAAACCCGAACCATCATGGAAACACCAGGTTTGAGTTCGTCCCCATTTTCCCGGTGGAAGACTTTGACGTCATTAACGATTCCGCCACCACCATGAGGTACCCGTAAGGAAGTATCACGAACTTCGCGGGCTTTTTCACCAAAGATGGCATGGAGTAGGTGTTCTTCAGGACTGAGTTCAGTCACACCTTTAGGGGTTACCTTACCCACTAAGATGTCGCCATCAGTGACTTCAGCACCGATACGAATAATCCCGTTTTCATCGAGGTTACGGAGGGCATCTTCACCCACGTTAGGAATTTCCCGGGTGATTTCTTCTGGCCCTAATTTGGTGTCACGGGCTTCTGATTCCAATTCATCAATATGGATTGAAGTATAGACGTCTTCTTTCACCAAACGCTCGGAAAGAACAACCGCATCTTCATAGTTATAACCATCCCAGGTCATGAAGGCGATGATTGGGTTTTGCCCGAGGGCTAATTCCCCACCTTCCATAGAAGGTCCGTTGGCGAGAATTTCGTCCTTATCAACTTGGTCACCTTTACGTACCAATGGCGTTTGGTTATAGCAGGAGCTGGCGTTAGACCGGTAGAATTTCACTAATTCATACTTATCTAAGGCGCCTTCTTCAGTCCGAACGCGAATTTCACGCGCGTCGACATAGTCCACCACACCGGCCCGCTTACAGGTCACTGCAGCCCCAGAGTCATGGGCAGCCTTATATTCCATCCCGGTCCCTACTAAAGGGGCATGAGGGTTTAAGAGCGGCACCGCTTGCCGTTGCATGTTGGCCCCCATCAAGGCCCGGTTGGAGTCGTCGTTTTCCAAGAAAGGAATACATGCTGTTGCGACAGAAACCACCTGTTTAGGGGAAACGTCCATGTAGTCGACTTCTTCAGGAGAGACTTCAATATTTTCTTCAATCTTACGCGCCATAATGGTATCGGTGGCAAAAGAACCATCTTCATTTAAAGGCGTGTTCCCTTGAGCGATAACAAAACGGTCTTCTTCATCCGCCGTTAGGTAGTCAATCTTATCGGTAACCTTGTGGGTATTCCAGTCTACCCGACGGTATGGGGTTTCAATGAAACCAAAGTCATTAATCTTAGCATAAGTCGCCAAGGAGTTGATCAGCCCAATGTTAGGTCCTTCAGGGGTTTCAATTGGACACATCCGACCATAGTGAGAGTAGTGAACGTCACGCACTTCGTAACCGGCACGGTCCCGAGTCAAACCACCAGGCCCCAAGGCTGAGAGACGACGTTTGTGCGTCAACTCAGAAAGTGGGTTGTTTTGGTCCATGAATTGGGACAATTGGGAGGACCCAAAGAATTCACGAATTGATGCCACAACTGGACGGATATTGATCAATTGTTGGGGGGTAACCGTATCGATGTCTTGGATCGACATTCTCTCTCTTACCACCCGTTCCATCCGGCTTAAACCGATCCGGAGTTGGTTTTGTAACAATTCACCCACAGAACGAATCCGACGGTTACCTAAGTGGTCGATATCGTCGGTAGTCCCTAAGCCTTCATAGAGGTTCAAGAAATAGTTCATGGCGGTTAAGACGTCAGCAACGGTTAATGACTTGTAGTCGGAATTTTGCATAGCGTTACCGATCACATGAACCACACGTTCTGGGTCCTTAGGTGCCACAATCTTAATTAATTGGATATCAACAGGATCAGTGATCACTGCATCATCATTTGGATAAACGGTCACTAAACCGAGGCCATTATCTAACTTGTCACTAATGTCATCTAAGACTTCACGGGTGAAGACGGTCCCTGCTTCCAGGACAATTTCACCAGTCTCATTATCAACCAAGTTTTCTGCCAGGGTTTGCTTATAGAGACGGGATTTCAAGTCTAATTTCTTATTAATCTTGTAGCGTCCGACAGCAGCCAAGTCATAACGACGTGGGTCGAAGAAACGCGTATTTAATAAGTTACGGGAGGATTCAGCGGTTTTTGGTTCACCAGGACGGAGGCGCTCATAAATATCTTTTAAGGCTTCTTCAGTCCGGGAGTCCGATGGGTTTTTGTGGACATCTTTTTCTAAGGTTAAACTCAGGGTTTCACTGTCACCAAAGAGTTCACGGATTTGGTCATCAGACCCAAAACCTAGAGCCCGCATTAACACAGTCATTTGTAGCTTACGGGTCCGGTCAATCCGTACATAGGAAATGTCTTTAGCATCGGTTTCCATTTCTAACCAGGCACCCCGGTTAGGAATCACGGTAGCTCCATAAGAAAGTTTCCCGTTTTTGTCTACTTTATCATTGTAGTAAACCCCTGGGGAACGGACCAATTGCGAAACAATAACCCGTTCAGAGCCGTTAATAATGAAGGTCCCGCTATCAGTCATCAATGGGAAGTCCCCAAAGAAAACTTCTTGGTCCTTAATTTCACCGGTTTCGCTATTGATTAAACGCAATTTAACATACATTGGCGCCGCATAGTTAGTGTCTTGTTGACGCGATTCAGACATATCATATTTAGGTTCTTGGAAGGAATAGTCCACGAACTCTAAGGCTAATTTGCCTCCGTGGTCTTCAATCGGTGAAATATCACTAAACATTTCCCGAATCCCCTTATCCAATAACCAACGATAAGATTCGGTTTGAATCTCAATCAAGTTTGGCAACTCGAGCACTTCATTGATGCGCGAGTAAGAACGCCGTACGCGGTGTTTGCCGTATTCAACATTATGTCCTGCCATGAATGAGTAGCCACCTCTCCAAAAAGTAAATCTTTTAGCCTGCAATTATTAAGAAACTATTAAGAAATGATTAAAATTAGATAAAACCGCTTCTTCTTACCCGTTTTTGGGCAAAAAAAAGACAAAAGACTCAAGGCCACGCCTACTTCTTTTGTTTTATCCCATCAAAGCCTACGGACAATATTTCGTACACTTCTTCTATTTAATAATCAATCATTATTTATGATACTAGCTATTTAATTCTTTGTCAAGAAGTTTTTTCTTAAAGGATGATTCTTTAATGGCTTCTTAGCCAGACCTTTTGTATAATAGTTTCAAAATAGAAAAGAGGAAGGATGTTATTATGGCTATAGAACGTGCAATCTTTGCGGGAGGCTGTTTCTGGTGCATGGTCCAACCCTTCGACCAATTGCCAGGCATTGAAGCGGTCGTTTCTGGTTATACAGGAGGACACATCGCTAACCCCAGCTACCAAGAAGTCAAAAGTGGCAAAACCGGCCACACGGAAGCGGTCGAAATCAGCTTCGATAACGCCATCATCACCTACGAAGAATTACTAGAGATTTACTGGCAACAAACCGACCCTACCGACGCCATGGGCCAGTTTGAAGACCGGGGTTCATCATACCGTCCCGAGATCTTCTACCTATCTGAAGACCAACGCCAAGCCGCTGAAGCTTCCAAAGCAGCCCTAGCCGCTAGCGGGAGGTTCGATGACCCCATCGTCACCCAAATCACCCCCGCCGGCCCCTTCTACCCAGCAGAAGACTACCACCAAGACTTCTATAAGAAGAGTCCCGATAAATACCAAGCCGACGAAAGCGCCATCGCCCGCCACCAATTCATCCAGGACAAATGGGAATAAAAGAGTGCGACGGGTGCACCAAAGATCGATAGAGCTACGCATACTATATCTGTAACTCGCTGACGCTTCGAACAGCTATAGCAACTGGAGCTAAAGAGCAAAAATTTTTGAAGAGAATTTCTTGCACTTTAGTGAAGTGGAGATCGATCTGCACCCGGAGCACATTTGAAAAGAGTGCGACAAGCGCAAAATAAAACCAGCAGGATGTAGTGAACTCCTGCTGGTTTTTACTTTTCCATAAAGTCTGTTAATAACTGGTCAAAACGGGAGCACTTTCTAAGTAGTGACTATCATTGGTAATCACACCAGCCAGGTCCCAGTCCTTAAATTTTCGGTAGACCTTACGATCATCGACCGTCCATGCATTAATCTTAACTCCGTGGTCATGCAAGTTGTTCACCGTAGTTGGGTCAAGCAACTTATAGTCAGGGTGGTAGTAGCCCACCCCCCTAGCAGCGCAATAGGTCCCTGGATTTTCCAGATAGTCTTCCTGTAAGAAGGCACAAGCCAAATGAGGGGCTAGGGCCTTGACCTTAAGAATACTCTGGTGGTTAAAAGAAGAGATAATCACCCGGTCCTGCATCTGGTAGTCTTCGACCAAGTCAATCACCGCTTCAACTAAGCCGGGATAAGGAAAGAAGCCAGTCTTGAGTTCAATATTCAAGGTCAAGTCCAAGGGTTCAGCCCAGGCTAATAGCTCACTTAAGTGAGGAATACGAACTAGGTCAAGGTTAAAGTTCTGAGGGTGGAGGCGGTCAAAGCGGAGTCCACGTAAGTCCGCATAGTTATAGTCCCGTAGCCAACCCCTGGCATTAGCGGTCCGGTCTAAACGCTCATCGTGGCAAATCACCACCTGGCCATCCAGGGTCAATTGGACATCACACTCAATCCTATCCGCCCCAGCTTCATAAGCCTTAATAAAGGACAGCATCGTATTTTCCGGATAGCGGGCGCTATAGCCACGGTGGGCATATAATTTCATTTGTGTTTGGCATCTCCTTATCTTCCTGTTTTAGTCATTAAAACTGGTCACCCTATTCATACCATCCTTATTCTAACCAGCCTTTATTAAAGCAGGGTAAATTTGAAGTAAAGTTAAAATGAACTTTGTAAAGATAAGGTAAAAAAGACTAGAGTGCGACAGGTGCACAAAAAGGCAAGACCGCTACGCATACTATATCTGTAACTCGCTCCGCTTCGAACAGCTATAGCAAGTGGAGCTAAAACGTAAAAATTCTTGAAAAGAATTTCTTACGCTTTAGTGAAGTGGACGCTTGCCTTACACCTGGAGCAGGTTTGAGTAAGGATGTGAGGAAGGATTAGGGAGGGAGATTCCTTGGAAGAAATTTTTTACCTTCAAAAAGAAAAGGCTAGGGCAAGAACCTAACCTTTTTATTTCATTGATCTTTTACTGCTTAATTTTTCAAACCTTGAATTGGCGCAGGGATGTGTCCTCCGCGACGGATAAAGACTTCCGGTGAAGAGGTCTTCAGCGGCATGATTGGCGCTGAACCAAAGAGACCCCCAAATTCCAAGCAGTCCCCGGCTTGGTAACCAATGGCAGGGATTAAACGCACTGCCGTGGTCTTCCCATTAATCATCCCAATGGCGGCTTCATCAGCGATAATGGCCGCTAAGACTTCAGCTGTGGTTTCACCAGGCACGGCAATCATATCCAGCCCCACCGAGCAGACCGCAGTCATGGCCGTCAAGGTTTGTAAGTCTAAGACCCCAGCTTGGGCGCCCGCAATCATGCCTTCGTCTTCAGAAACTGGGATAAAGGCCCCTGAGAGCCCCCCGACCCGTTCAGCTGCCATTAAGCCACCCTTCTTGACTGCATCATTCAAGAGGGCCAGGGTCGCTACGGTTCCGTGACCACCCACAGTTTCAAGTCCCATACTTTCTAAGATCCGAGCTACCGAGTCACCCACCGCAGGGGTAGGGGCTAGAGAAATATCGACAATTCCAAACGGAACGCCCAGAGATTTTGAGGCTTGGCTACCGATCAACTGCCCCATCCGGGTCACTTTGAAGGCGGTCTTTTTGATGGTTTCAGCCACTTGGTTAATCGGCGCATCTTTAGGCAGACGTTCCAAGGCTTGACGGACAACCCCAGGCCCAGAAACTCCCACATTAATCTCACAATCCGCTTCCCCACTACCGTGGAAAGCCCCCGCCATAAAAGGATTATCCTCTACCGCATTGCAGAAAACAACCAACTTGGTAGCCCCAACACATTGCCGGTCTTGGGTGACTTCAGCAGCTTGGCGGATGGTTTCCCCCATTAAAGCCACAGCATCTAAGTTAATCCCTGACCGGGTAGAACCGATATTAACCGAAGAACAGACATTATCGGTTTCGCTTAAGGCTTGGGGGATGGATTCAATCAAGGCCCGGTCTCCCGCCGCAAAGCCTTTCTGTACTAAAGCGGAGTAGCCCCCGACTAAGTCAATACCGATATCCTTAGTCACTTGGTCTAAGCATTTAGCGTAACGCACGGGGTCCCCACCAGAAACAGCCACCAGATGAGCAATCGGAGTCACCGAGAGGCGCTTATTAATAATCGGTATCCCTAATTGCCGACTCAACTGATCAGCCACAGGAACCAGATCTTTGGCTCTTTGGCTGATTTTTTGTTTGATTTTCTCACAGGACTGCTCGATATCGGTGTCACAACAATCGAGTAAGGAGATCCCCATGGTGATGGTACGGACATCGAGGTGGTCCTTGGCAATCATATTGACGGTTTCTAGAATATCATTAATTTCTATCACGAGTCTGCCTCCTATAAACGATGCATGGCCTTAAAGATATCTTCGTGCATGACCGTAATCTGCATGCCTGGTATTAAATTTTCTACCGTTTCTTGGAAGTCATCGAAGGCCACTTGGTCTTCATCGACTGTCACCAGCATGGTCATGGTGAAATAATTATCCATTACCGTTTGAGCGACATCCACAATATTCACCTGGTTGTCAGCACAGGCCGTACTTACCTTAGCCAAAATCCCAACTTGATCAATACCTACAACAGTAATTACCGCATTCATAAGCAGTAAACCTCCTTAATTTTTATGCAACCTATGATAGCATAAGTTAAACTTTCTTAAAATATGAAAAAAGAAGTCAGAACGTTCAGTCCCAACTTCTCATCGAATGAAGGCTATTTCATTCGTTTATTCAAAGATGTCATCAACAGTGGCTTCACGATTAATTACAATACAGAGATTACCATTGTCCTTCACTTTTGAGCTCATGTAAACATTGTCGACCTTATCGGTAGTGGAGGCCTTAAATGGGAAGTAGATTTCTGATTCCCGGCCACTTGACCAATGAATGGTGAGGTATTCCAGGTCATTGTTATTGACCACGTTTTCAAACATACCACCCATCAAGCCTCCTTGGACGATACTATTGGATTGGAAAACGTCCGCATCAGGAAGGATTTCAATCTTGAAGGTCTTACATGGGTGGATTTCTACGATATCCCCTTGGCCGTTAATGCGACCATAAGAAGTGGTAATCCGGCCAATCCAGATATCTCCTACATGTTCCATAGGGATTTCCCATACCCCACCATTATGAAAATGAAACTCTAAGGACTTCATTGCTTTTGTCATTCGAATAACTCCCTTTCTTAATAATTGCTTTTTCCTTTGTTAGTGCCCAAAGTTAGTGATTTATTTCACAGATTCATTATACTATGACAACAAACAAAAAAGCAAGCTTTCTTTTTTAAAAAAGCTTGCTTGTGAATTCATGTTTTTTATTTTCTTGCTTTTGTCAGCGAACGGGCTATTCCGCTGTCCATTCACTGACCTTGTCTGGGTTGGCTTCAATCCATTTTTGAGCGGCTTGACTAGGATCCGTCCCATTAGAAATATCTAACATCACGGATTCCATGTCTTCTAGGGTCCAATGGAAGTTGGCTAGGATTTGATAAGCTCTAGGATTGTCTTCTTGGAAGCCTTGGCGGGTATAGGTGTTAATGGTTTCTCCTTCTCCGTAAACCCCTTTCGGATCTTCCAAGTATTTCAAGTCATACTTAGCAAATTTCCAGTGAGGGTTCCAGCCCGTTACCACAATCTCTTCTTGGTTATTGTAGGCTTGGCCTAGAGAAGTGGCCATGGCCCCTGAGGAAGAAGAAGCTAAGTTCCAAGATCCTAAATTAGGGTACTCTTGGAGTGCTTTTTCAGTGGAGGCCATAATGCCGGCACCAGGTTCAATCCCGGTGATGGTTTGGCCGGCTTCTGAACTCAAGTCTTCAATGGAATTGACTTGGTCCATATAAGTCGGCACCACTAGCCCCGTACGGGCGCCTTCCAGACTGACCCCAGCATGAACAATTTGGTCACCATACTGTTCAATTTGCTCCGCGTGGGTGATCGGTAACCAGGCAGATACCATGGCATCTGATTCGCCACTGGCTACTGAAGACCACATAATAGCGTTATCCAAAGGAACTTGCTCAACGTTAAAGCCTTCTTGACGTAAAACTTCAGCAATCACTTGCGTCGAAGCGACTTCACTGTCCCAGTTCACATAGGCTAAAGTGACGGTTTCTCCGCCAGCTCCGCCGCCTGAAAAGAGGCTACTTTTATAGGAATCTTCACTGCCAAAGGTTAAGAGTAAGCCAAGGGCAGCTAAGAGAGCGAGGGCAATTTTTTTAAACATTGTTCATCCTCCTTTACTGGTCACGTGAGGCAAAGCCATTGGTGATCCGGTCAACTACGATAGCTAAGATAACGATAGCTAAACCAGCCACGAAACCACTTCCGACTTGGGCCCGTTGTAGGGCAGATAGGACATCGCGCCCTAAACCAGGTGCCCCAATCATAGACCCAGTCACGA
Organism: Aerococcus sp. Group 1; assembly: GCF_000193205.1. NCBI lineage: Bacteria > Bacillati > Bacillota > Bacilli > Lactobacillales > Aerococcaceae > Aerococcus > Aerococcus sp. Group 1. Next base: position 404,039 of record NC_015278.1, on the reverse strand, counting down.
CCATGGAAAGGGCTAGCATCACGGTTTGGTTAACCCCGGCCATAATAGTAGCTTGGGCTAAGGGTAGCTCAACCTTAAAGAGTTTTTGCCATGGAGTAGACCCGAAAGCATCGGCGGCCTCGATCAATTCGGTAGAAATTTGGGTAATTCCCAGCTCGGTAAAACGAACCGTTGGTGGGAGGGCAAAGATCACGGAAGCGAAGACTCCCGGTACCATCCCAATTCCAAAGAAGGCAACCGCTGGAATCAGGTAAACAAAGGCCGGCATGGTTTGCATAAAGTCCAGAATCGGTTTGAGGATAATATGAACCCACTTGCTCTTGGCTGATAAAATCCCTAAAGGAATCCCAATAATAATGGAAACCAAGGAAGAAATCAGCACCAAGGTAATAGTTTGGGTCAACTGGCTCCACAAACCCTGGTTAAGAACGTAGCCTAAGCCAAGTAGGACAAAGACAGGAACGCCAAAGCGGCGGTTGGTGGCAAAGTAGGCTAAAACAGCCACTAAGAGAATGAAGAGGAAGGGCGGGAACCATAGTAAGACATCATTCACCGAGTTCATCACGGTTGACCCGATACTTTGGACCACATCAAAGAGTCCTGAGAAAGTCGTGGTTAACCAAGAGGTAGCTGCTTCAATCCATTCAGCAACTGGTAGGGGTTCTAAGGGAAATAATAGGATATTATTCATTGTTATCGCCTCCTTGTCCAGATAATTGGTCAATGACTAAGCGCCGGTCCACATAACCCAGTAAGCGTTGGTCATCATCGACCACCGCAATCGGCATATTGGTATCACTCATGAGGTCATACATTTCGTTAATTGGCGTATTCTGATTGACCAGAGGATTATCAGTACGGATAATGTCATCGACATAAATATTCTTAGTCTGTTTATTTTTGCGAATGAGATCAGCCAGGTCCTTATCAGTCACATAACCATGAATTTTGCGGTCACCGTCAATCACATATAAGGTCGAGGTATGTTCGTTTTGCATAATCTTCAAGGCCACCCGAGCGCCTACCCGATCCTTATTGAAGACATAACCAGGAGCTTCCATGGCATTCTCTGCAGTAAAGACCTTGGACCGGTCCACACCACCAACAAAGGTTTCCACATAGTCATTGGCAGGGTTTTCTAAGATTTCTTCCCCGGTACCAATTTGTTCAATGTGACCATTACGCATCAAGACAATGCGGTCACCTAAACGTAAGGCTTCATCCAAGTCGTGGGTAATGAAAACGATGGTCTTATTGAGCTTACTTTGCAGTTCAATCAGTTCGTCTTGCATGTTAGCACGAATCAAGGGGTCTAAGGCTGAAAAGGCCTCATCCATTAGGAGAATGTCGGTATCACTAGCTAAAGCTCTAGCCAAACCTACCCGTTGCTGCATCCCACCAGAGAGTTGTTCGGGCAGTTGGTCTTGGTAGGCAGATAGACCCATGGTTTCTAAGGCATCTTGGGCCCGTTTCCGTCTTTCTTCTCCGTCAACACCTTGAATTTCTAGACCAAATTCGGTATTTTCGAGAATGGTTTTATGAGGGAAAAGCGCAAAACTTTGGAAAACCATGCTGACTTTCTTGCGGCGGATATTGCGCAATTCTTCGTCATTGGCTTGGGTGACACTTTCCCCGTCAATACTTACTTGGCCATGGGTCGGTTCAATCAGACGGTTGAGCATCCGCAGTAAGGTCGACTTACCTGAACCAGAAAGCCCCATAATAACAAAGATCTCGCCATCATTGACTTCAAAAGAAGCATCGTAAACCCCGACAGTAGCACCGGTTTGGTTAACGATTTCTTCTTTGGATTCACCCTTTTCCACTAATTTTTTTGCTTTATCTATGGCTTGGGCTGAGCCAAATATTTTAGTCAAATTTTCTACTTTTATTGACGCCATAATTTCTCCTCTCTCGCACTTGATAATAAAAAACACAATAATAAACCTATCAAAAGCTTGACCATATTTCAAAACTTATGGCTAGCCCGTCTGTCTGAAGAGAGTTTTTCTCATTTTTCTCATCTTTTTCTCATAAAATTAAAAAACCGCTTAGCAATAGGCATAATATGGTGACCCCAATAAGTTGGACTTTATATATAGTGAGTTGGCCTTTGGCCAGCTCTTTTTTGTTGCTTACAGTTCTTGCTTATTTCTTGCCGACACATTTACTCAGAAATTTAAACTTGTCAAGAGGAAGAGCGTAGCGGCTCTTGATAAGTTTAAAGTTTATGTGTAATCATTAAGCGGCGAAAGAAGCGTGATGAAGACGAAATTCTATAGGACTCCTAAAATCTAATTTTTCTTTGATTCTTTCACCATTGTAATAGATTATAAAATCTTCAATCGCTTGTGCTAATTCTTCAAAGGAATGATAAGTCCGACCATAGTAGACTTCTTGTTTTAGTAGACTAAAGAAATTCTCCATTGGCGAATTATCTAAGCAATTTCCTTTACGAGACATACTTTGAAAAATTCGGTGATCCTTCAAGAGCCGGGTGTAACTTTTCATTTGATAGGCCCAGCCCTGATCAGAATGAAAGGTTCTTCTGTATGGACATAATTTACTTGCTTCAATGGCAGCTTGTAGCCCCTCCAACATGCTTTGTCCATTAGGCTGATGTGTTATCTTAAAAGAAATAATTTCTCGATTAAATAGATCCATGTAAGGATCTAAATAGAGTTTTCCAGTTTGATAATTCCCAGAATCATCGGCATAGTAGTATTTAAATTCTGTTGTGTCTGTTGTTATTTTTTGATAAGGAATGGTCGAATCAAACCGCCGGTTGATACGATTTGGCGCTATCTCTCCAATCGTTCCTTTGTAGGAATTATATTTTCTTGTCTTTCTAGTATAGCTAGTGACCTGTATCCCCATAATTTTCATTAGGCGTTGAACTTTGTTTTTACTGACCTTATAACCACGGGAAAGCAGTTCAGCTCGCATTCTTCGATAACCATAATCCTTATGGGTTTCTCTGATGTCTTTCATTTCCTCTTTTAAATCGGCATCCTTATCAATTTCCTCATCTTTATTTTTCCAATAAAAGTAGGTCGATTTAGGAAACTTTAAAACGCTAAGAATATCTTTTAAAGCATATTTTTCATCATGGAGACGTGTGATTTCGGTCACTATTTCTTCTTTTCTCGCTTGACTCTTTGAGCCACACGTCTCCTCAATCCTTTTAAAAATTTGTTCTCAATTTCTAAATCCGTAATCCGTTGTTCAAGTTCCTTTATTTTTGCTTCACTTAACTGATTGGTTTCGCTGCTATCCTTTATTTGATTGATTTGTGATTTCTTTTTAGACACTTTAGGTGGCCTTCCTTTCCTCGCGGAAAGGCCATCAAGTCCTCTTTCATGATAAGCTCTTCGCCAATTAGCGATTAGACTTGGATTATTCATGTTTAATGAATTGGCCAATTCGCGATAACTCATTTCCGTACTTTCATACAATTCTATCGCATTTAATTTGAATTCAACAGTATAAACCTGTTGAGTCCGCCTTTTCTTTAAACCATCTACACCAAATTCATAATAGTTATTAACCCACCTTCGTAAAATAGAAGGATCTATTCCTGCTTTATTAGCTAAGGTTCGATAACTTCCTTTTTTCGCAATATAGTCTCCTACTAAATTCAGTTTAAATTCTAATGAATATTTAGACATAAAAATAACCCCCAAAAGTTGAATTCTTAGTCCAACTTTTGGGGGTCACTACATAAGCGGTGTGTTTTTTCTAATCTTTTTTATTTTTAATACAATGTAAAGGCTTTTCTAAGAATTTTTATTTTCTTTAAAATTTCAGCCTAAATTCTGGCCTTGGCTTCGCTTAACGTTGACTAACCAGGACCCAGTAACCCTTATCGCGGTCAATCTCAGTCACGTTATTAAAGACCTCTTCCATTTTCTTTTTGGCACTGGGAGCCCCTTGTTTCTTTTGAATGACCACAACTAAGTCGCCTCCTGCCTCTAAGTAGTCATAGGCCCCTTCAATAAAGGCGTGGACCACTTTCTTCCCGGCTCGAATGGGAGGATTGGTGATAATCAGGTCATAATCATGGTCGCTGAGGCCTTCATAGGCCGAGGACAGGTAAAAATTAGCTGAGTCGACCTGGTTGAGGGCTAAATTTTTCTTGGCTAAGGCCAAGGCCCGTTCATTGACATCAACCAGGTCCAAGTGGACTTCGGGATAATGGTCGCCGAGAACCACACCTACTGGGCCATAACCACAGCCCAAGTCCAAGATCTTATGATAAGTCTTCCCTTCCTTTAAGAGGGCTTCCAGCATGACCCGGGTGCCATAGTCTAAACGCCCCCGCGAAAAAACCCCGCTATCGGTGATAAATTCATAGGTCCGCCCATCGACCACAGTCTGCCAGGTCTTCTTATCGTGGGCCAATTGGCTGTTATCTTCAAAATATTGATGGCTCATCACTTCACATCCTTCTAAACCTGTTCCAAGCGCGAGGTGAGCTCCATTTCAGAAGTCCTTCTAAATCCTCTTTGAGGATTTACTGCGTACTTCTTCCAATGGTCTCCCCTCTTTTTGCGCTTGTCACACTCTATTCAAACCTGTTCCAAGCGCGAGGTGAGCTCCGTTTCAGAAGTCCTCACATCCTTCCTCCCTATTTTACTGGTAGATCTTTCTAGCGACAAGGACAATTTACCAGTAAAAAAGCGATGGTCAGGTTTTCTACCATCGCTTGTTGCTTTACTTTACTACTAGGGCCTCGGCCACTTATATTTATTTTTTACTTCTTTTAAGACTTCACTGGGGGCTTCGGGAAGATTTTTCTTCTCTGCTTGTTTTCTCACCCAGGATGTGACTAATGGAGTAAGGATAGCAGTCACGATCACTGAAGTCGCGACAATGGCGGTGGCTGATTCAGCTACCGGTTGGAACTGTTCAGAGATTCCCGCAATCACGGCTGGAACGGCAACAGCAGCCCCAGCAGTAGAGGATTGGGCCCAACCCGCTACCCCGTCTGAACCTAGCCATTTAATGTCTAAGAAGGAGAGCAGGCCACCAGTCACTAAGACAACAGCCACTCCGATAAGCACCCCACTCAGCCCAGCTTGGAAGATAGTCTTAAAGTTCAGGGTGTAACCTAAGGCAAAGATAAAGAATGGAATCAAAATCCCTACCCCAGGCGCATACTTATCGCGCACGTCGGAGTCCAAGGTCCCCCCAATTAAGCCTAAAGCAAAAGGTAAGAGAGTAGAAATAATGGAACCAAAGGGGAAACTAGCCCCGGTCAAACCTAAAATCAACATGGTAAAGAAAGGCCCCGATTGGATAGCAATCATCGGAAAGGCGGCCAGGTCATATTCGCGCCCTTCTGGGATAATAGATACATATAGCCCGCCGTTGGTTTGGCTAAAGGCGGTCACCACAGCCAAAGTGGATACCCCAGTGAGGAGGCCACTTTGAATACCTTCTGCTGGTAGGATGGCACCAAGAATTAAACCCAGAGCCAAAGCGATTAAGAGCCGGCCGCCTGATAGGAGTAAGCCCTTCTTAGCAATGTAGCCCCCAGAAGCATTGAGGTTGACTGAGGCCCCCACGCAGAAGAAGAAACAGAACAAGACAGCGGATGACCCGGTCAGGTAGGCCCCCGTCACCCCACCAAAATATTCGTGGGCAGTGGGCCAGAGGGTGTTAAGTAAGGTTCCCGCTAAGAGGGGCACAATAATATTTCCGCCCGGGATTTTAGCAATGGTTTTTTCAATTTTCATTTTAGACCACCTTCCTTAAGCCCGTTTGGTATTGGCCATAAATTCTTCTAATTCTTCTTGGTTAGGCAAGCCATCATTGTCGCCTTCAAAGGTCACTTGACGGGCTCCGATAGCGTTACCGCGTAAGATACTGTCTTCTAAGGATAGACCTTCCTTCAAACCAGAAATCACACCGACCGCAAAGCCATCGCCGGCGCCAACGGTATCAATTGGCGTCACTTGGTAGCCAGCTACTTGGCCACTCTTGCCCTCACTAGTTGCATAGTAGGCTCCGGAAGCTCCGGTTTTAACAATCACAATTTTCACACCCAAGTCCAGGTAGAATTTAGCGATATCTTCAGCCTTGTCTAAGCCCGTTAAGATCTTGCCTTCTTCTAAACCAGGTAGGAAGATGTCGACGGATTTAGCAGTTTCGTTTACAAATTCAACCATGCGGTCATGGTCCCATAATTGTGGACGCAAGTTAGGGTCGAAGGAAATCACCTTGCCCGCCTTGTGCATGTATTCCACTGCTTTCTTGGAGAAGTTATAGCAGTCCTCTGATAAAGCCGCAAAGATTGAAGTTACATGCATATAGTCTGCTGAGCCAAAGTAATCTTCGTCAAAGTCTTCCACGCTCATGGTTGACGCCGCTGAGCCCTTACGGAAGTATTCAATAGCAGGGTCGTCTTCTTCATTCTTTTCCTTAATGTACCAGCCAGTAAAGCGTTGGTCCGTGGTTTGAACACCCGTGGTATCAATACCTTCCTTAGCCATGGCCTTGGTGATAAAGCGGCCTAGCATGTCCTCACCTAACTTGGTCACCAGACCCGTTTGGTGGCCTAAACGGCATAAGCCCGCAGCCACGTTGGTTTCCGCTCCCGCTAGAGCCCGAGACCAGTTATTGACGTCTTCTAAAGCGCCCGGTTCATTAGCATAAAACATGTATAAAGGTTCACCAAAAGTTACAAAATCTAAATGCATATCGATTGCCTCCTCTAAGTCTTCTCACTACACTGTCAAATTAACCTTTTCGATAATAGGTTAACCGGTTTCCTAATTAAAGAATAAAGACAAAAGCAGGAAAAGTCAAGTAAAAATGTAAGCGCTTAGATAATTTGTTTAGAAAAAAGTGCCTCCTAGAGACACTTCTGTATATCTTATTTCTGTAGTTTACTTCCTAACCGGCTCTTTTTCCTCATACTGAAGACCGTAAGGAAATATGGGAAGGGATGGCTTGGTAACCGGGTTGAAGGGTCTTTTTCCCTTGAATAGCAGCCAGTAAATTTTCTGCTAGGCTGGCCCCGATTTTTTCAGTAGGTTGTTCAATACTGGTAATTCCTGGTCCAATCATATCGGTCATGTGCCAGTCATCAAAGCCCGTCACCCCTACTTCTTCAGGGACCTGGAAGTGGCCAAGCTTCAAAATCCGTAAAACTTCAATCATGACCCGGCCATTATTGCAGAAAAATAGCGTCTTTTGTTGGCCAGCAAAGCCTAAGATCGCTTCCTGCCAATTTCCCTGGCCCACTTCAATTAAGTGGACGGGAGCGGGGGCGCAAGCAGTAACAACCGCTTGATAGCGGTCTTGTCGGGTAGAAACTGGAGCCAGGACTTCACTGACCACCACAAAAGCCTGGTAGTCGCTTAAATGAACCTGTTCAAAGAGTCGACTAATCACTGCTTCATTATCGGTTCCAATGGTTAGCCACTGGGTTGGATAGGTTTTTCGGTCAGCCAGGATGAGAGGGAGCTGCATGTCTTCAATAAACTGGTAATTCTCACTGCTTATAGCCGCTGGTTGAAGAATAATCCCATCGACGTTTTGATCAATTAGGCGCTCCAGATATTGGCTTTCCAAGTCGACCTCCCCTAAGGAATCCAAGATGATCATCTGCCACTTGGCCTGGTTGAAGACCTGGCTCATCCCCTTGAGCAATAAGGAAGCATACATATTGGAAATATCAGCAATGACCACACCAATTAAATAAGAGCGCTTGGACTTGAGTGCCTGAGCTTGACGGCTGGGTCGGTAGTCGAGCTCTTCAATGACAGTTTTTATCCGCTTTTTGGTAGCGGGCGACATTTTATGGTATTTCTTATTCAGATAGCGCGACACCGTGGTCTTAGATACCCCGGCTTGGTCGGCTACTTCTTGGATAGTCACGCGTTTATTCATTACTAATCCCTTTCCTATTTAGTCCTATCTATTATAGCAGACCTAGAGGGGATTTTTTGAAAGATAATATGCTTTTTCATCACCCTTCAAGGAGCTTATTAGCCATGCTGATGACAATTCCCCAGTAAATAAAAAGAGCTTAAGACAAAACATCTTAAACTCTTTGAGTTATGAATATATCTAAAACGTGCTCCAGTCACACTCTACTCAAACCTGCTCCAGTCACAGGACGAACGTCCACTTCACTAAAGGGAGACGAATTCTTTTCAAGAATTCTTTCTCTCTTTAGCTCCAGTGGTTTCGTCCTTTGGTGTGACTGTCGCACTCTACTTAAAACGTGTTCCAAGCGCAGAGCAAGCATCCACTTCAGATAATGACGACAAATTCTCTTTGAGAATTTTTGCGTCTTTTTCTTCCAGTGGTCTTGCTCTTTGGCGCGCTTGTCACACTCTAATAAAAAAAGAGCTGTAACTGATGTTACAACTCTTTTCATCATTAAGATGATTATTTAAGTTCAGCTTTACCGCCGGCTTCTTCGATAGCAGCTTTAAGAGCTTCGGCTTCTTCTTTAGGAAGACCTTCTTTAACAACTGCTGGAGCGCCGTCAACTAAGTCTTTAGCTTCTTTCAAGCCTAAACCTGTTGCTTCACGAACTGCTTTGATCACTTTGATCTTAGCTGCGCCTGCTTCGGTTAATTCAACGTCAAATTCAGTTTTTTCTTCAGCTGCTGCTTCACCAGCACCTGCACCTGCAACTGCTACAGGAGCTGCAGCAGAAACGCCGAATTCTTCTTCAATTGCTGATACTAAGTCAGCTAATTCTAAGATTGTTGCTTCTTTTAAGTCAGCAATAATTTGTTCAATATTTAAAGCCATCTTTAAATTCCTCCATTTATTTAAGTGATTTCTTTGGGATTCTACATCATTAAGCTAAAAGCCACTGATTATTCAGCTGCTTCAGCTGGAGCATCTTCTTCCATCTTGTCTTGTACTGCTTTAACAGCATAAGCCACGTTGCGGACTGGTGCTTGCAATACAGAAAGTAACATAGATAGTAAACCGTCGCGGCTTGGTAAGGAAGCAATCTTGTGGATTTCTTCTTTAGACATGATCTTACCATCGATAACCCCACCCTTAAGTGTTAGGGCATCAGCATCCTTAGCAAAGTTTGCTAAGATACGTGCTGGTGCAACAGCATCTTCAGCACTGAAAGCCACAGCAGTAGGTCCTTGGAAGACTTCTTCATGGTATTCAATACCAGCTTGGTCTAAAGCACGACGCATCATGGTATTCTTAATTACTTTGAAGAAAACATCTTCGTCACGTAATTGTTTACGCAACTCAGTAACCTCAGAAACTGTAAGACCTAAATAGTCAACTACCACGAAGGAAATTGAATTATTAATACGTTCAACAATTGCATCAACTTCTTGTTGTTTTTTAGCAATAGCTTGTTCACTCACTCAGTTTCACCTCCGATAAAATAAGATAGAGTTTTTTATAAGCAATAAAAAACTCCATGTCCCCAAAAGACACAGAGATTATGCAGACACTATAAGGCTTATAGTGTTATTATCTCCCTCGGTTAGAAATTAAGGCCCAGAGCCACTAACTGTCTTCGGTTCGCTTTGATTTAAATAATCAACATATTGAATATAATACTGAAATCACTTGAACTTGTCAACACTTTTTTTGAAAAAATATAGACCTAAATGTAAATCGTTATGAGCATCTGCTCTGCTTTTGAAATGTGGTCGTTGAAAAGCCATGGCAGCAGTTCGGGCCAAGGTCCCTCACTTAGCGAGCTTCAAAGGGCTAGTACGGCTGATGCCTACTAGCCGGTAATTCACATCGAGTCGGGTTCGGCCTAGCAGCTTGCGTGTCACTTCACAAGTCCCCGCCGCAGTCTTATAGACTGCTCTGGTGACTTGCTCCAGTGAACGAAAGCCCCGCGCTAGTCCTCGCACCCTAATACTTGCTTATTCATGGCTAAGGACCCATTTCAAAGCGCCACTCCTGCTCATAATGATTTACCAAGTCCATTTTGTTTTAAGACTAATTGTAAGCAAAAAGAGTCCGAGACTTTTGTCCCAGACTCTCTTCTTTATTCATTGAATTAGATGTCTTCACCGATTGAGCTTGGGTCCACTTGGATACCAGGGCCCATGGTTGTTGTAACTACTAAGTTCTTAATATAACGACCCTTAGCGGCAGCTGGTTTTTCACGTACTAAGGTTTCATGAATTGCCTTGAAGTTTTCAAGTAAGTCTTCAGTGCTGAAGGAAACTTTACCAATTAAGGTATGCACGTTCCCACCGTTGTCAGCACGGTATTCAATTTGACCAGCTTTGATGTCGTTAACAGCTTTGGTGACATCTTGGGTAACGGTACCCGTTTTAGGGTTAGGCATTAAACCTTTAGGCCCTAATACCCGACCTAAACGGCCAATTTTACCCATCATGTCTGGGGTTGCTACAACAACGTCGAAGTCCATCCAACCATCGTTGATTTTTTGAACTAAGTCGTCGTCACCAACGTAATCCGCGCCAGCATCTTTAGCTTCTTGGGCTTTTTCCCCTTGGGCAAAGACTAAAACAGTTTGGCTCTTACCGGTTCCCTTAGGTAGAACCATAGCCCCACGGATTTGTTGGTCGTTTTTCTTCACTTCAATCCCTAAACGGTAAGATACTTCAAAGGAAGCATCAAAATTAGCGAAGTCAATGTCTTTTAATAATTCGATAGCCTCTTTGGCATCGTATTTTTTGTTCGCATCGATTTTTTCGTATGCTGCTTTTAATTTCTTAGATTGTTTTGCCATTTTATTTCATTCCTCCTATGTGGTTTTAACGGATAGTCCTCCCACTCATAACACCAAAAAGGTATTATGGCGATTGACTGAGCGATCTAGACAACGTTTGCTAGGGATTAGCCTTCTACAACGATTCCCATTGAACGTGCAGTACCTTCAATCAAACGCATAGCAGCTTCAACGTCGGCTGCGTTAAGATCTTGCATTTTGGTTTCTGCAATTTCACGTACTTGATCTTTTGTTACGGTAGCGACTTTGTTCTTGTTAGGTTCGCCGGAACCTTTTTCCACATTAGCGGCTTTCTTCAATAAGTCTGCTGCTGGTGGGGTCTTGGTAACAAAAGTAAATGAACGGTCTTCATAAACAGTAATCACAACAGGAATAACGTATCCTTGTTGTTCTTGAGTTTTAGCGTTAAATTCTTTACAGAATCCCATAATGTTAATACCCGCTTGACCTAATGCAGGACCAACAGGTGGTGCAGGACTTGCTTGCCCAGCAGGGATTTGTAATTTAACAACTGAGTCTACTTTTTTAGCCACGAAACATTCCTCCTTAGTTCTTGTCCGTGTTGTGGTTTAGTGGAGTTTAAAGATTTCTCCTCCCACAGTTGTAGCGTCTTCTAAGAGGACGTACACAATACATTATTAAAGCACAAAGCAACACGCTTTGCAAGTGATATTTTAACTTTTATCCATTTGTTCACTACGGTAGCGGTGTCGGTAATTATAGTAGGCACTATAGGCCATCCCAAACAGGAGGGCTAGGGGAAGGACAGTCAGCCAGGAGAGCGAGACCACAAAGAGATGCCAGCCGCTCACTAAGACTTGGCCCAGTCCGGCTCCCAGCAAGGTCCAGAAGATACAAGGCAGGATGGCGCCCGTCTTGACCTTGTGGTTGAGCACTTGACCCAAGAGGCTACCGATAACAACCGCCAATAAAAATAGCCATAACCAGGCCATGTCCCATACCTCCCCTCGTCAAGGTCTAGACTTAAGCGTCTAGCTTATCCACTTGGTCAAAGTCCACTTCAGCGATGGTTTCCCGGCCAAACATTTCAATGGTTAATTTGAGTTTTTGGTGTTCTTCATCAATTTCTTCAATCCGACCCTCTAAACCAAGGAAGGCGCCATCGATAACTTCCACCACTTCCCCATCCTCAAAGCTGATATCGCGTTTAGGCGCAGAGATGCCTTGAGAACGTAAGAGGCGGTGAACTTCATCTGGAAGTAGGGGGACGGGTTTAGACCCTTGACCGTGAGAACCGAGAAAACCGGTCACGTTAGGGGTATTGCGGACCACAAACCAGGCTTCGTCACTCATAATCATTTCTACGAAGACATAGCCCGGGAAGGTTTGGGTCTTCACTACTTTTTCTTGGCCTGATTTGTTTTTTTGTAATTTTTCTTCTTCTGGAACGACCACGCGGAAGATATATTCCTCCATATCCATGGAAGTGATCCGGCTTTCCAAGTTTTCTTTGACTTTATTTTCGTATCCTGAATAAGTATGCAGGACATACCATTGTTTTTGTGGTTCAATTTCAGTCGCCATAAGTCTCTCCTTTTTATCCTAAATGAAAAAACCTTCCGCTAGGGAAAGGTCCTTGTTTACTTGCTGTTATTATACCACACTCACAAAGAGAGGCAAGCGCCCCGTAAGCCCAGCTAAGGGTCTCTTTTAGAGTTGGATATAGAGGTTAAATAATTGGGTAACGATTTCATCAGTGAGCCCTAAGAAGAAGGCCATGATGATGATGGTAACGATAACGATAGCGGTATCGCGACGTAATTCACGTCCGCTGGGCCAGGTGACCTTTTTTAGTTCTTTAAATGCGTTAATCATATGCTCTCCTCAATAACTAATCCTACTTGGTTTCCTTATGCAAGGTGTGCTTGTTGCAGAAGCGACAGTACTTCTTCACTTCAAGTCGCTCGGTGCGGGCCGTGTTATTACTCTTAATGGTGTAATTGCGCGAACCACACTCAGAACAAGCTAAAATGATTTTATTGGATGCCATAGTCAAGCTCCTTTTCTCTTCCATCTTAAACATGGTAACGACTTTAGGAGTCAAAGTCAACTTTTTATTAGGAAAAGTGCCCGGCAGTTAATCCTCTTCAGCCTGGTGACGGCGCCACTTGGCCCGCAAGCGGTAATAGGCATGCCTCACCTGCTTGACTGACACCCCCAAGTCTTGGGCCAAGGACTCATCACTTTTTTGAGCTAGGTGACCATTTAAGACTGCCCTTTCTAGGGGAGACAGGGTCAGCTGGTAAGCTTGGTAGCTTTCCTTCAATAAATAGGCCTGGTCCGGACTGGAATAATGCCGTTGGGGAATCTGGTTAAGGAAGGCAGGTCCCCCGTCTTCACAGACGATCCCGTCATAGTAGACCGTTTTTGCTTTGGGGAGGCGTTTTTTGGAGCCTTGCTTACGCATTTGGTCAATGATCCGACTTTCAATCCGTCGTCCTAAGGCAGTAAAGAGACTATAGCTGTAGCCCAGGGTCTTGGCCTGGTAGTCCTGGCAGACTTCATAGAGACTGATGGCCGCTAATTGAAAATAGTCATCCACATCTTCAATATGGCCATAATACTTACGCAAAAAGAAATAAACGGTTGAACGATGGCGCTCATATAAAACTTCAAAGGCCTGATCATCGCGGCCTTCCACTAACAAATGAATTAAATCTTGGTTTTCCATTTCCTCATAGGAAAGCATTTCTTCCACGGTATCACTCCATTACTCCTCACTCTGACTGAGATCATCCAGCAGATTCTTGAGCGTTTGTAATTGGTGATAGGTCCAAGGATTCCGCCTTTGGTAATTCAAGGCGAGCCGGTCGTGATTCTTTTCGCCCCGGCGGATATTTTTTTCGGTTTGTTGAACATTTTTTAAGAGTTCCAGGGCGGATTGGCGGATAGCTCCCTGTTGAAAGACCAGTCGCTGTTCAGCCAAATCAGAGGTGGCCACCGTGACATTGGTTAAGACCCCCACTTGCCGCTGGATCATGGCTTCAATGTAAGAGTCAGCCGTCTGCCCTTCAGCAGTAAAGACCACATTCAAGCGGTACTTCTTATAGGACTTGGAGAGTCCCGGGACAAACATGGCATCAAAAACCACCCAACAGGCCAAGGCATGGTAAGCCGCATAATTAGACAAGCGCTGTAGCAATTGGTCGCGGGCACCTTCTATGTCGTCTTGGCCCTTGAGTTTAACCAGTTCTGGCCAAGCCCCGATCATATTATAACCATCCACAATAAGTACTTCCCTGCGCATATATCTTTTCACCACCTTGGCATTTCTTAAGGGGTCAGCCGCCGTTTCCCATAGACTTCATACATGACTAAGGCAGCCGCCACAGAGGCATTCAAGCTCTGGACATGGCCCCGCATGGGAATGGTTAAGACCCCGTCTAAGGCCTTCTTGACCCGAGGAGAAATTCCCTTCTCCTCGTTACCAATGACTACAGCAATTGGTAAGCTGGCATCCATATCCCAATAGTCCTGGCCTTCCATGTCAGTACCAAATACCCAAACCCCTTTTTCTTTTAAAGCTTCAATGGTCTGGGTCATATTGGTCACCCGGGCTACGGGCAGGTATTCAATGGCCCCAGTCGAAATCTTAGCCACGGTCGGGGTCACGCCAGCTGCCCGGTGCTTAGGAATAATAATGCCATGTGCCCCACAGGCATCTGCTGTCCGTAAGATACTGCCCAGGTTATGGGGGTCCATAATCCCGTCTAAGAGGATAAAGAAAGGATCTTCCCCCAGCTCTTTGGCTCGTTGGAATAAATCATCGACACTATAATACTGGTAGGCTGCCACTTCCAAAACAAAACCTTGGTGGTTAGCCCCCTGGGTCAGCTGGTCCAAGTCGCGCTTAGACCGGTAACTGATGGGAATCTGACGGTCCTGCAAACCCTTTTCGACTGCTTGATGGCGTTTAGAATGTTGGCCTTCTTGCAGGTAGGCTTGGTAGATTTTTTGTGAGCTGTCTAGGGCGGCTTGGACTGCATGGTAGCCCAGGACTAAGTCTCTTGCCCCTTTTTTTGATTTAGGACTCATCCTTATCCTCCTCTAAGTATGCAAAGCTAGCTTGGGTCAAGGTCTGGAAGCGGTCGCTATCCACCAGGTATAAGTAGCCCATCAAGGCTTCCAAACCCGTCGCTAGCCGGTAAGAGTGGATATCCGCGTTTTTCGCCGAGCTGTGGCTCTGACTGTTACGTCCCCGTTTAAAAATTCCTACTTCCGCTTCCGTTAAAAGCTGACTATCCAACAAGTGCTTGACCAGTTTGGCTTGGGCCTTGGCACTGACAAAGTGGGTGGCCCGCTCATGGAGATCATGGGGGCGGGTAAGTCCACTAGCCACTAAATGAGTGCGCACCTGGATTTCCCAGGCCGCGTCCCCCAGGTAAGCCAGGGTCAGGCCGCTTAATTGTTTGACTGCTTTTTTATCCATTATTTACTTCTTCTCCAACGGGTTCCTTGAGGGGTGTCATCTAAGATGATCCCTTGATCAAGTAACTCTTGGCGGATGGCGTCACTACGGTCATAGTTCTTATCCAAGCGGGCTTGGTCTCTTTCTTCAATGAGGGCTTGGACTTCACTATCCAGGATAGATGCCTCTTGGAATTCAATGCCGATAATAGCTAACCACTGGCTAAGTTGTTGGTCATAGGCCTTAAGAACTGCTTGGGAGACTTGCGGAGCTTCCATATAGATATTAATCCGTTTGAGGGCTTCATAAATCACGGTTAAGGCGTTAGGAACATTGAAATCATCATCCATGACTTGGATAAAATGTTCATCCAGGGCCTGTAATTCACCTAATTGTTTCTCATCATCTGCTAGACTTTCCTTAGCATCTTGTAAACGATAGTTGATATTGTCATGGGCCGTTTGCAAGCGTTCCAAGTTTCTTTGGGCTTCTTCCAAGTTGCTGTGGCTGAACTTGAGCGGAGCCCGGTAGTGAGCACTGGCTAGGAAGAAACGCACGATGGTCGGGTCAACTTCCTTCAAGAGGTCATGAGCGAGGACAAAGTTACCTAGGGACTTACTCATCTTTTCCCCGTCGTCACCCATAGTCACAAAACCGTTATGTAACCAGTAGTTCACAAAGGTTTTGCCGGTCCGGGCTTCCGATTGGGCCCGTTCATTTTCATGGTGAGGGAAGACTAAGTCTGCGCCGCCACCGTGAATATCCAAGGTATCGGCCAGGTAGCGGGTAGACATGACTGAGCATTCGATATGCCAGCCGGGCCGTCCTGCCCCCCAAGGGGAATCCCAGGAAGGTTCGCCGGCCTTAGCCGCCTTCCAGAGGGCAAAGTCCACACTATCCTCTTTCTTTCCTTGTTCATCGGCACTCACACGCTCGCTGGCACCGCTTCTTAAGTCATCAATGGATTGGTCACTCAATTTGCCGTAAGAAGAAAAGCTCCGGGCCCGGTAATAGACATCTCCGTCCACTACATAGGCATAGTCCTTATCCACCAGGTCTTGGACAAATTCAATAATAGCGTCAATATTTTCCAGAACCCGGGGATTGAGGGTCGCCCGTTTGACATTGAGCTTGTCAATGTCTTCATAGTAGGCCGCAATGTACTTATCGGCAACTTGACGGCTAGTGATGCCTTCTTCTTGGCTGCGTTTAATAATTTTATCGTCAACATCGGTGAAGTTAGAGACAAAGTTCACTTCATAGCCGCGGTATTCTAAGTAGCGACGGATCACGTCAAAGGCCACGATACTGCGGGCATTACCGATGTGAATATAGTTGTAGACAGTTGGTCCACACACATACATATTCACCTTACCGGCGTTAATGGGGTGAAATTCTTCTTTCGCTTTGGTTAAGGTATTGTAAACTGTTAACATTTTTAAAATCCCTTCAGCATTAAATTCAATAGTTCAAATAGAATCTTAGGTCCATTTTACCATTGATTGCCGCTTTTTAACAATCTCTCCTTAATACGCCGTGACCGAGGGCATCCTCCTCTCCCTAGCTGAATCTTTTTTAGCAGGGAATCCGTAAAATTCTCACTGCCCCTTCATTAAAGCCAATCCCCTCAGAAACTGTCAACCAAGCCCTTGTTTCCAGGCTTTTTCACTCTAAAATTAGCTATCATTTTCAGCTATAAAAATTCACTTCTTTGCAATACAAGATGTCCCGAGTTTCTCTTGATCAGTCCTGATTAAAAAGACATATCTTATCCAAGAAATGAAAACGATCTCATGAGAATCAGCTAACAGGAAATTAAAGTTCCTCTCGGCTTGGCTATACATAAAGGAAATTATCCACTTAACTATCATTTTTAAAAAAGAAAGTTCGATTAATAAAAAATAAAGCGAAAGACAAATCAAGCCAGGCCAAGAAAAAAGGCCCTGACCTTAGTCAGCAGCCTCTTCCATTCTTTATCCAATTATTCCCGCCACCAGGTGTCATAAAGGTTAATCGGCAGGTGGCGTTTATGTTGGGATTTTTGATACCAGTTTTCGATGGTTTGAGCGTCTTGGTCACTGACGTCTTGACCTTCCAGATAATCATCAATGGCTTGGTAGGAAACCCCCAAAGCCTCCTCATCCGGCAATTGGGGCCGGTCATCTTCTAAGTCAGCGGTGGGCACCTTGTCATAGAGGTGGGGCGGACAATTCAGGGCCTTGAGTAACTGTTTGCCTTGACGCTTGTTTAAGCGCCAGAGAGGAACAATGTCAGAGGCTCCGTCACCAAACTTGGTATAAAAACCGGTCACAGCTTCAGCAGCATGGTCAGTCCCTACCACGACCCCACTACATTGGCCGGCGATGGCATATTGGACCACCATCCGTTGACGGGCCTTAATATTCCCCTTGTTGAAATCGGAGAGCTCCAGCCCCGCTTCCGCTAAGGCGGTCACTTGTTGGTCAACGGGCCCTTTAATATTGACATCCAGGACCTGGTCAGGCTGAATAAAAGCCAGGGCATCTTTAACATCTTGGGCATCGGACTGTTGGCCATAAGGCAGGGTGACCGCAATAAACTGATAAGCTTGGTCCTGGGTCGTTTGGCGGATTTGTTTAATGGCCATTTGGCACAACTTCCCCGCCAAGGTGGAGTCCTGCCCCCCACTGATCCCTAGCACTAAGGTTTTTAAAAAGGGATAGCGCTTGAGATAGTCAGTAATAAAGGTCAGGCTTCGCTCGATTTCATCATCACTGTCGATACTCGGGGCAACTTTTAAGGCTTGGATAATCTCTGCTTGTTGTTGTCGCATAGTCTTATTCTCCTCATCTTCCTGCTTCAGTCGGCGCTGGTCGAACTAATCTGCATTGACTTGGTTCTTTTTGGCCCCAGCCTTGACCCGTTCATGGATGGCGTGGATACTATCCATCTTCAAGTCATAGAGTTCCTGTGACAAGTCAACTGGGTAAGCTTCGGGGTTGAGGATCCGTTTGTATTCGTCCCAAAGTGCCGCTAAACTTTCTTCAGCATAGGCCTTGACTGCTTCTAAAGCCGGTAGGTCGTAGACCCGTTTACCATCTTGGTAGATGGTTTGCAGGAGTGGACGGGCAGAAAAGTCTTCGACTGTCTTGTTGATGTAAGTATAGGTAGGATGGAACATGTAGAGGGGTTGACTGGTATCAAGCTCTTCATCTTCAACCGTCACATAGTCACCCTCAGATTTACCATCCAAGTTATTGGTTATCCGCCAAATTTGTTTCTTACCTGGGGTGGTGACTTTTTCAGGGGAAGAGGAAAGCTTCATGGTTGGCACCAAGTCACCCTTTTCGTCTTCAATGGCACATAACTTATAAACCCCACCTAAGGAAGCTTGGTCATAAGCCGTGATCAACTTAGTCCCGACACCCCAAGAATCGACCTTAGCCCCTTGCATTTTCAGGTTAAGGATGGTTTTTTCATCCAAGTCATTGGAGGCCACGATAATAGCATCCGGATAGCCAGCTTCATCCAGCATCTTACGAACGCGTTTGGAGAGGTAAGTAATGTCTCCACTATCGATACGGACACCAACAAAGTTGATTTTATCCCCCATTTCCCGGGCTACTCGAATGGCATTAGGAACTCCTGAATTCAAGACATCGTAGGTATCAACCAGGAAGACGCAATTCTTGTGGGACTCCGCATAGTGCTTAAAGGCTTCATAGTCAGACCGGTAGGCTTGGACCATGGCATGGGCATGAGTCCCTGAAACAGGAACGCCAAGAATCTTCCCAGCCCGGACATTGGACGTCGAGTCAAAGCCACCAATATAAGCAGCCCGCGCGCCCCAAATGGAGGCATCCAGTTCATGGGCCCGGCGTGCTCCGAATTCAGCCAAGGCGTCACTGCCACACACGTTCCGAATCCGAGAAGCCTTAGTGGCAATCAAGGTTTGGAAGTTAATAATATTCAAGAGGGCGGTTTCAATCAGTTGGCAGTCAGCCAAACTGCCTTCCACTTGAAGCAGGGGCTCATTGGCAAAGCAGACCTCTCCTTCCACCATGGAACGGATGGTTCCGTTAAATTGGAAGTTGGCTAAATAGTCCAAGAATTCTTCCGGATAATTTTGGGTTTCACGCAGGTAGGCAATATCTGTTTCGTTAAACTTTAAGTTATCCAGGTATTGGGTCAAGTGCTCCAAACCAGCAAAGATGGCATAACCGTTTTCAAAGGGGTTATTACGGAAATACATTTCAAAGACGCAACGTTGGTCAGCATTCCCTGCTTCCCAGTAGGTCTTCATCATATTAATTTCATAAAGGTCAGTGTGTAAGGCCAGACTATCATCTGGATAGATTGTCATTTTTTTCACTCCACATTCTCTTAAATTTGCTTCAACATAGCGTTATTTGAGTGTTTCTATTATACCATTTTACCAGCCAAAGCCATAGATTTAACCCCAATTGTAACATAAATTAACGATCAGTAAGCGCTTAACCTTCCTACTTTATCAAATAGGCGATCCAGTCGTCCGCCTAAAACAAAAAAGACTGGGATTTCTCCCAGCCCGGAGCGCTCGTCACGCTCTATAGTCGAGTTCGAAAGGGTGAGGGGATATCCTTCCTCACATCCTTTTCAAACCTGTTCCAAGCGCAGAGCAAGCGTCCATTTCAGATGTCCTTGCAAATCCTCTTTGAGGATTTTCTGCGTACTTCTTCCAATGATCTTGCTCTTTAGCGCGCTTGTCACACTCTTTTTTATTCAACTAATTCAATCCCCATTTTTTCGATGTCTTCGCGGTCTTCTGTTGGTAGGTTGTCTTCGTCAATCCCACTGGAAGAGACTTTTTCGAAGAGGACTTTGATGGTTTGTAAGAGGATCTTCATATCCAATATCAAGGAATAGGTCTTGATGTAAATGAGGTCAAAGTTCAACTTACTATTAAAGTCAGAAGCATACTTCCCATAGACTTGGGCGTAACCGGTTAGGCCGGCTTTGACATTATGGCGCAAGTAGTAATGGGGGTTTTGTTTTTGGAATTGGTCGACAAAGAAAGGCCGTTCTGGACGGGGGCCGACTAAGGACATGTCCCCTTTTAAAATATTGATTAATTGGGGTAATTCGTCAATCCGAACCGCGCGGATAGACTTACCTACTGGGGTAATCCGCGAGTCATTTTTACGGGCAATGACTGGGCCAGATTGGACCTCAGAATCCACCACCATGGAGCGGAACTTTAGGATTTCAAATTCCTTGCCATTCTCAGTAATCCGCACCTGACGGTAGAAAACCGGGCCACGAGAAGTTAGCTTGATGGCAATGGCGGTTAAGAGCATGATTGGTGAAGCGATGATTAACAGGATCAAGGAACAAATAATATCTAAGCCCCGCTTGATCAAGGCCTGGTCAGCAGGAATTCGAAAGTCAGAAGTCTCAATAATCGATTCATCTTCAAAGCTCATGATATTGGGGTTGACCATGACCAAGTTCTCAAACTTGGAATTGAGGAAGAGTTTCTTCTCTTTCTGCATGAGGAGCCCATAAATTTTTAATTTCTCTTTTTCTGGGATCGACGAAGCCATATAAACAATATCGATATCGTCTAGGCGTTTACAGATATTATTATAAAAATCCGATAAGACCACATGGGTCACCAAGTGGCGAGAGCTCTTACTATTTTTAAAGTTATAAATGGCGGAAAAAACCTCATCTTCGTAACCAATAATCATAACCCGCTTAGTTGAAGCGTAGCGGCGATAAATACTAAAGACCAAACTCCTAAAGAAATACAGGAGGGTGACACTGACAAAGAAGTCAATCAAGATGACTAGACGGGGAAAGGCAAACCAACGGCCGATAAAACTCAAGATCATGGTCATGGCTGCAATCAAGCCCTGGTCAATCAAAGTAATGAAAAATAAGTCCCCCCGGGTCTTATTGTAGAGGACATAGACCCCGGACAAGAGGTTGATCACTAAGAAAATCAGCATGATCCAAGGAAAGACACTCTGGAAGGCCTCCCCATTTTCTAAAGGAATATAGCGACTTTGATAGCGGATTAAAAAGGAAATCAGATAGGAAAGAAATAAAATCAGCGCCTCAGTTGCCCAAATGACAATGCGGTACCAATTGGTCCATTCTCCATTTTTTTGCATGGCTTAAAGCCTCCTCTGTAGATTCTTCCATCAAAAAAGAGCGGCTGAACCGCTCTTTCCTAGTTCATTAGGCCTATTTTAGCACAAAAGCAGGCAATGAGAATAGCTGCCCTGTTAAGATTCATTTAAATCTTACTGGCCATTCGCCGCACCACTCTCCGTAGTTGTGGGTGCTGTGCTTTCAACCACGCCACTTTCGCCTGGATGAGATCCTTGCTCGCCCCCAGAGGGTTGCGGGCTTGGGTCCACACTCGGTTGGTTGGGTTGCCCTTCTGGTTGTGGAGCGGGTTGGCTGGTTGATGGCGTGTTTGTTTGACTATTTTCTGAACCGGTTTGACTATTTTGACTAGCTTCTTGAGGTTTATCAGCCGGAGAGGATTGGCCGGTCTGACTACTGGAAGCTGGTTGACTAGAGGATTGGCCTTGAGAAGTGGAAGCTTGAGTTTGAGATTGAGATTGTGATTGATTATTTGCAGGCTGCTCTTCTCTTGCTTGTTGCACCTGTCTAGCCGGACGGTTTTGCCGGCTTTGTTGTTCATGCTGAGCATTAGCTTGGTCAGCTGCTTGGCGCAAGCGTTGACTTTCTGCTTGTAGGTTTTTATTTTCCTCTTCTACCCGACTTTCTTCACGCTTAGCTTCCGCCTCAATTTTTTCTTTTTCTTCTGAGCTTGCCTTGGCATCATTAGCCGCTTGTAGCTTGCGATTGCGGATAACATCGATCACTTCTTGATGAGCCTTGCCTAAGCGATCTAATAATTCCGCTTTCAAATAAGGATTTTCTTCTTTTTCAATTTTTTTCTCCATGTCCTCCATGGCTTGGTCTAATTGGTCATAGGTCAAACCAGGATTGTCTTTGAGCTTTTGAATTTCTTCATCAAAGGCCTTAAAACGTTGGCTTTGCTTATCCGCTTGGTCAACTAAGCCACTGAGGGTTTGATAGAATTCGTCAGCCTGGCTGGGCCAGTGTTTGACTTGGTCTTCCTTAAATTGGTTGAGATCATCCTCTTTAAGGCCTTTATTGAGCAAGACATATTTCTGTACCGTTGCCCCATTCAAGGCCGGTTTATCCTTAATTTTCTCAAAGAGATGGTTAACCCCTTCTTGGGCCTTAAAGCGTTCTTCCACTTGGTCCACCTGCTTATTCAGGTCCTTGCGCGCACCGGAATAACGGTTTAACCCTTCCACTTGCCTTCTCACTGCTTCAATTTCGGTTTTAGCGATATTTTCTTTTAGGAAAGTTTTATGGTCATCATAGTACAGGGCGCTAACTGCCTTTTCAGCGGCCTCCACGCTCCCATCACTTTTTTCCTGCTTGATGTCTTGGTTCTGCATGACCGCGTAAACACCGCCACCCAAGACGACCACCACGGAAAGTAAGGCAACAATGACTGCTTTCCAATTCAGCCGTTTCTTCATATTTTCTCCGCTCCTCATTACTTATTCATTGATTGAGATCAAAGTCTCAACTGTACTTACTAAATTTTAGCATTCATTAGACACTTAGTCTTTATTCTACTATTTATTTACCGCAAATACAGCCATTTTAAGAATTTTTTACAAAAATGGCTATAAGAAAAATAAAAAAGCATCCTCCAAAGAGAATGCTTCAACAGCTTGAATAGTTATTAGCCTTCCGGTAAGACCTTATTTAAGGCCATAGCTACAATGGAGGCCACTGAAATTGGTGAACCGAAGAAATATTGGAGGACAGGAGGTAGGCTCAAGAGAAAGTCACTAGGCATGTATTGGATCAAGACCACTGTCCCTACCGATAAGGCAATCAGGAAGGTTTCCTTTTCCTTGATTTCCACGTTTTGTAAGCTTTGCAGACCGGCTAGGAAAATCGTTCCACAGATGACCAGGAAGACCCCACCAATAACGGCACCAGGAATGACTGAAATCAAGGCTGATAATTTTCCAGACAGGCCAAAGAGGATAAAGAGTCCGCCGGCATAGTAGAAAACAGGGAGACTGGCGACCCGGGTGAGTGAAATAATCCCTGCATTGGATGAAAATCCTGTTACCGGGCTGGTCCCCAAGAAACTGGTCAAGAGACAACCCAAGGCTTCCCCCACCACCCCTTTATTAATCCGTTCCTTGCTTAATGGGCTTTCTGAAGCATTAGCTAGGGCAATCCAGGCTCCAGTCGACTCGGACAAGAGCAGTAAATAGATCACCAGCATGGTCAGAACCGATGGGAGGTCAAATTGGAAGGAAAAATCTTTAAACATAACCATGGGTAAACTAAACCATGGCGCGTCCGCCACCGGACTCAGATCTAAGACTCCCATAAACTGGGCCAGGACACAGCCAATTAAGAAGGTAATCAAAATCGAGCCAATCCGGCAAATCTTACCTGCAAAACCGGTCAGGCGATTTCCTAAGAGCGTGGCGGGTACCATACTAGTGATGGCTACCAAACCCAGGATTAAATTTTGACCGACACTGGCTTGGGGCGCGGTGTAGATGTTATTCACCGCTGCTGGCATCAAAGACAGCCCAATACAGAGTAAGAGAACGGCGCCCACAATTTGCGGGATAAAGTAATTAACAAATTTATCCATCAAACCGGAAAAACCCAGTAAGAGTAATCCCAAGGCTCCCACTAAGGCTGCCGACATGGCGACACCCCAACCGTCAATACCACCGCCATTGGCCAAGGCAATCCCACTAATAGCCGCAATGGGGATAAAGGAAGCCCCTTGCGCTACAGGCAGGTGCATGAGCTTAGTTTGGATAATCATGGCCAAGCCACAGGCGATAAAGGTCGATTGAATCACGGCTGACATTTGACCGGTGCTCAGGCCGACAATCCCAGCGATAATCATGGGGCCAATATAAACATTCATGGACAGGCCATGCTGTAAACCCAGGGTTAGCGCTTCAGAGGCAGGAATCTTGTCATCAATAC
Source organism: Aerococcus sp. Group 1 (assembly GCF_000193205.1). Lineage (NCBI taxonomy): Bacteria > Bacillati > Bacillota > Bacilli > Lactobacillales > Aerococcaceae > Aerococcus > Aerococcus sp. Group 1. The sequence continues at coordinate 379,851 of NC_015278.1, read as the reverse complement.
CGGCTTCTAAGTGCGAGTTACGAGGCGTGCTTGACATTGCTAGCGTTTCCTTTCTTAAATACGAACATTATTAAATCATACATTCCTATTATACGGAATTCTTGTCAGTTATCAAGTGATTTCGCGAATTATTTTCCATAATTTTAACAATTCGTTCGCTTTCTTCTCCAGTTAAGGGGCGGAAGTGGCCCCTTTTCAGGTCAGGGTCCAGCCGGAGTGGGCCTAAAGACAGACGTTTTAAGTAGCTGACCTTGAGTCCATTGGCGAGAAACATCTTCTTGACCTGGTGGCGCATGCCCTGGTCAATGGTCAAGTAAGCCTGGCGAGGACCAATAATTTCGAGTTGGGCAGGACGGCAAGTCGTCCCATCCGCAAAAGTTACCCCGGCCTGAAATTTTTCCACCAGGTCAGCTCCCAAGTCGCCATTGACGGTCACTTGATAGGTCTTAGGTATGTGGAAGCGGGCATGCTCGAGAAAGTAATGGAGCTGGCCATTATCGGTTAACAAGAGCAAACCTTCCACATCCCGGTCCAAGCGGCCTACAATTGACGTTCCCTGGTAGCATTCAGGTAAGTGGTCGTATGGCGTGGGCCAATGGGCGTCTTTTTTGGCGGAAACTTGCCCTGCCGCCTTGTTATAGACCAGATAGTGGTGGCCTAAGCCCAAGCCAATCCGCTTGCCCTGGTAATCAATCGCCATCAAGTCGGGATCAAGGGCCTGGTTAATATCGACTAGGGGATGGCCCTTATAGAAGACCTCCCCGGCATGGATGAGGCGTTTGGCCTTAGTGGCTGATAAGTGACATTCTGCTTGAATAAGATCCAGTAAACGCATAAAAACTCCTTTAAAAAACGTCCCTTCCTACTCAGCGCAAAAAGTAAGAAGCGGGACGTTAGCTTAAATTGATACAAAATAAAAAAGACCTATTTTCTCACTCGGTCAAAGACACTGCCGATGATAGGCACCAAAACAGCTGCCGCGATGATTTCAAAAATAAAGTTGAGTCCTAAGGCCCCCACAAAGGTCCCTAAAACGGCTGTTTCGGGAATAATCAAGGCTTTAGCATAGCCTTCGGCACTAAAGAGAGCGGTCATGATAATAACCAGGGAAGTATTGGTAATGGTCCCCAAAGCTCCCACAATCACCCGGCTGATTTCAGGACGCAGCCATTTGCCTAAGAACTTGGCTGCCCAGCCCGACAAAAAACCGACACTGACCCGGGGCAGCACCGACACCAAGGGATTTAAAAAGATCGGTGACAGGATGGTGGGTTGGATCATGTTATGGAAGAGGGACAAAATGCCCCACACTAAGCCCAACATGGCGCCTGAAGCTGGTCCCAAGACCATGCCTCCAGCAATAACAGTGATATGGATGATGGTCACATTGGCTGGACCCAAGGGAATGTAGCCGATCCAGGGGACAAAGGTCTGCATGATTAAAATCGCAATAAATAAACTACTGATGGTTTTATTTTGTAGGGCGGTATTTTTCTTCTAGCCATCGCTAGCTCCTTTCCGTAAGTGAGCGGTCAACTGAACGAAGCGCTGGGTCAGTTGGGCCGTTAACCCCCAAAGATTTTCTTGATCAATATTATAAAAAGGGATTTCTTCCACATAGTTCTTGAAGCGGTAGCTTTTCCCTCCTGGAATACGATCATAAGGGAAGTGATGGCCACGGTCAAGTTTAGATTCCATCCGGTAAATTTCCGGCTGGTCCAAGTCCAGATCAGCTAAAGGCACGGTAAAGACATGCTTGACCTCATCGTGGTTAAGGGCTAAGTCATCCAAGTGATCGATGGTTAAATAAGCCACATAGGCCGCAATCACCCGCTTAGTCTGGACAATATAGTCCATCTCGCCCAGGACTTGGATCTTATCCCGCCCCAGTCCCAGCTCCTCCTGAGTTTCCCGAACCGCCGCCTGGGCAAAGCTTTCGCCTGCTTCCACCCGGCCACCCGGAAAAGCGGCATCGCCCGCTTGGGAGATGCCCGGAGCCCGATGTTCATAGAGCAAGGCCGGTCCTTGGCCTTTAAGGGAAACAATGGGAATTAAGACCGCATAAAAGCGCTCTACCCCCAGAGGCTGGCCCTCATAGTCCCTGAAAAAGGCTTGGTAGTCTTTTAACATGGTTCTTCCTCCTCGGCGCCTATTTTACCGCTCACTGAATCCATTCGCTAGCTAGTTTTTGGTAATAAACTGGTCGACAACATGGCTGATCCCTTCGTCATCATTAGTGTGGGTGACAAAGTCAGCCACCGCCTTAACGCTGGCCACCGCATTGCCCATGGCAACACCCAAGCCCGCCCATTCAATCATGGTCAGGTCATTTTCCTGGTCCCCAAAGGCCATGGTTTGCTCTTGATCCACCCCAATTTCTTGGCTCAAATGAGCTAGCCCGGCCCCCTTATTGGCATCAACCGGGTTAAATTCTAAGAAATAAGGCGCAGACTTCACAATATTCCAGCGGTCAAACCAATCTTCTGGCAGATCTTGGCGAACCGTTTCTAAGTAGGCCGGATCTCCGGTCACCATCAGTTTATTGACCTTAGTTTCGTTTTCAACGAAGTTTTCAATCTTAATGGGCATCCCGGTTAACTGGGCTTCATGAGCCATGTATTGATGGTTGGGTTCCTTGAGGCCGAGGACATTGTGGTCGTCGTAGGTATTGATATCCACATCATAGTCGGCTAGAAAGTCACAAATTTCCCCAACTTCAGCAGGGGGAAGAATCGCTTCAAAGATCACCTGGTTATCTGACCAAGTGTCCACAATCCTACCGCCATTGAAGCTCGATAAATAGCGAACCAAGTCCTTACCGACCAGGTCTTGGATCATCTCCACCCCAGGCAGGGGCCGGCCGGAAGAAATTACGATTTCAATGCCAGACTCCTTCATGGTCTTTAGGGCCTGGTGGGTGGCCTCACTCAAGCTGGAGTCACTCTTTAACAGGGTGCCATCAACGTCAAAAGCAGCTAATCGATACATTGCTTTAAATTCCTTTCATTTTCTAATGGATTAAGAAGTCATTGGCTTGGCTATTGACCTGAACCTCCATATCGCCTTCATAGGAAATAATGACAGGGTCTTGGCCCAAGCACAAGCGGCCATCAGTCACCATATAGGTGTCGTCGTTCAACAAGTTAGTGTAGTCGCCTGAAGGCAGGGAGAGCTCCACCTCACAGGGCGCTTGGTCATCAGTCTTCAGTTTGAAAATACCAAACAAGTGTTGCTTGTAATAATGGTAGCCACAAATAATGATATTGGGCTTGACGCCCCGGTAGAAGAAATAGCCACTCTTGCAGGCTTCGCGCTTCTTAATCAAAGAGAGGCGTTGGATCATCTCAGTCATATCTTCATTGGGAGTCCAGTCCATACCTTCCGCCTTGTCCCAGGGAATGGAATCAGTTAGGCCGTATTCTTGTCCCATGATCAAGTGGGCCATCCCCTTCTTAAAGAGAGAAAAGGCGGTCCAATTCCGCAAATCAGCCTTGGTCTTGACTTGCGAAGCGACCCGGGGGTGGTTAGCAAACTCCAGGGCCCGGTTTTTCACGGCGGTAAAGGGCAGCTGAATCTCGCTTAAATTCAGAACATAGATCAGATTATCCAAATCTAAGATTCCGTGGTAGAAACGCAGGTAAAATTCCGCTAAATTGCCCTCGTCCAGGACATCAAAGTTACTATAAAGCTCCCCTTCAGTCGAATAGTGGACATTATTCATCCGCAAACGAAACATGGTATTGTCGGTCAGGAGGTTGCCCATCCAGTAGAAATAAGGATGGACGTCCTCCACTTCAGCCCGGGCACTATTCCAAAACTCGGTGCGGATCAATTGGGCATCGCGAATGGAAAAACCATCCACATAGAGGGCCCACTCCTTCAAGGTAGCAATCAATTCATCCCAAAGTTTAGGGTTAGAAAAGTCGAGGTCAACCCCCTTTTCATAACCTGGAAAGCGGGTATAGACCTGGCCTTCCTTATTGCGTAAGAAGTAGGTTGGTCGGTCTTGAATGACCTCTGAATCTTTGGCCAATTGGGTCATGGGGAACTCAATCACCAGCTGGATTCCCGCCTGGTGGACGGCATGAACCAAGTCCTTGAAATCCTCCATGGTCCCATAGGCCGGGTCCACATCCATAAAATTCTTGACAAAGTTCGGATTGCCAACCTCACCTTCTGGATGTTGGTCGGTCACGGGAAAAATTGACGCCAAAATTAAAATATCCACGCCCAAGTCCTTGAGGCGGGCTAAGTCAGGGATGACTGCTTGAAAAGTCCCTGCTTCAGTATAATTTCGGATAAAAATTTTATAAGCTAACTTATGCCTTAAGGTCAAATTGGTTACCTTAGCCATCGGTTCATGTCACGCTCCTTTTTTGAAAGTGCCTACACCTCTCCTAAGTCGCTTTTATCATATCACATCAGGGCCTAAAAAAGCGCTTAATTTCTCTCTACCACTAGGCTAAGGCCCGGCTGACCAATATTTTACCAGCCTGGGTTACAACTAAGCCCTCAATCCCTTTTAAGTCATCAATGGCAGCCACTGCTTCTTCTGAATTCAAAGCAAAGAGCGCCGTGGTCCAAATCTCACAAAAAACTGATTGGGGCGCGATAATAGTTAAAGAAGCCAGGTCGGTTTCAATAGGGTAACCGGTCTTTGAATCCAGGATATGGTGGTAGGACTGGCCTTCTTGCTTAAATGAGCGTTCATAGATTCCTGAAGTGACCACGGACTGGTTTTTGACCGGGACCGTGGCCATAATTTCACCTCGAATGGCGTCTGGGCGTTGGATACCGATCCGCCAAAAGCCGTCCGCGCGGTTGGGAGCATCTCCCATGACTAGGACATTGCCGCCCAGGTTAATCAAACCATAGTCGGCCCCGGCCTGGCGCCAGTCAGCCACAATCTGGTCAGCAAAATAGCCCTTGGCAATGGCACCCAGGTCAATCTCCATGCCTTCCTTTTCTAAATAAACCTTATGGGTGGTCGGATCAAGCTGGACCTTATGGGGATCAACCAAATCCAGACGTTCGTCGATTTCTTCTTGGCTAGGCACCCGGGCATCGGAAAAGCCGATATGCCAGAGCTTAACCAAGGGGCCAATAGCTAAGTTAAAGCGGCCTTCTGTTGAGACCGAGACTTTCTTAGCTAGTTGGATCAGATCAAAGAGGTCATCATCCACCGCAACAGCCGCCTTCCCCGCTGCCTGGTTGACCTGCATCAACATGGAGTCATCACGGTTAGCGGAAAAGCGGTACTCATAATCGCGTAACTTGGCCTCGCTCTTTTCCAAGAGAGCCTCTGCCTCCGGGTGGCCAACTTTCATTTCAATCACAGTTCCCATTAATTCAACTAATTTTACGGCTTCCATGGCCTTCCCCTTTCTGATTCATTAAATTTCACCCGACACGGTCGGATTTTGCTTGACGCCGGCTAATTCATCGATTTGCCAGTGGAGAACAATCCAGGTGGCCAAGAAGACCGCTATAATATCCACTCCCGCCCGGCTCACTACATCAACCAGGGCGATCTCATAGCGTAAGGCAAAGAAGGCATGGTAGGCCAAAACGGCCGGCGCAAAAAAGCCCCAGGTAAACTGGTAGTTTTTGCCTTTCTTATCTTGGCGCCTGAGATAACGTTGCAAGACGCAAAAGACGCCACCCATGGTCAGTCCCAACATGGCTGACCAGACTAGAGAAATGGTTAGGTTGTCATCGCCTAAACTATAAATATCCAAACCCCGGTAGGCAAAGAAACGAAAAATCACCATGGACAAGGTATAGACCAAGAGGGCCCGGTTATAGATAAAGGGCTTGCGTTGGTAATGTTGACGTTTGGTGGCCAATAATTTCTCAATCAGAGCCCCTTGGACCATGAAGACCAGAACCGCCTTGAGCGAATTTAAGAAATAATCAACCGGCAGGCGGTGGGGCAAGGGTTCACACAGGTAAAGGATGAAGACGACCAGCTCACAGGCCAGGTAGACCCAAGTTTTATAGCGCTTGGTTCCCGGCAAGCGTAAGTCGATCAGCTCATAGCCCGCCGTCATCAAAGTAAACACCAGCCAACCCACTAGAAAAGCCAGGATCGGATAATTTCCCGACTCCAATAAGGGCGAAGGCGGGAGGATCCCTTGAAAGGAGGGGTTGGGTAAAAACAGGTCAAATACCAGCTGTAAAGCAGACATCACTATACCAATTAAGGCTATTCTAAGCCATCGCTTCATCGGCCTCACTTCTTTCTAATAGACCCGCATGGCTAGCAGGTGCTCACGTAACACAACAGCATTATTTTCACTTTCATTTTTGGAACTATAGATTAAGCTTATCTTATGGTCAGCCGCCTTGCGACACAAACGCTGGCAAGCCTCATGGGCATCTCGGTTTTGGTTGAGTTCTTGCTTGTAGGCTGACTTAAAGCGGTCAAAGTGGTTGGGGTGTTGGTGGAAGGTCTTACGCAAGTCGTCACTTGGCGCCACATCCTTCTCCCATTCGTCCACATGGGCATCTTCCTTCTTGACCCCACGCGGCCACAAACGGTCCACTAAAATCCGTTCCCCATCGTTAGGATCATAATCGGCATAAGCCCGCTTAATTGCAATTTCCATCAAACACACGCTCATTTCTAAACTTATCAATATTATAAATATAGTATAACAAAAGCAGCTAAACAAAATAAAAACTTAGCTACCCCATCAGGCAGCTAAGTTTTTTACTAAATTCTCTTATTCAGCTTTTCCCATCTTACTTAAGGCTTCTTCGAGATGGTGTTTGGTCTTTTCCTTACCCATGACTTCAATAGTTAAGCCGATGGACGGACCGTGTTCCTTACCGGAAGTCGCGACACGCAGTGGCATGTAGAGATTTTTACCCTTGATGCCGGTGTCTTTTTGAACTTGTTTAATGGTCGCCATGATGTGTTCTTCATCGAAAGGTTGGATAGCGTCCAACTTATTGTTAAAGTCATTGACCACTTCATAGGCGGTGTCCGCTGACAAGATTTCCTTACCGCGTTCGTCCACTTCTAGGGAATCGTGGAAGAACATGTCGGACAAGTCGACAATTTGTTTGGCGTAGGACATTTCATCCTTATATAAGGAGACTAATTTCTTGGTCCAAGCCAATTCTTCTTCACTGGGGTCGTCTGATACCCGACCAGCCGCTTGCAGGTGAGGAATGGCAAGGCGGGCAACGGTTTCTTCGTCGGCTGCCTTCATGTAGCGGTTATTGATCCATTCCAATTTCTTATTATCAAAAGCCGCCGGTGACTTGCTTAAGCGGTTAGGGTCAAAGATTTCGATAAATTCTTCCTTAGAGAAGATTTCTTCTTCCCCTTTTGGTGACCAGCCCAGTAAGGCGATAAAGTTAAAGATCGCTTCAGGGAGGTAACCCAGGGCACGGTATTGTTCAATAAATTGAATAATGGACCCATCACGCTTGGACAATTTCTTCCCGGTTTCGGCACTGGTAATCAAGGACATGTGGCCGAATACTGGTGGTTCCCAGCCTAATGCTTGGTAGATCATGATTTGTTTTGGCGTATTAGACAAATGGTCATCTCCACGTAAGACATGGGTAATTGCCATTAAGTGGTCATCAACCACCACAGCGAAGTTATAGGTTGGAGACTTATCTTTCTTCCAGATAATAAAGTCGCCTCCAATATCTTCAGAATGGATGCTGACTTGACCTTTAACCATGTCATCAAAGGTATAGGTTTCCCCTTCTGGAATCCGGAAACGGACGGTTTCAGGACGCCCTTCGTCTCGGGCAGCTTGGATGTCTTCATCCGAACGATCACGCCAGGTGCCTTCATAGTGAGGCATGGTACCGGCTTCCTTTTGAGCCTGGCGAGCTGCTTCTAATTCTTCTTCGGTATCAAAGGCATAGTAAGCATCGCCTTGCTCGATCAATTGGTCAATATATTTTTGGTAGATATCGTAACGTTCTGATTGGCGGTAAGGACCGTATTGGCCTGGATTTTCTGGGCTTTCGTCCCAATCCAAACCTAACCATTTCAAGTTGTCAATTTGGCTCTTTTCACCATCAGCCACATTCCGTTTTTTATCGGTGTCTTCAATACGGATAATGAAGTCGCCACCTTCGTGACGGGCGAATAAGTAGTTAAACAAAGCGGTACGCGCATTCCCAATGTGTAAGTAGCCTGTTGGACTTGGCGCATAGCGCACTCTGATCTTATCGGACATAAATTTAGCCATCTCCTCTTGTCTGTAAAGATTTCAATCGTTTCTATTCTACCATAACTTGCCCCCGCATTAAAACGAATGGGCCAAAATGCAGGTAAAAATTGTCTTTCAGGCTAGATCAAGCTGCCTAAAGTGATTCATCAAGCCATCAAAGCTTCACTTTAGCCCTTTAAGGTCACTTGGGCGACCTTATCCCCGGCTTTAACCACTTTAGGGTCTTCCACTTCCAAGCTTTCAACTTGGTCCGCTTGGGTCAAGACCACCACACAGGTAGTTTCTGCGCCGGATTGGCGAACAGCGTCTAAGTCCATTTGGGTCAAGACTTGGCCGGCTTTGACTTGGTCACCCGCAGCTACTTGGGAGGTAAAGGGTTTACCGTCCAAATCAACGGTATTAAACCCTAAGTGGAGGAGGATCTCCAGGCCTTCATCACTTTCAATCCCAATGGCATGTTGAGTAGGGAAAACGGTCGTGACCGTTCCATTGACTGGGGCATGAATCACTCCGTCTTCCGGCTCAATAGCATAGCCATCTCCCATCATCTTTTGACTAAATACGGGGTCAGAGACTGATTCTAAGGCCACTAATTGTCCATTAGCAATGGCTTCAAGTTCTACTGAGGTGTTTTTTGCTTTTTTCTTTAAGAATCCAAACATTTTTTCTGCTCCTTTTTTGGCTAGTCAACCAGCATTTCATTTTAGGGATAGTTTACCATGAACATGTGGGAATAACAGAGCTTTTCGATTAATTTTCAAGAGAGTGTGACAAAGTCAAAAGAGCCCAGAAGAGCTAGGCATACTATATCTGTAACTCGCTTGCGCTTCGAACAGCTATAGCAACTGGAACACACTATGGAAGATTTGTTTTCTGAAAAGAAACAGTGCCTTGCCCAAGCTATTAATCAAGATCTTGGACAAAGGTTAAGTGCTTGTCATCCGACTCCTCAGCCAAGTAGCGGTAGCCCGCTTCAGAAAAGGCTTGAACCTGACTCAGATCAGTGACTTGGTGGTTAACCAGGTAGTTCAACATCAAGCCCCGGCCCTTCTTGGCAATCGTGGAGTGCTGTTTCTTTTTGCCAGCTTTAAGTTGGTAAAAATCGACATCGATCCAGTCATAGCGGTCCGCATCCAGCAAGCTAGCAAATTCCTGGCTGGCTAGGTTAAGAATCCTTTCGCCCGCCGCAAAGGCCTGGTCAAAAGTCCCCTGCCAGAATTTTCTGAGGGACTGTCCCTCCACTTTCAGCGGCATGGACAGGTCCAGGCGGTAGGGCTTAATCGGTTGGGTGGCAGGAATGGGGCCGTAGAGAGCGGACAAAATCCGCACTTGCTGGCCTAGATAAGCTTGGATCGCTGGTTTTTGTAAATCCAAGTCCAGCTGCCGGTAGGCCAAGCCATGGTAGAGGCTAATGGCCGGGTAAGTCTTACCTTGGTCAAAATCTTCTATATAAGCTAAGTTAGTCTCTAGCAACTTGTCCTTCACCTTTAAAGTTTTCGCCACTTCTTCTGGACTCAAGGACTTCAAGGCCTGGACCACTGCTTGACTTTGAGGGCTAAGTTGCCAGTCTTCCTTAAGAGACTGGTCGAAGGACATTTCCTTGGCCGGGGAAAAAATAATCTTCATAAATAATCTCCTTTACACTGGGTCTGTTGGCTTTATTTTACCATAGAGGCGAGCAATGATAGGCGCAGTGGTCTTCTCTATGGCGCATTTGTCGCACACTAACCAAACCTGCTCCAGTCACAGGACGAACGTCCGCTTCAAAAACTGGGATAAGCTCAGCTTTACTGAGCTTATCCCAGTTTTCTCCAGCGATTTCGTCCTTTGGTGTGACTGTCGCACTCTAACCAAACCTGCTCCAAGCGCAGAGCAAGCGTCCTCTTCAGAAAATGGCGACAAATTCTCTGCAAGAATTTTTACGCCTTTTTCTTCCAGAGATCTTGCTCTTTGGCGCGCTTGTCGCACCCTGACTTTTATAGTTTATAAAAATAACTTTTATTGGACAAAAAAGTCGAATTATATTATGGTTTTTTTATCAGTTTTTAGGGGAGTAGAGGAAAATGGAAAAAGAATTTGGTCCAGTTTTACGCTTTTTGAGAGGAATTGTTCGCCTATTTATACCCACATACCGACTCGACCAAGACACGATACCCGACTTGAGCCAACCGACCGTCTTTGTCTCCCACCATGAGAACCTCAGAGGCCCGCTTAAAATTATTATCTGGACCACCATTTTTATGCGGATCTGGGTCCTGGCCAAGTTGACCGACCCTAAGGATTGCTACCAACATTTTGTGGACTATACCTTTACCCAACGTTTCCATCTTCCTAAAGCCCTCGCCAAGCTCTTGGCTTTTCCAGCGGCATGGATCGTGGCATTCTTCCTTAAGCAAGCTCGGGTCATTCCCGTTTATCGGGGGAGCCGCCAGCTTAAGAAAACCTTCACTACTAGCCTCCAAGCCCTAGAAGAGCGCGTCCCCGTCACTATCTTCCCTGATGTGGACTATCAAAGTAAGGACCAACCTGTGGGAAAAATCTACGAAGGCTTCCTCCATTTGGAAAAACTCTACTACCGTAAACATCAAAGTCATATTCAGTTTATCCCCCTCTACGCCAACCGGAAAACCCATACCATTTATTGCGGCCAAGCCGTGTCCTTCCAAGGGGATAAGAAAAGCTTCCACCAAGAACGTGACCAGGTCGCCCAAAAACTCCAAGACCAACTCAACCAACTCCTCGATAAAGACTAGAACAATCTGAAGAAGTTAACCCTGACCGCCACTCTCCTAGTTAAAGTGGCAGTCAGGGCTTTTTTATTCTCTGTTATTTTTTACGTCGATAAATCCTTAAGTTGAATTTCCAGCTTTTTCTGACTATTACCCTTATAATAAAATTATCAGGTGGTCAAAATCTGGCCACCAAGAATAAAATATGAGGAGGAAGAACTATGTCGATGCGAGATCAATTAATCGGTACCTGGCGTTTACTGTCTTATGAAACCGAAAAAGACGGCGAAAAGGTCTATCCTTTCGGCGAAGACGCTAAGGGCTTCATTATGTATAATCCTGACGGCTATATGTCTGCTCAACTATCTAAAGTTGGCCGGACCCCCTACGAATCGGGAGATATCCACACCGGAACTAAAGAAGAAATGGCAGAAGCTGCCCATGGTTATATGGCCTATTCCGGTCGCTTTGAAGTAGACGAAGAAAAAGGAGAGGTCACCCACCACATGGACGTTTCCATGAACCCAACCTGGGAAGGCCAAGCCCAACCCCGGGTCGGTCAAATTGACGGCAAGATCCTATCCATCTATAACGGACTCCACCCCGAAGACCAACTCAAATGGGAACGCGTAGAACCCCACGAATAAAAGGTAAGCGACTTCCCCATCTGATCGTATTGTAGAGATAATTTTTTAATATGCATAAGGAGGACTCATTTATGGCAAATACCAATCGCGTTGTTGTTGTTACTGGTGGCGGGTCAGGGATTGGCCTTGCTATCGCAAAAAGTTTTGCAGAAAATGGTGACAAGGTAGCTATCCTCGGTCGGACCAAGGAAAAATTAGACAAGGCTGCTGAGGGGCATGAAAATCTTTACGGCTTCCCTTGTGACATCCAAGTCGAAGAAGAAGTTCAGGAAACCACCGCAGCGATCGCCAAAGAACTTGGTGACATTGACGTCTTAGTCAATAATGCTGGTTTACAAAGAATTCACTCTGTCGAAGACTTCCCACTTTCTGACTGGAACCAAGTGATCGGCACCATCTTAACCGGAACCTTCCTCATGACCAAATATGCCCTCCCTTACATGACTAAAAACGAATGGGGCCGGGTCATTACCATTTCTTCCGGTCATGGTCGTCGTCCAGATAAATACAAGTCAGCTTATGTAGCGGCTAAACATGGTCAAATCGGTTTCACCAATACCGTAGCTATGGAATACGCCCAAGCTGGCATTACCGCTAACTCTATCCTACCAGGCGCCACCAATACTGATTTAATCCAAAATCAATTAGGTGACTTAGCCGAAAAAGACGGCACTTCTAAACAAGAAGCCCTGGAAACCCATATCTTAGGGGCTCAATGGATGAAAGAACTCATTGAACCTGAAGAAATCGGTGCCTTGGCAGTCTTCTTAGCTTCTGACGGTGCCGCTAAGATTACCGGCGAAGCCATCGGCATTACCGGTGGCGAATAGAATAAAGCTGCTGATAAACCAACAAAAAAACCGACGTTCTCGAAGAGCGTCGGCTTTTCTATTTCCTATTGATAAATGAATGGCCCCTGCTCTAGAGCTGAGCACTTTCAATATACCATACAGGAAGTCTTTTGTTTGTTTAGAAGCTAAAGGTCTATAGGTAGAACTTATCCACAAAAGCGAGCTATTTCTTCATATAAGTCCTCACCCCAAAATAAACCAGCGCAAAAACAAAGTAGGTAATTGTGGCGCCGTAGTTAAAGAAATCAATAGGTAAAAACAAATTGAGTAACAAGATAAGTAAAAAGACTCCACCTAAAACGGTCAAGGTTTCATTAACTGCTTTATTCATAAAAATCCTTCTTTCCGATAATGATGTCACTTATCACTTACGAGTATAGATAATTTTGATTAACAGCTCTTGACATTTTCAGCCTAACAAGTATTTAAATAGCATACAAATAATTAGCTCATATAAATAATAAAAAAACATTTTACTAAAAGATTATTAAGCTAGGTAAAGAATAGCCACCCCACGATCATGGGATGGCTGTTATGCTTTTCAAAGCAGAAATTTTCACCTTACCGCACTTTGACGATGCCACAAGTCCACCAAATTTAAAAACTTTCCTCTCTATTTTTCTTCTTCCCAGTGGTCGATGAAGTCATAGAGTTCACTTTCCCGTTGGTAGATAATTACGGACACCACCATGACTAAGCCCAGGAGAATGAAACCCAGGGCCAGCAGGATGGGCAGGTAGGCAGAAAGCCGGGGGTGGCCAATGAGGAGGATGCCCATGGCAAAAGTCGCTAGCGACAGTACAATCCCGCTCACTGGAATATCCCAATGGTCAGTATGGATGCGGTAAAATTGCCAAATCCGGATCAGACTCAGACCAATCATCCACACCCCTACCTGAATAGGCAGGAAGCGGCCGCCAAAATAAATACCCGCTCCTGAGAGGACAAAGGCTAAAATAGCCGCCAATAAGTAAGTCCCACGCAAGCGCGACTCCGGCTGGGTCCAAAAGTAACGCAGATCCCAGAGCCCCGAAATAAAGATGACTAAAAGGAAAAACCCTGCTAGAAAGCTTAAGTCATAACTGGGCTTAACCAAAAGAACCAGCCCCGAGAAAATTAAGGCACCCCCAACCAAGACGCTCACCCAGGGTTGGTCTTGATGCCAGTGACTAACTTGTTGGAGGACTTCATTCTTGATAGATTGGGGATAGTAAGAGTCCTCACTGGTCTGACGTCTACGCTTCAAGGCCCGCCCAATCAATACCAAGTCATTCAAGGTTGACATCAGAAAGCGCTGGGTCGATCGGTCTAAAGACTTGCCTTCCCGATACAAATTACCAATAAAGCCGGAGAAATCCTGGTCAACATCCTTGAAACTATCGATACCGGTTTGGTTTAAAAGTTCAAAAACTAGGAAGAAGAAGCGCTCAATATTTTCTTGCCCCTGCCATTGCATCCAGACATTCATGGTGGCTTGGGCCAGCTGGCTGGTTGGGGTGGTGCTTTGAGCCAGCTTAAAGTGGGTCTCTTCCACCTCCCACATTTCCATCAGATGTTGCATAAGGGAAATCCCCGAACTTCTCACCACCACAGGCTTAACCGCCGCATAGAGAATGATCCCAATCAGGGAATCCTCGGGCACATATTCATGGATCCGCCCTTGAATCCGGTGAAAATTTTCCTGGGCCAGAGTTTCACGGTGAATACCGGGCGAATCAAAGGCGTACACCGCGCTCAGACGGTCTTGGTAGGACTTGTCTTGTTGAATAGAAGCAACAATAGCCAAGTTTCCACCTTTGGAATGACCGGAAACGATGATGGTTTGCTCAGAATCGGTCGTATAATCAAGCACTTGACGCAGGTAGTTTGTGGCTGACTTTTGTGAGGGCATGGCTTTTTGATAGGCCAGTTTGAAATTCTCCCGCCAGCCAACTAAGTGGTCGTCAGTTCCTCGAAAGGCAATGATCTTAAAATGATCAGGCACTTCCACCACCAAGGCCGCAAACTGAAGCACCGCCTCCCGATTCAACTGGGAATCAAAGCCATAGAGACGGATGTCTTGAAAACGCTGGCTACCCACCATGGCTTCCAAAAGCGCATAGCGGCCGTCCATAATCCACTGCCACAAGCCTTGAAAGGAATAGTCTTGGTCCTTTAAAGCCTGGTAGAGGGTGGGTAAATCCCAATAGTCCTCCCCACTCAAATCATTCGGCAAAAGCCCAGCGATAGGCAGATTACTCAACTCGGTTAAAGCCGCAATATCCACTTCATTAAGCGCCAAATCAGTAAAACTTTGGCCCTTATTCACCTTGAGATAATCAACAATCCGCATCACTAGCCTCCTCACAATTTATACTTAACCCTATTATAGGGAATCCAACTAAGAAAATAAAAAATTAAGTACAAAAAACAACCCACTGTCTGTAGTGACCCCCAAAAGTTGGACTAAGAATTCAACTTTTGGGGGTTATTTTTATGTCTAAATATTCATTAGAATTTAAACTGAATTTAGTAGGAGACTATATTGCGAAAAAAGGAAGTTATCGAACCTTAGCTAATAAAGCAGGAATAGATCCTTCTATTTTACGAAGGTGGGTTAATAACTATTATGAATTTGGTGTAGATGGTTTAAAGAAAAGGCGGACTCAACAGGTTTATACTGTTGAATTCAAATTAAATGCGATAGAATTGTATGAAAGTACGGAAATGAGTTATCGCGAATTGGCCAATTCATTAAACATGAATAATCCAAGTCTAATCGCTAATTGGCGAAGAGCTTATCATGAAAGAGGACTTGATGGCCTTTCCGCGAGGAAAGGAAGGCCACCTAAAGTGTCTAAAAAGAAATCACAAATCAATCAAATAAAGGATAGCAGCGAAACCAATCAGTTAAGTGAAGCAAAAATAAAGGAACTTGAACAACGGATTACGGATTTAGAAATTGAGAACAAATTTTTAAAAGGATTGAGGAGACGTGTGGCTCAAAGAGTCAAGCGAGAAAAGAAGAAATAGTGACCGAAATCACACGTCTCCATGATGAAAAATATGCTTTAAAAGATATTCTTAGCGTTTTAAAGTTTCCTAAATCGACCTACTTTTATTGGAAAAATAAAGATGAGGAAATTGATAAGGATGCCGATTTAAAAGAGGAAATGAAAGACATCAGAGAAACCCATAAGGATTATGGTTATCGAAGAATGCGAGCTGAACTGCTTTCCCGTGGTTATAAGGTCAGTAAAAACAAAGTTCAACGCCTAATGAAAATTATGGGGATACAGGTCACTAGCTATACTAGAAAGACAAGAAAATATAATTCCTACAAAGGAACGATTGGAGAGATAGCGCCAAATCGTATCAACCGGCGGTTTGATTCGACCATTCCTTATCAAAAAATAACAACAGACACAACAGAATTTAAATACTACTATGCCGATGATTCTGGGAATTATCAAACTGGAAAACTCTATTTAGATCCTTACATGGATCTATTTAATCGAGAAATTATTTCTTTTAAGATAACACATCAGCCTAATGGACAAAGCATGTTGGAGGGGCTACAAGCTGCCATTGAAGCAAGTAAATTATGTCCATACAGAAGAACCTTTCATTCTGATCAGGGCTGGGCCTATCAAATGAAAAGTTACACCCGGCTCTTGAAGGATCACCGAATTTTTCAAAGTATGTCTCGTAAAGGAAATTGCTTAGATAATTCGCCAATGGAGAATTTCTTTAGTCTACTAAAACAAGAAGTCTACTATGGTCGGACTTATCATTCCTTTGAAGAATTAGCACAAGCGATTGAAGATTTTATAATCTATTACAATGGTGAAAGAATCAAAGAAAAATTAGATTTTAGGAGTCCTATAGAATTTCGTCTTCATCACGCTTCTTTCGCCGCTTAATGATTACACATAAACTTTAAACTTATCAAGAGCCGCTACGCTCTTCCTCTTGACAAGTTTAAATTTCTGAGTAAATGTGTCGGCAAGAAATAAGCAAGAACTGTAAGCAACAAAAAAGAGCTGGCCAAAGGCCAACTCACTATATATAAAGTCCAACTTATTGGGGTCACCATAGTCTGAGTGGGTTGTAAAGGAAAAAACAAAAATGAAAGGATGATGCAATCTCTCGATTGCTTCGCATCTATTGTAACACGATATTCTAACATATGTAAGGGCTTACATATACTTTTTTGAAATTTTTACCATAACTATTTACTTATTTATAACTTTCCTCAAACTACCAGTCTATTTCTGCTTTTGGTAGACCTTAACCTTTAGATAACCGCTCTCAGGACTAAGCGGCGGTACCGGAAAATCATCCGGCAACTGGAAGCTTTCTACTAATTTAATCTGATGTCCATCAGCCTTAGCTCCCTGGTTAATATCCGCTTGAAAGGCTTTGGGCGAATAGTTGGCCGCATTGGTGGAACAGATCAGATACCCACCCGGGCTGAGAATTTCCAAGGCATCGTGGACCAGTTGGGGGTATTGTTCCGTCACCTTGAAGATCTGCTTACCATTACGAGCAAAACTTGGCGGGTCCATCACGATCACATCATAAGTCAGGTCATGGCGCTTAGCATAGGCAAAATAGTCAAAGGTATCCATAACATAAACCTTATGACTATCTCCTAAGTCAATCCCGTTGGCGGCAAACTGTTCCGCAGTCAGTTCCTTGGTTCGGTTGGCCAGGTCCACAGAAGTGGTTGACAAGGCCCCACCCATAGCAGCCGCCAGAGAAAAAGCTCCCGTATAGGAAAAGGTATTGAGGACTCGTTTTCCTAGGGCTAGTCTTGACATGAGATAGTCGCGGACCAACCTTTGATCCAGGAAAATCCCGGTCATCCAGCCATCGGCCAGCCGGGTCACATAATTGATTCCGTTCTCCTTAATCATTATTGCTTGGTCTGTCGCTTGGCCCCAGAGTCTTTCATTTTTATGAGGGACGGCTTGGCTCTTGAAGCGGTTTTTCCCTTCCATGGCGATGGCTTCAGGGTAGACTGTCTTTAGCGCTTCAATAATGGCTGCCTGGTTCTGGTAAATGCCCAGAGAATACCATTGCAGGAGCAGGTAGCCGGCATAGTAGTCCACCGTCAAACCGCCTAAACCATCGCCCTCGCCGTTAAAGACCCGGAAGGCGGTGGTCAAGTCATCGTGGAAGAGCCCCTGGCGTTTATCCTTGGCTACTTGGAAGACTTCCTGGAAGAAGTCTTGCCCCCACTTGGTCTGGCGGTCATAGCTATAGATCCAACCAATGCCTTTATTTTGCCGGGCCAAGTAGGCTAAAGCAAGAAAGTCACCGGCTTGGTCTTGGACTTGGACCAAGTCGCCCTCTTCAAAGTGAGGCGGCTTAACGAAGTCCTGTTCTTTTAATAATAAGCGTCCCGCGCGAGCCGCTTGACTGGCGCGTTTCTTCAGAGTGAGTGTTCGCATACTTTACCTGCTTTCATGTTTCATTAGGAAGAAATGTTTAAAGTCATAGGCAAAATGGCCGATCACCACGCCCATACTGTTAAAAATCACGTCATCAATATGGCCCAAACCCGTGCCCAGGAAGAGCTGACCACATTCAATCATAAAGGAAAAGCCCATCCCCATAAAGAGGACCCGGAAGAAACTCCGTTGCCCGCAAAAGAAATAAGCCAGCAGCCAGCCAAAGGGAATAAACCACAAGACATTGCCAAAAAAGTTATACCAATAGGAAAAACTGGAATCCCCATAGGCCAGTTTGATGGTATCCACCAAGGGCAGCCAGTGGAAGTCCCGTAAAGTTACTCCAGGAACTAGGGATAAACGCCACCACTGCCAGTCGTAGCGTAAGACGGTGAGGTGGAGGAGGACCAAGTAAACAAAGAGGGCTAAGATGTGGCCGTACTTGGACCAATCGACCTGCCACTGGGCTTGGCGGCGCTTTTTCACATGGGCGATTAGGGCGGAAATAGTCAGAAAAATTAAAGTATAAAGGATGGTTTTATCCAGAGAAAAAACTAAGAGGCGGATCAGGGGAAAATGATTCACCCGGTCCGCCAGTAAGTAAGCGAGTAAGTGATAGAGGGGGCCAAGAAAAATCATCGGGCATCCCACTCCCCACTAATCCAGCTACTTTTCTTGACCAGCAGGTTATTATGGGGGTCAGGGAAACAGCTTATCTTTATCAGTATCGCTTTTGACATCCTATCTGGATAGGAATAGGTAGACATGTAGAAGGTCTCCTTCTGGTTAATTTTTTGATCGCCCCTGGCGCGTCCCGCTTGAGGATCTAGCTGGTATCAGTCGGGTCAGAGGCGTCGTCACTGCTTTTCGAGTCACTGGTCGTTGACTCTTGCTTTTCATTTTTAGCCTTGATTTGACTTTCAGGTGGGAAACGTAGGGTAAACTGGGTGCCCTTATCCACTTCGCTAGTCACCCGGATATCGGCTTGGTGGACTTTCATAAGTTGCTTCACAATAGACAGTCCCAGGCCCGATTCGCCGTAAGCTGAAGCCTTACGTGATTGGTCAACCTTATAGAAGCGTTCCCAAATATTGGCTAATTCGCTCTCGGTCATCCCGATCCCGGTGTCACGCACGCGAATGGTGGTCCACTGGTCTTCGCCAAGGTCAGCATCAATGGTGATGGTACCAGATTCGGTAAACTGAATAGCATTATGGACCAAGTTAAAGATAATTTGCCGGAAGCGGTCCATATCGGCAAAGACTGTCAATTGGTCTGGACAATGCAAGACGATGCGGTCATCTTTCTTATCGGTCAGTTCCTTGGCCTGGATCACCAGTTCTTCAAGAACCGATTTAACGGGAAAAGTCACCTGGTTGAGGACAATTTCATGGGCCCGGATTTTCTCATAGTCCAAGTTATCGTTAACTAAACGGATCAAGCGCTGGGTTTCCTTATGCAAGAGCTCCAAGCTCCGTTCTTCCTTGTCCTTGGGGAAGATATGGTAGCGCAAGCCCTCCAAGAGACCGTTCATGGTGGTGAGCGGGGTCCGCAATTCGTGGGCGATATCCATAATCAATTGATGGCGCATGCGTTCTTGGCGCTCGATCTCTACTTCCGATTCGGCTAGAGAGGCCGTCATGTCGTTGAAGTCATCAGCCAAGTCATCTAACTCATCGCGGTGGGCGGAAGGGATTTGCAGATAATGGCCTTGAGTCACCGAGCGCGTGGCCTGACGCAGACGGTTGATCCGCGAAGTTTGGTAGCGGGCCATCATAATGGCTAGGATTACCGCGGCTACCACCGAAATCGCCACACCTTGGAAGATATTGGCCTTTAACTTGTTAATGGTTTGGCGAATCCCACCCGCGGCCTGGCCAATCACCAAGTAACCCGAGTAGTCGCCCGAATCGCCGTCTTCTAAGGGGACGGTAATGGCATAGGCATCGGGACTATCCCCTGTAAAGCCCAGGTCGAAGTCGAATAAGCCTAAGCGGCCCTTTTCTTTCATGGAAACAATGTCATCTTGAGGCAAGCCCTGTTCGGCATAGTCGCCATTATCCTTGTCAGTGAGGGACTGGGGATAGATGCGTTGGTTATCCGCGTTATACCAGAAAATCTTAATCTGAAAGGAATCTTCAAACCAATTCTGGGCCTCTTCTAGCATCTCGCGAGACACTTGCCGGCCTTGGATTTCGGAATAGACGGTCTCTAAATCATCAAAGACCTGTTGGTAGATCTGACTCTCCGTGTAACGAAAAAAGGTAAAGGAGAGTCCGCAAACCGTCACCAAGACCAAAATCGCAAAGGATGCTAATTGTTGGTATAAGTAACGCAAGTTTACTTCTCCCCACTTTCATCGTATTTATAGCCCACACCCCAGACAGTTCGAATGGCTTGGGGGCCGTTCTTTTCCATCTTTTGGCGGAGTTTTTTGATGTGGGCATCCACGGTCCGCTCATCCCCGTAGAAAGGGTCTTCCCACAAACTGGTCAAGAGGTGGTCGCGGGTGAAGACCTGCTTAGGGTGGGAAGCTAAGAGGGCCAGAATATCAAATTCCTTGGGCGTCAAATTAGCAATGGCTTGACCGTGAAAGGAAGCCTCCCGAGTATTGGGGTCAATGGTTAAGTACTTGGTCTTAATCAGGCTCTTCTCTTCTTGGTCTTGGCTTTCCCGGTTGTCATTGGCATCCCGCCGTCTCAGTAGCGCGTGCATCTTAGCCACCAGAGTCAAGGGGCTAAAGGGTTTGGTGATATAGTCATCTGCCCCCAATCCCAATCCCAAGACTTGGTCACTCTCACTATCCCGGGCGGTTAACATAATAATAATCACATC
Organism: Aerococcus sp. Group 1; assembly: GCF_000193205.1. Classification (NCBI taxonomy): domain Bacteria; kingdom Bacillati; phylum Bacillota; class Bacilli; order Lactobacillales; family Aerococcaceae; genus Aerococcus; species Aerococcus sp. Group 1. The sequence goes on along the minus strand of NC_015278.1, from coordinate 359,153 downwards.
TTGGTTGCTTTTACGGATATCTTGGCAGATACTAATGCCATCCTTTGACGGTAAATTCAAATCCAAAATCACAATATCAATCTCATCTTCATGGGCCTTAAAATAGTCGTACCCTTCTTGGCCATCATAGGAAAAATGACTCTCCCAACCCGCTTCTTGGTCAAGGAACATGGATAGCATTTCTGCCACACTGGTATTATCTTCAATCATCAAAATTTTCACGCCACGGCCCTCCTTTTTCTCATGCACCTGTTAATAAGGCGTCGATGATGGTCACTGCCTCATCAGCAGGACCTATTCCTTACCTATTATAAGCAATTTTAGGAAAAATTTGTCAAAGAATGCAAAAGATAAATAATTCTTAAAGGAGAAAATGACCTCCCCTTTGCGGCTTAATAGGAAGAGAGGAGGTGAAGTGATGAACCAAGTTCAACTGATTGGCCGCTTAGCCCGGGACATTGAAATGACCCAAACGGAAAGTAAACACCAAGTCCTAAACAATGCCCTGGCTGTCAACCGCTTTGTTGGTGGAGAGAAGCAGACCGATTTTATTCCCATTACAGCTTGGAATGCGACCGCCCAACTGATTGATAAATACCTGGACAAGGGCGATGAAATTGGCATTGTAGGTAACTTACATATGAACCACTATACCAATAAAGACCAAGTGAAGGTTTACCAATTGGAAGTCATTGTCCGCGAAGTCTTCTTCTTACGTAAGAAACAAGGCGATAAGCCAGTCCAAGATATTAACATTGAAGTGACTAAGGTTTAAAGCCAAAAATAGACAGCCAGCTGAGCCTTTAGAAAAGTCAGCTGGCTGTATTGATTTAATCATTCGTTTCAAGGAAAAATAGTTTTCTTAAGCAAATAGCTTAGTGAGCAGGCGGGCTACTTTTGAAATATAGAGGAGCAACGAGTCTGGGACAAAAGCCTCAGACTCTTTTCAAAATACGAACTATCTAATCAAAACGTGTTCCAAAAGTCAGCCACTCGACTGGCCCTTTTATTCTTCCCTTCCCTCGGCTTCATTTTGGTAGTGCATATAAAGCAAAGGATAGGGCCTGCCCTCAGTATCCATGGCCGTCCGACGATAAGGAACAAATCCCATCTCTTGATAAAAGCCAACCGCTTTGGGATTCTGTTCATTCACGGTGAGCTGGCTAATCCCATAGGAAGTCATCCCCTCCTCAAGCAAGGCCCGGCCCAGGCCTTGGCCCCAATACCTCGGATGAAGAAAGAGCATCTCCAGGTTTTCGCCAGCCATTCCCATGAAACCAGCAATTTCTCCCGTATGGGCCTTGACCGCCACTAGGTCGTCAACCGCCATTAAAGCGCCCGGCACCTCTGCTTTAATGGCTTCGATGGCAGCTTCCGAGAGAAAGTCATGACTGGCTCTTACCGACGCCTCCCAAATCGCCAGGAGCTCTGGAATATAGTCCTCCCTAGGAGTTACTTCACAGATTTGATATTGACTTGACATGGTTTAACTACCCCCTCCTCACTTAGACGTCCGACGATCTTCTAATATTCCAACCCTTACTTAAAAGCCTTTAGCGGCCTTTTCTCCGGCAATTCGACCAAAGTTAACCGCAAAGCCAAAGGTCCCGCCAGGAAGGTTGAGGTCATAGCTGTCCCCATACATTCCGCCAGCGTCATTGCCAGCCGCATACAAACCAGCAATGGGACGGTTTTCAGAAGTAACCACTTCAGCCTTTTCATTGATCTTGATCCCACCAAGAGTCCCTAGGAAGTGGTTAGCACAACGAATGGCATAGAAAGGTCCCGCCTCAATTGGCGCTGCATATTTAGGGTTTTTGGCAAAGAGATTATCTTGACGACTTTCAGAGATCTTATTGTAGTCAGCAATGGTTTGACGGAGTTCTGCTTGGGAAAGCTGCAGTTGCTCTGCCAGGTCTTCAATACTATCGGCAATAAAGACATCGCCATTGGCTTGGCCCTGGCTTAATTCGTCATCGATCCCGACGAGCTTTGTCCCGGTTGGTACGAGGACCCCGACACCGATTTTAATGCCTTCCTCAACCATCTTTTCTTTAGTCGCTTGGTCAAAGACGGAGTACATGACGCCGTCTGGTTGATTAGCCAAGGCATTGCCCGCAAAAGGCCAAAGTGAAACAATTTCTTCATTACAGAAGCGGTCCCCTCTTTGGTTAATCCACAAATGGGGTTGACGGGCTGCCGCATTGAGTAGGGAAGTTGAGGATTGACCGGGTACTCCTGGACGGTAAAGTTGGAGCACGCCTGTCCCTTCTTCACCAGCCCCCACTTCCCAGGCCATCTGGATGCCTTCACCCGTTTTATTGGAATTTCCCACAGGATAGATATTGGTCTGACCGGTGTATTTGGCCATCATCTCAGCGTTATTGGCATAGCCCCCGCTAGCAATAATGACGGCTGAACAGCGGAAAACCAGGTTTTTCTGACCTTGTTTGGCTTTGAGCCCAATTACTCGGTCACCCTCCATAATCAATTCCTTTCCTGCTGTTTCATAGTAGCAGGCAATGTCTCTGTCTTTAATAAGGGCTGACATTTTTTGGATATAACCTGCCCCATGGCCATCGAATATGTGCCAGGTTCTTAAGCCACCGGGGTTATTGGTCGTTACCTTTTCAAAAGTGATCCCATGGTATAATAACCAATTAATGGTGTCAGCGGACTTTTCCACAAAGGCACGGGCAATGCGTGGATTAGCCCGCCAGTGGGAATACTCCATAATAAAATTAAAGGCCTGATCTTTCGTGATGTCGATATAATCATTTTCCTGCAGGCGACTTTCCGCCGCAAAAATTCCCTCAGCAAAGTTGGCCGAGCCACCGAACTGGGCTTGTTTTTCTAAAATCGCTACTTTGGCGCCCGCTTCTTCTGCGGCCAAGGCTGCCGCTAAACCTGCTGCACCACCACCGACAACCAGGACATCGGCGTCAATGACCTCCGTAGTAACTTTTTCTGTTTGGACTGAAGTGATTTTTTGATAGTTTTCAGGATCGAGCCCAGCTGCTTTTAAGGCAGCCGCTGTGGCATTAATAATGGCCTTACTGGAAACCGTGGCCCCTGACACCGTATCAACATTCAAAGACTGCTGGTCAATAATCCGTTGGGGAATAGTCTCATAGACCTTGTCCGCCAAGTTGGCCGTTTCCTGCTGGTTTAAAACTTCGATACTCAAGAGTCGGTCGTCCGCTAAAGCGACTTCCACCTCAATGTCTCCGTGCATGCCCGCTGCTGTTCCGCTCCACTTTTCAACCATTATAATACCCCTTTCTTTTCTCATATATTAGCACAAATAAGACGGTTTGTATGTTCTTGCACAAGCTGTTGCCAGCCAAAGAAAATAAAAAATCTTGGTAAGCTCTTCCTAGTCAACTGTGACTAAAAGGGAACTTGCCAAGATTTTATTTCAGCTTGTAGTGATAAAAATGAGCTCTTTTCGTCCTTTGTTGTGACTGTCGCATCATAACCTGCTCCCAGCGCGAGACAAGCGTCCACTTCAGAAAATGGTCTTGCCTCTGTTTGCGCTAGCCGCATTTAAAGATAACCTGTTCGCTGACAAAAGTGAACTCCGCTTCAGAAATATTTGTCAATCCTTTTCAAGGATTTCCGCATATTTCTTCCAGCGTTTCACTTTTTGTTGTCAGCTCACATCACAAGTTGAGTTCGGAAGGGGTAGGGGATGTCCTTTCAGAAAAGTTGAACGGTCAGATTACTGACCTTTTCATCTTTTCTTCCAAGGAATCGCCCTCCCTGATCCTTCCTCACATCCTCAAAGGTTTTCCGCGTATTGGTTGAGTCTTCTGAGGCGGTGGTTAATACCGGATTTAGAGACGGGGCCGGAGGGGAGGAGTTCGCCGAGTTCTTTAATGGTAGCCGAGGGGTTATCGAGGCGGGCTTGGGCGACTTCCTGGAGTTTTTCCGGTAATTTATCAAGGCCAATGGTGTTTTGAATGTGCTGGATGCTTCGGATTTGCTTGGCAGCGGCGTCAATGGTCTTATTCATATTGGCGTTTTCGCAGTTGACCATGCGGTTGACCGAATTGCGCATGTCACGAGTCACCCGGACATTTTCAAAGCGCAAAATAGCACTAGAGGCCCCTAAGAGCGCCAAGAAGTCAGAGATTTTCTCTGCCTCTTTGAGATAGGTAATGACCCCCTTGCGCCGATTGGTGGTTCGGGCATTCATATGGTAGCGATTCATCAATTCTGCCAGCTGTTGGGCATGGCTTTCATGGCTGGAATAGATCTCCAAGTGATAGGAGGAGGTTTCCGGATTATTAACCGACCCCCCAGCCAGAAAGGCTCCCCGTAAATACGCCCGCCGTGTGGGATCATTATAAATAATCTCAGCTGGAGCCGTTTCTAAGATACTGGAATCGCCGAGAATACCCAGTTGGTCTAAGAGCAGGTCAACGGCTTGTTTTACTCGGACAATATAGACATTATTTTTCTTTAACTTCATCTTCTTCCGGACCAGGATTTCCCCGTGGACTTGGAAGTAAGTTTTTAAGAGGGTATAAATTCTTTGGGTAATGGCCGCATTTTCCGTTTGAATATTCAGTGAGAGTTCGCCTTCAACGATCTGCAAAGCACCGTTCATACGAATAATGGCGGATAGTTCTGCACGCGCTTCCTCTTGGTCAAGCTTTAATTGGGTCAGTTCTTTCTTGACACTGGCTGCAAAAGAAACCACATGATCGCCTACTTTCTCTTCTTAATCATTAATCTTGGTGGTAGTCACGGTAGACCTGGATCAGGGCTTGGACCAGCTTATCCTTATCGTGGTAAACCCCAGAATCTTTGAGGTTTAAGAAATCCCAGCCGATAATCTCAGCCTCCTGGTCTTTCAAGCCTTGCCGGTCGTGGCTGACTTGGACGAGATAATCTAAGACCTCGTTGTTTTCAATGTATTCATAAGGCACGGTGGTCCGGTTCAAGAGACAGGCATCCACATAGTGGCCTTGTAAATGATCATTAATCACCCGTAAGTGGTCCGCATCGGAAAAGCCCTCTGTTTCCCCTAGCTGGGTCATGATATTACAGATATAAACCACCGTCGCCGAGGTTTCCTGTAGGGCTTGGCGGATTTCAGGAATCACGATATTGGGTAAGATCGAGGTATAAAGGGAACCGGGTCCTAAGACCACCATATCAGCTCCCATAATGGCATCAACCACACCCCGACCTGCTTTGACGCTTTGGTCAGACCTTGCCTGATTAGCCAAACGAACTGAGACCGACTGGATGGGACGTTTTTCTTCAACGATGGTGGTCTCCCCTTCAATCATATCGCCCTCTTGGTAGTGGGCTTGTAAGATGAGAGGTTCTTCACAGGCAGGCAGGACCCGGCCCTTGACCGCCATGGTGACGGATAATAATTTCAAGGCCGAATAGATACTCCCCCGCATTTCCGTAAGGGCGGCAATAATCAAATTACCAATGGCATGGCCCGAAAACTCCTGATCTTCGGGAGCAAAACGGTACTGGAAGACATCCTTATAGAGACTATTGGAGTCCGATAAGGCCACCAGGCAGTTACGCAAGTCGCCTGGGGGGATGGTATTTAAGGCCGACCGCAATTTGCCCGAAGAGCCCCCGTCATCTGCGACGGTCACCACAGCGGTTAAGTCGCAGTTGGCACTCTTCAAACCGGATAAGAGTATGGGGAGGCCGGTCCCGCCACCGATCACGGTAATTTTAGGGTAATAGTTCCTTGACTCACTCATTGATTTCGCTCCGTTCCTTTGCGCTTGTTCTGGTCACGGTGACTGATATGGGTGGTGTAATTGGTTGTGTCCATGATATGTTGACCGATCCGGCGGGTCAAAGCCACGGACCGGTGTTGACCCCCGGTACAGCCAATGGCGATGGTCAAGCTGGCCTTCCCTTCGGCTTCATAGAGGGGCAGGGTAAAGTCTAAAAGGTCGACAAATTTTTGGTAGAAAATTTCGGTATCGTCCTGGTCCATCACATAGTTATAAACGGGCTCGTCTTCCCCAGTTAAGGGACGCAATTCGTCGATATAGTGGGGGTTTGGCAGGAAACGCACGTCCATGACGATATCAGCATCAATAGGGATCCCATACTTAAAGCCAAAGGACATGACTTCGATGGTGAAGCCTGAGGCATCAGAGACATGGAATTCCCGGATCAAGGCGGCTCGTAATTCTTTAGGCGTGATGGAGGTGGTATCAATGGTCAAGTGAGAAAGGGCCCGAACTGGACTCAACTCTTCCCGCTCCCGTTGGATTCCTTCTAAAATCGTGCCTCCCTTTTGCAAGGGATGGTTACGGCGGCTTTCCTTATAACGCGCCACTAAGGCCGCATCACTGGTATCTAGGTAGACCAATTGAGAATGAATCTTAGGGTTATTATCCAAGAGTTGGAGGGCATGGACAAATTCATCAAAGAATTCCCGTGACCGTAAGTCAATCACCAAACAGACTTGGTTGATATCTTTGGACTTCTTGATGAGCTCGGAAAAAGTTGGTAAGAGAGAAGGCGGTAAGTTATCCACACAAAAGTAACCCATATCTTCAAAACTCTGTAAGGCAACCGTCTTCCCGGCCCCACTCATTCCCGTAATAATTACAATATTTAATTCACTATTTTCTGACATAATGTCTCCTTTTGTCTGAACACAGACCTAATCCTTCTCATTATAGCAAGCATCAATCGGGCCAGCAATTAAATAAATCCTAAAAAATCTAAAGTGTGACAGTCACAGCAAAGGACGAAAGCGCTGAAGAAAACGGAAATAAACTCAGCGACTCTTCCACAAGTTGGTCAATAAGGCAAAAGAGGCTGGGATCCATTCCCAGCTCCTTTTTTAAATCATTGCCTTTTGTATGATCTTTACCATATAGCCTTAATGAGCATTCAGTAGGCTTTTGAATTGTGTCTTTAAAAACTTTTATTCTGCCAAAGCTTGCATCACTTGGCCATATTGATCAACTTTTTCAGCCGCTTGGTCTTCAGAATCTGCTTTAACCCCAATGTAGAACTTAATCTTAGGTTCCGTCCCACTTGGGCGTACAGCAATCCATGACCCATCTGCTAATTGATACTTCAAGACATTGGACCGGGACATGTCAAAGTGTTCCACCTGACCTTGGTCATCAATCCGTTTCCCAGTTTGGAAATCTTCCGTTAATAGGACTTTTTGCCCAGCAATTTCTTGGGGTTGTTCTTGGCGCAAGTTAGCCATAATGCTTTCAATCTTCTTAGCTCCAGCTTGACCTTCGAATTTAAGGGAAATGGTTTTTTCCAGGTAGTAACCATATTCCTTGTAGAGGTCTAAGAGTCCGTCATAAACGGTCTTACCTTGGTCCTTATAGAAGGCCCCCACTTCAGCAAATAAGAGAGCAGCTTGGACCGCATCCTTGTCACGGGCGAAAGGCTTAATCAAGTAGCCATAGCTTTCTTCAAAACCAAAGAGGAAGCTGTGTTCCCCAGTTTCTTCGTATTCTTGGATCTTTTCCGCGATAAATTTAAAACCAGTCAGGGTGTTTTCGGTAGCAATATCAAAAGATTCTGCAATCTTAGCGGGCAGGTCACTGGACACGATAGATTTCACAATCACACCATTTTCAGGTAGGGTTCCCTCTTCCTTACGAGCAGTAAGGATATAGTGGGTTAATAGTGCCCCAATTTGGTTACCAGAAATAATCTTGTAAGACCCGTCTGGCATTAAGGCTGCAGCGCCCATACGGTCCGCATCCGGGTCGGTCGCAATCAGGAGGTCCGCATGGCTTTCCTTGCCGTAACGCATAGCATATTCAAAGGCTTCCGGGTATTCGGGGTTGGGCTCATCCAAGGTGGAGAAGTCCCCATTAGGTTCTTTTTGTTCTTCCACGTAGACAATGTTTTCAAAACCAGCCTTGTCTAGGGCTTCTTCCATCAATTTTTGTCCCGTCCCTTGGAGAGGGGTGTAGACGATGGTGACCTTGTCTTTCATCTTGTCGATAATGTCTGGGTTCACCGTCACGGTTTCCAGGTTCTTTAAGTAAGCCTCATCGACTTCCTTACCAATCACTTGATAGAGCCCCTTGTCCTTAATTTCATCCAAATCAGCCAGCGGGATGGTTAACATATTCACGTCTTTGACGTGGTTGACCAAGGCATCAGCATCTTGAGGAGGCATTTGCCCGCCGTCTTCCCCGTAAACCTTGTAGCCATTGTAGTATTCATTATTGTGGCTGGCTGTAATCATGATCCCGGTAAAGGTCCCTAAGTGACGGACGGTAAAGGAGAGTTCTGGCGTTGGGCGAACCCCTTCAAAGATATAGGATTTAATCCCATGTTGGCCCAGCACCCGGGCCGCATTTTGGGCAAATTCTAGAGAATGGTGACGACCATCGTAAGCAATGGCTACCCCACGGTCAACAGCTTCTTGGCCGTACTCTTCCATCACCCGGGCTAAACCTTCTGTGGCTTGGCGTACGGTATAAATATTCAAACGGTTGGTCCCGGGACCCATTAAGTCACGCATGCCCGCCGTCCCAAAGTTTACCTCTTTGTAGAAAGCTTCCTGGAGGGCGTCTTCGTCTTTTTCTAATTCTTCTAATTCAGCACGAACCTGAGCATCTAAATCGGAAAAATTCTTCCATTGCTCATAAGCATCTTTCCAAGTCATGGGATCACTCCTCTTTCATTTTTCGTAATTCTATTGTACCAAATTTACCCTAGCTTTGCTCCCCTTTCTCCTAAAACAAGCGGTCTCATCCCCTTGACTGGGGGAATATAATTTTTAAGGAATAGCAAGCGTGCTCTGGTCTTCTCTTAGTGTTAAAAACATTGCCTCAAGCTTGAAATAAAAAATACCCCTTAGTCTCCCATCAAGAGACCAAGAGGTAAAGGAATTAACTAATCCTACATATATTTTTCTGCTTGTTTGTGGGCAGCGATCCAGAAGACAGCGATTAAGGCTGAGAGGACTGCTAGGAAGACCCAGGCGGTTTGATAGGTTCCGGAAACATCCGCTAGGGTGGCTGCCAGGAGTGAGCCAGAAGTCATTCCTAACATCAAGGCACTTTGGACGATACCGTAGGCCTTAGGATAGTCAGCAGCGTTAAAGATTGATGAGGTCATCAATGGCGGTAAGACGGTACCAATGGCATTCCCTAAACCAAAGAAAATGGCCATCAGGAAGACAAAGGTGTAGTTGCCACTGAAGAGCATCAAGAAGTAAGCTAAAGCGCAGAGTAAGGAAGCGTATAGCGTTGCAATCCGAACACCAAACTTATCATTAACCACACCTAGAACTAACTTACCGAGAATACCGACCCCAGAATAGATCGACACCATTTGGGCCATCTTACCAGCGCCGTGGAGTTGTTGGACGTAAGGTGGGAATTGGCCCAAGCCCCCGTTATTCGAGATACCGATAAAGACGGTACCGATTAATAACATGATAAAGAAAGGCTTCTTGAAGGCTGCTTTGGTGGGTAATTTCACCCCCGTCTGGTCCTCTTCTTGATGGTCAGCCGTGTCATCCACTTCAGCTGCTCCCAAGGCATGGAGACCCTTCGCTTCAGGGTGTTCCACAAAGAGCATCATCACAATTGGGATCCCGACCACTAACATGATAATGGCGTAAACCAGGTAGGCCATCCGCCAACCCATGTCACCAATTAACCAGGTTAGTAATTGACTGAAGATAATCCCCCCAATCCCTAGTCCGGCAAAGGAAAGACTGAGAGCTGTCCCCCGACTTTTTACGAACCAATTATTGACCAGCATGGACACTGGAATAATGGTAGTCGCTGTATAACCAAAACCTACCCCAATAGAGAGCAAATAAAAAACATAAATATTAGGGGCAAAGGCGTATAAACCGTAAGAAATGGCATAAGCAAGCACCCCGATTAGGTAAAAGCGCTTGAAGTTACCCTTCTTAGCAAATTGTTGGGAGACAAAGGGTGAGACAAAGATCCCCATCCCCAGCACAATGGAGTTCACAATAGCAAAGGCCGAGTTGGCAATACCGAATTCTTCAACGACGTAAGGTTGGAAGAGGTTGGCCACCGCCACTGAAGCTGGTCCCATGACCGCTAGCATGATAATGGCGCCGAGGACGACCCACCAACCATAGAATAACTTATTTTCTTTCATTGAATTCCTCATTTCTAATAGACTTTACTTATTTACTATACCAGTTATTTGGGATTTTGTTGGAAATTTTGATTTTCCCCATTAAAAAAGAGGCCGCGACTTTTGTCTTGGCCTCTTTTACAGGACATGGTAGCTTTCTCTTACTGGTCAATTCTTAACTAGTTAAGCACGACCGCTTTTATTGTAGGGATTCATCTTTCCTACTGATTGTAACTAGTCCTGTTCCAGTGACTAGCAAGGCAACTGCTAATAAGACTGGAAGAGCAAAGTCAGCTTGTGAACCTGTTTTTGGTAAGCTAGCTGCTTGGCCCTTAGCTTTAGCCACTTCTTGCTTGGCTTCTTGACTAGGCAATGCATTGAAATCTTGACCACTTACTGGCGCATTTTCACTAGTCTTAAGAGTTTTTGGATGATTGAGTTTATAGGTTTTCACTGGAGCAACATTCTTCTTGTGAAGGCTGGTAGTCTTCACTTCGCCTGAAGCTTCAACAGGAATTTCTTCTTGGACTTCGCTCCCCTTGGGTTCCTCTGTATCACTTGGGCGAGGGCCTTCTGGAGCTGCTGGACTTGGCTTCTCTTGAGGACTTTCTGGCGTTTTTTCCTTGTCCTCAAGTTTTGGTTGGTCGCCTTGATCGGATGCTTTGTCTGGGTTCTCTGGTTTATCTTGTTTACCTGGATTTCCTGGTTGGTCATGCTTACCAGACTTATCTGGATTTCCTGGTTGTTCTGGATTTTCTTGCTTATCAGACTTGCCTGGTTGGTCAGATGGTTTATCTGGGGTTTCTGATTGGACTGGTTTACCAGGTTTTTCTGAGTTCCCCGGTTGATCTGAACTTGGATGGTCAGGTTGAACTGGCTTGCTTGGGTTTGGACAGGTCCCACAGACATTACCCACAATCTCAATACTGTAGTCGGTATAAACCACAATGAAGTCGCCATTATCAGTAAGTTTCACATTCTTAATGCCGCGACCATCTTTGCCGTCTTTGCCATCGCGACCGTCCTTACCATCTTTGCCACGGACAAGACCGGCATCAATGGTCCGGCCGTCTTCAAGGCTGATGATCAAGTGGCCGGCGTCGTCAACCTTGGCCTCTTTAATGCCGCCATTATTTGGACGAGGGATCACTTGAGTGGTGTGGTTACTGTTGATAATCACAAGATCGCCGTTATTATTGACGGTGATCTTCTCAACTCCTTGACCACCCTTACCGTCTCTACCATCACGACCGTCGCGACCATCCTTGCCATCTTTACCGTCTTTGCCGTCACGAACGAAGACTTGGCGGATCACTTCCCCAGTCTTAGGATTCTTATAGATAATCTTGGTGCCTGGTTGATTTGGATTGTCGCTCGGTTCGGTCTCAATGATTGGACTTTGGCCATCTTCACCATTATAGATAAATTCTCGGCTTAAGAGCTTACCATGACGGTCGGTCAAGGAAATTTCAACTCCGATTTGTTTACCCTTCTTATCGAAGACCGCTTTAATATCAGGAGTTAAGCCATCTTTACCGTCTTGACCATCCTTACCGTCTTTGACGAAGACCTTGCTGATTACTTGGCCAGTCTTTGGATTGATAAAGCTGATGTCATGGCCCTTTTCACCTTTTTCATTGACCGCTGGCGTGGTTTCAACCTTAGGTGACTCGCCATCCTTACCATCAGAGATAAAGGTCTCGCTGATCACTGCTCCGGTCTCTGGATTCTTGACAAGAATGTAGGCACCTGGTTGTCCTGCTCGGTCTTGGCCTGGCTTGGTCGCAACAATTGGAGCCTTGCCATCCTTGCCGTCTTTTCCATCTTTACCGTCTTTGACAAAGCTTTCAGAGATGACGGCCCCAGTGTCAGGATTTTTGACCAGGATTCTGGTTCCGTTGTTTCCTTCGCTATCTTTGTCTGACACAGTTTCAACAAGTGGGGCTTTGCCATCCTTACCGTTAGTGATGGTGACTGTTTTTTGCTTGCCGTTTGTCTTGGTAATGGTAAGGACATGGTTGCCATTAGTGTCTGTGGTCAAATCGACGTCTGGAGATTTGCCGTCTTTCACTTCAGTGACTTCTGGTGTCGCATCAGAAACCGCACGATCTGTACCACGAACTTGTGGGGTTACCGTGATGATGACCCCATCGTTAGTTGCATTGCGGCGGGCTGTAACCTTAGGCGCTAAACCATCGAGACCATCCTTCACAATAGCTTTGGCAACCGGTTCTTTACTGGTGTCCACCTTACCCGTTCCTGGGTTTACTGGGTAAAATTTAATCAGATTACCATAGGAGGTTCTTTCTACAACTGGCAGGTAGGTCTTGCCGTCCTTGCCATCTTTACCGTTAATACCAGCGGCTCCTTGAGCGCCAGTTTCGCCACGGTCTCCTTTATCGCCTTTTTCGCCGTTCTTCACTTCAAATGAAGTGGTACTGCCATCTGGGTTCTTAATGGTGATGGTGTGACCATCTGGCGTTTCAGCGGTTGAAATTTCTGGGGATTTGCCGTCCTTGCCATCTTTACCGTTTGTTCCAGCGGCACCTGTGTCACCTTTTTCGCCCTTGGCGCCTTTTTCACCTGGAAGACCTTGGTCTCCCTTATCACCTTTCGAGATATTAAGGACTGTGCCGTCAGATAAGGTAACGATGGTATTGCCATCTTTGTCTTTTTCGGTCTTGGTGACAGTAAATGGTGCGGCATCTTTACCGTTAGTTCCATTTTTACCATCATTGATGGTTGCGGTAGAGGTTGAGCCGTCTGGATTTGTGATAGTGATGGTGTGGGATCCGTCACCGTTATCTTTGGCTGAGATAGTTGGGGATTTGCCGTCGATACCATCCTTACCGTTAGTTCCAGCAACCCCATTTTCACCATTCTTAACAGTAAATGAGTTGGTCGTGCCATTTGGATTCTTGATGGTGATGGTGTGGCTACTATCAGTGTTTTCAGTAGTAGAGATTTCTGGGGATTTGCCGTCTACACCGTCTTTACCATTTGTTCCAGCGGCACCTGTGTCACCTTTTTCACCATTTTTCACGATGAATGAAGTGGTAGTACCGTTTGGATTCTTGATAGTAATTGTGTGACTGCCATCAGAATTTGCAGAACTTGAAATTTCTGGGGATTTACCGTCTGCGCCGGCTGCTCCTTGAGCGCCGCGTTCACCTTTTTGGCCGTTCTTCACTTCAAATGAGGTTGTGCTGCCATCTGGGTTCTTGATGGTGATGGTGTGGCCGTCTGGCGTTTCAGCGGTTGAAACTTCTGGTGACTTGCCGTCTGCACCTTTTTCACCTTGTGGACCTTGGGCGCCGGTTACACCTTTATCTCCCTTGGCGCCTTTTGCAATATTGAGAACTGTCCCATCAGATAAAGTAACGACTGTATTACCGTCTTTGTCTTTTTCGGTTTTGGTAACAGTTAGTGGTACAGCGTCCTTTCCATTGGTTCCAGCGGCACCTTGAGGGCCAGCTTCGCCACGGTCTCCCTTATCACCTTGGTCACCCTTTTGGCCATTCTTCACTTCAAATGAAGTGGTGCTGCCATCTGGGTTCTTGATAGTAATAGTATGACCTTCTGGAGTTTCAGTAGTTGAGACTTCTGGTGACTTACCATCTGCGCCAGCTGCTCCTGTATCACCTTTATCTCCCTTGTCACCCTTAGCTCCTGGTGCACCATTCTTCACAACTAAAGAAGTCGTGGTGCCGTTTGGATTCTTGACGGTAATTATATGGGTACCATCAGCATTTTCAGTGGTGGAGATTTCTGGAGATTTGCCGTCTACACCGTCTTTACCGTTGGCTCCAGCTGCACCTTTGTCACCTTTATCTCCCTTGACGCCTTTTTCACCTGGAAGACCTTGGTCCCCCTTATCACCTTTTGCGATGTTAAGGACCGTGCCGTCGGATAAGGTAACGATGGTATTGCCATCTTTGTCTTTTTCGGTTTTAGTGACAGTTAATGGCGCAGCATCTTTTCCGTTGGTCCCTGCAGCACCACGTTCTCCCTTGTCACCTTTTGCACCATCAGGGATAAAGATATTGTTGGTCGTTTCTAAGGTTTCTGGATTCTTGATGCGTAACCAGGTTCCTGGAACTTTCTTGGTATTATCAGAGAAGCCGCGTTGGGCGAAAACAATTGGCGATTTGCCGTCTTTTCCTGGGGTTCCGGCTTGACCTTTTTCGCCGTTCTTCACAACAAAAGAAGTGGTGGTACCGTTTGGGTTATTGACGGTAATTGTATGGCTACCATCAGCATTTTCAGTGGTGGAGATTTCTGGAGATTTGCCGTCTACACCGTCTTTACCGTTGGCTCCAGCTGCACCTTTGTCACCTTTATCTCCCTTGACGCCTTTTTCACCTGGAAGACCTTGGTCCCCCTTATCACCTTTTGCGATGTTAAGGACCGTGCCGTCGGATAAGGTAACGATGGTATTGCCATCTTTGTCTTTTTCGGTTTTAGTGACAGTTAATGGCGCAGCATCTTTTCCGTTGGTCCCTGCAGCACCACGTTCTCCCTTGTCACCTTTTGCACCATCAGGGATAAAGATATTGTTGGTCGTTTCTAAGGTTTCTGGATTCTTGATGCGTAACCAGGTTCCTGGAACTTTCTTGGTATTGTCAGAGAAGCCACGTTGGGCAAATACAACTGGGGATTTGCCGTCTTTTCCTGGGGTTCCTGCTTCACCTTTTTCACCGTTTTTCACAACAAATGAAGTTGTCGTGCCATTAGGATTCTTGATGGTGATGGTGTGGCTGCCATCAGGGTTTTCTGAGGTAGAAATTTCTGGCGACTTACCGTCTACACCGTTCTTACCATCTTTTCCGTTAGTCCCTGCAGCTCCTTGAGCGCCGGTTTCTCCACGGTCTCCTTTATCCCCTTTTTCACCCTTATCACCTTTAGCGCCATCTTTGATTTCACCTGTAGCAACAGCGTCTTTACTGGTATCAGCCTTACCGGTTTCTGGGTTTACTGGGTAGAACTTGATGGTGGTTACGCCATCTTTGTCCTTTGTGATGACTGGGGCGAAAGATTGACCATCCTTGACTTCCACAGTCTGTGGTTTACCGTCAACGACATTGCCTTTTTCATCACGGATTTGAGGGGTGATGGTTAAAGTGACCCCATTGTTGGCTGCATTCCGATCAGCGGTTACTTTTGGTGCCAGACTGTCTTTTCCAGCAAGTCCTTGGGCGCCAGCTTCACCTTTGGCTCCATCTTTGATATCCACAATTTGTGGGGTACCATCTACGACCTCCCCTTTTTCGTCACGACTTTGCGGCGTGATAGTTAGGGTGACACCGTCATTTGCCTTATTACGAACGGCAGTGACTTTTGGTGCAAGGCCGTCTTGACCGTTTACGCCAGCCGCACCTGTATCACCTTTGTCCCCCTTAGCACCTTTTTCACCATTCTTCACAACAAATGAAGTGGTCGTACCGTTCGGATTCTTAATGGTGATTGTGTGTCCGTCTGGAGTTTCAGTGGTTGAAATTTCTGGGGACTTACCGTCTGCACCATCCTTACCTTTTTCGCCTTGTGGCCCTTGAGCACCTTTGGCTCCATCTTTGATTTCGCCTGTAGCAACTGCTTCTTTAGTAGTATCAGCTTTACCGGTTTCTGGATTCACTGGATAGAATTTGATGGTAGTTGTGCCATTATTGTCTTTTATGATAACAGGAGCGAAAGATTTACCAGCTTGCCGTTAGTCCCTGCGACACCTTGGGCACCGCGTTCACCTTGGTCGCCTTTTGGACCTTGAGCACCGGTGTCACCCTTATCACCTTTGGCACCGTCTGGAATAAAGATATTGTTGGTGGTTTCTAAGGTCTCTGGATTCTTAATTCGTAACCAGGTTCCGGAAACTTTCTTGGTATTATCAGAGAAGCCGCGTTGGGCAAAAACAACTGGGGTTTTCCCGTCTTTTCCTGGGGTTCCTGCTTCACCTTTTTGGCCGTTTTTCACAACAAATGAAGTTGTCGTGCCGTTTGGATTCTTGATAGTAATGGTGTGGCTGCCGTCTGCGTTTTCGGTGGTAGAAATTTCTGGAGACTTACCGTCTGTGCCGGCTGTGCCTTGAGGGCCACGTTCACCTTGTAAACCTCTTTCACCTTGTTCTCCCTTGTCGCCTTTAGCGCCATCTTTGATTTCGCCTGTAGCAACGGCTTCTTTACTGGTATCAGCTTTACCGGTTTCTGGATTCACTGGATAGAACTTGATGGTAGTTGTGCCATTATTGTCTTTTGTGAGCACTGGGACGAAAGATTTACCATTATCACCTGCAACACCACGTTCACCTTGTGGACCCTGAGCTCCGGTTTCACCTTTAGCACCGTCTGGAATAAAGATATTGTTGGTGGTTTCTAAGGTCTCTGGATTCTTAATTCGTAACCAGGTTCCGGAAACTTTCTTGCTATTGTCAGAGAAGCCACGTTGGGCAAAAACAACTGGGGATTTGCCATCTTTACCTGGGGCTCCGGCATCACCTTTTTGGCCGTTTTTCACGACAAATGAAGTGGTCGTACCATTTGGATTCTTGATGGTGATAGTGTGGCTGCCATCTGAGTTTTCGTTTGTAGAGATTTCTGGAGATTTACCGTCTGCGCCGGCTGTGCCTTGAGGGCCACGTTCACCTTGGTCTCCCTTATCACCTTTTTGACCATTCTTTACTTCGAATGAAGTCGTGCTGCCGTCTGGGTTCTTGATAGTAATGGTATGTCCATCTTTTGTTTCAGTGGTTGAAACTTCTGGTGATTTACCGTCTGCACCTTTTTCGCCTGGTGCCCCTTGAGCGCCGGTGTCTCCTTTTAGACCTTTTTCACCTTTGGCTCCATCTTTAATCTCCACTGTTTGTGGCGTTCCATCTACGATATTGCCTTTTTCATCGCGAGACCGTGGAGTGATAGTTAGGGTGACACCATTATTATCTGAGTTACGCTTAGCCGTTACTGTTGGTTCAAGGCCGTCCTTACCATCGACACCATTCTTGATCACGGTTCTATTGGTTGAACCATCTGGATTGGTGATTGTTAGTGTGTAGCTACCGTCACCGTTATCCTTGGTTGAAATAGATGGGGATTGGCCATCCTTGCCATCTTTTCCTTTTTCGCCTGGTGCCCCTTGAGCGCCGGTGTCTCCTTTCGGACCTTGGGCACCGGTTGCGCCTTGTAGTCCTCTTTCTCCTTGATCACCCTTGTCACCTTTTGGACCTTGGGCACCTCTTTCCCCCTTGGGGACCGCGTTCACCATCTTTGATTTCACCTGTGGCAACAGCTTCTTTGCTGGTATCGGGCTGGCCGGTTTCTGGGTTCACTGGGTAGAACTTGATGGTGGTTACACCGTTTTTGTCTTTTTTGATAACTGGTGCGAAGCTTTTACCATCTTTTCCGTTTCGGATAGTGGCTGAGTGGGTGGTCCCATCAACATTTTTAACTTTTACGGTATAGGTGTCATCTCTATTATCCACCCAGTCAATTTCAGGAGACCTACCATCTTCACCATCTTTACCATCTGTAATAACCGCTTGGTGGCTGGTGCCATCGGGGTTAGTAATCTTTATGGTATAGGAATTAGGCTCTGTAGCTTTTTTCTTCTCATTTCTAACAATGGCTAGCCGTGGCGTTCCACCATCTTTACCTGGTTCGCCTTGAGCTCCCTTATCACCCTTTTGCCCTTTTGGACCTTGGGCACCGGTGTCACCTTTGGCACCGTCTGGGATGAAGGCAGTTTTGGTTTCAGTGGTTTTCTGGCCTTCTTGATCATATTTCGGATAGGTAAAGGTGACATAGGTTCCCTTTTTGCCATCTTTTTCACCGGGTTGGGTTTGGACATCGATGGCTAGATCTGGAAGAGCTGGGCCGGTGCCTTCAAGGATGACTTCATCCTGACGCTCAATTAGGGTCTTGGAATTTTTCTTGGTGTAGTAATCATTAAAGTTTTCTTCGGTTAAGTTTTCGTCACCTAAGACATCACGACTTTGTTCATAAATCACGCGGTTGACACCGTCATGGCCACTTTGTTTGACTACTCGGACACCCTTAGGAAGCAATGGAGTCGTCTCAACCGTTGACCTATGCTTGTCGGTTTCAGTACGAACTTCATAGTGTTTAATCTTGCGGAAGGCTGTGTCGACCACTTCATCTTTCTTAAGATTTCGAATGAGTTTTTCACTTCCGACAAATTGCTTGCCTGCCTTCACGGTAGCGAAACGATTGGGTTCTTCGAACTTCACCACATAACCGTTGTATCCAGGTAAATTTTCAAAGCTATAATGCCCATTCAGGTCGGTGGTTGTGCTGGCCAGCAATTTCCCATCAGCAGGGTTGTAGAGGTTCACCTTGATGTTGTTGAGGGATTTGTCTCCCCTACTTGTTCCATCCCCATTACGGTCATCGTATACCGTCCCAGAAATTTTATAGATGTCAACAATTTGTGGGACGTTGGCGGCTGGGTCAGCATCTAAAACATTGAAATAGCGTTTCTCATCGGTATAAGTTCTGTGGATAGACTCTCTATTCAGCCCGCTAGCAGTGACAATCGGTTTGCCATTACGGTCGACATAGGTGATTTCGATTCCCGAATTGGCAGATTCATTCAATTTCGTGCCATCTATAACCTTTAACGGCAAGTGCTCAGCAGGAATATTAATCGTTACTTTATCATCCCCATTATTTATCGGCACTTCTTGTGGTTTTTCTGACCCTGGATAAGTAATGACCGCCTTGGCACCTACAGCTGCTAGGTAGTCGCGTTCGCCATTCAAAAAAGAGAGATAAAATTTCTTGCTGGCTAAGGTTAAATTCCCGTTACCTTTTTCATTAGTCAGTTGGGGAGAAGTTTCGATAATGCCTCCATATTGGCTATCAACCGGAACTTCTTGAGTGTTCTTCCCATCGCTTACGCGTACCTTGTCGCCATCTTGTAAGACTTTAAGGCTAGCCAAAGGAATTTTCCAATAACCATCGGACTCGGCAAGGGTCTCTCCAATTGGCGTTTCCACCCCATCATGGATATAAACCGCCTTGATCGTTTTCCCAGCTTCAGCGTGACCACCAAAGTAATCTTGGTAACGGTGGCCATTCTTATCGCCTTCAAGATTTTCATTGACAATGCTTAATGAATTATCTTGTCTATCCCTAACCACAGGTGGTTGTGCATTTTCGGGCGCTTCATAAGTGGTCGCAAGTGTTTCGGTTGGGATTGGGCTTACTTCTGCCGAACTTAGACCTGGCTCTGTCCTTGACACTGCTGGGCTTGCCGCTTCAGTCTTTGGCGCTTCTGGAAGCGCGGTCGCTGTGGGACTAGCTGGAGCATTTTCAGCTAGGGCAAGCGCGCTTGGCTGGTTTTCATTGCCTTGAGGACTGGCTGGCTGACTTGCTTTAGCCTTATTGTCAACGACTTGGGCCTTGTCTTGACTAGCTAAGTCTGCTGGACTGCCTTGTCCTTGAGCTGAGCTTAATCCTTGGTCCTGACTACTTGGAAGAGTGACTTTCGTTTCGGCGACTGCTGCTTCATTAACAGCGGCTTGAGCTACCGCAGCGTCTCCTACAAAGAGCAAACCAACAGCAACAGCCACTGAAGCGACACCGATATTTAAACGTTTAATAGAATAGCGATAGCACTTATTGGCCATCTTTTCACGATATAATTTGACATTATTCTTTCCTAGCATATTTTAATTACCCTCTTTACATTTTTCTTAGTTTCTCATCACAAAAATAAAAATAATGTTTTAAAAGATATAAAAATTTGCTATTAGTTAAGCAAAAAAATAATTAAAAAACTAGCGATTTTTTTAAAGTAAAAAAGTATACCTAGTTAAAAAAGCTTAGAAAGCTTGATTTACTCGGATTTCTCTTTTAGCTATGGTATATATTTTTCGATAGGATAATAATCTAAAAACATTTTATTGTTTTTATCTACAAGATTATTTATAAATAACTAAACTATTTTTCGTTTTATTACCTAAATTTGTTTTTCTACTTGAAAATTTAAGCCGATTAACTATAATCGGGCAAAACTTTCACCCCCCTTGTCCCAGCAAAAATTCTCCAGACCGATTCAAGCTGAACATTTCTTTTCTGAGGGCAGAAAAAAACTAGGCGAGATGATTCACCTAGTTTAATAAGCATTCAAATTTTTAATTGCATAGACAGAGTAGGTCCAGCTTTTTCGAAGCTGGCAAAGGCTTAACAGCTCCTAATCATTCAAGGCTTCCACGTATTGGTAGGCTTCTTGGCCAGCGCTGCCGGCGTCACCAACTGCAGTGGAGACTTGGCGTAATTTCTTCTTACGGACGTCCCCACAGGCAAAGATACCGGGCACGGCAGTAGCCATATTCTCATCAGTTAAGATCCAGCCTTCTTCATCGGTAATCCCTAAATCACGGAAGGCTTCACTATTAGGCAAGAGGCCCACATAGATGAAGACCCCACCGGCTGGGACTTCCGTCACTTCATGGGACTTCACATTTTCCACCAAGATACTGGTGACTTGCTTGCCGTCGCCTTTAATTTCTTTGACCACGCTGTCCCAGGTAAAGGAAATCTTGTCATTAGCAAAGGCGCGGTCTTGGAGAATTTTTTGGGCCCTTAGTTGGTCACGGCGGTGGATAATATCAACCGTGTTGGCGAATTGGGTCAAATAACTGCCCTCTTCCACGGCCGAATCGCCCCCACCGACCACCTTGATGTCGCGGCCCTTATAGAAGGCCCCATCACAAACCGCACAGTAGGAAACCCCATGGCCATTGTATTCTTCTTCCCCCGGCACATCCAAGGTCCGGTGCACTGACCCGGTAGCGATAACGATAGCCTTAGCCTTGAAGTCGCCATTATCGGTTTCAATCAGGTGGTAAGGCTTACCGGGGGTCACTTTTTTCACATTGCCAAAGACATACTCAGCTCCAAATTGCATGGCACTTTCGTACATCTTATTGGCTAGGTCAGGCCCAGCAATACTCTTGTAGCCGGGGTAGTTTTCCACCGTGGCGGTATTAATCAATTCCCCACCAGGGACTCCCCGTTCCAAGACAGCGACCTGTAAATTAGCTCGCGACGCATACAGGGCTGCGGTTAAGCCGGCTGGACCGGCACCGATAACAATCACATCATAAGTCTTAACTTCTTCACTCACGTTGATTCCTCCACTTTTTTCGCTTTAGTCACACTTTATTCCCAGCCTCCACATAACCGGTGCGCTGGGACTTGGAGACTGAGAGATTATTTCAAGTCCTTCTCTAAGTCAAGTAGGTAGGCGCGTAAGTCGTCTTTGATTTCTGGATGGCGGAGACCATAGGAAATACAGGTTTTCATATATTCTAACTTATTGCCGACATCATAGCGTTGGCCGGTAAACTCAAGGGCAAAGACCCGTTGTGTTTTATTCAGACGGTCAATGGCATCGGTCAATTGGATTTCGTTTCCGGCCCCAGGTTCTTGGGTTTCCAAGAGGTCAAAGATTTCTGGAGTGAGGAGATAACGACCGATAATAGCCAAGTCACTCGGCGCTTCGCTAGGATCAGGTTTTTCCACGAATTGGCGAACATTATAGATGCCGTCCTTATATTGGGCTTCCGGATCGATAATGCCGTACTTGCTGGTATCTTCGTGGGGCACCCGCATAACGGCAATATTAGAGGCATGGGTTTCATGATAAGCGTCGATCAATTGTTTTGTCAAAGGAACTGCATCCTCCATCAAATCATCGCCAAGCATGACCACAAAGGGTTCATCGCCAACAAAGGCCTTGGCCTGTAAAACCGCGTCTCCCAGTCCCTTGGGATAGGATTGGCGCTTGAAGAAGAGGTTTAAGCCAATAGTCTCTTGGACAATTTCCAGTAAGTCGTCCTTACCCTTGGCATGGAGGTTTTCTTCCAGTTCAATATTGGAGTCAAAGTGGTCCTCGATGGGGCGTTTGTTCTTCCCAGTAATGATTAAAATATCTTCAATCCCACTGGCCAGGGCCTCTTCCACGATGAATTGGATGGTGGGTTTATCAACAATTGGTAACATTTCTTTGGCCATGGCCTTGGTGGCTGGCAAGAAACGGGTTCCTAAACCAGCTGCAGGGATAATGGCTTTTCTTACTTTCGTCATAGCTACTCCTTTATTCGTGAATCGGTCTTCACGGTAATTATTGTGACAGTTGGTCACTAGTCTCTTCTCTTAATGTAAAAGTTGTTTAGCAATTTAGCAAGCCTTAGGGGGATTCTTATCACTTTTTTATCGATTGTAAGTCCCCGGTGGCCGTTGTTAAAAACTTAATTACTCGTTCAAACGGGCTTGTTTAGCCAAGGACTGTTCTAAGGCCAGGCGGTCTAAGCCGACTTCTTGCTTGCCTTGGCGTTTCATGAGGTCCTCGACAAGTTTTCTTAAATCCTTGTGGTCATAGAGGACCTGGTAGGTGGTTTGGGTGATGGGCATTTCGATCCCTACCGACTGGGCCAATTCATAGGCCGACTTGGTGGTATGAACCCCTTCTACAATCATCCCCATCTGGTCAAGGACCTCTTGAACTGACTTGCCCTGGCCAATTTGGTAGCCCGCCTGCCAGTTCCGTGAAAAGGGTGAGGTACAGGTAACGATTAAGTCGCCAATCCCACTCAAACCGGCAAAGGTAAAGGGGTCTGCTCCTAAAGCCACGCCTAAGCGGGTGATTTCCGCCAGGCCTCGGGTCATCAAGATGGCCTTGGCATTGTCGCCAAAACCCAAACCAGCCAAGGCGCCGGAACAGAGGGCAATAATATTTTTTAAGGCGCCCCCCAGTTCTACCCCGACCACGTCGTCATTGGTGTAGACCCGAAAATAAGCATTCATAAAGAGGGCTTGCAGGGCTTCTGCCGCTTCCAGGTCCTCACAGGCAGCGGTAATACCAGTGATATCACGGCGGGCCACTTCTTCGGCATGGCTGGGTCCTGATAAGACCACCGGCCCTTGGATAGCCAAGTCTTTAAAACTGTCTTCCAAGATCACCGAGACCCGCTCATGGGTCTCTAACTCCAGACCCTTAGCCGCATGGAAGATCAGAGGCGGGGCTGCCTGTGCATCCTCGGCTTGTAAAATAGCGGCCACTTGGTCGGCTACCCCGCGGATCGCGTTGGTCGGTACCACGAAGCCGATCACTTGGGCGCCTTTTACCGCTGCTTTTAGGTCACTCGTTGCAACAATATCATGGGACAAAGTGACCTCTTTTAAATAGGCGGCGTTAGTATGGCTTTGGTTAATTTCATCCGCCTGATTTTGTCGGTGGGTCCAGAGGGTGACTTGGTGGCCATTTTCTGCTAAGACCATGGCCAAGGCCGTCCCCCAGGAACCAGCACCGAGTAAGCTAACTGCTTGTTTTACCATTATCTTCTCCTTTTATTTGCTTTTATCCACATTGACTTGTCCTAGGCTGATTTCTCCTGCTTCACTTGGGCCCGCCGCTTAGCTAAATAGTTATAGTCGCTGTAATAAGGCAGGTCTCCTTGCTTGGTGCGCCGGTAGATAAAGAGTCCAATCCCCACAACCACTAGGACTAAGGACAAGGCTTGGGAGACCCGGATTGGCCCCAGGTAGAGGGAATCGGTCCGTAAACCTTCAATGAAGAAGCGTCCCGTCCCATACCAAATCAGGTATAAGAGCCCGGTCTCGCCGAGTTTTAAGGTCTTATGACGGTGACGGAGGAAGAGTAAGACCCCTACCCCCAATAAATTCCACAGGGATTCGTAGAGAAAGGTGGGATGGTAGTATTGACCGTTAATATACATTTGTTCAACGATAAAGTTAGGTAAGTGCAAAGTCTCCCGTAAGAATCCTTCACTAACCGGGCCACCGTGGGCTTCTTGGTTGACGAAGTTCCCCCAGCGACCAATGCCTTGGGCTAGGAGTAAGTAAGGCATGATCACATCTGCCAAGAAACTCACCTTCATATTATGGCGCTTGGCATAGATAATCGCGGTCAAGGCGCCCGCAAGGACACCCCCATAAATGGCGATGCCGCCCTGCCAGATGGCAATAATTTCGCCCAGGTTTTCCCGGTAGTAGTCCCACTCAAAGATCACATAATAGAGCCGGGCTCCGATAAAACCGATGGGCACCGCCCACATGATCATGTCCATGACCTGGTCACTATCAAAACCCTTGCGCTCAATCTCTTTCAGAATCAGTTCCACCGCTAAGAACATGCCCAGGGCAATAATAATCCCGTACCAACGGATCTCAATCCCTAAAAAGGAAAAGGCCACTGGATCAATGGCCAGCAGGTTAAGGCTGGGTAAAAGTTTTCCAAGTAAGGTCGTTATCATGACTCATCGCCCGCTTCCGCCTGGTCGTTTTCGGCGTGAGTCTTGGCATCCGCTTCCTGGTTGGCTTGGATTAAATGGGTCAGTCTTTCCTCGAATTCCTTACCGGCATTGTAGCCCATATTGTTGGCCCGAAGATTCATAGCCGCCACTTCCACGATATTAGAAGAATTTCGCCCAGTGCGGACAGGCACGGTAATTTGAGGGACATCTACTCCGAGGAGGGAAACCATTTCCGGCTCTGAACCTAAACGTTCATAGTCTTCATCATCATCCCACATGACTAAGCGGACGATCAAGTGGAGTTGTTGGGCCTGTTTAACCGCCCCGGCCCCAAAGAGGGTGAGGACATTAATGATGCCCAGGCCGCGGATTTCGATCATATTTTGTAAGATGGCCGGCGCCTCGCCCACGATGGAATAGTCATCGCGTTTATGGAGTTCCACCCGGTCATCAGCCACAAGCCGGTGACCGTTTTTGATTAATTCCAAGGCGGTTTCCGACTTACCAATCCCGCTGTCTCCAATAATCATAATCCCTAAACCATAAACATCCACAAAGACCCCATGCTTGGACACCCGGGGCGCCAGACGCTCTTGGAGGTAGGTAGTAATATTGGAATAGAGCCGGGTGGTCACCGCACTCCCCTGGAGAATAGGGATTTTATTTTCTTCGGCCGCTTGAAAGACCTCGTATTCCGGCATCAAGTCGCGGGAGAAAATAAAGACCGGCGTATCTTCCCGAGACATCCGCCGCATAATCAAGAGCCGCTCATCACTAGTCATTTTCTTCAAATAGGAGTGCTCATTCCGGCCAAACAATTGGACCCGTTCCGAGGGATAATAGTTAAAATAACCCGATAATTCCAAACCCGGACGGGAAATGTCGCTGGTTTTAATCAAACGGTCTAAATACTCTTCTCCCTGGAGCACCTTTAGCCCAAGCTGGTCCCTGAGCTCTTTAACGGTTACTGCTTCCATAATTGTTTCCTTTCTCTTTTTAAATCTCACTTCATTTTACCATAGGCCCACCCCATTAGTAAGGCTTGAGAGTGCGACGAGAGCACCAAAAGCCAAAAAGAATCCTGAACCAAGGCTAACTAAGAAAAAAGACTGCAACAGGCGTCGCAGTCTTTTAACGATTAATAACATTTAAGTAAAAGCCTTCTCCCGTCGCACTCTCTAATAGTCGCTTCGGTAAGGATCAAATATCTTCTTCAAGAGTTCTTGAGCCAGGCCATAAATCAGGGCCAGCACCATGCAGTAGAAGAAGGAAGATATCCAGAAATAAGCTGTCCCCATCAGGGAGGAAGCCAGCCAGAAGATAAAACCATTCAAGACCAGGTTAAATAAGCCCAGGGTCAGAAAGTTTATCGGCAAAGCTAAAATTCTCAAAATCGGATAAACCAACTTGTAGAGAATAGCGATGACTAAAACCACAATCACCGCCGAGGCAAAGTCTTGGATATAAACCGCCGGCCAGAAAATCCGGCCCAGTCCTTGGAGGAGGATGGCTTGGATCAAGAGACGAATAATATTTCTAATCATGGTCGACCTTAACCTTCTCCACTTCCTTAATTTGACGTTTGTTTAAGTCCCGATAGACCGGTTCCACATCGTCTTCACGCTGTGTGTAGGCCTCTTGACGCGGATTCGTCCGCTGTCTAGTCCCTTGTCCTCCTCCAAAGAAAGTCCGCTTAAAGTTGATGATACTTTCATTAGGGATTAAAACCATCAGGGCCAGGTAGATAAAAATTGCCAGGTAGCGTAGCGGGGTAAAAAGAGCCACCGCAAAGGCAATCCGGAGCCAAACTGCGGAAATACCAAAGTAGTCAGCGAAACCACCACAAACCCCAGCAAACACACGGTTGGTTAAGGAACGTTTCAATGCTTTCATAAAATCTCTCCTTATCTTGATTCAAACAAGTACTATCGATACCGCTGTTCAAACGATTGAGAAATCGCTACTAAGATATAAACAAAATTAGGTATTAGATAGCGGGATGTAAGAATATTTTACCATAAGCACGCTCAAGACTCGACTCTCCCTGCCTGACAAACAGCGAATTTAAAGGATTCTAAAGAAATGAAGGATGTGAGGAAGGGCCAGTGAGGGAGATTCCTTGGAAGAAAAGATGATAAGACCGACTCGCTGGTCGTTCAACTTTTCTGAAAGGACATCCCCTCACCCTTCCGAACTCAACTAAAGAGTGCGACAAGCGCATCAAAGAGCAAGATCTCTGGAGCAAAAAGGCGTAAGAATTCACGGAGGGAATTCGTCGACTTTTTGTGAAGAGGACGCTTGCTCTGCGCTTGGAACACGTTTTGAAGGATGTGAGGGAGGACCAGGGGGAGAGATTCCCTACTCCTCTGCCCCCGGAAGACCTTGCCAGTGACAACGACTGCCGCTAGGGGTCATTTCGACCGCTAACTGGATGGGCAATTCCTGCTTCAGTTCTTCCCGGTGAGAGATGACAGCAATCAAGCGGCCTGAACGTTGGTGGAGGTCCACCAGGGTATCAAGGGCCTGTTGAAGGGTTTCCGAGTCCAAGGTTCCGAATCCTTCATCAATAAAGAGCATACCCACGTCAACCGTCCCAGCTTCTTCCTGGATCACATCACTAAGTCCCAAAGCTAAGGCCAGGGAGGCTTGGAAACTTTCGCCTCCTGACAGGGAGTGGACGCTGCGCTCGCTAGCCGTATAGGAATCGAAAACATTGAGGTTAAGTCCCTTAGCCTGGTTGCCACCAATCTCGTCCTCCGCCCGCTTAAAGTAATACTTGCCATTGGTCATTTGATAGAAACGCTGGTTGGCCCGCTCGACGATCCAATCCAAGTAAATTCCTAAAATATAGCGTTGGAAGGAAATCCGCTGGCTCTTGTTGAGCTTCCCGTTAGCGACATCCGACAATTTCTTCAAGTCGCCAAAGCTTTGGTAGCGGTCTTGGTAGTTCTGCCATAAGTCAGTCAGGAGAGCGACTTGGTCCTTGAGCCGAATTAAATCTTCCCGCTCCTGACTTAACTGGCTAGCGGCTTGGTCATAGCTTTGGTCGAGCTCGCTTTTTTCCTTTTGATAAGTGGCTTGGTCCTGGTCAATAGCCAAGTCTTTTGCATTTGCCTTTAAGGCCTCAAGCGACTTTTTATAGGCATAGACCTGGTTAGAATAGGCAGATAGAGTTTGGCTGATGGCCTGCCAGTCACGGTCACTTTGGTGGAGGGCCTTGACCTGGTCATCACTGAGTTCCGATTCTCTTCGGGCTTGGGCTAAACGCTCAGCAATGGCCTGAGACTGTGCTTGGTTTTTCTTGACCGCCGCTTCTTGGTAGTCCCGCTTGGTGGTTAAAACGGCAGCTTTTTCTTTCAAAGCTTGCTCTCTTTGGGCTAATCTTTGCGCTAAGGCCTCCAAGTCTTTTGCTTCTGTCTTGAGAGCTTGAGCTTGTTGGTTTAAAGCCTCCTTGGAGTCTCCAATTAAGAGCTCCTGAGCCTTTTTGAGTCGGTCTTTCACTTGATCCAAATAAGCTTTTTGCCGGCTGACCTGGCCTTCACTTTTAGAAAGTCCCTGCTTAAGGGTTTGCAGCTGAGTTTCTTGGCCTTTGACCCTTTCCTTTTCTTCCGCCAGGGCTTTTTGATTAGCCTGGTCTTTGTCGTATTTTTCTTGGTAGGTCGAACTGGCTTGCTTATAGGCACTTTGAGCTTGGTCCAGCCGGTCTTGCCAGTCAGTGATAGTGGCTTTAGGGTCAAAACCATATTGTCTGCACAAGTTGGCCCGACTCTGCTTGTGGTAGTTGATGGCCTCGCTGGCTTTTTGGTAGGCTTGGCTAGCCTTTTGAGCCTGGGCTTCTAACTGGTCCACTTGGCCTTGGTCCAGGTCTTCAGCAGACCTGTCGGCACTGACTTGGGCCGGGTCAGGATGGTCTAAGCTCCCGCAAACTGGACAGGGACTGCCCGGACTTAGGTCTTGAGCCATGATCCCGGCCAGATTGCGTTGATAGGTCTGCTTGGCTTCCAGATAGACCTGGTTGGCTTTTTGCCAGGTCTTTTCTGCCTGGAGGAAGTTTGCTTCTCCTTTTTGAATGGCTTGGTCAAAGGATTGGACCTGGTCGAGCCCACCTTTTAAGTCGGTCAATTGACGGCCGGACTCTTTGACCGCTTCTTTTTCTTGGTTCAGGCTGTCGGGGTCAAAAATGGCCTGGCTTAATTGGTCCACTTGGGCTTGCCCTTGGCTGATGGCTTCTTCTAGACTAGCCACTTGGTCTTGGCCCTTTTGGTAGCTAGCTTCCAGGTCTTCTAATTCAGCCTGACCAGTTTGAACTTCTTTTTGGGTGCTTTCATAAGTGGCCCAGTCCTTGAGGCCAGCTTGAACTTGGTTGATGGCTTCTTTAATTTGCGGCAAGTGCTCCAAGTTTTCTTTTTGCGCCGTCCAGTCCTTGTCATAGTCAGCTCGGGCGGCTTGGTAGTCTTTCTCTTCCTGGTCAAGTTGGGTCTGACTTTGGTCTAGGTCCTTAGCCTCTACTTGGGCCTGGGCTTGGTCTTTTAAGGCCTGGTAGAAGGATAAAGACCCCTGATAGTTTTGATAGGCCCTTTTTAAATCAGCCATCTGGCTTTGCTTGGCTTCTAGGCGGTCTTTTTCTTGGGCCAGGTTGGCTTGAGCATCAAAGTAGTCTAGGACTTGGCTAAGTTGGGTTCGCTGGGCTTCCAGTTTTTCCAGCGCTTGGCTGGCTTGTTTGAAGTCTGCTTCTTTGGTCGCTAAGAAGTCAGTCAAAAGCTGGCCTAGCTTAGCCTCCCCCTGGTCTTTTAAACGGACTTCTAAAAGCGCTTGGTCTTCTGAACTAAGCAAAGTCTTTAAGCGTGCTTGGGCCGCATCATGATTTTTCTTAAGGCGGTCTAAGTCGCTCTTGACCTGGCTGTATTGGTCTTGCAAGTAGTCCTGGAAACGGTTAATGGCCTCGGTATGGAAGATGTGGGTAAAAATTTCCTCCTTGTCCCGGCTTGAGGCCTCCAGCAAGCGCTTGAACTCACCCTGGGGCAACATGACGATTTGAGTAAACTGAGACTTATCTAAACCGATGGCCTCTTTGAGATAAGTTTCTAGCTCATTTTTCTTACCTGACACCAACTTGCCGTCAACATTAACTTCCAAAACTTCAGAAGGATAGGCCTTGGACCGCCCTTCCACCGCTCCCGGGCCTGTCTGTTTGGGTTGGCGGTAGACCTGGTAGTGGTGGCCATCACTGTCAAAGGTAAAACGCACATAGGCCAGGTCCAAGTCGGTGGCAAAACGGGACTTGAGCTCGCTGGCTTCCCGACTCGACCCCGAAGCGCCCCCGTAGAGGGCATAGGTAATGGCGTCAAATAGAGTGGTCTTACCCGCCCCAGTATCTCCTGAAATCATAAACAAGCCATAGGGCCGGACCCGGTCAAAGTCAATCACGGTCAGATCCCGATAAGAGCCAAAGGCATTCATTTCTAAACGTAAGGGAATCATGGTCCACTTCCTTTCTCAGTCAGCTAGTCAGCTTCCTGGTCTTTTTGGGCCGCTAACCAGGCCGCCTCCACCGCCTGATTTTGCGTTTCAGTCAAAGTCTGGCCCAGGGTTTCTTGGTAGAAGTCGGCGAAGAGCTCTAAGGGGTCAGCCACTTGATGACTAAGCTTATCTTTACTGATTTTTCCCTCAAGCTGGGCGCTGACCTGGCCAATATTCACGTATTCCAGGTTCATAATATTGGGATAATTATCCCGCAGCCGATTCATCCCGTCATGAACCGGGGTCTGGTCAGTCAGTTCAAAGTAAATATAGTCATCCGACTGCCCCGTTAAGGCCTGGTCAAAACTCGTTTTAATCACGCAGACATCATGTTGGGGCTGGATCATATGCTTGGTGACCTGGATTGATTCCTTGGTCAAATCCACCTCCAAATACTGCTTATGGTGGTGGGCTTCCGACTTGGAGTACTTGAGCGGACTGCCACTATAGCGGACCTGTTCGCCCTTGACCCGCTGAGCCCCGTGCAAGTGACCCAAAGCCACATAGTCAAAGTCTTGAAAGACTCGGCTAGGCACATATTCGGTGGTCCCAATACTTAAGGGCCGCTCCGACTCCGATTCTTCTAAGTCAGCCCCAGCTTCCTCCAGGCTAGAGGAGGTCACATAGCCGTGGTAGACAATCAAATTCAGGCGTTCAGGATCAAAGGATTCCTGGTCCTTGATGGCTTGGACCTGTTTGGCTGCGGCCTTTTCCAAGCTGTCAATGGTCGGATCCTGGTAGAGCTCCCGGATGACCTGGTAGTCGGCATAGGGAAGGAGATAGACCCGGGCGCCGTCTAATTCAACGGTTTGAGGCTGTTTTTGTGGCAAACCCGCCAGATGAACATTTTGGCGTTCATAGGCCCGCGCCCCATAGGCAATCCGTTCGCCAGCATCGTGGTTACCAGCAATAATGGCCACCGGGCATGTTAACTCCACCATCATCCGGTCAATCAAGTCATTGGCCAAGCGGACGCTATCGCGGCTGGGAAGCGAGCGGTCGTAAAAGTCGCCCGCGATAATTACCAAGTCCGGCTCAAGCGCCTTGAACTCGTCAATCAGCTGGTGGAGGACCACTTTCTGGTCAGCCAACATGGACCGGTCATTAACAATCTTCCCAATATGCCAGTCGGAAGTATGGATAATTTTCATAGGGTCAGCTCCTCTTTTCAAAATACGAACTATCTAATCAAAACCTGCTCCAAGCGCAGAGCAAGCGTCCGCTTGTCACACTCTCAAGAAAAACCAAGCTCTCCACTTGGAGAGCTCGTTTAAACATAAATGTTAATTATTTTTTATTTAATAGTGGCTTGAGATATTGTCCAGTATAAGATTTCTTATTCTTAGCCACTTTTTCCGGGGTTCCGGTGGCGACAATGGTTCCACCGCCGTCTCCGCCTTCTGGTCCCAAGTCGACAATATAGTCAGCGGTCTTAATCACATCCAAATTGTGCTCGATGACAAGGACGGTATTGCCTTCATCGACCAAACGTTGGAGGACGCCGATCAAGCGCTTAATGTCGTGGCTGTGAAGCCCAGTGGTCGGTTCGTCCAAGATATAGATGGTATTGCCACTAGCCACCCTTTGCAGTTCACTGGCCAGTTTCATCCGTTGGGCTTCCCCACCAGACAGGGAGGGCGCTGGTTGACCCAAGGCCACATAACCCAGTCCTACATCAGCAATGGCTTGGAGCTTGCGATGGATCTTCGGAATGGATTGGAAGAATTCCAAGGCCTCGTCCACCCTCATGTCTAAGACCTCAGCAATATTTTTGCCCTTGTAGTGGACTTCCAGAGTCTCGGCATTGTAGCGGGTCCCCTTGCAGACTTCACAAGGCACATAAATATCCGGCAAGAAGTTCATCTCTACCTTGACAATCCCGTCGCCCTTGCAGGCTTCACAACGGCCACCCTTAACATTAAAGGAAAAGCGGCCCTTCTTGTAGCCCCGTAACTTGGCCTCATTAGTTTGGGCAAAGAGGTCGCGGATGTCGTCAAAGACGCTGGTATAGGTGGCTGGGTTAGACCGTGGCGTCCGACCAATGGGACTTTGGTCGATATCGATGACCTTGTCCAGCGACTCATAGCCCTCAATGGCTTTCACCTTTCCAGGCACCACTTGGGCCCGGTTGAGGTGGCGGAGTAAGTACTTCTTGACCACTTCATTAACCAGGCTGGACTTTCCTGAACCGGATACCCCAGTAATCAGGTTAAAGCAGCCCAGCGGGAACTTGACGTCAACGCCTTTTAGGTTGTTGACCGCGGCGCCCTTGACTTCCAACCAACCCTTGTCGGTCTTCCGGCGTTCTTTAGGCACTTCAATGGCTTTTTTACCGGATAAGTATTGGCCGGTCAGGGAATCAGGATCTTGGGCCACTTGATCAGGTGTCCCGGCGGAAACCACTTCTCCCCCATGGGCACCGGCACCTGGCCCCATATCAATTAAATAGTCAGCCTGGCGCATAGTATCCTCATCGTGTTCCACCACGATCAAAGTGTTCCCTAGGTCCCGCATCCGCTTCAAAGACCGGATCAAGCGGTCATTATCGCGTTGGTGGAGACCAATGGAGGGTTCGTCGAGTACATACATAATTCCGGATAGGTTGGACCCAATTTGAGTGGCCAGGCGAATCCGTTGGGCCTCCCCGCCTGACAAGGAGCCAGCATTACGGTCCAGGGTCAAATAATCCAAGCCCACTTCATCCAAGAAACCTAGTCGGGCATGAAGTTCTTCCATAATAGGCCGGGCAATTTTTTCATCTTGGTCTTCTAAGTCTAAATCCTTAAAGAAAGCAATCACTTGGCCAATGGCTTTTTCCGTCACCTCAGCAATATCCAAGCCAGCCACCTTAACCGCCAAAGCCTGCTCATTGAGCCGTTTGCCGTGACATTTAGGGCAAGGCAGTTCCGCCATGTATTGGCGCATGCTTTCCCGGATCATATTGGAGGAGGAATTGTGGTAGCGGCGCTCAACATTATTCGCCACCCCTTCAAAGGCCATGTCCTTGTCGGTGACATTACCAAACTCATTTTGATAGTTAAAATGGAAGGTCTGGTCGCCTGACCCGTAGAGGAGCAGGTTTTGTTGGTCTTCACTGAGTTCTTCAAAAGGCTTGTCTTGAGGAATATCAAAAGCCTGGCAGGCTTGGTCTAAGAGAGCTGGATAATAGCCGGAAGCCTTGTTATACCAAGGGACTAAGGCCCCCTCCTCTAGCGACTTGGTCCGGTCGGGCACCACGATATCTTCATCCACCTTCATCTTGGAGCCGATTCCGTCACATTCCGGACAGCGGCCAAAGGGGGCGTTGAAGGAAAAGAGACGGGGTTCCAATTCCCCCACCGTAAAGCCACAGAGGGGGCAGGCATAGTGTTCAGAGAAGAGGATTTCTTCCCCACCAATAATATCCACCAAGGCATAGCCTTCCGTCAGACGCAGGGCAGTTTCCAAGGAATCGGCCAAACGTGCCCGAATGCCTTCCTTAATGACTAAGCGGTCAATGACTACATCAATATCATGTTTCTTATTCTTGTTTAATTCAGGCAGGTCTTCCACATCATACATTTCCCCGTCAATACGGACGCGGACATAGCCTTGTTGTTGGACCTTTTCCAAGAGCTTCTTGTGTTGGCCCTTCTTACCATAAACGATGGGCGCCAGGATTTGGATCCGGGTCCGTTCTTCCAGGCCCTTGACCCGGTCAATCATCTGGTCGATGGACTGGCTTTGGATGGGGGTACCATCATTCGGACAAATGGGATGTCCCACCCGGGCGAAGAGGAGACGGAGATAATCATTGACTTCAGTGATGGTCCCCACGGTTGAACGCGGGTTGCGGTTGGTAGTCTTTTGGTCAATGGAAATGGCTGGACTCAAGCCATCAATGGAATCCACATCCGCCTTCTTAATATTGCCCAGGAATTGGCGGGCGAAAGCCGACAGGGATTCCACATACCGGCGCTGACCTTCCGCATAGAGGGTGTCGAAGGCCAGGGAGGACTTACCTGACCCTGATAATCCCGTGATCACCACCATTTTATTGCGGGGAATAGTCACATTAATATCTTTCAAGTTATGAGATCGTGCCCCACGCACGACAATTTCTTCTTTCAAATCGGTCACTTCCTTCATTGAGCTAAAAGCCACTTAATCACTCGGCTTTTGGCTCACTTCTTTTATACAAACAGGTGTTCGTTGAATAGTTTACCATAGATTCAGTCTGAGACCTAGAAAAGCTCACTCAACCGCCGCTCGTCTAGGCCAGGTGCACCTTTCATTATAACCAGCCCTGACCGAGAATTAAAGCGATAGGACTAAGATCAGCCGATAGGATGAGGCGAATGAAGCCTCTTATAAGTAAGAAGTAAAAGCGCCTCCCTCCTGCTCTGGATGAGGCAGGATTTCTTCCTTTAGCGGGAAATTTCTTGACTTAAAACTCGTGTGATGCCAAGCTTTTATTGCTATACTGGTTATAAATTTTAGCCGAGGCCCTTGTCTATTCAAAACAACTAAGGGAGATTTTCTTAAAGGAGGATGTTAATGAGTAAAATAGGTAAATTCTTGCTTTTTATGGCTATTGTTATTGGAGGTTTCTTTTTAGGTTACTGGCTGGCTAGTAACGGTATATTAAGCCATTTTGCTGACATCAGCCTGCTTGATATAGCAGTCATTATCTGGGTGTTAGCCTGTAGCTTCTTGCTTCAGATTGTCTTGCATGAAGGCGGCCATGTCCTAGCCGGCTGGCTGGTCGGCATGGACTTGATTCTTTTTCGTCTGGGCTCGCATGTTTGGTATCGGTCCCCTGAGGGTTGGCAACATGGCCGTGAGTATGTAGATGGTATCGGTGGCCAAGCCCTGATGGTCCCGGGTCAATCTAGTCGTCCAGGCAGTAGACCGGCCTACATCCTCTATCTGCTAGGTGGGGTGGCCATGAACTTTATCCTCGGCGCTCTACTGATTGTATGGGCCTACACTAGCTCTCGGCCCTGGAATCTTGGCCTATTGATCGGCGGAGCGACCGCCTGGCTGCTTGGCCTGGTAAATCTTTTGCCAACCATTCCCTATAGCGATGGGGCCCATGTTTGGCAATTATTAAAAGACCCCAAGGCTCTATGGTGACCCCAATAAGTTGGACTTTATATATAGTGAGTTGGCCTTTGGCCAGCTCTTTTTTGTTGCTTACAGTTCTTGCTTATTTCTTGCCGACACATTTACTCAGAAATTTAAACTTGTCAAGAGGAAGAGCGTAGCGGCTCTTGATAAGTTTAAAGTTTATGTGTAATCATTAAGCGGCGAAAGAAGCGTGATGAAGACGAAATTCTATAGGACTCCTAAAATCTAATTTTTCTTTGATTCTTTCACCATTGTAATAGATTATAAAATCTTCAATCGCTTGTGCTAATTCTTCAAAGGAATGATAAGTCCGACCATAGTAGACTTCTTGTTTTAGTAGACTAAAGAAATTCTCCATTGGCGAATTATCTAAGCAATTTCCTTTACGAGACATACTTTGAAAAATTCGGTGATCCTTCAAGAGCCGGGTGTAACTTTTCATTTGATAGGCCCAGCCCTGATCAGAATGAAAGGTTCTTCTGTATGGACATAATTTACTTGCTTCAATGGCAGCTTGTAGCCCCTCCAACATGCTTTGTCCATTAGGCTGATGTGTTATCTTAAAAGAAATAATTTCTCGATTAAATAGATCCATGTAAGGATCTAAATAGAGTTTTCCAGTTTGATAATTCCCAGAATCATCGGCATAGTAGTATTTAAATTCTGTTGTGTCTGTTGTTATTTTTTGATAAGGAATGGTCGAATCAAACCGCCGGTTGATACGATTTGGCGCTATCTCTCCAATCGTTCCTTTGTAGGAATTATATTTTCTTGTCTTTCTAGTATAGCTAGTGACCTGTATCCCCATAATTTTCATTAGGCGTTGAACTTTGTTTTTACTGACCTTATAACCACGGGAAAGCAGTTCAGCTCGCATTCTTCGATAACCATAATCCTTATGGGTTTCTCTGATGTCTTTCATTTCCTCTTTTAAATCGGCATCCTTATCAATTTCCTCATCTTTATTTTTCCAATAAAAGTAGGTCGATTTAGGAAACTTTAAAACGCTAAGAATATCTTTTAAAGCATATTTTTCATCATGGAGACGTGTGATTTCGGTCACTATTTCTTCTTTTCTCGCTTGACTCTTTGAGCCACACGTCTCCTCAATCCTTTTAAAAATTTGTTCTCAATTTCTAAATCCGTAATCCGTTGTTCAAGTTCCTTTATTTTTGCTTCACTTAACTGATTGGTTTCGCTGCTATCCTTTATTTGATTGATTTGTGATTTCTTTTTAGACACTTTAGGTGGCCTTCCTTTCCTCGCGGAAAGGCCATCGAGTCCTCTTTCATGATAAGCTCTTCGCCAATTAGCGATTAGACTTGGATTATTCATGTTTAATGAATTGGCCAATTCGCGATAACTCATTTCCGTACTTTCATACAATTCTATCGCATTTAATTTGAATTCAACAGTATAAACCTGTTGAGTCCGCCTTTTCTTTAAACCATCTACACCAAATTCATAATAGTTATTAACCCACCTTCGTAAAATAGAAGGATCTATTCCTGCTTTATTAGCTAAGGTTCGATAACTTCCTTTTTTCGCAATATAGTCTCCTACTAAATTCAGTTTAAATTCTAATGAATATTTAGACATAAAAATAACCCCCAAAAGTTGAATTCTTAGTCCAACTTTTGGGGGTCACTACACTCCAAGTGAGCTTTTTCGAGCGATGAAACTGCAAGAGCAACTGAATCAAGGAACCCCCTACCATCAATTGGCGGCTGACTATCCTTTTACACTGCCACTTAGTCGCGATCACATCACCAATACCAGTAATGCCTTGGTAAAGGCCCATGGTCTCTATGAAAGCGGACAATTTGAAGTGGCCTCCTCATTCCTCAAGCAACTTTGCCAAGAAAAGGACCAAGCCATTCCCATCCATCAAGTCGCTATCGATGAACTTTACCTAGGGACTCTACTCATGGAGGTAGTCACAGGACAAGTAAAATTTACCGATGTCCAAACCAGCATCGAGGCTATCCTGGACAATAAGACCTTTAGAAAGCGGTTAAAACAGCCAACCGCCAGCAATTACCGCATCCGTGCCCTCTTAGCAATCGTCCGCGATAAGGATTGGGACCAAGCCAGACAGGCATTAGAAAGCGGTAAAGACCTCATCGCTCAATGTGGGTCAACAACCGACTGTCGCTTTGAAGCCCTTGCCTATCGCCGTATTCAGGACTATCTCGACAAATAAGAAAAACTTTGTCTAGCTCAAGCGAGGGCAAGGATCTCAAAAAGGCTGACTCTTTTCTTCATCATCTAGAAAAGGATCAGCCTTTTAAGCTATCTTTAAAACGTTTATAAAACATCCAAAGATCAATCAGTCATTTCAATAGTTCCCACAGCACCCATGCCACCACCGACACACATAGTGAACAAGCCGTATTTCCCGCCAGCATCTTGAAGATAACTCATAGCCTTGCAGTTTATAATTGCTCCAGTCGCGCCTAGTGGGTGACCTTCATCGAAAGAACTTTCGTAAAATAGATTATTTATATATATATCTCCACGACTTCCTATATTCAGAATATAAACCTTTTTATCATCATCATTAAAAAGAACACGAAACTTCCCTACTCGCAAACGCTTGAGATGCGTATATCCAGCCATGTTTTTAATATCACCACTAGGGATCTGATAAATAGCTGTGATGAGACGATCTTGATCATTCTTACTCTGCTTTTGAAGAAACTTCAAAGCTTTTTTCTTAAAGATAAATTCTTTCATGCTACAGGGCTAACTTTTTGCGCAAGTCGGCTTCGGTTAAAACCTGTCCAGGATCTTTTTCATCCGTTTCAGCAATTAAATCACGGTAAAAGTCATCAACAATGACCTGACCTTCTCCATCATAGAGATCTTTATCTTGCAAATAGTAAATCAAAGAAAGAATATTTTTCAGTTGTTTTTCATCTAAATGGTTCAATTCATGCTTTATCTTATCTAGAGTAGTCATTGGATCACTCCTTAATTATAAACAAAAGGACAAGTTTTCGCTTTTATTATAGCATAGATATTAGCTAGATAGGCTAAGTGAAACCAGCCCTGATTGGCAATTCAAGAAATAACTTTTCCATCTCCTAGCTAAATAAGCTTAGCTAGTCGGTTCTAAGCCTTCCAAGATTCTGAGATCAATTCAGCCAATGCTTTAGGGTTGTCGATATTGACTTCATGGCCGGCATTTTTGATTAGTCGCAATTGACTATTCTTAATATCCGCCTGAAAGAGTTTGCTGCTTTTTAGGTTAAATCGATCGTTTTCTCCACAGACTAAGAGGGTTTGGCAAGGTATTTTTTCTAAGTGAGTCGCGATGTTGAGCGTTTTGGTTGAGTGGATCAAGCGGATAAATTCATCCTTGGTGAGACCTAAGGGGATAAAAGTTCTTCTTGGCATCAGCTTAAACACCATGGCCTGCACTGTCATGAGGAATTTAGTGATTTTATAGGGAAGGCCGATTAAAATTAAGGTATTAACTTTGTCAGGATTATTTTTAGCATAGTCTAAAGCCAGTAGCCCCCCTAAGGAAAGGCCACACAAGTTAACCTTGTCCTCCTTATTATTAACGTATGCTTCAAAGCGCTTATATAGGTTTTGGTAGGTAGAAGTATCCTTTTTGATCAATTCAAAGAGGTTAGGACAATCAGCCACTATGTTTGCTTCATCCAAATATCTTTTTACTTGATCCCAACTTGTATTATCCTGACCTAAGCCATGGATTAAAATATTCTTCATGCCTTACCTCCCTAGATTTGTCTATCATATAATATATAATCAATTATTTCATATTAAGCAATAGAAGCAAATAAGTGTTTAAAATCAATCTAATGATGTATGGCAATTGTACTATTTATTACTATACTAAAAATAAGAAACATAAGGAGCTATATTATGATGACGAATGTATTATCCGCTAAGGTCATTAAAAACGGTAATAGCCAAGCGATTAGTTTAAGTAAAACGGCCTCAGAACTATCACACTTTAAAATTGGTGATCAACTCGAATTAAAAATTGACAATGAAACGATCCAAATCACCAAGAAAGAGAATAATTTGAAAGATAAGATTAGGGCCTTCTATCAAATGCTGGGCTTTATGAAGAATGGTAAAGCAATTTAATAATGCGACAATAGAATGAGATCCTATACCTGGTCGTGAAAAAGTTAAATAAAAAAGAGCTATAAGATTTGGTGTTGATGAGAGCACCCGGCTCTTCACCGACACTTTTTTAAAATATAAAAGCCATAGAAGACCTATACTGAAACTACAATCCAACCAAGAGACAGAAAGGTAGAAATCATTGGATATTTTAAACATATCATTTTAAATAAATTAGATTTGCACGGGCTAAAAAGATTCCTGCGATAATCTTTTTATTCTTTCTAGCGACTATCGGTGCAAATAAAAATGCCATACCTTTGTGAGATATGACATTACTATTAAAATTCTCAAACACTACTTGAAAAAAGCATTATTTTTTCGATAAGCTTATGTCTCTTAGAGTCTAAGGTTACCACATTATACTATAAACTTATTCAAATCATTTAGTACATTGGTCAATAAAGTCCCTTAAAGTTAGTAGACACTTTGAAAGCTAATCCCGAATCTAATACTTCAAAATGCTTACGGCCACATTTAATTTTAGCAAGTTCTGCTGAACGCAATTGAGTGGGGTCGGTTGTTCCCTTAGTTTCTACCACAAAGTATAACTTATCTTCTTCATCCTGCTCTATCAAGACCGCCCAATCGGGATTGTAGTTACCTAGTGGTGTTGGAACTTTAAAGTTACTCGGTAATTTGATGTAACACTTCACGTTCCTGTCTCGCTCACATTCCAAGGCAAAATTACGCTCAATATTTGAATCATAAACAACATAATTATAAGGATAGCGATCATCATGTACTTTTAGTGTATTATCTTCATACTGGTCAATTTCATCAGCTTTCAGCAAACTTTGATCGTAGGTCTCTCCTATTTTTTCATATTTAATGCCGTCTACCATTACCACTCGTTTATGAGCGTTAATAATGCGAGCGACTTCTGTCATATATTCTTGAGGGTTCCGCTTAAAATCACGCAAGGTATCACTTTTCTTAAGGATCTTAATAATCGTTTGCCGTGTCAACCGTGTTTCATTCTGAAGATAAGTCAAAATATCAGGGACTTCTGTGTATACCTTGTCTACGCTCGAATAAGCTCCTGATTCTTCTTCAACGAAATCAATCCCTGCTTCAGCAATCCCAACTTGGGCTTTAGAATAGTCGATTCGGCGGCGTTTCACCTGTAACTCGAGCGATAATTCATTAGAGACTTCTTTAATAAAGCGTTCAGAATCAAATGAAATAGAATAGCGTGTTTTTTCATTAATACGTCGCCATAAGTCAAGGAAGGGGCCTGTCAATGCCTGCTTGTTTAGTTTAACAGATACCCGTTTCCGTCGGTCCTTGACTTCAACCTTATCAGAATTAAACTTCTCTTCAATGGCCTGAATCACTCGATTAGACATGCCTGTTGCTAATTGGGCAATTTCTTTTGGAACCTTGAAACTTTGATCCTTAAGATCTTGGGCTAATTTCTCTGTTCCCTTGCGCTTCTTATCTATATATCCCTCATCTTGCATATACTGGACAAGAAGTTGAGATTTTTCTAGTCCTAAAGCGCTTTTGGTTCCGTCAGCACGCTCTTCCACAATTAAAGAAGAGAAGATATTATCGGTAAAGAGACCAAATTGAACCCCTTCACTTTCATATTCTTGCTGCAAGTCAGTCGCAAACTGCTGGTAACTTTCATTGGCCATAACAGTCAAAACATTGGTCTCAAAACCTGGTGCACGTTCGCCTTCTTGGTTGACTGCAATCCTTAAGCCACGACCAATTTTTTGTCGTTTGGTCAACGTATCCTTAGTTTCTACTAAAGTACAGATCTGAAAGACATTGGGATTGTCCCAGCCTTCCTTCAACGCTGAATGGGAGAAAATAAAACGTAATTTATTCGCACGTTTAGTATTTCCTTTTTTCTCGTCATAGAAGGTGAGCAGGTCTTCCTTATCCTTCATAATAATTTGATAGGCAGATTCATCA
Organism: Aerococcus sp. Group 1; assembly: GCF_000193205.1. Lineage (NCBI taxonomy): Bacteria > Bacillati > Bacillota > Bacilli > Lactobacillales > Aerococcaceae > Aerococcus > Aerococcus sp. Group 1. Next base: position 318,049 of record NC_015278.1, on the reverse strand, counting down.
TCTTTAGAAGCACCGCCTGTGTTCTTAATCCGTTGCTTTGAATCCACCGCAAAGTAACCATCATGAACCTCTTCTACTGGCACTTCACGATCTCTTAAGCTTTGGTACTTCTCTCTTTGAATAAGAGCTCGATACTCTTCTTCAAAAATTCTAGCATATTCTCCCTTAATCGCTTCATTATTCTCATCATACTGACGATACTTATCTACCTGGTCAATAAAGAAGAGGCTTAGAACCTTAATTCCTTTTGGATTTAATTGTAGCTCTTTATCGAGGTGTTCTTCGATCGTCTTCTGGATCTGAGCTCGTTTAAGCAATCGGTCATCTCGCTCAGCTTCATCTAGTCGATAAATTTCCTTCCCGCCAGATAATTCAATATATTCGTTTCCAGGTTCTGCTGAAATTGCCCGCACAAAACCGAGTGACTCATAGGGCTCTAGCCGTTTAGACTTGAGATAGAGGTCGTCATCTTGCTTGAGTTTAACATTCTGCTTATGTTCGACACCATTCTTAGTCCGCACATTCATTTCTACTGTAGCGCTAATGGTTTTCTTTGTCGCCTTTATATCGACCAGTTTAAAATATGCTTCATTTGGGTCGATATCCTCACTAAAACCAGCTACTTCGATTTGCTTCACTAATTCTTTCTGATAAGCTTCCACAGGACCTAATTTATAAAGCAAGGGAAATTCTTGCTTATGAGTGGCTGAAAAACGGAAGGCAACAGAAGGGTTCAGAGCCGCAATCGCCTCCTTGGCATTTTCCGTATTATCCACACTCTGAGGTTCATCAATAATAACCACTGGATTGGTCTCTGCAATCAGATCAATCGGACGAATTCCATTCATACTATCCATATCATCTCGGTAGATAATATTTAGATTATCATTTGCCTTTCCACGCTTAGAGAAGGATTGAATGTTAATTACCATGATCTCTACGGTCTCATTTCGAGCGAAGCCACCCACATTCTCTAGTTTACTTGAATCATACATGAAGGCCCGGTAGATCATCCCATTCATCGTCTTCTTGAAGGTCTCACGCGTCATCTCAATGGACTTAAAGACCCCCTCCTTTATTGCAATTGAAGGGACTACAATAATAAATTTGGTAAATCCATATTTCTGATTCATCTCCAAGATAGATTTCAAATAAACAAAGGTCTTTCCCGTTCCAGTTTCCATTTCAATATTAAATTGGGGAAAGCCAGCGGGTACCCGCTCAGTTAGAGGAAGCTGGTTGGCAATCTGGATCTGCTGGACATTGTCAAGTAAACGATTAGGATTAAAAATAATCTGATTGCTGACCCCATACTCATTTAAGAGATGGTATTGAGCATAGCTTCCTCCAATCGTAAAATTTGATTGCCGAGCCTTGTGCCCATCAAAAACATGAAGAATGGAATCAATCGCCTGTCTTTGGTAGTCCAAGTCTTCAAATTGAATTTTCATGTTCTACCTCCTAAATCGTTTGAATAGCTTCTTCAGCGAAATCCGCATCAACCAAAGCTTGGATAACATTCAACTTCATCGCATCATTTCCTAAAAAGCCTTTATCTTTAAACACAACACCTGAAATCAGCTGTGGATCATAGGCATTACGCTTGGCAATAATCGCTTCAGCCACATCCATATCTATTCCATTAGCCAAGCAGATAAACTGTGAACCATGAGCAATATCATAAACTGTCTTGCCCTCAACTTCGAAAGTAGTTACAGGTAGAGTCAATTCCAAGCCATTCTTCAACATGATCTCGTAGACAATATCTAATTCAGATCGTCCCTCTATAAAAACATCTTCAAATAAATCTACCTTGTCATTTTCTAAATCCTCAAAATCTGGATTCCATTCACGTATATTAGACTTGTCGAGTTGAAGGTATTTGAAACCAATATCCAAAGTGTCAGCTAGTTCTGGATGTTCATCAATTATTTTATCACCAGCGCGGCGGATACGTTCGGAACCGATATCGGTGATGGTTGAAATATGTGAACTATACTCATTATCGGATTCTTCTATTTTTTCAGACATTTGCACACAAATAAATTTTCTGCTGTTCTTATCTTCAATATTTAAATTAATTAAGGCTTGACTTGTGGTTGCTGAACCAGAAAAAAAATCAAGAATTATATCGCTAGAATTTGAAAATATCGATAATAGATATTCGATGAGTTTTTTGGCTTTGGAAAATCAAATGATAACCCCATATTTTCCAATTCGTATTTTTCTTTTTCTGTTGTTCCCATATTGTGTAAGACTGTTAAGATGTGTTGCGATTCTCTTCCTTTCTTCATATATTCAATTGTGCCAGTACTTGTTAAATAAAATTCTATTTCACTTCCATCTTCATTTAAAATTGGTTTGCAGCTATTATCGATAAATTCTTCCAATTTTTTATTATTTGCCCAGCCAGAATATACATCAATATCATTCTGTAACTTAAAGTTCTCGATTATTAAATTTTCAGAATGTAAAGGATAGTGTAATTTAAACTTTTTAGTTATACTCCTTGAAATATACCCAACTCGATTTATTTCTTTTATTACTTGCTCTAAATTATCAGTTTTTTTGAAAACTTTACTTTCTATTCTCGCAGGAAAACCTTTAGGTAATTTAATCAAACTTGGTGGATTTTTAGAACCATTTTTAATAATAGAATTTTGTACAAAATTTCTTCTGACTTTGGAATTTTCAGGTATATTTGGATCAATAACATTGTTTATAGCTACTTTTTTTGCATTTTTTGCATAACATAGTATATATTCATGATTTCTAATTATAGGGTCTTGGTTATCGGTATTTCCTGATATTACCCATACAAAATTTTCTATGAAATTTTTCTCTCCAAATATTTCATCGCAAATATGCTTCAAATTTGCCGCTTCTTTATCTGAAATTGATATAAGTATTACTCCATCCATGGTCAAAAGATTTCGTGCTAACCGAAGCCTTGGATACATCATATTTAACCAATTCGTATGAAAACGCCCATTACTTTCCGAATTAGTAGAAAGTAAATTACCATTGGAGTCTACCTGACCTGTTTGTTCTAAGTAATTCTTCACTCCCTCACGAAAGTTGTCCTTATAAATAAAATCGTTTCCCGTATTATAAGGTGGATCGATATAGATCACTTTTACCTTACTGTTATAAGATTTTTGCAAGAGTTTTAAAACCTCCAAATTATCCCCTTCAATATAAAGGTTCTCCGTATGGTCAAAATCCTTACTCTTATCAATGTTAGGACGCAATGTCCCTTTAGAAGGGAGCTGTGATCCTAAGATAGATTCACGTTTACCTGGCCAAGTAAAGGAATAGCTTTCCCCTTCATCATCAATTTCTTCACCTAGAATGGTTTGCAAAGTTTCAAAATCGATCTTTCCACCATCTGTAATGGCTTCTGGGAATAATTCTTTCAACTTATTAATATTCATTTGAGTAAGATCTGGTGACCCACTTGGGACATGCTTTGTCATGTTATATCTCCTTTAATTATATAGCATCAAATTCTTTTTCTAATTCTAACGAAAGAGTCTTATATTCTGAAATAGTCAGTTGTTCTTTCTTAGAAAATCGCCATTCTTTGATTTTATCAATTTGTGGTTTCTTTAAACCAATATTTTCAGCATTATACCTTCGTCTAAAGGTTGCTCGATTACCCTCATTGGAAAGTGTAATTATGATTCGCTTTACTGGATTTAAGCTAATAGATTGAGATAAGCCTTTATCTGCTGATAAAAAATAAGGTAGACAAATAGTTTGAATATTAGTCTTTGCCATCATCATCATTTCTAAATATCTTATATGTGCTAGATCCCAAGCCATTCCTCGGATTTTGTCTAATTTATGTTTTGAATTAAGCTGTAGTGATAGAAATTTAGATAATGTCTTATGATTTCTAATTCCAAATACAGCAATCACAAATTCGTTTTCACCGTAAATCCCTAAGTTACTCGTAATGAATTCAATTAATGCATCTATTTTTTTATTGTTCGATTTTATTTTAGTATCAAATTTAATTAAAAAAGTTTTTAATAAAAGAACATATGCATAATAATAATAGTCACGTACAGCCTTTAAATTACTAGGATTATAGTTCTTTTTTATTGCATTAAACTTAGATTCTGTATCTCTCAATATGTACTCTCGATGACGTTCATAAGTATCCCGTAAACAATCCTCACGTATAGGGTTAAAGGAATCAGCCGTATTAAATGCTTCAATACTTTTATACAATACTTCATCTTCAAAAATATAATTATTGAGAATACTTTCTACTAAATATGGATTAAAATCCAATACCATATTTTCATTTTTAGCCAGGGTTATCATCGATAACAAATCAGTATTTATGTTTTCTTCTAGAGATTTTTTTAAGTCACCGAGTACATTCGAGTCTAGAGATAGCATATAACTAATATTAACATACCCGCTTTTCATTATCTTTTTGCTAATAATCTTGGCTTTAGAAAAATCCATTATACTATTAAGCTTATATTTTCCCGAGGGAATTTTATTTGATAAGAATGCATTTTGATGTTCTTCATTGAAATCAAATAAAATACGTTTTTCATTTATCAATCCAGAAGAAATAATTTCCTCAAGGGACGACGTCAATAAAAAAGAAGTATCATCCATAGGTTCTCCCCCTACTCCCAAACTAAATCACTATCTACTAACTATTTTTTAGAATCATCATTTTCCTCCATGTAACTGTTTATAAGTCTTCCTAATTTATTCTGCTCAATGTAATTCTTAGCCCAATTATATTCGTTATTAGCATTATTGATATCTATATCTATCCTTTCTTCAACCGTCTTAATTTCTTCTTCAGTTGCTTCAATATTTTTCTGTAAATTAAATTGTGCTGAAACATCACTCTCTACTATCCGCTTTTCTTCTAGGCTAGAGTAAATGACAACTGATTTCATAATTCTATTTTTCTGCTCATACAAATAATGATGATTTAGCGATGAGGGACATTTCCAAAGCAATTCATTCAGGTTAAAAGCTATGCTATCTGCAATAAAATATTCATAGCTGAAAGACTCTTGAGCTCCAGAAACAAAACCTGTATATGGGCATACCTGGAGAAAACGAGCATCATCCATCCAGTATATTAATTTAGATTCAATTTCTAGATGATTATATTTAAGACGAGCTAATTTCCATGTAATTTTAAGTCGAACAGCGTTCAAACTTATAGGCTGAAACTGATCTCTTCCTGACATATCATCTATTAAATCAATATAAAAATTTGGATCTAGATTGTAAATAAATCTTGCTGGATTACCATTAAAAGAATCAACAAACGTCCAATTATTATAATCTTTTAAAACTGAGTTATATCGATCTTTTATATCTTTATCCAAATGGAATCTTTTTCTCCACAATTTTTCAAGTATATAATCTGGAGCTGTTCGATCAATTGGTGTATTTGACCCCTGATTTCGTGATAGTATCTGCCCTGCTCCTATAATTCTCCTTCCGTTACGATAGTCCTTCATTAAATAAATAGGCGTATGATCTGTATTATATATAGTAATAATGTCACAAATTTTATCTTCAATTTCTATTGATGACACTTCAATTTCAGGGATATAGTTTCCGGATAAAGATAAATTTCTTAAATGATCAGTAACATCTTCTGCCTGCAATCGGTTTTCGTCATTGGTATCTATTCCTACAATCTCCTTCGATTCATCTTCTATTCCAATAATAATATAACAGTCTTCATGATGAACTGTATTTACAAAATTTAAGATATCAATCACTAAATCAATTTTCTTATCTTTTGTGTACCACTTCTTTTTATAATCCACTCTATCATTTTCACCATTCGACACTAAATCATAAAATTTCGATATTTCCATCAATTCATCTCCCTGCCTAAAAATTATATCTTGCTCGAAAGCAATCGATATATTCATTATATATAAGAAAGAGGATTCAACTTTTCTAGTAAATCCTTTTTTCTCATGATCTCCCTTTATCGCAGCCTCACAAAGCTTTTACAAAATATAACTCATCCACTCTTAAAATTACAAAAAAGAGATCAGGAGGTTAAATTCCAACCTTATCCATGATTTACCTTTTTCTTCTAATTTTTAATCCATTTCAACAATATCGGCTGCGCCCATGCCACCACAAAAAAAGCCGCTGACTTTTGCCAGCGACTCTAATGAATTTGACTGCTGTCACAGTCTATTTAAAACGTGTTCCAGTTACACTCTACTTATCCTTCTTAATCCCGTAAGAATCAACTAATTCAACGGTCCGTTCTTCACCTTCGTGGAGGTTACCACTCATTTCATAGAATTCAATTAAGAATTCATCTTCGGTGACGGTATAAACCGCGAAGTTTTGATTTTGAGATTGACGGTAGTTTTCGTGTTTGTGGTCGAATTTTGGTGAGTCATCGGGTTGCTTAGCCACATCGAAGAGACCGTTCCAAAGTTCCACATCGTCTTCAGTCATCCAATCTAATTTAGGACGAACCTTGTGGACATGGTCAGCCCCCTTCATATAGATGGCGTCATAAGCTTTGGTTCCTGAGGTGTTCGGGATGATGTAGGTCACGCCTTCTGGGTTCACGTGGTATTCTACCCCATCTTTTTCGACTTTTTCGGTGTCTTCGACTTCACCGTAAGAAAAGTTATCGGAAGTGTAAACTAGGGACTTGGTCCGGGTTAAGTTGTGGTCGTGACCTTGGAGAACCACATCGACATCGAGTTCATCCGCTAGTTTAGCGAATTCTTCCCGAGTGACTTGAACATCCTCATCTTGGAGGGCATGGTAGGAAGCCGAGTAGATAGGCTTGTGGTAGGCCAGGATAATCCAGTTAGCCCCATTATCACGAGCTTCTTGAATATCTTGCTTAGCCCATTCCATCTGTTCCTTACCGATGGCGCCTTGTTCAGGATTATCTTCCGATTCCTTGTTGTCATTGGTGTTTAGGACCACAAAGTGAGCGCCGTTGTAGTCATAAGAATAGTAAGAGCCACCTGTCACTACGTCATTGGTCACTGGGACATTGGTATGTTCGTTGAAGGCGGTTAAGTCCTTTTCATCCCCTAGAACTGTGTATTCATCGTGGTTACCTGGGGTGTAGGCATGAGGCAAATGAAGGTTTTGGTCTTGGGACATGTCCAAGTTGTCTACCCACTCATCTTCCACTTCGGCCACCTCAACAAAGTCCCCAGTATGGAGGGCAAAGTCAGCGTCAGGAGCCACTTCTAGGGCATGGGAAAGGGTGTCGGCCCCGTAAGCGGCCTCGTTGTTGACATTGGCATTCCAATAAGCATTCTGGGTATCGGTATAGTGGATGAATTGGAAAGGCTGGCCCTTTTCACCGGAAGTTCTAAAGGAACCGACCTTGGAAAAGCCACCTTCGTCAGACCCCACTTGGTAGTAGTATTGGGTGTCGGGTTCGAGGTCATCGGCCTCAGCCTTATAGGAGTATTCGGTCACATCTTGGAGTTCCAAGTAACCTAAGGAGCTCCCTTCAGAAGTCCATTGGGTGTTATCGGTGGTAATTTGTTCGTCGGTGAAGTAACCTTCAACTTCTTCCGGCTTCCCGTTCTCGTCGACAATGAAGTTACCGTCTTCGTCCTTAGTGGCCGCCGCATAGATATAGTAGCCATCCTTGTCGCGCTCGGCGTATTCAGAAGTCACTTCGGTCGCTTCCGCTGCGAATTCAACTGGATCGGACATATCTTCAGACTTGGACACTTTCACCTTGGCATCTGGCATTTTGTCAGTGGTATACCAGTTGAAGCCCATGGCATCCGTGGTTTCTTCCAGGAGGTTGGTGGCAATCCGGTTGGGTTCATTATTGACAGGCACCGGCGCCACTTCGGGTTTGTCGTCTTGAAGTTCGATTAAGTCTAAGCCATTCTCTTCGCCGTAGACCGGGTCAACTTCCTCAGCCTCTTCTCCCGCTTTAGAATCCTTGGATTCCTTAGCGCTTTCTTCTGACCCCTTGTCCTCTGAAGCCACGCTCTCTTCGACTGCACTATCTGCCGAAGCATTATCGCTGTTCTCATTCGTTTCAGCGCAGGCCCCCAAGACAAAAATCGAGGTCAGCAAAAGCCCCACTTTCTTGATACGATCATCCCAATGCATACGGACTGTATCTCCTTTCAAAATATCATTTTTACTTTATGTAAGTCTAACTTGCCCTCACTATAGCAAAGCATTGTAAAAAAGCTGTAAATTTATCGTAAGTTTTAAGTAAAAGTGAAATTTTGGTGAGTAAAGCGAATAATACTAACAAGATTTAAAATAAAGTTCAGTAATTAGGCGGTTCCGAGAAGTTGCTTTTGTTACTTCCTAACTATTGTGCAATGCAAGCTAGTGTGCTATACTTTACTTGAAGAGGTACTAGGCATTGCAAGATACTAATTGAAATAAAATAGTGAGGGGAGTTGTCCATGTGAACAGTCAATTGAAAAAAGGCGTTTTGGAAATGCTGGTGCTCCAGCAGTTACGAGAGCGGGATTGCTATGGCTATGAATTGGTCCAAGAAATTTCAGAACACATCGCGATTTCTGAAGGCACCATCTACCCACTCCTACGCCGCCTCAACAAAGAAGCCCTGGTAACAACTTATCTGAAGGAATCCGAATCAGGTCCGCCCCGGAAGTACTACAAAATTTCCAGCCAGGGTTTGGCCACGCTCCAAGAACAGATCGCGGAATGGCAAACTTTCGTCCAAAGAGTCAATGCCATCCTTGAAGGAGGTTAGCTCATGAAAAAAGAAGAATTTATTGACTTACTACGTTTCTACTTACATAAACTGCCCAATTCAGTCATTAATGATATCCTGAGTGACTACCAGGAACATTTCCAAATCGCTATGAATCAAGGCAAGTCGGAAGAAGAAATCTGCCAGGAACTGGGCAGTCCCAAGCAAATCGCCAAGGAATACTTAGACAATGAGCGGGTCTTTATCGATGAACGTCCACCAAAAGAGCCCACCAGCCACAAAACCCGGCGCAATCTCTTAATCGCCCTCTTGGTGATCGTCTGCCTGCCCTTGATCTTAGGTGCACTCTTAGGTCTAGGCGGAGGGGTCCTGGGACTACTCACCGGCTTTCTGGCCCTGGTTTTTACCATTTTTGTGGTCGCTATCACCCTGCTAGCCAGCCTAGTTAACCCCCAAGCCTTTATCAGTGGACCCATCCAACTGGGCTTATTGAATACGCTCCATCCCTTAACCAAGGTTTTTGCGGTCATCTTCTGCTTTTGTATGACCATCATTTTGATCTACCTGGCCTTTAGGCTGGTGAAGGGCTGCTGGAATCTGATCAAGAAAACGTGGTATGCCATTCAATGGCGGCGCAAACGAGGTGATTACTAATGAAAAAACAAGGCAATACTGTCGTTCGTAGTATCTGGACCCTCTGTGGGGTCGCTTTTCTGGCCCTGGTTTTAGGATTCATGTCCTTCTTTTACTTTGACTATGACCATATCGTTAGTGAAATTCAAGCCTACCAGGTCGAACAAAACGCTGACCACCGCCAACTGGTCTATGAGGAAAACTTCGACACGGGCTTTGATCTGATGGAAATCGATATTAGAGACCACAGTGAAATCGAAGTCATCCCTGCCGATAGCTATTCCATCAAGATCTGGGACGTTAAAGGCGAGGACTTGGATAATGACGAAATTCCTAATGATACCAAGTTCTTCGATGTCCAAGATGATGGGGCCTTCTTAAAAATCAATGAAAAAATTCTCGGCACTGGACAATTCCGTCGCCATCCTATCCGGATCCAAATTGCTGGCCCGGATTTCTCCCAAAGTCGTCTTAACGCCAGCGGAAACTACGCTGATCTCAGTCTCAACCAAGCCCTCAAGGACCTCTATTGGGAAGTTTACGACGGCCAAGTCACCATCAAGAGCCCATCCACCTTTCCGATGACCTTTAGTGGCGAGGATGTGGCAGTAGATATGACCGTAGAAGAGGCCAATGCCAAACTCTCTTTTAACCACGGTTATTCCCAAGCCACGATTAATGGGCGCAGTCTGGAAATTCCAGCAAGTCAAGACCTTGACGACTTGGCTACTGAAGAAAGCACCAGTCAGCCTGCCAAACCCGAACCCTTTATCCATCAAATTGGTGAGGGACGCGACCCTATCCACTTCAATGGTGAAGACAATACGGTGAGCGTCCGCTATCCAGAAAATTAAATCTCCCAGAAAAGAAAGCAAGCCCAGGAGCCAATCAAAAGCTCCCGGGCTTGTTTTTAAGTTTAGGCTTAATTATTGTTGTAGTAGTCGCCTTTTTTCATGTCGTTAAAGATCACGTGGACATGGTCTTTAGGAGTCTTGGCGTGCTTAGAGATACTTTCGGTGATTTCCTTAGCAATGGCCGCCTTGACTTCCTGGGACCGTCCTTCGATAAGTTGAATGTTTACAACTGGCATAGGTAAAACCTCCTCATAAGAATTTAACTTAGATTATACCTTAAAAAGAATGTAAGTATGAAAGTTTTTTCAAAGAAGACCCATTTTGAGGATTTACTGCCTACTTCTTCCAATTGCTATAGCTGTTCGACGCGCAAGCAAGTGACAGATATAGTATGCGTAGCGGTTCAAGTTTTCGTCGGCATTCTCACATCCTTACTTACATTTCAAGATGCTTTCCTTGAACCATTCTTTGAAGCGGTTGCGGTCGATAGTGGTTGGGACGACGCAGTTTACGGGACGGTCGGTTTTGTGGTCGAGGTCGACGACAGTTTGCCCGTAGGTTAAGGGACTGCCGAGTTCGACTTCGACGTTACATTCTACTTCTTCAAACATCTCTGGTTCTAAGAGGTAGGCGATGGCGGTTGGGTCATACATTTCCCATTCTTGGTTGGTTTGAGCTGACCGGTAGTGTTGGAGCATGGAATGGATCATCTTCCCAGTTTCAGTTTTCTCCGCCAGTTCTGCAGCTTCTTCTAGACCAATGGTGGCAATGTAACCAATATCTAAGCCCACCATCACGGTCTTGACTGAGGATTGGAGGACCATTTGGGCAGCTTCGGTGTCAGTTCCGATGTTGAATTCATCCATGACATGCTTGTTGCCCCGGGTGAAGGACCCACCCATGATGATAATTTCTTCAATCTTGTCCTTAACTTCAGGATACATGGTCAAGAGCAAGGCCACGTTGGTTTGTGGGCCTACTGCAACGATGGTGACTTTTTCATCGCTTTCCATTAAGACCTTACGCATGGCTAATACGGCGTGATCGTCTAAGAGTTGGCTCTTGTCCGGTTCAGGGAAGTCGTAACCATCCATACCGGATTCGCCGTGGACTTCAGAAGCATCGGTAAATTCGGTCAAGAGCGGTCCGTGGTTCCCAGCAGCCACGGGGATATCTTTTTCAAAGAAGTTAACTAATTTTAAGGCGTTGGTGGAGGTCTTTTCTAAGGCCACGTTTCCACCCACAGCAGTGATCAATTCCACTTGGACCTGGTCCGAATTCAAGAGAATAGCGGTCGCAATCGCGTCATCAATTCCGGGGTCTGTATCAAAAATGACTTTTCTTACCATGAAAAAATTCCTCCTTGTAAATACTAAGTAACTTTCAATTCATAACTTATTAAATTGTCTAAACCTGTTCCAAGCGCGAGATGAGCTCCATTTCAAAAAAATGACGACAAATTCTCCTTGAGAATTTTTACGCCTTATTCTTCCAATAGTCTTGCTCTTTGATGCGCTTGTCGCACTCTTTTCTTAAAACAAGAACCCTACTATCGTTGCGGTAACCATGGAAGCTAGGGTGGAGACGAGGACGATTTTTAGCGAATATTTGGCTACCACGTTTCCTTGGTGGGCGTCGATGGCTTTGACACCGCCGATGACCATGCCTAGGGTTCCGAAGTTGGCGAAGCTCATGCAGTAGGTCCCCATAATGGCGGCGGTCTTTTCACTTAAACCTTCTAGGGCCGAGAGAGAAGTCATGGCCACGACTTCGTTAGCCAGGACTTTTTGGGCCATGACTGAACCGGCTTGGACCATGTCTTCTTTAGGAACGCCCATCAAGAAAGCGAATGGCGAGAAGACATAGCCAACTAATTCGGTAAAGGAAATGTTGATCAGCCCTTCAAAGAGACTGTTCAACATGGAAATCAAAGCCACGAAACCAATCAGCATAACAGCCACGATCACGGCCGTATTCCATCCGGTTACCATGTAGTCACTCAGCATGGAGAAGAAGGGTTCTTTTTCCTTTTCTCCTTGAGCTTCTTCAGCTTGGTCGCCTTCAATGCCTTCCCGTTCTTGGTAGGCCTGGGTTCCTTTGGCAATCTCTTCCTTGTCATTATAAGGGTTAACGATCACAGAAACCGCTAAGGCCGACAGGAGTTGCATGAGGACACCGACCACCACGTATTGGGGCTTGACTAATTTCATATAGGCCGCCAACATGGAGACCGTGACCACGGACATGGGAATGACTGCCAGGGTAAATAATTGCTTCTCACTAGCCCGTCTGACTTGGTCGACAACCGACAGATAGTTGGTCGGGGTCCCAAAGACGGTGGAGGCAATCGGGAAGTAGGACTCCAATTCCCCAGCCCCGGTCAGTTTGTTGATCCCAAAACCAACCCACTTGACCACAAAGGGCAGGACGCCCAGCCAGTTTAAAACCCCGATCAAGGCGGTAATAAAGACCAGGGGCGCGAGGACGTGGAGGAAGAAGACAAAGCCGTCAGCGGTCAGTTGAATCCCGCCAAAGACGAAGTTGACCCCTTCAATTCCTTGGGCCATCAGCCAGTCCATCCCACTAGCAATCCCATTTAAGATGGTCAAACCTAAGCTAGTCCGAAAAAGGACTAAGGCCAAGACCACTTCAGCAACTAACATAATGGCCACATTCTTATACTTAATATTTTTCCGGTCAAAGGACAGAAAATAACATAAGCCAAAAATGACCAGTAGACCCAGCAGGCCTTGTACAATACTCATTGAATCACTTACCTTTCCAAAGCTTAACAGCTTATCCATTTACCTAGAAAAGAAAGCCGACCGCCCCCTTTTGGCTTCATTGTTCATTTAAAAACGCTTTCACCCATATTTTACCCAAATTTTCGAAATAATGCTATAATCTCTAAATAATTTTTAAATCATTCCCTGTAAAGGCAAATCGATAACGCTTTCAGCTAGAATAGAAAGAGATTAACAGCGCCAGCGAGTTCATCAAGCTCCCTGGGCGCTCAGAGAGAAAGGAAAGTCCCATGGCATTTAGTCCTGCATTCTTACAATTACTGGCCGAAAAATTTCCCAACAAGGCCGCCGCATCCACGGAAATGATTAACCTAGAAGCGATTATGTCCCTCCCCAAGGGCACCGAGCACTTTATGACCGACCTGCACGGGGAATTCGACGCCGTTAACCATGTCCTCCGCAACGGGTCGGGGAATATCAAGGAAAAAATCAACGAAATCTTCGGCGACCGCCTGTCCACTAAGCGCCGGGCCGAACTGGCGACCATTATCTACTACCCCGAAGAAAAACTCCGCGCCCTGACTAAGGAAATGGACTCGCAGGCGGAAATTGATGAGTTCTATACCCTGACCACCAGCCGGCTGGTGGAATTGACCCAATTTGTGGTCTCCAAGTACACCCGCTCCAAGGTCCACAAGGCCATGAATCCCGATATGGCCTATATCATGGATGAGTTGATCTTCAAGGACTCCATCCTCTCCAACAAGGAACACTATTATAAGCGCATCATTCAATCGGTCATTGATCTAGATGAAGCGCCCCGGCTGATTACCTGCCTGGCGGAATTGATCCGGGAACTGGTGGTCGACCACCTCCACATCTTAGGCGACATCTATGACCGCGGACCCGCTCCCGACCAGATCTTAGACCTCTTAATGGAGAAGAATTCGCTGGATATTGAATGGGGCAACCATGACATGATTTGGATGGGCGCCGCTTCGGGGTCCAAAGCATTAATTGCCAATGTAGTCCGGATCCAGGCCCGCTATGACAATCTCTCTGTGATTGAACACGCCTACGGAATCCCGCTCCGTCCTCTTGTCAACCTGGCTGACACCGTCTACAAGGATGCTGATTTGACCGGTTTTATGCCTAAATTAGCTGAGGACCATGACTACCACCATGACGAAGTCGAGCAATTAGCCCGCATGCAGCTGGCTATGGCCATTATCCAGTTTAAGTTAGAGGCCCAAGTCATCCGCCGCCATCCTGAATTTGGCTGTGACAACCGCCTGCTTTTAGATAAGATCGACTACCATGCCGGAACCATTAACTGGCAGGGCAAGACCTATCCTTTAGTCAATACCTCTTTCCCCACTGTGGATCCCAAAGATCCCTATGCCCTGACTGAAGAAGAGGGCGCAGTCATGGAAGCCCTGCAAGCCGCCTTTTTAGACAGTGAACGCCTACAAAAGCACGTGGCCTTCCTGATTAACAAAGGATCCATGTATAAGATTTATAACAATAATCTCATGTTCCACGGCTGTATCCCCATGAATGAGGACGGCACTTTCATGGCAGCTACTATCGACGGGGAAACCTTGGCTGGCCAAGTCCTCCTCGACAAGTTTGACCAGGTAGTCCGGCGCATGTATGCCCAACGCCAAAGTGATGAAAGTAAAAACCCCGACCTGGACTTTGCCTGGTATCTCTGGCAAGGGGAAGGGTCAGCCCTCTTCGGAAAGAAACAAATGGCTACCTTTGAACGCTACTTTATCGCCGATAAGGAGACCCACCAGGAACACCGCAATGTTTATTACTCCTGGCGAGAAGATATTGACTTTGTCCGCCGGGTCTTAGAAGAGTTCGGCATCGATCCCGACAAGGGCCACATCATTAACGGCCACACCCCTATCAAGGCTAAAGATGGAGAGGACGCCATTAAGGCGGATGGCAAGATGATCGTTATTGACGGTGGCTTTGCTAAGGCCTACCAAAAGACCACCGGACTGGGCGGCTTTACCCTACTCTATAATTCCTATGGTATGCAGCTGGTGGCCCACCACCCCTTCCACGGCAAGGAGGATGCCATTAAATACGAAACCGATATTGAATCCACCCGCCGCGTCGTGGACAAGGAGTTAGAACGGATTTCAGTTAGAGAAACTGACATCGGTAAGCAACTCACTTGCCAGGTCCAAGCTCTCAAAGCCTTGATTGAAGCTTATCAAGCTGGGCTGATTGGGGAGGAAATAGAATAGATATTATCCTTAAATTTGGTATAAAAACCCACCGTCAGGTTTTATAACTTCTTAATGAGTTAGCAGCCATCCTTAAATAGTGATTCTCTTGTAATTCGTTATATATATAATGTATATGAGGTGAGTATTATGGAAGTAAAAGTTAGACAGGTTGGGAGCTCAATGGTAGTGACGGTGCCCTCTTACTTTAATATTGCCGAAGGGAAGAAATTTTCTGTGGAATGTCTTGATAATGGTGCCATTGTGTATACTCCAGTTAAAGAGAATATTTTTGAAAATCCAGATATTTTAAAATTTGCTGACGATTGTAAACAAACTGATCTTTTACTGGAAGAAGATATCGAATAAAACTTTTTGCTACAAGAAAAGGACTAGGAGAAATTTCCTAGTCCTTTTTGCGCTTGTCACACTCTTTAGTTGAGTTCGGAAGGGTGAGGGAATGTCCTTTCAGAAAAGTTGAACGCCCAGTAAACTGGTCTTTTCATCTTTTCTTCCAAGGAATCTCCCTCCCTATTCCTTCCTCACATCCTTTAGATACTCGGCATATTTTTCAGAGCTTGACGGGCTTCTTCAACGATGGAGTCAATAATTTCTTTGACTGGGCGAATTTCGGTGATGTTACCGGCTACTTGACCGATGGTAACGATACCGTTTTCGGTGTCCCCCTTAGTGATGGCGGTCAGTAACATTTGGAGGTTGGATTTTTCGAATTCGTCACGGGTAGAGCCGTTGTCGATTTCTTCTTGGAGTTTAGCGACCATGTCGTTTTGGATTAAACGAACGGGTGCCCCAATAGAACGGCCCACAACCACGGTATCGGTTAAACCACAGTTAACAATGGCTTCCTTGTACCCTTGAGCAATTGGCGCTTCTTCACTGGCACAGAAGACAGTCCCTAGTTGAACCCCTTCACCACCGAGAGCAAAGGCAGCTGCTAAACCATGGCCGTCAGAAATCCCACCAGCAATAATCACAGGAATATCCACAGCAGCAATCACGGCACGGGCTAAAGGCATGGTGGTTACTTCACCAACGTGGCCTCCTGCTTCGGTCCCTTCACAGACCACGGCATCAGCGCCAGCTTCTTCCATTTTCTTGGCTTGACGGGCGTTAGCCACAACCGGAACCACTTTAATCCCCGCTTCATGTAAAGGCGCAATCAAAGGTGCGGCATTACCCGCACCAGTGGTAACTACCTTAATCCCTTCGTCAATGATGACTTCCATGATTTCTTCAGTATTATGAGACATTAACATTAAGTTAACAGCAAAAGTCTTGTCAGTGATTTCGCGAACAGCTTTGATTTGTTCACGTAACCAGTCACCCTTGCGGCCAGCAGTGGCGATAACTCCTAAACCACCCGCTTCAGAAACAGCGCCAGCTAGGGGAGCTTCCGCTACACCTGCCATGGAACCTTGGAAAATTGGGTATTCAATATTTAATAGTTCACAAACTCGGTTCATGCAATCTCTCCTTTTTAAGATTTTTAGTCAACAATTTTATACTGTAAAAGAAATAGTTCTAACAATTCTATTATGTGCTTATATTCACAACATGTAAAATAGTAAGTTTAGAGCCTTGAGATAACTATATTGTTATGGGAGGTTAAGGGAAAGTGGGCAGCGGGATAAAAGAGTTCACTCACTACTTTTTAGCTTTTCCGAAAGCGCCCTGTTCTTTCAAAGCTTCAATTTCTGCTTCTCCATAACCCAATTTTTTTAACATAGCTTGGTTATCAGCCCCCGCTAGTGGAGCGGCATGGTAAGGCATATCCAAATTATCAGAGAAGTGTACTGGAGAAGTTGGCATTTGCGCCCGATGACCATTAGCGAATTGGTAATCGTAGAGATAGTGGTTGGCCTGAGCTTGAGGGTCGTGGGCAATTTCTTCAAAGTGACGTGCTCGTTCAAAAGTAATATCAGCAGCTAGAAAGCGTTCGGAAAGAGTCTGACTGTCAAATTGCGCAAAAGCCTCTTCTAAAATATGAGTCAGTTCCTCCTTATGTTGGGGATTAGCCATAGCCGCTTGAGTTGCATAGCGGTCATCATCAATCAGGTCCTCACGGTCTAATAGCTTCATCAATTGCGGATACCCCTTATCATGAACCGGAAGAACAATGACCATAATTTCACCATCCTTAGTCCGGTAAGAATGCATGAGTGGGCTAGTTGGCCGGTGGTAAGGCTTAGGAAAGACATCTTGATATTGGGTGGAAATCACTTGAACGCCATTAGCATAAATAGCTGTTCCATATAAGGAGACCCGGACTTCTTGTCCCAGACCTGTCTGTTCAGCTTGACGCAAGGCAGCAAGAGTACCGCTAAGAAGTGCTAGGCCACAAATGCCATCCCCAATCCCTGTTGGTAGGTGGAGAGGGTGTTCTCCTTTAGGGGACAGGTCCGCCACAAAGCCTCCACGAGCCCAATAGGCCGCCATATCGTAACCCGGACGTCCTGCTTCGTCTCCCTGTAAGCCATAACCGGAAAAATGGGTCCATACTAAAGAGGGGTACTTAGCAGACAAAGTCTCATAGTCTAAGCCTAACTTCTTGAGCGATTCTAAACGCACATTGGAAATAAAAACATCCGCCCATGCAATCAATTTAACCATCACATCTAGGCCGGCTTCAGTTTTTAAATCTAAGGTCATGCCCTTCTTATTAGCATTATAGAGATCGAAAATTGGATTTTCTTCCGGCTTGGCTGGTGCCCCCATACTCGCTCCAAGGACACGGAGGACTTCCCCACCGGGAGCCTCCACTTTCACCACATCAGCACCCCAGTCCGCCATTAACTTAGCCGCTGCCGGCGCTGCCACCATGGTTGTAAAGTCAACTACCTTCACTCCTTTAAGCAATTCAATCATCAAATCCACCCTTTCTAAGATAGCGTTTTCTTTATTATGAATTAATTTTCTGCAAAAGAAAAGAAAAACTTGGAATTTAAGAATTAGGTAAACATCTTAAGTATTAATAACGAAAAATAGTAAAGCCTTGTTGTTGTGGTTTTATCCAGTGATACATATAATGAGATAAAGAAGATCCATTTAACTAAACCTATTGGACTAATAACAAGCTCATTAAAATATTTAGCAATGCCTTCTACTGAGAAGAATTTAACAAAATGAAGGGCCCTCGATGTGCTTCTTTAGAGGAGGATGATTGATTATGTCAAAAATTAAAGAAGGCAAACGGGCTATACAAAAACGTCAATTAAAATTAATTAAAAAGCAAATTAAACAACATAAAGATGTCTTTATTCGATTAAAGAACAAGTAAGTGAGTACTAATATTGAGTGAGGTTAGTTTGTGCTAAGCTACTTCACACCAACTTTCACCAAGCACATGATTCGCAATTACAAGTGAGTCATGCTAGGATAAAAATGTAGTCGTAAAAAGACAAGCTGTCTGTCAGTGGCACACGTTTTATCACTGACGCACAAAGACCAATAAGGAGGAAACAAACTTATGGCAAAAATTGCAAGTATTATGACCGACCTCTTCGAAGATTCTGAATACACCTCACCAAAGGAAGCGCTCGAAGCAGCTGGTCATCAAGTGGTTCCTGTCGGTTTAGAAAAAGGCGCTACCGTAACCGGTAAGAGTGATGGAACCGAGGTGGAAATTGAAGTGGGCATTGACACCGCCAAGGGCGAAGACTTCGACGCCTTACTGATTCCTGGTGGCTACTCCCCAGATAAAATCCGTAAGTATGAAGACGTTTTAAACTTTGTCCGTCACTTCGCTTACAGACATAAACCCATCTTCTCTATCTGCCACGCCCCACAACTTTTAGTCAACGCGGATGTGCTCCACGGTAAAGACATTACCTCCGTTGCCCAAGTTGCTGTTGACGTGAAGAATGCCGGTGCCAACTACTTTGATGAAGAAGTGGTGATCGACTCCTCTGGTTTAATCTCCAGTCGGACCCCAGATGACCTTCCTGCCTTCAACAAAGCCATTGTAGACGCTTTAAAATAGGATGTGAGGACGCCGCTAGAGGCTTGAATCGCTGGAGGAAAATACCATAAGCACAGGACACTGTGCGTTGGAATTTTCTGAAGCGACTTCAAGACTGGCGTCTGAACTCAACTAGAAGGATCAGTGAGGAAGACTTCTTGGAGCTGCTTAAAATAGCATAAAAGCCTAAAACCAGCGCCTGCCAAAGCTTGAATGAGCTTAGGGGGCGCTGGTTTTTTGTTGGTTTGATTTCTTCTACCATTTACTAATAAGTAAAAGTCCACTCATAAACAAAGGATGAGTGGACTTTTTGAATTCTCTTAGTGAATCGTTACTTTGGTACCAATGGTAATTTCTGGAAGCTCTTTGTGTTCCACATAGATGGTTCCGGCTAAGTCCGCTTCAGTGGAATTATCGAAGCGTACGGAGATGTGGCCTAAGTCAGTCAGGTTCTTCTCTACGACGCTACCAACAGCAGTGATTTTATAGTCTTGGTCATCAAAGGAGATGGTTTGCCCTGCTTCAATAGTCCCTTGGATAGGATTAACGTCGATATTATAGCAATAGTCAGCTAAATCAGCGGGGGCGTCTTCTCCAAAGAGGATGATCATGTTTTCACTTTTAAATAATTCAGCATCGGCACCAATATTTTTTACTTCTGTTTGATAAATAGTCATCGTAGATTTCCTTTCTGTACTTTTGTTTGATGAGCGCAATTCTTCTTCGATTAGCTATAAAGGCCAATACTTGCTAACCATGCCACTAGGACACGAGGTACACCGTTTAGGAAACGGGAGTAGAGGATAGCAGGCACGCCGACTTCAACGGTTTCAGAAGAAGCTTCAGCTAAACCTAAACCAACCGGGATAAAGTCACAACCGTTTTGGGTATTGATGGCAAAGAGAGCAGGTAGGGCTAGTTGTGGAGGAATATTGCCCTTACCAATTTCCACCCCAATTAAGGTCCCAACGATTTGGCTGATTACCGCTCCCGGTCCGAGTAATGGTGATAAGAATGGGAGGGAGCAGACAAAACCAATGACTACTAAACCAATACCATTCCCAGCCAGTGGGGTTAGGGCCCGGGCGATCCAGTCACCAACCCCTGACCCTTGGATAAGTCCAATCAGTAAGGAAACAAAGGCCATGAAAGGAATCACGGTATGTAACATGGTTTCAATGGCTTCCCGGGCGGATTGGTTGAAGACGGCAACAATTTTACCAGCACCCATCCCGATTTTAGCGATAAAGCTAGGATTTTCAGTTTGTTCGGTAATCTTCTTGGAGGTGTCGTAGCCAGCCTTTTCTCCACTGCCTTCCGCTTGGTCAGCTGCTTGGCTAGCCGCTACTTCACTAACTGGTTCTTGACTCCCATCGGCTAGGCCAATTTGGTTGATGCCAACATTGGAGACATAGATCTCTTCAGTGATGTATTGGGCAAGAGGACCGGACTTCCCAGTAGCGATAATATTAACGGTAGGAATCCCCTTCTTGGGATAGATCCCGCAGCGGAGGGTTCCTCCACAGTCAATAATAGCTAGGGCAATTTCTTCATCAGGAATCGAGGTTTTAAAACCGTTAACCGCTTCCATCCCAGAAAGTTCTTCAATACGGTCCACAATGGCTGGACGTTCGCCGCCACCAACCACATAAATGAATTTGTGTTTTTCTTCAGTTGGGGTGATGACTAGGGGACCACCGAAGCCACCTGACCCTTTAACAATTTTTATGCTTTTGTATTCACTCATGATAATTCTCCTTAATTAATGTCCCCATCAACGGTTTTTGAAAGGGTAATCCCTTGTTGTTTACATACACGCGCGGTGATAAAGTCGGTGACCCAACCACCAACAAAGTTCATCACTAACCCCACTAAGAGGTAACGAATCGCTAGTTCCATTTGGTTCAAGCCTAAAGCTTCAATCCCTTGGGCAACCCCTAGCCAAACGAATAATTCACCAGGGTTAATATGAGGGAAGACCCCGTTGGATGTGTGGCAGAATTGCATTTGTGCGGCAATGTAACCGGGTTTATAGAATTCAGGCAGGAAACGTCCCATAGTCATTGACATGGGGTTCCCTAACATAAAGGCAGACACAAAGGGTAGGATCATGTAACGGGTAAAGACATTCTTAGAGGCCACCCGGGCTAAGCTGGTCACGCGTTCTTCCCCTAAGAGGTTAATCACAGCGTTCATGGCAACCATTAACATTAATACTAGGGGAACAATGGACCCCATCCAGGCGATGAAGTTATCGGCACCGGTTTGGAAGAGGTTCATGAACCCTTCCGCAAATTTAACAATATATTCCATTTTTTATCCACGTCCTTTAACTTTATTTGACAGTGTGTATTTCATCTGTGTGGCAAAATTGCCTAATTGTTTGAAGGTGGATTGCGGTTTTTCTTCCTTGTAGTCACCGATTTCCACCCGAATGTAGACTTCACGGGCGTCTTCCATGGCAATTTGAGTTAATTTATTTTCTTTCTGTACCAAGGGATGCTTGCGATCGATCAGATAGAGATCTTGACCAATATATTGGGGGAGACGTTTAAATTTAGCCAAAACTGTAACCCCTTGCATCTTATAGGCATCAAGAATCTTGGCTTGGTCATCGACCGCAAACATGACGATCGTGCCCTGGCGAACCTTGCCAGACCGTCTCCCGATGGCGACTTTGCCTTGTTTACGCAGGTCTTGGTAAACTTGGTTAAAGTGTTTGATTTGCAGAAAACCAAGAAAGGCTTGGCCTAAGTAGGCCAGTAAGGCCATCCCTCCAAATACGATCATAAAGCTCACAATCCGTCATCTCCTTGTAAAATATCTTGAATGTCTTCCAGCGAATGCGTAGTTTTTAATAAGGCCTTTAAGTCCTGGTTGTTAGCCACCGAAAAAATAGCTTCATAGATATTAATCAGTAACTCATCCATGACTTGGTTGGTCTGACTAGGAATTCCTAAGAGAAAGACCAGGTCAATGGGCCGACCCTTTTCTTGGATATCGGCTTCCACTTGGCCGATCAATAGGATAATCTGACCAAAATCATCAACCACTGTATGCGGCATGGCGATCCCCTGGTCAAAGACCGTATCACTAATGGCCTCCCGGTCAAAAATAGCTTGTTGGAAATCCGATGAAATCCCAGTCTCTTCAATCACCTGGTCAGTCATCACTCGGAGCAAGTCTTCGTAACTTTCCCCTTGGTCTAAAGTAACAAAGTCCAAGTAAACCAACTGGGAGAAGAGAGGATTATGCCGTTGGACACTATACCACTGTGAGCGGATATAGGACTCATCGAATAAGTTATCTAACTGGATGATGGGCCGTTTGATCTTGGCCTTATCCAGGGGAATCGTCGTGAAGATGGCAAAGTATTGACTAGGATCTTCCTGGCTAAACTCCCCTTCTGAGAAAGTGGATAGCTCTAAACTGGTCCCTAAGATGCGTTGAATCTGCATCTTGATCAAACGAGCTGTCCCCTTACCGGTGTGACACACAATGGCAATTTTTTGACTTTTCAAACTCACTTGCCGGCTGATGACCAATTCGAAGTAAAGACTCAGGTAAGACAGCTCAATGCCTGGTACCTCACGGTCTAAGACTTCTTCCAAGACCTGGCCAGTAATCTCTGCCAGGGTGAAGGATAGCGGGTATTGTTGCTGGACTTCATGGAAGAAGAGATCATCACTATTGACCCGGAATAACAAGCGATGAATAAGAAATATTAAATGATTGCGCATAGCTTGGTATAACTTTTCCTGGTCAAATTCAATAGCTAAGTCACGTTGAATCGCTTGGAGCACTTTTTGGTAAACCTGGTCAACAAAGGCTGAGTTAAAGCTATCCGGCACAATGTCTTCCTTATTGTAAATATTAAAAGGATAGGCCAAGTACTGGTATTCATAATGACTTAGGGTGAGGTTGAAATAATCTTCAATTTCAGCAATAAAGACTTCGTAGTCTTCTTGTCCTTGTAAGAAATTCTGGTAATGAGGCATCTCACTCATCAAACCGTGCCCTTGACGGACACGGAGTAGAGTGACATAAACAACTTTTAAGAGTAAATCCTTGGTAAAATTGGTCATATTAAAATTAGGGGCCAAATTCAACAAATGCGTCTTATCTTTTATAATAAATTGGTCTTCCTTGAAGTAAGAAAGCACAATATTAACGTAGGCCGTTCGGATATCGAGCTCATCGCCCTCCAGGGTCAAGCCCTTATTGGGCGTCCCCACAATGGTGAGATTGTAGTCAGACAGGATTTGGCGGAGGTGGTTGATATCATTATTCACCGTCCCACGACTAACCATGGTCACTTCAGCCAGGTCATCAATAATGACTGGCTCTTGGTCTTCAATCAGCTCTTTAAGGATATAGGCTTGCCGCTTATTCGAAGAATTAAAGTCGGTCTCTTGGCGAAATTTCCCTGCCAGAATTTTCTTGAAAGCAGCAAAATCTTCAATAGTCAAATGATAGACCTTATCTTCTAATGTGATTGTGGCAATCCCTTCCAGCTCCTGGTTAAGAAGTTGGATGTTCTTTTTTAAGGTTTGGCGACTTGTCTTCAGCCCCGCTTCAAACTCCGCTTGGGAAATTTTGGGGTGCATATATAAATTATTTAAAATTTCATACCAACGATCAACAAGTGTCATAACACCACTCCTTAACTAGCCTCTTGTTTTGCCTCCAGCGACATTGAGGGTTACGCCTGTGATATAAGAAGCACGGTCAGAGATTAAGTAAGCTACCGCATCAGCGACTTCACTCAGTTTCCCGCTGCGGCCTAGTGGCGTTGTTGTGGTCTTTGAATAACCTGCACGGAGGTCGTCCACAGTAATCCCTCTAGTATAAGAAAGTGATTCTTCATAAGCTAAAGTTCTCAAACCAGTTGCTTCCAAAATCCCAGGTGCTACACCAACCACGCGCACATTATGCTTACCTAATTCCTTAGACCATGACCGGGTGAAGGAGTAAACTGCTGCTTTCGTTGCTGCATAAGGGCTTTGGCCTTCGGAACCTTCCAGTCCTGATTCAGACCCCATATTGATAATCACGCCTTGACCCTTGTCTACTAAGATCCGACCCACCGCTTGGGCAACCAAGAAGACACCTTTTTGATTGATAGCTACCATTTTATCAAATAATTCATCATTTAATTCATATTTTCCTTTAGGATCTTTAGGATCAACTAATAAACGGGGCACATTAATCCCAGCATTATTAACCACAGCGTCCACAGTACCGAAGTGGTCCACCACTTTTTGGACACTGGCTTCTACATTTTCTCGTGATGACACGTCGGTTTGAACGAAGAGTAAGTTGTCGTGTTCGACATGGTTATCTGAAATGTCAAAGTTGGCTACCTTACAGCCATCATTCAAGAGTTCTTCCACCACGGCTGCCCCAATCCCTGAGGAAGCCCCTGTGACAATAACCACTTTACCTTCAATACCTAACCAATTTTCCATAATCGATTCACCTCTCTAAATTTTTTTGTTCTTTTCTTTACGCTTATTATTGTAGCGGTAAGCGCTATCAAAATTAATACAAGGTTTTTTCCCGCGATAAAAAAAGTCTTTGACTAATCCTTTCAATAAAAGCGCTGACATTTTTGATATTTTTAGTAAACTATAGATAGAAGTGATGGGAAACTTTGCTTGGGAAAGGTTTCGAGTGAAGTTTTCTGAAGGATTCGAAGAAAGGAAGAGTTGAATGAAACTTGTTTTAGATACCGCCAACTTAGATAAAATCAAAGACTATGTGGCCTATTTACCTGTAGAGGGCGTCACCACCAACCCCAGCATCTTGAAGAAGGCAGGTAAAATTGATGTGGTCGAACGACTGAATGCCATCCAAGAAGTGATTGGTGCCGATAAAGACCTCCATGTCCAAGTGGTGGCTAAGGATTACCAAGGCATTGTGAAGGATGCCCATGATATCTTAGAAGCGGTTAATGACCGAGTATGTGTGAAAATTCCAGTGAATAAGGAAGGCTTGCAGGCCATCAAAACCTTAAAGGCAGAAGGTGTCCGCATTACCGCTACCGGCATCTATTCTAAAATCCAAGCCCTCCTAGCTGCCGAACTGGGGGCTGATTTCCTCGCGCCTTATGTGAACCGCATGCTCAATTTAGATACCGACCCCTACGAAGTGATTTCTTCCGTATCTTATCAATTAGCACGGACCAATAGTGCAACCGAAATTCTTGCAGCCTCCTTTAAGAATATTAACCAAGTGACCAGCGCCCTAGAAGCTGGGGCTCAATACGTGACCGTTGGGGACGACGTTGTGGATAAATTTGTGGATAACGCCAACATTCAAAAAGCGGTCACTGACTTTTCTGCCGACTGGACCGCTATCCATGAACGGGATAGTTTTGTTTAAATCATGCCAATTTATAGAAAAGGAATTAAAGATGCTTGATAGTAAGAAGATAAAATTAGTCATTTTTGACCTCGATGGCACCTTAGTAGATACAGAGAAGATATACCACGCTGGTTGGCGCCATGTCTTAAAGGATTATGGGGTAAGTATTAGCCAGGAAATCCTGGATCAGATGCGGGGAGGAAACCGCCAACACAATAATCATATTATTCAAAATCTCTTAGGCGGAAATGAAGACTTAGCTAAGAAAGCAAGAGAAAAACGGAACGTTTACTTTAAATATGCTATTAGTGAGGGGAAAATTGACCGTAAAGATGGAGCTTTAGAACTATTGAAATATCTAAAAGAAAAAGCCATCCCAATTGCTGTGGCGACTTCTTCACCACAAGATCGCGGAGAAAGCGTCTTAAAAAGCAGTGGTCTAATGTCATATATCGATTTTGCAATTTACGGTGATCAGGTTGAAGGTGGCAAACCAAATCCCGATATTTATCTCAAAGTCTTAGAACATTACCAATTAAACGGGCAAAAAGCAGTTGCTTTTGAAGATTCTTTGAATGGTTTACTGGCAAGTACCCGGGCTAAGATTCCTACTTATTATGTGCCAGAAGTTCCACTAAAGGATGAAGACTTGGAACAGATAGATGAAGCCTATTTAGTCGGTGTTTATGCTTCTTTAATAGAAGTAAAAAATGAATTAGAAAAATAAAATATAAAAACCAGCGCAGAGTCTGGGGCAAAAGTCTCAGGATCTTCGCTGGTTTATTTTTTAGCAGCTATTCAGTAACTGACCATTATTCCACGTCCAAAAATACTAGGTCATTGACATCAACAGCTATATCATCAGCAGAGGAAATAACCTCAACGACCATTTCCTTCTCATATTTGAACTGAACTAAATACTTGATATATTGCCCCATAAATTGCTTGTCTGTAACTATTCCTGGGATCCCCTTTTCTTGCTTGTTGAGAATAAATTCTTCTGCTTTAACCGGATAGATATTACGCTCAACAAAATAATTATCAATTTGCTTTTTCTTCCACAGGGCCTTTACCCCATTTTCAGGGGTGAATTCTCCCCTATTCCATGTTCCTTTCACTATGGACGATCTCCCGATGAATTGGGCGACAAAGTCATTAGCCGGGGCATGATAGAGATTATAAGGGGTATCTATTTGAGATATTTCGCCATTGTTCATCACGACAATGCGATCTGCTAAAGCCATGGCTTCTAATTGATCATGTGTCACGTAGAGAAAAGTAGCTCCAACGGTTTGGTGTATTTTTTAATTTCATGAATCATGGAATCTTTTAAATAGGCATCTAAGGCACTGAGGGGCTCGTCCATGAGTAAAACATTTGGGCCAGAAACCAAAGCTCTTCCCAGAGAGACACGCTGTTTTTGTCCCCCAGATAATTCATGAGGATAGCGATTTTTAAGATTCTGTAGTTGGAGCATGTCTAAAGTTTTATTGATTCGTTGCTTTTTTTCTTCCTTACTAAATTGCTTCTCAAGTACAGAGCTATTTAATGGGTATAGTAAATGCTCAAAGACTGACATATGTGGCCAAAGAGCAAAATGTTGGAATACCATGCCAAACCCTCTTTCTTCCACAGGCACACTTTCACCTTCCTGATAGAGAAGTTTATCCCCTAATTGAATGGTGCCTGCATCTGGAGTTAAAAAACCAGCGATTGACTGTAAGAAGGTCGTCTTCCCGCAACCTGAAGGCCCTAAAATAGCAATGAATTCACCCTTATCAAATGAAACAGATATATTATTCAATGCCACATTATTCCCATAGGTCTTACTTAACTGAGTAATTTTCATTTGATCCGTCAATTGATTTTTCCTCCTTGCCTAGTAAATAATTTCTACAATATAAGAGTAATAAAATGAATAAGGTCAGTAAAACAGAATAAGCTTGAGCAGTATTGACATCGCCACTGGTTTGTAAATTATAAATCGTTAATCCAATCGTTTTCGTATTGGCAACAGCTAACAAGGAGGATAAAGTTAATTCCGTCAATGCACTGCTAAACATTAAGAAGGAACTCGATAATAGTTGCCCTTTCATCAAGGGTAAAATAATCCTGCGCCAAATTTGAGGCTTCTTTGACCCTGAAATCTGTGCCGCTTCTTCCAAGTAGAAAGGAATACTAGTAATCGCTGTGGATGAGCCGTTAAAAATCACCAGGAAGTAGCGTGTGATGTAAGCAATAAATAGGATCAATAAGCTGCCATAAACATTAGGGATGTTACTCCAATAAAGAATCATGCTTAAAGCCAGAACAATCCCAGGCGTTGAATAAGTAATCGAGGCGCCCAGCTCCAATAAGGATGTTGCTTTTGAATCGATGCGTGACTTGTAATAGGTGGCAAAAATACTTAACATTAAACAGACTAAAATGGCTAAGGTCGTTAAGATAAAGCTGTTCCAAAAGCCGTTATACATGGAAGGAGTTTGGAAGATAAAGGCATAGTTGTCCAAAGCCATATTGGATATATCAAAAATACTTCTGCTATAACCAACTTGTAAGGATGAGAAGAACATAGTTACTAAAGGAAGAATGTTTAATGTGAGTAAAATGATAAACATTATTCCTTCGAGCGTTCTTCTATATTTAGAACTTAACTGAATACGATCATTAGCGCGAGGTCTCTGCGTATCAATAACAAGAGATTTTCTTAGCATATAAGCCCTAAAGGCTACTCCAGTAAAACCAATAACTGACAAAATGATAGAGAGAACGGCAGCCTCATTAAAGCTATGCGACCCAAAACCAATCGCTTTTTCGTAAATATAGGTACTTAACACAGGAATCCCACTAGGCGTTCCCAATGTAGAAACAATAGCAAAATTATCAATAGCACTTAAGAAGGCTAAAATAATCCCATTTGCTATTCCATACTTAGCGGAGGGCAAGTTGATATTTTTAAGCGTTGCTACCATGTTATATCCAGATACACGCGAAGCCCATTCTTGTTCAATAGGAATTTTCTTTAAGATATCAATGACATTTAAATAGACAAGAGCGGCATTACTAAGTCCTAATATAAAGATCATTCCCCCCATTGAATACAAATTGACAATAGGAAGTTCTAACTGAGTTAAGAGGCTATTAATTGGACTATTAAAGGCAAAAACAGATGTCCAAGATAGCGTCATAATATAACCCGGAATAACAAATGGCAGAATGGTTAATAGTTCAAAAGTTCTTTTAAAGCGAATATTGGTATAGGCAACAATGATGGCTACCAATAGACCCAAAATAAAGGAAATACAGGTTGATCCAATGCCTAATATTAAAGTATTTTTAATGGCTTGAAATGTACGGTTTGATTCGAAAATAAGCAAAAAATTGTCAAAACCAAGCCCGGTTGGTGTCTCAATCCCCTTCATTATTATGGTAAGTAAGGGGAAGATAAAAACTATTAAGGCAATAAAGGAAAAGATAAATCGCCAAGATAATTTGGAATGTTGCTTTTGCATGATGTTCACTCTTTCATATAAAGAAAAGGCTAAAGACAAAACCTTCCTTAACCTTTTCCTCTGTCTATTCAATTAAATAATTTTTATTGACCGAATAATTCTGCAAATCTTTCCTTATCTGCATCACGTGTTTCCAATACCTTATCAGAGTCATAGCCCATGGTTTTAATATCAGAAACCCCTTTTAGCCCCTCAGGTGCTTGAACGCCTTCACGAACTGGTGTGTAACCAATTTCTGCAGTGACTTCTTGGCCTCTTTGTGAAAGAATAAAATCAACAAAATATTGGGCTAATTCTGCATTTTTCGCCCCATTAATAATTCCGATCGGCTCTGTAACATAGAGAGCTCCCTCTTCTGGGTAAACAAATTCAATAGGTGCCCCATCGTTTTTGGCGCGGATTGCCATATAATCCACTAACATCCCCATGCCTTGCTGACCATTAAGTAGCGCATCTCGAACAGTCCCATTCCCTTGCCCGACAAAGACATCGTTAGCTTTAAGGTCTTCATAGAAATCCCAACCCAAATTACCATCCTGGGTCAAGATCGATAGGTTTAGAGAAGCCGCTCCTGAATACAAGGGACTTGGGATCATTGGCATGCCTTTATACTTGGAATCAGTCATACTTTTAAAGCCTTCGATTTCATTAGCATCTACCATATCTGTATTCACTGCTATACCAGTCACAATTAATTTTGTCCCTGTATACTTAAAATCAGGATGCACATAGTCGCTAGGAATCTTATCAAGTTCAGGGGACTCATAGGACTGAAGCAGATCTTCATTTGCTAATTGATCGAATGTAAAACTATCCGAAACAAGCAATGCATCTGCTAAAATGTCTCCAGTCTCCTTTTCCGCCATAACTTTTGAAATAACTTCTTCGGTACCTGAACGGAATATATTCACCTTTATATCGGGATACTCTTTATTGAATTCTGCAACCAATTTATTGATGTCTTCTTCAGGTTGAGAAGTATAAAGAACAAATTCACCTGAAGCAGAATGGCTTTCTTCGGATTGACCTGAGCTCGATCCCGTGTTGTTTGAATCACTAGGCTGCTCAGCTGTAGAACAACCAAAAAGAAAGATAAAAGTAAACAGTAATAATAAGGGTTTAAACAACTTTTTCATTACACGAATCCTCCACAAATTAAAATGCTAGTTATCCGTTTATTTGGCGACGCTACAATAAAATGATGACAGTTAGAGCTTGCCTGACCTTTATATAATAGATATCAGTCGAATAGCATATTTTCTCTTTACAGGAATGCTTACTTTCTGACACCACAGTTTCTTTTTAACAAATTCATTGTAGCAATTTCATGTAAAATTGAAGTAAAAATACAATGTAGTTTACGTTAAGCTGGCGAAAAATATGTAAAGAAATCCAAGTAATATAATAAATATTATTCAGTTATATAAAACAAAACATCGGGAAACATAGGTTGAACAGCTTTTTGTAAATTTTTCTTTATTGTTGGGTGGTTAGTATACATTTGGAGGTATTTTTGAATAGAAAAGATTCAGAAACAAAAACTATAATGAACTTTGAGTTAATTCTCATCCCGAGTCACTCAAAAAAAGGCCGAGTTGGTATCACCCAACTCGGTCATAGTGTTTATCTTCTTTTCATTATCTTTATAAATCCAAATAATATCAGCGCTAAACCAAATATAATACTTAAAAGAGGCCTAGATACAGTGTAGCTCATGCAAATAATAAAAAGTCCAAGGGCTATTATAAACAAATACCACTTTAAACGATTATTATTCACTATTACTCTTCCTCTTCTACAGTCTTAACTTTATTGGCATTCAGTACAAATGGAATATAGATTAGAAAAGCAATAAACATATTAAATAATGAAACTAAAGCTGCTCCAATACTTCCCCCTGTAGCTAAATAGGCATATAGTCCTGGTGGAGTAATCCAAGGTACTGCTAAGAATACAGGAGGTATCCAACCGACTGCTGTTGCAAAGTATGCTATACCAGCGCAAATTGGTGGAATAATAAGCCATGGAATAACGAATAATGGATTTAAAACGATAGGTATCCCAAAAATCATTGGTTCATTTATATTAAAAACTCCCATAGGGAATGACAGCTTGGATACTGTCTTATACTCTTCGCGTTTTGAAAAGAAGAAAATGGCTAAAATTAAGGCTAAAGTCACTCCCGATCCTCCCATTTGACAATAGGCATCAAAGGAGCCTCTTGTCCAGGTCCATGGTAATTCGGCAATACTTCTTGTAGTCTCATAAACCGCGGTATTTTCATTTAAAGCTGCTAAGTAAATTCCATCCATAATAGGAGCTAAAACATTATGCCCATGTAAGCCAAAGAACCAGAAAAGTTGTACCAAGAAAGCTAATAATATAACGCTTCCGGCACCTTGAGAAAGTCCCATTAAAGGTTGTTGTACATATGTAGAAATTAAATTATTCAAAGGTATTCCTGATAACTTATAAACACCGTAGGCTACTATTGAAGAAGCATATATTGCTATAAGTCCTGGTATAATAGCTGCAAATGCTTTGTTAACAGCAGGTGGAACACTCTCAGGTAATTTAATCGTTAGATTTTTCTTAGTTAACCAAATATAGATCATTGTTGAAAGAAATCCAATAGCCAAAGCGGTGAATAAACCGGTTGCTCCAACATATGATAGTTGAATAGCTCCTAAGCCGCTAGCTTCCATGAGAGTAGTTCCATCATTTTCTGTAATGGTTAACCCTATATCCTTAAGAACATTTACTGCTTCATTACTTGCTCCACTAATATCCGAAGAAATAGTTGCAATTTGTGGAATAGTGGCAATAAATGATGAAAAAGCAATAATACCACCAGATAGACCATTTACTTTATATGCAACTGATAAATTATAACCTAGTGTAAATACAAAGAATAAGGCCATAATGGTAATCGTTCCAAAATATACATAGCCATTTATATCTATAAGTGGTTGGACTGTATTTACAAAATTATCCCAGCCTAAATTAGTCGGTATATCTCTAAAGAACACATTTAATAAGACTGCAATTGATCCAGCCATAGTAATTGGCATCATTGCTACAAATGAGTCACGAATTGCTACCAAGTGCTTTTCAGAGCCTATTCGTCCGGATATCTCCATAAATTTATCTTGAAAACTCATTTTTATCCCCCATCACTTTATCTTCACTTTCAATAGCTCTATCCGCTATATAATCAAGCCTGTTTTCTATATTCTTTTTTAGCCTCTTTTTCATAAAAGGAAGTAATAATTTATAGTTGATTTTTGTAAAGAAATCTATATCTTCTAATTTTTCATTATAGGTCACACCAATTGAATTACTATCTTTTTCTTCAATTGAATAAGTGATCACTTGGCTTCCTCTATTTGACTTAATTAAACTTTCGTATATTTTAAATGGTTCAAATTTTGTTATTTCAACTCTTGCCTGATTAGCATTATTCTTACCAAAGTTTTTTATGTATTTTAATCCTTTTAGAGACTGGTCAGAAGGAAAAATTTCTCCTGTATTCACCTCAAAATCATTGATTGCTAATTTTTTCAGCTCCAAAAAGAAAGCTTCAGCCGTTATATGGTATATTCTCTCTACTTGCATGACACCCACCTAGTTAGCTTCCTGAGCTTTTCTTTCATAGACTTCGACAATTTCTTTAGCGAGATCAATAAAAGTGATAGCTGTCATTAAATGGTCCTGTCCATGAATCATTAATAAATTGATATCCAATTTTTCTCCTTGCGCTTCTGCCGTTAGAAGACCAGTTTGAGATTTATGAGCAGTATTTAAAGAGACAGTTGCTTCTTTAAATTTTTCTTCTGCCAAGATAAAATTATTTTTTTGGCAGCCTGTATAGCTTCAATAGCCTTTCCTTTAGCATCACCTGAATACATGATCAATCCCATGATGTCTTGTAGATATTGTTCATCGCTCATTTGCTACTTCTCCATTAATTCAATAGCTGCATTGAGAACTTTTTCCCCATTCATGGTCCCATAGTCTTGCATATTAATAGAATCCACTTTTAATTTGTCTCCGTATGCTTTTTCATATTCATTCTTCATAAACTTCACTTGAGGGCCAACTAGTAAGACATCAATATCTTTATTAGCAACATTCTCCTCTACTTCAGAAAGTGGTATAGCAAAAATATCAAAATTTTGGTCCAGTTTTTCTGCTGCTTTTTGCATTTTAGTGACTAATAAACTTGTAGACATTCCAGCATTACATACGAGCATAATCGTTTTCATATATATACCTCTTTCTTATTACAAACTTAAAATTTTTAGCATTATATTTTTAAAATCATTATAGTTATTAATGTTTAGAAGCTCATCTTCAAGGCTCTTATTTTCTATAATCTTTGCTAAGGAATTACTTACTTGCCTCATATTTTTATTATTGGTAATCGAAGGAGACAATAAAAAGATAAATCGTATATTAGGGTTTTCGCTATCCCAATATAGGCCCTTTTTTATAATCGCTACTACAATTTTTTCATCTTTAGTTAAAGGCTTTGTCGGATGTGGAATAGCTAATATATTATTAAAGATAATAGGCCCATACGTTTCTCTTATTTTGATTTCTCTTAAAAACATCTCATTAAAATTCGTTTGAGGGTTGTCTTCCAATAGTGCAATCATGTGAGAAAGCATTTTTTCCTTATTTATGTTTTCTTTATGTGTAACAATAAATCGATCTTCGCTAAAACAATTATAGAAAACATATTCATTCTGAATATTTTCGTATTTATGGTCACTATTACTTAATTTTCTTTTATTATCTGTCTTTATATTTACAAATTTTTTTATATTTCTAATATCAGAGTCATTTATGATAACGCTTACATTTATAACCGGAACAGGTAAGTAAAGACCGTCAACATTTATAGAAGAGATCACTAAATCTACTTCATTTAAAACCTTCTTATCCAACTCATAATAGCTAATAACTTTACTTATGGATAAGGCATTTCCAAACTCACGTTCCAATCGGTTCTTCATAACTTGTGCACTACCAACACCAGTGGCACACATAATAAGCACGCGTATTTTTTGACTATTAGAATATCTTTCCATCGCCGCTATCATGTGTAAAGTTACATATGACCATTCATTATCGTTAATGGGGTAGTCTAAAATATCAGCTATCGATTGGAAGCTCTTTTTTGTTATTGCTAATTCTTCACTGTAGTATTTTTCAACATCGCGTAGTACTGGATTGGAAATTTCTATTTGATTTTGTAAACGAATTAATAATTGATTAAAGTGATCAACTAGCCCCTTATAAAGTATGGAATCATTTTGTATCCTTCCATTCACTAATTCAGAAAAATTATTAATAGCTGTTTTTATTTCTTTATCAACTTCCGTATTTTTGATGCTTAATTTTTTATTATTCCTTGAAATTAGGTGAATAGATATATACTCAGCTTCAACTTCCGGTATACGAATATCTGGAAAGGATCTTACTAAACGATCATATATATTTTTTGCTACCTGATAATTTTTTCCTTGCTTATCTAAATCATCAAGTAAATGTCTCATAAGCGTATTTCCATTCCTTAATCTTTGAACCATTAAGGCAATATGAACAATTGAATTTTCAATGACAAAGTCTGATACGTATAAGTCTGCATTACGTATCTCATCTAGTACGATAACTGTTATTTCTCCCAGATTAATCGAAGAATCAAAAACTGTATTCTGTAAATTAATCATAAAAGATGAATTAAATTTTCTAGAGAAGAAATAATCTATTAGAAATTGCCTTTGTTTTAATTCACTCCCCCTTATTTCTAACCCTTTTTTTGTGTTAACAACGCTTATGTCGTACTCGGCTAGTAAAGAACGAATATCAGCAATCAATTTAAACACTACTGTTGAACTAATATGAAGGTCTTGCTCAATCTCATTCCTTTTTAAAATCACGCTTTCTAAAAACAACTTATTAATGATATATTTTTTTCGATCGAAATTATCATCAACATTGGTCGCTATTTTATAATCAGCGTGTTTCTTAGTTTCTCGTTCACGAAATTCAGCAAAAATAACTGGTTGAGTAATGACTAGCTGATAGCCATTACCCTGTTTGGCTTGAATTTCTGCTCCATGACCTTTAAGACTACTCTTTAAAAAATTAGTGTATTTACGAATAGTTTTATCAGATGCACCTATTAACATGGCCATTTCTTGGCTACTAGTATATTGATTCCTGTCTTTCCATAAAATTTTCAGGATTTCCCACTCCTTTTTTCTTAAAATGAGTATCATCTCCTAAAATATACTTACATCTATTTTTAGCTATTCCATTCATTTAATATCATTTCCCATATCAAACTTAAAATTAGCCCATGGCTTTAGATTTTCAAGTAATGGAATATAATCACTATCTATTTGTCCGACGATATTAGTCTTATCAGATACTTCAAAAGGAGTTAGGGCGATTTGAAGTTCTCCTTTATATCGTTTATAAAGGTTATTATCAATCATGATGTCCCCCTTATGTACCTGTTTTGATTGCTTGATCGGTTTGATATCTGAATTCGCATATTTGACACGACTATTACTCGAACGAATCACATAATGGGAAATATCTCCGCGATAAACATGCATTGATTCCACAATTTCTTTTTCTATAGGAGAAATATCATTTAGCAATTGAGCCTGAAAAGTAACCGGTTTTTCAACTGCTTCACTTAGAAGTTTCATCTCTTCTTCACTCATAAATTGGTTGGCAACAATGACATTATCTATATTTCCTAAAGCCTTGAAATAATTAATTTGGTAATTTAAATTTTTATATCTATGATCTTCTAAAGTACATAATCCTTCGGCTAAAGGCCACGGCCCCTCATTACTACATGGGGAATTAACAAATGCAGATGTTTCAACCTCATAATCTCTAAAAAATTTAGTCATCTCTTTAAAATGTCTTTCTGATAAACCTGTATATCTTTTAGGATAAAAATTGTGACTTCCTGTAATATTATTCTTATCAGCACCCATCTCTATTAATTCTCTTAAAATTTCTGGATGAGTTGACATATTTAATTCAATTTTGACTCCATGATTATTATGTGTGAGCTCTGCGAGGTATTTTAAGGATGGAGCTTCATCTAAACGAATGATATTAATTCCATAGTTATTCAACTTCCCTATTAAATCTTCACTCCACCCAAGTCTATTTAAAACATCTGGATTAACATCTGCAACAACTTGAAAGTCTTCATTATTTAAAAACTCCAAAATTTTTTGGTACTTAGTAAAAGTTTCTGCATCGTTTATTTGTAGTAGAGAAATAAATATTCTTTTAAATCCAAATTTTTTTAACTTGGTTAAGTACTTTTCAATAGTCGAATAGTCATGGTACTCTGGATAAATTGCACATCCCAGCTTCATTGTATACGCCTACTCCTCAAATCCGTTATTTTCGCTTAGTTGTTTAAACCATTCACCTGATTTTTTTACAATCCTATTCTGTGTTTTTAAATCTAATTCAATGAGGCCATATCTATTTTTATACGCATTCAGCCAGGACCAACAATCGATAAATGTCCAAAGCAAATAACCTTTGCAATTAGCCCCCTCTTGGATAGCACTATGCAGTTTTTTCAAGTGCCCCTGAATAAACTCTATTCTATAATCGTCTTGGATTTGCCCATCAACTCTAAATCTATCCTCATCCTCAACTCCCATACCATTTTCAGTCAGAATCCAAGGGATATTGCCGTAATTATTTTTTATGTTAATAGCAATATCATAGACTCCCTGTTCATATATTTCCCATCCGCGGTAGGGGTTAAATTTTCTACCTGGCATTTCATAAGTATCATAATAATATTCAGGGCTAAAGGGCGCATCGCTATTTCTAACATTTACTGGCGCTTTTACCCTCAGTGGTTGATAATAGTTAACTCCTAAATAATCTACAGTATTTTCTGAAATGATTTTTAAGTCTTCTTTGTTGTAACTTGGAAGTAAATTATGTTCTTCTAATAATTCAATGAGTTCTCTTGGATACTCACCTTTAACCGATGGATCTAAAAAGCTTTTAGCTTGGAAGAGTTCAGCTATATTAGCAGCCTTTTTATCATAAGGGTGATCACTCCGCGGATATGCAGGAGTTAAATTTAAAACAATCCCAATCTTAATATTTTTATTAAAATCATGAGCTGACTTAACAGCTAACGAACTAGCTAATTGAGTATGATAAGCTACCTGTACTGCAGCTTGGGGATCGACTTTACAAGGATAGTGATATTGATTTAAATAGCCACACTCAACATGCACAATTGGTTCATTAAAAGTAATCCAATAATCAACATAATCATTAAATAACTCAATACAAGTTTGAGCATAATTTTGATAGGCGTAGACTACTTCTCTATTTTCCCAGCCACCAATCTTTTGTAGTTCCATTGGCATATCAAAATGATATAAATTAACCATTAATTGAATGTCCTCATTTTTTACTCTTTGGAAGACATCCTTGTAGAATTTGACGGCTTCTTCATTGATATCACCTGTTCCATTAGGAAATAGTCGTGCCCATTGGATGGAGGTCCTAAAAATTGTATGACCTGTTTTCTTTAGTAACTTTATATCAGATTTATAATTTTTATAAAATGTAGAAGTTTCACCCGGCCCAATTTCATTATGAAATTTAAACGGTTCTATTTTATACCAATAGTCCCATATATTATCTCCCTTGCCGTCTCCTGCTTCTCTACCTTCACTTTGAGGACCCGATGTTGAACTTCCCCATAAAAAATCTTTTGGAAACTTAATCATTCTAAGACTCCTTTCTATATTGATAAGGAAATAACTCTTTTTACATTATACTATTTATATTAAGCGCTTACATTTTAACATTTTCCTTAGCGATACGGAAATGTGCTGATGATAATTATTATATTTTTAATAAAAATTAAAACTTGATCGTTTTTGAACAAAGTCATTTCTTATAAGTTTATTAGATACTATTATTTAATTATTAATAGCTAAAATTATAGTAAAGATTAAAAATTGCTATGGATATCATATATTATATAAACTATATAATGGATAGGAATGCTACTATATGCTTTTAATAAAAATTGGTTCTCTGTCAAATAGTGTTGATAGGAATTTTTATAATTAATGTCATATCAGAAATGGTATGGCATTTTTTAATAGCTTCTGATAGGTGAAAAAGGGTACGATTAAAAGGCCTCTTGTTTCTTATTTTTTCGCCGTAGGCGAAGACAGAGAGTGAGAAAGCAATATTATAAATAATGAATAAATACCACAAAGATTATGCTGCTTCTGAAAAAGTGAGTGAACGAGGTTGGAAATCATTACATACCAAGCGAGAAGCCATTATTATACGTATTCTTAAATGATCAAAACGATGGTAGCCATAACCTGTGCGCTTGATCAGTTTCGTTTTATTGTTCATTCCTTCTATTGGACCGTTAGACAAAGTATACGTTAAAGCTTCACAAATACCTTCTTGATATCTTTCTAAGGTTTGAAAAATAGTTCGTACTCTACGTGGAAAAGTGTACTTCTTGACTTCAATGAGTAAGTCTTTAAATGACTGAATGTCATGGGTATAAATACTGTATTTTAGGCGATTAACATAGGTATAGGTACGTGACAATTCGGGAGATAAATTGATGAGG
This sequence comes from Aerococcus sp. Group 1, assembly GCF_000193205.1. Taxonomy (NCBI): domain Bacteria; kingdom Bacillati; phylum Bacillota; class Bacilli; order Lactobacillales; family Aerococcaceae; genus Aerococcus; species Aerococcus sp. Group 1. The sequence goes on along the minus strand of NC_015278.1, from coordinate 279,335 downwards.
TAATCGACAATCATCTGTTCTGAAACGAGACCGTCAAAAAGTCGATGTGTATATAAGTTTTTATAGTCAAGTTCCCATTCATTTTTTAAAGGTAACTTCCATAACTGTTTTAATTTGCGATAATCACGTGGTGATTGATAGCGAATATGATTCATCAGTTGAATACGTACGGAGTTGATTGCCAGATTAAGATGTTGAATAACGTGAAAACGATCAAATAGTATCTTTGCATTAGGGAAACAAGCGCGGATAACTTCAATATAAGGGCTATACATATCAATCGTAACTATTTTGACAGCTTGTCGACTTTTGTAAGAAAAACGCATAAAGTAGTGGATTAATTCGTTCTTTTGTCGATTTTCAACAATATCAATTAACCGATGGTTTAGGGGATCAATAAAAATAAAGCTCATCGCGCCACTAACATTTTTCACTGATTTAAATTCATCAAAAGAAAGGCACTGGGGCAAATAATTAAATTTAGGTAGTAATGCTTTCCCTCTTTCTTCTAGAAGACGAATCACCGTCGATACAGAAACATTGTGTTGTTTACCGATAAGAGTCATCGCTATCGTTTCACTAAGAGCAAAAGTAATCGCAGTTTTTAGCGGTTTAGAAATATAGCAATTAGCTGCCTGTAGTGACCCCCAAAAGTTGGACTAAGAATTCAACTTTTGGGGGTTATTTTTATGTCTAAATATTCATTAGAATTTAAACTGAATTTAGTAGGAGACTATATTGCGAAAAAAGGAAGTTATCGAACCTTAGCTAATAAAGCAGGAATAGATCCTTCTATTTTACGAAGGTGGGTTAATAACTATTATGAATTTGGTGTAGATGGTTTAAAGAAAAGGCGGACTCAACAGGTTTATACTGTTGAATTCAAATTAAATGCGATAGAATTGTATGAAAGTACGGAAATGAGTTATCGCGAATTGGCCAATTCATTAAACATGAATAATCCAAGTCTAATCGCTAATTGGCGAAGAGCTTATCATGAAAGAGGACTTGATGGCCTTTCCGCGAGGAAAGGAAGGCCACCTAAAGTGTCTAAAAAGAAATCACAAATCAATCAAATAAAGGATAGCAGCGAAACCAATCAGTTAAGTGAAGCAAAAATAAAGGAACTTGAACAACGGATTACGGATTTAGAAATTGAGAACAAATTTTTAAAAGGATTGAGGAGACGTGTGGCTCAAAGAGTCAAGCGAGAAAAGAAGAAATAGTGACCGAAATCACACGTCTCCATGATGAAAAATATGCTTTAAAAGATATTCTTAGCGTTTTAAAGTTTCCTAAATCGACCTACTTTTATTGGAAAAATAAAGATGAGGAAATTGATAAGGATGCCGATTTAAAAGAGGAAATGAAAGACATCAGAGAAACCCATAAGGATTATGGTTATCGAAGAATGCGAGCTGAACTGCTTTCCCGTGGTTATAAGGTCAGTAAAAACAAAGTTCAACGCCTAATGAAAATTATGGGGATACAGGTCACTAGCTATACTAGAAAGACAAGAAAATATAATTCCTACAAAGGAACGATTGGAGAGATAGCGCCAAATCGTATCAACCGGCGGTTTGATTCGACCATTCCTTATCAAAAAATAACAACAGACACAACAGAATTTAAATACTACTATGCCGATGATTCTGGGAATTATCAAACTGGAAAACTCTATTTAGATCCTTACATGGATCTATTTAATCGAGAAATTATTTCTTTTAAGATAACACATCAGCCTAATGGACAAAGCATGTTGGAGGGGCTACAAGCTGCCATTGAAGCAAGTAAATTATGTCCATACAGAAGAACCTTTCATTCTGATCAGGGCTGGGCCTATCAAATGAAAAGTTACACCCGGCTCTTGAAGGATCACCGAATTTTTCAAAGTATGTCTCGTAAAGGAAATTGCTTAGATAATTCGCCAATGGAGAATTTCTTTAGTCTACTAAAACAAGAAGTCTACTATGGTCGGACTTATCATTCCTTTGAAGAATTAGCACAAGCGATTGAAGATTTTATAATCTATTACAATGGTGAAAGAATCAAAGAAAAATTAGATTTTAGGAGTCCTATAGAATTTCGTCTTCATCACGCTTCTTTCGCCGCTTAATGATTACACATAAACTTTAAACTTATCAAGAGCCGCTACGCTCTTCCTCTTGACAAGTTTAAATTTCTGAGTAAATGTGTCGGCAAGAAATAAGCAAGAACTGTAAGCAACAAAAAAGAGCTGGCCAAAGGCCAACTCACTATATATAAAGTCCAACTTATTGGGGTCACCATAGCCACTATGGGGGTTTCAGTATTAAAAGTCCTTTGGCAGTGCTTACAAAAGAAACGTTGCTTTTTAAGACGCAAAGTAACGGGTTGACCTCCATTAATGGTCGTTAGTAAGATATCGCTTGAATAAAATCCATTTTTAACGATATCAGCTTGTGATTCGTTGATATGTCCGCAATGGGAACAGTGAGAAGGATGGTTAGTTAAGGTTCCAAAAATAACCTTATGAATGATATTATTTTTCTTTTCCTCCACTACTTTATCTTCAATTTCAATATTTTCATCTTTTATATTAAAGAGATTTTGTATACAATTAGATTGAGTCATGGAATCCGCCTTTCTGTGTTTTGGATTGTATTTTCAGTATAGGCCTTCCATGGCTTTTTGTGTATCAAAAAATGGTGCCAATGAAGAGCCGTTGGCTCCCATCAACACCAAATATTATAGAACCTAAAAATTCCCCTAAGTTAGAACATCAAGTCCAACTTAAGGGAAACTATATTGTTTATTTTTATAGGATAATAAATTCTATTTTATTCAACAATCTGACTTAACAAACTTTTCGCTTCTTGAAGTCTTCTTTCAAAAGCTTCCATATCATTATCTTCTAGCTGGTTACGAACCCTGATCTTCCCTTCTTCATATTCTCCCGAAGTGATCATAATTTCAGCAGGATAATCAGCATAAGCAGTTTCAGATTTTCCTAGTAAATCGATTCGATCAGTTAAATCAAGATAAGAATCGGAAATCACCGAAAGATTTCCCGAACTTCCTACAGCATCTAAGTGGATAATTTGGCATTTATGCGTTAGAAGCTGTTGCATAACTGCTAATACTTCTTCTAAAGGTAAAGTCTGATCAATAAAAGCAAAGGCGACTTTATCACTATTTATCTCTTTAGCATAAAGTAACATAGAAATAATACTCGAACTGTTGATAATCAAATTATTTTGCTTTGGAAATCCGCTCCGATAGCGAGTGATTAAGTACAAACTGACCATTACTGCAAGAACAAAATATAAACCACTCCAACTAATAAGTCCATCAGCTTGAAGTCTAGGATAGAAATAAAAGAGAACAGCACTAAAGCAAATAATTACAACAGCTAAGGATATCAGACTATTGATAACAAAGGACTTCTTGCTCTGTCCCATGAATGCAAACTGCGTTGATGAGAAAGAGTTGAGCGGTGTATCATAATTAGTCATTATAATCGTATCTGCCTTTTCTAAATTACCAGATAGTAGATGGATCACAGGAATTTTCTCTAGTAGAACTTGTTTTTCTGTATGAATAAATTTAGTTGGCCAGCCTAAAGCTTTCATTTCTTGTCCTAACATTTGTAAATAGCGAAACTTTTCTTTTTTGTAGAATCGCCGACTTTGAAATATACCAAAACTGGCAATAAGATCCTTCAATTCCATAGTTATTTAGTCCTTCATCCATTTAATGACTTCATTTAAGTTATCTACTTCAAGTAAAACATTGTCTGGTCGTGGTTCAGAAGATTTAGGAAATTCGTTATCAGGCACTAAAACAACCCCAATTCCAGCATTATTCGCGGCTTGAGCTCCCACGATAGAGTCCTCAATAACCAGAGCTTCATCTGCATCAACTTGGTGATAATCCAAATGTTTCAAATAGACTTCCGGATGAGGTTTATTATGCTTCACATCTTGGGCAAATAAAATATGGTCAAAATACTTGCTAATCTCAAAGTGTTCTAGCATTTTATATCCCCTAACATTAGGGGCTGATGACCCTAAGCCAACAGCATCAAATGTCGCCTTACAATAATCCAAAATATCCCTTGCATAGGGCTTTAATTGGACATGATCTTTAGCAATAAATCTAAAAATAAGGTTTCCCGATAGGACCGAACTTCTTTAGCTTTTTCATCACTTCCGCAAATAGCTACTAAACTATCGTGAACATTACGGGCGCTTTGGCCAATCCAGGATGTAACTAGTCCATCTGGCACTTCAATATCAAAGTCATTAAAACTTTGGTGCCAGGCATCATGGTAAACAATTTCACTATTGACCAAAAGACCATCCATATCGAAAATAATGCAATTTTTATGTATTATTGACATTCATTTCATCCTTATTCGCACATTCTATTAATACAAGACGAATGTTATCTTTGAATTTCTGAAATAACATTTTGAGTCGCCTGAAAAGTCATTTGCTCACTTGCTCCAACAGAAGAAGCTGCTGTATGTGTTCCAATAATTAGATTTTCTAAACCTAGTAAAGGTGAATCTTCTAGTGGTTCCTGCTCAAAAGCATCAATTCCAGCACCAAAAATTTGTTTATTAGCTAGTGCTTCATAAAGGTCCTTTTCATTAATAATGCCTCCTCTAGCTGTATTAGTTAATACTAAGTTAGGTTTTGCTATTGCAAAAAGGTCCTTATTAATCAAATAATGAGTATCTTCAGTTAATGGTATATGAATGGAAATAAAATCACATTCTTTAAATATGGTTGTTAAATCTTGGGTAAAGTGAATATTGTTTTCTTTAATATAATCTTTATCTTCATAGATATCATAACCATAGATATCCATAGCAAAGCCCTGAGCGCGTTTAACTGTTTCACGCCCTGTTGCACCTAAGCCAAGTATACCGATTTTTTTGCCGTAAATATCTAGGGCCATTTTCTTAGACCAATCGATTTTTTCTTTAGCTGCATTATTAATCTCAACGACTCTACGAGCAACAGCCATTAATAGAGCGAAATCATAGTCAGCAACTGCACTTGCATTAGCACCTATCGTACGAGTAATGGTAATATCTTTTTCTTTGGCAAGTTCAACATTAATATTATCAATGCCGACTCCATACTTAGCAATAGTTTTCAGCTTAGGTGCATTGTTTATCACATTTTCCGTGATTGGATCGACACCTACAATAATTCCATCTACATCTGAAACTGACTCAATAAGTTTTTCTTCTGTATAGATCGTACCTGTTTCATTAAATATAGGTTCAATATCAGCTTCCTCAAAGAGTTGCACAATTTCTTCTTTATTATATTTAGCAAAGGATCGCGGTGTAATTAATACTTTCGCCATTAGTAATCATCTCCCTCTTCTTCCACTTCATTGTTAACAATTTCAGAAATTGGTTCTTGAATGGATTCTTGACCGCTTGATAAAACCATATTGGTAAGTTCACCAAGACTCAAAGCTGATTTCATGGCATTAGCTTCTAGTAGCATAGGTAAATTCATACCAGTAATCACACGGATGTGAATATTTTCTTTCAATAATTCTCGATAAATTTGTAGTGTTGCATTAAAAGGAGAGGCCCCATATAGGTCGACAAAGACTAAGACCCCATCGCCACTATCAAGCGCCTTGATAGACTGGCGAACATCTTCTTTAAAAGTTTCAAAATCTTGACCAGCTACTAAAGAGCAATAATCAATATGTTCATCAACCCCACCGATCAAAGCAAGGCTATCAATCATGCCCTCTGCCATACGTCCATGACTTATTAATAAGAGTCCAACCATTTTATCAACTCCTCTACTCGAATTTATTAGCGACATCTTTTAATTCCACACGAGTGGAGGAAGGAATTGCTTGGAAATAGACTTCTACGTCATAATCATCACGTAATTCTTTGAGCATATCATATTGTTCTTGATTGATTGCTACTTCTTTGATGATCGGTGTTAAACCTGGACGTTGAGGTAAACCTCCAATATTTAATTTTTTAATTGGAACGCCTTCTTTAATAATTTTATACACTGCTTCAATCGTTTTAGTCATGAACAGCACCTTATAGTTGTCATATTGACGGTCCTTCCAATAACGAACGGAACCTTCTTCTTTTAAAACGCGAATTTTTTGTCCGGTTCGTCCGCCAGCACTAATAATGACATTTTTAGCAAAATCATCATGTGCTGAAGGGTCATCTGCTACAAAAATAGCATTGGCTCCAGTCGAATTAACTAAATTAGTGGATACTTGCCCATGAATTAAACGTGCGTCGACTCTTGCTAAAACAACTTCTCCCATAAATTAATCTCCTCCTGATCATTATATTTAAACAAATAAGATAACTTCTCCTAAAGTATACCAACCGCAGCTAGCACACCTAATATTACAGTCAGTCCGATTAGAGCTTTTGTCACATTAAATTCTTTTTTAAGGAAGTAGAAATAGACTCCTGCTACGGTAAGTAAAGGTAATAGACCTGGTAAAATACCATCTAAGATATCCTGAATAACAAACTCTTTTCCAGAAAGAGTAAACTGTAAACTTGAAGAAACCTTTACATAATTACCTGCTAAAATCCCCATCATAAACAATCCTAATATTGACAGGCCGTTAATGATTTTTTGCATAGAGGAGCCCATCACTTCTGAAGCAGCTGAGCATCCTAGCTTAAAGCCCATTTGAGCAAAGTAAGCACCAATTAAGTATTGATAAGTAGCAAAACAGATAAATGGAATCAGAGCCCCTAGCCCGGACCCTTGTTGTGCCCAAGGAAGACCAATAGCGATGAAAATATACTGAATAGTTCCCGAATCAATCGAGTCTCCGATACCCGCTAAGGCTCCCATTAGCCCTGCTTTTGTGTTATATAATAAGTCATCGGATACAGTAATTTCTTCGCCATTGTGTACCTCTTGAGCCCGAACTTGTTCCATTGAAGCCATGATACCAGTAATGGTACCGCCACCCCAGGATAACTGGGTGTTGAAGAACAATAGGTGGCGTTGATAAGCTGCCGAAAGTTCATCTTTATCTTTATATAATTTTTTCAAAATTGGCATTAAGCCCCACATTAACGCACCAGAGATATAACGGTCAAAAGAATGGGGAATTTCATTAGCAAAATAAAATCGTGTCCATGCTTTATTAACATCTTTTGCAGTAATCACTTCTGGAGCTAATGCACTATCTTTTCTAATTTCATTCATAGCAATCTTCTCCTTCTTAATAGTCATCATCATCTTCGTCAGCGCTTGAACCTGAAACCATACCTGCGGTTGAGCTTCCTTGGGCCATTACGAAGATATAGGCAATTAAAGCACCCAAAATCGCATAAGTAACCATGGTAATCTCTAAGGAACTGAACATTACTGCCATGAAATAAGCCAAGAGGAAGAAAGGAATATAATTTTTCTTACCGATAACATAAACTGTCACAGCAATACCAATGGCTGCTAAACCGCCACCGATAACTTCTAAGATATGGAAAATAATTGTACCTGATGCTGATTCAACGAATGATGCAATTAACGGAGTGCCGAGATACAATGCAATAAACATAAAAGGTACAAAAATTAAGAACGATACTAAAGTTGGTAACCAAATAATAGAAATTGTTAATTTACGGCTATCTGCTTCTTTTGCAGCATTATCCATAAATGACCGCGCAATAAAGGTATTAACAAAGAATCTAAATTGATATAAATAAGAACCTAATAATCCGACTGGAACAGCAATACCAACAGTCGCTTCAGGGCCCATACCACTTAGCAATGCTACAGGTACAGCAATTGCTGCAGCAATACATGGTTCTGATGGCATTTGCCCACCTGGTGAGAATACCCCCATGTAAATTAATTGAATAGCTGCTGTAATCACCATCGCATCAGCAACATTACCAAATACTAAACCAACCACAAAACCTGTCATCAGTGGTGAGAACCTAAGGGTTAACGTGGCACCACCTAAAATTGAACGTGACATAACCATGGCCACCCAAACTGCAATTGCCAAGGCTTGCCACATACTTACAGTAACATCCATATGTCATCCTCCTTTAAATAACTAATTTTTAATTTTCTTTTTTCTTCATAGCATGGCCTCCAAAGCTATTGCGTAATGCAGAGACAACTTTACCATTAAAGGTATCTGACTCTAATGAGCGGTAGCGAGACATTAGAGATGAAGTAATTACTGGAATTGAAACCTGTAAGTCTAAAGCTTCTTCTACAGTCCATTTACCTTCCCCAGATGAATACATGACACCTTCAATTCCTTCGAGCTTAGCATCCTTCTTAAAGGCATCTGCTGCTAATTCCATTAACCAGGAACGAATAACTGAGCCATTATTCCACAAATTAGCAACCGCTTCATAATCATACTCATATTGAGAATGTTCTAAAACATCAAAACCTTCGCCAATAGCAGCCATCATGCCATATTCAATCCCATTATGAATCATTTTGAGATAATGCCCACTACCGGCTTTCCCCGTATATAGGTAGCCACCCTCCCAAGATATTTTTTCAAATACAGGCTCAACAATCTTAAAGGCTTCTTGATCGCCACCAATCATAAAATTACCGCCATTTAGGGCTCCCGACATGCCGCCAGAAGTCCCACAATCAAGAAAATAAATATTATCCTCTTTTAGTTTTTCATAATTAGCTATGGAATCTTTAAAGAAAGAATTGCCACCATCAATGATAAGGTCTCCTGGATCAAGCTTTTGACTAACTTCATCAATTACTGAATTAGTAATATCTCCAGCGGGAACTAATAACCAAACTACTCGCGGCTTAGATAAACCAGCAATCATTTCATCTAAATTTGTAACCCTAGTAAACTTATCATGTGTCAAACCCGGATTGCCTGGGTTTTGATCATAACCGAGAACCTCCACGCCGTGGTTGCTCATATTTTCTGCAAGACTGGCTCCCATTTTGCCTAGTCCAATCATTCCTATTTTCATTTTCTTCTCCTATCAAATTTTTTCTCTAATGTCTGATATTCATTAATCTTAATTTTCGGATTAGTAAGACTGGCTTTACGCTTTAGTGTCTGCCAATACTGTTTAATTAATTTTGTTCTAAAATGAAATCCACTAATAGAAATTGTTTGATAATCATTAGTTTTATTAGCGATTATCGAAATCGTTAAAAAATTATTTTGTGGCGCCAATTGAAGCTGGATAGCATCTTTATAGTAAATGCGTCGATCTTCTTTACAATCTTCTATATAAGAATCATTAATCCGATACAAGGGCTTATGCTCTAAAATTTGTTTAATAATTAAACACATCACAATGACCAATAGTAGGCAAAGAAAGGCTATTAAAGCTTTAACCCATAGATTTAGTGAGAAATAAAGTAACAGTAATATCAAGGCTAGCAAAAATAGACTATAAATAAAAACTGTCATCCAGCCCTTTTTCTGATCATAATAAATTAGTACATCATCATTCATTATTTTGGTGAAACGATGCCTCCAGGTTCTTCTCCGTTGACAACCTTTTGAATATCATCCACACATTTATCTCCCATGCCTTTAATACATTCATAAGTGTAGGCTGAAATGTGAGGGGTTACTAAGATCTTGTCATTAGAAAAGTATGGATGAGAATTATCAGCAGGTTCTTCTTCCATCACATCTGTAGCTAAACCAAGTACAATACCTGCTTCGATAGCGTCAATCACTGCCTCTTCATCAACCAGGGCCCCACGAGCAGTATTAGTAATGTAAACGCCCTTTTTCATTTTTGAAAAGGCTTCTTCATTTAAGATATGGTAGCTATCTTCATCAAGAGAAGCATTTAAGGAAATAATATCTGCTTTCGCTAATAATTCATCTAACTCAACGACTTTTGCCCCATGTTTCTCAACCCATTCTGGATCTACCTTGGGGTCACATACATAGAGATTAGCGTTAAAGCCATATTTTAAGATTTCAGCAACTCGGCTACCAATATTTCCACAGCCGATAACCCCTACATTTTTTCCAGAAAGTTCATGTCCCATAAACTGAGCGCGATCTTTCCATTTGTTATCTTTAGCCGCTTGAGCCGCTGGTAGAGTTTGTCTTACGAGCGCTAATAATTGAGCAACAGCATTTTCTGCCACTGTGTCTCTTTCAACTAAAGGAGGAACTATAGTTACCAAAGTACCGTGTTCCTTGGCTGCATCAAGATCAATATTGTTATAACCAATACCATGTCTAGAAATAATGAGTAATTCATCTTTATTTTCAAAGAATTCTTTAGTAAAGAAAGGAGTTACAGAAGAAATGATTAAATTATAACCATGTAATTTCTCAGCTAGACTTTTCCCATCAATGTCATTATCAAAGCGGAAGGAGTCCACTGGTCCAATTTTTTCTAAAGCTTCAATATGCTCTGGAAACCATTTACCGAAACTACTGGAATTAACCAATGCTATTTTATAATCTGTCATCACACATACCTACCTTTTCTAATTTAATTGTGTCACTAAATGATTTAATGCTTGATTAGCTGATTGACCATTATCTTTTGCTATTTCTTTTTCCGAAATAATAAAGGAACCACCCACAGCAAAGATATTGGGACAACTAAGAAATTCTTGGTAGTTGTTAGAGTTAACGCCTCCAGTTGGTACAAATTTCATGTCATAAAAAGGACCACTTAATGCTTTGATTGCATCTAAGCCACCATAAACATTTGCCGGGAAAAATTTCACAATGTCAATGCCATAATTTTGGGCTCTCATTATTTCAGAAGGAGTTACCGCACCCGGAACAATTGGAATGTCTTTATTTAAACAATATTCAACAACTCTATCTGAAAAACCTGGTGTAACAATAAATTCCGCCCCATTGTCAATAGCGTCTTTGGCTTGATCTAAAGTACGTACCGTTCCAGCTCCAACAATTAACTGTTTAGCTTCAGACAAATACTTAATCGCTTGAGAAGCGAGTTGGCTACGGTAGGTAATTTCGATAAAATGTAGATTATTAGCAAGTAATATTTCTGACATCTTATCTAGAAAATTCATATCATTAACTGTATATAAAGGTAGGAGTTGCTCTTCCCCTAGTTGCTCAACAATGCTTTCACTACTCATAAAATATTACCCCTGTTCTTCTTATAGAAAGACTATACATGTATACGCTTACATAATCATTATACAGAATATTTTTTATTGTAAACGTTTTAAATAAATTTTTTTTATTTCTCATTTGAGTTATAATTAATTTTGATAATTAAAATGCTAGAGGAGTACGCTCAATGAAAAACCTTGCCTTTAGAAAAAGAATAAAAACTCATCTTCAACATTTGAGTCAAACAGAAAAGAAGATTGCAACATTTCTTACGACCCATAGCAATGAGCAATTGCTGAATATGACCATATCTGAGTTAGCTAAAAAGATTGGTGTCTCCCAATCCTCCGTTTTTCAGTTCGTCAAAAAATTAAATTTCAAAGGCTTTCAAGAGTTTAAATATTTCGTTGCTCAAAATATTGAAGAAGATAAAACAATTAATGACCAAGATATATTAAATCAACATAAAATAAGCAATTCAGACTCTCCCCTAGAAGTTGGGGAAAAGGTTATCGCCGCTAATGTTTTTAACCTAAAAATGCCTTAGATACCGTGGAGGAAAATCAGCTCGATCATATTATTAAGCTGATTAAACAATCCAAAACTCTACATTTTTTTGGCCAAGGAGGATCAAATATTGTCGCCTTGGATGGTTATCACAAATTTATTCATAGCTCATTTAGCTGTAATTATATTTTCGATTACAATATGCAACTGGTTTATTCCATGAAACTGAGTTCTAAGGACTGTGTCTTTCTATTCTCCCATTCCGGAAAAACTCCAGAAACCCTCAATATAGCCAAACACTGTCGTAAACAGGGGGCTAACATAGTTGTGATGACTAGCAACCCAGATTCAGATTTAATCGCCTTGGCCAATGAAAGTTTAATTATATATATAGAAGATTCTCTATATCGTAACGAATATTTATCGTCGCGAGTAGTTTATTCAACACTCTTAGATATTCTTTATGTCAATATTATTGCCGACAATGCTAAGGAAGAAAAAACACTATAGATCGGAGCTTAAAAATCATTAATGACGCAAAAAACAATTAAAAAATCACTACTTAACTAAGTTTCTCTTTCCTTTTACTTTTCAAGTACAAAGTGATAGCTTAGTTTCATAGTGATTTTCTTTTTGAAATTATGATAGTCTCTCTTCTCTAGCCTCGTCCCAGTGATAGTGATAATTACCTTCTTTGTCACGTCTCTGATAGCTATGAGCACCGAAGTAATCGCGTTGTGCTTGGACCATATTAGCAGATACATTCTCATTACGGTAGCTATCAAAGTAACCAATAGCTGATGCCATAGCATTTACTGAAAAGCCATTCATGATTGCATCACTAACTACTTGTCGAATTGCTGTCTGATATTCATTCGTTACACTAGCAAAATAATCATCCAATAAAATATTTTCCAAATCACTTGTCCGTTCATAAGCATGGGCTATTTTATCTAATAGTTCCGCCTGAATTACGCAGCCAGCACGGAATATTTTAGCAATTTCCTTAGGATTAAGCTCATACCCATAAGATTCATCTGCTAGCTGATAAGCGGAAAAGCCTTGAGCATAGGAAATAATCTTAGCAAAATATAGGGTTTGTCTAATTTTTTCAATGTATTTTCCTTTATCACCATCGAATTGAACTTGTGGCCCACTTAAGATATTGGCTGCCTTTAAACGTTGCTGTTTGAGCTCTGAAACATAACGCATAAAAACGGCCTCGGTGACAACTGTAAGGGGTTGTCCCATATCTAAAGCGGTTTGTGAGGCCCACTTACCAGTTCCTTTTGAGCGAGCAGCATCTAGGATAACATCAATCATCGGACTACCATCTTCATCATATTGATCTAAAATATTAGCGGTTATCCCTATTAAATAACTTTTTAATTCTCCCTTATCCCATTCACGGAAAAGATCTGCAATTTCATTAACCGGTAATTTCAAATAGTAACGGAGTAACCAGTAACCTTCTGCAATTAATTGACTATCACTATATTCAATTCCGTTATGAATCATTTTTGTAAAGTGTCCCGCGCCACCTTCACCCATGTAAGCAACACAAGGTTCTCCATCTTGGGGAGCCTTAGCTGCTAAAGCTTCTAATTGCATTTGACAAAGTTCATAACCCCTTTGGCTACCACCAGGCATCAATGCAGCGCCATAGCGAGCGCCTTCTTCACCACCCGAAACGCCCATGCCAATATAATGTATACCATATGTTTTCACTTTTTCTTCAGTGGCTTCAGTCTCTCTAAAATAAGTATTACCGCCATTAACAAGAACGTCTCCCTCATTCAAAAGTGGTAGTAAATGATTAATAGTGTTATCCGTTGCTTCTCCTGCTTTGACCATCATTATTATTTTTCTAGGTCGCTCGAGTTTAGTAACAAATTCTTCTAAAGAATAAGTAGCAATTAATGGCTTGTCTTCATTCTCTCTAGAAACTTTCTGAGTCACTTCCTTTTCCCAGTTTACAATAGCCACACGATAATCATAATCTAATAAATTCATAGCAAATCCATAGCCCATAACCCCTAGTCCAATTACTCCAACTTCCGCTTGCATCTTATTCACCTCTATGATTTTCCTGATTTTATTTTCGATTTCTTTTATTAAAAGCTACATCTAAATAACTTCTTAAAAAGACATTAGCCCCGCGACTATAACTCTCCCAGTTACCTCCTTGTGGACAAAATAGCTCTGCTGTAAATTCACTAATGCTATTTTCTGCCAATAATTCAGCTATCATCTCAAAATCTACATGTCCTTTTCCATAAGGAACATGACGGTAATCGCCGGGTAAAGAGTCCTTTAAATGACAACGTCTAATCTGGTTTTTACAGCATTCAAAATCATTTCGAATGAGTTTTTTATTCGCCTCTAAAGCGTTGAAGGTATTAGCAAAGTCATAATAAATTTGCACCCACTGGGATCCAATCTTCTCTACTAAGCGATTGACTTTAGCCCCCGTATCAGCAAAAGGCATTTCTGCATTTTCGATAGCTATCACAACTTGATTATCACCTGCAAGTGTAGAAAAATACTTCATATTTTGAATAAACCGTTGCTGGGTTTCTTCAGTCGATTCTTCCTCATAGACATCATAAGCATTCACTAATATGGTAGTGATATCTAAATGGCTAGCAATAGATAAAGCTTTCTCTAGCATTGTAAAGGCTTTTATTACTTTTTCTTTATCGTTACTCCCTAGAGGACATCCTCTTAAAGCACTGAGTGATAAGGAGTATAAGACAATTTTTTCATCTTCACAAAATTCTTTTAACTTTTGCCAAGTCTCATCTGTCCAATTTAAACGGTCTTGACGTTGTTCATTCATATCAATACATATCTCTAAACTATCATAGCCCATGTCTTTAGCGAGAATTAGCTTTTCCTTTAAATTAAAATGGTCTGGTAAAGCTTTTTCATATAAGGCTAAACGATAAGGAGCACCCATTTTGACCACTTCCTGCTATATAATTATTCACCCATCACTGTAATCACACATTTTCTCTTACGTGGTCTTGCACAATCAAAATCAGCAAAGTAGATATGGCCAGTTGAGCCCACTCCTAATTTGCCTTCATCCACATCAAACACTTGACTAGATCCAATCAAGGTCGCCTTTAAGTGAGCATCACCATTCCATAAGTCTGATGGTGAATTATTAGGCAAGTAATCTTTTGCGTTAGGCCAAGAAGCAACCGCTTGATAATGTTCCTCACCTGGATAAATATAGGTATCAGCACTGGTATGGTAGGGAATAATCTTCTCTAAGACATTATTAAAATCAGCTTGCAGAGATTCAATCCCATCATCAGTCATATCATGAGCATACTCTTCATAAAAGACTGAACAAGTGGTATGAGGAGAAATCACTGCACAAATGCCATTTTGAACACCACTGTTTTCAATGGCTTGGCGCACTTGGGCACTGATGTTAACATAGGTGGGTTGCCCTCCAGTTGATTGGACTTTAATAGTTTCTTTATAAACAGTCATCTTACTCTTCCTTTCTATTTAGTTTTGGCAGCCGCTTGGATCATATCTTTTAACATTTGCTTGGAATTGTCAGCCTTAGTAATCCCACTCGTACAACCAGTACCGTCCGCTCCCATTTCAATGGTGCGGTAGACGTCATCAGCGGTTGAAATCCCCGCAGCTTGCATGACTAGGATATTCTCATCAATGGCTTTTATAGCTTCATTAGTTGATTCAATATAGGAAGCATCAGAAGTTTGGCCTGTCCCAATTAACTCAGTCGGTTCACAGAGAATAATGTCAGGATGTAGGGTAGCTAGAGCCTGGGCTTCTTTCATGGAATCCGCACAAACTATGGTAATAATATCTAAGTCATCTGCCCGTTGAACGGCTTGGACAATCTCGGCCATTGTCATGGCATTCTCAGCGTGATTTAAGAAAGTCGCTCTGGCCCCAGCGGCTTGGAGGGACTCAGGGAGGACTTTCCCCATTCCCCTCCCAGCTTCAATACCGTCCAGGTGTTGGGCGGAGACAATAATATGTTCCGTAGCTTGGGAAACTGCCGCGAGATCAGCATAAGGGCAAGTCACAAATACTGAAATTTCTGGGTGCTTTTCGGCTTCTTGGTCAGCTACTTTAGCCAGTTCTAAAAGTTCCTCGCCGTATAAGAATGATTTGGGATTAAAAATGAAAAATGGAGACTTTACTTGTGTTTTAGCCATGGATTATTTTCCTTCCTTATAATGATCGGTTTCAAAGACATCATAATAATGGTCAAGAACTTCTTTCATGCCTTGATCAGCAGTCTTCTTCAGTTCCACATAGCCTGCAAGTTTTTCTTTTTTAATGGCTTCATAAGCCGCTACAATGAAATCTGTGTAAATGTTGATTTTAGCGACCCCTTTTTGCGCACATTTCTTTAAGTTCTCATCACCTGAGGAAGAGCCCCCATGTAGAACTAAAGGAATATCGGTGGCTTGGTTGATCTCCTCTAGGCGGTCAAAGTTAATTTCTGGGTTCCCTGAATAAACACCATGTGCAGTACCAATTGAAACCGCTAAGGAATCAACACCTGTTGCCTCAACAAAGCGGACCACATCTTTGGCCTCGGTATAGACTGAATCCGTTAGAGCACGAGCTTCGGACAAGTCGTTAGCGCCCACGTGACCCAATTCAGCTTCGACGGGAACATTATATTTATGGGCATAGTCAACCACTTCTTTAGTTATTTTGACATTATCGTCAAAGCTGGCTTCCGAAGCATCAATCATGGCTGCAGAAAAGCCTAAATCAATCGCCTTAAAGATAAAGTCTTTATCAAAACCGTGGTCTAGGTGGAGCACCACAGGAACATTAGCCTTTTCAGCCAGGAAATTACCAATTAAAGCGGCTTCTTCCAAAGACATAATATCAATATGCTTTTGAGCATAGGATAAAATCACTGGGAGGCCACGCTTCTCTGCCACTTCAACATAAGCACGCCCTGAATCCAGGTCAATAAAGTTAGGAGCCGGGATGGCGTAGCCCTTTTTCTTAGCGTCAAGTAATAGTTCTTTTGAATCAACCTTCATATTGTCTAACTCCTTTTCTATAAATTCAATTCTCACTTGTATTGTAAGCGTTTCATCTCACTTTAGTCAACAAACGATTTACAATTGATAATATATTTTACATTTGATAAAATTAAAGAAAGAATCAATTGTCAAATAGAAAGGGTTGAACCATGTACGACCGCAAAGATTTGATTTTACAAACTGCTATTCTCTACTACGAAAAGGAAAAAACACAAACACAAATTGCCGAAGAACTAGGGATTTCACGTCCTACTGTGGCTAAATTCCTAAAAGAAGCCAAAGAGAGTGGTATTGTCCGCATTTCTATCCAACATAAGATGCCCTCATTCACCAAACTAAGTGAAACAATTGAAGAAAGCTATGGATTGAATAAGGTTTTTATTGTTCCAAGTAAAAACAATTCCAACCATGTTAAAGAGGCTATTGGGCAACTATGCAGTGATCTTGTCCAAAAGAACATGCAACTTTATCGCAACATAGGGATTGGCTGGGGGACAACGGTTTATGAATACGTGCAAGCAGCAAGTTATATCGACACCCCGATTCATAGTGTAGTTCCTTTAATAGGAGGTATTGGCATCAATGATATAAAATATCATTCTAACCATTTGGCTTTTCAATTGGCTGAAAAATACCATTGCGAACCCACTTATTTTTATGCACCAGCTATTGCAGAAAACCCAACTGTTTACCAAGCCTTCTCTTCTTCAGAATTGGTAAGATCAGTTATGCAAAAAGGAAAGGATGTTGACGTCGCCATTGTAAGTATCGGAAATCCCACAAGTGATTCTACAATCCGCCAATTAGGATATATCTCCAATGAAGAAGCTAAGCAAATTCAACAATCAGGTGCAGTAGGCGATATCTTAGCCTCTTTTTATGATTCCAAGGGCAAACCAGTTCAAATTTCCTTAGCTGAAAAAATGATTGGACTCAAAATAAAAGACCTTCAAGCTATTCCTCAAACTATACTTTTAGCAAGTGGTAAGGAAAAAATTGCAAGTCTTAAAGCTATTCTTCAGCAGCCTAAACTGGTGACCGATTTAATTATAGATAGTGAACTAGCGGAAGGGATCATGGAGTGAGAAGTAGAATGGGAAAAATAATTCCCATAAAAAACAGTCGAAATATGGTGACCCCAATAAGTTGGACTTTATATATAGTGAGTTGGCCTTTGGCCAGCTCTTTTTGTTGCTTACAGTTCTTGCTTATTTCTTGCCGACACATTTACTCAGAAATTTAAACTTGTCAAGAGGAAGAGCGTAGCGGCTCTTGATAAGTTTAAAGTTTATGTGTAATCATTAAGCGGCGAAAGAAGCGTGATGAAGACGAAATTCTATAGGACTCCTAAAATCTAATTTTTCTTTGATTCTTTCACCATTGTAATAGATTATAAAATCTTCAATCGCTTGTGCTAATTCTTCAAAGGAATGATAAGTCCGACCATAGTAGACTTCTTGTTTTAGTAGACTAAAGAAATTCTCCATTGGCGAATTATCTAAGCAATTTCCTTTACGAGACATACTTTGAAAAATTCGGTGATCCTTCAAGAGCCGGGTGTAACTTTTCATTTGATAGGCCCAGCCCTGATCAGAATGAAAGGTTCTTCTGTATGGACATAATTTACTTGCTTCAATGGCAGCTTGTAGCCCCTCCAACATGCTTTGTCCATTAGGCTGATGTGTTATCTTAAAAGAAATAATTTCTCGATTAAATAGATCCATGTAAGGATCTAAATAGAGTTTTCCAGTTTGATAATTCCCAGAATCATCGGCATAGTAGTATTTAAATTCTGTTGTGTCTGTTGTTATTTTTTGATAAGGAATGGTCGAATCAAACCGCCGGTTGATACGATTTGGCGCTATCTCTCCAATCGTTCCTTTGTAGGAATTATATTTTCTTGTCTTTCTAGTATAGCTAGTGACCTGTATCCCCATAATTTTCATTAGGCGTTGAACTTTGTTTTTACTGACCTTATAACCACGGGAAAGCAGTTCAGCTCGCATTCTTCGATAACCATAATCCTTATGGGTTTCTCTGATGTCTTTCATTTCCTCTTTTAAATCGGCATCCTTATCAATTTCCTCATCTTTATTTTTCCAATAAAAGTAGGTCGATTTAGGAAACTTTAAAACGCTAAGAATATCTTTTAAAGCATATTTTTCATCATGGAGACGTGTGATTTCGGTCACTATTTCTTCTTTTCTCGCTTGACTCTTTGAGCCACACGTCTCCTCAATCCTTTTAAAAATTTGTTCTCAATTTCTAAATCCGTAATCCGTTGTTCAAGTTCCTTTATTTTTGCTTCACTTAACTGATTGGTTTCGCTGCTATCCTTTATTTGATTGATTTGTGATTTCTTTTTAGACACTTTAGGTGGCCTTCCTTTCCTCGCGGAAAGGCCATCAAGTCCTCTTTCATGATAAGCTCTTCGCCAATTAGCGATTAGACTTGGATTATTCATGTTTAATGAATTGGCCAATTCGCGATAACTCATTTCCGTACTTTCATACAATTCTATCGCATTTAATTTGAATTCAACAGTATAAACCTGTTGAGTCCGCCTTTTCTTTAAACCATCTACACCAAATTCATAATAGTTATTAACCCACCTTCGTAAAATAGAAGGATCTATTCCTGCTTTATTAGCTAAGGTTCGATAACTTCCTTTTTTCGCAATATAGTCTCCTACTAAATTCAGTTTAAATTCTAATGAATATTTAGACATAAAAATAACCCCCAAAAGTTGAATTCTTAGTCCAACTTTTGGGGGTCACTACAAAACGATAATATGTCTCGACTGTTTTTAACTATAGAATTACAGAAATAAAATACTGCTTTTAAAAATTTATATTATGCTTTTTCTTTATTCTTAGTCATATATGTAATCACAAACATTAGAGCTAGAACTGCAAAGATACCAATTGTAACTGCAGTTGTTCCACCATGGTTTGCTAAGTTACCTAAGAAGATACCAGAAACACCAAAGTCTGCATCTGAGAATGTAGACCCAGCGAATCCTAAGTCTCCTAGGACAGGCATTAAGAAGATTGGTAAGTAACTAATTAAAATACCTTGAATAAAGGAACCTAAAACTGCTCCACGGACCCCACCTGATGCATTGCCTAATACACCTGATGTAGCACCACAGAAGAAGTGAGGCACAACGCCTGGTAAGACAACTGTTGTACCAGTAATAATCATGAGTGCCATACTTAAAAGTCCACCAGCAAAACTAGATACAAAACCGATTAAAACAGCATTTGGAGCATATGGATATACAATAGGGCAGTCCAAAGCTGGTTTTGAATTTGGAACGAGTTTCTCTGAAATACCCTTGAAGGCAGGAACAATTTCATTAAGAATCATACGGACACCAGATAAGATTACAGAAACACCAGCAGCAAAAGTACCACCTTGAATCACAGACCAAACATAAGGGTTTTTACCATCGCTAAGATTTTCCATTACCCAGGAAGAATCAGCAAATAAAGAAACTACGATATAGAAGATCATCATAGATAAAGCAATACTTACTGTACTATCACGTAAGAAGGCTAAACTCTTTGGGAAGTTAATATCTTCGGTAGATTTTGATTTATCACCAAATTTTTCTCCAATGAAACCACTTAACCAATATCCAGTAGAACTAAAGTGACCTAAAGCAACATTATCATTTCCAGTTAATTGAACAATATATTTTTGTACAATGGCTGGAGATAGTGCCATAACAATCCCTAAAGCTAAACCACCTAATAAAATTAAAGGCATTGTACTAAAGCCGGCAACAGTCATAATAATAGCAATCATACATGCCAGATATAAGGTATGATGACCGGTTAAGAAAATATATTTAAAACGAGTAAAGCGAGCAATTAAAATATTGAAAATCATCCCCGCCAACATAATTAAAGCGGTATTGGTTCCGTAATTTTGTAAAGCAACTGAAATAATAGCTTCATTATTTGGAACAACACCTTGCATATTGAAGGCATGTTGGAATAAGTCCCCAAATGGAACAATGGAAGATTCAATGACGCCAGCTCCCGCTGTAACAATTAAGAAACCAACAAATGTCTTAATACCACCGACCACTACGTCTGTAGCTGATTTGCCTTGTAAAATATTACCTAAAACAGCAATCAGCGCCACTAAAATAGCCGGAGTACTGACTATATCAATGATAACTTGTAATGCATTATTCATTTTTCTACTCCTATCATTAAGTATTTATTATTAATAAATTAACTACTATTTTATCCCTTTTTCTTCAATGACTTGTTCGATAACTGTTCTTAATTCATCCATATCAATAATGCTGTTCAAAATACGAACATCACCTAGGTGTTGCACGGAATTTTCTAAGTCCTTACCTGCGATCCACACATCGGCATCGCCAGCAGACGCATTACCCAAATCAGTATGAGAAACTGTTACCTGATCAGCAACTCCTAAGTCCTTAAGAATCGATTGAATATTCATTTCAACCATAAAACTCGTTCCAAGTCCTGATCCACAAACTGCCATAATTCTTAACATAATATCATTCTCCTTTTGCTTCACTTACAATATTTTTAAAATCACTATAATTTTCAATTTTCTTTAATTTCGAGATATTTTCATCATCTCTTAAAAAATGGTTAATTCCTGCAATGCTTCAAGATGGCTTTCATTATCGGTTGCCGCAATTAAAAATAATACGTCGATCTTTTGATCATCACGATCAAGTAAATAAATTGGCTCTTTCAGCACTAGCAAGCCCATTGCTTTTTTGGTTACCCCATCTTCAGGTCTAGCATGTGGGATTGCAATCCCCTTACCTAAATTAATAAAGGGACCTAATTCTTCAATCCGATTAATCATCGCATCGATATACCTTGGCTCAATAGACCCATTTTTAACTAAAGGGGCAGCTAATATTTCAAAAGCTTCCTTCCAATTAACCTTTTTATCTATAATTTGTACTGTTTCTTCAGTTATTAAATCTGTAAGCATTCCTTCACCTTTTTCCAATACACCGCATTATAGAAAATCTATAATGCGATATATCGATACTTCCCTTTTAATTACAAAGTTTTATATTCTTCAACAATTTTATCAACGGTGTAACCAAATGATTCATAAACTTCTTGGCCGTCGCCGCTAATTCCAAATGTTTCAATACCTAACGCTTTGCCTTTAGACCCATAGTATTTTGCCCAACCTGGATCATTACTTGCTTCCACTACTAAACGTTTTTCGATTTTACTTGGTAATACTGCTTCCTTGTATTCGTCACTTTGTAAATCAAATAAATCAGTACTTGGCATTGAGACTACGCTTACATCAATTCCATCTTCTTTTAATTGTTTTTGGACTTCAATGCTCAATGAAACTTCTGAACCGCTGGCAATAATTATTCCATCATAATCTTTACTTTCAGCGGGAGAAATCACATAACCACCCTTTTCAACATGATCTTGAGCATATTTAACAGTTCCTTCTAATACTGGAAGTGCCTGTCTAGATAAAGCCAAAATAGTCGGACGGTCTTCAGATTCCATAGCAAATTTCCAAGCTGCAACAGCTTCGTTAGCATCAGCAGGTCTGAAGGTTGTTAGATTTGGCATAGCTCTATAACTTGCAAAATGTTCAATAGGTTCGTGTGTGGCTCCATCAAATCCTAAAATAACAGAGTCATGGGTAAATACATAAATAGCTGGTATTTGAGATAAAGCAGCCAAACGAATTGCAGGGCGCAGATAATCAGAGAATACAAAGAAAGTACCTACATAAGACCAAGTGCCTCCATGTAATAAGATCCCATTCAAGATAGCACCCATGGCAAATTCACGAACACCATACCAAATATTTCTTCCTTCATAATTATCTGGAGTAAATGCTTCTGCTGATTTTATCATTGTCTTATTAGAATTAGAGAGATCGGCCGAGCCTCCCCAGAATGTAGAAACTTTCTCAGCGATGCCATTTATAATCCGACTGCTGGTATCGCGGGTAGATTCTGAATCACCAACTTCATAGTTTGGCACTTCATCTGCCCAATTGTCTGGTAATTCTCTTCTAATACTTGCACTTAGTTCTTCAGCTAATTCTGGATAAGCTTCTTGATAGCCCTTAAATAATTTGTTCCACTCTTCTTCAGCTTGACTGCCTCGATTTTCAACATTTTCTTTATAAACATTGTAAACCTCGTCTGGAACATAGAAAGGTTCATCGTGTGTCCAGTGATATTGCTTTTTAGTATAAGCAACGCCTTCCGCTCCAATAGGATCACTATGGGCATCAGATGTGCCTGCATTCGGCATACCGTATCCAATAATTGTTTTTATTTCAATAATAGAAGGTTTATCGGTTTCAGCCTTAGCTTTTTCAATGGCTTTATTGATAGCCTCCATATCATTTCCATCTTCAACACGTTGATAATGCCATCCATAAGCTTTATACTTCATTTCAATATCTTCAGTAAAGCCCATATTAGTTGGCCCATCGAGTTGAACATCATTAGAATCATAGAGAACGATTAGTTTCCCTAATTTTAGGTGCCCAGCTAAACTAGATGCTTCTTGGCAAACACCTTCTTGCAGGTCGCCATCCCCACAAATTGTATAGGTATAGTGATCGACCACATTATAGTTATCCCGGTTAAACATTGCTGCTAAATGAGCTTCTGCCATAGCCATACCAACTGCATTTGCTACTCCTTGCCCAAGTGGACCAGTAGTTGCTTCAACACCTTCTGTATGGGTAACTTCAGGGTGCCCAGGTGTTTTTGAATTAAATTTTCTAAAGTGTTTTAGATCATCTATCGATAAATTAAAACCAGCTAAATGTAATAACGAATAAATTAACGGAGAGCCATGTCCTGAAGATAAAACAAAGCGATCTCTGTTAAACCATTTAGGATTAGTTGGATTAACTCTTAAATGTTTTGTCCACAAAGCATGAGCCATAGGTGCTTGGTCAAGAGGCGCTCCTGGATGTCCTGCTCCAGCTTCTTCGACCTGGTCTAAGCTCAACATACGAATAGTGTCTACAGCCAAACTGTCAACTTTTGAAAACATGTACATTCTCCTTTTTATAATTTCTATTTATAAATATTTTTTATAGGATTATAATTACTCAGCCAAAATGGTAAGGGTACTACTTAATCCCAGACGGTCTGCACCTGCTTTTAACATTTTTATTGCCGTCTCTTTATCTCTTATTCCACCCGCTGCTTTTATTTTTACATGGGGGCTTACACTTTTTCTCATTAATTCGACATCTTCCAGCTTAGCTCCAGATGTGCTAAAACCAGTAGAGGTTTTGACATAATCAGCACCAGCTTCTTCAGCCAAATGACATGCTTTTTCAATTAAATCTTTTCCAATAAGTGCATTTTCAAGGATAACCTTAAGTACCTTGTCGCTGTCATGAACAACATCAGCTACAGATTTAATATCATTTAGAACTTCGTCATAATTTCCACTGAGCATTTGTCCAATATTCATAACCATATCAATTTCATCTGCACCATTATCGATAGCATTTTTAGCTTCAAATGTTTTACTTTCAGTCGACATAGCTCCTAAGGGAAAACCTACAACAGCTACTGTATTGATTTTTGTTTCTTCTAAAAGCTCATGCACTATAGGAACCCAATAGGAATTCACACAAACTGAGGCTGTATTGTAATCAATCGCTTCTTGACAAACTGTTCTAATCGCTTGCTCAGTTGCATCTGCCTTTAATAAGGTATGATCAATTTTTTGAGCCAATTGATTTTTATCCACTAAAACATCTACCCTTTCATTTCTTCTCGTTTTATTAATTCAATAATTGCTTGACTATCCTCAGCTGCGAACAATTCTTCTAAAGTATGCTGATCATTTAAAATTTCTGTTAATTTTGCTAAGGCTCTTAAATGAAACTTATCATCAATTGCTGCTAAGAAAACTAATATATAGATCGGATTCTTTCTATTTTCTAATATATGTATAGGATTTCTCAAAGAAAGAAGTGTCATTCCTATATTGTTTACCCCCTCTTCGGGGCGCGCATGAGGTAAAGCGATGCCTTTCCCGAGATATATAAATTCACCATATTTATAAGTCCGATTAATGATTGCCTCAACATACCTATCTTCAATAGAATTCTTATTTAATAGGGGTAATGCCGATAACTTTATCGCCTCTTGCCAGGTTAAGTCTTCATCGCTAAATTGAATCATATCGTCCGTTAACAAATCAGACAGTTGGGGACGTCTGTCAGTATTTCTAGAAATCGATTTATTTATTTTATTGCGCATAATACTAATTAACTTGCTTCGAGTGACACCCTCATTCAGTGATATGTATGGCATTATCGTATCTAATAGATCGACAACCGTTGGCATTTTAGCTGATTTAAAATTAAATTCACTATGGACTTCTTCAATTAATTCATACTTCTCAATCTCTGTCATTAAAGGTTTAACAACAAACACTTTTTTATCTAACTTGATGGGAACAGTTGAAAAGACTAAGTCTACTTCACTATGATTATCGTTGTCTTTTAAAAATCCTTCAAAATCATTAATCGATTCAGAATTAATCATCTCAATTTCAGGAAACATGCTTTGAAGTTCAGCTCGCATAATAACCGATGAACTAATTCCATTGGGACATAGAATAACTGCTTTTAAACTTTGCTTAGAATATTTTGATTGCGTCTGTCCGCCAAAAAGCACTGTAAAAAAACCAATTTCATTATCTGGAATCCGCTTATTTAAAACTTGCCTAAAAGGCTCTAAGGCAACCTTCAATATATTGAAAAGATCATTATATTGATTGAATACTTCCTCTAGTAGTGGGTTAGAAATATAAAAATTAAATTTAATTCTAAAAAAAGCAGGAACTAAGTGCTGATATAGACTCTCTAAAAGATAGTCATAATTTTCAATCTCAACTGCAGAAATTCTTTGAAATTCATTAATAATTTCTTTTGAGCACTGATAGAGAAAATCAAATCCATTTGATTTAGGAATTTTTTCACAAATAATTAAAAGTAAAATTGTGAAATAATATTTTTCTTCATCATAAGATTTTATATTCTCTACATTGTCTAATAAGATCTTTGAAGAATGATATAACCTAACTGATGAAATTAATTTCTTATCGGCTTGAGTAAAATGGCAGTTATTATATTTACTTCTCTGTAATAAATAAGCCACAAAGTAAAGCGATTTATTAAAACGAGTTTCTACAATTTTTAAGTGATTATTTTGAATGATGGTGTCAAAACTAAGTCTGACTTTAGCGTAGTAGTCATTACTTATTTGGGTTAACCCCTTGTATAACAAACGCTCCCCATTCTGTAACTTCAATAAGTCACCCATTTTATCAAAAGCAAAAGAACGAACAGTTAATTCATCACCTTTAAGCTGGTAGCCTTTCGCTCGGCTGTAGGTAAGGTCTAAGTCTTCTTTCTCCAATTCACTTCTTAGGGCCGCTATATCATTTACTATGGTATTTTTGCTAACATCAAAAAATAATTGTAGTTCAAATATCGAGTTACAGCTGATGTTTGAAAAAGATAGAAGGGTTATCATCAACTGTCTTTCTAATTTAGAGTAAATGATTTCTTGTTCACTCGAATCGAAATATAAATCGGTCCAATGTTCAACAACTGTAGATGACATTATTAGGTTTCCTTTATACTCTATTATGTGATCTAATAAACGATAGCTCCTTTCGCTTAGCTCTTTGATTTGTTTATTGAATTCTGAAAGTGATAGTTCTGACAAATTTAAAGCATCTTTTCTAGTTAGCGTTCTCGGTTCACTCACCAGAAAGCTAACTTTATAATTTAACAACTTATCACTCCCTTCTATGTAACTATAGTAAAGTGATCTGTAAGCGTTATCAAGAATAATTGAGCACAATTTCGATAACAGAAAATTTATTTTTATAGGCTGATCTCTCGTTTTATCACTTATTATATATCAAAATATACGTTTACAATCTTTTTTATAAATAAAAATCGATAAGCAATGAAATCATTACTTATCGATCTTTAACTATTTTATAATTATAAATTATTCTAAATTTGCATGTCGTTTACTCATTGTTTGATTAGTTTCTTCAAGCATTTCTTTTAAAGAAATTACAATAGCATCACAAATGATAAGGCTGGTCTGTTCAAATAATGAGCCCATCGGTTGTCGTGATAATGAATTATCTGCAGAACTTTTGCTATTTGCAGAAAAAATAATGGCTTCGTCTGCTATTTTATAAAGTTCCGTATTCGTTTGTGAACTTATCAATATAATTGTAACACCTATTTTTTTGCCTTTTTAGCAGTAACAATTAATCGATCAGTTGCGCCAGATGAAGAATTTAATATTAAGACATCATTTTTATTAGCTGGTGGAGCGGTAACTTCTCCAATAATACTCACATTGAGCCCAAGATGATTTAAACGATTAGCAAACATCTTCATTACGCAACCAGATCTCCCTGCTCCTAGTAAAAATATATGATTAGCATTTATAATCAGATTATTTATTTTTCCAAAATTATACAACGCTAATTCTTCTTGATGCATGTTAAGTTCTTTAAGAATCGAGACGTAATTTCTATATGTTGAATTGGTCATCATTTATCAAGTTCCTTTATTAAATTTTGAATTTGACGACCGGGTGATTTGTGATTGAAGATATAACCCCCTGAAACAATATGATCGCAACCTGACTCTTTTAGTGAAGTAATCACTTTATTATCTACTTTACCATCGGACTGAATAACAAATTTATATCCTTTATCTTTTCTAATTCGATTAAGTTTTTTATTTTTCTAAACACTCTAAGTGAAATTGCTCCTCTGATCTGCCTGGGTTAGCAGTCATAATTAATACTCTATTGATTTTGGGTAGTAATTCCTCAATAGCATTAAGTGAAGTTCCAGGATTAACTGCAACAGAAGCATCAATATTTGCATTTTTTAAAGTGTTGACAATATACATTGAATCACTAGTTGCTTCAATATGAAAAGTGATACCATCTGCCCCAGTATCTAAATAATTTTCAATTTTTCTTTCTGGAGAAGAAATCATCAAGTGAATATCAAAGTATAGATTTGATAACGGTCGAATATCTCTAATTAATTTAGGACCATTTGCTTGATCAGGAACAAAATTTCCGTCCATTACGTCAATATGAAGCTCAGTAATACCGTTTTTTTGAAAAATCTCTTGATTCTTTTCAAATTCATATAATTTACTATTTAATAATGAAGGAGCAATAATCATAGGTATCCCCCCTTATTCTTCGCCCATAATCAAAAAATTCACAGTACGGCTACGCTCTCTTAGCTGATCCCAATCAACAAAATATACACGACCAAGATTACCTGTTAACAACTTGTTATTCTTAATAATAATCGTCATAGAATTGCTTCCAAAAATTGATGAGCGAATATGCGCATCAGTATTCAGCATTACCCATTTTTCTGCGGGATAGTTAGGATCAGAAAGATTCATTCCAAACTCAATGTGCTTTTCTCCAGGACTGTTATAATCATTTTCCGTTTTCATTGGAGGAGCAATCTTATCCATAACATTATTGAAATCTACTTGTAGATATTCATCACCAAAAAATTAATATCATGCATATTTTCTTCAAAATATAAGGAACAGGTTGTATGAGGAGTAGTAATTACTAAGATACCATCTCTGACTTCCGCTTTCTCAAGTACTTTTTTGATTTTTTCAAAAATGTCATGGTAAGAGGGCCTGCCTGCAACTGTATCAATAGTCATAAAATCATGGTAAATTTTCATGATTACAACTCCAAACGTTCTTCAAGTTTATTATAAATAATGTCAGTATTCATTCCTGTTAATAGGCCTAAGCCATTAATCACTTTATTTTTAACATTTTCAGGAACAACCGTTGTGCTGACAACAGCATCATATTCATCTAAATGATGAAGCTCATCAGCAATTTTAGATTGATAAATTTTTACTTGATCATCTTTCCCGTTACTTTTAAGCCAATTTTGAATTTTAGAAACAGCAATAGTTGAGGTAGCATGTCCAGCTCCACAAACAACTAATAATTTTTTCATAGTTAATCTCCTTTAAATATTCTTAACTGAAAGTCTCAATGTCTTTAATTTTGCTGAAGTAAATAGCACAAGTAATTACTATTACAGCGTAAATTCCAATTCCTATTATCCCTAGGTAATTGTATGCAATTACTAGTAGCCCTACAGGCCATAAAGCCGCTAAAAGCATAGTTGCTAATCCACTAGTTCCTATATCAAAACTGGCAAGATTGAAGACATCTGTAATAATAGGTGCAAGCCAGGTTGACATATATAAGCAAAATATAACGTAAATTGAGCTTCCTATAATTGATCTCATCACGTTACCCTTAAAGAAAGGAATCATTAAACATATCGCAAAAGCAAAGAACGCTAAATCTCCGAAGGGCAATACTTTATTACCTGGCAAAATTAAAGCTAAAACTAGAGAAATTGGAACAAGTAGAAGAGATGTAGACATTACTGTTGAATGTCCAACTGTTAGAGCCGCATCCATACCAATTAAAACCTCACGCCCTTCTAAGCGACGATTGGCAAATTCTTGAGCTGCCTCGGCTATAGGCATTAACCCCTCCATGAACATTGCAACCATTTTTGGCATGATCTTCATAATAGCAGCCGTTGACATTCCGAGTGTGCCTATACCTGCTACATCATAGCCAGCAAAAATACCAACAACAATTCCGATAATTAAACCAATAACGACAGTATCACCAAAGATTCCGAAACGTTCAGTTAAAGTTTCAGCATCCATATCTATCTTGTTAAATCCAGGGATTCGTTCAAAAATCCAATTGATCATTATAGCAAAAATTGCACCAGAAGTTGCCATCATGTGACTAATAGCAATACCAGGATATCCAAAAAACTCACTAACCGTTCTTTGAGTAAATGTTGCAAAAGTCCATTGGAGTATAACAGCGATTATTGCTATAAGTAGTCCATAAGCAAATTTTCCTGTTATTGCTTGTCCGACTAATCCCATAAAAATCGGAAACCAAAAGTTCCAAATATCGACATTTA
The DNA here is from genome assembly GCF_000193205.1 of Aerococcus sp. Group 1. Lineage (NCBI taxonomy): Bacteria > Bacillati > Bacillota > Bacilli > Lactobacillales > Aerococcaceae > Aerococcus > Aerococcus sp. Group 1. The sequence continues at coordinate 249,602 of NC_015278.1, read as the reverse complement.
ATACTTTCGTCCACCCTAAATAAATAAAAATAAAGTTAATAATTAATGATATTGGAATCATTAAAATACCTAATGAAGTGGAAAAGGCCAATGGTCCACCTACACCAACACCAATATCTAATATATTCAATGATGCACCATATTGCTGCCCCATATCTTGAATTGCAGCTCCGAGACTGTTTGATAATAAATCTAAAACTAAGCCAAGGCCGATACTACCAATACCTACTGTGATTCCAGAAATAAAAGCTTTTCCAGGCTTTAGCCCAAATAATAAACCAATAATAAATATAATTATAGGTAAAAATACATTTGATCCTAATGAAATGAACCATTCAAATGCATTTAATATAATATCCATAATTCTCCCTCTTTCTATTGAATTCCAAGACTGATCAATTTATTTTTAAATATTTCTTTATCTTCAATCCTCAATAAATCATGAACTTCATTTTTATTTTGAAATAGAGACATTAAATTCTGTAGCATTTCAAGTTGCTCATGGGCCTCCTTCATAGTGATCATAAATACCATTTGAACATTAATAATTTGATTAGGATCTGTCATACTACGAAATTCTACGGGTTCTACTAAAGTCGCATAACATATTTGAGATTTATTAACATGCGCACCATCAGTATGAGGAATAGCAAATCCATACCCATTTATTTCTAAGCCAGTAGGATAATTATCTTCTCTTTCGAAAATAGCATTTCTAAAAGAACCCTTAACAATGTTGTTTTCTTCAAGAATATCAATTAAATTATTCATTAATTCTTTTGAATTTTTTTGTTTTACATGTAATATTCCTAAGTTTTTGTCTAAATACATATTTTCCCTCCTAATTAATAAATCGATTTATCCATTGCGTCTTATCTTTTATTTCTAGGAGTTCATCAACTAATTTTTTGTTATTAATTACTGGAAACAGTTCTTCGATAACTAATTTTATCTTGTTAGTATCTTGATCATTAAAGGTAATCATAACTATTAATTGCACTTTTCCTTTTCCCCATTTAATTGGTTTATTTAATGTTGTAAAAGATATAGAAGATTCTATAACAGTGTTTGGATTTGCGTGAGGTAACGCAATTCCATTTTCTAAATTAGTATCCCCTAATTTTTCTCTTTCAAAGATTGACTGTCTAAATTCTTTTTTTACCATCTTCTTCTGTTCTAATTGAGTAATCATAAAATCTAGTAGTTCTTCTTTACTTGTAGAATCTATATGAAGATTTATTAGGTCTTTATTCATAAATTCTAATAAAGTAGGAGCTTTTATTTTTTCAGATGGACTGTAGTTGTTTTGTTCACTAAGTAGTAAACTGTATGCATTTAAAATGCTTTTATAATCTTGTGAAGAAAATATAGGCGAAACTTTAATATAATTCCTTTTAAAATCTCCTAAATCAATGGTAGTTATTATTAAATCAACATTTTTTAAGTTAACCTTGTGTAACTTATTAGCATTAGCAATTTCAATATTATCTTGGTTTGGTAAAATCCGTTTTACTTTTTGGTAAATAAGTTGCGCAGAAGACATACCATACTGACATATAATTAAAATATTTTTAGACTCTGACTGTTTCTCTAATGCAATTTGAAAATGAATTAAAATTAGAGAAACTTCATGATCATTGAGTGAAACATTATATTTTTTCTCAAAATCTCCAAGTAAATACCATAAAATGCTAAAAAGCTCCATATATTGAATTTTTATAGAATCTAGCAATGGATTCTCAATTTGTATTCCCTTTTCTAATCTCATCAGCATTGGAGGAAAGTGTTGGTATAACGAAAATAGCAAATGTCTATCCTCCATTAAATTAATATCCTCTATCATACTGACTTCATTAATTAAGATTTTTACGGAATTCTTGATATTATCATCGATATTTACTATATTTTTTTGTATTCTATGAGCATAAAGTTGTCTTGTAATATAAGTTTTATCTTCGATCTGATATTCAATTTCAAAGGTCTGTGAAAGCTTATTGACTAAACTTTCCGCTATTGGATAGACTTCTAAATATTTAATTGAATCTAATAAAAGTTCTTCCTGCGACTGAATCTGATGATCAATCTGTATCCTTGACAAATGAATAAGTAAGACACTAACCAAAGATCGATAATAATAGTTGGATGCATCTCTAGCGAAACCATCAATTTCATCCTTAAGCAATGAATCAACATACTGTATCGATTCTTCATCGAATAATAACTTAATCACTTGCGTAAAAGATAGATCAGATTCATTGTTTGAAAAATAAAAGACAATTGCTTTAATTGCTTTTTGAAGAGTCTCCTCGTTCCCAATGAGTGCCAGTCCGTGTTTAGAGGATTCAATATACGAGTCTGTGCCATCAATGATCTCATTTAATACATGAATATCTTTATAGATCGAAGTTTTACTCACAATAAAAGCTTCAGAAAGGTAGTCCAGACTGATATCTTGATTTGTGAAAGCTAGTAATTTAATTATTATTAAGCGTCTATTAGAAGGATCGTAAATATCACAATCCAATAAATTGCTGCTTAATAAGTTTGTTTGTATTATAGATATATCTCCAACAATTTTAACTCCTGCTGATGGTTTTCTTTGGACTTCTCCTCCATTTTTTTAATAAACTCATTTATAATATCTAAATCCGAATAGATTGTCCGTGCTGATACAGACATTCTTTTTGCATAATAAGAAGCAGGTTGATAGCTATGTTCACTAAGCATCGATTTCAGTAGTTTTAACTGTCTACTATTCATAACTCTCATCCTTTACTAGCTAGATCTTCTTTAAATATATCCTAGCATCTACACCTAATGAAGGCGATTACAGCTTTTTCAACATTGATTGTTGATAATAAGTAAATATCCATTAAAATGGTTATACTAAGAGATAGCCTATACAATTTAGTATTTATTATATAACCACTATCTATTATGATCTTCTAATATATATTATTAGTTATTTTTAGTATAAATCATTATTTAGGCATCCTTAATAAGAAATTTCCTATTTCTACAAAACTATAAAATTAAGTATTTTTAAATAATATTTACTAAATTTTCATTAAAAGAATAGAATAAGGGAACCTATAGTTGCTTATTGCATCTATAGGTTCCCTATTTCATTAGAATATACATTTAAGTTCACTTAAATATTTGAATTGTCATACATATTTTATTAAATACCTATCCTAAATCAAAAATCCATAGCTTGATAGAGTTTCAATCGGTTATTATTTTTTACAAATATTAGGTGGAGTAAATTCAACTTATTAATAAATTAATCTTAATTTTTTATATTCTATCAATTATATATAATTCAGTTTATTATATTTGACCATCTATTACTATACATAATGAAAAAAGCACCAAAAGATAAACTTTCAGTGCTTATTAAAAAGATCCTATATCTATTCCTACTTCACCACATGCGAAACAATCAATTCCACTTGGCCTTCAAGCCTTACTTCCGTCACTTCATACGGTAAAATGAAGGATTGTCCTTTTTTAATGGAGTAGCCATTGTCATTAACAAACAGTTTCCCCTGGCCCTCAACCACAGTAGCTAAATAATAATCTTCAGGTAAATCAACCTTTAATTCGCCATCCACATGCCAACGGTAGACAGCAAAATCCTTACCAGTGACAAAATGTTTGATGGAACTCTTCCCATATTTCTTTTCCCATTCATCTAATTCAGGATCTTGATGAGGAACCTGAGCAACATCCAAAGATTGCTTGAGATGGAGGTCGCGGAGCTTACCATCCTTATCTTTACGGTCATAATCATACACTCGATAAGTGGTATCTGAATTTTGTTGGGTTTCTAAGATAGTGATCCCCTTACCAATAGCGTGAATAGTTCCTGCCGGCACATAGTAGAATTCGCCTGGCTTTACATCCACATAATGCAAGAGTTCCTTCCATTTATGATCTTTTATCATCTCTTCAAACTCTGCTCTACTTTGGGCATTATGTCCATAGACAATTTGGGCCCCAGGCTCGGCTGCTAAGATATACCAACTTTCAGTTTTGCCGAGTTCATTCTCATGCTCTAAGGCATAGGCATCGTTAGGATGAAGTTGGACAGATAGGTCATCCTTAGCATCGATAATTTTTACCAATAAAGGGAATTTCCCACCCTCTTTTCTGCCAAAGAGTTCAGGTTCTTTATCATAGAGCTCTTGCAGAGTTAAACCAGCAAATTCTCCTCCAATAACGGTTGCTGGCCCATTAGGATGGGCACTGATTACCCATGCTTCCCCTGTTGTCTCAGAGGGAATATCAAAATGATAGTCATCACGTAACTTGGTCCCACCCCAAATTTTTTCATGCAGGGCAGCTTGTAAAAATATAACATCCATAACGCTTGTTTCTCCTTTATTACTGACTCACTAACTATCAATCAGCAGGGTCTATTCTACTGTGATTTCTTTAAACAATTGATAGAGTTCTTCTTTTGTCTTTGCATTCATCACTGCAGTCCGGAAATCATCATTCATTAGCTTCCGCGATAGCATTTGTAAGATTTTGAGGTGGGTGTTCCCTTTTTCGTGTTCAGGAACTAAGATCATAAAGACCATATTAGCGGGTTGGCCGTCCATACTATCCCAGTCGATCCCCTTTTCAGAATAACCGTAAAGCACTTTTACTTGGTCAATTGCCGCTGATTTGGCGTGGGGAATGGCTAATTGCTGACCGACTCCGGTGGTGCTCTCTGCTTCGCGGGCTTCTAGGGCTTCGAGGACGGTTTCCTTATCATTGATAAATTGATCGATTCCCTTAAAAGCTAACATTTCCTTAAAGGCTTCAGTTTTTGTACTTGCCTTAAGATTGAGATCCATTAAATGTTCTTCAGTAATATCCGTTAAATCATGAATACTGTTTACTGCTCCTTGGCTTTCTGTCGTTTCTTGATCACTTTCACTAGCTGCAGCACTTTCAACTTCAGCAGTGGCCAGGCCCGGATTATCTGCAATATTTTGCTTCAATAGTCCGATTAAGGCCACACTGACAGCGACCCCAATCAAAACAGCAATAGTAAACCAGCCGACATTATCCACTGCTCCTAGCACTGCAACAATAGGGCCTCCATGAGCCACGTGGTCGCCAACACCGGTCATCATGGCAATGATAGCCCCAACGATGGAACCACCCATGATAGACGGAATCACACGGAAGGGGTCTTGAGCAGCAAAAGGAATGGCTCCTTCAGTAATCCCAAATAGTCCCATTAAAAAGGAAGCTGTACCCGTTTGCCGGTCAACTTCAGTAAATTTCTTCTTATAGAGGTGTGCAGAAATCCCCATGGCTAGTGGAGGGATACAAATAGCTACCGCATTGGCACCCATGACACTATAGGATCCTTCAGCGATTAAGCCTGAACCAAAAAGAAAGGCCGTTTTATTAAAGGGACCACCCATGTCGAAGGAAATCATTGCTCCAATAATGGCACCCAAAAAGATCTTACTACTACCTTGTAGGGAAGCTAACCAATGGGTCATGGCATCAAACATTGCGGCAATTGGTGCTCCAATTAGGAAAATAAAGATAAATCCAACCACTAAACTTGAAATAATCGGAATAAAGATAATGGGCATCACTGTTTGCATGGCCTTTGGCACCTTGATCGATTTGATCCATTTAGCCACGTAACCAGCAATAATACCGGCAATAATACCACCAATAAATCCAGTGTTAGCTTCACTCCCATAAAAGCTCCCATTGACTGCAATATAACCACCGACCATACCTGGTACTAAACCGGGACGTTCAGCAATTCCGTAGGCCGTATAAGCAGCTAGGATAGGAACCATAAAGGACATGGCTGCTCCACCAATATTATTGACATGGAACCAAATACTATCTTCAGGAATCACGAAGCCTTCTGGAGTCGCTTCTCCGCCTAGGGATAGGGCTATAGCAATGAGGAGCCCGCCGGTAACAACAAAAGGAATCATAAAGGAAACCCCATTCATGATACTCCGGTAGATAGTTTTTCCAACACCCATTTCCTCTTTTTCTTCACTTTTGACGGCTTGACCTTTCATTACTTTGCCCTTGCCATCTAAGATGGATTGAATTAATTCTTCCGGGCGATCAATCCCTTGTCTAACAGCCACTTCAATGACTCTTTTCCCCGCAAAGCGTGACTTGTCAATATCGGTATCCGCTGCAATAATTATTCCTTCAGCTTCTTCAATTTCCTGATATGTGAAATCATTTTCAACACCTATCGATCCATGGGTTTCAACCTTAACGTCAACCCCCATTTTCTTCCCTGCTTCCTCCAAATTTTCGGCAGCCATATAGGTATGAGCAACTCCGGTTGGGCAGGAAGTGATCGCTAAAACTTTCTTAGCCATCCTTCTATCCTTCTTTCTATTGATAATAAATAAATTATAGCGCTAAACTTTTCTCGATAGTCTCCTTTCTATATGAAAACCCTTTTATCTCCACCCTAAAGTATACCATCTCCCAATACATTTTTGGCAAAGAAAAATCACTCCATGACTGAAGTGATTTTAAGGATTCTATCATTTTTTATTTAAGCAAATTCTCAATCGCCGCCTGTAGCTGGCCTTCATCGTTTACTGATAGGTCGGCTTGGCTATCTGCTTGATCTTGTTGATGGTAATTTAACCAGATGCTGTGCCAGCCCGCAGCATGAGCCCCTCTAATATCATGCTGGTAAGAGTCACCAATGTACCAATAATCATAATCTTCGCCAATAATTTGCTTCATATAATCAAAGATTCGCGGGTCAGGCTTTTCGATACCAATGTCTCCCGAGACAACAATGCGATTTGAGGAAAACCAGCGACCTAGGTCTAAATAGCGCGCTTTCTGCCATTGGCGGTCACTTAATCCATTAGTAATAATCCCTAAAGGAACGCCCTGATCAATCAACCAATAAAAGACTTGTTCCAATTTGGGAGAAAGGCTCATGGTCGCTTGACTTTGACTGTATAAGTGTTGCCAGTGATCAGCCTCCTCATCACTTATTTGAATCCCTATTTCTTTCATAGCTAATTGAATGCGGTCCCGCCACATCTCTTGATTAGAGTAATCCCCTTGAGCTGCTCGATCATAGGCTAGATTACTCATCCTTTTAAATACTTGATAATCGAGCTGATCAGGGTCAAAGTCCCGTCTTACCTCCTTAAATTTCTCATTAGCCTTCTTAAAAATATCACTCTTTTGATAGAGGGTGTCATCTAAATCCCAAACTAAGCATAGTTTTTTTGCCGTCATCGACTTACTCCCTTCCTTATTAAAAACAAACTCCCAACCAATAACTGTGGCCTAATTGTACCTACAGTTATTTGTGGGAGTGTTTGCTAAATATTTTCCTGATTGATATTTTTCTTAGTGAAATGAAGAATGATTGCTGCAACAATAGCGCCGATAAAAATAGCTAGTGTATACCAGAGCTTACCATTAACAACAGGTAGGACGATTAAGCCGCCATGAGGGACTAAACATTCAACCCCATTCATCATTCCAATGGCACCACCTATTGCACTACCAATAATAATTGCCGGTAAGACACTCTTCATATCTTTTACAGCGAAGGGAATAGCCCCTTCAGTGATGCCGATAAGGCCCATAAAGAAGGTCGATAGACCTAAATTCCGGTCCGATTCGTCATATTTCTTCCCATCAATAAAAGTAGAAATAGCAAGGGCCAACGGGGGAATTGCACAAGCAATCCGATGGGCACCATTTGGCGCATAAACACCTTCTGCCATGAGAGCGATGGTAAAGGCTGTGGCCGTTTTATTAATTGGTCCACCCATATCAACCGCTGTCATAGCGCCAATCAAGACTCCCAGAAGCAGTGAACTTCCTCCCTGCATATCTGATAGTAATCTGACTAAGGCATCCATAAAGGCTCCAATTGGAGTAGCAATGAGGTAGACATAAAGCATCCCAATCACAAAAACCGTTGCAATAGGAACAATTAGGATAGGCATGATGGTTTTTAACATTTGTGGAACTTTCCAAGTCTTAGCCCAACGAACAAAGTAACCCGCTAAGACGCCTAGAATCATAGCTCCTAGAAAACCCGTTTTTACTTGATTAGCGCCAATAGGATTATTAGCAACATACCCTAAAATCATCCCTGGCACTAAGCCCGGTTTACCGGCCAGACTATGGGCAATATAGCCTGCTAGCAAGGGGATCATCATGGCAAAGCCGGCATTCCCTAATTCGTTCAAATTTCTCATGAAAGGATTGGTGATTTCTAAACCAGCGTCTGTCGCTGTACCCGTTGATAAAGCAACGGCTAAAAAGATCCCCCCCACAACCACTGCGGGAAGCATATAGGAAACACCTGTATTAAAAGCTTTCTTTAGGTCTTTCCAAATTTTATTATCTTTCATTCTCTTCTCCCCCTAGCTATAATTCTTCTAATTGGTCAAAGATAGCTTGAGGGTTTTTAATGACTTCACCGGGTTCTACGGTGAGTACTTTATTTTGATTTTCTTTTTCTTCAAAGCGTTCTTCGTCTTCAACTTCAATGGCTACTGCAAAAATAACTACATCCGCTGCATCAATTTCCTCTTGACTTAACTCATTTTCAATCCCCATGCTCCCTTGGGTTTCCACTTTGCATTCATAGCCTCTCGCTTTAGCTTCTTTTTCGATTGCTTCCTGGGCCATATAAGTATGGGCAATGCCCGTTGGACAAGCTGATACTCCGACAACTTTCATGGTGAATCCTCCCTAATCTCTATTCACACTAAAATCAATTTCTTTAAAAAATTCATACAATTTGTCTTGACTACTTTCTTTAGAAATAAAGGCTCTAAAGTTTTCATTTAATAAGTTTTTACTTAATTGGGCGATAAAGCGTAAATGAATATTATCCACATTACTTTCAGGGACGCCAATTAAGAAGATTAATTTCACTTCATCACTATCATTCCATAGCATGGTATCCTTCAAACGAAGAAAACCGATAAAGGGTCGGTTGACCGCCTCAGATTTACCATGAGGAATAGCTACTTGATAGCCTACAGCAGTCGAAACCTCAGCTTCACGTGCTAAGACCGCTTCTTCCATTTGTTTCACATCATTGACTAAGTTAGCTTCCTTGGCTTGGCTGACCAGATGATGGATGGCTGCATCTCTATTTTCAACTTCTTCGTCTAATAAGATCATTGCTTGAGGAACAATAGCATCGATTTGATTTTCCATGTCATCCTCCTTCTTTTTCTTCACTATTCTAAATCGGCATGACGAGCAAACATAGAATCTGAAGTTTCACCCGTCCGATCCATTAATTCCAGGATGATCCCGTCACCAGTTAAGAAGAGTAACTGTTCAAAGGCTGAGCCCATGGGTTGGATGGAAGTAATATCCATTCCAGAATGTTGTAATTTAGGGGATACCCCAGGAAGTAAGACCACAACATCGGCTAATTTAGCAATGGTCGATTCCACATCCATAGTTAAAATCGCAATCTTAACGCCATTCTTTTTCGCCTTCTTGGCAGTGGATACCAAGCTATCGGTTTCACCGGATCCAGAACCAACAATTAATAAGTCTCCTTCATGGGTGTGGGGGTTAGTAATTTCTCCAATCACACTGACAGAGAAACCTAAGTGCATCAAACGGTTAGCAAAGCCACGAATGCCTACTCCTGACCGCCCAGCCCCGGTTAAGAAGATATGGTTGGCCTTTAGGATAGCTTCCACCAGGTCATTTAATTGATCATCATTTTCATAGGCAACGTTGTGTAGTAATTCTTCTAAAATTTCTTTAACATAATTTTTTGCACTCATGATTAAGCCTCCATTTGTTCTTTCAATTCTTTTGCTGCTTGAACGGGGTCATCGGCGTGTAGGATACCTCCACCGACAATGATTATTTGAGGATTGTATTGCATGTAATCAGCAACCGTGTCTACTTTAATTCCACCGGCAACAGCAGTAACGGTGTTATCGACGTGTTTACTCATCTCTGCTAAGTCTTCTAGTGGGGTACGGCCCGCTGCTTGAGCGTCAACACCCGTGTGAACAGCAACCACATCGACTCCTAATTCTTCTACTTCAGCAACCCGTTTAGCAATATCGGTAATGGTAATCATATCGACCATGACTTTAGCATTGGCTTCTTTAGCCGCTTTAACAACGTCTTTGATGGTTAAGTTGTCTGTTACCCCTAAGACAGTCACGTAATCGGCCCCAGCATCAAAGGTTTCCTTAGCTTCAAGGTAACCCGCATCCATAATCTTAGCATCGCAGAGGACTTCAACTTCAGGCACAGCTGCTTTGACTTGGCGAACCGCTTCCATACCGTACTCCATCATAAATGGGGTCCCGATTTCAACAATATCAATATAATCTTTCACTTGTTTTACGAGTTCTAAGCCTTTTTCTAAACTAATATCATCTAAAGCGAGTTGTAATTTTGCAGTCATTGTTAGTATTCTCCTTTTTATTTTTTATTATGCCTTTAATGCGTCAGGGATAGTTACTTTCAGATAAGTACAATCTCCCTTAATGGTTACTTCATCTAGTGACGCAGGAATAAGAACGGTTTCAATCTGTTCAACAGCCAGATTTTTCCCAGCGTCCTCGATGGTGGCACTACCTTCAATAAAGATTAAGATAACAGGGCCGCCATCCGTTGTTTCCTTGATGCTGTCTTTCACTTGGACACGGTTGACTTCAAAATATTTTTGGTCAGCAATCTTAGCTTCGCTATAGTGGTCGTTTTCTTCTAAAATCTTGGGATCGCCCGTATCCGGCTGATAGTTCAGGTCGATACATTCAATGCCTTTATCAAGATGCAATTCTCTCGGCTTACCGTCCTTACCTAAGCGGTCGTAGTCATAAATCCGATAGGTGATATCACTCGATTGTTGAATCTCAATAAACTGACACCCCTCACCTGGAGAATGCACAGTCCCAGGTGGTAAATTAAAGAATGAATCCTTTTCAATCGGGTATTTACCTAGATAATCAAAAATATTTTTAGAGTTTGCCTTTAATTCTTCCTTAGTTACTCCTGGTTTAACACCACAGACCGCAAAGGTATCTTGGTCCTTGTCTAGGAAGTACCAGAGTTCACCCTTACCATAGGGGTAATCTTCTAATTCTTGGGCCTGCTCATCATTAGGGTGAACTTGAACTGAAGGACGGGTTTTGGTATTTAGAAATTTAATCAATAATGGAAACTCGTCAAAGCTATCAGCGAAGCTTCCTAAAATCCCTGTCTTATCCTCATTAAATACATCGACTAATTGTTTACCAGCTAGGTCACCGTTAGCGATCACACTAGGGCCGTTAGGATGAGTCGATAACTCCCAACTTTCTGAAAATCCTTCCTCTTGGTCAGAAACTTTATTGTGCTCTGGGCGGTTGACATTGCCCCAAATATGATGTTTATAATTATCTTCAAAAATCATTGGATATAAGTTGAGCGCCATTACATTTCCTCCTTTTGTATATTTTTATCTTTTTCTCACTTGTATTGTATAATTAATACATACATTTGTAAAGCGCTTTCTTTACTATTTTTTCAGTGTTTATGCTTGGAGAATATAAAAACCACTCCAATCGCCCGTGTTGAAGGCATTTGGAGTGGTATAAAAATTATTATCTATTCTCCTAACTGTATAATTTATACATATAGTCGTAAAAAAAGAGACCGTATTAGTAATTTTTACTATCGACGAAATGACTAATTTGTTCAAGCTGTTGGGTATAGTGATCATAGTCACTCAAAATGATTCCAATATATAACATATCGATCAGAGTCAAAAGCGAAATACGTGAAACCATGGTCTCACTGTATAAAGAGGTTTCATTATCACCGGTGAGAAGAGAAATATCAGCATATTCATTAATAAAATGGGATTTATAGTTAGTCAAAGCAATCGTTTGTACCCCTCTTGACTTTGCTAATTTCAGGGTATCCACGGCATCCATTGTGGCTCCAGAATGAGAAATCCCGATCAATAAATCATCCTCTGTGTAGGAGTGAACAGCCAATTGCTGTAAATGAATATCTGAATAATAAGTCGCTGGTATGCCGATACGGATCAGACGGCTGACAAAGTCTAAAGCAACACTGGAAGACGTTCCTATTCCATAGATACTTACCCGTTTGGCTGAAATAATTTTTGTAATGGCCTCTTCAAAATCATTCCTATCTAGCAAGTTTAAGGTATCCTGCATGCCTCGTATAGACTTGTCCACCACCATCTTGGGAACATCACTTAAGGAATCTTTAGGCGAAAAATCGAGATTGACACGAGAATTTTTCTCAAAGCCATTGTCTTGGTTCTGTTGTTGACCCGTTTCTAGTAAGATAGCCTTCTTAAATTCACTGAAGCCAGAGTAGCCAATGGTGTGCGTAAAACGAACCACACTAGGAATACTAACTCCCGATTTAGCCGCTAAATCAGACAAAGTATGATTCATGACCTCACCACCATGATTTAAAATATAATCAGCGACTTTTCTCTGTGAATTGGGCAAATGATTATACTTTTGCTTAATCAGTTCTGCTATGTTGGTTTCCATCAATACACCTCCTTAGTTAACCATTCACGATAAATCATATTATAGCAGAAAGCACTTTCCTGCAAAATATAAACACATTTTACTCATTGGAGATAATTATTTATTTCTACACCCATTAACCCCATAGAAAAATTAATAATTTTCTGTCACTAAAAAATTATTTATAAATTTCTTGCCTTTCTTTCTCTTCTTCCCGTATCATTGTTATATATACCACGAGGTGAACACATGAACAGTAAAAAAGATCTTATTCGAGTGGCTAAACTCTACTACTACCACAACCTGACCCAGGAAGAAATCGCTGACCAGGTGGGCATTTCTCGCATCAAAGTCTCCCGTATGCTCAAAAAAGCCCGTGATATGGGTATTATAACCGTCGTTGTTAATGACACCCCTAACTACGAGCATGTTGAACGCACCATTAAAGAAAGTTTTCAACTTAAAAACGTCATGATTACGGATATCCATAACCATGACGTCCGCGGATCCCTAGCCCAAATGGCTGGCTCTTATTTAAATACTATTCTTGAAGAAGGCGACACGATCGCTGTGGGATGGGGAAAGACCCTACAAGAATTGACCAAGTATTGCTACGGCAATCTGAATAAAAAGACGCTCTTCACTCCCCTGATCGGCGGTCACGGAGATAAGAACTTCAACCGCCATTCCAATTCCATCGCCAACCAATTTGCCGAAAACTATCTGGCCAAGTCAGCTACCATCCTAGCCCCAGCCTTCGCCCAAAGCCAAGTTGCTGCCGACATGTACATGCACGACCCCAACGTCTTGGCCACTATTGATAGAAGCAGTCAAGCCAACATCGCCATCTTCAGTATCGGTAACCCTAATGACGAAGAAAATAATATTATCTCGACCGGCTACCTGTCCGAAAAAGAGACAGCCCTCATCAAGGAAAGTGATACCACGAGTGATATTGCCTCCATTATTTTCCTTAACCAAGAAGGTAAAGAAATCCTTCAAGAGTTAGAAGAACGCCGCATCAGCGTCTCCCAAAAGGCCTTTGCTCAAATTGACCGTAAAATCTGTATCGCTGGCGGGCGAAAAAAACATATAAGTATTCTCTCCGCCATTAAGAGTCAGTATGTTGATGAATTGATTACAGATATTGATACGGCCCGGTTCTTGACGGAGAATATTTAGCGACTTAACAACAGCAGATCGACTTAAAAGGCCTATGACGACTTTCCTTTCATCATAGGCCTATTTTCATTGGAAGGAGTTTTTACTTTTTGGGTATGACTTACCCTTACTCCACCAAATTAGCAACTTTCCCAGTGGTAAGGTATTCTTCAAAATTATCCATGGAATATTCCACCATGTTTTTGACTGCTTCATCGGTGTTGGAACCTACATGAGGAGTTAGCAGGACTCTTGGATATAACTTAATCAATTCTTGAACCGTTTCATCAGGAACATCTTCTAAACGATCGAAGTTGTGGAAGAAAATTGGTCCTTCATTGGGGAGCACATCGGCCGCAAAGCCATACAATTTATCTGCTTTAAGGGCATCGATAATGGCTTGGTTGTCTTGGAGTTCTCCTCGGGCAGTATTGACTAAGATAGCGTCATCTTTCATGGTTTCGATAAAATGACGGTTAATCATCTTGTCATTTTCACCTTCAATGTAGGCCGAGTGAATACTTACAATATCAGCCTCTTTTAAGAGTTCGTCTTGGGTGTCTTTAAATTCAACGACTTCTTTGGCCGCATCAGATTGATAGATATCATAACCAATCACCCTAGCTCCTAAACCTTGGAAGAGTTTAGCTTCGGTCACGCCAATACGTCCGCAACCAATGATTCCCACCGTACAATTTCTCACTTCGCGACTAAACATACGAGGTTTCACACGGAAATCGTATGCCTTAGCGGTCGCTTCAGTAGTATAAGGCACATTACGCAACAAACTCATGGCCAGGGTCACTGCTAATTCGGCAATGGCATTCGGAGAATAGCCTGGTACTCGAGCGACCACTTGGCCTAAGTCGCGGATAGCGTCCATATCGATGTGGTTAATTCCCACAGTCCGGGTGAAAACTAAATCAATGCCCCAGGATTTCAGTAATTCCAGGTTTTTCCGATTGGCCACACAGTTTCCTCTGAGTAGGACAGCATCATGGCTTTTAGCGGTTTCAATATTATCTTCAGTCAATAATTCTTCAATTAAAGTTAGGTCATAATTATACTTATTATATTGGTTAAAAATATCCACTTCGTTCGACCGTACCCCATAGCAAGCTACTTTAAAAGTCATTACAATCTCTCCTTATTCTTTTTACTCATATTTATTAATTTTTAATGCACGTTCACTCAAAAAATTTAAATAATCCCACTGGTTTTTAAGATTTCAATTACCACCAGCCAAATTGGGATGGCTAGGGTAGCCGTTAAGGTGGTTACAAAAGAGGCGTTCGAGGCTAGCTTACTTTCACGTCCAAAACCAATCGCATAGGAGACCGCCACACTGGCCGGTGGAGTCGCCATCATCACTACAGTCGTCCCAATTGCGGCATAATCCATTGGGAGAGTGTTCGTCACCGTGAATAAAATCCCACAGACTAAAGTAATCAATGGAACAATAAGCATTTTATTAAAGGCGTAGTACCACACCTTGTTGTCCTTAACCGCTTCGGTAATTTCACTTTCACCAAGAGTTGCCCCGATTGATAACCAGGCCAATGGTGAAGCCAATTTAGATAAATAGTTCATCAATTGGTATAACCAAGGTAGGGTTAAGTCAAAGCGGAGAATTGGGGCTTGACGCTCAACCATTTCTCCAGTCTTGGCCAGGGTTTCCACCGTGACATGGGGCAGATAAGCCTGCATAGCCCAAATCAGTAAACCCGCCAAGGTAAATAAGATCGTCGGATTGAGGAAGATACTTTTGAGGTTGCTCTTTTTAAATTGCAAACCACTCATCAAGATATAGCAATAGGAATATAAGAAGATCCGGTAACCGATGTTAAAAACATTGGCGTAAATGACCCCGTCAGCCCCGTAAACCGCTGACACAATTGGAATCCCAAAAAAGGTTGTCGAGCCAAAAATCGTTAACATGCGTAAAACAAGTTGGGTGTCCCCCTCATAACGCGCATAAGTAAGACGGGTAATAACAATAAAAACTAAATAAATTAACAGGCCCCATACCAAAACACTCATACTTTGGTGGAGTTGTTGGACATTCAAATCTTGCATAAAGGCATTGAAGGCCATACATGGAATCGCTAACTTTAAAACTACCGTTGACAAGACTTTAGAAACATGTTGGTTAAAGATGCCACGACGTCTGCAAATATAACCAATCAAGATAATCCCAATCGTCGAAGTAATTGCCGAAATAAACTTCATATTTGTCAGGGTAGCTATCAATATTTCACCAAACGACATAAAAATAGCTCCTCTATAATAAAAAATTCACAAGAACTTATCGATAAACTCTATAGTTGAATTCTAGTTTATATAGAGGAGCTAGGAAATATTATTTAATTAAATGAAAGTTTTTTAAGTAATTTAAGAGACTTTTCACAAACTTCTATCCAAGGGGTGGACTTGTTGGTAATGAATAGTAGGCCGCCCAGTTGTTCCATAGTATTGGAAGGTCTTCAGATAGCCCTTTTTAACCAGATAATGGATATATTTACGCACCGTCACATGGGAGAGTTGGCTTTTCTGAGTGATTTGGGGAATAGTAAAAGATTCACAATCTTGGCTTTCGATGGACGCGGCAATGACTTCCATGGTGGAAAAGGTCAGACCCTTTTCGATACTATCACTCATTTCCATATTAGCAGACTCCGCTAAACGGTTGTCGGCACCTAAGTCATCCGGATAACCATATAATTGGTCCAAGATGTCTTGGTCAATCTCCTCCTCTTGATTTAATAACTCTCTTTCCTTTTTAAACCGAAGCAAACTACTTTCTAAGCGTTCAAAGGTAAAGGGTTTGAGAATATAGTCCTGCACCCCTAAATTTAAGCCCTTTTGAATGGCTGATTTGGCGTTTTGAGCCGTTAACATGATTACTCCCGGATGCTGGTCACGAGTAGCCAAATATTCAACCAGCTGCATACCGGGTGATTGGAAATCGTCCAAATGATCATCAATTAACAAAAGGTCGAAATGGTCCTCAGCTAACTGATCAAGGGCCTCTTGGTAACTTTCTGTCACCGCAGTTACTTCAAAGCCTGACACTTTTTCGACATATTGTTTGTTAATGGCTTGAACCATGCGGTCATCTTCAACAAGCATTACTTTATACATCACTTAGCCTCCATATTGCACTTGATAGCTTAAAACAAAGTAGTTTCTCTTATTATTTATTTTCACCTTATCAAAATCATTGTGTACTTGATCTAAGACCTTAGCGACTTTATGGTAAAGACCTTGGTCAGGATATAAATAGAATGAAGTCAATAAATGATCATTGACATATTCCAGTTCAATGTCAATTTTCACCGTGTCTTGAAGCTGGTTTAAGCTTTCTTCAATCGTATTGGTGATTTTCAGCCATTCATTATTCTGACTAAAATTTTGGGCTTCGGGAATTTCATCCTTCACAGTGATCTGCCGATAAGTGGAATAGTGATTAGCGCCTAGGAGTAAATAGCCCGCTATGGTGGGATTGTTAATCAATAGCTGCACATTTTGATTGAAGTGGCTCTTATCACTAATTAAGTCTTGCAAATAACTCTTTAATTCCTTATATTCCCCTAAATCAGTTAGGCCATAGATAACATGAACTTTATTGAGAAAATCATGGTTCTGCTTGACTAATTGCTTGGCAAAGTAGTGGGAATTCTCCAGCTGGTTAACTAAATCAATCACTTCTAAAGCATTACGTAATATAAAAAGATAGCCTCGTTTCTCCCGGTTGACAATAATCGGAGCCACAGAACCGACATATTCATCCTCGTTGACCGACTTAATCAAAGACATAAATGCCTTGTCCTTTACCTTTAAATTAGGGAAAATTGCAGAATAAGGTTGGTTGAGATAGTTGCCAATATAGGTGATTGCACTATTATTCTCAAAACGGATTTTCCCTTTTGGATCAGTGATTAGGATAGCCATATCGGTATAATTAAACATGGCATTGCGCTCTTCCACTACCTGGGCAATTTCTTCAGGTTCCATTCCCAACATGCGGTTCTTTAAGGAATAAGCCAACCAAATGGCCATTATCCCTGCCACAAGAAAGGCGACCAAGATAGAACTGATCACTGTGTGTCTAGCCTGATCGAATAAGAGATTTAACTTGGGCAACATGATCCCTAAAGCTACTGCGCCTACCACTTGATTCTCTTGATTGAGGATAGGGACAAAGGCACGCATCGACCGCCCCATAGGGCCTTGCCCTGTCCGGGTATAGGATTTACCATTGAGGGCATCATACTGGTCTTGTTCTCCCTGGAAGGGACTTCCAATTAAATGACGGTTGGGGTGGGTTAGTCGGGTACTATCCTTAGTCATTATCACCACATAATCCAAGCCAAAGCGAGCTTCTTCAGCAGAGGCATAGTCGATAATCTGCTGGGAAAAATGCGTATCTTCAGCAGAGGACTGGATAAAGGGATCGTCCGCAATTTCATGGCCCACTTTTAACAACATGTCCGCTTGAGAATCGACAATGGTCTGCTTACTGGACCGAGTTAAGATAAAAAACATGATTAATAAGGTAACAATCACTAAAGTAAAGGTCATGTATAGGAGTCGAAGCAGCAGCTTATGTTTATGAAAAGTTTTTCTTAGAGAGAGCATATGAATCACCTGGCTGGGTTAATCTTTATCAGCAAAACTATATATTATAATAAAATAAAACACCATTGAATGAAATAATTTCTTAACCTCTAAAACACAAAAAAGCTATGTCATTATCTACCCTCATACCCCTAGAGACGTAAATATCATATTCATAGCTTTTTATTTAAATGTATTATATATAAAAAATATTTAATCACTTTTGACGACGTATATTCACTAGCTCCTCTACTCCATGACGACTGGTTTCTAAACTAGTAAGAGTTTTTTATACGTAGTCGATAGGAAATATAGAAATAAGATATCATTTAAGAATAGATGATTCAGTAAGGAGATCATTGCTCCAGCACGCAGAGACGCTTCACGATATTGAGCGACTAAGAGCTGGTAATCTGCTTGTTTTTGTAAGTTATTCCCTGAGCTTGATGTCATTACAATGACTTTGATATTTAATTCATGAGCCAGATTAGCTAATTCAATCACTTCGTGGGTTTGACCAGAATAGGAAATGAGTAGAAAAAGAGAATCCTTAAAGGCCGTTCCCATGGCTGAAGCCAATTGATGGGAATCCTCATAATTTAATATTGTTTTTCCTACTCGAGCAAATTTCTGCACTAAATCTTCACCGACAAGATGTGAAGCACCCAAACCATAGCAATAAATAATCGGTGCATTAATCATCAGATGAATAATTTGATCTAAAGCATCTTCATTAATTAATTGACTGGTTTCTCTAAAATTATAATAAGACTCTTTCAATAACATTGTCATGATATTTTCTAAATTTTCCCCAGGTTTAATATCCGTTAGTCCCTCTTCAACAACTAATTGACTCTCTGAAGACAGTTTTATTTTTAACTGCGAATAGCCCTTCAGTCCCAATAGACTGACAAAAGCGTACCACAGTAGAGATACTGGGACCAGACTCTCTGGCGAGTTCTTTGACATTCATTTGAATGACGTCATCAGCATGTTCAATAATATATCTCCCAACCTGAGCTTCAGACCCCGACAGCTTAGTCAATTTTTCTTCAATACCTAATAAAAATAATTGGACATGACTATCTACCCGTTATCTTAGCGTTTTTACTAAATGAATCAGCATTCTGTGCCTCTTTCGGCACACCAAAAAAGTAAGTCGCCACGAAGCCTCCAGCATAAGCAGCGAGCAAGCCTAAAGCATAAGCCATCCATTTTCCATCAGCAATTAATGGGATCAATGCGACACCACTAGGACCAATTGCTGTCGCACCAACACTGCCTATTCTTCCAACAACAGCACCTCCGATACCATCACCAATACATGCAGTGATAAAAGGACGACCTAACGGTAAGGTGACGGCATAAATCAAGGGTTCACCAATACCTAAAATCCCGACAGGTAGGCTCCCTTTAATAATATTGACTAATCGACCATTACGACGACATTTAAGCCATAGCGCTAAAGCAGCTCCAACTTGACCTGCACCTGCCATCGCTAATACTGGCAAGAGCTGTGTGGATCCAGGTGCATTGATCATTTCAATATGGATTGGTGTGAGTATTTGGTGTAGTCCAAACATCACTAAAGGTAAGAAGATGGCCCCGAGAATAAAGCCACTAAAGGCTCCTCCAACATTGAGTACCCAATTCACCACACCCACTAAGCCAGCTGAAACCCAACCAGCGATTGGCATAATTAAAAAGATCGTCATTAAGCCTACTGTTAATAGGGAAAGCGTTGGCGTAACAATAATATCTAGGGAATCTGGAACAAACTTCCGCAATTGCTTTTCAACGATTGATAGTAGGAATACAGCTAAAAGTACCCCAATAATCCCCCCTTGTCCTGGAGCTAGGGTTTGACCGGTAAATATATTCTTTAAGGGATTTTCTGGCGTCATTCCTGTTAGATAAATGATTCCAGCAACAATTCCCCCTAAACCTTCAGTAGCCCCAAATACTTTGGCTGCATTAATCCCCACATAAATATTGAGATAGGCAAAGAGGCCATTTTTAATAATATTTAGTATGGTTACAGCACTACCCCAAGTCGCCGCATCTAAATTACCGGCAGTTATGAGATTTTGAAATACCGAGGCAATCCCCCCAATAATACCGGCACCTACAAAAGCAGGAATTAGCGGAACAAAGACACTCGCTATGGTACTAGTAAAAGATTTAAAATACGAAGGTTTATTTTTTTCTTATTTTGATTAGCAATTTCTTCTGAATGAGAGCGATTACTAGTCAAATGAGGATCTAAATTTTCATCAATCCTTTCCGTATGTGAAATTCCACTTAATTCGTTCATTTCATCAGCTACTTTTTGTGAGATACCGGGGCCAACAACAATTTGAAGCGTATTGTCGTCCTTAACTATTCCTAAGATGCCCTCCTCTTCTTCTAGGGCTGATAGGTTCACTGCTTGAAAATCCTTAATATCAATCCGAATCCGTGTCATGCAATTATAGATTTTATTTGTATTTTGCTTTCCACCAATATATTCAAAAATATTCTTTGCTAAGCGTTCTTCTTTACTCATTTTTCCCTAGCCTCGCCTTCAATAATTTTGTATATAAAACCATCTGCTTTTTGGAGTAAATTTTGAGATTCTTCAAAAGAAACTTTTTCAGCTAACATCACGACCGCATTCTTCACATTAAAATGACTAGCTACTAATGCCTCATGTGCTTGCTCATAAGAAGCTTCAGTAATATTACTGATAATTCTTGTCGCCCGATCTTCTAATTTTTCATTGGTGACATTAATATCGATCATTAAATTCTGGTAAACCTTACCAATTTGGATCATTGAAACCGTTGATAACATATTCAAAACCAATTTCTGTGCTGTTCCTGCTTTGAGTCGAGTAGATCCAGTTAATATTTCTGGTCCAACGATTACTTCAATACTTATTTTAGCTAGTGCAGAAATTACTGATTCATCATTGCAAGAGAGCGCAATCGTCTTAGCGCCAAGCTGATTGGCATATTTTAAACCGCCCATAACATAGGGCGTTCTTCCACTGGCACTGATCCCTACTACAGTGTCTAGCGGACTTAGCTTAATATCTTTTAAATCATTTTTTCCTAACTTTTCATCATCTTCGGCTCCTTCAACGCCTTTTGTCATTACTCGTTCGCCCCCAGCAATGAGACCAGCCACCATATCAGGAGAGGTTCCAAAGGTAGGGACACATTCTGCCGCATCTAAAACCCCAAGCCGTTCACTCGTCCCAGCGCCCATATAGATTAAGCGTCCATCATGATTAAAGGAATCAACAATCATTTGAATAGCTGCTTCAATCTTGGGCAAGACCCTGCTTATGGCGCTCTGAACATTATCATTTTTCGTGTTCATAGTTTTTAATACTTCTAACACAGATAACTTATCAAGACTAAAAGTAGACTTATTCTTGTTTCTGTAGTTAATTTTGCTAAATCTTCCTTAGACATGAAATCATCTCCATTGGATTAAATACTTTTGCTTACTGCCGATAAATTGGATTAGGGGAGTATCTTCCGAAGTAATCAATCCGATCACATTGACTGAAGGGGCACGAAGGGGTACTAGGTAGATCTTTCTTGATAATTTCAAATTCCCCTTCATACCTACCAGCTAAGTTGTTATCGACCGTGATGCTCCCCTTGTTTCGAAAGGTTTGATTGGAAGGTTCAATAGAATCTGTAATTTTTCCTCTAGCACATTGACTCCTGACTACGTATTCACTAACATCTGGACGACACATCTAAACCTCTTGAAAGTAGGGGTCCTTAGCGCTTTTATAATTATCATCATAAGAGCCTTGTAAGAGAATAATTCCATCTTTTATATAATAGGAAAATTGTTCTAAATTTTGCTTTGATAAATAAGGATCGCTTAGATAAACCTGGTCAACATTATATTGTTTAAGCATAGTTAAACTAACCACAAAAGGTTTCTTCCCTCTTAACCTCTCAAGGGTAGGTAAACCCTGGTATACCGGTCCATGATAAGGTTGATTTCCAGGAACGAAGGCTTGCACCGTTAAACCATACTGATGAAACAGCTAGTTTTTTTGCATAAAGTAATCCTCTCCGAGTCCGGTATAAGGACGAGGATAGTAATTTTGCCAAGCAGCGATATACTCTTTATCTGCTCCGTTGGCAATAATTTCCTTGATATCATTTTCTTCAATAGTTGAAGCATTTATCCCTAAATGAATTTTGTGAGTCAATTTTGCAATGACTTCGTTAGAAAATCTATCATCTAATCGTATTCCAGTAATTCCCCATTGAGTTAAAACTTCAACCTTGTCCAAACTGATGCCAATCTTCTCTAATGAAGCTAATGACATATCTACCATTAAACTAAGCTGTAGCGTTTTACAAAGGCTAGCTAAATCTTGCAGCCGTTTGAAATACTTTTCTTGATTTCCCTCTGGAATCTGTATCGAAGTAAAACTCCTTGAAAACCTCCCTGTTTCATGCTTCCAATATATGCTCTATCTTCATGACTTAAATTACTATTTAAATAAACAGAAAACCCAAACATCTTTTCCTCTATCTTTTAAAACGCTTACATTTATAATGATACGTTAGCGGAAAAGTATTTCAATAAACTTAACATATTACAGGAAAAATTTTACATATAATTAAAATATATTTTAAGTTATCAAAACTAAAAAACCGATAAGTACCGCTTCGCTCAGTACTTATCGGTTATTCTTTATACCGGTAAACTACCAGTTAATATATAGATGATGCAGAAGATAGCGAAAATAGGCCAGAGATATTTAATGTAGCGTTTTTGGTATTCAAAGAAAGTTTGTTGGGTTTGTGCGGTTAAAATATACAGGGCAGGAATAATTGGAGATATCATCCCAAAAGCTTGAGGAATCATAGAAGCTACTCCCGTTTGTAAAGGTGTAACGCCGAATTGTTCCATAACATTTACCATCACACTCGAAATTCCAAAATAATAAGCTTCTTGCGGTAGGAAGACTAAACCTGGAATGGTAATTAAAGTATATACTAAGGCCATATGCTGGCCTAAGAACCTTGGAATCGCCTTAATTACTCCGAAAGCTAAGGCCTGAGACATTCCAGAACCATAGAGAATCCCACTAAAGGCACCTGCACCTAATGTCGCCATTGGTGGAGCAATGGCACCAGCTACATATTCACGAATCCGATCCATAACAATTTTAGAATCTCCAAAGTTGATTGTTGCTCCAATGATACTTCCTAAAAGAAAGAGAACTGAACCATGCCCATAGCCTAGCATGAGTAGTCCAATAATAGTTAAAGTTAATAATAAATTCACCCAATACAAGTGAGGGCGTTTGTACTCTACTCGACGATTACGAATAGAAGCCAGCATTTTTTCTTTTTGGCCTTCATCTAGCTTGTCCTCCTTATCAAAATTGAGGCGTTGACGTTCCTTACAACCGAAATAGAAGGCCAGACAAATGGTATACAAGATACCCCCAGTCATCCCTGGAAACAGAGCAAAAGAAAGATCCATTAATTCAATATTTAAAGCTGAGGAAATGACCGCAGCCGGTCCGCCCCAAGGAAGCATATTGAGAATAGTATTAGGCCCAATTATTAATAAAGCCAGTATAGGTAAACGCATCTCCATTTGTTTATACAAGTCCACAAAAGCAGCCAGTAAAATGATAACTGCCGTAGTGGTGTCCCCTGTCGATGAAACAGCAATCGATGAACAAACGGTCAGTATAGTTACTCGTAAAGGGTCCCCACGCATTTCTTTAATAAAAAATTCAATAATAGGATCGAAGAGACCTACGTCTAGCATCATATTAAAATAGAAAATAGCAAATAATATCAAGAAGACCGCTGGTGCAACCCCGGAAACAATTTCACCAGTCACATCATCGATACTATAGAATACCCCTTCATAGATCCACTTAAAGACTGCTTCTAATCCACTATCAGTAAATAAAACGATTCCAAGTCCAAACACCAAAGGAATAATGAGTAAGGACCCAACAACTGTTAATTTTTGACTTAATAGGAAATAAACAAAGGTACAAATCATCAATAAGGCAATAATGGCTAACACAATTCTTCCTCCTTCCCCAAAAAGCCGCTCTCCATAAGAAAGCGGCTTTTACTTGCATGGATTATTCCGCATTTAATGTCAATAAATTAAGAACATTATGCAAATCTTCTACGGGTGCTTGGCCCGGCGCGGAAACCTGGCCTAGGGCACCAAAACTTGCTTGAGACCCAAAGAGTTCGCCAGCTAAACGACTGACCATCCCTAGTTGCCCCATAGACATGGTGATTAAAGGTGTTTCAGCAACTTGATAACGC
Organism: Aerococcus sp. Group 1; assembly: GCF_000193205.1. Classification (NCBI taxonomy): domain Bacteria; kingdom Bacillati; phylum Bacillota; class Bacilli; order Lactobacillales; family Aerococcaceae; genus Aerococcus; species Aerococcus sp. Group 1. The sequence goes on along the minus strand of NC_015278.1, from coordinate 224,980 downwards.
TCAAAGGTGGCATTAAGCAGAGTCACGACATCTGCATTTTCATTAGGCATAACCGCAATTTTTGCGATATCAGCACCTTTTTCTTCCATCCTTGATAGGCGATCGATAATGGTTTCCTTTTTCGGTGTTTTGTCAAAATCATGATTACTTAGAATCACTTTAATCCCTTTTTGATGAGCCCGATCAATAAGTGTAGTTACCATGTCTTCAGGCATCATCATTTCGATATCCAATAATTCAAAATCTGCTTCTGCAATAATGGTCTGATAGAGTTTTTGATAGCCCTCATCATCCAATTGGCATGCGCCGCCTTCATGTTGCGTACGGAAAGTAATTAACAATGGCTTGGGACAAGCTCCTTTCAATTTGTGACTTAGAGCAGCCACAGCGCCTTCTTCTAAGACGTCATCGAAATGGTCAATTCGCCATTCAATTAAATCGCAGGGTTCTTGGTTGATCTTTGAGAAAGTATCGATAATTGCTTTCTCGCTATTAGCTACTACTGGAATAATGACCTTAGGCCGACCCTTTCCGATAGTAACGTCTTTAACGACTACTTCTTTCATAATTGCTCCTTCTTTTATTCTGGCATTTCGCTAGTATCAACGACTTGATAGTAACGGATAAAGATAATCACACCGATGATAAATCCGATCGCAGCGATAATGACTTCAAATAACATCACAGCGCTTATATCATAATTTTCAATTAACCAAGGACTGATATTAGGGATGAGCCATGAAGCGACACTCCCAAAGGTATAGAAGATACTGGTGACGGTACCTTTTCCTTGAGGGAACATTTCTCCCATAACCGTTAAGCCTAACTGCATAACACCACCAGCAGCAAAGAATCCAATCATTGCGGCACCAACTTTAAGCATCAATGGCGTTGGGTATAGCCACATCAAAACGGCAGCAACTAAAGACATGAAAGTATAGCCTGCAACAAGTTTTACTGAACGTACTTTTGTCGCGACAACAGCTGTCACGAAGACACAGAGTAAGGATCCTACTGAGTAATAAGACATCAAAGCATTGGCTTCATTCATTGATAAACCCGCTGCCATTTGTCCATAAGTATTTAATGATTGCGAAATTAAGTAAAAGGTAGCTTGGGAAATAAAGCCATAGATTACAAAGGCGATTCCTTCTATATACCATTTAGGTTTTGATTTAAATTTAACTGCAGAAACAAAGTCATCGCCACCGGTTTCTTCCGCTTGTTCTTTAGCATCCTCATCCGGGAAAGGCATTCTCCACATGGTTAACATATTAATTCCTAAAACAGCTACGGCAATAATAAATGACCAACCGAACCATAGGGAGTTATTGGTTAAGAAACCAATGATCAATGGCAAGAGGAATTGACCAATTTGTACAAAAGCTTTAATCAAAACGTTTGCTGTCCCAGCATTTTCAGGGAAGGATTCCATTAAAGCTGGATATGTTCCTGAATCTAGGAATGAGTTAGATAAACCAGCAATTAAGGCAAAAACAGAGGCCATGGCTACGCTATGGCTATAAATAAGTCCTAAGAAATAAGCCATGTAGGTTGCCATTCCCAAATAAACAAAAGGTTTCCGCCCAAATCTATCTGAGAGTGGTCCAGAAATAACAATAGCTATCAAACGACCAATACCTAACCAACCAATCACTGAACCGATACCCGCTAAATCAGTACCCCATTGCTCCATGAGCATGTTCTGGTTCTGGGAAATGATGATTACCCCCATACCATGGATAATATAGTTAATATATAATCCTAAGGCTGTGGGCAAGTAACGATTATTTCTCATTTTACTTCCTCACTTTCTTCATTAAAGTAGCATTTAATTATCCTTAAAGAGTAATTCGTGGATATATTCAACTGGCATGTCTTCACCACAGAAGTGTTTGAAAGCTACTGCTCCTTGATAAAGCATCATGCCTAAACCATTGATTGCTTTTTTAACGCCATGTTCCTTGGCAAATTTTAATAATTCTGTTTCTGCAGGTGAATAAACAGTATCAAAGACCACTAAGTCTTCACGTAAGAAGCTTGGATCAGTAATCACGGACTCATTTTCAAGCGGATGCATCCCTACTCCACTGGCATCAATATAGATACTGCTCTTATCCATGGCTTCTTTCAGCGCTTCACGATTTTCTAAGTATTCAACAGTCGCTTTACAGTTCGTTTTTTGATTAATTCGTTCAGCCACACTCACTGCGTTAGGGTAGAATTCATCATCTTGGTTGAAGATATGTAATTCTTTAATTCCATCTAGAGCGCCTTGTACCGCAATAGCTGTCCCTGCACCACCACATCCAACTAAGGTTACTGTAGCATCTTTGACTTCAACGCCTTCTTCAGCTAAAGCCTTCATCGCTCCAACACCATCTGTGTTATAGCCAACGAGGTGCCCTTTCCCATCTTTATTGGTTACTGTATTAACAGCACCAATCAATTCAGCACTTTCATCAAGTTCATCTAAGAGAGGAATAACTTTTTGCTTATTAGGCATAGAAATATTTGAACCGCGAATCCCTAAAGCCCGGATACCTTGAATCGCATCGGCTAATTCGTCATTTCCTACTTCAAAAGCAAGATAGGCATAAGGAAGTTTTAGCTTGGCAAAGGCTTCGTTATGCATCGTTGGTGATTTACTATGTCTAATAGGTGTTGCTAATAAGGAAATTAATAAGGTATGTCCGTCTAAACGTTCTGTCATTCGTATAACCTCTTTCTCTTTTTTCATAATTTACTTTCTATTCAAATTATAGTTTTCACATTCACAAATAACAAATTGATAATAACCCTTTAATCTATAGATTTATTGAATGAATCATGCTAAATTATAGAAAGAAGTTATAACATGCTATGTTCTTTATTTTTAATATTGTAACCGCTTAAGCTGAGTCGGTTTTATATCATCTAATAAATTTAATTTCTTTTAAAAAGTTAGTGAATAAAAGTACAATAGAAAGTGATTAGTTATGAATCTTTACCATCTAAAATATTTCGTTACCCTCGCTAAATATGAACACTACACCTTAGCTGCTAAGGAATTACGTATCACTCAGCCCACACTCAGTAATGCTATTAAGTCCTTAGAAACAGAGTTAGGTATTCAACTATTTGAAAAAGACGGTCGTAATGTCAAAATCACACGAGTAGGTAATAACTTTCTTAGACATGTGACTGAATTATTAGCTATTCTTGACTTAGCTATCACCAAGGCAGAAAAGGAGGGCCATGGTGAGGGATTAGTGCGTCTAAATTTACTAAGAGTTCTAAGTAACTTAGTTCCTCATTTAGCAAGACAATTCATTGATCAAAATCCCGAAAAAAATATCAGCTTTGAATTTAGTAATGCTCACGGACTAAGCGGTGAAATGATAAAAAATGTCCAAAATAAAAAGACCGATTTGGCCTTTTGTACAAAGATTAATGTTAATGATCCCAGCCTCTCCTTTGTCAAAATTGCTGAAGAAAATATTGTTCTCATCACATCTAAAGACCATCCCTTAGCCGCAAAAAAAGCGGTCAATATCTTTGAAACTCTAGCCTATCCTCAGATATGGTTCTCTAAAAAAGCAGGGATGCGAACAATTATTGATAAAATTACCAACGATTTAAACATCCGGGATAGTATTGGTATTTCTTTGGAAGTCGATGAGGATGAAACTGTCGCCGGACTGGTCGCAGAAGGATTTGGCATTGCTTATATCGCTAATAATAAGGTATTGAATAACTATCCTTTAGCCATACTCCCAATTAAGAATTTCGACTATAAACGTTCCTACTATATGGTCTACCGCAATGATATTTATCATGCCCCTGTCGTCGAAGATTTTATTACATATATAAAGGAAGTCTCACTATAAAATATCCAAAAAGAACTATTAAAAAAACAGTTCCCCCTAATCGTAAGGAGAACTGTCTAATTGCTAGTCCTTTTAAATTATTCAGCAACCGCTTCTGCAGCTAATTTCCCTGAAGTTAAGGCCCAGGCATTATTGGCTCCTGAAGGCGAGTCGGTACCCATTACTCCACCAACCACTTCACCAGCTGCGTAAAGTCCTGGGATTACCTTACCATCCTTATTTTCAACTTGTAGTCGACTGTTGACGACTAGCCCACCCATGGTGGTCGCAAAGCGCGGTTTTTGTTCAATAAGGTAGTAAGGGCCTTCATTGGAGATCTTTTCTTCTAAGAATATCTCTTCTCGGCCTAGAGGGTCCTCTTTCGTTTCGACAGCTTGGTTAAAGGCCTTAACCGTTTCAACTAAATTATTTTCTGGAAAATCTAGCTTGTCTTCAAGCTCCTGTAAAGAGTCCCTTTTAATGAAGAAGGGAGTCGATTCACCATCTTGGGCCAGCCAATTGTCGATATCTGCCTTAGATATCCCACCTTCAGCCACTCCCTCTTGGAAAATAGCAAAACGCTCGGCATCCAGTAAGAGATAAAGAATCTTATGGTCTTCTGCCATTAAAGCATTTAAAACGTCATGGTTAGTGGCTCTCTCGTTAATCACCCGTTGCCCCTGGTCATTAACTAAGATACCGTTCATTTTTAAGACCGGAATATTTCCTCCAATAGTAGATTTAGCACGTCCCGGAGAAACTTCGATCCCATTCGGATAAATTTTCCCGTAATTCATCATTCTAGTCCCAGCATCCACAGCTTCGGTGACTTTAATCGCATCTCCAGTTGAAGATGCGGGGCCATAATAAAGGACTTCTTTTAATTCTTCAGAGAGAAGCTCTTTGTTATTTCCGTAGCCTCCGCTAGCTAAAATGACATTCTTAGCATGAAGAATATAAGTAGTTCCGTCTTCAGCAAGGGCTTTAACACCAACAACTTGCGGAATGGCAGAGTCAGAGTCCCCACTTACGGAAGCAGAGGAAACAGCATCGGCTTGATCCAGTAAGAGTTCTTTCATTCGAGTCTCTTTGAGCACAAAAACATCACTAGCTTCTAAGGCTTGACGGGCAGTGGTTGCAAAACCGTGACCACCGTCTTCATAGGCAAGCTCACGGTCATAGGCATACTCAGGTAGGTTATGCAGTCCTTCTTCGGTATCGTATTGAACGCCGATATCTTGATTGAGCCAGTCGGTGGTTTCACCAACATTGTTGGCCAAAAGTTCAATCAATTCGTCGATATTTTCATAGTTACCGTTGGCTTTAAAATCTTCAACCATGGCTTCTGCACTATCTTCAGTAACGCCTAAGTCTTTCTGTAGATGTGAGCCATAAACGACTTGATTCCCCCCACTAATCGAGATGGCTCCACCGATGAAACTTTGTTTCTCAACAAGGATAACTTTAAGTCCCAGCTGTGAGGCCCTAAGCGCAGCACTGATACCGGCTGCTCCCCCACCAACAACGACCAGGTCGGTATTTTTTTCGATACTTTCATCAGATTTTTCAATGACTGGTTTAGGACGATTTTTTAAGACTTCCACAGCCTGGTCTCCAGCTGCTTCTTTGACCGCTTCTGAAACCCCTTCAATTATTCCCAAACTAGAAATTGTCGCTCCTGACACAGTATCAACATTTAAAGTTTGGTAATCAACAATTTGTTGGGGGATGATTTCAAAGACCTTATCTGAGAGTCCTTCCGACTCGGATGACTGATCGATATCTATAGTTTGGATCGCTGAATCTGAAAAAGTCACCAGCATATCTAAGACGCTATTATGTCCTTTCGCCTTTGTTTTGTATTTCCCTGGGGTAAATTGAATATTTTCTCCCATTGTCTGTCGACTCCTCTCACAAATTATATATTTCACATTATCAATTCTATTATACATGGAGAATTGATTAAAAATAAGAATGAATGCGCTTTTATCCATTGATATTTATTATGAATGGAGAGGGAGGATTCTATTGATTAAATACTATTCTTGAAGAAGGTGACACGATCACTGTGGGCTGAGGAAAGGCCCTACAAGAATTGACCAAGCATTGCTAGAGTAATCTTAATAAGAGGACCCTCTTCACTCCCCTAATTGAGGGACACTAGAAGAACGCCGCATCAGTGTTGCACAAAAAGACTTTGCCCAAATTGAACGCAAGATGTGTATCACCGGTAGTCGGAAGAAACGCATCAGCATTCTCTCCGCTATTAATAGTCAGTGTACAGGCGAATTGATCATAGATATCTATACGCCGCGTTTTCTGACGGAGAATATTTAACAGTCACAAAAAGCCTTACTTGTAATCATTTTCAAGTAAGGCTTCTTCATGTTTTCAAACGAATGCTTTTTTCAAGATCTCCTACAAAGAATAGATAGGACCAAAACCTCTAATTAAATCGCTGTCCAGCCCCCATCAACACCAACAATTTGACCAGTGACATAAGTGGATTCGTCGGCTGCTAAGAAGACCACCGCACTAGCTAATTCCCCAGGTTTACCTGGACGCTTCATTGGGGTTCTGACTTCAATAAAGTCACTCATGGCCTCCATGGCCTCAGGATTGTTGGCTTCAGAAGCGAAGAAACCAGGGGCGATGGCGTTAACCGTCACACCAGTAGTGGCCCATTCCGTTGCCGCTGCCCGAGTGAAGTTAACCACCGCACCCTTAGCCGCCGCATAGTCAATAATCGGAAGCTCGGGTAAGCCACCAAAGCCGAGAATGGAGGCAATGTTGATCACACGGCCGTAGCCATTTTCCACCATCTTGGCTCCAAATTCGCGGGTCATGTACATCATCCCGTCCACATCCAAATTGAAGGTCTTGTGCCAAGCCTCATCGGTAATTTCAGCCAGGGGCGCGTTATTCCCGCCACCCGCATTGTTGACTAAGATATCTACCTTGCCAAACTTATCTAAGATAGCTTGGTGGGTTTCCTTGATCGATTCAGGATCGGTCACATCGGTTGAAATCGGGAAGATTTCAGAACCGGTCTTTTCTGCAATTTCTTTAGCGGCTTCGTCGAGCACTTCTTGACGTCTAGATAAGATAGCCACTTTGGCCCCTTGACTAGCCAAGGCGGTCGCAAATTGCTTGCCAATTCCAGTTCCACCTCCAGTCACCACGGCCACACGATTGGATAAATCAAACATATACATTCCTCCATTCAAAACATTAGTAATACTTTCATTATAAGGAAAATTAACAAAGAAAGCGATTACGGGACCTTAGCATTTCTTTCAACAAAATTTACCTAAAATCATTTCAGTTATTTTAAAGGATAGTGGTCCTTAAAATAAAATGGCGCCAAAACATCATTTACTAGGTTTTGGCGCCAAACATGATACAGTATTAAATCATTTTCCTAATATCGCTATTCATTTGCTTTTTCTAACACTTTTTTTACAGCAGAAAGAATGGCCTGAGAAGTTACTGTTGCTCCCGAGACAGTATCGATTTCAACGGACTGTTTTTCGATAATAGCTTGAGGAATTCTTTCTAAAGCAATATCTCCAATTCCCGGCGTTTCATTTTCTTCTAGAATTTTAACTGTTTCAATTGTATTATTGCCTAAGGTCACCTCTACAGTAACATCACTCATTTGACCTTTCTCGGTTTCAGTATAAACTCCATCTTTTAGCATACTCACACCTCTTATAAAGAATCAATATATTGTTTAGCACTCTTAACAGCGGTACGGCCTGAGTTAACATTATGGGCACAAGCTGATCCACCGACATTAATGGTATAGACGTCATGATATTGCATTGCTGTATCCATTCCTGCTACGTATAGGCCAGGAATTGGATCAAATTGATCATCAATTACCTCAAACCACTTATTGCTACCGATCCCACCAATACCAACGATATAGTTAAAGTCTAACCGAGCAATATAATATGGCGCCTTATTTATTGGTATTAACTTATCTGTTTCTTTACCAAAATCAATATCTCTTCCTTCTGCAGCCATTTCATTGTAATGATCAACAGTTCTTAAGAATTCTTCCTTAGGTAAGCCAACCTTTTCTGCTAATTCTTCAAAGGTATCTGCTTTATATAAAGAATTCCCCTTATTTTCTTCAACAGCTTTTTCTAAAACTTCTTTAGCATTTTCGATATCTTTCGTAAAATTGTCATAGATTTCTTGATCAAAAATCATATATGCCACTTTATTACTGTTAATGGCTAATGACTGTAACATAATATTGGTTTGACGAATATTTTCATTAACAAAGCGATCGCCATCTTGATTTACCCATAAGAACGGCCCTCCGGCAGGTAGACCCATCATTCCATTCAATAGATCATAGTGTGGGTAAACCCCTTCATAAGGCAAAGCTTGAATATAATTCACAATCAACTGACACGAGTTGGTAATGGTATCCATAGCGCCTGCGCTCATAGCTAATTTATAACCATCACCTTTAACGCTAGGCATACCTGTCAATACCGTATTTTCTAACTTCCAACCAGCACGATGAACTAAGTCCTTATCACCGCCGATACCACCAGTTGCCAGTATGACAGCCTTTGCATTAATTTTAATATTTTTATTTTTAGTTTTTGAATAGGCACCTACTACTTTTCCATCTTCCTCGATTAGACCAGTAACTGGAGTTTCTAATAAGAATTTCACACCTAATTCCTCAGCTCTTTTCTTCATTTGCGGAACATAGCCCTTGGAAGCAACGCCACCCTTAAACCAGTGGAAAGTTGGCGCTACACAGGTACCATGATAGTCATCTACCTTATCATATTCCACTCCTTGATCAAGACACCACTGCACATTTTCTGCTGAGTTATATATTAAATCCAACCATAAAGACCCGTTTGGGGTATATTGGGCTTGTTGATGTTCATAGCCGATCAATTCAACTGGATCCAAATGGATATCAGCTTCTTTTTGCATAACTGAGTCCACACCGAGCATCCCTTCAACGCCCATTCCATTCCCACCGCAATAAGCGTTAGATTCAACTAAAAGGACTTAAACGCCCTCTTGATGCCCTGCCTCTACTGCAGCAGCTAAACCAGAAATTCCTCCGCCGACCACCAAGATATCGGTATCATAGGTTTCATTGATCGCTTCTCCTTGGTCACTTACCACTTTCGTCTCCATGTGTATACCTCCTAAAAATAATTATTTACCATTCTTTTCTTCATAGGCGTTTTGAGCAGGATGCCTTTCAATGAGTTACTAATTTTACTTCATCACCATTTCCAGTTTCTAAAGTCTTTATATCAGCTATCTTTACAGATATAATGATAATATAAGCAAAATAAGTGTAAAGCTTCACATGATTTCAAATGTTACAAATATGAACATTTCTGCTTAAATGTTCAATCACAAATAAATTAAATGAGGTTGATCACAATGAACACGCGCCTATATCTATTTAGTCGTTTTGAAGATTATTTAGACGATACTTACCAGGATGCTACTGTAAAGTCTTTTTGTGAATTCTCAAACATATCAAGAACAACATTCTATCGCTTTTTTCAAAATATTGATGATTTGGTTATTTCTTTTTATCAATATCAGGCAGATATTATTTTCCTTAATTCAAAAGAGATGACATATTATGAAATCATGTATTTACATGGTGAATTATTATTAAAGGATAAGTATCGTGCTATGATCTTAAATTATTACAAGCACAACCCCAATGACTTTATTAGATATGTATCTGATAATTTCTTCTCTTTTAGTGAGAAGTACTATTATAATCATCATCATGAAAAGTTAAGTGAAACACAGTTATTTGCTCTTAAAATTTATGTAAAAGGTGCCGCTTATATTATTTTAGAAATTCTATTGGATAACTTAGATTATCAATTAGATGATTTAAACACTAAATTAGATATAGTAAAACCCGATTTTTTAAATATTGATTAACTCAAAAAAAGCAGCCCCTACAGGCTGCTTTCCTCCTCTACCGATCTTCTACGCCGCGACATCCTGACTTAAGAGCCAGCCAATGGCAACTCCCCGGTTACTTAACAAGTAAGCCCAGTCACTCTGCGGGTGGTCGATCGGCTTACGCGCCATCACGGCAAAGACCTGGCCCTTGACCCAGTCAGCGATTTTTTGCCCGGTTTGCCAGTGGGTCGCCCAATCAGCGACTCGAACGGAAGCCCCAACCTCCACCGACTCAGTCTTGCCTTCACCAAGGTTACGCTGAGCCACGAGCTGGTTGACCCGGTCTTGGACCAGCTGGTAATCATAACCTGCGGACTCTAAGCGCTGTTTCCGGTCAGCCCCGTTACCCCACTGGCGGTCCAGGACTTCTTGAGCCAACTGGTCGACGGTTTTATCGGCCCCCTTCCTGACCCTTCCATACTTAGGCCGGGCATAGCCCTTGATCTGCCAATCATTCCAGGCAAAGCGGTTCCTGGCCACCCGGCGACTGGCATTACCCTCAATGGTGGTAATGGTCGACCCGGTCACGGCCTCGACAAAACCAATATGATCAGCAAATCCACCTCCATCCCAGTCAAAGCAAACAATGTCTCCGGCTTGGGGATAAACCTGGCCCAGCCAGATGCCAAGGCCGGCAAAGACATGAATATGGCGCTGAACCCCGCATTCCCGTCCAATCAAATCTGTCGCTCCCGCTTCATCCCCGACTGCCGTTACAAAAATATCACACCAGTCGTCACTATACTTGGCCACATACCCTACCGGCCGGGGCAGGACCCGGTTATAGCGGTCCACCATAGCACGATGGGACGTCGACCCCATGGTCATGCCCAGGTACTTTTGCGCCGTTTTAAGCACTTGCTGGGCGGTAACCATAGCCCCCACCTCCCTTATGGTAGTCCTCACTAGACAATTGCAAGAGCGATCCCAAGAAGATCGCCAGTAAATTCAAGGTCACGACTACTGTATCCGTTCCCACAAAACCATAGGCCTGGCCCAGTCCCTTGACTAAAACCGCCAAGGCCGGCATCAAGACCAAGGCGACCCACTTTAAGCGGTCATAGGTCTGATTACTCAAAAGCATTCTGCCATCATCTCCTTTACCCTTTCAACTAAAGTTGTCAACTGCTTATCCACTGCCTGGAAGCGAAAGGCGGTCTCCATTAAGGTCTTCTCCACCACTTGGATCCGCTCATGGAGAGCCTCTTGCCGGTCTTTTTGTTGGTTCAATTCCTCAGCCATCACGTCCAAACGAGTGATCAAGCGCTGGATAGCCGTAATCAACTGGATGATTTTACTGACCAGGGTGATAATGGCCACAAAGGCGGAGGCCAGTCCTCCCATTTCAATCAGGGTCATCCCCTTCACTCCTTCCCTTGTTTATTTCCTTTTCTTCATCTTTTCCTTAGCACTTTCTCATAAAAAAAGCCCCGCTAGGCAGGGCTTGGGAGGTCAATCCCTAACTTAGGCTTGGACTTGGTAGATGTCTTGGACCGCGCGGCGGACATAACGAGCGCCGGTCGCTTGGGCATAAGGGTCCAGGCCATCTTCATTGAAGAAAATGTCGGCACCTACAATAGCCGCTAAGGCCGCTTGGGCCACTTCGCTAGAAACATCTTCTTTGGGTTCTTTAATGGTTACTTTCTTAGTTTTTCCCTCTTCAGTCTTGAATAAGAGTTCTAAGTTTAAAGTTTCTTGCATGGTTCTTCCTCCTAACTAATCCACAAGGCCTTAGACATAGATGTGGCGGCAGATGCTTTCCACTTCGGTTACGGGGTCCTTAGCCAGACTCGCCACCGCATCCCGGACCGCAAAGACAGCTTCTAAGGCAGGTTCTTCCACCAGGTCTTTGAAGGTAGTCTTGATTTCTGTGTCCGTTTCAAAGTTGGTCACCTTAACCACTAACTTGTTGTCGATAAATTCTTGCATCTCAATCACTCCTTTTTTTGCTTTAGTAGCTAGCTACACCCTATATACGGATTGAAGGCAGCCAAGTGTTACCTGAAAAGCAAAATTTTTTTACCCCGACACAAAAAAGCCCACGCAAAGGTGAGCCAGTGAAAAAATTCATATTAGTCAAGAACTAGTCTTCCAGTAAATCCTTAAAGGGAAGCAGGCGTTGGGCCAGGCGGTCTTTCCATTGGTAGATGGTTTTTCTAGCCACACCAAAGGTCCGGGCAATATCAGCAATGGAAAAGTCCCCTTCCGCCAAGGCTAAGGTCAACTGGTAGTCACGCTCTGACAAAGTATCTTGGGCCGCCTGGAGGAAGTCGGCCGCTCCCGCCTCAAAATCCTCGGCACTCTCAGACTCCGTCAACCAGTCCTGGTGGTCGGACAGGGTCAGCTGGGGCAAGCGGCTAGTCTGTCGCAAGAGGTCCAGTAAAGACCAGCGCAAGTAACGACCCGCATAGGCGACAAAACGGTAGCGGTCCTCAGCCAAGGGATCGCCCTCAAAGCGGTCCACCACATCCAGGAGCTTAAGCCGCAATTCCTGGGCGTAGTCCTGGTAGTCGCCATGACACTTTCTAATATTTAGGTCGGCCAAAGTTCGGTGGATCAGGGCTTCAAATTCACGTAATAAGCGGTCGGCGTATAATTTATCAAGTCTCATGCTGTCTTCCTTTCTTCCTTAATTGAAACAAGTCCTGGGGCAAAATCAACCATGACTCAAGCCAATCCCCTAGTCTTTGACACTTTCATAGAGGGCCATGACAAGGACGGCCAAAGTGGCGCAGAGGAGTAAGGGAATAACCATACCAAAGGACACTAAAAAGCCCCGTAATTGAAAAAGTAAAATCTATGGTGACCCCAATAAGTTGGACTTTATATATAGTGAGTTGGCCTTTGGCCAGCTCTTTTTTGTTGCTTACAGTTCTTGCTTATTTCTTGCCGACACATTTACTCAGAAATTTAAACTTGTCAAGAGGAAGAGCGTAGCGGCTCTTGATAAGTTTAAAGTTTATGTGTAATCATTAAGCGGCGAAAGAAGCGTGATGAAGACGAAATTCTATAGGACTCCTAAAATCTAATTTTTCTTTGATTCTTTCACCATTGTAATAGATTATAAAATCTTCAATCGCTTGTGCTAATTCTTCAAAGGAATGATAAGTCCGACCATAGTAGACTTCTTGTTTTAGTAGACTAAAGAAATTCTCCATTGGCGAATTATCTAAGCAATTTCCTTTACGAGACATACTTTGAAAAATTCGGTGATCCTTCAAGAGCCGGGTGTAACTTTTCATTTGATAGGCCCAGCCCTGATCAGAATGAAAGGTTCTTCTGTATGGACATAATTTACTTGCTTCAATGGCAGCTTGTAGCCCCTCCAACATGCTTTGTCCATTAGGCTGATGTGTTATCTTAAAAGAAATAATTTCTCGATTAAATAGATCCATGTAAGGATCTAAATAGAGTTTTCCAGTTTGATAATTCCCAGAATCATCGGCATAGTAGTATTTAAATTCTGTTGTGTCTGTTGTTATTTTTTGATAAGGAATGGTCGAATCAAACCGCCGGTTGATACGATTTGGCGCTATCTCTCCAATCGTTCCTTTGTAGGAATTATATTTTCTTGTCTTTCTAGTATAGCTAGTGACCTGTATCCCCATAATTTTCATTAGGCGTTGAACTTTGTTTTTACTGACCTTATAACCACGGGAAAGCAGTTCAGCTCGCATTCTTCGATAACCATAATCCTTATGGGTTTCTCTGATGTCTTTCATTTCCTCTTTTAAATCGGCATCCTTATCAATTTCCTCATCTTTATTTTTCCAATAAAAGTAGGTCGATTTAGGAAACTTTAAAACGCTAAGAATATCTTTTAAAGCATATTTTTCATCATGGAGACGTGTGATTTCGGTCACTATTTCTTCTTTTCTCGCTTGACTCTTTGAGCCACACGTCTCCTCAATCCTTTTAAAAATTTGTTCTCAATTTCTAAATCCGTAATCCGTTGTTCAAGTTCCTTTATTTTTGCTTCACTTAACTGATTGGTTTCGCTGCTATCCTTTATTTGATTGATTTGTGATTTCTTTTTAGACACTTTAGGTGGCCTTCCTTTCCTCGCGGAAAGGCCATCAAGTCCTCTTTCATGATAAGCTCTTCGCCAATTAGCGATTAGACTTGGATTATTCATGTTTAATGAATTGGCCAATTCGCGATAACTCATTTCCGTACTTTCATACAATTCTATCGCATTTAATTTGAATTCAACAGTATAAACCTGTTGAGTCCGCCTTTTCTTTAAACCATCTACACCAAATTCATAATAGTTATTAACCCACCTTCGTAAAATAGAAGGATCTATTCCTGCTTTATTAGCTAAGGTTCGATAACTTCCTTTTTTCGCAATATAGTCTCCTACTAAATTCAGTTTAAATTCTAATGAATATTTAGACATAAAAATAACCCCCAAAAGTTGAATTCTTAGTCCAACTTTTGGGGGTCACTACAATCGCTAAAATTGCCACAATAAAATCCTTAAGCCATTGACGCATAATCCATCTCCTCCTGGTCTAATAGTCCTGCTACTCGTTCAATCAAACATTGGCCCAGGTCATAACCCAAGTCTTCTCCAATTCCCCACAAGTGGGCCACCAAGTCAGAAATAGCCGGCCCCAAGTCGCGGTCAACACTAACATCCAGCGCCAAACTGGTAAAGGCTTGGGCTAGCGAAGGCAGCTGATCCCAAGAATCCGGCCGCAAATTGGCACAGCGGGCATAGGAATCTGCCATCATGACACAAGCCATATAGGCATCCGCTAAAGCCAACTTGACTTGACAAGGCTCTTGGTTTTGGACCCGGTTTAAAAGCGCAAACTTGGTCAAAACCAAGACACAATGGTCATAAGCATCCAACAAATCAAAGCCATAGAGGCGGTTGTAATGTTCAACTAAATGCAGGGTGTTTGTTAACTTCATTTTTGCTCCTTTTCTTTTAATCCTTTTCAACAGCCGACTTATTTATAGGAATGTGTAATCCAGGCTGACTTCAACTAGCCACTTACATCCCTCTGCCAGTCCAAAATTCTGACAAGCCTGGTCTTCTCCCCTTTATTTGGCCTGGCTCTTAAACCAAGCGGGCTCTAGCTCCTGGTAGCCGCTCTTTTTGAAAGATTTAGCTTTGAACTTTTTCTCCTCCTCACCATTCGCCGCTAGGTCACTCAGCCGGTAAATATGGTCCTTGTCCCAGCGCTCTAAAATCTTGAAGTAATAAGACAAGGGGTGCTTGGCGTCCTTGGCCCGGTAGAGGGCTTCTTCTAAGAGCTTGCCTTCAAAGAGCAGACAATAAGCCTTTAACTTGTCCTGGTCGTCTTCAGGCATGGCTTCATTGAAGAGGATCTGATAGCGATTGGTGATCCGCTCCAGCACCTGACCTTCATAGTCGTCTTGGTAGGCTGGGGTTTGGAGTTTTTCCGGCAATGACGACTCGGTGGCCGACTTTTCATTGTGGATTTCATCCCCACTCTCTTTATCACTCTCGGTCGCTTTGTCATTCTCATCGCCTTGGGTCACATAGCGGCGTTTTTTGATCTCCTTGACGAAAAGTTGCATGATGGCCTGGTCAACCCGACGACTGGACTTCAACCAAAAGTCGCGCATAGCTTCAAAGGTGGCCTCAATAAGCTGGCTATCTTGGACCAGGGACAACTCCTTCTCCAGTAAATCCATCACCGGCCCCCACCCACAAAGATGGAATAAGACAGGGAGTGTAAGAGAGTCACTTCCTGGTGGCGGTTAGAATAGATAATCTTCTTAAAATCTCGGCTAAAACGCTCTAATAAAAGCTCCACCTGGTCCATGGAAAAGCCCGTCTCAAAGGCAATCAGCCGCTTGGGCAAACTATAGATCCCCACCTGGCTACACTTGGGATTGGTCATCAAATACAAGGCAAAATAACGGTCTTCCTGGCTATAATGGTCCAAAGCTTCCAGCGACCGCCAAAAGCTGGTTGGAACCACACGTCTTACTGTCATTATGACCTCCTTGGTTGTTATTTTTGCTTATAGTGTTTGAAAAAACTCTTAAAAATCTTCAATCAATCTCACCAGACCAAAATACTGACTTATTTTCTAGGCGACTTTAAAAGTCGGCCCCTCACTATGCAAGAAATGACACTTTCTGTCGGCTTGTGTCACCATAAAAAAATCTCGATAAAAGGCCCTCCTTCCTCCCTATAAATCCCAGCATTGCGGCATTGAAAGAAGCTGTCTGCCCCTTTCCATTTTTAAAGATATTATATACAATGTAAAAAAGCAAGGCTTTTTATAATATTTTGCATAAATTCTATTCCTATGATATATTCATATTTCGATATTATTTTCAGATTCTACTCTGAGTAGACTTTTTTCTAAGTTTTCTACTTAAAGTAGTATACAAAATGTAATATAAGAGCAATCTGTGATGGTTGAGATTTTAGAATTTAATATAACAAATGTAAATAAACGGTTCACATTTGTGAATGACTTATCTACGTTTGTTAAGATTTCTACCCTTTTTCTATTACAATTGTGGGCATTTACTCTCGTTTTTCGGTATAATATATGAAAGTTAAAAAAACGTTCCCAAAAAGCAACATTTCCATGATGGTGGAAAAGCTATCGATGGATTTCATAAAAAATGAGAAAATTGCCATTATCTCATGGCCAAAGGAGGAAAGACCATGCCTACACTTGCCAACCGGCTCAAATCAGCCCGTGAAGCGGCCGGACTGACCATTGAGGCAGTCAGTGAAAAAATCGGTAAATCCGTATCAACCGTCTGGCGCTACGAACAAGGAAAATCCGAAGTCAACCAGGAAAGCTTGACCAAGTTAGCCGAACTTTATGGGGTGTCCGAGCTCTACTTACGCGGCTTTTCCGATATGAAGAGCGCCGATGTTATTGAAGTACCAGTCTATAAGAAATACAAAAAAGGCAAGCTCAAAGCCGCTAAGAAAAAGCACTTCTTCGAACTTGCCTCCATGGGCCTCCCTAATGAGGAAATCTTTGCGGTCAGAATTAATGACCCATCCATCCAATCCCTGCTCAGTAAAAAGGACTATGCCCTAGTCGACCCCCTAGCTGAAGTCAAGGCAGGCGATATCTTGTGCCTGGCCGATAAGGACTCCGGACACTTGAAATTAGCCAAATACCAAGTTTACCAGGACCTGCCACTCTATCTGCCCCTGGGGGATAAAACTGAAGTCAGAGACAGTGACGACTTTGAAGTCTTAGGAAGAGTCTTTGCGCATTTGGGGAGAGTATAAGAAAAACACCGTTCCAGCTGGAATAAAAGCCGGTGGAACGGTGTTTTTGTGTGGTTTCTAAGTGTGTGGGCGGCTGATTATGATATCTGTATCATACAGTTCTCATTTAATACCCTATAAGCTAAGGTTTTTGGGAAAATCCGCCTATTTCTTATCCCAATGAAATATTCTTGAGATGAATTTAGCAAGAGCCAGAAATCCAGCTGCAAAAAAGAAACAGACGACAGAAACGACCACTAGAGCCAGTAAGGTGCCAACCGTCGCAAAGAAAGCATTCGCTAACTGACGATAAAGGGGTCGGGGATTCCTTAGGGTTTGGGACTCGGCTTGTTTGAGGTCCGCCTGCATGAGCTGACTATTGATCTTACTTTGGTTGGCCGGATCCTGGGCCGCTTCCTCATAAGTCTGAGTCAGAGATTCGGGAACTTCTAACTGGTGGGCCTGGTAGATTTGACGAGCTAGAGCATTAAAAGTATCAAAGGCCGCCTGGTCATAGTTATTTTGATTATGGTAAATATCATTATCATAGTGCTCGACCACTTCCTCAATCTCTTGCTTAGTCAGCTCGTCCTTTAAGCCCCCGCCAATTTCTAAATGCATGTAAGGATTGTCCACGCTCGTTTCTCTTGGATAAGAGGCGTCCGTTCTAAAGAGGAGAAGGGCCCATTCATTTTGAGGCTCATCCGTCATCCCCCACTGACTGGCCAGTGTTTGGCTATACTTTGACCGATTGAGTTTTTCAGTCGTTGGGAGAACGGCCACCGCTAGCTTGGCCTGGGTGAATTGGTCCAACTTGTAGCCCTCGGTCATAATGTGCTGGGTGGTGAAGTCATTCAAGCGCTGACTGTAGTCCGACACGTAATATTCTTGGCTGGCGGCTGGATAATCCGGTTGTTGATAGGTCCGATATAGGAAATAGTACATGGCGGTAAGCGCAAGCAAAACAACCAAAAGGGAAATATTCCCCGAGCAACCCCTTCGTTTAGAATTTTTCTTCTCATCTTCTATTTTTCTGTCCTCGCCTAGTGCTTTTTGTTTTATTATAACCGATTTTGGCTTTATTCGCCTTTTCTTTGTTTACCTATTAGAAAAGTTTTAGCTAAGGAATGGGACTAGGAAGGACTTTATTAATTGATCACTGTACTTGAAAGATTTAATACTATATTTTACTTATACTAATGATTGTTGAACCATCTTACTCCCCCAATAAAAAATCGATAAGATTTTTATGGATAACGCCATCCTGGGAAAAATCGAAGGAATCAAGAGATAAGACGTACTTAGGGAAGTTATCCTTTATCTGGCTATAGACAGAAAATTCGCGATCTCGCGTTTCTTTACTTTCCATTAAGTAGGAAACTTGGTAATAGCTGATTTGTCCCTGCTTACTTGCAATGAAGTCAATTTCCTTATCACGAACCCGCCCAATCTGAACCTGATATCCACGTGACAGGAGTTCAATATAAACGATATTTTCCAAGACACGTTCGATGGCTTTTTCATTAGAGAATCCCACAGCTTGTCTAAAACCATGGTCGGTCAGATAATATTTTTCATCTACTGTTAAAATTTTCTTGCCAATGGTATCATATCGCTCGACTTTTTTGAGGAGATAGGCTCGCTGACAGAAGGTTAGGTAATTCAAAACCGTATCCACCGATACTTTACGGCCTTGACTAGCGAAGTATTTTCTGAGGCTATTGGCCGAAAAGGTCTGCCCGATATTTTCTAAACAAAAGCGTAAAATGCGATTGAATAAATCAACGTCACGGATCGCCTGGTATTCAAGAATATCTTTAACGACCACGGTATTATAGATATCGTTCAGATATTTGTAGCTGGCTTCTTTTTCACCTTGGAAGTAACGTAGGGAAGGCATTCCTCCTAGAGAAATAAATTGTTGAAATAATTCTTCCTTATCGAGATTAAGATCTCGGTATAAATGGATAAATTCAGAAAAAGTAAAGGGTTGAATTTCAAAACTGACATAGCGCCCCGCCAGAAGAGTCGATAAGTCACTAGAGAGCAAACTTGAATTAGAACCTGTAAGGTAAATATCACACTCATAATCAACACGTAAAGCATTGATTACTCGCTCCCAACTATCAACCAACTGAACTTCATCAATAAAGAAATAAAGCTTACCTGTTAAATCCTTGACCTGCTTTTGAATATAGCTATAGAAATCAACCCCGTCTTTAATTTGTAGGTATTGACCAGATTCTAGGTTAATAGAAATCATATTTTGAGGATTCACTTGGGGCAATAATTCTTCTTGGATCATCTGCAATAAGGTGGACTTTCCCACTCGTCTCATTCCTGTCAATACCTTAACAACAGGCTGATCAACGAAGGGGGCTATTTTACCAAGATATTTATCACGCTTGACATAATTCATGGAACCCTCTCCTTTCGATTATAATCGATAAAAGTAAAAAATTAAATTTACTTCAATTATACACGAAATACGCAATCCTTCAAAATCTATTTCGACTATAAGTTAATAAGTGTTATTTATCAAAATTTATTTCGACCAAAGAAGAAAGACTGAAGTCGCCATCTGCTTTTCATCTTTTTGCTGATCTCGTGATTTGAATAAACAATTAAATAATCCGATAAGATCGTCCCCTAAAAATGTGCATAAGAAAAGCACCTACAAGATGTAGATGCTTAAAGGTCGCTATGCACTTGGAACAGCCACTAATTCAGAATCATCATTCACCAAGATACAAACTGGAATACCAAACCCTTCTCCAGCTTTAATGACAGAAAGAATATTTTCAGCGAGCATCTCGACAAAGAACTTAATCCACACTTCATCAGGATGCTCTGCATTTTCAGCTTGCTCAGTAAACCAAATTTTTGAAACAGGTTCAAAGGTGTCTTTATCAATCGCCATCCCTATCAGAATATCGTAAAAATCAAAGCTACAATCAAAGACATAGATCTCTTCTTCCGTATGATTCTTTAGCACTTCGGATCTTAAATTGTTAGGTATTTCACCCAAATCAATCATGACACGTCCAAGAATCGGACCATTTTCTTTTTCAAAATTCTCGATGATACCATTTTCTTCCAATTGATCTTCTAGCTTTCTAAAGTTATCAGCGCCTTTTAACATACAGGGCTCCTTTCCGTGCGTCGCTTATGTCATTTGCCGCTATTTTATTTCCGTCAAACTCGCAATGAGTTTCTCCTCTAATTCTTTTTGTTGAGAAGCGGTCAGTTGGTTGGAAACTCTGACAATTACGGTCCCCACCACACGATGAGATCCAGGTGAAATAGGACTGCCGTCAAAGGCACCCAGATAAGTGTTTCGCTTTTCTGCGTCTTCTGCAGTTTGATACACTTCTATACTGCCACCAGCCTCTGTTCCCTTGTCAATCAAACTATTTCCGAAGACTTCCTCTTGATTGACCAAATTGTAGGAGAAATAGACTTGTGCGGTATAACCGCCTTGCTTTCCAAGCTGTTTATTAGGATCATTATCTTCCGTAACGGCAGAAATACCTGTCACGCCTTCAACAGACTGTATCCGTTCGATCACAAATTTTTCTTCTGGAGCGGTTACTTGTTTGAGTTGCTTCACGCTATCCTCATAAGCTTTCTTGGTGTCTGCGATTTCTTGAGTGACACTTGTGTAGTCTGCCTTGTTGAGTTTTTCTGTTTCACTTTTTAGTTCTTCTAGTTTCTTGGGCTGTTCAGGAACCTCTACTTTAGCTGATTTTGCCTGAGATACCGCTGTTTCAAGCTTGCCAATCGCCTGTTCATCGAGTGCTTTCTCATTCTTTTTCACTAAATCTTCCGCATCAGCGATTTGTTTATCGAGGTCCGTATTCATTTTTTCTACTTTACCCGACACCTCTTTGAAACTATCAATTGCTGCCCTTTCTTCTTTTGACGTACACCCCGATAACAAGGCCACAAAAACTAGAACAACCGCTATAAAAGACTTCCAATTTCTCGACATCTCCCTCATACCTCCTATGAATTATATTTGTAAGCTCTTACATATAGTTTATAGTTTTCTCTCATAGAAGGAAAGAGGGAAATAGGATTTATTATTCTTATGTAACGCAAGCTCTCATCATGGCTTCCGCTAGACCAAGCCTTAGTCTTACGAGGTGGGGCATTTATTATAGAAGGTTGTCTCATTGATAGGCTAACGATAAAATTACAATAAAAAGAATAGGAGGTTTTCTTATGAATATTCATTCTGTTTCAGATTTGATAAACCAATTTCCTGAAGTTGAAGAGGAAGTCCTAAATCTGGCCGCCCTGTCTTTTTAACTAAAAATGGCTATAGCACCATGGTACTGATGAGTAATGACCAACACGAATTCATGACTCAAGATATTGAAATCAGGCTCGATGAAGCGGATCATCTGACAGCGTCCACAGATACAAGATATAGTCTCGATGAAGTGGTTGAACGCATCAAGGAAGGTATTAACCAGCATGCCTAAGTATCACATTCGTATTCTTCCAAGCTTTGAAGAAGGTTTAAATCAATTGTCGCTTAAATTGTTTTAACATTATCCAAGTCAGCTGCAGCTATGAATCTTGTAGAAAACACTTGCAGCAATTGAAAACGCTCAAACGAGAATGTCCTTACTAGTCTCTAACTATTCTATCTTCTATGTTGTGATTGACTCCGTGATAAAAATCCGTCGCATGCTCTACAGCAAGCGACAGCTTGATTATCACCTGTAAAGAAAGGTTCTATAATAAAAGGGCAAGCCACTTTACTATAAATGGCCTGCCCTTCTTGAATTACTTTTTATATTTTTTAATTTATTTAAGACTGCATATCTATCTTCCCGCAATAGGTAATAGTAATCCCTTATTGTTCAACGTCCACTTCGATGGTTGCGACTGGAGAAGGATTTGTTGAATTCATCGGAACATAATCAATTTGAATTTTTTGTGGTTTATGTTCTTGATCTGCATACATAAAATAGACTTGTGAATCTGCTGATCTGCCAGGAGCTATTTCGTCATAACCTGTTTGTTTACTAATGCGCTCCAAGGCATGCCCTTCTTCATCATAAACTTGGAGATCATGGGTATTTACTACAAAATTCTTCGGTAAATCATAATTTTTATAACTAAAATTAATCACAACAATTCTACTCGAATCGAAATAATCACTATTATGCATATAATTAGGCAAACTATCAGGATTAGCACTAGCGGACTTTATCGTTAATGATGCCTTATTTCCATCAGCAGTTTCTAAAATAACTTCTTCATTAGCCTTACTAATCGGTTTCTTATTTGCTTCGGAATCTGTAGGATGTTCCCCTTGTGAGTCTTGTGACGCAGCCTGAGAAGAACTCTCTGCCGGATGATTATTGGAATGATCTACAGGTACAATTGCAAGTAATAATAGACCAGCTAATACGATTATAGTCCATACATACCACTTCTTATACCAAGGTTTCACCTGCACACTTTCATATAATTTTCCATCTTCACCAATAAACTGGTTCTTTTTCAAATTTTTATTCTTATCGCTCATTATAGTCTTCCTTTCCATCTAAACTCTACGTTCTAACCCCCCAAAAGTCGCTACACATCATAAGGCATAATTTTCTCTTTAATCAGGTCTTTATAGCCATGACGTATTTTTTTACGATACTGTAATTTGGACTTAGGATTCTGAGTGTTTTCCTTATAAGCTTCAAAATCAGCTGTATTAATCATTTCACTTTCGCCAATTTGTGGGCCTTCACGGTCTTCATCATAGTTAGCGGCGACGTATTTCAATAACTCTTCATTTAGAAATTCTGCCTTGGCATAGTCTTCTAATACGCGTTCCTTGTAACCATTAATCTCATTGGCTAATATTTCATCCGTGGACTGATTTTTATATTTTTCCGGACTTGAGATAATGGCTTGGAAAATATCACGAATTTTTTCACTCAATTCAGGTTTACGGCGGCCAAATTCATCAATGGTCTTTTCAGCTTCCTGTTTGAATTTCTCTTTGTCTTGTTCTTCCGTTGATTCACGGTAACGGTCAATCAGAAGGACGAGGTAATCATAATCAATCTGCTCTGTCCGAACCGATTCAATCTCATATTCGATATCAATTGGATAATCTTCCTCAAGCTCATCCTCATCATTCATTTCTTCCTTAATCCGTTCGATGAGATTCTTATAAGCACCGGTATAGTCTTCAAATTCTTTACGATCAAAACCGTATTGAGCCACAAATTCCGCTTCACTAAAATCACTATAGACCTCAATGGTCCGGTAAATACTATCAAAACGTTGAAAGGCCTTGGCTACCCGCTTCATTTCAGCTAAGTCCGTGTAATTGTTGAAACTCTCCACACTTGGCACCAGAGTTCTTAATTCTTTAACCGCTTCATCCAGCTCTTGCTTAGATTCTTCATAGCTTGGCGCTTGAATCTGATCTTCTCCACCATTGGAATAGAGTAAGAGAGCCTCCTTAACGGCTTCTTCAAAGATCGCTGGGGTTTGAAAGGTAACAATTTGCCCATATTTCTTATGGTCATCGAAGAGACGATTAGTCCGCGAGAAAGCTTGGATCAAGTGGTGAGGTTTCATGGGTGGTCGATCCATAAATAAGGTCGATAGACAAGGAGCATCAAAGCCTGTGAGTAAGCGATCGACAACAATCACCAAGTCGACTTGTTCGGAACGCACCTTATAAGTATCTGACTTACGCGCCAAACGCTGGTTTAAGTTCTGGTTATAAGCATTCAAAGTTTCAAGCGAAAAGTTCATACCAAATTCTTGGTTATAATCTGCTAAAATCTCTTTCATCGCTTCTTTACGGTCTTGAGAATCGTGTTCATTGTCAGAAATCGAGAAGGTAATCGCGACCTTAGGAAAATCCAAGACAGCGCGTTTAGTCGTCTCACTAATGGATACGCGCGGATGCTGACCTGTTTTAACTTCTTTAAAGAGTTTGTAGTAGGCAATGGCTTTATCAATTGATGTGGTCGTTAAAATGGCATCATAGGTCTTCCCTACTCCATTATTGAAGCCAAATTTATTTTGTGACTTATTAATAATGGAATCAACGACCTCTTCCATATGATCAGGATGGTCAAAGATGGCTGAATCTAGTTGGACTTCCTTTTCCTTCTTATCAATCGCTGAAAGGTTCGTCTTAGGAAACTGATCAGCTACCAGTTGATCGAGTTGAAAATCACTAAAAGTTTGCTTGTATTCAATTTGAAAGCCTAAGACCGCCTGATCATGCATGGCCTCTTGAACGGTATACTTATGTAGACATTCCCCATACTGTTCTTCCGTCGTCCGAGCTAAGTCACCAAAGGCATCCCGAGCATTTTCAGCAAAGAGAGGTGTTCCCGTAAAACCATACCAAAGCGAATATTTGAAAAACTTTTCGAGTTCAAATTGCTTCTGCGGTGTCACCGCGCGATGACATTCATCAACAACGACGGCAAGTCTTAAATCTCTGAGTTTATTTAAACGTTTATTATCAGGATTTTGCTGGTAACGTTTCATGACATGGTTTAATTTCTGGATTGTGGTAATCACTAAGGACCGATCCTTAGACGTTAACCGTTTGATCAAGTCATTGACATTAGCGGTTTCATCCACAGCGACAAAATCCGCCTCAGCATATGAAGTGAAAGCATTGGTGGTTTGTTGGTCAAGGTCTCTGCGGTCAACAATAAAGATGGTCTTATCAATGGAAGCAATTTTAAGAAGGTTACGCGCAACCTTATAGGAGGTTAACGTCTTCCCTGACCCTGTCGTATGCCAAACATAGCCTCCCTTTTGTTGGTAACTCGCTTGGCGAATCGCCTTAATGGCATGAATTTGATAAGGGCGTAAAAGGATTACCGACTTACTGGACTTATCCAAGACTGAGTAATTAGCAATCATTTCATGGGCTTCTGGAATTGAGAGCGCAGAAGTCGTAAAATCTTCTAAGTTAGTTACGGGTTGGTTCTCTTGGTCCACCCAGCCCGTTAAGAATTTAGCATTCAACCTACTATTAGCGGCAATGTATTTGGTATCAACACCATTCGAGACCACAAACATTTGTAGCATGGAGAAAATCCCATGGTATTTTCCAGTTTTGATATAGCGGTCAATTTGGTTAAAGGCTTTCTTATAGCCTTCCGAACGATTCTTCAATTCAATTTGAATCAGAGGGATACCATTAATCATCAAAGTCACATCAAAACGTCCGTCTTGGTCAAGAAAATCACGTTTTTCACTGCGAAATTGATTAATCACTTCATAATGAGAGCTGCCTCCTGCAATTTCATTTCCGTTAATCACCATTAACTGGCAAGCGCCAAGCGAGGCATCCTCGCGATGAAGCTCTACTTGGGCCACCCCATTCTCACCGCTTAACCATTCTCCCGCGACATAGAATGACGGAAAGTCCAATTGCGATTTAATCGAAAGCTTCTCCTGACTAGTTAGGGGAACGCCATCTAATTTGGCCGTATTATTAGCCTCTAGCTGTTGGAAGAAGTTCTCCCATAAATCGTCCGCTGTTTTCAAGTCAGAACGATAAGTCCACTGCGATTCCCTTTTCGTTAACAGTTCTATTAAGCGTTCTTCCATTTGCTGCTCTTGAGTAAAAATTTTTGGCATATGATCACTTATCCTATTGCTTTTCTTCACCTAAAACATAGCTTTTAATTGTCTTTATCATTTTATAATACTTCCAGTATAGCAAAGAAAATAAAGGCTTTCAGTGAATTTTTTTACAAGAGAACGGTGTGTGTGTATAAAAGATGGGGCTGGGGATAGAAATATTGCTAAGTAAGCAAAATGGAATTTTGAAAATAGAGATTTTTGGATTCAGGATAAGTTACATGAACTAACAGTAATTAATTCTGGAAAAGATTATAAAAATCTTTCTGAAGGACACATTCCAGTATATGGTACAGGTGGTTACATGTTATCGGTAAATAAGAGTTTATCCGATATAGATGCTGTAGGTTTGGGCAGAAAAGGAACTATAGATAATCCAATTTATTTAAAAGCTCCATTTTGGACAGTAGATACTTTATTCTATATAACAACACAGCAACAAAATAATATAATGTTTTTTTACTATCTATTTAAGACCATTAATTGGAAAAAGTATAATGAAGCCTCGGGTGTTCCCAGTTTATCAAAGCAAACAATATATTCAATTTCTGTAAAAGTCCCAAATACATTTGAACAATCTAAAATCTCTAAACTTTTCTATTCTTTAGATAGAATTATTACTCTTGAGCAACAAAAAATCGAGAAGTTAGAACTCCTGAAACAGTATTTGTTGCAGAATATGTTTGCTGATGAGAGCGGATATCCTAGAGTTAGATTTAAAGGTTATAATAACAAATGGGAAAGAAGTAAATTAAATACAATTAGCGATAGTTATTCAGGACTATCCGGTAAGACAAAAGAAGATTTTGGAAAGGGTGAAGCTAGATACATAGAATATAAAAATGTTTTTGATAACCCTGTAGCAAAACTTGATGGAACTGACGCAATTGATATCGACTATAAGCAAAACGAAGTTAAGAAAGGTGACTTTCTTTTCACAACTTCTTCTGAAACCCCTGAGGAAGTAGGAATGTCATCGTTATGGGATTACGATCTTAATAATATATATTTAAATAGTTTCTGTTTTGGAGTTCGGATAAAAGAAAAGATAGATTCTTATTATTTAGCTTACTATTTTAGATCTCCAGAATTTCGTTCAAGAGTTATGAAATTAGCTCAAGGGATCTCACGTTATAATATTTCTAAAAACAAATTTTGTGAATTGAAAATTTCTGTTCCTTCTTATGAAGAAGGAGTACGTATTGGTAGATTATTAAAATCAACAACTGATTTAATTGATTTGGAAGAAAACAAATTAAAAGAATTTAAGCTGATAAAATCCAAGCTCCTCCAATCATTATTTATTTAACATCTCCATAAACTTCCTGATAATAAGAAGGTTCGCTAGAACAAATATTATCAGGAGGTTTTATTATGGCAAGAAAACGAAAGATTGTTTTTCATGAATATTTTAAGGAGTGGTTTGAGCTATATAAGTTAGGGGCGGTGCGTGATGTGACTCTGAGGAAATACGACCTAACCTGGCGGCATTTGAAACACTTAGCGCCAAACTTAACTTTAGACCAGTTGACTAAGAAGAACTATCAAGCTTTACTTAATCAATTTGCCCAAAGTCATGAGAAACAAACGACTTTAGACTTTCATCATTTAGTGAAAGGAGCGATTCTGGAGGCTTATGACGAGGGATTAATTGATCGCGATCCGACGCGAAAAGTTGTGATTAAAGGCGTCAAAGGGAAGATTAAAAAGGCCAAGTATCTAAACCAGGAAGATTTGCATAAGTTATTAAATCAACTACACTTGCAGACAGAGATTTCTTATGATTGGCTCATCCTCTTAGTTGCCAAAACAGGCTTACGTTTCAGTGAGGCCTTGGGTGTTACACCTTCAGATTTCAATTTCAGCCAGCACATGCTCTCGATTAATAAGACCTGGGACTACAAGAAGGATGAAGGCGGCTTTGTGCCGACTAAGAATGCTTCTTCGGTGCGCAAGCTACGTCTAGATTGGCAGTTGACTCTACAATTCCAACAACTCATTCAAAATTATCCTCAACAAAAGCCGATCTTCGTTCAGGGACGGATCCATAATTCAACAGTCAATCAACGCTTGGCTAAACTCTGCCAACAGACTGGAATTCCAGAGATCACTATTCATGCCCTCCGCCATACGCACGCTTCTATGCTGCTTTATGGTGGTGTGTCAATTGCAAGTGTGGCTAAACGCTTGGGCCATGCCAACATGGCGACGACTCAAAAAACCTATCTCCATATTATTCAAGAGTTAGAGGATAAGGATAATAACAAGATGATGGAGATTCTATGTCAGTTATAGCTTTGAATTGAAAGGTTGTACAAATTATTGTGCAATAGTGGTGAGGTGAGCACGATGGAAGTAACCAATTATAGTGATTTCAGACAGAATATGAAGAAATACATGGACCAGATTAATGAAGATGCTATTGAATATACTGTAACCTCTCAGAATGGGAATGATGTGGTTGTTATGGCCAAATCAGATTTTGACAGTCTGATGGAGACTTACCATCTCTTATCGAGCCGCGCCAACCGTGAAAACCTCTACCAAGCCATGGATGAGCTCGATCGTGGCGATTATGAAGTTGAGGAAATCTAATGAAAGTTCATTGGAGTCGGGGGTCTGTTATCGAACGTGACGTTTGGAAAGAAAATGACCGAAAAGTCTATGATAAGATCTATCGCTTATTACGAGCCATCAAAGAAGCCCCCTACCAAGGACTAGGTAAGCCGGAACCTTTAAAATATGATCTATCGGGTTATTGGTCAAGGCGACTGACTAGACAAGATCGTTTAGTTTACCGTGTCACAGATGACGCGATTGAAGTCCTATCGTGTAAATACCATTACTAAAGTAAATCGCCCCTGCTCAATCAGCTAGCAGAGGCGATTTTATTGATTTTAGATAAACAGGGAAGACAGGAGTTTTTGTTTTAGAGAGGTTAAGTTTTCTAATTTAGTTGTTCTGAGATTAATAAGAGAATCTAATGAAAATAATAATTTGGCGATTTTATTCTGTTCACTTAATGATGGAAAATTAATATTCAAAGTGCAAAAATCAGAAAAATTTATAGTTCTTCCATCTCTAATACCATAAGTTACTTTCTCTAATAGTAAAATAAAGTGATCATTTGCAAAGTAAAACTTCCAATAGATATCATTATGTTCGTTAGTATTTATAAAATCGAATATAGTATAAGCTGGAGAAGTTATACCTAAATAATTGGAGTGTGCAAACCCTCCCTGAAATGAACGTAAATGAACAACAAATTGACCAGGTCTTACAACTTTGTAATTAGAGAGGTTTTTTCTATCGTACTGTAGCCTTTCATTGAATTCATCTCTTAGCACCATGCCTTTATCTTGTGTTGCCGATAAGACAGGAAGATGGGCTTGTTTTTTTTCTGTAATCTTTTTAAATATATTTTTCCCTTTATTTTTGAACCAAGGACCGGTATAACCTCTAAACCTTAAGTTAGGATATCCACTCTCATCGGCAAACATATTCTGCAACAAATACTGTTTCAGGAGCTCTAACTTTTCGATTTTTTGTTGCTCAAGAGTAATAATAAAGTCTAATCGATTCAACAATTCACCTATCTTTATTTGCTCTAATTGTTTTTTAGGATAATGAATTATTACCTTAGACATTTCAGCTGAAGTTATTGCTGGGTAGCTGGTCCCTGTGCACATACTTAGGACCTTTAATACGAATTTATCTGTTTGCAATAAGTAAAAAAGAAACTTATTATTTATTATATTTGTCCTAATCTGTGCATAGCCAGTTGAAAAAACAAACTCATTATCATCTTCATTAAAAAGTAAATTATTTCTTTGATATGGTCGAACTGTTTGATAAAAAATATCACCTTTCTTAGCTAATCTTTTAGCTCGTGAAGGTGCCTCTTCCTTACTCATGAATTTATAATCGACTAATTGAGTACCACAAACAGACTCTAAATCCACATAGAAAAATTGCGAAGGCAATTCAGCATTTGGATTAAAGCTGCTGATGTTCCCCAACTTATCCTGAATCCAATCATCCGTGAATCCCTTGAACCTAAGCTCGGGTTGTTTTCTTTCTTCTGCCATTATTTAAACACATCCTTTATCGCTTGAATGAGTTCCGCAGTTTCATCTGTCACCTGCAAGTCATCCACCATTTCTAAGAATTCGGCTGTGGTTTGCTCAAGTTCTTGGTTAATTTCTTGCATGTCCTTGCTGACTTGGACGATATCGATAGGTTCAGGTTCTTCGAAGGTATCCACATAGCGCGGAATATTGAGGTTGTAATCATTCTCTTGAATCTCTTCATAGCTTGCTTTATGGGCATATTTGTCAACGTCTTCCCGCTTATTATAGGTATCAATAATTTTATCAATATGTTCTTTCGTTAAGATATTTTGTGTTTTTACTTTTTCAAACTCTTTGGACGCATCGATAAAGAAGACATCACGGCTGGTCCGATTCTTCTTCAAAACAATAATCGTGGTTGGAATGCTGGTGTTATAGAAGAGATTTTCAGGGAGCCCAATCACCGTATCAATATACCCATTCTCAAGCATGGCCTGACGCAACTTACCTTCAGAGGCACCCCGGAAGAGGACGCCGTGCGGCAGGACGATACACATGGTTCCATCAGTACGCAAGTGGTAGAAACCATGGAGTAAGAAGGCGAAATCAGCCCGTGACTTAGGCGGTAAGACCCCATAGGCAGCAAAACGCGGATCGTCTAAAAAGCCCTTATCTGCCGACCACTTCTGGGAGTATGGTGGATTCATTAAGACAATATCAAAGTTAGTTGGTTCATCTGTGGGCCAGTCAGCGTCCAAGGTATCCCCATTGCGTAACTTCTGATGGTCAGTTGGCACTCCGTGGAGCATCATATTCATCTTGGCCAAGTTGTAGGTTGAGGTATTGATTTCTTGACCAAAGTAACGAATGGAATTCTCCACGTTCTCATCAGCGTACTTCTTGGTGTTTAAGAGCAGAGATCCTGACCCCTCTCATGTCAAGCTTATGACAAAAAGGGGTTATAGTTATGTAATTTAAAAGAGAGTGATTGCTCACTCCCTTTGCTACTTCCATATTATGTTCAACACTTCGTTTCCTTCACAGAATACTGAGTCTATATATTTTTCCATCAATTCTCTGGTAAGTTTAGTGTTGTCTATTACTTCTTTTTCTTCTTTTGCTTTTAGTATTTTTTCTTTTATTGCTTGTATCTCTTCATCTATCAAATTTTTAGAGTCAATGAATTTTTGTCTATTCATCTTACCTAATTTATACTTCTCAAAATTCTGCATTTTCTTAGCTTCAAGATCTTCGATAGATTTTTCCATTGGTTTAACTTTTACTTTTTCATCCTTGATTGGATCTTCTAGACCATATTTTTCTTTTATTGCTTCAAATACTTGCTCTTCAAGGCTTCCTGCTCTTGAGTTCTTATGTTTTACATTATTACACTTACATATCCTACAAGTAAAATATGTGTGGACTCTTATAGTTCCATCTTGTCGTTTTCTTTTAGATTGAGTACATCCTAAAATGTGGTTGCAAGTTGGACATTTTGCAAAACCTTGTAGTGGAGATTTTTTCCTCCATTCATAATCGGTATTTTTACCTTTCATAAATAGATTCTTCTCTTTAATCTTCTGAACTTTTTCAAAGTCTTCTCTAGATATAATAGCTTCATGATTATTCTCAACTCTTCCCCATTCCTCTTTTGGTTTGAATTTAAAAGAAGATGAATTTAATACTGACTTATCTTGCATATTGAAAGTGTAAGTTCCAGTATAATTTTCATTTGCTAATACATCTATTACATTACCATTAGTCCAAGTTGGTCTAGGCTTTTTCGCAGTTCTAATTATTGAATATTCAAAATCAAGATTTGTTAATTCGCTCTTTCTTTTTGATGGTGTTGGAATTTTTTCTTCATTTAATATCTTAGCTATATTTCTTGAAGATATACCATCAAGTGCAAGTTTGAAAATCTTCTTTACTATCCAAGCTGTTTCTTCATCAACTATGATTTTGTGTCTATCATTAGGATCTTTCATGTATCCTAAAGGTGGACTCCAAGCTAAAAATTTTCCTTGTTTTTTAAGTGTAGTCATAGATGATTTTACCTTTTCAGAAATATCTTTTGTGTAGAAATCATATAATAGTCCCTTGAATTGAATATCTAAATCTGTTCCATTTCCTTTTTCTTTGTCACTATCATAGCCATCATTTATGGCGATAAATCTAACTCCTAGAAATGGAAATATATTTTCAAGATAATCTCCAAGTGTTATATAATCTCTCATAAATCTGGATAAGTCTTTTACAATTATCGTCTGGATGTTATTTTTCTTTACATCTTCGAGCATTCTTTGAAATGCTGGTCTATTTTCATTTGTTCCAGAATATCCGTCATCGACATATTCTTCTCTTGTGAAGTTCTTAAATTCTTCATTCTTGTCGAGATAATCGTTTAGATATGCTCTTTGGTTTATGATACTTTCACTCTCATCAGTCTTTATCATATCTTCAACGGATAATCTAATATAAAGAGCAATCTTACTCATCGTCTGTTCCTCCTACCAAATTATCTATATTAAATTTAAAGACTATTTCAAATTCGTGTTTATCATAAACTATTATTTTTTCAATTAAGCTATGGATTAAATCACCAGGTAGCTTTTCCAAATTCTTTGAAGCATATAAATCATTTATCCATTTTGTTGATTTTAATCTTTCTTTTTAAGTTTTGTTATATTAACTTCAATTGCTGAAATCTCGTTATCAAATGTAGACATATGACTTTGAGCAATCTCTCTTTTTAATAGATACTCATCTCTATCAATCTTGCCTAGACTATATTCTTCATAGGCTTTTTGAATGATATTTTCTTCATTTAGATTTTTTCTTTTAAGATTTTCAATGTCTTTCTTAAAAGTATCTATCGCTTTATTAAATCTAGCTTTAATTCGAATTACAAATTTTGTCTTGCTAGTTGTCTTCATAATAAACTCAGAAATCTTATCACTAATAGCCTGATCCAAATCCCTTTCCATAATGAATACTGATTTTCGGGTTTTATACTTCCACTAAATCTCTCATTCTGAAATGAATAATAAAGTCTATCTTTATTTTTACCATAGATACGAGTTCTTCTATTAAGTTCTTTGCCAGTATTATTATTGATTACAAGACCTTTAAATCTGTTCTCATAGTCCCTATTTTCAAAATTGTGCATTGGCGAACTGAAAACATGATTTTTCTTTCTCTCTCGTCTTTCTCGTAAGATTCTTTCGTGAACTTCCTTAGAAATGATTGCTTCATGTGCATTCTCACAAATTATATACTGACTTTCATCTACAAAATGTTGCTTAATTCCTTTTGCAAGATTTTGTTGCTTAACTCCTTGTACTAAAGTCCCCGTATAAGCTGGGTTTGTAAGCATTTTTGAAATTGTCCCTTTATTCCATTCAGGATCATCATCTTCTCTGTAGACTCGCCCAGTTTTATAGTAAATCATTCCAGGAGCATAGCCTTTTTCATTAAAATGCTTTGCTACTTCATATTGGCTTTTGCCTTGGAGAGTTAATTCAAACATCTCTTCCACTATAAATCTAACATTTTCATCAATTACAAGTTTTTGACCTTCTTTAGATTTTTTAATCTTGTAACCATAAGGTGGAACAGATCCAATAAAGTATCCGTTTCTTGCCCTATTGTGTTTAGAGGTTTTTATCTTAACTGAAATATCCTTAGCATACATATCGTTGATAATATTTTTAAGAGTAACCTCAAAAGATTTCTTTGAATCTGTTTCTTTGACTGTGTCTAATTTATCATTAACAGAAATAAATCTAACACCTAAAAATGGAAAAACTTTATCAATCAATCTTCCCATTTCGAGATATTCTCTTCCAAGTCTTGATAAATCTCTGATAATAATACAGTTGATTCTTCTATCTCTAATATCTTGCATCATATTCTGAAATGATGGTCTTTCAAAGTTTGTACCACTATATTCATAGTCAGTGTAAACTTCTAAAACATCTATATTTTCTTTTAATGCATATTCTTTACAAGATAGTATTTGAGTTTCAATTGAGTATGATTTTTCTCTCCACTCTTCTGTTCTTTCGTTAGATAGTCTTGTATAAATTCCGGCCTTAAAGACTTTTCTTTCTGTCTTTTCACTTTTCTTTTCAATATATCTTTTGGAAGTTCTTGCCATTATAAAACACCTCCAGCTAATTGCATTGGAGTCTTATTTTCAAGAGCATTTCCAAAGATCTTATTTATTGAAATCAAATTCTTATTTACTTCGGACTTGCTTTCACTTTCTTCTTTTATAAGGGTCTTCAGTAAGTTAACTGTTTCCAAATTATTAAAGACAAAATTAATCTCATTATTTTCTCCGATTTCAATTCTATCTATAAAAGATACAATTGTTAGTCTATTTAGACTGCTTAAATCAGTGGGAACAATTTCGGAAACCAAACTGTCCTTATTTTTCATCTTTTCTTGCAAGTTGGCAAGTATATTTTTCTTTGTATCAATTTGTTTCTCTATTTCCCTGATTTTAATAAGATAATTTTTTCTGAACCTTTCAAACTCTTCAGAAGTTATAAGTTCGTCTTCTAAGTCCATATATAAAGATTGTCTAAGTCTTTCGTACTTTCTTTTTTCTGAGTTTAAGCTTTCAAAGTCAATATTAAATGTAACTTTTGATACATCTAACTTATTAACTTGACTTAGTAGTTCATTATATTTTTTTAAATAATCTTTAAGTGCAAAAAGTGTCATATCCAGTAGATAATCTTCTTTTATACTATGTCTTGTGCAATCTCCTTTGTTATTATAGTGAGAACAAATATAAAAAATATTATATCCATTCTTGGACTTAACCTTTCTTCTAACCATTGAAGATCCACAGTCTTTGCAATAAAGCATTCCTGATAAAATATGTGGTATATCTGCCGATTGCTTTACATCTCGAAGCATCATCTTATTAGCCAAAGCATAAATGCTTTTTGAAATAATAGGCTTATGAGAGTCGTTTATTACAATCCAATCTTCTTCATTTACTTCTACTTCTCTCTTGGACTTGTAATTTAATTTTCTAGTTTTCCCTTGTTCAAGCACTCCTATATAGACCTTGTTTGTAATAATCCTATTGACCATTTTTGCGTCCCATTTAGAGTCTTTAACAATAAAACCAGTAGTATGATTATCACCAGAATTTTCTTTATGCTTAGATGGTGTTACACAACCTATGCTATTTAAAAAATCTGCAATAGCCTTAGACGAATAACCGTCTATCTTCATATTGAAGATTCTTTCAATTATGTGTGAAACTTCTGTATCGACGACTAACTTATGTTTGTTTTTGCTATCCTTCTTATAACCAAAAGGAGCAAATGCACCAATAAATTCACCATTTTTTCTTTTGATCTCTTTTGAAGATTTAACTTTCATAGAAATATCTCTACAATAAGAATCATTAATAAAGTTTCTTATTGGAAGAATTAAGTGTGTATCGCTTACATCTGCATTTTCACTGTCATAGTTATCGTTTACGGATATAAATCTTATACCTTTTTCTGGAAATATCTTTTGTAGATATTTACCTGATTCGATATAATCTCTCCCAAAACGGGATAAGTCCTTCACAATAATTGTTTTGAACTTCTTATCTTCAAGATCTTGAATCATCTTCTTAAATTTTGGTCTGTCAAAATTAGATCCTGAAAAACCATCATCTACATATTCAGCAACAATTTTAAAATCATTGTCCCTTGCATATGATTTGATAATCTGTCTTTGATTTGAAATAGAATTACTTTCTGTGCTATCTCCATCCTCTCGCGATAAACGAAGATATATACAAGCAAATTTTTCCATCACAAAACCTCCTTAATTTGTATTTGGGCAAATAGTCATTAAGGAGTTCTTCTACCACTTATATTTTACCGCACCCAAGTTTTTAAGTCAGCACCCCAGCTTATAGTCTTATACAAGCTCTACATAAATAAAGCTCAACAATATCTAGTAAGTCGAGGGACTCTTTATCACTTTGAGTGTAAGTAATTTTTTTAGAATAATCTTCTTTTGATATTTGCTCTTTAGGTTTATATTTCTTCTTTTCTTTTGTATTCATAGGTTTTACCTCACAATATAAAATTAAAGTTTTTTGACATTGACAAGTGCCTTGGATTAGCAACATAGGAATCTCACCTCCGCCTCTATTCAGGATGAGCCGGCTTCAACCTTAGAAGTATCATTATCCTCATTTTCTTCATAGCGAATAGGGTATCCCTCCCTATATTCAAACTCTTACTTATCGCTCCCTTTCTTCTTCCCTTGCTTTTAGCTTAGCAGTACTTGTTTTGCCGAATTATTCAGCAGAAAGATCTTGGCGGATAGGTTATCACGCTCCAAAAATGATTAATGTCTTGTCTTGGTCTATTCAATTGTTAAGGTTCAAAATTTATCGAGAGTTATTAATCTTTTTAAAATTTGACCATCAGAAAATACTTATCTTGATGAAACAAAATTGTTTAAAATTACCCTCTTATACTTAACAGTGAAAAGAAGCCTTTCTTGCTAACCAATTTTCAAAAATAAATTTGGTTAAATAAAAAGGCCCAATTCCCACTGTATAAGTAACAGTGAAAATTAGACCTCTTGGTAACTGTCATCTAAAAGTCTTCTAACATTTCCTTTAGTTTTTCTAAGACTTTATTACGCCTTTTAATAACGGCTGGATTAGAAATATTCAGTTTAGCGGCTACTTCTCTAATTGTTTCTTCTTTATAAAAAAGACTTTCTATCAAATCCCTTTCAACAGGGTTGAGTTTAGAAATAGCTCTTCTTACTTCTTCAATCATTTCCTTTGTTTCGATAATTTTTTCAACATCAAATTCCAGATCTTCTAAATTTTCTTCAAAATTACCATCATGATCATAGGAACAAAAAAGAAACAGTTATTTAACCTGTCTCTTCTCGTTTGATATTTCTCTTTATTCAATTCACTATGATAAGCAAGATATACTTCCTTGCTAACAAATACTTTCTTTCCTTCTACAAATAAATAATATTCTTTGTCCATTAATTTTTCCTCCTTGTTGACATGAATTTCTTTTGTTTGAAAATGAAATTCACACAAGGAGGGCTTCTAATTCTATGCATATACTCTCCTGGGCATAAAAAAAGACCGAAAGAAAATAAATTCTTTCAGTCAATAAATGCCAATATTAAATTTAGGTGCAAATCACCCATCATGGATATTATATATGCACTTAAGTACACATAAAATTCGTATATGGTACTTTTTTCATTCGGAAATAGTACGCAATAAGTTCGTCATAAATTAATTTCTTAGATGTTCATTATTTCTTCAATGCTACGACCGTCTTCAAGTTGGCTAATAGCAGTTGGTAAAGTATATCCCCAAATTATTACACCAACCAATGCAATTGCTTCCTTTTTTCTTTGATAATAAACAGTTCTCTCTAAAGATACACTTCTCATACAAGCTTCATCAGTAATCTTTTTTTCAGAAATATAGTAGTTATAAATAATCTTATGATAAATTTCTCCATACTCTGGATAAACTTTTAGCCTAACACAAGCATCATAAATTATTAAAAGCATAAGCTTACTATCCATTACATTGGAAACTCTATTATTAAACTTTTCTTCAACTTTTTCTGGAGCAAATGTAGAAAGATACAAGTAAGCAGATTCTGAAGTTGAACCATAGTTTTCTTTACTCTCAAACATCATAAAATTTGCCCTGCTATCTACTGCCCAGGTAACTTGTCTATATAAACTTAAAATAAGTTTTGCAGCTGAACTGATTTCTTCGAATTTCAAGTTGCTATCTGCATACATGTTCATTATATTCTTTAAAGTTTTACTTATTCTCAATCTAATCACCCCGATACAACTTATTTACAAACTTGAATGTTTGTGCTATAATATGAATATAAGTTCAGTTTGTATTATATCTCAAACCGAAAAATAATTCAAGCACTATTGTTCGTATTAAAAGTTATAAATGCACATTAGTACAGGAGGTTAAAGTTATGGCTTTTGCGGATAGATTAAAGGAATTTCGTGAAAAAGAAAAGTTAAGTCAAGCAGATTTTGCAAAGATGATAGGAATCAGTACAAGAACTCTTGTACATTATGAAGACGGAGAAAGATACCCAAGAGATGTCGAGGTTTACAAAAAATAGCTGAGGTTATGAACTGCGATTATAATTATCTTTTAGAAGAAAGTGACGAGTTTTTAAATCGAGTTTATAACATGGGTGGCAAAAGAGAATTAGAAAAAGCTAGAGCATTAACAGAAGGTCTAAGCTCTTTATTTGCTGGTGGAGAAATTTCTGACGAAGATAAAGATGCTGCTTTTGAAGCTATTACTCGTGCTTATTGGGAGGCTAAAAGAGAAAACAAGAAATACGGTCGTAAGAAAAAAGATTAGGTGATTTTATGAGCATGAATCGCTATATATATGATAAGGTTAATCGACTTATAAAAAAATATAAGACACGAGATCCTATAGAATTAATAGAAGCTTTGAATATTAACCTGGTATATCTACCTAAAACAGAAATACTTTTAGGAATGTACCATTATATTCAAAGGAACAGATTTATTTTTATCAGTAGCAACACAAATTTTAATAGAAAAACTATATTAGCACATGAATTAGGTCACGATCAACTTCACAGAGATTATTGTATGAGTGGTGGAGCTTTTCACGACCAAACAGTATTAAACCCTACAAATAAATTTGAAACTGAAGCTAATATTTTTGCAGCTCATTTATTAATTAGTGATGAAGATGTCCTAGATAATATCAATGATCAAGTTTGTGATTATGAAATCGCTGGACAATTAGGTGTAGATATAAATTTACTAAATCTAAAAATTTCTGAGTTAGCAAAAATGGGAAAGTTTAATAAACCAGTTAATGTTAATATACCTCAGGGAGATTTTCTTAAAAACTATCGCCCTGAACATGATGATTATTATTAGGAGACTCTATGGGAATATTTATTGCAGGATATTTTTTATTAATCCTTTCTGGAATAGTTTTCTACTATCTCATCTCTACCTACTCTGTAAAAATCTCAGCATTTTTGATTGATTTTATAGTTGTAGGTTTAGGATTTTATATATCCATAAAAGATAAACTAGATAGCAAATTAGCTATTCCCCTTTCAATTACAGTAGTAATAATTTATGGAATATTGCTAGTTTTAATAAATCGAAAGCTACCAAAGGTTAGCAGATTTTTAAACTATATAATTGCTTTTATAGGCTCATCAGTCGCCCTATGGTTGGCACTTGATTTTATAACAAACACTCTAGCCGCTTTTAAAATAATAGGTCAAACTTATCATCAATTACCAATAACAAAAAGTATGATGATAAATTCCTTTATACATTATGTAATTGTATTCTTGATTAGTATTCCAGTGTTTAAAGGTAGAATGAAATTTATACTTGGAGGAAATTATGAGTAGAGAAATGGATAAAAATAAAGACGAAAATCAGAAAAAAAAGAACTTCAAATTAGGTCCTCTGCTGCTGAATACTTGACTTTTGTTGCAGCAAATGGTGATGATCAAGAAGCTATCGAAATTAGATATGAAGATGAGAATATTTGGCTAACTCAAAAAATGATGGCAGCTCTTTATGATGTAAGTGTATCGGCAATAAATCAGCATCTAAAAAAAATATTTGACGATAACGAACTAGACGAAAATTCAGTTATTAAGAAATACTTAATAACTGCAAACGACGGAAAATCATATAATACAAAACACTATAACCTACAAGCAATTATTGCAGTAGGGTTTAAAGTAAATAACGAACGTGCTGTCCAATTTAGAAAGTGGGCAAACCAAATTGTAAAAGATTTTACAATTAAAGGTTGGGCAATGGATGATGAAAGACTCAAGAATTCTGGCACAAAACTTACCAAGGATTATTTCGAAAAATTACTTGTAAAAATTCGTGAGATTCGATTATCTGAAAGAAGATTCTATCAAAAAATCACAGATATTTATGCCACTTCTTTAGACTATGATCCATCTGCAAAAGCAACAAAAAGATTTTTTGCAGCTATTCAAAACAAATTGCACTATGCAATTCATGGAAAAACTGCAGCTGAATTAATTGTAGATAGAGCCAACCACAAAACTAAAAATATGGGACTTACTACTTGGGAAGGATCTCCAGATTCAAAAATTCATAAATATGATGTAGTTGTTGCAAAAAATTATCTAAATGAAGAAGAATTAAATCAAATGCAAAGAATTGTTTCATCATATTTGGACATGGCAGAACTACAAGCAGAAAGGCATATCCCTATGACTATGGAAGATTGGGAAAAAAGATTAAATGGATTTTTACAATTATGGGATAAAGAAATCTTAAACGATGCAGGAAAAGTGTCTGCAGCTCTTGCTAAAAAGCACGCAGAGAGTGAGTTTGAAAAATATAGAATTATACAAGATAGACTTTACAAAAGTGATTTTGATAAGTTCTTAGAACTAGAAAATGATACTAAAAAATTAGAAGAATAACTTAATATACGCTTAATGCTTATAACTTTAATAGCAAGCACAGTAAGTGTACGGACACTTACGAAAAAATTAATGGAGCAGACCTTTACGGAATGCTCCATTTTTTAATTTTTACCTTGTTAGGGAGAACCCTAAGACCCCGAAATATATTTTATAAAGGAGAATAAAATGGCAAATAGATTTAGAAATGAAAGAATAGAAATAAAACTAACTAAAGAAGAAAAGGAAGTTTTTGAAAAGAAAATGAAACTTGCTAATTGTAAAACTATGTCCCACTTTCTTAGAAAGTGTGTATTAGAAAAAGAGATTTATGTTGTAGATTTAGAACCATTTAGAAACCTACAATGGCTACTTTCAAATGCAACAAATAACATAAACCAGATTGCAAAAGCTACTAATACAACTGGTGTTATTTACAAGAATGAAATTGAATCAATGAACAAACATATAGAAAATTTATCAAGAGAAATATGGCAGATCCATTCCCTACTTTTAAATAAATCAAAAGAAAATTCTGGTGATTAGTATGGCAATTACAAAAATACATCCTATAAAATCAACTCTAAATTTGGCAATAGATTACATTACTAAGAGCGAAAAAACTGATGAAAAAATCTTAGTATCTTCATTCAAATGTCATCCATCTACTGCCCATATTCAGTTTATAAAAACACGAGAAGACAATGATACTAAAGGTACAGTTTTGGCTAGACATTTAATCCAATCTTTTCTACCAGGAGAGGTTGATCCTGTAAAAGCTCACGAAATTGGAATGGAATTATGTAAGAAAATTTTAAAAGAAGATTATGAATTTGTTCTTGCAACTCATGTAGATAGAGGGCATATCCATAACCATATTATTTTTAATAATGTTAATTACAAGACTGGTAAATGCTACCAATCTAACAAAAAAACTTACCATAAAATTAGGTATCAAAGTGACGAATTATGTAAAGAAAATAAGCTTACAGTCATTGATGAATACTATGAAGCTTACAAAAGAAAATATAAAACTGCTGGTAAGTCTTGGTACGAATATGACCAAAATAAGAAAGGAAATTCTTGGAAGTCTAAACTGCAATTTGATATAGATAGAATGATTAATAAGTCTAAAACGTGGGAAGAGTTTTTAGAAAATATGAAGTCTCTTGATTATGAAATTAAGTTTTGTAAACACATTGCTTTTCGTCATAAAGATAAGCAAAGATTTACAAGATCGAAGACTATCGGAGAAGATTATACTGAAGAAAAAATCAAAGAAAGAATAGATTTAGCTATCAAAAATAAAGCTAATCCTATTAAAAAACGAGTAGGAAATGTTATTGATATATCTACTAATGAAAAAGCACAATCCTCTAAAGGTTACGAAGTTTGGGCAAGAAAACACAATAT
Source organism: Aerococcus sp. Group 1 (assembly GCF_000193205.1). Classification (NCBI taxonomy): domain Bacteria; kingdom Bacillati; phylum Bacillota; class Bacilli; order Lactobacillales; family Aerococcaceae; genus Aerococcus; species Aerococcus sp. Group 1. Next base: position 183,300 of record NC_015278.1, on the reverse strand, counting down.
CAAAACAATGGCTGATTCAATAATTAAACTTAGAGAACAAGGAATTAATTCAATCACTCAACTAGATGATCTAATCAAAAAATCTGCTGATGATAGACAAGACTTGTTGGATAAAATAAAGAAGATTGAAACTGAAATGAAGAGTTTATCTCAAGATATGGAAAATATAAATACTATAAATAAGTATCGTGAAATCTATAAATACCATAAGAAAAATCCTGAAGACAAGCAATTTGTAGATGAGTATTATAGTGAACTTTCCGTCTACAAAATAGCTGCTAAAGAAATTTTAGAAAACTATAAAAAGCTTCCAAAAACAAAAGAAATACTATCAAATCTCGATAAATTGCAAGAAAAAAAGAACACCCTTATGCAAGAGTATTCTTTAAATAAAGAACAATTTTCTGACCTTGTTCAATATAGGAAAAACTATGAAAATTATTATGGAAAGGAAGTAGAGAGGTAAACCTTCTCTACTTCTATATCTCATCAAGCAAATTATCCAATTCACTTACAAAAGTATCTAGTTTGTCATTTCTTAAATATTCAAAAAATATTTCATAATCATTTGGACTTAGAAAATGAAAAAGATACTTTTCTTTGATTCCAGACGCTTCTAACTTTTCATTTAACAACTTAAAATGTTCTCTTGCCGCTCTATTTTTACCTTTATTTTCAGCAGAATCATCTTTATTATCTTTAATTTCAATAACAACGTAAATATCTTCATCACTTTTTAATTTTAGTATAAAATCAGGATTAAAATTTGCAATTTTTGTATGAGAATTCATTTTATATGAGTACTCTATACTATAAAATCCCATATCTCTTGATTTAATCCAAGCATCTATTTTCTGAGCATTTTTATTATCTGTAAGATATTTTTTTATAAATTTATATTCTGGATCTCTTGTTGATATTACTAGATTTAGGGGTGTTTTAAAATCAAAAAAATTTATTTCATTGCAAGCCTTTCTTGGCAAGTTATCATCTTCTAAAAATTTTTCTATTATTTCCCTCTGTTCTTCATTTGAGATTTCGTCTTTATATCTATCTGAATAAAAAAGCATTGAATCCGTTCTAAATGATAATATTCCTCTTGTTTCATCTCTTATATCATTTGTGTTAACCTCAATAAAATCAGTTGATTTGATAGAATTTATTACAGTTTTACTTCTTGATCTAAATAATGTTGAAAATGCAGTAAATATTTTATTCGCATTTTCTTCTATTAAGATATCTCCTTCTATACCTGCATTTTGCATAGAATTTTTAATAATTTCTTTCAACTTTTCTCTAGGGGGTAAATTATCTTTTGAATAAACTTCATCTCCAAGACCTAGTATTTCCGTTTCCCAGTCTCTTAACCTAAATTCATGGTATATCTTATCTAAAACTTCATCTACAGTTTTAGTTCTCAACTTTATGTCATATTTAATATTGGTATTTTTACCCGTTAATAAATTTTCATATTCTGTTTCTTTTTTTGAGGATAAAATTTGACTTTTAAGTTTTATACCTTGATTCCAAGATTTTTTATAATTTAATTGCTTAGATTCCGTATTAACTTCTTTTTCCTCTTTATCGTACAGCAAATTTTTAACTGAAAAATTATATTTATTCCTATCTCCCTCAAATTTTACAGTACTTATTATTTTCGTTTCTATTTCAAGAACTTCATTAACTAAAGATTTTATATTTTTACTCCAACTATCGTGATTAAATACTATAACTGAAGGTTGAGGAGTAGAATATTCAGGTGGGATTCTAAGACCTCTTCCTAACACTTGAGCAATTAATAGCTTAGAATTAAAGGCTCTATCTTCCCATGGCACAATTTGAAATACATTTTTAACATCCCATCCTTCTGTAAGCATACTAACCGAAATTATCCATTCAAAAGAATTTTCTTTCTCATCTACAAAATCTAACATTTTTAGATTTGCCTTATGCTTTTTATCAGATGTTACTATAAGAACTTTTCTTTCAGCTTTTTCTCTGTTTATTTGTTCAAAATCACATAAAAAATCAATAAAATCTTCATATAGATTCTTTGCACTTCTAATATCCTTTGTAATTAAAATTGAAATGGGCTTAATTTTACTGTATTTTATCTTATTATTTTCATGATTTTTATGAATTTTTTGAAATTTGTATTCTCTATCTCTAGAAACATCATCTTTCTGAACATAATCTATAGATTTTACAACTTTATCATCTATAGCACTTCTTAGCGAATACCTGTATATAACATCATTAAAATATTCGTCATCTATATATGCAGTGCCTGTAAATCCAAGTATATATCTAAAATTATAAGTTTCATTTAAAAGAAATGCTTTCCATTTTTTTATATCTTTTTCGTTTGTTTTATTAAAAATATGGTGAGATTCATCGTTTAAAACAAGTGTATCTTCACCTCCATTTTTAAAACTATCTTTTATAGAAGATCCAGTAGATTCATATACTGCATGTATATTTTCTATACATATATCTCCTTCTATTATTGTTGAATTTGCATTTATTATCCTAGGTAGTATATTTTTGGATTCTTCAGGTATTGCATTCCTTAATTCTGGATTTGAAACTAAATCTTCAAATTTTTCTGTCAACCCTTTTTCAATTGTTAATGAAGGACATAAAACTAATACCCTTTTTACTAGTTTTTCCGATAATAAAATCTGAGCTATTCCATATATAACATATGACTTACCTGTACCTGTGGATAGAAAATCAAACAATTATATCTGGAAGACTAATATTTGATTACTTTATTAAATTATTAACATCATCCTCTATTCAAAATACATTCTCTGCATTGATAATATGTATAATTTTATCGCTATTAAGAATTTCTTCTATTTTTTCACCAATAAATCTAGACTTTATGTTGTAATTTTTTAAGTTTTTGTAGGAATCTAAGGAAGTTTTTCTCCATCATTTACATAATACCATCTATATCATCAGCATCTTTTGTTAAAACCCTTCTAACTTCCATTTTCATTTATAACATCTCCCTCTTTGGTTAACTTTTCTCTTTTAATGGTTGATAGAAGTGTTCTATATGCCTTTAGAGATTATTAACTAATGCTTCACTACCTCCAATAAAATGGAAGTTTCTGTTGCATTCACCCTTACTAGTCCACCTATTGGAAATGTTGCAAAGGGGAATACGTGTCCAAAATCAACATTAAATACAATAGGTATATTTTTAAGTTGTTTTTTAGTTGATACTATTCTTTGAATTACATTTATATCTATTTTACAACTATCATCAAATCGCCCAAATAATATTCCTTTTACTCCATTAAATTTTAAGATTTGAATTAAAGATTGCAAATTTCTTTCGAACTCGGCAGCGAAATAATTCCCCATAATATTATCATCTTCCAAAAATAATATCTTGTTCTTTAAGTTAGGCATAAATTTTGTTCCTTGCAAAAGATTCAGTGTGCAAAGGTTTCCTCCTATAAGTTCTCCCTCACAACTTCCTTCCTGTATAAGATAGTATTCTTTTGCATCTTTAGATGGTCTTATATTATACTTATCAGAATTCATAAGACATCTTTCAAAATATGAATATGTATAGTCAGTTTCTTTTTCAAAGCCAAAACTTGAGAAATGGGGTCCATGATAAGTAACTAAACCTGTCTTAGAATAAATGGCATTAAGCAAAGCAGTAATATCAGAAAATCCACATATAATTTTGGGATTAGCCTCTATTAAAGAATAATCTATATACTCCAATATTTGATTAACATTAAATCCGCCTATGCAGGTAAGTATAGCCTTAACATTTTTATCTAAAAAGGCTTCGTGTAAATCTTCAACACGAGACTCGATACTTGAAGAGTTCACTTCATCAATTTCACGACTGTTTCGTGAAAAAGTTATTTTAAAACCTTTTTCCGTTAACAATGTTAAAGCCTTATCAAAAGTATCTTGCCTTACTACACTCAAACTTCGAGAAGGAGCTATAACCCTTATCTCATCTCCAATTTTTAATTTATTAGCAATCATTTAAACACTCCTCCTGAATATGTTATATTAAATATTCCAATTCATAACTTCTCATGCACTACTTACAACAATTATACCCAATTGCTCTAACCAATGCATGAATGCTTTCAATAAAAATCCCTGAAACCCTTATGTTAAAACATTTATGCACCCTGTCACTATTATGACACGTTCCTCGGTGGCAAGAAAAAAATGTCCAGATTATTTGATCTGCCCCTTTGAAATTTATTATTTTATTATAAATAAGTTTTCAAGCCAATATTAGTTTAATATAGAATAAAAGATATACATCCCTCTCTACAATATGATATTTATCACTTTCACTTCGATAAATATCTATGTATTCAATCTTATCTTTTACAAGATTATGTGTCAATAATACAGCATATAGACTTACTACTTCTGATAATGTCTCTGCTTATGTTACTTCATCCTTAGAGAATGGGCAATCCAAAATAATCTGTTCTAACACTATAGAAATCCTCAAAATAATCTTTATGAAAGTCCCGAAAACTGCCTTGATCTTATGTTCAATTTTATTACGTAGGGATTCCCCCACTTCATTTGATTTGAATAGAATATTTCCACTTTGAATATATGTCTTTTACTTCATAAAATTCAATTTGATCCAAATACTCGTTTTAAATCTGTCATCTAAATTATATTTTTCCTATCATTCAGAAGTAAAAAAACACCAATTTCATTTTTTTAGTAATGTACTACCATTCAAGTTTTCTAATTGATACAGGTATGCTCCCTCATCAACTATTTTAAAACTATGATTTCTCGATTCTATTTTAAATTTTATATTTAGGCCTCAATTTTCATCCTGTTTTTGAAATAAATATCTTAACCCTTCCTTGTTGCTATCATTATTGTCGTTCCCAATATCATTAATTATAGGCTTATCATTATATATATCATACCCATAAGGCTCAGTAATAAATATACCCTTTCCATTTGAATAAGAAAGTAATTCTGACTGATAGGACTTCGATGTATCAACAGGTATCTTTCCACTTAAAGTTGTCTCCTCTCCCTTGGCTATTATATCTTCAATAGAAGCCCTCATCTTTCTAAGATCACTCATAACCCTTCCGCAGAAATCATTTGGAACTTGAACTGTATATTTTAAATAAGGTTCTAATATTTCAGTTCCTGCTTTTCGAAGAGCTTCCCAAAATACATATGGTGTTAAATTCCTAAAGTCAGAGGGGGTACTTACCGGGCTATAGTATAATCCGTAGTCAAAAGTTACCTTTAAGTCTGTAACTTCCCATCCATAAAGCCCTTCTTTACAAGCCTTCTCTACAGCATCTTTTACTGCATTTTGAAATGAATTATTTAAATATCCATAGGACACCTCTGTCTTATATAATAATCCTGACCCTATTGGTAGTGGTTCTATTGACAGTCCAATAGATGCCCAATAAGGATTTGGTGGAACCTCTATATGGATTACTGCTTTAGAGTTTCTCTTAGGTCGTTCTTTATATATTGTTTTCAATTCACCAAATCTAGCATCTATTTTGTATCGGCTTTTAAGTAGTGATTCTATTACTTCCATTTGAATATTTCCAAATAGCTTCAATATGATTTCTCCAGTATCTCCGTTAATTTCACAATCGAGAAATGGGTCTTCTTCAGTTAATTCAAATAGTGCTTCTATCAGTTTGCTTCTTTTGCTTAAATCACAAGGTTTAATTGATGCTCTCAATGCCGGTTGGGCTATCTTTATATCTAAAATCCCGTCATATTTCTTACCAATATAATCACCTATCTTCAGAGAATTAGCATTAGAAATAATAGCAATATCCCCACTATTAACCTGATCTACCTTCACAATTTCACCATTCATAATTGATTCCAGACTTTTTATCTTGAAAGTTTCTTCTGTGCCATTTATATAAACATCTTGACGTGTCCTTATATTCCCACTGAATACTCTTAAGAAAGTCATCTTTCTAGATTTTTCATCCCTATCAATCTTATAAACATACGCTGATAAAAGGTCTTCAGTATTATAGCTCTTGGTAGGAAGATATTTAGTAATGGCAAATAATAGCTCGTCAATTCCAATATTTTTTAAAGCCGAACCATGAAATACAGGATAAAGATTGCAGTTATTAATCTCATCCAAAAATACATCATTATATTCTTTTTCTGCAATGACATCGCCATTTATATATTTTTCTGCTAGATAATCATTTATATCCAGTAACTTCTCTATTATTTGACTTTGAATTACTTTATCATCCCTTACATTTGTCAATTCAAAATCACCTTTATCTTTTATTTTAACTGATTGCATTATTGCAAGATTAGAAGTTAATTTCTCCTGTATTTGAGTGTATATCTCATCCAAACATACTCCCTTTCGATCTATTTTATTCACAAATATAAGTGTTGGTATATTTAATTTCACTAAAGTATTAAAAATCACTTTAGTTTGGACTTGAATTCCTTCTTTTGCTGAAATTACTAAAATAGCTCCATCTAACACTTTCAGAGTTCGCTCAACTTCGGCTATGAAATCCATGTGCCCAGGTGTATCTATGATATTTACCTTTGTATCATTGTAATTAAATGAAACTGTAGACGCCCGTATAGTTATTCCCCTATCTCTTTCAAGTTCCATCGAATCCGTTGTCGTTGTAGCATTATCAACTCTTCCAATTTTATTAATCGCCCCACTTTTATATAATAAACCTTCTGTAACAGTTGTTTTACCTGCATCAACATGTGCTAATATTCCTATATTAATAATTTTCATTTTATACCTCCATAATTATATAAAAAATCCCCTGTGATAAAATACTCTCTTCACAGGGGAACTTATTTTTTATATAACTGCTTAAAGTAAATATGACATATACAATTCGATATAGCATAATCGTGCTATATCTTTAATCTGGTCAATGCCTTATAATACATAAAAATATAAATTTATTATTATGAGAATATTTTTAAATAAAAGTACAATTAACAAGCCATACAAATATTAACTAGTATGGAAAATGTACTTGTTCTATTTTATTAATAGTTATTTAAAAATACTATGCCTCATATGATAAAACTCCTTTAATTAATACTACATATTATAATATTTGTTTTTATTATATTTGTCAAGGAAGATTTGATCCCTTAACGCATTTAACTTGTCATATTACTAATAACTCGTAGAGATTTTTATAGGAATTCATCTTTACATGATATATTCAAATCTTAATTTTCCAGATTAGATGATGTTGACCCTCTGCCCAATAATTCTCTAGGAAATATTCAGGTTCACCAAACCTTTTTCTCCATATTTTCTGTGCATTGGAATATCCACTATCCATACAAAACTCTTTGATTCCTTTACATTGTAATTCTTGAATCATAGCATTCAATAGTAAATTACCTATACCCTGTCTGGTGTATATATAAATTGAAATCCCTTCATTTCTTCTATATCATTTACATCATCTTTACTTCTTGGCTGTCTAGACTTTGTGAATGGTGTTTTATGAAGTTCTTCTATCATTTCATACGGAACTTTTAGAAAGTAATATCTTGTATCATCTAGTTCTTCATAGTCTGCAATAAAATCCACTCTTGTTGCAGGAGCAACAATATATACTCTACTATATCTCTTAGATTTTATATTCTTGTGAAGTTCATTTATATAATTATAGTCTACAGCCGACTCTTTATGTTCAATATAATTAAAAACTTTTACTGGAAATCCTCTTTTTTCTCCGTCAAATTTTACTCCTGAAGATTTTATTTCTTTAGTATCATATTCAAAAAGTTGAGATACAAAATCTTTATATTTATCCCATTCAAGATTTAATGTAGTTCCTAAATCATACATTCCAAGTTTACAAGTTATGAAAGACTTTGCTGGTTTACTATATATTTTTGATTTATCTTCTAAGCTCTTGCTGGCTTGAGTGGTCAGTATGTACAAAATCTAATATTTTTCAAAAGCCTCGTATGGGTAAATATGTTAATAAATGCTAATACTATTAAGGTCTTAAAGCCGTAATAGGTATTACGTAAACATCATCATCTCTTTTATAAGCAAAAGGTGCTTTGGCACATAATACCACCATAAATGAGGGTTTGGACATGTTTTTTGTATCTATTTTAGATGCTAAATCTTTTAAAGTTTCAGCACCTTCCTCAATTAACTTATCTCCACCAAGTTTAATTTCAATAAGTCCATAAGCACCATTTCTTAAATGAATCACTGCATCACATTCTAATCCATGCTTATCTCTATAATGGTAAACCGTTCCATTTAAGTAATCTGTATAAATTCTTAAGTCACGAATGCACAAGTTTTCAAATAAAAACCCCATTGTATTTAAATCATCTAATAAATCCTTAGGGCCTACACCCAATGATGCCGTTGCAATAGATGGATCTGAAAAGTATCTGGTATCCGTTGTTCGTATTGATGTTTTTGACCTTAAGTTTGGATTCCATGCTGGAGAATCCTCTATAACAAATATTTTCTTAAAGCATCCAGGTAAGAATAAAGTGTTACCTGATCAAATGTATCTGACTGATTTACTAACATATCTTGCCTAATCGCTTCTAACGAACTTTGCGTACCTACATGTCTTGCATAGGATTTAAGTAATCTTTTAGCCTTTTCTTTGTCTCTCTTTACTGAATCCACTCTACTAATATCAGTAGATACAATTGCATCAAAATAATCTATAGCTTGGAATAATGCTGGTTTCTCATCTAATCCAATTGCTTTTGGCCATCCACCTCTACAAATTAGAAAAGCAACTTCTTCAAGACCCGTTTCATCAATGGCTGAGATATTTTTACCTTCAAATAAATCTTTTAGAGATATTTCACCGCTGGAATCTTTTGATTCATATAAACTCATAGGTCTCATTAAAAGCCTAGAAATTCTTCCTGTACCTGTATGCATAGAATCATCAAATTCATTGGGTACTGCTGAACCTGTCAAAATAAATTGACCAAATTCATCCCTATTATCAACCTCATAGCGCACAGCATTCCATAAATTAGGTGCAATTTGCCACTCATCAATTAGTCTTGGCGTTTCTCCTTCTAGCAAAGTATTAGGAGAAATCTCTGCCATTTGCTGATACTGTCTAGTCATATCAGGTTGGTCCATAGATATTAAACTTTTAGCCTTTTGTTTAGCTGTTGTAGTCTTTCCACACCATTTAGGACCTTCAATTAAAACCGCTCCCTTTGCGTCTAATCGTTCCTTTAACAATATATCTGCAATTCTGGGTAAATATTCTTTCATGATTACCTCCATACTCATTACTTAAGTAAATTTTATCATTTATTCAAGCATTTGTCCATTTTGTGTTCGTGTGTTTGACCGTAATTCATTCAAGTACTTGTCCTATTCCTATTCAAGTATTTGGTCATTTATTGTTATATATTTTTATCTTTACGATATAATACTTAATGCACAAGACCTTACCATAGTGGTGGGGCTAATTTTATGCAATCAAAAGACCCGACTTGGTCCGCATTATACTAAGAGGCGTGTCGGGTACTATTTTTTACTAATATATATTTATAATTTTTGAATAAAACTAGCTTCCTCGCAATTAAGTTCTTTCTTTAAATCTTTAAAGTAACGTCTCTGCTGCTTACGAATATAAGAGCCTATAAATGGTTTAAAAATGAAATTTTTAGAAACTATATCTTCGGTAAAATCCAAAGTTGTTTTATTTCCATGGGAATAAAATTTTCCAACCCAGCTTCCAACAATATTTTCATTTTCTATTTTGAAAGCCCAGCACTTGTATTTCAAAAAATCTGTAACTTTAAAATGTGTTTCAATTCCATTTTTACTAATCTCTACAAAATTATTTTCGTCTATAATTTTAACATTCTGCAAATCACTTCTCCATGAAAAATCATGAAGATTGGTTATCTTATTCCATACTTCTTCAATGGGACACAATAACGTGACTTTAATGTTTGCAATCGCCATAATATTTCCTCCTAATTCACACTATTTTCTTGACATCAATACCACGCTCTCCACATGCCCTGAAGTTCCAAAGTTCCGTAACTTTTTATGATTAATTATACTGAAAGCAATTTGATATAATTCTTGTTTATTCATTTTCTTCTCCAATATTATTTAGCTTAATAATACGTTATTCTTTTTTCAAAACACTAAGTTATTCAGTTCACCATCAAGAACTTTTATAGTTTCATTTCTTTCCTTATCCTCTTGATTGTCATATAAAAGTTGTTCAATAAACTCCCATATATCTTCTAGTTTACGTCTAATATGATAGAATAACAAAGCATCCGTATTGATTAAAAAATCTTTGTGTAATTTCAGGTATATGTTCATAAATACATCATAATATGGCTTATCAACAAAAAACATGAGATCAGCTTTTACTGGAGCCAATTTCAAGCCTTCCCAGTCAATTAGAACTAACTGCTCATCCCGTTGCATCAAGTTCCAATTATGAATATCTGTATGGCATAGGGCCATTTTAGGATTACTTCGTCTTAGAATCTCCGACAGTCCTTCAACTCTGTCAATCGATTGTTCAAGGGGTTTTATGTGTGCCCCAAGCAAGCATTTTAAGTCCATGGGAAGACTGGCGCATTCTTTACGCAATACTTGTTTTAGCTGTTTCAGAAATGGCAAGCTAAAATCTTCCCTAATTAGTTGCACATATACCTACTATATCAATAAATTTTGAGTTATCATTGACTATATTAGTTGCTATTATCAGAATAGTCGTCGATAACTATATTTTCGTGCAAATATGCAAATAAGTAAAATGATAGTTATGTTATATCATAATAATTGAAAATAATAGAATGCATTTTTCAATGTAATAAGATTAAGCGTTCTCTTAAAGTTAGAGAACGCTTAATTATTTTTAATTTATTGAAATAATTTGTAACTATTGAAAACAGACAAAAATTGTTCATTGGATAATTTATCAAGATCAGTAACATTCGCATGCTTCAGCACCTGTCTTAATTGATTTTTAGTAAAAAGAACATGATATTCCCTGTTTACCCATTTATAAACGAAAAATCTATACTTTTTGTAGTCCTTCTTTAAAATAAATGGTTTATGCCTTTCAAGTACAATCAATACAGAATCTACATTAGGCTTAGGGTGAAAATATGCTCGTGGCACTTTTTTAAGAATTTTTATATCCATTTCCACCATTAACAGCAAACCTAAAGCTCGTTGGGTATTTTGCAACCTTTTAGCAAATCCCCTCTCTACAATAAGGTAGCTATATTTCGCTTGACTATCAAAAGCAATCTTTTTTACAATATCAGTACTAATATTGTAGGGAATATTACCAAATATTTTATAGTCTGTATTTTTAGGAAAGCTAAACTTCAAAATATCCTCATGAATAACTTTTATATTCTGAAAAGGTTCAACTGCTTTTTTCGTGGCATGACATAAACCTTCATCAATCTCTATAGCATTCACCCGTTGACTCATTTCCACAAGTTCCTTGGTAAAATGTCCTTTTCCTGACCCAATTTCTATTATTTTATCTTGTTTATTGATATTCGTATATTTTAATATTTCCTTTACATGCTTTTTAGATGTAATGAAATTTTGCGTATTTTTCGGGTTTTTCTGTTTCATTATAACCTTCTCCTTGCCGGTTATAATGAACTAATCTTAAGAGCTCATTATAACCAATTATTTTTGGTTTGGTTGATAATGAAATCTCTCAATAACAAATATAGAAAACATACCCATACCTTTACCTCCTTTAATTTTTTCATTATAAATGAGATAAAGTAATATCTACTACTGCAATACATGTACACATATTTAACTCCTCCTTATGCAACTGATTATATAACTTTTAATTTCTCTATTCAATAAAGTTCTGTGCTAATCTACCTCACCCTATGGATTTTTAATCCCGAAACATCAAATGTCATCTGTCAAATGCCCTATTTAAAAGGGTCAAAAAACGGTATTTTTTAGCCTGTTTTTGACCCAATTTTCGTACTCAAACCACTACATGTTGTGGTTGACTCCTATTATTCCTTGTCCAAACCACAATACGTCATCAGAATTGCTGCTTCAACGTGTCTTGAATCTGTAGAATTCTCTTTTGCATGGTAAGAAAAGCTAGTTTCCCTAAATCGCATGTTATCCAACGTCTTCCAAGTTTCTCTGCCACAGCCATACTTGTTCCTGATCCTCCGAAAAAATCCATAATAAGATCTCCTTCGTTGGTGGAAGCTTTTATTATTCGTGATAATAATTCTTCTGGCTTTTGAGTTGGATATCCTGTTATCTCTTTTGATGTTGCAGCTTGTTGAAAAGACATTATATCATCCCAAACATCATTTATAGCAATACCTTTCAATTCATCTAAATATTGTCTCTCACCGTTACTTCTATCATCTCTATACTTTCTCCCATTATCATCTATTTTTTTAAATCGTGCCAAATACTCTTTTTTATAATCTAAAATATATTGTTTATTGAATATGGGATTGTCTGATTTTGAATAGTATAAAATTACGTCATGACCTCTAATCCAGTTTTCTGCTTTTGTTTTATATCCTGAAGATGTTTTTGTAAACCATATTATTTGTCTTTTATAATTATTTTTGCCGAAAATTTCATCCATAATAGTTTTTATATAATCAACCATCTTTTCATCCAAATGAACATATATTGAACCATCATCAGATAGTATTTCCTTGGCTAAAATAAGTCTCCTTCTTATAAATTCAAGAAACTCAGACCCTTTTTTCTTATCACTATAAGCTTTTGCTCCTTCTTTATTTTCAAATTCATCTTGTGTAGCAAAAGGTGGATCTATATAAATAAGTTTTACTTTTCCTTTAACTTTGTCTTTTATTAACGGATCTTTATTTTCGTTTATTGTTTTTAAAAACTGAAGATTATCTCCAAATACTATCATATTCCTCCATCCATCTTCAAAAGCTGGATGTTCATCACCATTAAATATGCGATCTATTTGTAGTGGTACAGGGAATGTTCCATCTTCACCAGCAAGGATATCTTCTTTTCTCATTTTCCCTGCATATGTTAATTCATATTCTTCTTGAAGATTTGGAAATAGCATATATTTATAATCTTCTGGTATTTGCTCTCCATTTTCTATAAGGTTTATTATATATTTCTTTTCTATTTCATTTAATCTATTCATTTAATTCACCTATATTATTTTTACACTTTCTCGAATTTAATATATACTTTATTGTATCATGAATTATTGTTCATTTTCAATGCCTCGCTTCATTGTAATAAAAACCAAAAAATAAAGGCAGTCCGAAGACTGCCGATATTTATCTTTCTGCACCTTTGCTATGGTCTTTCTTAGTTGACTTAGTTTTGTCATCTATCTTAAAGCTTTTTATTTGCCCTAATATGGACTTTTTATCCTTGTCTTGACTCTTTACTTGTTCTTTTGCTTTTAAGAGCTTAGAAGACAAAATACGAACATTTTTATGTTCCTTTCCGTTGTTATCAATGCTTGTTTTTACTTGTCCGAAGATTTTAACAAAATCGCCTTGTTTAAGGTTCTCTAAATCTTTTGTCTTATCTCCATAGGCTGAACAATTGGTATAAACTTTATTTCCATTGTCATCTTTTGAAACAATTGAAAAATTACTTACTTTGAACTTTTCTCCATTAGCGTTTTCTCTTTCAAGATTTTCTACTTGACCTGATATATTACCCACGAGATTTATAAGATTATCTTTTTCTTCAAGTTCATTGGTATTTTCAACAATCTTACCTTGTTCTTTCATATCATCAATCATATAATCAAAGTCATCGCTTAGTAGACCTGTTGTATCATTGTTCATATATAAAACATAGACTTCTTCAAGTGCCTTTTCATCATTAACACCCTTTTCTATACTCACAAGTGCTTTTATAAAATCTTTGTAATTATCATTAATCATTTCTTCTAAGTTTTCTCTAATATCTTTGTATTCCATATTTTCCTCCTTGTAATGAATAAGGAGAGCCTTTCGCTCTCCTCTATCGTTCTTGTCCTTTTTCACTTTTTTCTTGGTTTTTATCTTTTTCTTCTTCTGATTTGAATTTTGATATTTGTCCTAATATTGATGGCTTCTCTTCCCTTGCGTTAAGATTATCTTCTACATCATAAGTTGATTCAAAGTAATCACTATCTTTAAAATCATTGTCATACCTATCTGGTATCCCGTCATTATCAAGATCTTTTGCAAGTGGATCATAGAAGTTTCCATCATCATCTATTTCTAAGCCTAAAGCTTGTTTCAAATCTTCTTCATCTACTGATACCAGATCATCAAAACTTGACATCTTTATGGCTTCAGTCATATCTTTAAGAGCTTGTGAATTAGATATATCTTCATCTACAAAAGATTCTGTTCTAATAGCTACATCATCTACATACTGAGTCCATGTTTTTTCTTCCAAATTTACCTCATATTGAATAGAGTGCTTACCATCTGGTGTCTCTGTATAGGCAAGTCCTATATGGCTTAAATCGGGATATAGTTTGTCAAAGTCTTCATAGCTATTAGATTCTGAAAACTCATAGTTAGAATAATCAACTATCGCCCTCTTTAAATCTTCTAATAGTGGTGATTGGTTTTCTAACTCTTCTACTTCTCCCATATCTAAAAGTTTATTAATCTCAGCTAATCTTAGCGTCTTATCCCTTAACTCATCTGCTTTTTCAAATGGTTTTGTCAATTCTACTTTGGCATTTTCTAAAGATTCTTTATAGTTTTCGAGGTTTTGATTTAATCTTTCAAGCCTTGAAGGCATTTTTTCAATGGCATTATCAAGCCTTGTTATATTACCATCAGTAGAGTTTGAAAACTCTCCGAAGTATTCTGCTTTTCCTAGAAGTTTAAAGGTGTGAGTATTAGTCATAAAGTTATATGAAACTTGTAAGTCTAAATTCCTATAATTTCCAATAACCTTGCTATCATTTATCTTTACTTTTTTATTTCTTCTAATAGCTTATCTCCAGCTTCTTTCTTATCTAAAATTTTATTTGCACCAAGACTTATTGAAGTAAATTTGCTATCTCCTTCTCCTAATTTCTCAACATTTGCAATATCTTCTTTAACTTCTTCTATTTCCATTTCAGTTTTTAAAATACTTTGAGGATAAATTTTATTTACCTTATCTTCGAGCTTATATTTATTATACTTGTAGTTTGCTTCCAGCATTTTTAGCTTTGTAACTTCGTTATCTAAATCCATCTTTTCTTTAATTAGAGGATTACCAGTAGCTAAAGCCTTAATTTCTGAATAAGATAGACTTGCTTCATCAACATCTTCAGCAACACGCACAGGCGTCTTGCTTGTCATAATTTGAGATATGAATTTTTGCTTATTCTCTATTGTCTGGTCGAGTAGGTCGAGGATATTACTATCCCTTTCCCCTCTAAGAACCGTGCATGAGAGTTTCCCCTCACACGGCTCAAGTTTTTATAAGCCCTAATTAAAGAGCCAGCGTGTTTTCTTAATCATTTATATGCAATTTTCTATGACACCAAGGGTGTACTAAAGTTTTAAGGGTAATGTTATTTTTAATTGTTTGATGTACTCTAAAGTCTGTATCTATAGTTATTTTCTCTCCACAAACAGGGCATATTCCATTTTGCGTTTTATACAATCTATTTATAACTGTACGTCCTTTAAGTTCGTTTCGTATTTTTAACTCTTCTCTTTCTTCAAAGTATATTTGCCAATTTTCATCAAATGGATTTGCTTCAGCTTGTATCTTGGTAAATCTTTTAATATCAGTGTCTGTAGCATATTTAAGACGAAGATAGTATTTCTCGCCATTTTCCATTCTATCACCAGTTGCTACACTGAAAGTCCAGGTTCTATTTCCAATGGTATGGAAGTATTTCTTAGCTATCCATTTTCTACCTTTCTTTGGGTGTCTACGAACGCACCAGGTCCACAAGCTTTTATATATTTCATAATCAAGTTTTTCAAAGGCTTTAGATGAAACATTATATTTCTGATAGTTTACCCAACCTATAATGATTGGATTTAATTTTCTGATCAAAATTTCTTGTTTCATTGACGGATTATCTTTTATGATTCGTCTGATTTTATCGACAATAGCCTTGAAGTTCTTATCAGATGGTTTTGTAAGCAACTTATCTTTATACATCCTAATATTAACTCCAAGAAAATCAAAACCGTCATTTATGTGTGTTATGAGTGTCTTTTCCTCTGATAATTCTAAACCTCTTTCAGCCAAGAATTTTACAATGATTGGCTTTACACCATTTTCAAGCAATTCTGCACTTTCCCCTGTAACGATGAAATCATCTGCATATCTAACAAAGTTAACCTTTGGGAAATATGTTTTCTTATTTACTGTTCTTCTATGGTATTTCTCTTTGATTGCTTTTTCTAAACCATCTAATACCATATTGGAAATAATAGGTGATATTGGCGAGCCTTGGGGACTTCCTGTTTCTGTTGTAAATAGTTTTTGTTTTTCTATATATCCACACTCAAGCCAGAGTTTTAATAATTTCTTGTTCATTGGGATATTATTTAATATCCATTCATGACTTATATTATCAAAACAACCTTTTATATCTCCCTCAAGTACCCATTTTGCAGATTTCTTTTTATTAAGTGATGTAAAACACTGCTCGATAGCATCTTGTGTACATCTTTTTGCCCTAAATCCATAAGAATTAGGGTCAGCAGTAGTTTCTGCTATGGGTTCAAGTGCAAATTTATATAGTGTTTGCATTGCTCTGTCTGTCATTGTAGGAATGCTAAGAGGTCTTTTCTTACCATTTTTCTTTGGTATATACACTCTTTTAAGAGGTTTAGGTTTATATCCTCTTAAGTTTAACTTTCCTATTGCATTATACTTTGCCTGTGGTGTTAGCCATAGTACGCCGTCAACACCACTTGTTTTCTTGCCTTGGTTTTCAGTTACCCTCTTAATAGCCAAGGCTTTTGCATAAAATGAAGTTGTTAGTAAATGCTGTAAAGATTTTACCTTTCCATATTTACTCATTTTCCACGCTTTCACAATACGCATTTGTAGTTTTTTAACATAGCTTTCTGCTACTGAAAAATCTATACTTTCCCAGTCTTTAGCTCTGTTAGTAGTAGCACACATTTTACTGTTCATTTGCTTTCTCCTTTCAAAAATTCTACAAGTTCTCTTGTGATTAAAAACCAAATGGAAGTCTGCACTCTTTCGAGTTAGGGCAAATTTTGAACCCCTATCCATCTCATTACAAGATGGCATTCGCTTTTTCCATTATCCTTTACCTGCACCATTATCAGCATTTCTTACGATTTGCCTTGCCTTTTGGCAACGGTACAGGCTTACCATGTTCCACTTAATTAACATTGATAACTTAGGCTCTACCTCTCTGCCGGTAGTCTTCTTGTCCGTGTAATCCCACTATGGAAAGGATTATCCGACTACACACCATTTTGGTTCAGGCTTATCAGCAACTTTAGCCTGTTCACCTTAACGACATTTATCAGTAGTTCACATATGTTAGCCATATTATCAAGCCTCGCTCCCTAACCGCCTTGTTGCTGGCAGTTTCGGTATTCCCTCACGGTTCAACCTCAAGTAGGGCTACTTTAATATCGGCTTACCACACCTAAGTGCAGTCGATACTTGGCTCAACTAACGGAATAGTTGGTTTGGTCATTATGCCAAACAGTTAAATTAAGCGACTTCATGTCGCACCCACAAATAGGCATCAAAGGTATTTTCTGTTACATATCTAAAGATATTAACTTTATCATTTTCATTACCCTGACGAACAATTCTACCACTTCTTTGCTCTAGGTCAGACGGTCTCCATGGGACGTCTAAATCGTGTAAGGCTATTAATTTGTTCTGTACATTTGTACCTGCTCCCATTTTTTGAGTAGATCCTAATAATACTCTTACTTCTCCTCTTCGTACCTTAGAGAATAATTCATCTTTTTGTTTGTCTGTATCTGCTTCGTGGATAAAGGCTATTTCTTCTTTAGGTATTCCCATATTCACTAGCTTATTTCTAATATCATCATAGATATTAAATTCTCCATCTCCTTTTGGTGTGGACATATCCGAAAACACTAATTGGGTCGATGAATTTTCTTTTGTCTTATCCCAGATCGAAAAGATATTTTTAACACATACATTAACCTTTGAATTAGGATCATCTGGAAGTAGTGGATTTATTAATCTTTGGTCAAGGGCAAGTTTTTTACCATCATTTGTAATCTTTAGCATATTATCTTCTGTTGGCTCGACTTGATTATTTCTAACTGCATCTGCTCTTTCTGAAATAGCTTCTAATATTTCTTTTTGTTCCTCAGTAGGTTTTGTTTTAATAACTTCAAAATTTGCTTCTGGCACTGGCAAATTTAACATATCTGAGGTCTTTATATCTGCTACTTCTTTAAACATGCTCATCAACTCTGGCAAGTTATAGAACTTTGAAAATCTTGTCTTTTGCCTATATCCAGTGCCTTCTGGAGATAATTCAAAAGTGTTTTCTGTTTCTCCAAAAGTAGAAGCCCAAGCGTCAAAATGTTCTAATCCTCTTGCCTTTAAATCATCATACTGAAGGTATCTTTGCATGGTATAAAGCTCTGTCATTGAATTTGATATTGGTGTACCAGTAGCAAAAACAACTCCCTTTCCATCTGTCATTTCGTCCATATACCTACATTTCATATACATATCCGAAGACTTAAAGGCTTCACTCTGACCAATACCCGCAACATTTCTCATCTTGGTATGCAAGAATAAGTTTTTGTAATTATGAGCTTCATCTATAAATAACTTATCTACTCCTAGCTCTTCAAAGGTTATTACATCATCTTTTTTAAAGTCATCATTTAGCTTTTCAAGTCTTACCAAGAGTTTCTTCTTTGTCTTTTCTAGTTGTTTTACTGTGAAATTTTCTCCTCTATTTCTTTTGTTCTCATCAATAAAGGAAACTATATCATCTATTTGGTCTTGTATATGCCTTACCTGATATTCCTTAGACATTGGTATTTTTTCAAATTGAGAGTGCCCTATGATGACTGCATCATATTCTCCCGTTGCAATCCTACCAATAAATCTTTTCCTATTTTTTGGTTGAAAGTCTTTTTTATCGGCCACCATAATATTTGCTGACGGATATAACTGCATAAACTCTCTACCAATTTGAGTGGTTAGGTGGTTAGGAACTACAAATAATGATTTACTTGCAAGTCCCAACTTTTTAGATTCCATAGCAGAAGCTACCATTTCAAAAGTTTTTCCTGCTCCTACTACATGGGCAAGTAGTGTATTTCCACCATAAAGAGTCCTTGCTATGGCATTTTTTTGATGTTCTCGTAGTCTGATTTCAGTATTCATTCCATCAAAAGTTAAGTTAGATCCATCAAATTCTCTATTTCTAATTGAATTGAATTTTTCATTATAAATCTTTTCTAACCTATATCTTCTATCAGGATCTTCAAATATCCAATTCTTAAATTCTTCTTTAATCAGTTCTTGCTTTTGACTTGCAAGCATAGTTTCTTTTTTGTTTAAAACAGAAGTCTTAGAACCATCATCATTTATTACTTGGTCAAATACCTTCGTATCTTTTAGATTAAGAGCATTTTCAATTAGCTTATAGGCATTAACTCTACTTGTACCATAAGTCATGTTAGCAAGGTCATTAGCTGAGTCAACACTTTTACCTTCAATATTCCATTCACTCGTATGTGGTGAGAACCTAACATTTATATTCCACCTATCATAACCTGGTGTTTTTAAAAGGTTAAAAGTAAAGTCTTCTATATCTTTTTGAGGTATCCATGTTGCTCCTAACCTTACATTTATATCAGAAGCAGTGAGTTCTTCAGGCATAACCTCTTGTAATTTCTCTCTTTGATATTTGAGTTTGCCTAACTCGTTTAATAATGTGTCTTTCTTTTCAGAAGGTGCTAAATCTATTACATTTTCAATTTCTCCGATATATGAATTGAGATAACCAATCTTTTCTCTAATATTGCCACTTAAATACTCGTCAGCCGATACATATGAAAAATGAAATGGATCGTCATTGTCAAAGTTTTCAAAGGGCATTCTGTTATTTATTAGATCTGTATCCTTAATATCTAAAAATATCTCGCCCTCAAGTTCACCAATTAAGGTGTCCCTATCTTTACTTGTGATAGATTCCATATATTCAAAATCTACATATCCCTTTTGTGAAACTGATAAGACTAAGGCTTCAAGGGAAGTATCTACATGATCTACTACCTTTGCCTTTGTTATTGTTCTTTTTGAAAATATATCGCTCTTTGCTTTGAAATTATCCTCATCATCAAGTATTTCTATTGATGAAACCAAAGGAAAGTTTGAGTCTTCCTTTAAGGCTCTAGTGTTTGATAAGGAGTTAATAAAGCCATGTTTCTTTGAAAAGTTATCATAGACTTCATTTAACTTTGCTTGTGATTCTTTTATTTCCGCGTCTGAATAATCGTCCTTTTGTTTTTCTATTACATCTTTCAAAGCATTCATTACATCAAGATAATCTTTTATCTTTTCTTTGTTTTTATCTGACATATTCTGCTTAATTAAGACTGAGTTTTCTCTTAGGTAGACCTCTTCATCAATAATAGTGTAAGAAAAGTTTTTAACATCATCTGTTGCTGGAAGACTTAATTCTTCATCTTCCAATAGTTCAACCTCTTCATATTTTGAATTTGAAGATATTTCCTTACTTGCAAGATCCATTAAATCTTTTAACTTTTCATCTTCTTTTTCATCACAAGTAATTGTATTGCCAAATCTTCCAGATACTTCTTTCATATCCCCTAATACCATCTGAGGATTATCTACAAAATATTTATTATAGGTCAAACCCTTTTTATCAGTTGATAGGTGTATCCAATCATCATCTCTTTCTATAACTGAATCTCTCTTCTTTAAGAAAATAATATCTGAAGTAACTTCTGTACCAGCAAGTCCTTTAAATATTGTATTAGGAAGCCTCATAGCTCCTAAAAACTCACATCTTGCATTAATATATTTTCTAACAGATTCATCTTTTTTATCCATAGTTCCAGATGAGGTTATAAAGGCAATGATTCCTCCATTCCTAACCTTATCTATTGATTTCGCAAAAAAATAATCGTGAATCAGAAAGTTATTTCTGTTATATTCACGATCGTTAACTTTAAAATCGCCAAAGGGAACATTTCCTATTACCAAGTCAAAGAAATTATTTGAGAAGTTTGTTTCTTCAAAGCCTTTAATTTGAATATTAGCTTCAGGATAAAGCTCTCTTGCTATTCTTCCACTAAGGCTATCTTTTTCTACTCCATAAACTTTAGAGCCTTGTATTTCACTTGGCATATTACCAATGAAATTACCGACTCCTGCAGACGGTTCAAGGATATTTCCGGTCTTAAATCCCATATCTGTTAGAGTCTTATATATTCCATCCATTACCTCTCTAGGTGTGTAAAACGATGTTAAGGTAGACTCTTTAGCATTCAAATACTCCTCATTTGTTAGATTTTCTTTCAGAATATTTCTTGCTTCAAGCCATTGTCCTCCTTTTTCTTCATCAAAGACATCGGCAAGACCACCCCAACCTAAATAGTCAGCTAGATATGCTTGTTCATACTCTCTTGGACTCCTGTTTTCATTTTCAAGTCTTTTTAGCATTTTAATAGCTTTGATATTTTTATCTAGCTTTTCTGATGGTGTTAGGTATTCTGAGTAGATATGTTTTTTCAAGTCATAATTTCTAGCAAAACTTAGTCTTTCCTTATTAGGTTCATAATCTAGATTCTTTAAATCTTCTTTCCCCCTCAATAAGTTTTCAGCTGCTTCTCTTGGGACTTTATACCTATCCATCATTTGGTCAATTTCTGGATTGTAGTTATCAATAAAGCTTTCTTGCTCTACTTGTCTTTCAATTTGTTTTTCATGCTCAGATAATTTGTATATCTCATAATTTCCACTATCTAAAAGGTCATCAATCTTTCTACTTTCTTCAAATGTTTCGCCCTTAAATAAAGTAAATTCTTCCCCATTAACTTCTACTTTAGTTCCAGCTTCAATTAAGTTAATTCCATCAAAAGTATTCTCATCTTCTAAAATAAATTCTTTCCCAACTTTTACTGCTAGTTTTTCTGATGTTTGACTTAGATTTTCAAAGATTTCTTCAAGGTATGAATCGCTTCTATATGGAATTACTTCCGAACCCCTAATCATACCTCCCATATACTCCATATTGTCTCTGATAGTGACAGTTTTAAGTCCTCCACTTAGTTCATCAAAGTCTGTAATGGTAAAGTCCTTATCTTTATATCTAACCTGATCACCTATCTTAAATTTAGGCTCTATATTTTCCTTAACTTCTTCTTGTAAAGATTTTTCCTCGCTTAGTTCAACTTGCTCTTCTAAATATGAAAATTCACGCTCATTTACTTCTTCACCATCACCAAGGTCAATCCTATAGTGTTCGACAACTTCGCCATCTACATAGTGGTCAAAATAGAATTTGAAATATCCGATATAATCATCAGTCATTTCTCCAAATTCATTTTCTCCAAGAGTTTGATTATGGTCTTTAACATCAATATCCTTTTGTCTTAGGACATTAATTAAATCTTTAGTTACTATCTGCCCACTAAAATCGGGAACTAATTCGTGGTTTTCATTAAATTCTACAATCCAGTAATCTTTTCTTTTTTCAGTATTTTTGCCATCAAAAAAAGAAGCTTCATCAGCTTCCTTTTCTTGGCTTATTTCCTTTTCTACACTTCCACGTATTCCTTGATTGCTATTCTCTTCACTGTTGTTATCAAGTTGTTCATCTGTCCTTGGTATTCTTCTGGATTCTCCCTCATCATCTTCTCTGTCAATCCTTGTGCTTTCATCATCTTGACTTTCTCTCTCTTGATAAAGTCCACTGCCTGATTCTGAATTTCTTTCAGATGGTTCAAAAGTGTTTTCTCCTCGTACATTTCCTGAAGTTTCTTCCAGTTCTCCATGTCCTCGCTCCCTACTAGGTAAGACAGTCTTAGAACTGCGTATGTCGGATTCGGATATCTCTTCATAAATTCCAGATCCTTCTCCATCATGTCCAAGGTTTTCTCTTCGATCTTCATCGCTATTTCCTCTGTCGCTTCCATCTGTGAAAACTCGTCCATCTCTACTTCTTGACCTATCATCTCGTCTATATAAATCATTTTGACCTCCTCTATCTTCATTTATATTTTCTATATCTCTATTATAGTCGCCACCGGCCCTTTCTGTCAGCAGCCTAGCACGATCCATTTCCTTAGATTTTTCTATTGTTTTATCTATAATATCTTCACTAACCCTTGATATTACAAGACCTATCTGTTCTAAAGAAATTGTATTAATCCTAGAAAAATTATTTTTAAATTTTCCATATCCATAGGATAGACTGTATTAAACCTATTAGCTACCGCATAGGATATAGAGTCTCTCATAAACTTTTCAAAACTCAGTCTATCCTCTATATCTATTCTCAAGTCAGCAAGAGCCAAGTTAATATATTCATCTCCATAAATTCGACTAAGAGAAAATATATTTTCATTAAGTGAATCACTAGCTTCAAATGAAGAATCTCTTATTATTTGTTTTAAAGTCTCCTTATGGTTTTCGTGATCAAACTGCCATAAGCTAACCTCATTAATATTCCTATCCATTGATGTGGTCTGACTAATATCGAAAATATATGAAACTTTTTTGTTTATATCACTTCTAACTAAAATTGGAATACCCTTTTGACCTCTCATAACAACTCGACCAAAATATTTCTTCCACATATCAAAGGTCGCACAAGCTCTAGCTTCAGGTTCTTTGTTATATATACTTAATTGGCTTGAAAAATCATATTTTTGATTGTTACCTATAACTTTTAAGAGTTTTAAATATTCTTTTTCATCTTGTAACACTTCATACTTTATTGTTTCTTGTATATTCTTAAAATCATTTACTTGCATTTCCTACCTCCGTTCTATGAATTTCTTTTATAATAGCCATTAAAACATCAACCACAATAGAATTACCGGACTGCTTATATAATTTACTTGATGTGCAATTTTTTCTTCTTGGATGTACTCCCTCTAATTTGTCTATATCACTATCATCAAAACCCATAAGTCTTAAACATTCTCTTTCTGTTAAATATCTATACTGACCATTTCCAATATCTATTATTCCAGAATTAGGGACTCTCATCTGTTTTGTAGAAATAGTATAAGAAAAATCTTTAATCACTTTTAGTCGCCCTTTAAAACTATTATCTATGCCTTTATTTAAAAATTTCAGCATATAAGGTTGGGTCATTGTGTAAAGCCCACTTACATCCTTTTCTAAAAATTCACTTAGTGGTCTTGTTTCTTTCCTCTCCAATTTATCAAAAGAAAAGCTATTTGCTCCAAGACATGAAACAACAAATATCCTTTCTCTTTTTTGAGGTATCCCAAAGTCCATTGCATTTAAGATTTCATACTTGCTTTCATATCCTAGGCTCTCTAACTCTTTTAGATAAATAAAAAAGGAGTCCCTCATATTTCTATCAAGGACTCCCTTTACATTTTCCCAAATTATCCATTTAGGTTTATCTTTCATTTCTTTAATTATTCTAATTGTTTCAAATAGTAAGCTTGATCTAGTTCCTGAATTCTTTACTCCTCCTTGCTTTTTTCCTATTCTTGAAAAGTCTTGGCAAGGACTTCCATGCATAACTAAGTCTATCTTATCATTAGGTGCTTTATATCCTATAACTGATTTTGCTTTATAACTTTCTCCATAAAGTGCGTTATATGATTTAACACAAGCCTTATCTATTTCTACATAATCAACTACTTCATAAGGTATCTTTAAATTAATAAAAGCCTTTCTAATAGCACCTATGCCACCGAAAAGCTCTAATATTTTTACCTTATTCATTTAGATTATTCTTGTACCTATCTACAAGCTCCCTTATACTATCTTCTATTTCTCTTAAAAAGTCTTCTTTATCTACCTCGCCAGAGCTGATCTTTGCAAGTTTCATTTCCCATTCAGATGTTGTTTCAGCCGACTTAAACTTATCCTCTACAATTGATACAAGTCTATTGCCTTTTTCTGTTACAAGTAAATTTTTCTTATCTCTTCTTATGAGATCCTTGTGGATAAGATTTTCAATAATTCCTGCTCTTGTGGCTGGTGTTCCCAAGCCTTTTCTCTCCACTTCTATATCTTTATCCAATGATTCTACTCCTGCATTTTCCATAGCCTTTAAAAGTGTATCTTCATTATAATGACCTGGAGCTTTGGTAAATTTCTCCGATATATTTTTAGAAGTTAGCTTAATTTTATCTCCTGTCTTTACATCTGGTAATTCATTTTCTTGTCTTTCCTTTCCATATGTCTTTAGATATTTTGTATAACCTTCATCTATTACAGTCTTGCCACTTGCATTAAAGTTAAACTTGTCATATTCATATCTGATTTTTCTACTAGATTCCTTTAAGTTATCCGAACATGAAGCAAGTAATTTATTCCTAATTAAATTATATATTTTGCCTTCTTTATCAGATAAGTCTTTAGCTTTTTCAATACCTGATATAGTAGGAATAATCGCATAGTGGTCTGTAACTTTAGAAGAATTAAAAATAGACTTAAAGTTTGATTCATTAATTTTAAAATCTTCTTCAAGTCCTTCTAATAATTCTTTCATAGTATTAACCATATCATCGGTTAAATATCTACTATCTGTTCTTGGGTATGTGATTAGCTTTTTTTCATACAAAGCTTGTGCCAGGTTTAAAGTATCGTTCGCTGAATATCCAAAATATTTATTTGCTTCTCTTTGTAAGGTAGTGAGATCATATGGCTTATCTGGTTTTGTGCTTATTTCTTTATCTTCTACCTCTGTAATAACTATTTCATCTTCTAGTAGATTTAATAGTTGCTCTGCAACTTCAATTCTATCAATCCTATCTGATACAAGTTTCAATTCTCCATAAGATAGGTCAACCGTATAATATTTTTGCTTCTTAAATAGGTTTATTTCACTATCCCTTTTAGCTATTAAATATAGGGTTGGTGTTTGTACTCTACCAACAGAATATGTTTCCTTGTAAATGCAGGAATAAAGCCTACTTAAATTCATTCCTACCAGCCAATCGGAGGTGGCTCTTGCACTTGCTGATCTATATAAGTTTTCAAAGTTTTCTCCGTCTTTAAGATTTCTAAAGCCATCTTCAATAGCCTTGTTTTCCATTGAAGATATCCATAGTCTTTGAATTTTCTTCTTACATTTAGCTTGATTATATACAAGCCTAAAAATAAGTTCTCCCTCTCTTCCAGCATCACAAGCATTTATAACTGTGTCGATGTTCTTATCGTTTAAAAGTTTTTTCAAAACTCCATATTGTTTCTTAGTGCTTTTAGATACTTCATAAATATATTCTTCTGGGATTATAGGAAGAGTGTCTATTGACCATTTTTTCCATTTTTCGTCGTGTCTTTCTGGACTTGCCATTTGAATTAAATGACCTACACACCATGAAACAATGTATCCATTCCCCTCATAATATCCGTTTTTCTTGTTCTTGCTCCAATTACTTTTGCAATTGTAACTGCTACACTTGGCTTTTCTGCTATTACTAATTTCATTAATACCTCCATAAATAAAAAAAAGAGCGAAAGATTTCTCTCTCGCTCAAAGTATTTCTCCCGAATATTATATTATTTTTGGGAGAATTCGATTTACTTATTAATTTCTTTTTCTAATTCTTGAAGAACTTTTATAATCTCTTCAAAGTTTGGATATTCTCCATATATCATTTCTGACATAGCCTTATAATCTTTTTCTATTTCAGAAAATCGGTATTTTCTTGGGACTAATTTTAATCTACCATTTAATGCATCTTCATACCTTGCCCACTTCCTAGTATAAAACTTCATTTTGAATTCAGTTACTTTCTTTAATAACTCCTTATCCTCTAAGGCTCTGTCTTTGAAATCCGAATTTGCTATTTTATATAAGTCATAAAAGTGTCTTGCATACCTATGTGGCATAGGAGAAGATTCTGGTCTATTTGCTTCGTGGTGTAAAATAGTTGCCTTTTCCCAAAATGTTCTCTCTACTGATACTGTTCTTATACTAGTTTTTCTTTAAATACATTTGGATAGGCTTCTCCAATTATTGGCAAGATTTCCACTTCAATTGCAGGTGTCCATGCCGCAAGACTTCCTATTTCAAGTCTTATATTTTGTGTCAAATAATTAGATTCAAAGATTTTAGGATATTTACATAGAATTGTTTGTGGATCAAGAGTATCAATCATAAATTCAAAGTCCATGTCCTTGAAATCTTGTTCTAATACTTTTAATAATTCATCTCTTAAAAAGATTTCAGTATTTTCATTGACTTCTTTGTTGAATTTATCCTGTTTAGTATTTGATCTTTCTAACCAAGGTTCTTTTTCTTCATAACCTAATACTCGCCAATCTAAGATTAGATCTATATCTTCAGAAAATCTTTCTATAAGCCCAAAGCATTTTGAAAGTGATGTTCCACCTTTAAAAGTAAAATATTCTTTCCATTTATTTTCATTAAATAGATAGTCTAAGATAAAAGTAACCCAATAGTCTTTTTCAATTACTGCTTCAGATATATTTTTCTTTCTGGCTGTATTTACTATTAAAACTCTTAAATCGTCCTTGTTACCTATATAAAACTTATTCATTTTCACCCTCAGAAATTTCTCTTATTACTTCATATATCCATGCTGGCACTGATTTTGACTCGTTCATTAAGTCTGTTCTTTCTTCTTCACTTAAGTTTTCTCTTATCTTTTGTATAACTTCGCTGGTTATATTTTCTTTGCCTAAAGACTTAATTGCTTGAATAACTGTTGCGGTCTTTAGGGACATATTGGCAATTTCTCCTGGATTTACTTTTTAAATTCTAAAACCGTATCCCCAATTTTATATTCTTTATACCTTCCACTAGATATATATTTATAATGTGTTGGCACTTGTGTTGAAAGTCCTAATAGGTTTAAGGCTGTGCTACTATATGGTGCAATATTCCAATTGTATTTTCTTGCTATGGCAAGTGCTAATTCGTGAATTGATACTGCTTCGTACTCTCCAATTAATTCACTGTATCTTGGATTGTAATAAAAGCCATCAACGACACGCTTAATTTTCTTTCATTAACCATTCTATTCAATGTCTTTCTAGCAGTTTCATAAGAAGCAATATCTAAAAAGTCATTAGCAAAAAATACTTTATGTGAGTCAAAATCTTTTATTTTATCTGATATTTTTTTGTATATGAACTCATTACAATCCTCCTTTGTCCCAAATATCATATCATATCTGGGACAAAAGTTCAATTGTACTTAAATTTAATATCCTTATAATAGTTCATCATCTTCATCTAGTGATTCTTCGTGAGTTTCATCATCGTCATCATCTTCTGACTCACTAATATAATCCTCATCATCTTCTTCAAAGTCTTCCAACATTCTATCTTCTTTTGCTTTAACTACCTTAAAATAGTATCCTGCTCCTACTACCCCTCCAATTACAAGTGCAACAATTAGAAATGAACCTATTCCACTTTTCTTTTCTTCTTTTACTGGAACAACCTTAGGCTCTTCTTTTTCACTTCCTCTTTCTTAGGTTCTTCAACCTTTATATTCTTTTTATCTTCTGATTCAATCATATTTAGTAGGTCTTGCTCTCCTACCTCTGTCAATAGCCTTACATTATCTTGGTTTGATGAGTGATCCACTATTAGGTGCATAGTTTTTCCACTTTTAGTTTGAAATGTTAAAAATTGTCTTACATCTACTGGATTTTCTTTATCTTTTTCTGTATCTCCACTTGGTGTAATATCTTTTCCATTCCTATCTACATTTTCAATTACTGAACCTCTTGCCTTATTTTCCTGTGTTGCTAGACTATTTACTGCCTTTGTATTACCACCTTTTACAAGTGGGGTTTTCTTTGGAGGATTATTTGAAGGCTTATTTGCTTCATTTGTATTTCCTGGTATTCTTGGAACATCTTGATAAGGAATTTCTTCTTTTGATGGTGTAAAAACATCATCTTTCAACATTTTTTCAAATTCTTCTTTTTGCGGTTCATAGATTGATTCACTTTGACTTTCTATTTGCCCTTCATTTGTCATTGCAAATGTAGTTGCTGGTACTGTAAATGTAAAAAGGAGTAACGCTATGGCTACTCCTCGTTTAATGCTCTTATTCATTTTTTTATCCTTTCTTATTTTACATTTTTAAATACATAGACTGCTTTTCTAGCATTGTCCCATTCTATTGTTTGGTTTTTACCATCTTTAATATCCCCATGACTTGCTCCAAAAGCTTTAGCAATATTTGAAATTGAAGCACGAATTCTTCCACTTATAATCACTGGCTTAACATCTGAATTGTAGACCTTTCCATCTGAATCTTTCATAACACCAGTATCAATATTTAGTCTTAATGTCTTTTTAGCTAGGATATTATTCTCTTTATTTGAGAAAATAGCTTCACGAGTAGAATTGTCATACTCAACATTAAAACCTAGAGTATAAGCAATATATCTTACTGGAATCATAGTTCTTCCTTGGTCTACATAAGTTTTTACATCCATATAGACTGTTGTCTTACCATCTTTGTTAATAATGTTATAAAAGTTTTTGTCTACTTGGAAAACTGCAAATTCTTTTTCATCTTTAACTTGTTTTTTACCTTGTTGTTCCTCTTGCTTTTTCATCTTGTTAAGATCAAATTGATTTAGGATATTCTTGTCATCAGCTTTCAAAAGTTCGTCCCACTTCTTATCTTGAGATTTCTTATCTTCTTTCTTCTCTTTGTTTTCTTTTTGAAGTTTTAGAAGCTCATCTAATTTTTTAGATAAGTCTTGGTTTAGATTTTTCTCTTTTTCATCTTTACCTTGTTTTTCAAGTTCTTCTTTCGCTTTTTTATTTGCTTCCTCGATTAACTTCTTTGCTTCTTCGATTTTCTTATCTAATTCTTCTTTTAGCTTTTTAATTTCTTCTTCAGAAGTTTTTTGTTTTTCTTCTAGTCCTTTAATCTTATCTTCTAATTCTTTTTTCGTATTTTCAGAAGATTCTTTTAAACTATCAATAGCCTTTTGAAGCTCTTCAATCTTCTTAAAGCATTCTGACTTAGAATTTTCTGTTTCTTTCTTTTTAGACTCTAGGTCTTTTATCTTATTATCTTTTTCATCAAGAACTTTTTCTAAGTCCTTAATTTTATTATCTTTATCCTCAATTTCTTTAGTCTTCTTTGCAAGTTCTCCTTCTAAAGACTCAAGCTTTTCTTGTATTTCTTTGATTTTATTTTCGTTTTTATCGGTCTTTTCTTTCTCAGCCTCTAACTCCCATTTTGTAGATGAATAATCTTCTTTTAGTTTTGCATTTTCATCTTGTAATCTTTTTAATTCATCTTTAAGCTGAGTAATTTCTGCTATTAGTTCATCATTATTGGAGTTTTTAATATCCTCAATTTCTTTATTCAATTGAGCAATCTTATTGTCTTTATCTCTAATCTCTTCTTCTAACTTAGACTTTTCTTGTTTTAGTTTTTCTCCATTATCTTTGCAAGTTTCTAACTTTTCTTTTAATTCATCTATCTTTGATTGGTCTTCTTGTTTCTTATCATTTAAGTCTTTGATCTGATTTTCTAAATCACTAATTTTACTTATTGAACTTTCTATAACTTTTTTACTACCATCTGTATCATCAGCTTTAGCTAGTACATTAGTAGTTGAGGTTGATGTTAAAACTAATAAAAGAGCCATAAAAAAGGCTCTTAGTCTGTTCGTATTAAATTTCTTCATTATGAATGTTCTCCTTTTCTTCTAATTTTTCTTCTCTTTTTCTATCATTAATTTTCTCCATTAATTCTTCCAAGCTAATATTGTTCCTCCTAAGAGTTACAATTATTTCTTCATTTTCAACTTGTATTTCTTCATCGCAAATTTCCTTGTATTTTGCATTTAAATCTTTCAATTTCTCTTCTATTTTTTCTTTTTGTTTCTAATACTTATAAGTTTTCTGTTCACATAATATCTCCCTTCTATCTTGGTCTTCCAAAACCATAAAAGTGTGATTTCCAATATTTTGAATTTATTGATGTGTATTGAATTGGATCTCCTGCGTGAATCATCATTCCGTTACCTGCGTATATTCCTACATGAGATATTGGAGTTCCACTGTTATATGTTGAGTGGAAAAATATAATATCTCCAGGTTGAGCTTCACTTGGACTTACTGGATTACAATAGTCTTTGTATATTCTCCATGCAGTTGTTCTTGGCATACTCTTTACACCAGACTTTGTAAATGACCAACATACAAATCCTGAGCAGTCAAAGTTAGATGGTCCACTTGCTCCAAACACATATCTTTTTCCTATATGTTTTTCTGCTTCATTAAATAAGGCTTTTGCAGTAGCTGAATCAAAAGCAAGACCAGGATTTCCAAAGTTTGGATTGTCTAGTATTTCTCCTAAGTCCCCATTACCTGATCCAAAGACATCTCCCATATTTCCCTTAGCTTCAAGAAGAGCTTCATAATGAACTACATTGTCTGGATAATCTTTAAATATTTCCCTAACAACTTCATCCATTTCTTTTTCTTTAAAGTTACAATTAACTTTTTATATTCGTACTCTTCTTTTTCATAGCTAGTATAAGGATTGCCACGACTATCATATCTAGTTCTTGCTACTGTTCTTGTTCTAATTTCAATTTCTTCCTTAAAATCAAGTTTATACATCTTATCGAAAAGCTCTTTTAAAATTCCTTTTACTTCAGATGCTGATTTTACTTCTCCACATCTTGAAGTTATATAGGATAGAAGTTCATGGGTATTATGACCAATTTCTCCTTCTTTGTTTATGATATATTCGTCATATCCAGGATGACTTGTTTTTACACTTTCGATTTGTGATTGTATGTCATACTCCATTGATGAAAATTCTTGATTTACTTCACTTAGAACTGTATCTTGTGATAGGTATGTTGTTGTCATTACTGAGTTTACAGAGTTACTTAATCCACTCATACCAACACTTCCGCCACCAATCATAATTGATAGCATAAGACCTAGTCCTATTACTACAAATAAAACCATCTTACTTTTTCTAACAATCAGCTCTTTAGAAGCCTTACCTAAACTTAAAACAGCTTTTTTAACCCTATCTACAAGTCTTGTTTCGTGCTTTTTAGCTATCATGCTTTTCATTTGTTTTCTCTGGTAAAACTTCTTAAATCTATTTTTCTTTATATAGGCATCTGACTTTTTTAAATCTTCCAAGCCACTTTTAAACTCCAACTTGCTTTTTCTCTTTTTTATTTTCTTATCAAGTTTAGATAGCTTTTTTAAGGACTTTTTCTTTTTATCTAGCTTATACTTCCTTATTCCATGCTGGAGTTTAGAGCTTACATTAGCGGCCTTTTCTCCAGATTCTACACCAGTATTGTCAGAGCCTGAACTTAAATAATCTCTCACTAATTCTGAAGACTTAGCTCCAGATAATAAAACACCAGAAGATAGACTTCCTTTAGTTTTATTTTTTAAAATATTATCCTTTAGCTTGCTTTTAGACTTTTCAAGCTCTCCAATCTTTTTATCTGAGATAAAATCTTTAACATCTTTTGCTTTCTTAGAATCTTTCGGTGTAACTTTCTTAGCTTCTTTTTTTAAGTCATCGATTTTCTTTCGAGTGAATTTATCACTTTCATAATTTTTTCTCTTGTAGTAAGTCTTCTTTTTATTAACTTTCTTTTGTTCTGAAAGTTTAAGGCTTGTTTCCTTTTCATCTTTTATAAATTCAAGATTATTGTCTTTAAGATCAGGATTATCAAAAGTTTTTTCTGTATCAACTTCGCTTAGCTTACTCTCTTTATCTATCTCTTTAGAAAATTTTTCCTTATCTCTAAACTTCTTTTCTTGATAAAGCTTTTGCTTTTGCTTTTTATCGATATTAGCATTACTCTCGTTCTTGCTTACTTCATCTTTAACAAACTTATCTCTTCTATATATTCTCTTGCTTTTCTTTGCTTCAATAGGTTTATCTTCACTTGTGTGGATTCGCTTAGACTCTTTCTCGTTTATTTTGTCTTGGAATTTATCCTTACTATGGATAAGTTTATCCTCGTAATTTTTAAGAACTTGTCTTCTACTTGATGCCTTCTTATTGTTTATTGGTTGAGCCTTAGCTGAAATATCATCTGTTGTTAATTTATTAGAATTAATATTTCTACTGTTTTCACTATCAAAATTTACCTTTTTGAAGTCTACATCTAAATCTTCATCAAGTTTAAAGCTTTCATCTGTCCTTATTTCAAGATTAGTTTGTTTTGTTTCTTCAGCCTTATTCTTATTATCTAAAACTTCTTTTCTAATTCTTTCCTTGTTTTTAGACTTCTGAAAATCTTTTAATTTATCTTGTTTTTGATCTTTAGATAATACATTCTCATGAATAAGTTTAGATTCTTTTTCTGATATTTTATCTCCGAACCTATCCTTAGTCTTAATAATCTTATTGGTATAATCATCTGAATGAACAAGTTTACTATCTACATTCTTTTCAGGAGCGTCCCTATTTCGTATAATTTTCTTTTGAAAATCTTTTTTAGTTTTTATCCATATCACACCTACTTAGCTTCTTCTGGTTTTGTTGTCATTAGCTTATATAGCATGGTGTCTTTAGGGAATTTATCTATAAATGGAACAATAGTATTTCCAAAGAATAATAGTCCCTCACCTGCGTTTGAATTAGTAATATAGTTTAACTGATAAGGCGATATTTTTAATTTCTTAGCAAGAATATCTCTATCTCCAGATGCTTGGTTTAACATTAGAACAAAATCTGTGTTGTCAAAGATATTTTCAATTTCTTGACTTGTTAAAAGGTCTTTTACGTTTTGAGTTATACCTGTTGGAATACCTCCCCATTTTCTAAATCTTTTCCAGATTTCTACTGAATATGAAGCAGTTTGTGGGTCTTTTAATAAAAGGTGGAACTCATCTATATAGTATCTTGTAGATTTGCTTCCTCTATTTAGGGAAACCTTGTTCCAAACTTGGTCTTGAATTACAAGCATACCTATTTTTTAAGTTGTGTTCCTAGCTCTTTTATATCAAAACAAAGCAGTTGCCTATTTAGGTCAACATTTGACCTATTATTAAAGACATTAAGGCTTCCCTTAACATAAATTTCCATTTCTGTTGCGAGCTTTCTACCAACTCCCTCTTCTTGAGATAGGAGCATATCGTATAAATCTCCTAATATTGGCATATTTTCCGGTTTTGGGTCTTCAAAATATTTTTGGTATATCTTTGGTAAGCACCTATCTATAACAGATTTTTCTGCAGCAGTAAGACCAGATCCTCCTACTACAAGTTCAAGCATAGACATTATGAAGTTTGCCTTATCCTTTAAAGGTGCGTCTCCATCTCCATAGTTCATATTAATATCTAATGGATTAAGGTAGTCCTTTGACTTTGCTGAAACTTTAATAACTTCTCCATTAAATTGTTTTACAAGGTTTGAATACTCGCCCTCAGGATCACAAATAATTACATCATCATCTGTGACAAGAATTGCATTTGCCATCTCTCTCTTTGCCGAGAAAGATTTACCAGAACCTGGTGTACCTAATATTAATCCGTTAGGGTTCTTAAGTTTCTTCCTATCTGCCATAATCAAGTTTTGGCTAAGGGCATTTAATCCATAGTACAAAGAATTTGCTGAATCGATAAATAGCTCTTCTGTTGTAAAAGGCATAAATACTGCCGTTGATGATGAAGTTAAAAATCTTTTTATTTCGACTTGATTAACTCCTAAAGGTAAGACAGAAACAAGTCCTTGCTCTTGTTGATGAGACAATCTTTTTACCTGACAATTATGTCTGTTAGCAATTGATGAGATTTGAGCAATAGTGTTTTCTAACTTTTGATTAGTCCTAGCAAAATTCATCATTACTATGGTTACTACAAAGAGCCTTTCATCTCTATTCTGTAAGTCAGATAACATGGACTTAACATCAGCTCCAAAAGTATTTATATCTGAAGGGATAATATCCATATCATATCCAGCACGAACTGCTTTCTTTTGTTCTTCGATTTTCATTCTGTCCAGGTCTGTGTTTTTCTTTTAATTAGTTTAATAGCTTCTGCTTGTTCAACTACATCTATATGAAATACTACATAAATATTGTCATCAATATCTAAAAACTCAGATAACATTCTGTCTGATAACTCGCTTGCTAGTATTTGAAAATGACTTACTGCTCCAATGAATTTCCCAAATTTAAAATTATTTGCTGGTGCAAAATTAAAGATATTGGGAGTTATATGTGATTTTGTAGACTCTTTCTTCTTCAAATCTTTATATGAAAAATTAAAGTTTTTGTCTGGATTTAACATATCGTGAACAAGTCTTAACCTTTCTTCGCCATCAAGACTTTCTGCTCTTACTCCCATAGATTTAAAGTTAGATAAAATATCTACTTCAAGTCTATTTAACTTTGCTCGTGCTTGCTCTAGGTTATCGGCTTCTGTTGTAAAGGTTATATACTTCATCTTTTTAAGTCCGTTATTGCCCTTTGCAAGTTGAAGCTTTAACATCTCCCTAAACTCTTTTCTTACATCGTCATAGAAGTCTCCCTTATCAGCAATTTTAATTGCGTCTTGTAGGTCCTTATTTCTTCCTAATTGATTTACATACGAAAGTTCAATGTGGACACTTGGATCAAAAGAATTTAAAAAGTTGGCAAATTGGTTAAAGATTAAATCTCTATCTTCCTCCAATGCCAACTGGTAATTTATATCTTGAAATGAAATTGTCTTTGAATAATTTTTTCATCTAACTGGCAAATGCCCTCTGGTAACATTCTAATATATGGAATTGTATCCTCAACAGTAAATCTCTTTTTCTCTTTCTTTAAAAGTACACTTAGAAGACTATTTGTTGGATCTTTCTTTGTTTTTAGCCTTCTTACTTCCTTTCGGTCTTTTTTTAATTGTTTTTCCCTTAGATTTAAGTCGCTGATTTGCTTTTTTCTTTGCTTCAAGGTATGCCTCCTTTCTTATTCTCTTAGTTGGTTGATAAAACTTATGAAGATAGAAAAATCTAAAATACTTTTCAAAAGTTAAAGTGTCTTTTTCATATAAGGTTATAAAAAAGATTGGCAGGGTTACTATTAGCATTACAATGATTGAAACATCATTAGGTAGATATTTCTTCATAAATAAATAGATTGGTATGCCAATTAGTCCTGCCACAGAAAAACCTATAAGTTGTCTTTTAGTTAAGTTAAAGGCAACCTTTGTTTTAATCTTGTCCAAATCTTTTGGTATTGGTACATATGCCATTTTAATCTCCCTCTACTTCTTCTTTGGAAAGTTCAAGTATATGGTCATAATTAGATATTGTTTCTTCTTCTAGGTAGCTAATTCTTTCTTCTAATTCTTCTTGTTTTTCTTCATTTCTATCATTGTATTCTCCTTGATACATAACAAATTCATTGTGACATCTTCCGAGTCTATTTATTCTCCTCTTTAAGTTTCTAATTTCTTCATTTCTTTTCTTCTCTTTTAAGATTTCATAAGTTCCTCCCAATAAAATTCCAAGTCCCAATAAAGCACAATTTTCTTTTTAACATTTATTCCTCCTAGTGCGTATTCATAATACTTTTTGCAACTGTTCCACTCTTAAACATCATAAGTCCAAGTAGTAGAGCATATCCTAATATACTAAACAAGCTTGCGTGAATATCTGTAATCTGTACCGTTCTAATTAAAACGGTGTAGATACCTAAACATATCATCAAAAACAAACCTTGTAGTCCCAAGGCAAAAAGTCCCTTGATATAATTTGTTCCAATCTGACCCCATTCTTTATTTCCCATAGTCGCAAATGGTATGGATGATACTGATGAGTAGACATATATTTCAAACATACGCCCATATACTATTAAGGTAATAGTTAAAGATATACATTGAATTGCAATCCTCACTAGGCTTGTTTCAACTAGTATCATTAAAAGCTCACCTATTTCTTTTTCTTTTAATGCATCAACCATTGCAACTATCTGATCTCCTGAAACAGTGGCAGAAGTAGTAATTACCCCTGCCGCTTTGTTTACAAGATTTTGTGCCACATCAAAGACTGCCATTGAAAATTCAAAGGCATGGCTTGCAAGGTAGACTGCTATAAACATCTTTATAATGTATTTGAAAAACTCAAAAGTATCTGTATCGTGCATATTATTCTTCTGCATAACCATATTTATGAGTTCAATACATAAAACTGCTGTTATGATAAGACCTGCTATTGGAACAATCACATTATCATTAATGTTTTTTATGAAGTTATATACTTCTCCATTCCAACCCATTGGTGTTTTCCCAACATCAGTTGCAATAACTCCTACCTTGTCATTTATATCTAAGACCATGGACTCAAGATTTGCTTTGATACCTCCGAGTAGCATATCCTTAAAAAATTCAGTTAGCTTGTCAAAGATACCAAACATAGACTTTCTCCTAATTTAAAACATTTGCAAGTAGTGGAATTAATTTAATACCGATTAGTACAATTCCTCCACCAGCCATAAGCTGCTTAATACCTTGAGATTTAGCACCAGGGTTATCATTACCATAACCTTCCATTAAGTTAATAACTCCCCATGCTCCTAAACCTGCACCAATTGCAGTTACAAGTGTCTTTAAAACTCCAACTCCAGCTGTAAAAAATTCCATATTATTCCTCCTCGTTTTCTTGTCTTTTTTCTATTTTGTTTAGTGATTTAACTATAAAGTTCTTGTAGATCTTATCTCCTTTTTTGTTTTCTTTGAAATATCCAAAGACATGGATTAGATCTCCTTTTTCAAATTCTTTTACAATTTCTACCTTTTCTCCATATACTGAGCAATTTGTATATTCTTTGCCCTTTCCATAATTTTTTACAAGAGCAAAATTTGCTACTTGAACACTTTCTCCATCTTTTTCAAATTCTGAAAATTCAGCTTCTTTAACTAAATTTGCATTAATATTTATCATTTCTCTATCCATTAATTTCTTCTCCTTAATCTAAAAATTTCAATTAAAAAAGCGACTGAACTTATAATTCAATCGCTAAATGCCTTATATATTAAATTGTTTTAAGTGGGACTTCTTATCCTTACCATCTTAACCTCCTAATTTTGAGTATAAAAATAGACGATAGAGTTTTTAATTTCTATCGCCTATCAACACTTTATTTCTAGTCTTCTAAAATGGATACTTCAAGGTCTATCGCTTTAAATGTAACATTTATTCCTACTTCGCCCTCTACTGTTTTTTCAAATAGCTCAGCTATATCATATGGGGACATATCATATATATTTTCATACCATTCATTGCTTTCATCGTACATTGTCTCACATATTGCTTCAATATAATTTTTCTTATCCCTTGTGAGTTCTGTATCACTTTCCATAATAAATTGCTCACCATTTATATTTAATATAATTAAAGATGATTTTCTATTTTCACACATTTTGCTTTCTCCATAAACTCAAATATTTAACCTATTTATTTTATAACTTGATTTTAACTTTACCTTATCTCTATTTGTTAAATACTCTTCCACATCAAATAAATTCTTCTTATCATAATCTTCCAATAACTTGTAATTCTTATGCTTTGTAATATCGAATTTATCTGACAAGAAAGGTCTTACTCCTCTTAGTTGGTATATACACTTACCGCCATCCATTACAGTTATTTCATCTTGGCTCATAAGTTCCTTGCCAGTCTTTTGATAATTTAGTCCAAAAGATTTTTGGTTGGATCTTGTTTCTGATGTGTTATATAAGTCTATGGTTTCTTTTCCTAAGGTTTCTGATAATTCTTTTACTGTTGTTTTTTCTTTTCCTCCCAAAAAGAGTGTAGAGTCACAGTTACCAACTATTGTATCTGCATGGTCTTTGTAAATTGCTTTTAATTGAGATTGTGCTTGTAATATTATGCTTGCTGATATTTCTCTTGAACGAATTGTCGCAATCAGTTTTTCAAATTTAGGAATCAAACCAATATTTGCAAACTCATCAAGTAGACATCTTACATGAACTGGAAGTCTTCCACCATACACATCATCTGCCTTATCACATAGTAGGTTAAATAATTGAGAATACATTATTGAGACTACAAAGTTAAAAGTATCATCAGTATCTGATATTATTACGAATAAAGCAGTTTTTCTATCTCCAATTTTATCGAGTTCTAATTCATCTTCACTCATTAGCTCTCTAAGCTCTCTTATATCAAAAGGTGCAAGTCTTGCTCCACAAGATATTAGAATTGACTTGGCAGTTTTTCCTGCTGCCAGCTTATATTTCTTATATTGCTTAACTGCAAAATGACTTGGATCTTTCTTTTCAAGTGCCTCAAAGAGCCTATCAATTGGATTCATATAAGTTTCGTCATCTTCTCTAACTTCACTTGCATCAATCATATCCAAAAGTGTCTTAAAGTTCTTTTCTTCTTCAGGTGCTTCATAATATATATAACCGATAAGGGCAGTGTAATATAACTTCTCAGCCTTTACCCAGAAATCTTCTCCTGCCTTTTCTCCATCTCCCTTGGTGTTGGCAATAATTGTTTGAACAAGCTTTAAAATATCTTTTTCACTTCTCAAATAGGCAAATGGATTGTATTTCATAGATTTTTTAAAGTTTATTGTGTTTAAAATCTTTATGTCGTATCCATTTTCATAAAGCATTTTCCCACACTCTAACACAAGCGTGCCTTTAGGGTCTGTTACTACATAGGAAGAGTGCATTTGCATTAGATTTGGCTTTACATAAAATCTTGTTTTACCTGATCCAGAACCACCTATTACTAATACATTTTTATTTCTAGCGTATTTAGGGTTTTTAGGTCTTGAGTTCATTGTAAGTCTTTCAGTATTAGTTATAAGAACATTGTTTTCAAACTTAGGGTCAATGTATGGAGCAATATCCTTACTTTCTCCCCATCTTGCAGATCCATACTCTTTACCTTGCCTATATTTCTTTTTGTTTTTACCTTTGCTATAAACAATTAGCTTAACAAGACCAGCAACTGAAATACCTACTAACAAGTCCCTTGGATTAAGGCTTGGTATATAAGATAAAGTTCTTATATCAGAAATTCCCACCATTATTCTATCAATAATATCTCCTCCTACATAAGAATTAATGTGCTTAGAAAAGATATTTCCAATGTAGAAGAATGATAGATAAGGAATGTTTACTAATATAAATTTCTTTGGGTTGTCTATTTTAATTAAATTTTTAATATCAGAAAGAATGGCTTCTAATATCTTATTCATCGTAGAAACCTTCACTATCTAATAAAATTAGTAGGTAGTGTCTGCCCTTTGGTGTTATAAATGTTTGTATGCCTACAAGTGTACCTAGTGGATCAACCCATTCTTTTACTTCAAAATATCCCTTATTCCTATCTGCATAAGGTAATAGCTTCTTTTTCTTATCTCTGTAAATTAACCCCTTATCCATTAAAAAACTTATAAATTGATTTTGTGGTATTCCTAACTCTTTGGCAGTATTTCTAAAGTTTGTAAGTAGGTTATAATCTACTAATTTGTCATAATAATCTGCCTTTGGTCTTAATTCTTCAATTTCTTCTTCTCTTTCGGCAATAATTCTATTGGCTACAAGAATTGCATCTGCAAGTAGCTCTTCGTTAGTTTTCTTTTCTTGCCCTACTATATATCCTCCATTTTTTCTAATACTTGGTAAGACTTCTCTAGTTACCCAAGCTTTGAATATTTTTGCTTGTGGTAGTTTTGATGAGAGGATAAGTGAATACAATCCTGACTCATTAATTATTGAAATATTCTGTATTCCTCCAGGGGTGTTCCATTTCGTTACACCCTTATCTTCTTCATCTACATGGTCATAAACAGCTTTTCTTGGATTAACATATCCTAACATAGTTGCTACTTCATTAGCTATAAAGAAAAACTCACCGTCTTTTTCTATAACAGTGAGTTTCCCAAAATTCTTATTTTCAAATGTTTTTAAATTACTTATCATAAGCTTTGCTCCTTATGTTTATTTTTAACTTTATCTTTGCTAGTGGTATCCTTAGCCATATCTTTAAACTTATTTATTGTCTTCGTTATTGAATCTTTTCTATCGGCCTTTCTTTCAGAAGCCTTAACTGCTTTTTTAAAGGCATGTTCCATTACCTTTATATCCTTAGATTGAAAAAACACAGAGTGGTTTCCAGTTTCCTTATCTTTCATAACAGAAAACTTCACTCCGTGTTTATTTAAAATTTTCTTTAATTCTTTTAACTCAGGATCTTTTAGATTAATTTCTTCTAACTGTCCCTTTTTAACCATATCTTTTAGCTTTACTTCTTCTCCGTTATTTTTTATTACATTTTTCAAGCCTCCTTGTTCCTCTATTTGCTTGTGTACTTTCTTTAAGGCATCAAGAATTGCTTTACTTGTTGCTTTTGCAAGCCTTACTTCAAGATTAAGACTCGACCTAGATACTTCTTCATTAATCATCTATTCCACCTCCATATAAAAGTAATTCTTTGTATTTTCTTAACTTCTCTTGATGGATTTTTCTTCTAAAATCTTCTCCCGTAACTTTAACTGGTATTGTCATTTCAAGTATTCTTGAATATATCCTCTGATACTCAAGGTCAATATTAGGATTTTGAATAATTTCCAATGATAAGTTTGTAGTAAAAATTGTCGGCCTACCCTTTAAGTATCTTGAGTTTATAATGTTATATACTTGCTCTCTTGCATAAGATGTATCTCTTTCAATTCCAAGGTCATCTAAGATTAACAAAGGAATATTAGAGAGGTTATTGATAATTTCATTTGAATCTAGCTTAAATGCTGATTTTTGTATTTGGTTTATAACCTGAGATAAATTCATAATCTTAACTTTAATTTGTTTTCTTTCGATTAATTCATTTGCAATAGAACAAGCGAGATAAGTTTTTCCACTACCAACATCTCCATAAAATAAAAGTCCAACATTGTCTTTTTTCATTTGTTCAAAACTTTTAGCATAATTGTAAGCAACCTTGTAAGCTTGACCTTTTTCATTTAAGTATTTCTCAAAAATATATTGGTGTTGGAGCGGCGATGAGAAGCAATCTCTTTTCAATGATGATATTTTCATCAGTCTTTCTCTTTCTTCATTTTCCTTATCTCTTTTTATTTCACATTCGCATTTAATTCTTGGAATAAACTTTGTAAATCCAAGGTCAAGTAATTCTCCATCGACTCTTTTACCGCATACCTTGCAATAGATATGCCCATTTCTTTCAATATCATTTTCTCTTAATACAAAATCTTTTAAACTTGTCATAAACTCTCTCCTATATCGTAATTCATTTTCCTTGTTGTATTATCATTAATGTTTTTCGCCTGATCATTAAGATACCAATTGATTATCGTTGCCTTGTGGTCTTGATACTCTCTGTTATTTGCTTTCATATATGATGACAACCTATCAATGTATTCATTAATTCTACTTCCTAACTCATTTGTTAAGTCCTTGTATTCTTCATCAGTCAAAAATATATTTTTATATATTCCATAAGGTTTTTGCCCTTTACTAAAATCATTATTTCTTAACTCATTATTACTAATATTGTTATAGTTACCTTCCGATTTTCGAAAATCTTGACTTTCGATATTCGAATCTCTTGAATTTCGATTATCGAACTTCTGGAATTTTGTTTTTCGAACTTCTTGATTTTTTAATTCCATATTATTAAATATGCTCATAAAATCTTTAACATAAATTCTGTTAGGCTTTCCAAGTCCTTGTCTTTTCTTTTCAATAAGTCCTATTCCTGATTTAATATCAAGTTCAGCTATTAATTTATTTGCTTTTTCACTCGCACAATTAAATTGATCTTTTATACTTTCAATTGTGTAGTAAATAAAGACTTTTCCATCTTCATCTATTCAGCCATTTTTATAAGAAATACCCATTCGATTAAGCATATATGAATACAAAACTTTAGCTTCAATAGAAATGCTCTCAAAAATCTCATCTTCCATTAATACCATAGGTAACCTAATGAAGTTATACATTTCAGATTGCCTATTATAAAAATAATCAAAATTCATCCTTACCTCCTTTCTTTGAAATAAAAAAGACGAC
The DNA here is from genome assembly GCF_000193205.1 of Aerococcus sp. Group 1. NCBI lineage: Bacteria > Bacillati > Bacillota > Bacilli > Lactobacillales > Aerococcaceae > Aerococcus > Aerococcus sp. Group 1. The sequence continues at coordinate 140,039 of NC_015278.1, read as the reverse complement.
AGAATTATTACTTTCTATCGTCTGAGATTTGCATATTAAATTTTCATAACAAAATAAGACTCTTTAAAGAATCCTTAGTTTTATTGGTATGCTATTTACAATACCCATTGTTAAAATGGATACTCTAAGCAGCACACCAACTATTTATTTTTTGAGTTTTAAACTTTGGTAGAAGTCTTGAACTCCTTATATTTACATAACTATTTGCCTCTATCACTATTATGACACGAAACCCCATGGTTGGGTCATAAGCCGTCAATCCTAGCTTGTCTTCTTTTCCTTGGATAGCAATCCGGGTCATTAATTCTGAGACGGGTTGGGGCGTATAGAATTCTCCCGCTTTCTTCCCGGATTCAGAGGCAAACTGACCCAGTAAGAATTCATAGGCATCCCCTAAGAGGTCCGCATTTTTAGCAAAGTTCAGTCCCGCTAATTCCTTCATCACCGCTGTAATGGTTTGGTTACGTTTCTGAGGTGTTGGGCCCAAGCGGCGCGACATGAGGTCCACGTCTTCAAATAAGTTCTCGAAATCAGGATGGGACCGTTCAATATCACGGAAACCCTGAGCTAACTCTTCCAGCATAAAGTTATTATCATTAATCTTTTCCATAAACTTGGTAAAGGTAAAGTCAGGATGAATGGTGTAAGAATAGGTGTATCTTAATTCATTAAGGAGATCTTCACCGTCCTCTTCATCATAATAAGTTTCCTCGTATAGGGCTTGCGCTTGGTTAAGGTCGACAAAGTCTTCCCCCATCAAATCACAGGTCTTTTCTAATAGTTGGTCGGATAGAAACTTATAGAAAATAATTCCTAAGGTATAGTTCTTATATTCGTTGGCATCCATCTTTGAACGCAGCACATTCGCCGAATTCCATAGAGCCTGTTGAATGGTCGTTACTTGTTCAGACATTAATAGTCACTCCACCTTCAAATAATAAAAAAGTTTTTAATTCTAATTATACTGTAAACCAGTAAAAAACCCAAAAGATCCTTGACTAGCTTTAAGCTTTCACTAAATCAAAAAAGGCTTTGACCATCGTCTCAGCCTTTATTTTCAATTTTATCGCTTATTTTTAGGCGGACGTACGTCTACCTGCAATTCACTGTATTCAATGTCATAAATATCGAAAAGATGGCGAATAATGTTCATCTTATTCCAATTATTAATGCCCGTATCAATATAGATATCTTTAGTGACCTGATTACGCCATTCACCTTCACTCGTTGACAAACGCGTTTGCCAGCCCCGTGATTTTTGTTCCTCTGCTATTTGATAAAGGGTTTGATAGTCCAGATAAGCAAGTTCTTGTAAAACTTCAATCAACAAGGTTTTCCAATTTTTGACCGGCCGATATTCCTGGTCCCGAAAGATATAGCCTTTAATCTGATAGCTATTAAAATCTTTTTCCCCGTCATAAGTTTCTAATCCATCTTGGCTCTCCGTTTTAATTTCAAAATCAACGTCCGGATAGGGCCATACTTCCAAGGCTTTATCCGCTAAGAGACGTGTTCTTTCCTTAATGGTTTCTTCATTCCAATGGTCCACTTCCCTAGGCAAGGCATTAAGGTATACGAAATGGCTCTCATTAAAGCCTTTGTCCATGGTCTTCTTGGTTTGAAAGGACTTGTTACTATATTTGGAATTATAACCAGTGATAGTTAAATTGCCTAAACGATTTAGGTAACTTTCATGAATCGCCTCATAGTTAGGACCTAGTTCATTTATCCAAGTTTTACTTAACTTTTGTGGCATGATATGCTCAATCGAATAATTTCCTTCCTCTATCCCTTGATAAATATTCAAAATCTCATGATGATTATAATTTTCTAATCGCTCAAAGAGATAAGTCCGATAATTAGGGCGAATATTATAGAAATCCCTCATCCGTAAGTCAGGTAAGACTTCTTCATCTTTAGGGAAGGCTATATTTTTCGACTTATTAACCAGTAAAGCGCCTAGAACTTCGACTTTTTCTACGGATTGGCCTTCTTCTTTAGCCTGCTTATAGATCCGTTGAAAATCACGGTATAAGGAAGAATAGAATTTATTAAATAGGTTTGTTGAGGATTTAATGATAATGTGACGAGCAGTAAAGGATTCGATCAGTTCTAACATAGCAACCGCCTCATCCTCCAATAGTTCTCCCTTATTATAGGCCAGGATCAATGACATCAAGAAAGGCCGCATTACTGTTAGATCGATTTGACTAAGGCGGAATAGAATATCATCAATGGCATGGTGTCCTGTATTGGCTGATACCACTTCCTGAAAGGCATAGGAATAATCATTAATTTCTTTAAAAAATCTTTCCTTGTCCGTGAAATTATTCTCATAAAACCTTTTGAAATCTTCATATAAGCGCGATTTAACTGGATACTTGCCTTGCTTAATGGCCATGTAATACCAGAAAAATAAGCTTAAATCATATTGGGTCCGTTTTTCTATTGGATGCCAGTAAGTGATAAAATAACGATTTTGGTCTTCCTGGTTTTCATTCATTAAGAGGAAATTCCGTATCTTATCCGCTTCAGTAAGATCCACTCCAGTTGAGTTAAGGCTTTCGAAAATTAATTGAGCATCATCATCCGGCGAACTCAAATTAACCCCCATCACTTCAAGCCTGGAAATCACTTGTATCAGATCAACAATAGACAGCGACGTTTGCTCTACTTGTTGGTAAAAATAATTATAATTGTCCAGCACATTGGTATTACCAACATCAACTGCCCGCTCTGCATGTTTGGGATCTGTCAGTAATAATTTATAAATTTTATCGTCTTCAATATTCAGCCGTAATTTATATTTATCAGCTTCATTAGACAAGCGGTTCACCAAGTATTCATCACGGATATTCTCACTCGTGAAGGACCCCTCACTGACATTGTTATCGTCCATCCAATTACACAAAGCTAGAAATAGTAAAGAAACCGTAGTAATCCGCTGTTGACCGTCAATAACAATGGTTTCATCTATCAGGGTGCCTGGTTTTACAACAATGGACCCGAAGAAATGGGTCCGGCGTCCTTCCTCATGAATACTCATCAAATCGGAAAATAAACGTTTACAGTTATCTAACTTCCAATCATAGTTACGTTGGTAAACAGGGATAATGATCTTTGAAGACCGTTTCAGAAAGTTAGCTAAATTTTGAATACTACCGTCCATAAATACACCTAATTCCTTTAAAAACTTTAACTCTTTTAAGTATAACAAAGAATAAGGCTAATTTAGTGATTGCGGTAGTGTTGTTTTATTTTTTACTTTAAAAAATATTAAATCGCTCAATGCTTTCTATTTTTAATAATTTATCAATTATCCTATGTTTATCATTCTATTAAAGACAAATTCACCCCAATCCCCTTGACAAATCCATTCTAACCGGATTTAATTAAAGAAAGTGTTTTCATTGTATTTTATAACGAGACAATCAACTATCAAACAATATCTTAATGGAGGAAATAATATGAAGAAACGACCACAAGGATTCCTATATCTAACCGCCCTACTTGCCTTATTCCTTGTCGGCTGCCAAAACAATCCTGACCAAGCCACTGACACCAGCGAAAGCCAGGAATCGGTAAGTTCTGAATCCAGTTCAGAAAAAGAAGAAGCCAAGGAAAAAGAATCCAACAAAGAAGAGTCTGAGAGCAAACAAGAGGAGGAAAAAGCAGAAAAAGCTGCCAAGGAAGAAAAGGCTGAAAGTGAAAGCCAAGCGGAAGAGACTGAATCTGAAAGCTCAGCCAATGAGTCCACCGCCACAAGTCTTGAGGATCAGACGACTGATTCTGACCAGCAAGGTATTGATATCGATCAAATCCAAGCAGGGGATTTTTCCACTCTGGTAGGAACTTGGCGTAATGGTCGCGGACAGGAATTTGTCATTCATGAAGACGGCTATGTCGAGCCCCACAGCTTCATCAATTTGGATGGTAGCAAAAGGGAAGGTCAATTTTTAGTGGCAGATCTTAGAGCCACAGATGGTTATATTGGTGGAGCAGCCTTTTACATTATTCCGGCAGGAGTAGAAGTTTATAACTCTATGGATCACCTAGTTGATGCCTCAGATAAAAGCCGTGACCGCTTGCTTGGAGGACACACTTATGACATGATCGAATACCCAAATGAATTCTTTTATCGTGTAGACTAAACCTAAAATTTCAACTCACAAAAAGGCACAGCAATCCCTTCAATGACTAGCGGACTGCTGTGCCTTTTAAATTCTACATCATTTTTATCTATAAACACCAACAAACCACTAAGCCTCAGTCCTTAAATTAAAAACGCGGTCAGTTTCCGCCTTGACTTTCTTGATATAGTAAATCAGCTCAGGGTCAAAGAAGCTATTGGTCCCACAAGAGGGGCTAAGTAATAAGCGTTGCCCCTGGGTGGCTTTGTAGATTTGGTAGATTTGATCACGGATGAGGTTCCGGTTGAAGTCGTTGAAGCTAAAGCGGTCAACCCCACAATTCAGGACGAAATCGCTATACCGGAAGACTTCCTCTACGCTGGGTAAGGACTCAAAGGCATGCCAGTTAAAGACTTGGATGGGATAATCCTTGATCAGGTCAAACATAATATTAGTCCCATGGGCATGGAAGCTGTTAAACCAACCCGCCTTGGAAGCTTCTAATATCTTTAAGTCATAGGGTTTACCAAATTCTAAGTATTCTTCCTCCGTTACCCGGTCATAGCGAATAAACTGAGAAGCCAGGTAGACGCCAGCGGCTCCCAAGTCCAAGGCTGCCTGAACATATTGGACTTGGACATTGGTCAAGTTTTCCAGCGTTTGATGAATGAGCTCCTTTTCTTCACTCCGGATAAATTCGACCGCCCGACCCTGGGTCAACTTATCCAGAATCGTCAGCGGACTGAAGGAAATCACCGTAACCGGCACCTGGTCACCAAGAAGATCTAATAGGTAAGTCAGCGATTTTAACTCGCGCTGGTAGCTGGCTGTACTAATATCGAGGTTATGGGGTAGCTTTTTTAAATCTCCTGGCTGGTTATAAGGGGTCTTAACCACTCTGGATACGCCTCCTTTATAAACCGGCGAATGGTCCACCTCATCCACATAGTCCTCCACCGTAAACAGCCCGTTACTGCTGTGACCAGCATAATCCAGGTCATATTGCTTAACTTTTTCTGCCAGCGCTTGAGCATATTTTACCGGATCATGGTCGACTTGAGGCAGGTGTGACTTAAAGGAAAAGGGAACATAGTCAGTGACTTCTTTATTAATAACTTTTCTGATTAATTCAATTTTACTCATCTTTGTTTTCTCCATTATATTCATTTTACAGGGGGCTATCTTAGAGACTGTTTATAGAGGTAGTTGCCAACAAATTGGGCACAGTGAACCAGGAGGATAATTACGAGGATGGTCCCGTACATAATGACTGAGTCAAAGCTATTGTAGCCATAGTTAATGGCCACTGACCCCAGTCCTCCAGCGCCAACCGTTCCGGCAGCTGAAGTCGTCCCGATAATTCCAATAATGGCCACGGTTAAGTTCACAATCACCAGGGGCGCCGCTTCCACTAAGACGACTTCCTTCATGATTTGGTAGTCACTGGCGCCAAATGAGCGGATGGCCTCAATTAAGGATCGCCCGACCTCACGGAAGGAATTCTCTAATAGGCGTGCCACGGTTGCGGTTCCACTGATGGTTAAGGGCACCAAGGCTGCTGTGCGCCCGATAACCCCGCCAACAATGCTTCGGGTTAAGGGGATGACAGCCACGACCAGGATAATGAAGGGAAAGGACCGGACAATATTAATGAAGGCATCCAAAATGCCATAAATAAGAGCATTGGGTCGCAGCCCTTCCTTATCGGTATAATACAAGGCCACCGCGATGATAAAACCTAAGGCGGTCGATAAAATCATGGTAAAAAACACCATATAAGCCGTGTCAAAAACCGATGGCCCTAAAATTGCTGATAATTTTATTAAGCTCGCTTCCATCTTATTCCCTCCATTCAATCTGATGGTCTTTCAAATAGGCTTCCACAAGTGGTCGGTGCTGGGCAGCGACCTGAATTTTAAAATAAGCGGTAGTTCGGTCATTAATTTCCTCATAATGGGCGTCCTCAATCGTGTAAGGAATTTGTAAGTCGGAAAAAATTCGCGATAAGAGGTCCTTTTGCTGGTCAACATCAGGGAGAACCAACTTAAAGGCAAAGTGCCCAGCTTCCACTTGGGGTTCGGTCTCGGCTTCAAGTCCCATTAAGCGCCTTAAAGCGGGTGGTTGGTCAAGGAATAGATCCACCGTATTCCCTGCGGCAACAATCTTGCCATTTTCTAGAATGGCGACTTTATTGCAGATCTTTTTCACCACTTCAATTTCATGGGTGACCACGATAATGGTTAGCTTCAATTTTTGGTTGATCTTCTGTAAGAGGTCAATGATTGACCGGGTAATTGAGGGGTCCAGAGCGGAAGTGGCTTCGTCAGAGAGGAGAAGCTTAGGGTTCAAGGACAAAGCTCTAGCAATACCTACCCGCTGTTTTTGGCCACCGGATAGCTTGCTGGGATAGGCGTCTGCCTTGGCCGACATATCCACTAAGTCTAATAAACTCTGGATCCGCTGGTCATTCTCTTCAATATTCCATAATTTTAAGGGCAGGGCGACATTGTCACGGACCGTTTTGCGATTAATTAACTCAAATTGCTGGAAAATCATGCCAATTTCTTTTTGCAGGTATCTAAGAGAATTGCCTGATAAGCTTTGAATATCCTCACCGAGGACTTGAATAGATCCCGCATCAAAACTTTCCAAACCGTTGATGCAGCGCAGCAAGGTCGACTTGCCGGCCCCACTCTTGCCAACTAGGCCATAGATATCCCCTTCATTGATAGTCAGGTTAATATCCGATAAGACTTCAAAATTTCCATAGAACTTGCGCAAATGTTTGATTTCTACTAAAGGCTCAGTCATCTTAATCACCTGTATAAGGGAACCAGGTCCCGCCGCTGACCTCTTTGACCAGTTCGACGGATTCCTTGGATTCAAAGGCGTCATGGATAATCTTGACCGCCTCTTTATCTTGGTTACCATCCTTGGTGGCTAGGATAAGGGCATTGGCCTTTAAATCTTTGGGTTCAAATTTATACAGGGCATCTTCGGTCTTAAAGCCGGCCTTATTTGCTGCTAGACCACAGAAAACCGCAATATCCACTTCATCCAGGGACTCGATCAAGGTCCCGCCACCTAATTCCACAAATTCCAGATTTTTCGGATTAGAGGTCACATCGAGCGGCGTTAGTGTTTCCCCTTTAGGAATATCTTGTTTGACTTCAATTAATTTGGCCTGCTCTAAGACACGGAGGGCTCGTTGAATATTTGAGGCATCATTTTGAATAGCTACTTTGGCCCCATCAGGAAGCTCATCCAGGGATTTATACTTTCTACTGTAAACACCAATAAATTGTTCAAAGAGAGGCTTTCCGGCTTTGACTAAGCTCGCACCACGGTCTTTATTAAATTGATTCATATAAGCTTCATGTTGCATGATATTGACATCGACTGACCCATCCATCAGGCCTTCATTACTTGCAATAGTACTCTCTGCAACAGACAGTTCCAGCTTGTAGCCTTTTTCATTCAAGGCTTGTTCAACGTATTTAACCATTCCTGCACTCTGTCCGCTAACACCGAGAACTACCTTCTTCTCTTCTTGTTGGTGAGAAAAATATAGAAAACCCGCAGCAACTAGGGCGATAGCAACAAGTGACAAAACAATTTTTTCATAGATTTACCTCCAAAGGTCATTCGTTTTATCTCTATCCAAGAAAAATACGGGCACTGGGCTCGTCAGTTTCTCTTCAAGGATTTATTTAATAACTAGGCAGTTATTAGTTTGGAAGTTTAGCATAATCTTTCTTGGTCTAGCAATACGACCAAGATACCCATTCACTATCAGTTATAATCGGCGCTTTAGGTCTTTTGCTATTAAGGAGTTAAAAATGCATTTGCCCTATTGGCTTTATTGCTAAAAAAGGCGTCAATTCAGCTTTTTCAACTTAAGGTGGTGTTTGATCGACAGCTTCAATCAGAAAAAGCTTTCCCGTAAACGATCAATAGTAATCATTTACTTCTTGTTATGGATAAATGGCTTAGTCGAAAAAAATAGCCAGCTCGTAAATATAAGCTGGCTGGTCTTAGATAGTATGGAAATAAAATATAATGTCTTTTATTACTCACTTATATCAGTAGTGGAAAATATTTTGATTAATCGCCTGATTTTATAATCCAGATCTTTGCAATAATCATAGCAAAACATCCTCTCTAAACTCCCCCAAATCCCCTTGACAAAGGCATCCCCAAGGTCTTTAATTAAGGAAAGGGTTTTCAATGCATAAGATGATAGGATTAACCATCCTAATACTTGTCAAATTTTAACCTTAGGGAGGACATATGAAGAAAATCAATTTACCAAAAACCACCATGCTAGCACGAATCCACCAACAAAAGCGATCTCTCCTCGCTTTATCCGTCTTAGTCAGCCTATTTGTAGTCGGCTGCCAAAAAGACAGTAACCAGTCAACAGCCACTTCCCAAAGCCAAGAGGCAGTGACTTCTGAAGCTAGCTCAGAAAAAGCGGACAGTAAAGAAAAAGAAGGGCATCAAGACGATAAGGCTGAAAAGCCCGAAAGTAAAACACCAGAGCAAGTCCATCAACTCTACCAAGCCACTCTCGATTGGTATCAAGAAATCGTTAACCTGGCCAAGAACCATGACATCCAAAAAGCGACTATCGAAGACCCTGAAACTTCTTACGTGGCTTTTATTATTAATGATTCCAATGGGGAAAACATCCAATATGCTTTTTATGACATCAATAAGGATGGCCAAGATGAATTAATCTTACGAGACCAGTATACCATTATTGCCATCTATACCCTGCAAGGCGATAAACCCATACTGGCCAAGGAGGGTGGCGTTGCGGGTTCTGGTGGCGAACGTCGGCTCCTTACTCTCTATGACAACGGTAGCTTTGTCTTCAACACTTTCCACTCCCCAAGTCCCGATGCCCAGGCGACCAATTATCGCATCACTAAGGATGGGCAAGTCGAAGAAGTTAAGAAAGTGGCCTACGACTTACAAGAGACCAAGGACCCTGCCCCCTTACTGGGCCTAGAAAATGACAAAAAACTGGATATCGACTCTTTGCCTTGGCAAAAATTAGCACCAAAAGCCAGCCAACCTAGCTCAACAGCCGCCAGTGAGCCGGCGCCCTCTGCTAGCCATCAGGGCGTAGACATCAAGCAAATCCAAGCAGGAGATCTGTCTACACTAGCAGGAACTTGGCGTAATGGTCTGGGTGAGGAGATGACTATTGGCCAAAACGGCCAAGTAAGTACTGGAGAAATCGTACAGACGACGACTGCAAGAATTGAAGGGCAAATTTTATGGGCCAACCTGCTCGCTGGTTCATTTGGGTCTGGCTTAATCGTTGCTCCTGCAGGCAGTCAGATTGTCTTCCATCAATATACTGATGCCTCGGATCAAAGCCGTGACCGTCTCATCGTGACACAGGATATGGGTTATATTGAATCCCCCGAAAGATTTTATTACCGGGTCGATTAAAGTCTACCTCTTCCAATAAAAACTAAAAAAAGACACAGAAAACTGTTCTTTGTTTAACAGCTCTCTGTGTCTTTTCCTTGTTATCAGGATTTCTCCCAGGGGCTAATCCTCTAAATCTTTCAAGAAAAAACGATCCATAGTCGTATGAATCAAATTTTCCGGTTGAGGAATTTCCTTAAAGCCGTATTTTTGATAGAGACCAATGGCTGCTTTTAAGGAGAAATGGGTCTCTAAATACAATTGGCGGTAGCCGGCTGACTTGACTTGCCGGATCAATTCTTCCATCAAAGCCTGGCCTAAGCCCAGACCTCGGACTCCTGGGGCTAGGTAAATCTTTTGTAGCTCAGCGGATTGGTCGAAAAGCTCACATGCCGAAAAGCCTACCCCACCAAGAACCTGGTCATTGTCATCTACAGCGACAAAATAGCCGCGACTTTCAGGCTTGGCTTGGTAAAACTGGCTTAAATGATCTAGTTCTGGGTCATAGTAGGCCGTTCCTGGTTGGTCTAAGCCTACCGATTCTAATGAATGTCTAATAATTTTAGCCAGTTGCCTATCATCTTTAGCTTGGATCGGTCTGATGGTGGTCATTTTATCATCTCTTTTTCATTTGGGTTTGACTTAGTATAGCATAGGCTCACTTTTTTCTCTGGATTCATGTCGTCCTGGACCGTGACTACTCCTCTCATTCACTAGAAAGCGCTTAATTGTATTCATTATATGATATAATTAACTAAAGAGGTGAAACGTCATGAAATGGAAAAACTATCTGTCATTGGCACTAATAGCTGCCACTCTACTTGGCTGTTCCTGTTCGCCATCCAAAGAATCCAAGGAGACTTCCTCAGCGCCTGAACAAGATTCTAGTCAATCCATGAGCCACTCTCAAAGTCCAGCTAAGGAGTCTGCAGACACTTCCCAGGATAATTCTGAGCAAGCACTTGCCCCTAGTCCAAAGCAAGTGGACAGTGCGACCGCTAGCAGTGAAGAAAAGAGCGATGAAGGCCATGCCTCCGCCTCTAACACTGATCCCCTAGCAGCTTATGACCCCTTAGCCATTGAATACGCCCGCATCTGGCTCCAACTAGGCCCTAACCAAGACGCGGACACCATCAATGTCCATATTATCCCTCAGGGCACGCTCATTAACCCCTACCTAGCCAATGGGGCAAGATACCCAGAAACCGTGACCCAATTGACTGGCAATCGGCTCATCGATGGGGTGGTAACCTATTCCAGCAATCATGATGGGACCATTAACCTTTATAATATCCCCTTGCGTTTCGATCTCCCTGACTTTTCCGCCATTCCAGAGTCAACTTACATCCATGAAACCTATAAAATGGCCCAAGCGACCCAGCGAATTGCTGTAGAGCCCAATCAGCCGGACCAAGTCATTGAAACCATTCAAAAATTGAAACGCTAAAGATTTTCACCGCCTTTTAACAGCCAATAAAAAAGCCTTGATCCAGTTCTTCTTTTCCAGAGAAGTCACTGATTCAAGGCTTTCTTTATCAAGTCCCTTTTTCTATTGGGTAACATTCGACTGATCATTTTTCGCTTAACCACCTCTTTCACGGTCCCGCCACAAGCCATTCAGCAACCTAAATGGAGGTTTGCTCGGATGCGTTGCGACAGTCGACGTTTAACAATGCTTGAAGGTCGCGGGAGGATTGACTACGGTCTTTCAGTCAGATGGGACTAAATGCCTAGTCAAGCTCTGCTCCCGCACTTTCATTAGTTATAAGTTATTGTGGGTCCATCATAGTCCCTTTATCTAAGCCTGTCAATCCCTGCTTTGATGGGCTTTTTACTTAACAATTGATTGTTACAAGCGAACCCCAGTCAAGGCAGCCTCTCCCCGATTTTTAATCGCTTCAAGCGATAAGTGCTGATATGAAAGGAAGCATCGCCGCATAAGAGAAGAGTCTCCTCAGGCTTCAAATCACTAGTGATCACTATTCTGTACACCTCCTAAAAGCCCGTCATCACAGCAAGCCTACCCCCTAAGTGGCGAGTCTTAGCGACTAAACCCTTGCATTTCTCCCTGCTCTTTTCTAAGATAAAAACACATCAAAAGAACTAAAGTAAGTCACTAGTCACTAAGGAATAAAAAGGAGCTATGCCCTATGTCACAAGATCTTTCTCAATTATTAAATGCTAAACGCATCGACCTGTCCCATGAATTACACGAAAATATTCCTCTCTTCAATGCCTTCTCTCCCATACAAGAGAAAACCCTAAATACCATCGAAGAAGATGGTTTCTATGCTAAGGAATACACCCTGGCCACTTCCTACGGGACCCATATCGATTCGCCCGGCCACTTTGCCGCCGGGAAGCGGCTCCTAGATGGGGTGGGCCTGGATGAATTGATCTTGCCGCTCTATGTCCTCCACCTGGAAAAAGAAGTCGCTGCCGATCCCGACTTTTCAGTGACTAAAGACGTTATCCTTGACTACGAAGCCGACCACGGTAAGATTCCAGCCGGGACCTTTGTAGCCTTTGCTAGCGACTGGTCCAAGCGCTGGGATGACCCAAAAGCCTTCTATAATGAAGACGAAAACGGTATTGCCCACACCCCCGGTTGGACCGTTGAGGCTTTGGAATTCTTAGCCCACGAACGCGACGTCAAAGCCATTGGCCATGAAAACCTGGATACCGATCCCGGCCACGTCTACCACGACCAAGAAGCCTTACCGGGTGAATTTTACTGGCTGGACCAAGACCGCTATCAGGTCGAAGTCTTAAATAACCTCTCCGCCCTACCGACCCAAGGCGCAGTCATTGTCGTTGCCCCGCTAAAGGTCAAAGGCGCCCCGAGTTTCCCGGCCAGAGTCTATGCCTTGGTGAGTGAAGACTAGTACATTGCATTTGATTTCCCTTTATCCCTTAACTTTCTCTCCATCAGAAAACCAGCTCCCTCTAAGTATTGAGACTTATTGGGGACCTGGTTTTATTTTAAAATTGTCCGCTTTTACTTTAATTGTTGGTAATAGTCGTCATCCACGGGTTCACACCATTCATTGCTGGTATCTTGGCCAGGGACGGCGATGGCGATATGGGAAAACCAGTCCTCTTTGCTGGCCCCATGCCAATGCTTGACGCCGGCGCCCACATTAATGACATGACCAGGTTCTAGTTTAATTGGGTCTTGTCCCCACTCTTGGTAGTAACCGGTCCCAGCAACCGCAATCAGTATCTGTCCCCCACCCTGACTAGCATGGTGAATATGCCAGTGATTGCGACATCCCGGTTCGAAAGTCACATTATGGATATCCACTTGTTGACTTGATAAAGGAGCCAGGTAACTCTTGCCAATAAAATACTGAGCAAAGGCGGTATTCTCTTCTCCAATTGGGAAGGGCATCCGTTTAGCATGGGCAGCCATGGCCGGGTTTGAGTAGGTCGAGTCGCCCTCATGGATGGCCCAGATATCTTTGGCCAGGTTAAAGACGGCCCAGGCTTTGGGCCAACCCACATAGAAGCCTAGGTGGGTGATGATGCCAGCAATTTCTCTTTGGCTGACACCATGCTTTTTAGCATTTTCGAGATGGTAAACTAAAGAAGAGTCCGTGATTCCCATGCTCATCAAGGCGACTAAGGTAATGATGCACCGGGTTTTGATAGAGATCGATTCATTATTCCAATTCTCACCAAAGAGAATATCATCATTAAAATGGGCAAATTCTGGCGCAAAGTCGCCTAAAGCGTCCCGACCGGCTGTTTGAATAATTTTTTTCATGCTTGTACTCCTCTATTTCTCCCCTGGACCCACAAGTCACGGCTAGCCTTCTTCTCAGCTAGACTAGTGAACTCTTAATCGTGGATCTTAAACTGGCTTAAGGCTTTCACAGTTTCAGGGTCATCAAAATCAATAACGATGCTCTTCCCTTGGTCTAAGGCTTTGATCTTGTCTTGGTCCTCTGCGCTCAAAGTAAAGTCCCCAATCGCAAAGTTCTCTTCGATTCGCTCCTTATGTACAGACTTAGGGATCGTGACTGAGCCTTGGTCCAAATTCCAGCGTAACATCACTTGAGCCGGGGTCTTATCGTATTGGTCGCCAATAGCTTTTAAGACCTCGTGATTAAATAGATTGCCCTGTCCTTCCGCAAAGGGTCCCCAAGCCATCAATTGAATGTCGTAGTCATTTAGGACTTGTCTAAAGCCCTCTTGTTGGAAGAGTGGGTTAAATTCGACTTGGACCACATGGGGCTTGATCTGGTTATAGCTAATTAAGTCAACCAATTGGCGACTATTGAAGTTACATACCCCGATGGCCTTGACCTTGCCGGATTCATAGAGTTCTTCCATGGCCCGCCAAGCGCCGTAATAGTCATTATAGGCCTGGTGGATCAGGTATAAGTCCAAATAATCGGTTTGGAGTTTCTCTAAGGACCGATTAAAAGCTGCCTTGGTCGCTTCATAGCCATAATCTTGGATCCAGACCTTGCTGACTAGGAAGATGTCTTGGCGTGGCACATCAGAGGCTTGAATCGCCTTGCCCACGGCTTCTTCGTTAAAGTAAGCGGCAGCGGTATCGATCAGACGGTAGCCGGTTTTTAAGGCATGTTCTACCGCTGCTTGGCAGAGGTCCAAATCCTCAATCTGATAGACACCAAAACCCAGTTGCGGCATTTGGACACCATTACTTAAAGTAATCTTGTTCATTTTTTCCTTTCCTTTCCTTTCTTTTTTCACAAATCCTAAGCAAATCACTCTGTTTCACTAGTATTATCCCCTAAAAAGCGCTGCCTTAACAGTTCAAAAAGGTTATAATAGTATTAACCAGAAGTTAAAGCGAGTAGACAGGAGGTTAAGGATGTATAGTCGCAAGTTAGAAATATTCATTGCCGTGGCCCAAGAAGGGTCCTTCAGCCAGGCAGCTCAACGTTTGTATATCAGTCCGACTGCTGTTAAGAAACAAATCGACCGCTTAGAAGATCTCCTGGGTCTCGATCTTTTCCAACGCTCCAGTCGCGGGGTTAAGCTCACCGAAGCGGGTCACAGTTTCTACCAGGATAGTCTCGCTCTTATTGACCAAAGTCAAAAAGCCATACACCGAGCCAAGCAAATCGCCCAAAAATCGCCTTACCTGATTCGTTTGGGGCGGTCCTTTTTAAATCCTGCCCAGGACTTTTTTCCTTTGTGGCATCGTTTCAACCAACACTACCCCCAATTTAAACTGGAAGTCGTGCCCTTTGAAGATAACCAGCAAAGCATTCTCGAGACCATTAAACACCTAGGCCAAGGCTTTGACCTCATGGTGGGGGCTTGCGATTCCTTGAAATGGCTAGAATACGTCCAGCTCTTGCCCTTGAAAGAAGCTAAGCTGACCTGTGCTATGGCTAAAAACCATCCCCTCAAAGGCAAGGCCTGTATCCAACTTGAAGACCTCAACGATCAGGATTTAATTATGGTAAAGGAGGGCCATAGTCAAAGTAATGACGCCCTAAGAAGCTATCTCAAGTCTCACTACCGCAGTATCCATATTATCGATGCGGCTTACTATTATGATCTTTCGACCTTTAACCGTTGTGAGCAGACAGGAGCCATTCTCTTGTCCTTAGATGTTTGGGAAGACATCCACCCTTCCCTCATCACTATCCCCCTGGCTTGGTCTGGCCCTGGGGTTCCCTACGGTATTATCTATTCCAAGGAGCCCAATGACCAGGTGGCTAAATTCATCAAAGTCCTCGCTAATCTCCATTAACCATACAAAAACAGCTCCCCCTAAGTACTATCACTTAAGAGGGAGCTGTTTTTATAAACTGGTGCGCTTGTCACACTCTAATAGTTGAGTTCGTACGCCAGCCTTGAAGTTGCTTCAGAAAATTCCAACGCACAGCTTCCTGTGCTTATAGTATTTTCCTCCATTGATTCAAGTTTCTTGTGGCGCCCTCACATCCTTATTTCTAGATAAGCCCTTTTTCTTTTAATTCGGCGATCTTGTCTTCAGAGTAACCTAAGAGCTCGCCATAAACGAGTTCGTTGTCTTGACCCATGGCTGGAGCGCCCCGCCATACTTTCCCTGGGGTTTCGCTCATGTGAGGCACGACACCAAAGGCAGTGACTTCTTCACCACTGGTTTGGTCGGTATAGGTGACGAAGTTGTTACGGGCCTTGAAGTGTTCGGAATTGAGCGCGTCTGAGGCCTTGTTAACCTTGGAAGCTGGTACCCGGTGAGCGTTGAGGGTTTCTTCGATTTCCTTAGCGGTCCGTTGGCTACACCATTCCTTAATCTTTTGGTCGAGCTCTTGGCCACGTTCAGACATCACGGCTTCTACCCCGTTACCGGCCACTTCATAGGCGAAGTATTCTTTATCGAAGCCAACTGCTTCCAAGAAACGGTTGTAGACGTTCCGCCCAAAGGCACCAACAACGACGTATTCTCCATTCTTGTCAAAGAAGAGGCCGTATGGTTGGAAGGCAGTGGTCTTGTTGCCGGTCCGTTCTTTGTCTTCCCCGTTTTCGGTATAGGTGACGAAGGTATCGGACAAAATCCGGGCCATGGCTTCATATTGGGCCACATCCACCACTTGGCCTTTGCCGGTCTTTTGGGCGTGAATATAAGCTGCTAATACCCCATAGGTAGCGTTTAAGGCAGACACATAGTCGTTTAAGTAAGGTTTCACAATCATTGGTGCTTGGTCAGGTTCCCCATTCAAGTTCAAGAAACCACCGTAAGCTTGACCGATCATGTCAAAGGATGCCCGGCCAGAAACGCCTTCTGCCCCACCAAAGGCTTCTTGCCCGAAACCAGACACGTGGCAGATAACTAATTTGGGATTGGCTGCCAACATTTCTTCATCATCAATCCCTAATTTCTTCAACCAAACCATGTTGTCCATGAAGATGTCGACTTCTTTGATCAGGTCTAAGAAAACTGCCTTGGCCTCTTCATTGTTGAGGTTGGATTCTAAGGTAATGCTTAGACGGTTTCGGGCATCTTGCATCCAGCCGTTGGATACCTTGGTTTTCTTGGAAAAAGGTGCCAACATCCGTAATGAATCTCCCATGCCGGGGCGTTCAATTTGGATAAATTCTGCCCCTAAGTCGGCTAAGAGGTTACCGGCATGTGGCATGGCCACAATGGACCCTAAACCCAGGATTCTTACCCCATGTAAGGGGCCGTATTCGGGAATTAAGTCTTTACGTGTTTCACTCATGCTTTCATTTTCCTCCTTGAAATATTTTTACTTTTTTAAGTGATAAGGCTAGGTCAAAAGTCCTAGTCTCTTTTCAAAACCTGTTCCAGTCACAGGACGAACGTCCGCTTTACTAAAGGTCAACAAATTCTCTAGTTGAACTCGGGCGCCAGCTTTGAAGTCACTTCAGAAAATGCCAACGCACAGTGTCCTGTGCTTATGGTATTTTCCTCCAGTGATTCAAATCTTTGACGGCGCCCTCCCATCCTTTTTGAGAATT
Organism: Aerococcus sp. Group 1; assembly: GCF_000193205.1. Classification (NCBI taxonomy): domain Bacteria; kingdom Bacillati; phylum Bacillota; class Bacilli; order Lactobacillales; family Aerococcaceae; genus Aerococcus; species Aerococcus sp. Group 1. The sequence goes on along the minus strand of NC_015278.1, from coordinate 123,018 downwards.
CTTTCGCCCTTTAGCTCCAGCGCTCTCGTCCTATTTTGTGACTGTCACACTCTCTTCTTTAAATCTTCTTAGCAGCTAAGGCGTCAATGACTTCATTAGCTTCTTGGAAGATGGAATCGATGATTTCTTTCACCGGGCGGACTTCATGGACTAAACCAGCGATTTGCCCGTATGTCACGATTTCTTCCTTCACGTCCCCTTCAGCCGCCGCCTTGGTTAGGGAAGGAATGGTGTAAGCTTCGATGGCTTTGACGTCCACTTCTGGGTCCATATCCATGTCGTGGTGTTTTTGAGCGGCAGCATTCTTTTCAATCCGGATCGGTGCGCCGGTCATGGAACCTGACACAAAGGTGGCGGTATCGTTAGCATCCACGATGGCTTGTTTGTAGTTATCATGGATCGGCGCTTCGGTAGAAGCAACGAGGACGGTTCCGACTTGGACGCCGTCAGCACCGAGGGCATAAGCAGCCGCTAAACCGTGGCCGTCCGCAATCCCACCCGCTGCAATAACAGGGACATGGTCAACCGCTTCAACGGCTTGGCGGGTCAGGGTCATGGTTGTCGCTTGACCGACGTGGCCACCGGCTTCCATCCCTTCAACAACCACACCGTCTGCACCAGCGTCTTCCACCTTACGGACTACCCGGGCACTTGGTACCACTGGGAAGATCTTTCCGCCGGCTTGGTGGATCATGTCAATATAAGGAATCGGGTCTCCAGCGCCAGTGGTAAAGAATTTCACGCCTTCGTCAATGAGGACTTCCAGCACTTCTTTAGCGTTACCAGAAATAATGGCCACGTTAGCGCCGAAGGGTTTGTCGGTTAATTCCCGGGTTTTTTGGACCGCTTGGCGAATTTTTTCTTCATCCTTCATCCCAGCAGTCATCAAGATCCCCATGCCGCCAGCATTGGATACGGCAGCCACTAATTCTGGACGGGAAATCCCCCCCATAGCGCCACAAAAGATTGGGTATTTAATGCCTAACATTTCACATACATCTGTCATTGATAGATCCTCCTTAGTTTTTATCATTTTTTAATTCACAACTTTTTTAAGCTACTTGCCTTGAAAGTGAACCTCTTCCTTATTGACAAAGCCTTTAATGGCTTGCTTGAAGTCCTCTGTACCAGAAAGGTAAGGAATGTTTACGGCTTCGCTGAGACCGAATTTGGCCAGGTCTTGGTAGAAGAATGCATTCATGGCTTGTTTCTGTCTCGCCAAGGCCAGGGTAGGGCGGTTCTTTAAGAGCTCGATAAAATCAGCCACCGTGTTTTCAAAGTCTTCCGGACTGGCTAAGCGGGTGACTAGGCCCCAATCATTGGCTTCTTGGGCCGAAATGATTTGTCCTAGGGCCATGATTTCATAGGTCCGGCTAAAGCCTAAAGACAACATCAAGGAATAAATCAAACCGGTGTCGCCACTCAAACCGATATTGGAGAAGGCTGGCACGATCTTGGCCTTGTCACTCATAATGCGGAAGTCACAGGCCATGATAATTCCTGCTGCTCCACCTGCCACGGTACCGTGAACAGCAGCCACAACGGGTTTAGAGACATTGCGGATGGCTTGGGCGATTTGATTGGCCCGGTAGATGTCACTGGAGTCAAAGGTCTGCCCCTGGTCGATCATCTCATTCATCCAGCTCATGTCGCCCCCACCGGAGAAGAGCTTACCCTTGGCCCTAAGCACCACTACCCGGACGTCAGGCTCCGTCTCTACCTGGCGAAAGGCGGCTACAAGGTCCTTAATCATCCCTTGGTCCATGCCATTGGCAGAATCCGGGCGATTCATAGTGATGGTCGCCACCTGGTGATTTATTTCATAAAGTAAATTGTCAAACATTCTCCAGCTCCTTTCTCGTTCGTCATCCCTTTTAAGTGAAAAATATTCATAATTAAGTCACAAGTTGCTTGCTAGAGAGAAAAGTCCGCCCTTGACTTAAAGTAAAAGCCGTGCCATTATGGAAGCGGTTACCGACCCTCTTGTGATTAATCATACATTATTCCAGGCAAAAGATAAAATGAAATAAATTCTCTTATCAGTGAATATTTTTCAACAATAGAAAGGATAAAATCATGAAAGAACTTAACTGGCAGCACTTGGCTTACTTTATCAAGGTGGTAGAATGTGAAAGTCTGACTAAGGCTGCCGCCCAACTCTACCTGTCCCCTTCGACCCTGTCTAAGGCCATCGCCAAACTGGAAAGAAATCTCCGCATTCCCCTGATTGTTAAAGCCGGACGCGAGATTCAAATCACCTATGCTGGTCGCAAGTTAGCCCAGCGCCTGAGTCAAGGGATGACCTATATTAATGATAGTATTCGTGAAGTCCAGGAAGAACTGGCCCAAAGCACCGATAGTCTGTCACTGTGTTCATCGAATTTATTTTCCACCACTTACTTTGTTATCCCGGAATTACTCAAGGTCTCTAAGGACCAATACCCTAACACTGCCATTAACTACACCGAGGTCCTCAGCCAAGAAGTGGTCATGGGGATAATGGACGGGAGTTACGACTTGGCCTGCTTGACAGGCGAAGAATTTGACCTGGCTACTCCCGGTCTAAAGACTTTCCGCCTGCTCAAAGAACGACTAGGGATCTTGGTGCCTATAGATCATCCTTTGGCCCACTTTGACGCCATCACTTTCCAGCAAATCCAGGGAGAAACCTTCTTTCGCACTTATGATTCGGAACACCTGCGCAAACTGGCCATGGAAAAATACGGTCGCTCAACGGGAGACATCCATTACACGGATATCTCTATCCGCCACAAGGTCATGAACGACGCCTCTATCATCTCCTTAGTCCAGTCCGGCTTCGGCATTAGTTTAACTACCAAATCCGCTAGCCGGACCTACCCCCAGGTTAAATATCTAGAGGTTCGTGACATGGAACTCTACCGGGAAACCTACCTGATCTACAAGGCCAAGGCCCAACTCTCTTCTGCCGCTAAGGACTTCATCCAACTCTTCAGCCAGAGACAAGGTTCCTTCTTTGAACCCATTACCCATTAAAAAAGCGCTGAGCGACAGGAAAATTCCTGACTCAGCGCGACTTGTTGTTATTGGCGGTCTTTTAGATAGTTGAGTACTTGGTCATGAATCTTAGGATAGGCCATGAGGACATATTGGCGGTCCAACAAGTTAAGTGGCTGACCCTGAAAATCGGTCACCTTAAAGCCACAGACTTCAGCCAAGATGAGAGCAACAGCATTATCCCAAGGGTAGAGATGGTTGAGGTACAAACCGGTCCGACCTAGTGCCAAATGAACCGCATCCAAGCCAGCACAACCAAAAATTCTTAAACCCAGGCTCTGTTTAGACAGCTGATAGAGGGCTAAGTCCCCATCTAAAGGCAAGGCTTCCGTTGACATCAGGACCTGGTCTAAACTAGCTTCGGCTAGGTCACTTGGTCCTGTCAGGTCCAGGGCTTGGCCGTTTAAATAAGCGCCTTGGCCAGCCAAGGCTAAGAGTGACTGGCCCGTGTCTAAAGCATAGATCACACCCACTTGTCCGACCCCATCAACATAGCGGGCCAGCATGGTCACATAATGGGCCCGCTGCTTAACAAAATTCAGGGTGCCGTCGATGGGATCAATGATCCAGACCGCCCCGTCTAAGGACTTGGCCTGGTCGCCCTGACCCTCTTCTCCTAGGATACGGTCATGGGGAAAGTATTTTCGTATTTGACTACGATAAAAACGCTCCAGCTGACCGTCTAATACGGTTACCAGGTCCCGGGCACTGGACTTTTCCTTGACGCCTAAGTCCTGGTCTAAGCCAGCTGTCACTTGTCCTTTAGCCACTTCAGCCCAGTTGAGCATTAAATCACCAATGGCTTGATTATTCATCAACTCACTCTTTTCTATTAAAAAAGGAGCTGAGGGAAACCCCAGCTCTCTCTTCTTGCGCTTGTCGCACTCTACAGTTGAGTTCGAAAAGGTGAGGGGATGTTCTTTCAGAAAAGTTGAACGATCAGCAGGCTGATCTTATCCCCTTTTCTTCCAAGGAATCGCCCTCCCTGATCCTTCCTCTCATCCTTTTCAAACCTGCTCCAAGTGCGAGGGGAGCTGCGTTTCAGAAGTCCTTGAAAATCCTCTTTGAAGATTTTCTGCGTACTCCTTCCAACGCTCTCCCCTCTTATTGCACTTGTCGCACTCTACCTTTTATTCTGCTTCTTCGATCATTTTTAGGATGACTGGTTTTTGTTGGAGGCCGGCTTTACGGGTAACTTCTTCTCCATCTTTAAAGGCGATTAAGGTTGGGTAGCCTTCAACGCCATATTCTTCGACTAAGTCAGGGTTTTCTTCAAAGGGAATTTTGATGATGGAGAGGTCATCGCCTTTGGTTTTATCCACGTCATCTAGGATAAAGGATAGCATCTTGCAGGGGCCACAGGTTTTGGAATAGAAGTCCACCAAAACGGTTCCATTTTGTAAATCTTCTTTGAAGGTGTCTTTTTCTAATTCTTTGATCACTCAGAGTCACTCCTTATTTATTCATAATTATACTTTATCATAAAAGCAGCGACTTCTTATTCGTACTTGCCTTCTGCCCGTAATTTCTTGATATAGCCACTGGCTTCTTGGGCTGCGGTCGCACCGTCTGAAGTAGCAGTCACGATTTGACGTAAGAATTTACTGTTAGAGTCACCGGCCCCATAGATACCAGGTACAGCGGTCGCCATATGGGCATCGGTTTCCACATAACCGTGTGATTCGGTAATGCCTAGGTCTTGGATGAATTCCGTACTTGGGACTGCACCGATGTATTCAAAAACCCCGTCACATTCAACAACTTGTTCGTTTTCGCCAGTTTCCTTATCAGCGAATTTAACCCCTTTGAGGCTGCCGTCTTCATTGGCTTCGAAGCTTTGTACCGCCTTGTAAGGGTAAACGGTCACATTGTCTAGGGAACGCAGGTAGTCACAGGAAGCAGGATCAGCAGTCAGGTCAAAGTCAGTAACGATGGTGAGGTGGTTAACAATGCCAGCCAGGTAAGTCCCCTCATCCACAGCCGAGTTCCCACCACCGATGATCACAACATCCTTGTCGCGGTATTTGGCCCCGTCACAGATAGCACACCAGGAGATAGCTGAGCCCTTGAATTGTTCTTCACCGGGAATGTTTAAGGTCCGTGACCGCGTTCCGGTAGCTACAATCACGGTTGGGGCTTGGACGGTTTCCTCATCTTCCGCAAAGTAAATGGTCTTCATGACACCGTCATCAGCGACTTGAACCCGGGTAACGGTCTTGTAGTCGAAGTCAGCCCCTAAAGATTGGGTATGTTGGAACATGTCCATACATAATTCAGCACCATTAATCTTGGGTTTACCAGGGTAGTTATCAACTTCATTAGTATTAATGACTTGTCCACCGGGAGCTAATTTATCTAGCATTAATACCTTCAAATCAGCCCGTACCCCATAAATCGCAGCCGTCATCCCAGCTGGGCCGGCACCCACAATCACTAAATCATATTGTGACATCGTCTTTCCTCCTCGTATTATTTATTAATCGGTAAACTGACTGTTAGCCAATCAGCTTAAATAATGTATTTGCTAAAATTATCACATGAGAGCGCTTTATTGCTACACCAATATTATAGCAGAAGCAAAAGACTAGTCCTGTTGTCGCGCCAACACTTTTAATTGAAAAAGGGAAAAAGAGATCCGGTTGAAAAAATAAATATTTCCCTAATAAAAAGCCCGCTCTTCAATCTAAGAAGACCGGGCTTTAGAAGGAGTGATTATTAGGATTTTTAAATAAACAAGTATGCTTAATAATAAATTTTTAGTTGCCGAGAATCTTTTATTCATCCACGAAGTGAAGAATTGTATCTAAGCCATAACGGTCAGAATGATCTTCTTCGGCTGGGCCGTTTTTAGCTGGAATGCCAAGGGCAACGGCCATGACAGGGATGTAGCGGTAAGGATCGAGGCCAAAAGTTTCCGCGGCCTTTGTGGTATCGTAACCGGCGATCGCATTACCTTCATAACCATGGGCCCGGGCCACTAAGAGCAGTTGCATGGCCGCCATAGCTGCATCCACCGTAGCATCATTAACAAGGAAATCACGAGGGCCGTCTTCATAACGGTAGAGAATTCGAGAAAAGTTATCTTCCATTTCTTCCTTAGTGATCTTCCCAGCATGGTAGTCGTCTTCCCAGGCCTTGCGGTAATTCTTATGCGATTGGGTATCGCCAAAAACGAGGACCATGGCAGAACATGAATCAATTTGTGGGGTGTTGAAAGGAATAAAGTATGATTTTAATTTTTCCTTGCCCGCTTCATTGTCAACAATCTCAAAATGCCAAGATTGTAGGTTACATGCGGAAGGCGCCGTCACGGTTTCTTTCACGATTTGCTTTAATTCGTCCCGGCTAATCTTGACGTTTGGATCGAAGTGACGGACGGACCGCCGCTTAAAGACCACATCAGAAAAATCATTATTTTTATTCCAGTCATTGTTAAACCAGCTTTCCCTTTCATAAAAATTTAGTCATGTAATTATTTTCACATAAAGAATACTCCCTCATGGTCTTCTTGTCAAAGAGAAATAAACGATCATTATCCTGGTAATGCCAGGCAATTTCGATCAAAACTGGATCAAAAAAGAGGCTGCAACCGAAGTCACAACCTCTCTTCTTTACCATGCACTGATAAAGTTCTCCCGTAAGGAGTAGAACTGCTACAATTTTAACACAATTATTTTTTTAAGCAAGAAAATTGACAAAATAGTAGCGACAAATACCGATCCGAAAGCGATTAAAGCTGATGGGGTAGGAGGATCAGTGCTTATCTCATCCTTACTACTCTACTCCCGATAGAGCCTCGAGCATGTCTACTTCCTTGAGGCGGTGATTGATGAGGAGTCCAAGGATAATAGTAATGATGGCGATGATGATAGCTGGTAGTGCGAAACTTCTAGGAGTGAGGGCGGGGTTGAACATGATATTATCAGGTGAAACGATCCACAGAATATATTGGTGCAGACCTTCCCCAATCACGTAACCAGCCAGGAGACCAAGCATCGTAAGAATAATGGTCTCCCGGTAAATGTACATGGTGACTTCCTTATCGTAGAAGCCGAGAACTTTAATGGTTGATAGTTCCCGCATTCTTTCCGAGACATTGATGGTAGTCAGGTTATAAAGAATGACCACGCCTAGGAGGACAGCAACCAGAATCAAGACTTTCATAATTTTATCCAGGGAATTCACGATCGTATTGACTTGGTTAGTCAGAGTGGTATTTTGTACCACAGTCATGACTCCGTCTAAGTTCATAAATTCAGCCGATTGGGCTTCCACATTGCTGGTCGACTGGTCCTTTAGCTGGACCATGCTTGCATTCGTGCTATAGTCTTTTCCAAAAATATTTTCATAACCACGGGACGTGGTGAAGGCAAAGTGTCCCATATACATTTCAGTAATACCACTAACCTTCATGTCATAGTCCCTGCCATCTCGATCTTCAAAAGTGACCCCATCACCGACTTGGACATTCAAGAGGCGGGCCAAGCGTTCGGAAATAATGATCCCGTCATCGGCTAAGGACAAGACTTGGCCACTGGAACGGTTTTGTAAGCTGAGGTATTCGTGAAACTTGGCTTCATTCTGGGGAACAATGAGTTTGATGTCCTGCTTATCTAGCTTCTTGCCTGCAACTTTAGACAAGTTTTCATAATGGATATTTAAGTATTGGTCTACTTGATTACTATCCAAGGCTTCTTGAAGATCCTGGCTTTGCTCTTCATCAATTCCCGGTTTTTGGGCCACAATCATTTCATAATGGATCAAGTCTCCGAATTGCTGGTTATTCACTGTGCGGATGGAATCTTGTACCGAAAAGCCGGCAAAAAGCAAGGAAACAGCACCGGCAACTCCAAAGATGGTCATCCAGGACCGACTCTTATAGCGAATCAAATTACGAGCGGTAATTTTTTGCATAAAGCTCAGTCGCTTCCACAGGCCCGGTAAATTCTCTAAGAAAACATTAGCCCCAGCGGCCGGAGCCTTGGGACGTAAGAGCTGGGCCGGATAGGCTTGGAGTCCTTTCTTAGCTATCAGATAAGCGGGCACGGTCCCGCACAAGACGGCCACGGTAAAGGCAATCAGAGAAATTTTCCCATAGAAGTGGAGCTGAATTTCAGGAACAGTGAAGCCACCGCTATAGGCATGGTAGACGGTTAGGGGAATAAAAGTGTGACCAAGTATGATCCCCAAAACCGCTCCCAGACTACTGGAAAGGAAACCGTATAGGATAAATTTTGTGATAATGTCGCGGTCTGTGTAACCTAAGGCCATTAGAGTGCCTGACTTGGTCCGCTCTTCTTCCACAAAGCGGGTCATAGTCGTCAAAGCCACCAAGGCCGCTACAAAATACATGAAGACTGGAAATACATTGGCCAAGGCATCAATGATACGGTTAATAGAAGAATAAATCTTATAGCCTTCTCCCCCTGGAGCTTCACGGCGAGTATAGACCAGGAAAGTGGGTGCTTCTAAGTGGTCCACTTGATTTTGCGCTGCTTGGATTTTTTCCTCTTTATCTGTGATATCAGTATCCGCTGCTTGTAGCTCTTCCTTTGCCTGGTCAATTTCTCTTTGAGCTTGCTTGACTTTATCTTGCTGGTCTTTAGGCAAGGTGGCTTGATAGGGGATAAGCTGAGCAAGTTGGGCTTCTTTATCACTAACTGCCTGCTTTTTCTTGTATATGGCCTTTTGTCCGGCCTTTAAGTCCTCTTGTGCTTGGTCAATTTCATTCTGCTTTTCGCTCTTTAAGCGGTCTAAACGCTGGCTTTTTCCCTCGTCAAAGGCTGCTTCTAAGTCTGCTTGGTGGTCTTTAAGACGATCTTGATAGCTTTGACTGTAGGGATCAACCCCATCTAAATCCGCAAAGGTCAAGCGCGCGACCATGTAATTATCGGTCTGAAAAACTTGGGGAATGACTACGCCGTAGCCCTTCAACTCACTAGTTCCCGCGGTCGAAGGGCCCAGATTGATGTCCGAGAGAATTTCTCCGGTATAGAGAAATCCGGTAATAGTGAAAGTGTCCTGGGCCAACATTTTATCTCCTGAGGCATCTGCTTTTTCTTCAAACTTGATGGTATCCCCTAGGTGATAGTCTCCCTGGTAGGAATAATCCAAGGCGATCTCATCTATCGCATCTGGCAAGCGGCCTTCCTTTAATTGATAAGTAGAAATCGTTTCTGTCTTTGAAAAGAGACGAAGGCTAGCTTGACTTTCTTGGGGCACGACATCTTTAAAATAACCATATTCTACCTGGTCTAAGCCTGGTATTTCATTAATAAGCTCTTGGTCGCCTTGGTCCAAGCCATAAGTACCGATGACGGATAGGTCAGCTAAGTTTAGGTCGTCAAAATAATCGATCCCCGTCGCTCGCATATTGGGTCCGGTGACTTTCAACCCGACCAAGGCTAAGGATCCAAGTAGCATCAATAAGACAATGGAAACAAATCGTCCTTTGGAGTGACGAATCGACCGCCAAATATCCTTTCCTAGTGTTTTTTTCATCTTCCTTCACCTACCATTCAATATTTTCAATATCTTCAGGCTGGTCATGACGCTCAATATTAGCGATAGTCGCATCCCGCATATAAATCACGCAGTCGGCAATTGGCGCTAGGGCACCATTATGGGTAACAATAATAATAGTCACACCCTTGTCTCGTGACATGTCCTGGAGGATCTTTAAGACTTGCTTACCAGTCTTATAGTCCAAGGCTCCTGTAGGTTCGTCACAAAGTAAGAGCTTAGGATTAGTGGCTAGGGCCCGGGCAATGGATACCCTTTGCTGTTCCCCACCCGATAATTGAGAGGGGAAGTTACCCATCCGATCAGCTAAACCGACATCCTTAAGCAGGGATTCGGCACTTAAAGGGTTGGTGGTAATTTCTGCCGCCAATTCGACATTTTCCTTGGCGGTTAAGTTAGGGACTAGGTTATAGAATTGAAACACAAAACCCACATCTTCTCGTCGGTAAGTAGCGAGTTCTTGCCGAGAAAACTGACTGATATCCTTACCATCAATAATAACTTGACCAGAATCATTATGGTCCATCCCGCCCAAAATATTTAATAGGGTCGATTTTCCTGCCCCTGAGGCACCAACAATAATGACTAAGTCTCCCTTTTTCACTTCAAATGAAACATCCTTGTTGGCGTAAATTTGGTTTTGGCCAGAGGAATAGACTTTTGTATTGTTATTAACTTCAATGTATGACATGCTTTAACTCCTTTTTCTTATTTGAACAACATGTTGATCTATTTATAAAGGGAGTATAAAATGAAAGCAAGCCAGTGACAATAAACAATATGCAACACTCTGTTCAATTAAGGAGAATATCGCCATGGAGAGACAAACTAATTCCCAAAAGAAAATTAAAGCCGCTTTTATCCAGCTGACTCGGGAAAAGGGCTTTGACAGTTTAACCGTTACCGACATAGCCCGCCAAGCCTGCATTAACCGGGGAACTTTTTATCGTCACTATGTGGATAAATATGATTTACTAGAACAACTGAAGGCGGATATTTATAAAGAACTCCAGAAAATCTTCCTTAACGACATGTATCAGGAAGAAGCACATGCAGATTTAATCCCCTATCAAACCATTCTGAAGGCCATTACTTACCTCCAGGAAAATTTCCTCTTAATTGCTACCTTGGCCAGTTCCAATGGTGATCCCAACTTTATGGTGGACGTTAAGTCCATTATTAAAGAACTGATCACCAGTCGTATACAAAAAGAAAACGACTTCCACCTATCTACCCAAGACCTGCCTATGGAATACGCCATAGAAGTTCTTATTTCCTCCGTTACCAGCGTCATCAACCTCTGGATCCAACGCGGCGGCCAGGAGAGTCCTGAAGAAGTGGCCAATATTATTTTTAAAGCCAAATCTTTGGCGCCAAAGGATCTATTAATCTAGACAACAAAAAACACCTTTGCGACTCACTTTCTATTAGTCGACAAAGGTGTTTTCATGTTATGGTATCTTGATGCGCTTGACGCACTCTATAGTCGAGTTCGCTAAAGGTCGACGAATTCTCTTTGAGAATTCTTTCGTCCTTTAACTCCAGTTGCTATAGCTGTTCGAAGCGTCAGCAAGTTACAGATATAGTATGCGTAGCGTTTCACTTTTTGGTCGTCAGCTCACATCTATTGTCGAGTTCGGCCGCCAGTCTTGAGGTCGCTTCAGAAAATCCCAACGCACAGTTTCCTGTGCTTACGGTATTTTCCTCCACCGATTCAAGCCTCTATTGGCGCCCTCACATCCTTATCTTTTCGTGAAGGCGTCCCAGTCTTTTTTAAAGCCTTCGATTCCCTTATCGGTGAGTGGGTGGCTCCAGAGTTTAGGGAAGATGGTGCCTGGGATGGTGGCTACGTGGGCGCCGGCTAGGGCTGCGCCTTCGAAGTGGCCGATGTGGCGGATGGATGCAGCGATGATTTGTGAGTCTAGGCCATAGATGTCTAAGACTTCACGTAATTCAGCGATTAAGCGGAGGCCGTCTTCGCCCATGTCATCGATCCGGCCAATGAATGGAGAAATGTAGGTGGCTCCGGCTTTGGCAGCTAAGAGACCTTGAGAAACCGAGAAGATGAGGGTCACGTTAGTCTTAATGCCTTCTTGAGACAGGGTATGAGTTGCTTTTAAGCCCTCTTCAGTCATTGGAATTTTAACGACGACATTGTCTGCCCATGCAGCTAATTCGCGGGCTTCTTTGACCATGCCTTCGTAGTCATAGCTGGTCACTTCCGCTGAAACTGGTCCGTCGACGGTTGAAGCGATATCTTTAATCACTTCTTCAAAGTCACGGCCTTCTTTATTAATTAAGGAAGGGTTAGTGGTTACCCCGTCACATAAACCGAGGTCATTAATACGCTTAATTTCATCAATATTTGCAGTGTCTAAGAAAAATTTCATGATAGCCTCCTTGAAAACTAATCGCAGTGATTTTATCTATTTAAATCCTAAGTAACAACGCTAATCCATTCATTTTCTTCTTTTCCAATATTGACTAATGATTAAAAGGCGTTTTTGTAGGTTTTTACGACATTGTCCAGGTTAAAGCCTAAAGCTTCCATGACTTGGCCGCCCTTACCTGATTGGCCATAGCGGTCTAAGCCAAGCACGACGCCTTGGTCGCCGACATAGCGTTCCCAACCAAATGTAGCAGCCATTTCGATGGCCATCCGGTTTTTGACTTCACTTGGGAGAACACTTTCCTTATAAGCTTGGTCTTCTTGGTCGAAGAGCTCTTGACAAGGCATGGAAACCACACGGACGTCGATACCGTCCTTAGCCAGTTCGGCCTGAGCTTCCAGGGCTAAGTTCACTTCTGAACCGGTGGCAATCAAGATACCGTCTGGGGTATCCCCTTGGGCATCGGATAAGACATAGGCGCCTCGAGCGACCCCTTCCATAGCTTTATCAGCGGTGCCTTTGAGCACAGGGAGGTTTTGCCGGGACAGGGCCAGAACTGTTGGCGTATCTTTAGCCTCGATAGCGAGCTTCCAAGCCGCAGAGACTTCGTTACCGTCAGCTGGGCGGATGGTGTTGATATTTGGCATGGCTCTGAAAGCCGCTAACTGTTCAATCGGTTCATGGGTTGGTCCATCTTCTCCAACGGCAATGGAGTCATGGGTAAAGACAAAGGTTGAAGGTAAGTGGGATAATGCCGCTACCCGCATAGCTGCCCGGAGATAGTCCGAGAAGACAAAGAAGGTTCCGGCATAAGGAATCGACCCGCCGTGTAAACGAATCCCGTTCATGGCAGCACCCATGCCAAACTCACGGACACCATACCAAATGTTACGACCCGCATAATTTCCAGCTTCAAAGTCACTATCGGCGTCAATGTAAGTATTGTTGGAGGACTTCAAGTCCGCAGACCCGCCCCAGAATTCAGGGAGAGTTTGAGCAATGGCTTGGATGGCTTTTTGGCTGGTTTTCCGCGAAGCCATAGCCTCATCGTTAACGTCATAGCTAGGCAGGCAGTCCGCCCAGTCAGCGGGTAATTCACCGGCATAGGCGCGTTGATATTGGGCAGCTAAGTCCGCATAGTCGGCTTCATAGGCCTTGAATTCTTCTTGCCAGTCTGCTTGCGCCTGAGCTCCACGGTCAGCGACCCGTTCTTGGAAGCGATTGTAAACTTCTTGAGGAATATCAAAGGCTTCATGGTTCCAACCGTAAACTTGGGCAGCGTGAGCCCGGTCTTCTTCACCAATTGGGTTCCCGTGTGTTGCGGAAGTGCCTTCATTTTCAGAACCGTAACCGATCACGGTTTTGACTTGGATGAGGGTTGGTTTATTGGTTTCAGCTTTGGCTGCTTCCACGGCTTTGGAAATGGCTTCTAAGTCACGGCCATCTTCCACTAGAATATGTTGCCAGCCGTAAGCTTCGAACCGGCCCTTATTGTCTTCGGTGAAGGCCTTGTCAGTTGGGCCGTCTAGAGAAATGTCGTTGGAGTCATAGAAGACAATCAATTTGCCTAATTGGAGGTGGCCAGCTAGGGAAGCCGCTTCATGGGAAATACCTTCCATCAAGTCCCCGTCCCCACAGAGGGCATAGGTGTAATGGTCAACGATCTTATAGTCACCTTGGTTATAGATAGCAGCGTCATGGGCTTCTGCCATAGCCATCCCTACTGCATTAGCAAAACCTTGGCCTAATGGACCAGTGGTCGCTTCGACCCCTTCGGTAAAGTGGACTTCGGGGTGACCAGGAGTCTTGGAATTTAATTGACGGAATTGTTTAATATCATCCATGGTCACTTGGTAACCAGATAGGTGTAATAAGCTATAGAGTAAGGCAGACCCATGCCCCGCTGATAAGACAAAGCGGTCCCGGTTGGTCCAGTGGGGATCACTTGGGTTTTGCACCATGTGTTCTGCCCATAATGCATAGGCCATAGGTGCTACACCCATAGGTAGGCCTGGGTGACCGGAATTAGCCTTGTTAATCATATCAATACTTAACATACGCACTGCATTCACAGCGAGTTCATCTGTTTGATTAAACATCATTTTCTCCTTTACTGCTATTGATTTATGCATCTTCTAAAAACAACTATATCGGACTTTGGAATCGATTTCAAGCGGATAATCAGCGAGGTTATGGCCCTTACAGCGGTCATTTCTTGTACATTTGTACAGAGAATTCGTCATTTTTTCAGTCGCTTTGGTCGAGGCCATTCTTCAAAAGACTTTTCCCCCGACTTTAATACTTACTTTTGTTCAAAGTCTTTGAGAAAGTCAGCTAAATTTATTTTAGAAAAATCAGAAATAATTTCGTCTGCAGCGGATAAATCTTGGCTAGGATAGTCAGGATTTTCAAAGCCAATGGTATAGGCGCCGGCACGGTGGGCGGACAGGCTACCATTTTTAGTATCTTCAAAAACGATGCAGGCTTTGGGTGAAACCCCAAGTTGGCGAGCTGCTTCGATAAAAATATCGGGAGCCGGCTTAGAATGGTCGACTTCTTCCCCGCTCACATAGACCTGAAAACAACCATCCAGGCCCAATTCTTCCATAAATTGTTCGATTTCGGCCCGCGGCGAAGAAGAGGCCACAGCTAGGGGAATACCCGCTCCATGCAAGGCTTTGACAAAGTCGACTACACCCTTTATCGCTTTGACCCCATCACGAGCAATCATTTCATGACGTCTTTGATTCATTTCTTGGATGTAAAAAGTCACACTCTCGGGTAATTGGCATTCGTCTTTCATCACTTGCCACATGTGTTCATGAGTGGTTCCCATAAATTGATATTGGTAACTTTCATCTTTATCAATCCCCCTGTCGCGGAGCATTTGCGTCTTGGTTTCTAGGTAGGTATATTCGGAGTCAACCAGGACCCCATCCATATCAAATAGTACTGCCTGCATAAGTCACCTCACTAGTGTTGTTTGGGGAAGTCGCGTCCCGATGCAAAGTAAACTTCACCGTCTTGGGCCAGTAAAACATCTTCCGTCATGCCTAAGAAGAGCCCGTGTTCCACCACACCGACTAAATGAATCAATTCATCTGCTAGGGCTTTAGGATCCTCGATCACTTCTAGATGGAGGTCAATAATATAGTTATCATTATCGGTATGGAAGAGGTCACCATTTTCCGTTTTCCGCATAGTAGGTTGGTAACCCTTGTCTTCAAAGTGCTTGAAGAGGTGTTGGTGACCGTTTTTAATCACTTCGACCGCTAGGGGAAAGGCGCCTAATTTTTTGACATGTTTGCGTTCTTCTGCCACCCAGATAATCCGTTTACTGTAAGTAGCCACGATCTTTTCTTCTAAGAGGGCGCCGCCGCCACCTTTAATGCCATCAAAATCATCGGTAAATTCATCCACCCCATCAATGGTTAAGTCGACCGCTTGGACCTGGTCAATCGGCAAGACCTCAATCCCCAAGGCCTTGGCTTGGTCGATCGATTTGATGGAAGAAGAGACCGCCTTCAAGCTTAGGCCTTCCTCTTGAACCCGTTTACCTAATTCATCGATAAAGTACCAGGCCGTTGACCCGGTACCAAGTCCCACAACGGTATGATCTTCCACTAAGTAAGCGGCTTGACGACCAACTAATTCTTTATTATCCATTTTTCTATGTCCTCCTTTTTGCTTCCATTATACCTATTTTTCCTTGAATGTATAAGAATGACAACGATTTCGCCCAAATTTCTATGCCGGAATTTGCTATAGGTCTCGTGCAAGCTTTGTCACAGACAAAAAGGGAAATACCCTAACAATATTTCCCTAATTTGTATTTATTCTTAATTGAATTCTGCTTGACTGAAAAAGTCATAGACCTCTTCCATGTCCTGACAAGTCACAAACTGCTCATCAATATCGGCTGCTTCCTTGTGGTGAACATTTAAAAACAGTCCCTGCCAGCCGGCATTGGAAGCCCCTAACATATCGGCTTCATAATTATCGCCAATATAAAGGCTAGTGGCTGGATTTAAATCTAAACGCTCTTCTACCTTTTGGAAAATTTCCAATGCCGGTTTAGCGGTTCCTAACTGACTGGAGATGAAGGTATTCTCCTCACCAAAATAGTCTTCTAGACCTAATAAGTCAATCTTATGGGCTTGTTGGGCCGGTCCGTTGGTCAAAAGAAACTTTTGCACGCCCGCGTCTCGTAAAAGGTCTAAGCACGCTTTGGCCCCTGGACGTAAGACGATACCTTCCTTGGCTTCTTCGTATTTTTGATTAAAGAGGATGGCATCCTTCTTCTTAATGGTGTAACCAAACTGAGCATAAGTCATCAAGACCCGGTTATTACGATATTGGTCCACCGAAGCCCGGCCGTCCGTATAACGACGAAATTCAATGTCACTATTCATTTGATAGAAATAGTTAAAGGTGTCAAAATCAATCCCAGTCTCCACCACGTTTTCTTCCATATACTGGTAAACGGCTAAATAGGGTAAATTACGGTCATATAAAGTATCATCCAAATCCCAGCCAACTGCTTGAATCAAGGAACTCATCCTTCCCTTTTATAGTTAGCAAGTGAAGCGGAATGGAGATCCCGTTAATCTTCAAAAGAAAAGCCGCCTCTCGGGCGACTCCTTGCTCCCACCACTCCATCTTAGCTTGTTTTCTTCCTAAAAACGATTTTAACATAAAGTCGATAAAGTACCAGATGAAATCCTTTAATGTAGCGTTTTCATTGGTTTTCAATAAGAAAAGCAAGCTCCTAGGCTGATTACCAGGCGCTTGCTTTCAAAAATAATTAATTTTTAACCGCTTCAGCCGCCTTCTGTCCAGCTAAGCGACCAAAGACAATAATTTCACCGATAGAGTTACCGCCGATCCGGTTAGAACCGTGCAAGCCACCCACGACTTCACCGCAGGCATAGAGCCCAGGAATCGACCCACTGCCATCTGCTTTGAGAACGTGGCCCTCTTGGTCAATGCTTAAACCACCCATGGTATAGTGAACGCCAGGGGCAATTTCAATGGCGTAGTAAGGGGCTTGGTCAAGGGCATGTAAACCGGTTGTGCGTCCGAACTCGTCTTTTTCTTCAGCGATACCTTGGTTATAGTCTGCCACAGTTTGAACGAGTTTGTCTGCTGGCAAGCCGATCTTTTCAGCTAATTCAGTTAAACCGTCTCCATCAGTTACATAACCCTTGGCAGCGTAGAATTCAATGGCCTTGGCCCGGTCACGCACCCCTTGGTCAAAGATCAAGCGGGCCTTGTGGTCAGGGAGATCGGTAATAGCCTGGGAAACCACATCTCGAGTCCCCAATTCATTGGTAAAACGTTGACCTTGACTGTCAACCAGAATGGCCCCTTCGCCGCGGACCGCTTCTCCGATCAGAATCCCTTGATCTTGGTGGACAGTAGGGTGGACTTGGATTTGGTCCATGTCGACGGTCCCCGCACCAGCAGCTTGGGCCATCAGAATACCGTCGCCCGTAATTCCTGGTCCAGAAGTGGTCACATAACCGGCGAGTTCCGGACGGGCCTCCTCCACTAATTTGGCATTAGCGCCAAAACCGCCGGAAGCAATAATGACCGCCTGACTCTTGATCTCACGGACTTGATCGTCGATTTCAACCTTAACCCCTTTCACTTGGCCTTGATCGACTAAAATCTCTTGGACGTCAGCCTGGGTAATGACAGGAATTTGCCGCTTGTCCACATTGGCTTTCAAACCTTTAACCAGGTAGCCACCCACAGCCGACCCATCGTGGGGGCGGTGGGTCCGAGGCTTGGACATGCCGCCAGTAATGGTTAAATTATCCAACACAATCCCTAAATCAGCCAACCAATCAATGGCTTGGGCCGAATGATCGACAAAATAATGAAGCAGGTCTTGCTGATTGGTCCCGTGTCCCCCTTTAAGGGTTTCCTCAAAGAAATCTTCCCGCTTATCTTCAATACCAGCCTCCTCCTGATAACTGCTTTCACTAGCATTCATGCCACTGGAGGCCTTGTTGGTATTACCACCAATTTTTTCCGTTTTTTCAAAAATGACGGTCTCTAGTCCCAGGTCATGGGCGGTAATAGCAGCGGTCATCCCTGCGCCCCCGGAACCGATAATAATCACATCGTATGCATCTTTTATATCTACCATTCGTCTTGTCCTTTCATCTGTTGGTAAAGCTGGCTTAGGATCTCTTAATTTCCAAAAACAAAAAACAACCCGCCCAAATGGACAGGCTGCTCTCCTCCCTTAACTTCCTCTTAAAAACGGGGTTTCTCTCCTGGGGCGTTATCAAAGCCCCCGGCGGCGAGAAACTCATTATAAAGAATACGACGGACATCGTCCTCAGTTAATTGCTTACTTTCATGGGTCACGTCCTTAGGTTCATTATAAATTTTATAAATCATCTGGATACTATAACCATCATCGAGATAATCCTTAATATCCAGTAAACGGTCCACATCATTCAAGGAATACATCCGCCGATTGGTGTCGGTGCGGTGGGGGGCAATTAATTTTTGCTCCTCATAATAACGAATTTGACGCGCGGTGAGATCGGTTAACTTCATCACTGTCCCGATCGGAAAGACCGCCCGTGACCGCCGTAATTGTTTCTCTGCCATGTCTAAAACCCCACTTTCTTTTTTTACCTCTTAGTAGTTTCTGTCATGAATATGTTACTTTATCTCACATAAAAAGGCAAGTGCCTTGCCCTTTTATCTTTGATTCACTTGTTCATCAAGCTGCTGCTTAATTTTCCTTTTGATAGTCTTTAATGGCTTGAACTAAGTTCTTGCCAGCTGCTTCAATGAGGGCCGGATCGGTCCCCAGATTAATCCGGATGTGAGTATCATCAGCTTTGGTGGGCCAATAAGTTTGCCCATAGTTAACTGCTAGTTTGGCCTTATCTTGAACCACATGGTGTAAGTCTTGACTTGGCACATAGGCCCCCAGGTCAATCCACATCAGGTAAGTGGCTTCTAAGTCTGCCACCTTGATCTCAGGCAGGGCCTCAGTCAGGGTGTTACGCAGGTTTTGGTAGTTTTGGTAAATGATCTCCTTGATGGCTTTAAGCCAGTCTTCTCCGTGACGGTAGGCTGCTTCTAGTGCCAGATAGCCGGCAGGTGACCCTGGATTGTTTAAGTGTAACTTATCGTAGAAGGCTTGGATTTGTGCCCGTAAGTCAGGGTCCCGGACAATCATTAAGGAATGGCTGAATTGAGCCAAGTTAAAGGTCTTAGAACCCGCCGTCAAGGTAATCACTCGGTCAAAGTCTTGGTCTTGGGCTAATTTATCAATGGCGATGTGATGGTGACCTTGCCAGACAAAGTCGCGGTGGATTTCATCAGAAATCAATAAGACATCATATTGCTTACAGAGGGCGACCACTTGCTTGAGTTCTTCCTCCGTCCAGACCCGGCCAGTTGGATTTTGCGGGGAACAGAAGAGTAGGGCCTTGATATCGTCTTCCTTGAAGGCTTTTTCCAGGGCTTCAAAATCAATCCGATAGCCACTGTCGTCGTCACCGAGGAGGTCTTGCATGACCAGTTTGCGGTTGGCTTCTTCAACCACGGTACGGAAGGGATTATAGACCGGATTTTGAATTAGGACCTTGTCGCCTTCATCTAAGAGGGCCACTAAGACATAGGCAATCCCGGTACAGACCCCAGGAGTATAGAAATACCAGTCTTTTTCGGTGTCATAGTCGAAGTGCTTCTTAGTCCAGTCAATAATGGCTTGGTAGTATTCCGGCCGCACAGGGGCATAGCCGTATTGGTTTTGTTCGACATAGTCGTGGAGGACTTGCTTAATTTCTGGTGCGGTCGCAAAGTCCATGTCGGCAATCCACAAAGGAATCAGGTCGCTATCTCCAAAGGCGTTCTCTAACTGAC
The DNA here is from genome assembly GCF_000193205.1 of Aerococcus sp. Group 1. Lineage (NCBI taxonomy): Bacteria > Bacillati > Bacillota > Bacilli > Lactobacillales > Aerococcaceae > Aerococcus > Aerococcus sp. Group 1. The sequence continues at coordinate 103,174 of NC_015278.1, read as the reverse complement.
CCCACTTGGTGGTTTGAGTCCCTCTTCTATCTACAATTAAATCTGCTTTATTCATCAAATTCCTCCCTTTCCCAGTCTTTTCTATAAGTGTAGCATAGATTCGCGCCTTAACTGTCCCGAGACCCCTCGCCCCCTATACCAAAAGCAGATCACCAGCTATCCCTAAAAGCGATAACTGATGGGAATATTTTATCAATCAACATGATGACCATTCCTTCTACTTTTGAAATTTAGTCCTCATCAATCTTCTTCCAAAAAAGCTTCCACTATAAAAACGTGGAAGCCTTTTGTCTTAGCTGATGATGATTGTCTAAGGGCCAAAAATCAAAGCCCCAACAAACCAGATAATGGGAAAGGAAAAGATTAGGCTAAGATTGCCGAGAAAGTACCAAAAGCGTTTACGGTAGAGGGCAAGGAGGCCGCCAACTAGGCCCAGGGCGGGGCAGACAAAAATGGTGGCATAGGCCAAGGGGCGCATAGTGGGTCCGAATAAGTCGGGCAGTAAGATAGAAAGTCCCAAAACGATAATGCCCAACCAAAAACAATACTTATGACCCTTATCAAGTAACTGCTTAAACATCTCATCACCTACTCGTCAATTATTTAGATAAGCCATTATAGCCAATTACTGTGAGAAAGGAAATAATTTTTTACTGCACTCATACTATAGGTCCGTCCGCTGTCTAAATCAGCAAAGCTCTGACTAATTTCAGCCCACAAGTCGTTTCGAAAAGCCTCTCTCCTTATCGGCACACCCTTCAAAAGTTTTAGTTTCCTTTACCAGCCTATCCATAAACTAACCCCCTTTTTCTTAATTATAAGACTAAGAAAAAAGCCAAGCTCTCTAAGAAGAGACACCTGGCTTGGCTAACTTATTCGTATTTTTCAAAGTTCAAGCTTTGGGCGTTGACGGCACAGATCACTGTCGAAAGTGACATGAGGATTCCTGATAGGGCAGGCCCTAAGGTAATACCAATTGGTGCCAGTAACCCAGCAGCTAGGGGGATAGCGAAGATATTGTAACCCGCTCCCCAGGCCAGGTTTTGCTTGATCTTAGAATTGGTAGCTTGAGACAGACTTAAACTGTTCAAGACATCCTTCAACTGACTTTCCACCAGGATAATATCAGCCGAGTCCATGGCCACATCGGTTCCGGCACCGATAGCAACGCCGACTTGGGCTTGGGCTAAGGCAGGGGCATCATTGACCCCGTCTCCTACCATCATGACCGCTTTGCCTTGATTTTGCAGGCTTTGGATAGCGGCTGATTTTTGATCGGGGAGGACTTGGCTAAAGACTTGGTCTAAGCCGATTTCCTTAGCTACCGCTTGGGCCACTTGGTCGTTGTCCCCGGTCAACATCACGGCTTCAATGCCTTGGTCATGGAGGACTTGGATCACTTGCTTGGCTTCCGGACGAACTTGGTCAGAGACAGCGATGGCACCAATGACTTGGTCAGTCTGGATGACAAAGACCACCGTCTTGGCTTGACTGGTAATGGTTTCCAATTGACTTTGGTCATAGTCATAACCCGCTTCACGGGTGGCTTTAGGACTTAAGATTTGAACTAAGTTACCGTCAATTTTACCTTCTAGACCGGCGCCACTGTGGTTTTGGTAGTCGGTCACTTCTTCTAGGGCTAGTGATTTTTCTTGGGCGGCTTTGACAATTCCCTTGGCAATGGGGTGTTCAGATTGTTGTTCCAGACTAGCCGCCAGGGCGAGGATTTGGTCTTCACTAGCATCGGCGATTGGGTAAACCCCGTCGACAGCAAATTCCCCCTTGGTCAAGGTCCCGGTCTTATCGAAAACCACCGTATCCACTTGGTAGGCCTGTTCAAAGGGAATCCGATTTTGGACCAGGAGGCCTGAACGAGCAGCTAGGGAGGTGGACTTGGCATTCACCAAGGGAATAGCTAGTCCCAGGGCATGGGGACAGGCAATCACGAAGGTGGAAACCATAAATTGAATAGCGGTTGCTGCCGTGGTGATATTCCACCAAATGATTAAGGCTAAGATCCCGACCCCAAAGGCAATGTAGAAGAGCCAGGCCGCTACCCGGTCGGCCAAGCTTTGGGCCTTGGATTTTTGGGCTTGGGCCCCTTTAACCAGGTCAAGGACTTGTTGGACATAGGAATTCTCACCGGCTTTTGCTACCCGGACTTGAAGAGCCCCATCGCCATTAATGGTTCCGGCAATCACTTCATCCCCATCTGACTTAGCTACGGGAACGGATTCCCCGGTAATGACCGCTTCATCTAAACTAGACCGACCACTTGTAATGATCCCATCAACGGCAACCTTTTCTCCCGGACGGACTAGGACTAAGTCATCGACTTGTAATTGGTCGATTGGAACCACTTCAATGTCCCCATCCGCCGTAATCCGACTGGCTTCATTAGGGAGGAGGTTGGCTAGGGATTCCAAGTCATCATTGGCCCGCATTTGTGACTTCATTTCAATCACATGGCCTAAGAGCATGATGAGAATCAGGGTCGCCAGTTCAAAGTAATAATTCATGCTGGCATCAAGGAAAAAGGTGGTCATCACACTGTATAAATAGGAAGACACAATCCCTAAGGTAATTAAGAGCATCATGCCCGGCTGTCTATTTTGGATTTCCATCCAGCCGTGCTCTAGGAAAGGTTTCCCCCCATAGAAGAAGACGATGGTCCCTAAGATAAATTCAATCCAGCCTTGGCCGGGAAAAGTAATGGAATAGTTAAAGATCATCATCAACATAGGCGATAAGACCGCAATGGGGATAGTGAGTACCAGGACCACCCAGAACCGTTGCTTCATATCGTCCATCATGCCCATGTGGTGGCCGCCATGGCCTGCGTGGTCACTATGGTCGTGGTGGTCTGCGTGACTAGTCTCATGGCTTTCATGATCAGCCCTTTGACTATGGCAGCCAACCTCTTGACTTTGACTAGCCGCTACTTTTTCATGGCTACCACAGGAGGCTTGTTGACAGGTGCAAGCGCCCCCTTGCCGGCAAGCATGCGGACAAGCATTTAAACAAGCTGTTGCCATTTCATTCATCCTTTCTTTATTGGTTGATTCAATCATTTTATACTTAATTAATTATCTGACTACATTTGTAATCAACTTACATTGCTAGTATAAAAGCCCCTGCTTAAAATTGCAAGTCTTTCTTCTTGAAAGCAGACGACAAAAAACCGTCTACTTTTTCAGTAGACGGTTCTTTTTATTATCATCAATTGTTTATTGGGTGACAATTGATTGACAGGTTTTAAAAGGATGATTTGAAAAAATGGACTTAGTTTTTCTATAAGAAATCAAAAGTTTTTTGTGACTGTTGCACTCTGTTATTTTTCAGGGACTTCGACGATCCAGCCTTCTGGTGCTTCAATGTCTCCGTATTGGATACCCACTAACTCGTCATAAAGTTTTTGGGTGATTGGCCCAACTTCTGTGTCGGAGTAGAATTTGAAGGAACGGTCGCCGTGGTCAATCCGTGAAACTGGAGAAATAACGGCAGCGGTACCCATAGCACCTGCTTCAGCGAAGCGGTCTAATTCATCCACGTAAACGTCGCCTTCTTCAACCTCTAAGCCTAAACGTTCTTTAGCTAAGTGAATGATCGAGTATTTGGTGATGGATGGGAGGATTGAAGGTGATTTTGGTGTCACAAATTTGTTGGTATCTTTTTCGATCCCGTAGAAGTTTGCGGAACCAACTTCTTCAATCTTGGTGTGGGTAGCTGGGTCTAGGTAAACCACGTCACCATAGCCGGCTTTCTTCGCTTTTTCACCTGGTAAGAGCGAACCACCGTAGTTCCCACCAACTTTAGAAGCACCAGTCCCGTAAGGAGCGGCACGGTCGTACTTGCTGGTGACAAATGGCATTGGTGCTAAACCATCACGGTAGTAAGGTCCTACTGGCATGGTGAAGATAGTAAAGATATATTCCTTAGCAGGGGAAACACCAATGTTGTCGCCTACCCCAATTAATAATGGACGGATATACATGGAAGCGCCTGACCCATAAGGTGGGACGTAGTCAGCGTTCGCTTGAACTGTTTTGACAACCGCTTCAACAAATTTTTCTTCAGGATAAGCTGGCATCAACATTCGTTCGGCGGAGTTAGCCATCCGTTTAGCGTTTTGGTCTGGACGGAAGAGTTGGATCTGACCATCTTTACGACGGTAAGCTTTTAAGCCTTCAAATGCTTCTTGGCCATAGTGTAAGGCTGGAGCACCTTCAGCAATTGGAAAAGTCTTTCCCTCTTCTAAGCCTTCTTTATACCATTCGCCATCTTTCCAATAAGCACGCCAACGATAAGGAAGGTCCATATAAGCAAAACCTAAATTATTCCAATCGATATTTACAGACATTGTCATTCCCCTTTCAAAATTACAATTTTAGGCACTCGCCCGAACTGTGTTCTAAGAGCGGCGCCCATTAGTTAAGTAGACTTATAATACCTTTTTCGAAAACATTTGTAAATACTTTAGGGATAATTTGTTTGAATTGCTCGACAATTTAAATAAAAGACAATTTTTATTTAGCATATTTTAAGATCTTTTCCGTAGCTAGGCAAGGAAAAATTTAACCTATAAAATATTTTGACAAAGGAAGTCAGGCACATGCTTTCCACTTTGAAGTTCACTTAATAAAGAAGCCATAAAAATAAGCCGGGACTTAAGCCCAGCTTACTTTTCAATATTTACTTGTCATCCATGAGTAAGCCGAATTCCTTCAAAAAAGAAGTTAAGGTCTTGCCTTTTGAGGCGTTTGTCGCACTCTCCACCTAATTTTGCCAATATTTATCAATGAAGGCTTGCCGACCTGAGCCTTGGCGGTAGGCCTGGTAGTGGTCAGGGTTCTTGGCATGAAAGTCTTGGTGGTATTCTTCGGCAGGGTAGAAGCTTTGGGCCGGTTCAATTTGGGTCACGATGGGTTTGTCAAAACGACTGCTGGCTTCCAAGTCGCGCTTGGATTTTTCGGCGATGGCTTTTTGTTGGTCATTATGGTAGAAAATCACGGGCCGGTAAGAGCCCCCCCGGTCCGCAAATTGGCCCATAGCGTCAGTCGGGTCGGTTTGTTGCCAATAGATTTCCACTAAGTCTTGGTAGGAAATTAATTCGGGATTATAGGTGATTTGCACCGCTTCCGTGTGGCCCGTTCCCCCCAGGCAAACTTCGCGATAAGTGGGGTTTTCGGTGTACCCACCTGTGTATCCGGACACGACCTTTAAAATCCCGGGCATGGTCTCAAAGGGTTGCACCATACACCAAAAACAGCCCCCGGCAAAAGTTGCTAATGCTTGACTCATCCTTAATCCTTCTTTCTATACGGTAGTCTTTCGATTATGATTCATTGTAAAGACTGGCCCAGGCAAAAACAAGACTTTTGCTTGGCAGGACGCCTGACTTGACTAAAAAACAGCTCTTTCAGCCATTAAGCTTGAGAGAGCTGTTTAGTATTTAGCTAAGTTAATGTAACCAGCTGATGAGCATTCGTTCTGCTTTTGAATTCTGGGCGTTAAAGAGCCATGGCACCGGTTCGAGCGCTAGGTCTCTCACCTAGCGAGCTTCAAAGGGTTCGTACGGCTTAAGCCTACGCCCCCTAATTCAGATCGCTTGCTTGTTCATGGCTAAGGCCCAAATTCAAAGCGCCACTACTGCTCATCAGCTAAATTAACAAAAATACTTTTCCATCATTCTAAACTTCTTAATTTAAGCCCCGGGCGTTTTCCTTGGTAATTTTATCTACCCCACCCATGTAAGGCACCAGCACTTCAGGGATGGTAATGGAACCGTCCGCGTTTTGTCCGTTTTCTAAGACGGCAGCGACTGTCCGACCCACTGCTAAACCAGACCCGTTTAAAGTATGGGCCAGTTGGGTCTTGCCATCAATGTCCCGGTAGCGGACTTGGGCCCGGCGTGCTTGGAAGTCCACACAGTTAGAGCAGGAAGAAATTTCCCGGTAGGTATTTTGGGCGGGCATCCAAACTTCGATATCATAGGTCTTGGCTGCTGAGAAGCCCATATCCCCGGTACAGAGGATAATGCGACGGTAAGGTAAACCGAGTAAGTCGAGAATATTTTCTGCGTTTTTAGTCATGGCTTCCAGTTCATCGAAGGATTGGTCTGGAGTCGCTACTTTAACCATTTCTACCTTTTGGAATTGGTGCATCCGGATCAAACCCCGGGTGTCCCGTCCCGCTGAACCGGCTTCAGAACGGAAACAAGGTGAGAGAGCCGTTACCCGGATAGGCAGGTCTTCTTCCTTCAAGATTTCCTTAGCAAAGTAGTTCGTTAACGGCACTTCTGCAGTAGGAATCAAGGTCAGGTCTTGCCCTTCATTGGTGATTTGGTAAACGTCTTCGGTGAATTTAGGGAATTGTCCAGTCCCATACATGGCTTGGTCGTTGACTAAGAAAGGCGTAATCATTTCCATGTAGCCTTCTTTTTGGTGTTGGTCCAACATGAAGTTATACAAAGCCCGTTCCAAACGTGCCCCCAGACCCTTATAGTAGACAAAACGAGAACCTGACACCTTAGCCCCTGCATCCCAATCAAGGATATCTAAATCTTCGGCTAAGTCCCAGTGGGCTTTGAGTTCAAAGTTGAATTCAGGGGTTTCCCCGTGACGGTGGATTTCCACATTTTCATCTTCATCTGCACCGACCGGTACGCCTTCAGCTGGTAGGTTAGGAATCCGCGCCAGGATATCATGCTCTTCTTGGTCAAGTTGGTCTAAGTCGCTGTCCAAGGCCTTGATCTTGGTCCCTAAGGCCTTCATTTCTTGGATCTTGTCGTCGGCATTTTCCTTATTGCGCTTGAGTTGACCAATAGCGTCAGAAGCGATATTCCGTTCCTTTTTCAAGTTTTCCGCTTCGACAATCACTTGGCGGCGTTTTTGGTCCAGGTCGCGTAAGTGTTCTAGGGTTTCTTTCTCAACCCCCCGGCCCTTCAAAGCCTCAGCCACTTGATCAAAATTATCCCGTAATAAACGTACATCAATCATTACAAATCCTCATTTCTTTTAAACTTTTTCATTATTACTTTATTAATATTGGCGAATGCTCTTCAACACTATTAGGGCAAAAGAAAAACCATTCCGCCCTCTCAATCAAAGGGACGAAACGGTCATCACTCTGCGCGGTACCACCCTGCTTCAAGGCAAGTCTTGCCTTACACTTACAAATAACGGTTTGTGCCGGCCCTACTTCCTTAATACTAAGTCGTAGGCAGTCCTTGTGTGGATTCACCCAGGTCCCCCTATCCATTCTCACCCACCATGGACTCGCTAAAAAGTTTCCTAAGCTACTAGTCACAAGCATCACTTGTTCTATATATAAAGTCATCCAAGACTTTACTGGAGTAAAACTCCAAAGCTAAGTCTATTTTAAGAAGAAAAGCCCGCCTTGTCAAATGGCTTTTGCCTAAGCCAAGTCTGAGCTTTCCTTCTCGCTTTTATTAATGTAATTATGGTAAATCTTGTCAATAAAGACAGCAATGGCGTTGTCTCCCGAAATATTGGCGGCCGTCCCAAAGGAATCCTGGGTCAAGTGGAGGGAGATCATGATTTGTTGCATGCCTGGGTCAATTATCCCTATCATCGGTAAGAAAGGTAGGGCTGACATTATGGCCCCTCCCGGAGTCCCAGGTGCAGCCACCATGCAGACCCCCAGCGTCAAGATAAAGGCTAAAATAGTAGTAAGATTGTGGGGCATACCGTAAATTAATAGGAGGGCCGTGGCATTGGCCGTAATGGTAATCATAGACCCAGTCAAATGAATGGTGGCACAGAGAGGCACGACAAAGTTCGCAATGTCTTGGGAAACTTCATTTTTAGCCGCTGACTTCAAGTTGACAGGAATAGTTGCGGCGGAGGATTGGGTCCCAATAGCGGTCATATAAGCCGGGATTTGGTTCTTCATCAGCTGCCAGGGATTCTTGCCCGCGTAGGTCCCAAAAAGAATAAATAGGAAGCCCACATAGAGAAGCTGTAAGAGAATGACACAGATAAAGACCTTCCAAAAGACTGAAATAATGGCAAAGACCGAGCCACTATAGGAGAGGTTACTGATATTACAGAAGATATGGATGGGTAAGAGAGGCACCACAATTTTTGCCAGGACCTGGCTGATAATCCCACCAAAGTCGCTAAAACCTTCATAAAGCACTTGGCCACGACCGTGTTGGCGGAGCCAGTAGATTCCCAGTCCCATCATAAAGGCAAATATAATCGCCCCCGTCACATCAAAGAAAGGTTCAATAGGAATAACAAAAAGCGGTTCCAGACTAGGTGCCGTTTGGGTTAAGCGCTCGACCAGGCTTTCACTGATAAAAAAGGGAAAGAGCTGACTAGCTATCAAATAGGCCAAAAAGCCGCCGACGATAGTCGATAAATACGAGGTCAAGACCGTAATCCCGAGTAACTTACCCGCTCCTTGCCCCAGGTCAGCAATCCCTTGGACCACGAAACCAATAATCATAAAGGGAATCACAAAGCTTAAGAAGCTAGAAAAAATACCGGTAAAGGTGACACAGAGCCTAAAGAACCACTCCGGTGCCAAACTTAACTGTCCAACAATAATTCCTAAAATAATTGCTAATAATATTCGGGGAACGAGGCCAATTTTCCTTTTTTCAAGTACTCTTGCCATCTTTTCCCACCTCCATTTCATTTTCTTATCATGGCATTCTAATAATATTAGCAAAAAGTGATCACTTTGTAAAATCAACTGAATAGCACGATTCGATAAAAAACAACCCATAAAAGTCCAAACCTGGCTGGAGGCTAAAATTGGGTGATTTTTTACAGGTGTCTTAGGAAAAGTCCCTAACGCTGGTATTTTCCGGACGATTTTAAATTTAGCTTGATTTATATTCGCTTTTTGTTAGAATGAAACTGTTGGTTGACAATTTAACCACTAAAAATCATTAATTTTATGAATAATCATCACTCTGAACACTATCAATATTCGCTTATTGCCTCAAGTGATAAGTGGCAGAATAGAAAGGATATTCAATCGATGACCCAGTATTTCCAAGGTGACCTCTTCCACACCCCTGTTTACGGCCAATTAGACTATGTCCCCCAAGCCCTGATCGCGGTGGATGATAACGGTAAGATCGACCAAGTTTACCGCCAAGAGGACCCTAGCTACGTTGAAGCCGTCAAGCAAGCCCAAGAGTCTACTGACTTTGTCCGCTTAGAAGCCGGCCAATACTTCCTGCCTGGCCTGGTGGACCTACATATTCACGCACCCCAATGGCCTCAAGCCGGGATTGCCTTAGATGAACCCCTCAATGTCTGGTTGGATGAGTGCACCTTCCCCTTAGAGGCCAAGTACGCCGATCTGGATTTCGCCCGTTCGGTCTATACTGACCTGGTCCAACAGTTACTGGCTCGCGGTACCACAACTGGGCTCTATTTTGCCTCCGCTCACCTAGAATCCTCCTATGAATTGGCCAAAATCTGTGCCCAAGCCGGCCAACGCGGTTTAGTGGGTAAGGTGGTTATGGATGATCCCGAAGCCAACCCGGACTTCTACCGGGACGCTTCCACTGACCAAGCTCTCAAAGACACCGAGACCTTTATCCAAAAAGTTCGCGACTTAGGAAAAGACTATAAGCAAGGGGTCTATCCGGTGGTTACCCCGCGCTTTGTCCCGAGCTGTACCGATGAGGCTCTAGCCGGTCTAGGCGCCTTAGCTCAAAAATACAATGCTCATGTCCAATCCCACTGCTCGGAAGGCCAATGGGAGCACGACTTTGTTATGGAACGCTTCCATGGCAAACGCGACACTGAGGTCTTACGCGACTTCGGTCTCTTAGGTCCTAAGTCAGTGATGGCTCACTGCAACTTCCTTAATGAAGCTGATGGGAAGATCTTCCAAGAAACTGGGACGGGGATCGGCCACTGTCCTTATTCCAATGCCTATTTCGCTAATGCAGTCCTCCCGGTTAAACGCTTGAAAGCTCAAGGCGTCAACATCGGCTTAGGGACAGACATTTCCGGCGGCTTCTCGTCTAGCCTCTATGAAAATATCCGCCAAGCCGTGGTCTCTTCACGAATCCTAGAAGACGGCGTCGATACCCAAGTTGGCCCTGAAGCACGTGGGGTCAAGGACAGCCGGATCTCCTTAGTGGAAGCCTTCTATCTGGCTACCAAGGGTGGCGGCGAGTCGCTCGACCTCCCACTAGGCAGTATCGAAAGTGGCCAAGCCTGTGACCTGCAACTAATCGACACTAAAGTCGCCAATAACATTCTCCCTGACTTTGGCGTCTTCAATGACCCTCGGGAAATCTTTGAGCGCATCATTTACCTAGTCACCCCAGAAAACATCCGTAAGGTCTGGGTCCAAGGCGCCTTAGTGGTGGATAAGGTAACGATTTAGTAAATAGTCAAAATTATCCCCATCTAATCTTAACTATTTGACTATTAGAATATGAAAAAGGTTCCGTATCTAAGCGGAGCCTTTTTTTATAGTCCTTCAATTCTTATCTTTAAATTGGTAAACTTTTAGCTATAATTATTAGCATTTAGCTAAAACAAAATATATTTAAAGGAGTGTACTTCCTAATGAACGACAAAGATAGAAAAGAATTTGGAGTTACTGTTCGATTAATAATAACTATTATAGAAAGTACTGCCTTAATGTTTATACTTTTACCGTATGCGATTATTGCCAGCAAATATGAAACAGATATTAATTTTTCTACTACTGTGCTTTTTACATTTTTCTCTATTTCAATGACTTATACCATTTATTTTTATCTAATTAGATTACAGAGTGATCGCTTTATACCTCATAATATAAACTTTAAAGTAATCTGCAATAGATCATTTTTATATAAGGCTGTAATATTATTTTCATTACTTGCCTCTCTTTTATACGTACTTACCTCTTCTTTTCCGAAAGATATAATTATTCTATTAGGTTTCACTTTAACATGTCTTATCTCTATTTGTTTAATTTTTATTATTAAAGAAATATTTTTCAAAGACTCTACCTCGATTAAAATAATCGACCATGCTTCTTATAAATTTAGTAAGTTAGAATTAAGCCTATTTTCATTATTAGTGATTCCTTATTTGCTTGCCTCCTTAGAGAAGGGAAGCTTTATTCTTGAAAATAACAACCCTGTTGCTCAAGACTTTTACTTTTATTTTTTCTTATACATACTTTGTGTCCTTCCCTTGAAAGCAGGAAGATTTATTGCTTTAATAAGCTATTGGACTCACCATTCTAATAACCAATCCACACAACTATCCAATAAAAATAGTCATGTCGCTAAAGATAAGATTTGGTATAACGAATTTTTCTTAATAGACTTAGATGAATAAAAATTCAGATTCTTTGTATTTTATAATCTTTAAAGGGAGGTAGTATGATAAATATCCATTCAAACTTTCCTAAGCATTCTGATACCTCCACCCCTAGCGATGACGAGATCATGAGCCTATCTGAGGACTTACTTGAAGACAATAAAAAGAGCTATGAAGAATTAGCCAAATAATCAATTTTACGACTGTGACCCCAAATCACAGTCGTTTTTTATTTAAATCCACACTCCTTACCGCATAGACCTATTTTCCCACCGCTTAGCGAGAAAACTCCCTGTTATTTCAGCAATTTGCTATACTAACAGTGAAGAAAAGGCCGGCTAAGCCCTTCATTATTCCTAGAAAGGTAGTGAGTTTATGGATGACAGTAAGATCAAAATTCAAGAAGTCATTGATCCCCAACTGAAAGAAAACTATATCGCTATCCACGCCCAAAGCGAGCCCCAAGCTCAAATCCTCGCCCAGCAAATTAGTCCCTGCTTGAACCAGAGTCAGGAAGATATCGCCCTTAAAGTCGACGACCAGTATTTTATCGTCCGCACCAAGGAAATTATTTACCTGGAAGTTAACCAGGGAGTTGTGACCATCACTACTAGTAAGGGCAACTATCAGACCCGGCAAAGTCTCTCATCTTTAGCTGACAAGTTAAACAGCCAGGACTTCATTCGTATTTCTAAGTACGCCTTGGTCCGTATCCAAGCCATCGAGCGCTTGGAGCTGGCCTTTTCTGGGAATATGTATGCCTACCTCTCTACCGGTCAACAGGTCAATGTCTCCCGCCGTTTCGTCAGTCAGCTCAAGAACCGCTTAGGTATTTGAAAGGAGTATTCACCATGAAAAACATTGTCAACGCGATCTCCCAAAGTGTCTCCCTAGCTATCATTATCTGGGCCATTATGGGCGCTATTTACACCCAAGATTGGACCTATACCGCCATGCTGGCCTCAGTTATGTTCTTCGGCGCAGTGATCGGGGGCAGCTCAGCCATCTATGAATACAGCTCTTGGCCCCTCTTAGCCAAGGTCTCCATACATTTCACCGTTTCTCTCTTAGCCTTTCTCCTGATGAATATCATCAACCACTGGATGCCCTTAGAAGTACCTATTCTAGTAGGAGCAATTCTTCAATTTGCCCTGATCTTCTTTGCTATTTGGGTCTGCTACTACTTCTATAACCGTCATAAAATCAATCAAATTAACCAACAACTGAAAAAGAAAAAGGACTAGGGTCACCAAGTCAAAAAGCCCCTCAGTGGATGTAGTGACTCCCAAAAGTTGGACTAATAATTCAACTTTTGGGGGTCACTACATAAATAAGTTCCACCTGAGGGGCTTTCTTCATATCATTTATTTTTAATAACTATATTCCGCAATCTTGGCATTCAACCAGTCGCTGATGAACTGCATGCTTTCATGGACCTTGCGGGTAATTTGAACGAAAGGACTGACCCGCTTAACATTTTCCGTTGGCATCAAATCCGTAGCCAAGGCTAATTGGCCGTCCACGCTGTCCACAAAGGGGATATGGAGGATTTCCGTATTGACTGCCTCCCCTTCCTCCAGAGGGGCATTGACTTCCAAGTTCCCATTCATAGAATAGGAAGCCGGTTCGGTAAAGTCGGCTTCAGGGCTGTCACTAATGGTGTAATTATGGGGGACAAAGCAAGCCACGGTATTGCCGTATTGCAATTGCGTTGTTGCCTTATTACCGCCGTAAATCTCCACTTCTTCACCATTATTATAGAGGGCGCCTTGGGGAATCAAGACTACCCAATCCAAATTGTTTTGGAGATCGGACAACAAACGAGAAGTTTCCAGAAAGCGGTCTTCATTACTTTCCGCTCCCAATGTCACTAGGATAACTGGTCGTTGATTAATAAAACTAGTAGCTACCAAACAATAGCCCGCGCCCAGTTCGGTCCCGGTCTTTAATCCAGTAATATCCTGCCGTCCATAGGTCATTCCCGGCAGGAGTTGGTTACTATTGGTCATAGTCACCTGCCAGTCAGGGGCCACTTGGAAGACTTTTTCTTTCACTTGGGCCCGACTTTGAATATCGGGATAGTCTTTGAGCAATCTTTGGACGACTAGGGCCAGACTTTTAGCTGAGACTCGGTTTTCCTCACTTTCAGCGAATTGGCCTGGTCTAGCATCCGCCCGCAATTCCCCACGTAAACCGGAAGCGGAGACCAAGTTATAATCATCAACGCCCAGTTGGTCTAACTTTTGGGCCATGAGATCGATAAAGTGATCTTCACTGCCAGCCACCTTTTCCGCTAGGGCCACAGTGGCTGAGTTCGCCGAAGCAATGATGACAGCATCAATCAACTGGTCCACGCTATAATTCGCCGGACCCGCTACTAGCGGCACATTGGATAGGCCCTCTACTTGGGACTGCTGGGCCAAGGCTGGTGAGACCGGGACGGCTTCGTCTAGACTAAGTTTGCCCTGGGCCAGCTGGTCATAGATCACATAGAGACTCAGTAATTTGGTCAAGGAAGCAATCCCATGCAGGTCATCGGCGTCCTTCTGGTAAAGAATTTGCCCTGATTCTTGGTCAATCGCGATCGCATGCTTGAAGCCATATTGCTGGCTTTGGCTTAATTGTTGGGAAAAATCAGTCACCGTCTCGCCACTAGCCAGGACTGGACTGGCGAAAAAGACCAAAGCCAGGATTGCCCCAGCCACACTGCTGGCTAGCTTCTTAGTCACTGACTTCATGCTTATCAGCCTCCTTCTTTTGATCAAGGGGTTGTTGGTTGGGTAGGACGAAAATAAAGCGGGTTTGCCCATGGTCAGATTCGGCCCAAATCTTGCCGTGGTGCAAGTTGACAATGGTTTGAGCAATGGCAAGGCCTAACCCGCTACCCTTAGTCGTCCGCGAAGGGTCAACCCGGTAAAAGCGTTGGAATAAATTCTCCAAAGCGGCCTTAGAGATTTCATTGCCATCATCAATCACTTCAAAGCGGGTAGTGTCTTTTTGTGGAATGACTCTGAGGAGAATATAGTCCCCTTCGCCTCCGTATTTAATGGCGTTAGTGATCAAGTTGGAGAAGAGGCGGACAATGGTTTCGGGGTCAATTTCTACCCAAATATCCTCTTGACCCGAGCTATCCACTTCAATCCGCCGGCCCACTTCATCGGCTTGGAGCTCAAACTCGGCACTTAATTGTTCTAAGAGGCGGACCACATTGGTCTTTTGGGTATTGATCTTAGTATTGATATTTTGAATCTTGGTGTACTCGAAGAGGTCCTCCACCATCTTTTGCATCTGCAGAGCCTTGTCATAGGCGATGTGGACATATTCTTGGATCTTGTCGGGGTCATCAATTTGCTTGTTTTCAATCAATCCCAAGTAACCAATCACCGAGGTCAGGGGGGTGCGGATGTCGTGGCTCATATTGGCGATCAGTTCGTCTTTTGATTCTTCAATCCGCCGCTCTTCCTCCATGGCCTTAACCGTTGAATCGACCAGGCGGTTAATGGAAGAAACTACGGGTTCCATACTGTTCATATGCTTAGTGGAGATTTTATGGTTGTAATTTCCCTTGGAGATATAGTGGAGCTCATCTAAGATAAACCCCAATTGAATGGTCCGGTTACGCCGGTAGACCCGCCAAATCAAAATCATCAAGCCTGCCATCAAGTAAAAGGCGGTAAAACCAAGGACAAAATAGCGTTGAAAGCGGGGAAAGAAGAGTAACCAATAGGGATTTTCCTGAGCAACAAGCGGCATAAAGTAGTCGGTCAGGGTAATAAAAACAAAGACCATCCCAAAATAACCGATCACCAGTAGGGCTGTCACGGCGATGGTTTCAAACAGTAATTCCGTAAAAATACGTAAGCGTCTTTTAGCGGGCATGGGCTCTTTTTCCTTCTTTCCTCGGTGAATAGGCAGGGCAAAAAGTAGCGTAAGGACGCTACTCTAAACTCGTATTAATGTTTTTGTGTGACTGTCGCACTTTAGTTGAGTTCGGAAGGGTGAGGGGATGTCCTTTCAGAAAAGTTGAACGACCAGTCTGCTGGTCTTATCAGCTTTTCTTCCAAGGAATCTCCCTCACTGTTCCTTCCTCTCATCCTTTTCAAACCTGCTCCAAGCACGGAGCAAGCGTCCATTTCAGAAGTCCTTGCAAATCCTCTTTGAGGATTTTCTGCGTACTTCTTCCAATGGTCTTACTCCTTGTAGTGCTTGTCGCACTCTTTGTCACTCACTGATTTTGTAGCCGACGCCCCAGACTGTGGAGATGACTTTGTCGCCGCCGGTTGCGGTTTCGATTTTGTCGCGGAGGTGGCTAACGTGGACCATAACCGTCTTAGCGGAAACGACCGATTCTTGTTGCCAGACCCGTTCGAAAATCTCGTCAGCTGAGAAAACCTCATTGGGATGGGAAGCCAGGAGGTATAAGATGCCAAATTCTAGGGCGGTCAACTGAATATCTTCCCCGTCAATGGTTTTGACTTCATGGGAGTTCTTATGGATGATCAAAGGTCCAATCTCAATGGTGTCCCCGCTGCCTTGGTCACTGGCTCCTGACCGGCGTAAGAGTGATTTGACCCGGGCCATCACTTCTAAAGGGTTGAAGGGCTTGGTCACATAGTCATCCGCCCCAGTAGTTAAGCCAGAAATCTTATCCATGTCGGCTGATTTAGCACTCAATAGGAGAATGGGCACGTCCACTTCCCGGCTCCGTAATTCTTTAACCACGGTCAAGCCGTCCTTACCGGGCATCATAATATCTAAGATAATTAAGGCAATATCCGGGTTTTCACTGATCCGTTTTAGGGCTTCATCCCCATCATAGGCTTGGATCACATCATAGCCTTCATTGCTGGAATAAATAGTTAATAATTCAACAATTTCCTTGTCGTCATCAACGATCAATAATTTCACAAGGATCCCTCCTCTGTTTTTTTGTGAGACTGAGACAAACATCCTAGCCTCTCTTTATACATACAAACTTTCTTAATCAGAGCTGGTCCACTTACACGCTTCTAAACCTGCTCGGTGAAAGTTTTCTGGTTTTGTACCTATTCTACCAAAGATCCGCCCAGCAATAATCTCATTCGTCTTAAAATCTGCTTAAGAAAAGCTTAAATTCAAAGCAATTTGGACACTTTTGCCCTTATTTCTTTAATAAATCCTTAGTTTTTTATATATTAATTCAATTCTCCTTACCGTATAATGGATTTAATGGGGCTGTTAAAACAGCCTTCACGACCTGAATTTTCCTCTAGACACTCTGAAAGCGAGGTCATCGCCATGTCCACTTCCAAGGATTTTCACCCGAATTCGGTTTCACCCCAAGCGACTTGTCCTAAAAAAGCCCACTTCCAGGAAAGAAAAGCTGACAAACAGGAAAGTCATCAAGAGGCAGACCAGGCGACTACTAGTCCAAAGCTAGGTCAGCACCAGGACCTAGCCCGGGAAAACCAATCCATCCAAAGGGCCCGGCTGGCTAACCAGGTCTTTAACCTGGTTGGGATCTTAGGGGTTATCCTAACTATCTGGCTGATTTACGCCGCTTATCAAAGGGGACTCTTCTCTTCCCAGGAAAATCTGGAGGCCTTTTTGCGTGGCTTTGGAGGCTGGGCCCCCTGGCTCTTTATCCTGATTCAGATTATCCAAACTGTTATCCCCGTTATTCCCGGAGGCTTGACCTGTCCGGCTGGGGCCGCCATTTTTGGGGTCTGGTACGGCTTTCTTTTAAACTTTATCGGGATTATGATCGGCAGTGTAATTGATTTCTGGCTGGCCCGGCGTTACGGCCGCCACCTAGTCATGGCCCTCATTGGCCCCAAGTCCTACAATAAGTATATCCACTATCTCAACACCAAGGCCTTTGACCGGGTCTTTATCTTTGGCATGTTCTTTCCGGTCTCCCCGGCCGATGCCCTCTGCCTCTTAGCCGGCCTCTCCAACATGTCCTTTAAACGGTTCTTCCTCTTCTTATCTCTAGGAAAACCCTTTACCTTATTTATCTATACTTACGGCCTCCTCTACTTGTCCAGCTGGATCGGCCAGCTATTGGGTCTCTAAGTCCCTAGCCCCACCAGCCTTAGAAAGGATTTTCTATGCAGCCTTTAACTATTAATATGTTCTCAAAAGCCGAAAGTAAAGCCGGTCAAGGGGTAGGGTCGGCCTACCGGGAGCTGGTCAATACCCTAGTCAAACACTATCCTAAAGACTTGAAACTGACTTATAATAGCCTCAAAGTCACTGACATCTCCCACTACCACACGGTTAACTTTCCTTTCTTTTTGTCCACCTTCTTTAAAAGGCGCCGCGGGGTCCGCTTGGGCTATGTCCATTTTCTCCCTGAGACCTTACAGGGGTCTATCCACTTACCCGGCCCTATCCAGATCCTCTTCGACCATTATCTGATCACTTTTTACCGGCGAATGGACCATTTGGTGGTGGTAAACCCCGTTTTTATTGATAAGTTGGTCCAAGACTACCACTTTGACCCCAAGAAACTCTCCTATATCCCCAACTTTGTCTCAACCGATACTTTCTACCCACAAAGTAAGAAAGAAAAAGCTAGTTTCCGCCAAGGACTAGGTCTCAGTCCCAATGACTTTGTCGTTTTAGGCGTGGGACAAATCCAGGGTCGTAAGGGGATCGATGACTTTATCCAGTTAGGCGTCGACCATCCAGAGATTTGCTTTTACTGGGTGGGTGGTTTTACTTTTGGGAAGTTGAGTGATGACCATGATCGCTACCAGGAAGCCCTCAAACACCTGCCAGCCAATGTCCACTTTACTGGGGTGGTGGACCGATCTGACATGGTCAAGTATTATAACCTGGCCGACCTCTTCCTCCTGCCCAGTTACAGCGAGCTCTTTCCCATGAGTATTCTCGAGGCCTTTGCCTGCCAAACTCCGGTTATGCTGCGCGACTTGGACCTCTACCAGGATATTTTAGGGGGCTACTATATTCCTTGTGCTGACCGAGCCGCCATGGGCGAAAAGATTGTTCAACTGGCTCAAGACCCCCAAAGTCTCAAAACCTACCAGGACAAGGCTCAAGCGGCCTCCCACTACTACAGTGAGGACCGGGTGGCGCAAATCTGGCTCAACTTCTACCGCGACCTGGCTAAAAGTCAGGCGAACAACAGCCATCATTTAGCCCAGCAGGGAAAATAAGACGATTTGGCCTAAAACTTTCCTTAAAATCGGGGTCAACTTTTCAAAAAAATCAAAGCCGTGGTAAGATTAAGGGAGTAGTAAAACTTGCGAGAGGATTTGAAAATAAATGACTCAATACCATAGCGTCCAATTAAGTGATGCGGACCACAACCACTTCGTTGAAAACAATCAAAATGGGGACTTATTGCAGCTGACCGACTGGGCCAAGGCCAAGGAATTTACCGGTTGGTACTCCAAAAATGTTGCCGTGGCGGATGAAGCCGGCCAAGTCCAAGCTGTCGCTAACATTCAATTTAAGAAAATTAAAGGCACGCCCCTGACCTTTGCCTATGCCTCCCGGGGCTTTGTGGTCGACTATGACAACCACGATGCCGTAGCAGCCATCACCCAAGCCGCAGTCAAGGCCGCTAAAGAAGAACACGCCGTCTACCTTAAGATCGACCCAGACTTAGAACGCCAAGGCAATGAAGAGACCTTAAAACTCTTAGAAACCCTGGGCTTTCGCCATACCGGATTTAAAGATGGGATGAGCGAACAGTATATCCAACCCCGCCAAACCATGTACACGCCCATCGACCAATCGGACGAGGACCTCTTGAATTCCTACGAAGCCAAGACCAGAAACCTGGTTCGTAAGGCCATGAAGTCGGGGCTAGAAGTCTTTGAAGGTAGCCGGGAAGAATTGGATGTCTTCCACCGTTTGATGGAGGAAACCGGGGAACGGGACGGTTTTGCTACCCGGGATATTTCCTACTTTGAAGCCCTCTACGACAACCTCCATCCCCAAGGCCATTTATATTACTTTATGATTAAGTTAATGCCTGACAAGATGGAAGCAGAAGCCCGCCAGGAACTGGCCCTAATCGCAAAAGACCGGGAAAAGGTGGAAGCCCGCCGTGATAGTAAGAAGAAAGACAACCAATTAAAGGAACTAGCCACCCGGCAAGCCAAGCAAGAAAAATTAATTGCGGACGCGGACGACTTGCGCAAAGACCACCCCAACGGTCTACCCCTATCAGCAGCCATTCTCTGCTTCTGCGGTAAGAAGGCCTACTATCTCTATGCGGCCTCTTCCAACCACTACCGCAAGCTCAGCCCCAACTACCAACTCCAATACGACCTCATGCGTTTTGCTCGTGATAAAGGCGCCACTACCTATGACTTTGGTGGGGTCAGCGTGGATCCGGATGAAGACTCGCCTTACCGGGGACTTTGGGTCTTCAAGCGCATGTGGGGGACCAAGGTTTCCGATAAAATCGGTGAATTTGACTATGTCCTCATCCCTGGCCTCTACCAAATGATGACCTATGCCATCCCGAGAGTCCGCCACTTCATGAAAGGCTTCCGTAACAAGGGAGGCGATGAATAAGTCTTAAAATTTATTTTATCCATAGTAAAAGCCCTCAAGTATATGGTGACCCCAATAAGTTGGACTTTATATATAGTGAGTTGGCCTTTGGCCAGCTCTTTTTTGTTGCTTACAGTTCTTGCTTATTTCTTGCCGACACATTTACTCAGAAATTTAAACTTGTCAAGAGGAAGAGCGTAGCGGCTCTTGATAAGTTTAAAGTTTATGTGTAATCATTAAGCGGCGAAAGAAGCGTGATGAAGACGAAATTCTATAGGACTCCTAAAATCTAATTTTTCTTTGATTCTTTCACCATTGTAATAGATTATAAAATCTTCAATCGCTTGTGCTAATTCTTCAAAGGAATGATAAGTCCGACCATAGTAGACTTCTTGTTTTAGTAGACTAAAGAAATTCTCCATTGGCGAATTATCTAAGCAATTTCCTTTACGAGACATACTTTGAAAAATTCGGTGATCCTTCAAGAGCCGGGTGTAACTTTTCATTTGATAGGCCCAGCCCTGATCAGAATGAAAGGTTCTTCTGTATGGACATAATTTACTTGCTTCAATGGCAGCTTGTAGCCCCTCCAACATGCTTTGTCCATTAGGCTGATGTGTTATCTTAAAAGAAATAATTTCTCGATTAAATAGATCCATGTAAGGATCTAAATAGAGTTTTCCAGTTTGATAATTCCCAGAATCATCGGCATAGTAGTATTTAAATTCTGTTGTGTCTGTTGTTATTTTTTGATAAGGAATGGTCGAATCAAACCGCCGGTTGATACGATTTGGCGCTATCTCTCCAATCGTTCCTTTGTAGGAATTATATTTTCTTGTCTTTCTAGTATAGCTAGTGACCTGTATCCCCATAATTTTCATTAGGCGTTGAACTTTGTTTTTACTGACCTTATAACCACGGGAAAGCAGTTCAGCTCGCATTCTTCGATAACCATAATCCTTATGGGTTTCTCTGATGTCTTTCATTTCCTCTTTTAAATCGGCATCCTTATCAATTTCCTCATCTTTATTTTTCCAATAAAAGTAGGTCGATTTAGGAAACTTTAAAACGCTAAGAATATCTTTTAAAGCATATTTTTCATCATGGAGACGTGTGATTTCGGTCACTATTTCTTCTTTTCTCGCTTGACTCTTTGAGCCACACGTCTCCTCAATCCTTTTAAAAATTTGTTCTCAATTTCTAAATCCGTAATCCGTTGTTCAAGTTCCTTTATTTTTGCTTCACTTAACTGATTGGTTTCGCTGCTATCCTTTATTTGATTGATTTGTGATTTCTTTTTAGACACTTTAGGTGGCCTTCCTTTCCTCGCGGAAAGGCCATCAAGTCCTCTTTCATGATAAGCTCTTCGCCAATTAGCGATTAGACTTGGATTATTCATGTTTAATGAATTGGCCAATTCGCGATAACTCATTTCCGTACTTTCATACAATTCTATCGCATTTAATTTGAATTCAACAGTATAAACCTGTTGAGTCCGCCTTTTCTTTAAACCATCTACACCAAATTCATAATAGTTATTAACCCACCTTCGTAAAATAGAAGGATCTATTCCTGCTTTATTAGCTAAGGTTCGATAACTTCCTTTTTCGCAATATAGTCTCCTACTAAATTCAGTTTAAATTCTAATGAATATTTAGACATAAAAATAACCCCCAAAAGTTGAATTCTTAGTCCAACTTTTGGGGGTCACTACATGGGCGCGGATTTTTTCATGGAGGATTTCATTACTCATTATATTAGTAAAGACTGGGAGTTGACCTCTTTGATTTGCCTTTAAGTCTTTTAGGGGACCGCCTTGGACCACATATTGAACATTACTATTGGACATCAAGCCAATATTACCTGCTTCATGTAAGGGAGCGGGATTTTTCATATGGTCTAATCCGGCTTGGTCGCTTTGCGGCAAGTCAGCTAAAAAGTCGTGAACTTGGTCGATCAAGCGATCTTTGTCATTTGGCCCTGCTGTCACCGCGACGGTTGCCGTATTGGAGCAGAGCACTTGCTCATGGAAGTGGGCTAAGTCTTCAAGGAGACCAGGGAGAGCCTGGTCAAAGTCAGCCAAGAAATCAGCTAATTGGTCATAGTAATCTAGGCCCCCCAGGGCTTGACTAGTGGCTTGGGCCGGTGAATATTGGGCTTTGAGCAGTCCCATAGCTAATTGATGGCCGGCTTGGTCAAATTGTTGCTCCATTTGGTATTTGACCCGGTCAAGGATATTCTTAATCCGCTTGTGGTCATCAAAGCGGGTGCTGGTTAAGATCTCTTTGACTAAGTCCAGGGCAGCTTGACTCTTATCCGCCATGGCCGCAAAGCTGGTTTGGACCTGCAAGTTAAAGTGGCCCGGCTCTTGGCTATCCAGATAAATTTTTGGTCGAGTGGTTAAGCCAGCCGTTAACTGGATTAATTGGACTTCGATCTCTTCATAAGTATAGGAAGCCGTTCCCAAGGCCCCTAGGAGAATGGTCCAGGTCTTTAATAAAAAGAGCTGGCCACTGGTTAAATGATTGGCTGAAAAAGAAAAATTAAAGTAGACAATCCCTTGGCTAGCGGCTTGGGGATGGTAGAGGATCTTGCCTAAGGTCGGGTGATTGATCTCTTCTTCACTGGCATCGGTAATTTCCGCTTCAATATCAGCTAAGGTCAGTTTTGGTAGACTAGCTTGGGCTGCTGGACTATCGGGAGCTTCTTGGTAAGCCTTCAAATCAGCATTTTCTTGAATCAAAGCCTCAAGCTCATTATCACTAGCCTGGGCCTTTTCTTGGGCCAGACTTTGGGCCAAGTCTTGGTCTTTGGCCTGGTGGTAACCCTGCTTAGGCAGGTGGACAATGACCAAGCGCGAGTTGAAGTCAACGAGACGGTCTCGGATTAAGTCTTCCAACTGAGTGGATGAGAGAACTTGGTCCAAGTGACTGAGGATCTTTTCATAGGACAAGACTTCAAGCGGGCGGTCTAGATAGCGCCAAGCCGACATTAATTGGATAAAGGTCTTGACTCCCCGTGAAGATCCGCCCTTTTCCCGGAGTTGAAGCTCGGTTTGGTTGAGGCAGGCCTTGACCAAATCGCGGTCTAGACCCTGGTCGGCAATTTTCTTTAAGGTTCTTTCAATCACTTCAATAATGGTGTCAACCTGGTTAGGGTCAACCTTTTCTAAAACTAGGGAAAAGTCATTGTAATAGGTCCCTGAACTATAGACCGATACATCTTGGCAGTAGCCGCCCTCAACTAGGGCCTTATGAAGGGGGCTGGACTCGCCGTTGGCTAGGGCGTTCATGATAATCCCATATAAAAAGCCATCTTCAACCGTCTGATTTTTTGAAAAAGGAATATTATAGGACAGGTAAGCCAGCCCTTCTTCCTCCTGCTTCTCATCAGCATCAAAATAAAGGGTCATCCGCTGGTCGCCTTCGGGAAGGTCAGCTAAGTCTAATTGGATCGGATCATCGCCGGCTTGGAAATGGGAGAAATACTCCTGGTCTAGCTGGCCTAAGACCCGGTCAATCTGGATATCGCCATAGAGGACAACTAAAGCATTATCAGGCCGGTAATGTTTCTTATGGAAGGCAAGGAAATCTTGGTAGGAGAGCTTAGGAATATCATAGGGATAACCGCCCGATTCATAAGCCACACTCGTCTTAGGATGGAAGTTGGCATCAATTTGCTGGCAGACCTCCGCATCCGAATCGGAATAAACACCCCGCATTTCATTGTAGACCACCCCGGTAATGGTGATGGGATCTTCCAGATGATGGAGCTCCTTATGGTAGCCTTCTTGGCGGAAGATATTTTCTTCTTCATACATCCGCGGGAAAAAGACCGCATCCAAATAAATCGACATTAAGTTTTCAAAGTCGGTCTCATTCATGGACGAAATCGGAAAGAGGGTCATGTCCTTATAAGTCATGGCATTTAAAAAAGTATTCATGGAGCTTTTGAGCATATACATGAAGGGGTCTTTGACGGGATACTTCCGCGAGCCAGATAGGACCGTATGTTCAACAATGTGCGCTACTCCGGTAGAATCCTTAGCTGGGGTTAAAAAACCGATCCCAAAGGCTCGGTGGGGGTCATCATTTGCAATCCAAATCACCTGGCCTCCTGAAGCCGGATGGCGAAATTGGTGGATGACCGCTCCTTGCTCTTTTGAAACGATTTTTTCACTTTCAACAAAACCATGTTTTTCCTTATTCACAACAAGCACTCCTCTTAAAGAATCTTTCCCTAGTATAACAAATTTTCTCTAGGGTCACTATCCAGAAAATCAGATCAATTGTGGGATGAACAAGGCCTAAGGATTGCGGGTGGGAAAAAATCCGCTTATAATAAGCAAGATACTTTGCCATTATTTTATAGAAGGAAGTGTTCCTGATGTCTATTCACTACTATTACAATAACCCCCACTTACAAATGGGGATCACCCTAAGAGATCCAGACCTGCCCGAAGCCGGCAATATGGGAATCCACTCCTATCAGGACTTAGATGCGGTCTTAGCTAACCGCCGGGCTTTTTTCCAAGCGACCCATATCAGTCCCGACCACTTTGTCCAAGCCCATCAAAGTCATTCCAAACGAGCAGTAGAAGTTAGTTTGGCTGACGGCGGCAAGGGTGCCTTATCCAATGACACGGCTATTCCCCAAACCGATGCCCTCTACAGCTTTGATGAGGAGCTCATGTTAGGGATTTTCACTGCTGACTGCGTTCCTATTCTCTTCTACGACCAAAAGACTCCCCTGATTGGTGTCATTCATTCCGGCTGGCGGGGTACGGTCCAAAACATTACCCAAGTAACCTTTGAGCAAATCTTTGCCGATCATCCTGAGGTCAAAGCAGAAAATATCCACGTTCAAATTGGTCCAGCCTTATCCCAAAAACACTTTGAAGTCGATGAGGATGTTTATCTTCAATTCAAGGACTTGGAGGGTTCAGAGGGAAATATCTCCTACCAAGCAGACAGCGGTAAGTGGCACATTGATAACCAAGCCGTGGTCAGAAATCAATGCCTCCATTTAGGTATCCGTCCCGAAAACATCCAAGTGGACCCTATGGATACCTATGCCAGCCCCCAAGGCTTCTCCTACCGCCAAAACCAAACTAAGGGCCGCCACATGGGCTTCATCTGGCAAAAGGATCGTTTGAATTAATAAAAATCTGATAATAAAAGAAAAAAGTGAGCTGCTTGGGGCTCACTTTTTCTATGTAAATAAGAGGAATTTCTTACTTATTCTTAATTGGCTCTGGTGCCTTACCATAACCTTGGTAAGCCGCCCGCATCATGGCCATCATATCAGGAACTAATGGCAGACGAGGGTTTAATGGGGTACATTGGTCTTCATAAGCATCATAAGCCAGTTGTTCTAAGGCCTTTTCCCATTCTTTCTTGTCAAGACCTTGGGCTTGGTAGCTCATTGGGAGACCAACTTTTTCACCGAGTTCATAGCAGGCTTGGGCCAAGGAAGCAACGGCTTCATCGACAGTATTGGCCTTTAATCCTAGCATACGGGCAATGTTTTGGTAACGTTCACCAGCCTTGTAGTAGTTGTATTTTGGCCAGGTAGAAAGTTTACCTGGTTTTTCGCCGTTGTAGCGGATCACATAAGGCAGAAGGATGGCATTGTTTTCCCCGTGAACGGTATGGAAGACCCCACCGATCTTATGGGACATGGAGTGAACAATTCCCAGGAAGGCGTTACCGAAGGCCATCCCCGCCATGGTTGCCGCATTATGCATCTTCTCTCTAGCTAGCGGGTCAAAGTCTTTGACCGATTTTTCCAAGTAGTCAAAGACAAGCTTAATAACTTGAAGAGAGAGTCCATCGGTATAGTCTGAGGCAAAGATAGATACATAAGCCTCAATAGCGTGGGTTAAGACGTCCATCCCGGTAGCGGCAGTTACCCGACTTGGTACCTTTTCAACAAAGCTGGAATCCACGATAGCTACCTTAGGTAAGAGGGCGTAGTCAGCAAGCGGGTACTTCTTATTGTTCTTCTTATCGGAAATGACCGCAAAAGGCGTTACTTCGGAACCTGTCCCTGAGGTGGTTGGGATAGCCACTAATTGGGCTTTGTCACCGAGGGCTGGGAAACGGAAGGCCCGTTTTCTAATATCCATGAATTTTTGAACCAGGTCGCGGAAGTCAACGTCAGGACGTTCATAGAAGAGCCACATGATCTTAGCGGAGTCCATAACCGATCCCCCACCAATAGCAATAATGGTATCCGGTTGGAAGGCACGAATGGCGTCAGCACCCGCTTGAACCGTGGAAATATCTGGATCCGGTTCAATGTTATCAAAGACATCATAGACCACCTTATTTTGCCGTTGTTGGAGTTGGTCAATGACTTTTTGGACAAAGCCGAGTTTGGCGATGCCTTTATCTGAAATAATCGATACCCTTTCCACATGGTCTAATTCTTGTAAGTATTTAATGGAATTCTTTTCAAAGTAAACCCGAGGGACTTTAAACCATTGCATGTTATTTTGCCGCTCCCCTACTCGTTTAATATTAATCAAATCTAAAGGTCCCACGTTACCAGCTACAGAGTTATGTCCATAAGACCCACAGCCTAGGGTTAAGGAGGGAATAAAGTAGTTATATACATCCCCAATCCCCCCAAAGGTTGACGGTGCATTGACAATGACCCGGGCCACTTTTACCCGTTTGGCGTATTCGATTTCTAAGTCGTGGTTATTGGTATGGATGGCGGCGGAGTGACCTAGACCATTAAACTCGACCATGGCTTCAGCTTTGGCCATCCCATCTTCGGTCGTCTCAGCCTTTAAGATGGCAAGCACTGGAGATAATTTTTCTCGGGTAAGGGGTTGGGCTGGGCCCACTTCAGGAACTTCCGCTGCTAGGATCACGGTTTCCTCAGGGACTTCAAAGCCAGCTTCTTTAGCAATCCAAACCGCTGATTTTCCAACAATATCGGCATTGAGTTTGGCTTGGTCAACCGCCTCACTATTGGCTTTAGCTCCAAAGCAGAATTCTTCTAAGAGAGCTTTTTCCTTTTGGTTGACAAAGTAAACATGGTAGGACTTCATTTCTTTAATGAAGGCAGGGTAGATTTCTTTGTCAACAATGGCAGCTTGTTCTGAAGCACAAACCATCCCATTATCGAAGGCCTTACTCATGACAATATCATTCACGGCTTGCTTGAGGTTAGCCGTTTTTTCAACATAGGCAGGTACATTCCCAGGTCCCACACCTAAGGCAGGTTTGCCACAAGAATAGGCGGCCTTAACCATGGCCGATCCACCGGTTGCAAGGATAGTAGCCACATCAGGATGGTTCATCAGTAAATTGGTGGCTTCCATCGAGGCATGTTTTGGATCGATCCATTGGATACAGTTTTCAGGTGCCCCTGCCGCAATCGCTGCGTCCCGCACCACTTTGGCCGCATGGATGGAAGATTCCAGCGCTTGAGGGTGGAAGGAGAAGACAATGGGATTACGGGTCTTCAAAGAAATCAAGGACTTAAAGATTGCTGTCGATGTTGGGTTGGTAGTAGGAACAATCCCACAAATTACCCCGACCGGTTCAGCAATATAGGTCAATCCCTTGGCCTCATCACGATCAATAATACCTACTGTTTTCAAGTGGCGCATGTGGTTGGTCACATGTTCACAGGCAAATAAGTTCTTGGTGGCCTTATCTTCAAAGACACCCCGTCCAGTATCTTCAACGGCATGTTTAGCTAAGACCCCATGTTGGTCTAAGGCAGCAATCGACGCCTTAGTAACAATATGGTCGATTTGCTCTTGGTCTAAGGCCATAAAATCTTCTAAGGCCTGTTTAGCCTTAGCCACTGTCTCATCGATAAATTGTGGAATATCTACTTTTTGTTCTTTTCCTTTAGCCATTGTTATTCCTAACCTTTCTTTGATTTTTAATGACTTTCATCTTTATGGCTATTATGTTAAATTATTCACAAATAAAAAGCAAGTTATTTTTGTTTTCTTTTTATCTATAACCGCTTACAATTACTTAAATATTAGTAATTTAACCTTGTAATCGCTTACAACTTTTAAAAGAATATTTTTATATTTTAATTAAAAAGAGAAAATATGTGTTTGTTTTCACAATATAAGAAGAAATATGCTCTATGCTAAAAACAGTCCCCACACTTTTCCAAAATATAGAAAAAAGGCCATGACAAGCTATCATGACCCTTATCGGTGTACAGATACGCTTCCCCTAGCAGGTCTAGCCTCGTAGAAGGGTTGAAAGACTAAAAACTATTGGCTAAGGGAAGCTAAAGCAAATTAATGGTCAGTGGGGTAATAAGTCAAGAGGCCAAAGCCATGGTTCAAGGGGCCACTCCCCTGGCCAAGATCTAATTGATCTTTAAGGGTCAGGCTGAGATAGGTCTTAGCCCGAGCAATGGCAGTGACTAAGTCATCACCCTTGGCTAGGTTGCTGGCAATGGCACTGGATAGCGTACAGCCAGTCCCATGGGTATTGGGATTATCAACCCGCTCACCCCTAAACCAGTGGACCTCGCCCTCAGGGGTAACCAGGACATCGTTAGCGTCATTGACCCGATGGCCACCCTTACAGAGGACAGCGACTTGGTAGGTCTGACTAATCGTCTTAGCGACGGCTTCCATATCGGCTGCCGAATGGATGTCTTGTCCCGCTAAGACCTGGCTTTCAGGAATATTGGGAGTAATTAAGCAAGCGAGCGGGAAGACCTGGTCAGCTAAGACCTGCACCGCTTGGTCCTGGATCAAGTTGGACCCGCTCGTTGCGACCATGACCGGGTCCACTACGACATTTTTAGCCTGGTAGGTTTTAAGGGCTTTGGCGATTTCCTCTACTAATTCCACTTGGGAAACCATACCAATCTTGACACTAGCCGGAGGAATATCCTCGAAGACCGCTTGGAGTTGGCTAGCCAAGGCCTCTGGACTGAGATCATAGACCCCGGTCACACCCCTAGTATTTTGGGCGGTCACTGAAGTAATGGCACTCATACCAAAGACTCCATTAGCTTGCATGGTCTTGAGGTCTGCTTGAATTCCGGCTCCACCGCTTGAGTCTGAGCCGGCGATGGTAAGGACGGCTTGGAGTTTAAAAAGCCTTTCAGCAGCTTGGCGAACGGCTTGCGTGGTTCGGTAGGGGTCCTCCGCTTTAAATAGGGCGGAAATTAGTGCCACCCCAGCCAAACCCTGGTCCCGTAAATTGGCCATATTATCTAAGCTAATCCCACCAATGCCTACAATGGGAATATTGACCCCTTGGGCAATCGTTCTCAGGGTAGTCAGACTAGTTCCTTGGGCATTGGCCTTAGACTGGGTCGGATAGAGGGCGCCAACTCCCAAATAGTCTGCACCAGCCGCTTGGGCTTTTAGAGCGGTATCCAAAGTCTTAGCCGAAGCCCCGATAATTTTTTCCGGGCCGAGTAGTTGTCTAGCCTGGTCAACTGGCAGGTCATCTTCTCCAACATGGAGGCCGTCAGCATCTACCGCCAGGGCCAGTTCATAGTCATCATCGATAATAAAGGGGACACCTGCTTCTTGGCAGAGGGCTTTGATTTTTTTAGTTAGAGCCAGCTTATCCTCTTGGTCTTTAAAAGGATGGTCCTTTAAACGTAACTGTAAAATCGTCGCCCCTCCTGCTAAGACCTCTTTGACTTGCTGGATTAATTCGTCATGGTCAAAGCGGTCGGGCGTAATGGCATAGACCAATAAATCATTTTTATTGAATGTCATACTTGGCTCTCCTTTCTAATTCTTTGGCCTCTAATAAGAAGACCTGGTCAATCACTCGGTTGGAATAAGTGGCATTGCCCTCATAAGGCTGGAGCACTTGAGCAGCAATTTCTCCCGCCACCCCATAGCTAATCATGGCAGCTGTAGCTAGGTAAAAAGGATCTTCATCCGGATTACCGGCTAAAAAGCTAGCTAGGACGCCGCTTAACTGGCAACCTGACCCCGTATAGGAAGCCATCCAAGAGTGGCCATTTTCAATGACTGCCAGCCGCTCGCCGTCAGTCACTAAGTCAATCGGGCCTGACATGGCTAGGATAATTCCTTTTCTTGGGCGTAAGCTTTAAAGTCCGGAGCAAAATCAGCCAGGTTGGCTAAGCTTACCTCGTCTCCAGGACCCAGGTCGACCCCAGATCCTTGGCTTTTTTCAAAGAGGAGGCTTCGAATTTCCGAAGCATTCCCCTTTACCGCCCTTACTAGACCCCGGTCAATCAGCTCTTGACAGAGCTTTAATTTAAACGGCATAGCTGAAACCCCCACTGGGTCTAAGACCACGGGATGGTGGTCATTTTTCGCTATGGCGGCAAGGTCCAACAATTCCTGATTAGGTCTGGGACTAGCGGCATTCAATAGCAAAAGGTCAGCCGTCTTGACCACATCCTTACTATTAGGTAAGTTATCGGTCATCACAGGACGCCCGCCACTGGCCAAAATCACATTGGCCACATCATGAATAGTGACATAATTATTTAAAACTTGGATCAGCGGAGACTTCTCTTTGACCTGCTGACAATATTTAGCAAAGGGAATGGCTGTTTTTTTAGACATATTCTCATCTCTCTTATTCTTCTTAATCGCTAAAAGATCACTTGCAGGAATCTCGTTCATAAACAGAAAAAGCCCTGCAAAGTATACTCCACTAAGTGTACTTTGCAGGACTTCTTATCGTTTCATCTTAACCAAAGATCCTGGTTAGACTATATTACGATACTTGAATTCTCACATCCCTACGCAAGTCTTAACTTTCTCAGGTTCAAAGAGTCCAGGTTTCCACCTATCTCAGCAAAAGCACCTCTTGTGAGTACTTTCTAACTATAGCAGAAACCGCTTACTTATTCAAGGCAGAGTTACGGCTGGGTCCCGAAAACCGCTTAAATAAAAAAACTCCAGCCTAAGTATGGTGACCCCAATAAGTTGGACTTTATATATAGTGAGTTGGCCTTTGGCCAGCTCTTTTTTGTTGCTTACAGTTCTTGCTTATTTCTTGCCGACACATTTACTCAGAAATTTAAACTTGTCAAGAGGAAGAGCGTAGCGGCTCTTGATAAGTTTAAAGTTTATGTGTAATCATTAAGCGGCGAAAGAAGCGTGATGAAGACGAAATTCTATAGGACTCCTAAAATCTAATTTTTCTTTGATTCTTTCACCATTGTAATAGATTATAAAATCTTCAATCGCTTGTGCTAATTCTTCAAAGGAATGATAAGTCCGACCATAGTAGACTTCTTGTTTTAGTAGACTAAAGAAATTCTCCATTGGCGAATTATCTAAGCAATTTCCTTTACGAGACATACTTTGAAAAATTCGGTGATCCTTCAAGAGCCGGGTGTAACTTTTCATTTGATAGGCCCAGCCCTGATCAGAATGAAAGGTTCTTCTGTATGGACATAATTTACTTGCTTCAATGGCAGCTTGTAGCCCCTCCAACATGCTTTGTCCATTAGGCTGATGTGTTATCTTAAAAGAAATAATTTCTCGATTAAATAGATCCATGTAAGGATCTAAATAGAGTTTTCCAGTTTGATAATTCCCAGAATCATCGGCATAGTAGTATTTAAATTCTGTTGTGTCTGTTGTTATTTTTTGATAAGGAATGGTCGAATCAAACCGCCGGTTGATACGATTTGGCGCTATCTCTCCAATCGTTCCTTTGTAGGAATTATATTTTCTTGTCTTTCTAGTATAGCTAGTGACCTGTATCCCCATAATTTTCATTAGGCGTTGAACTTTGTTTTTACTGACCTTATAACCACGGGAAAGCAGTTCAGCTCGCATTCTTCGATAACCATAATCCTTATGGGTTTCTCTGATGTCTTTCATTTCCTCTTTTAAATCGGCATCCTTATCAATTTCCTCATCTTTATTTTTCCAATAAAAGTAGGTCGATTTAGGAAACTTTAAAACGCTAAGAATATCTTTTAAAGCATATTTTTCATCATGGAGACGTGTGATTTCGGTCACTATTTCTTCTTTTCTCGCTTGACTCTTTGAGCCACACGTCTCCTCAATCCTTTTAAAAATTTGTTCTCAATTTCTAAATCCGTAATCCGTTGTTCAAGTTCCTTTATTTTTTGCTTCACTTAACTGATTGGTTTCGCTGCTATCCTTTATTTGATTGATTTGTGATTTCTTTTTAGACACTTTAGGTGGCCTTCCTTTCCTCGCGGAAAGGCCATCAAGTCCTCTTTCATGATAAGCTCTTCGCCAATTAGCGATTAGACTTGGATTATTCATGTTTAATGAATTGGCCAATTCGCGATAACTCATTTCCGTACTTTCATACAATTCTATCGCATTTAATTTGAATTCAACAGTATAAACCTGTTGAGTCCGCCTTTTCTTTAAACCATCTACACCAAATTCATAATAGTTATTAACCCACCTTCGTAAAATAGAAGGATCTATTCCTGCTTTATTAGCTAAGGTTCGATAACTTCCTTTTTTCGCAATATAGTCTCCTACTAAATTCAGTTTAAATTCTAATGAATATTTAGACATAAAAATAACCCCCAAAAGTTGAATTCTTAGTCCAACTTTTGGGGGTCACTACAAAGGAGCCGGAGTTTTCAGTTAATACGACTTGGGTCGCACTTTATTTTTTATCTTAGTACCAACCGTTAGCGTTCCAGAATGCTAAAGCGTTGTCCCATGAACCGTAACGACTTGCTACGTATTGGTCAGCCACACGTTCTTGGTTAGCTGGGGAGTAGTCACCATTTAAGTAAGAAGCGCTTAATTGGTAACGTCCGATGTATTGGCCGTTAGTTGCTGAGTATGAACCACCAGATTCACGTTGAGCAATGATTTCTTTAGCGGATGAAGAAGAACCAGTGTAAGCGCTTTGTGCTGGAGCTGGAGCTGGTGCAGGTGCTGGTGCAGCAGCTGGTGCAGCTTGAACAGTTGCAGGTGCTTGATAAGTTTGACCAGCAGTTTCATCAACGGTGTAAACTTGAGCTGCTTGACCTTGTTTTTCTACTTCAACTTCATTAACCTTACCTGATTGGTCAGATTTGAAGGTTAATTTAGTTCCTGGGAAGATTAAGTTAGCATTTTCGATGTTGTTGATTTCAGCTAATTCTTTGGTGTTCACGTCTGCTGCTTGAGCAATAGCGTTTAAGGTGTCACCAGATTTAATGACATAAACTTTTTCGTTGTCATCTAATTTTTGGAAGTCAGCTTTGATTTCTTCAACTGAACGTGCTTGCCATTCAGCTGCGTGTGCTTCAGTCGTTTCCCCAGCAGCAAAACTTACTAAGGCTGATAAAGCGATTGAGGTACCTACTAAAACTTTCTTCATATTCATGTGTAATAAAAATCCTTTCTTCTGTGCAAAGTTCATTCTTTTTTCTATTTAATATGATTAAGCCTCTTAATCATTCAGATTCATTTTTATCTCTCAACGAGGTCTTTCCCTCGTCGACATGAAATATACTATCATGGCTTCCAGACGAAGAAAAGGGATTTCTGACTTGTTAAGGCCCTTTAATTACTTTGACATTTTAAAAGGATTTTCTGAAACATTTCTGTCGCCTTGTAACCTTGCTGTAACAAAAGTCAGGGCAAAACTTGAGCTATGGGTATTAGAAATCAAGGATTTCTGCCTCAAGAGGTACAGACCTACTTCCTCACTTTCAAATGTTTGAGGGACAAATCTAAGATTCCGGCCGAATGGGTAATAGCCCCACTAGAAATATAGTCAATGGCTAGGTCCTTATAATCCGCGACATTGTCCCAGGTAAAGTTTCCTGAAGCTTCTATAATCGCTTGACCGTTAATGATTGCAATGGCTTCCTCCATGGTGTCATGGTCCATATTGTCGAGCATAATAACATCAGCTCCAGCCTCCACTACCGCTCTGACCATGTCCAAGTCCTCGACTTCAATTTCAATCTTCTTCACAAAAGGGGCATAGGCCTTAGCCGCTTGGATGGCTTCTTTGACCCCACCGGCAGCAGCAACATGGTTATCCTTGAGCATAATTTGGTCAGAGAGTGAGTAACGGTGGTTATAGCCGCCCCCTACCCGGACTGCATATTTTTCTAAGGGACGGTAGGCCGGAGTAGTTTTACGGGTATCCAGTAACTTTATTCCACTACCTTCTAAGGCGTCTACAAAACGACGGGTAGCCGTAGCAATCCCACTCATTCTTTGAAGGAAGTTAAGGGCAATCCGTTCCCCACTTAAGAGGGTATTGACCGACGCCTTGACCACCATTAAGGTCTCTTGCTTAGCCACCCGGTCTCCATCTCGGACCAAGCTCTCGAATTGAACCTCAGGGTCTAAATGTAAGAAAACCTGCTTGAAGAGATCCAAACCACAAACCACTCCCGCTTGCTTAGCTAAGAGCTCGACCTGGGCTGCTTGCCCCTGGTAAATCGCATTGGTCGACAGGTCTTCATAAGGAATATCTTCCTTAAAAGCCAGGGTAATTAATTCATCAATAATATCTTGGTTCAGATTTATAAAATTAGACACTTGTTTTGGATTAGCCATCACTAAACCGCCTCCTATTTCTTTCTCGCCTTACTCAGTCTGACTAGCCACTTTCAGCCAGCCAAAGGGACTGACTTTCCTGATCTTAAAAATCTCAAGAAAGCTGATACTGTTTTTACTATCATACCATAAGCCAAGGCAGCAAAACCCCTAGCCTTATGCGAAAAGTGATCAATTTAGACAGACTTGACAAAAATAAGGGCTAAGCTTATGATAATTTTTAATTTTTACCATTATTTGCTTTTATATCGATTATATTAGGACTCATTGTTCAAGGAGGATTACAATGAAAGAAAGTATTTCAGTTAGCAAAAAAAATACGGGCAAAATGACTACCGTAGCCTTACTAACAGCCATCGGTATCATTATCCCTATGATTAGTCCCATTAAAATCGCTTTTGGTCCCTTTTCCTGGACCCTGGGCTCTCATATCGCCATTGATATGGCACTCTTTATTTCACCAGCCTCAGCCGCATTTGTGGCCCTAGCAACCTCATTTGGTTTCTTGATGGCAGGTTTTCCCTTACCAGTGGTCTTCCGGGCAGTTTCCCACCTCTTATTTACCCTAGTGGGTGCCTATACTCTGCAACGGTCCAACCAATTTGTCTTGAACCCTTGGAAGAGAACCCTCTTTAACGCCGGAATTAATAGCTTACACGGTCTGGGGGAAATGATCGTTATCCATTGCTTTGTAACCGCCGGCTTAACCAGTTTGGATGGCCAATACGGTTACTGGGCCTCCCTCTTCATTCTCTTCGGTGTATCGTCACTCTTCCATGGGATGATGGACTTTGAATTGGGTTACCTCTTCCTCAAGTACCTCAACAAGCACCTACCTTATAAATTCCCCCGTTTTCCAATCAAATAACACAAAAACTCCCTCAGTTCTTTCTCTATTTGGAAAGGACTAAGGGAGTTTTTTGTGCTTATTCAGGAATTACTATCGCTGAGCATGCCTTCTCTCCGTCAACTGAAAGTCAAAAAAAAGAGACTGCACGTACTCGTACAGTCTCACTTAACTGGGGTAGCTGGATTCGAACCAACGCATGACAGAGTCAAAGTCTGTTGCCTTACCGCTTGGCGATACCCCAATATGATTAGAAATGGAGGGAAGAGGATTCGAACCTCTGAACCCGAAGGAACGGATTTACAGTCCGCTGCGTTTGGCCGCTTCGCTATCCCTCCAAATCAGTACTCAATTAATATACCACCATTTCCCTATAAAATGCAAGGGTTATTGGCGATTTTTTTCATTTATCATAAAATTTTCGTTTTTCGGCTATTTTTAAGCCAGCACCCCTCCATCTATTCTCTCACCACTATCCATAATTTAAGAAAGACCTAAAGCCTGGTCAGACAGTGTCTATGGTATACTTATTAATGAATTTAAAACATCACTAATAGGAGGGAAAACGATGGATTGGGATTCAATTTTCAGCTGGTCACATGCCTTTGACCTGATCGATATCTTGATTGTTTGGCTCATCATCTATCAGTTGCTCAAGTTAATCCGGGGCACGCGGGCAGTCAATATCTTTAATGGCATCATTATCTTTTTACTTTTTAAAATGGTTTCGACCGTTTTTCAATTAGAAACCATCGACTGGATCATGAATAGTATTATCCAGTGGTCAGTCATCGGGATTATTATTATTTTCCAACCGGAAATTAGAAACGGCCTCGACCACCTCGGCCAAAGCTTACGAATGAGAAACTTACGAAATACCCAAAATGACCCCGTTGAGCAAATGATTGAAGAAATTATCCGGGCTTGCCAGTACATGGCTAAGCGACGAATCGGCGCTTTAATTTCCATTGAAGATACCCAATCGCTTACCGAATATGCCAACACGGGAATCAAATTGGATGCGGATATTACTGAACAACTCCTCATTAATATCTTCATTCCCAATACACCGCTCCATGACGGGTCAGTGGTGATCCAAGATATGAAGATTAGCTCAGCAGCCAGCTTCCTCCCCCTATCGGAAAACCCCGAAATTCCTAAGGAACTAGGCACCCGCCACCGGGCTGCGGTTGGCCTCAGTGAAGTCACCGATGCGGTAGTGGTGGTGGTTTCTGAAGAGACCGGTGACATTTCCCTCACCTATAAAGGAAAAATTATGCGCGACCTTTCTGAAGAAGAAATCCGCGAAACACTCCGCCAACATTTTGCTGAGAGTGAAGACGGCGATTCCATCATCGAAGGCAACCACTTCTTGAAGAATATCTTCCAAAAGAAAAATGGAGGTGACAAAGATGAATAAGCTCTATGAAAATAAAGCCGCTATGATTTTTTTCTCACTCTTATTAGCGCTTTTCCTCTTTATCTTTGTCAAAGCGGAACGCTATAATAATAACCCGGTCAGTTTCTTCACTAATATCAGTGAAACCAAGTCAGAAACCATCTCCGACGTCCCCGTTTATGTGAGTGGCGACGTGGATGACTACTATATTACTGGCCTCCCTGAAACCGTCTCTGTGGAAATTTCAGGTCCAAGTAATATCATCGACCAAACCCTTCAAGCCCGAGAATTTAAGGTCGTGACTGAAAACCTGGAAGAACTCGGCGAAGGGTCACACTATGTGCAACTCACCATGACTAATATTTCTAAAGACCTCAATTATCGAATCTCACCTTCCAGTGTGGAAATCAATATTGCTCAACTGCAAAGTCAAAAATACCCGGTAGAAATCCATGTTAATCCGACCAACTTGGCCCCGGGTTATGAAATTCATGCAACCAAGGCCACTCCGGCAGAAGTCACCTTGACAGGTTCAGCTGAAAGCCTCAGCAAGATTTCCTCAGTGAGTGTCGACGTCAGCCTCCCTAACAATACCAATTCCGACTACCACGGCAGTGGACGGGTCATTGTTAAGGATCGCGAAGGTAATATCTTAAACATTACCGCCAACCCAAGTCAAGTTGGCGTCGATATTGCCATCGGTAAGCAGGGGAGCTCAGTACCTATCCAAATCGACCTCGATAATCCCAATGATGACTACACTTATGACTTAAGTAACTGGTCCACCCGGCAAGTAACCCTCTTTGGCGATGAGAAAGCCCTTGCCGCTATCCAAGCGGTAGTCGGTCATATTGACGTTAGCGGAATCACCCAGAGTCAACGGGTCCAAGTGGCTCTAGAACGCCCCGATAATGTTGAAGCTATGGAGCCTGAATCCATTACCCTAACCGTTACCGCCCGGCCCAAAAACAGCGGCCAAAGAAGTGAAGCCTCTAGTGATTCTTCTAGCCAAGCAAGGCAGGAGACCAGCAAGGATGAAAGCCAACCAGCCACTAACCGGCAAAGGGAATCTAGCAG
The DNA here is from genome assembly GCF_000193205.1 of Aerococcus sp. Group 1. Classification (NCBI taxonomy): domain Bacteria; kingdom Bacillati; phylum Bacillota; class Bacilli; order Lactobacillales; family Aerococcaceae; genus Aerococcus; species Aerococcus sp. Group 1. Next base: position 65,528 of record NC_015278.1, on the reverse strand, counting down.
TCAAGCAGAGGCTAAATCTAGTTCACCCTAATTTGGCAAAGACTTGAAATCGTGGTAGTATATTGAATTGTTAATAAGATTGGTAAATCAAAGGAGTATATCATGTTAAAATATTTTGGAACTGACGGTGTTCGCGGAGAAGCCAATAAGGAACTTACCCCTGAACTGGCCTTTAAATTAGGTCGCTTTGGTGGCTATGTCTTGCTCCAACACGCCAAGGAAGAACAAGAACATCCCCGTGTCCTCGTTGCACGCGATACACGGATTTCTGGTCAGTTATTAGAACACGCCTTAATTTCAGGGCTGTTATCTGTCGGCATTGAAGTGTTACAACTAGGCGTCATCACCACACCAGCTGTCGCTTATCTCACCCGGACTACTGGGGTAACTGCTGGGGTAATGATCTCAGCCAGCCACAATCCGGCCAAGGATAACGGCATCAAATTCTTTGGTAGTGACGGCTTTAAATTATCGGATGACCAAGAAGCTGAAATTGAATACTACTTAGACCAAGAAGAGGACAGCTTACCTCGTCCTAGCGCCCAAGGCTTAGGTACGGTCAGTGAGTATCCAGAAGGGGTAGCCAAGTACCTCGAATTTCTCCAAACCACCATTAGCAATGATTTATCCGGCTTAAAACTATGTATTGACGCCGCTAATGGTTCCGCTGCACCTTTAGTCAACCGTCTCTTTGCTGATTTAAATGCAGACTTCTATGCACGAGCTACCCGTCCTGATGGCCTAAACATTAACGATGACTGCGGGTCTACCCATCCTGGTGAACTCCAAAAACTGGTTCTCGAACAAGGGGCTGACGCTGGGGTTGCCTTTGATGGGGACGCTGACCGCTGCATTGCTGTTGATGACAAGGGCCGTTTAGTGGACGGCGACCACATCATGTACATCTGTGGGAAATACCTAAAAGACCATGGTAAATTAAAAGACGACACCATTGTCGCTACCGTCATGTCCAATTTAGGCTTCCATAAGGCCGTTGAAGCTGCAGGGATGAATGATAAGGTCACCAAGGTAGGTGACCGTTATGTAGTTGAAGAAATGCGTAAGGGCGATTATACCCTAGGTGGCGAACAATCCGGACACGTTATCTTTATGAACCACAACACGACCGGTGACGGCCTCTTAACCGCCATTCAGTTGCTCTTCGTCCTCAAACAATCCGGGAAGAAACTCAGCGAATTAGCTGATGAAATGCCTACCTATCCTCAAGAGCTCATCAATGTCAAAGTGACCCGCGCCGGCAAGGAAGAAGCCATGAACAATGCGGACGTCAAAGCAGAAATTGATGCAGTTGAAAGTGAATTAGGGGAAGAAGGTCGGGTCTTAGTCCGTCCTAGCGGTACCGAAAACTTACTTCGGGTCATGGTCGAAGCCCAAAGTGATGACCTAGCCTTGACCTATGCCCAACGCATCGCTGACAAAGTCGCCGACATTTACGGGGTAGAAGAATAATAGATTTCATCATAAAAGGAGTCCTCAATGAGGGGACTCCTTTTTTAGGGTCTTTAACCTTTCACAAGTAATTAAATATAAATTCGTTAAATTAGTACAAGTATAAGTTAAAATTTGAAATTTGTTTACTAACTTATTTATCTCTGACAGCTAGCTATTAAACCAATCTGAGCAGTAGGGGAGCTTTGAATTTAGTCGTTAGCCATGAAAAAGCAAGCGATGTGAATTACGGATCGTAGGTTCCAGCCGTACGATCCGTTTGAAGCTCGCTAGGTGAGGGACCTCGGCCCGAGCCGATGCCATGGCTCTTCAACGAGCTAATTCAAAAGCGGAACGAATGCTCTTAGATTCTATTTGTTAAATAGCTTTTTTATCATTTCTTACTTAATCTGGCTAAGGCTTGGCGTTCTTTAGGGCTGACTTCTTGGTCATTGCGTTTGAGGCTGAAATGATCAGGAACTGGGTCGACGCCACCGCGGGCATAGGGCTGACAGCGTAGAATTCGGGCCAGCCCCATCAGCGTCCCCTTGAAAAAGCCATGCTTTTCTAGAGCTCTAAGCATATAAGTCGAGCAAGTGGGATAGTAACGGCAAGACGGCGGTAAGGCAGGCGAAATAAAACGCTGGTAAAATCTTACCAGCGCTTTTAGTAAATAAATAAACATTAAGCCTTAACCGCAGCTTCAACATTAGGAATTAAGAGCGCCTTAGCCACTTGGTCATGGACTTCTTGGCCCTTCAATTGCCGGACAATTTCTAGGGCAAAGTAATAAGCCGTCGCTGGGCCTTGTGAGGTAATCACTTGGTGGTCTTGGTCATTAACGACAATCTCGTCAGCCACATATTCCTTAAAGGTCACTTGGTCACTAAGGGCTGGGAAAATAGTCCCACGAATTTCTTGGGAAATGCCAGCCTTATCTAAGACTCTTGGTGACGCACAGATGCTGGCAATATAACTAGAATCTGATTGGTATTGTTCCTTGAGGAGGTCGATAACTTTATCGTTTTCTCTAAGGGCATTGGTCCCTCCAACTCCACCAGGGGTGATCAAGATATCATAGTCCGCTCCCTTAATATCTTCTAAGAGATAGTCCGCTCGGATAGTGATATTGTGATCTCCCACCGTATCAAGGTCACCTTCAGTAGCCACCACGTCAATGTCGATTTCAGCCCGACGTAAAATGTCAATCACTGCGACTGCTTCGGTTTCTTCATAATTCTTACTTAATAAGATCATTGCTTTCATCCGCTATACCCCTCCATTTGTTGGTTTGTCAAAGGTTACTATCCCTATTGTAGGCTCATTCTCATAAAGTGTAAAGAAAGTAGTGATTAATCCTAACTGAATTAGTCTTTATCTTGAACTTGTTTATGGTAGTTAATAAAGTCGTATTTTTGGGGTTGGCGTTTAAATTTTTCTACCACATAAGGGCAGCTGGCTAAGATGTATTTATCTTCCTGCTTCATGTAGTCCACTAAGTGATCGAGTAACTGACCAGCCACTCCCTTTCCTCTAAGAGAAGGATGGGTCCAAGTGTGGTCAGCAATCACAAATTGGTCTGCCGGACTCCACGTAATTTCGCCAATTCTTTGGCCATCTTCACCTTCAATAACAAAAGCATTACCGTCTTGTTTAATTTCGTAAGACATAATCATTCCTCATTTCCTAGTGGTTTACTTAGAGACTGAGACAAAGCCCCACTCTCTTTATAATGCTTACACTGTCACTCACTAAGATCAGAATATCATGAATTCACCATATTTTCTAATAAGGTGATGTAACGCTTAGCAAAGGGGGAAGTTTTCCGATAGCGGGCTTCGATGTAACCAATTTTATTGGGCTTATTATCCTGCCCCTCGATAGGAATGATGCGTTCTAAATCAGCAAAGGGGGAAGTCACTAGGCCGGACCCAATCAAATAAGCCTGAGTATTGGCTAAAACATTAATAACAGTAGCCCGGTCAGAAGCATAAACAACCTCTTGTCCTTCAAAATCAGGCTCCAAAGATTCTTCGGTAAATTGCATGGAAGAGCCCCGGCTTTGTTCAAATTTAATCACGGGGTACTGGCTCAATTCTTCTAAAGACACCTGGTCACGGTCAGCCAAAGGGTGCTTAGTCCCTACAAAGGCATGGGGGTAGAAGTTCCCCAATTGATGAAAGACCAACTCATAGCGGTTGAGGTATTGTTCGATGACCCGCTGGTTTTTATCATTCATGTATAAGAGCCCTAGCTCAGAATAAGACCGTTTGACATCTTCTAAGACTTGACTGGTTGACGTTTCCAAAAAACGAAAATCCCAACCATTCCCGCTCTCTTCAGCAATTAATTGGCTAAATGCCTCACAAGCAAAGTCATAATGCTGACCTGAGACAGAAAACAAGCGCCGCTCATTATCTTCCAAATAGCGGTTCTCTAAAGTTTCAACCTGTGAGAGAATATCCTCGGCGTAAGAGAGGAACTCGCTGCCCTCATTGGTAATGAATACTCCCCGCTTAGTACGCTCAAAAATTTGAATTTGGTACTCTTCCTCTAATTCCTTAATCGCGGTAGACAAACTAGATTGTGCCATATACAAGCGACGGCTAGCTTCACGAAAGGAACCACTGTTGGCAACTACCACGGCATATTTTAATTTTTGAAAATTCATATGGATTCCTCTTTTATCAATAATTAACTAACGTATCTGATCAAATGCATTCCTTAGGTCCTTGACTAAGTCTTGGCCATTTTCAATGCCCACTGACAAGCGGACAATCCCATCATTGAGGCCATATTTAAGCCGTAATTCTTCTGGGATATCGGCATGGGTCTGGGTCTTTGGATAAGTGACTAAACTCTCTACCCCACCCAAACTTTCTGCAAAGGTAAATATTTTTACGGCATGTAACCAGTCATTGATTTTACTTTGGTCGGCCATTTCAAAGGTTACCATGCCGCCTTTACCGGTATAGAAGACTTGGGAAACTAAGGACTCGGTTTTTAAGTAGTCAACAATGGCTTGGGCATTAGACTGGTGTTGGTTCATCCGTAAGGCTAAAGTTTTGAGCCCACGAATGGTTAACCAACAATCGATTGGACCTAAAGTTGCCCCTGTGGTATTTAACTGGAAGGCTAGAGCTTCACCAATGGCTTCGCCCCTACAGGCTACCAAGCCAGCTAAAACATCATTATGTCCAGCAAGATACTTGGTGGCAGAATGAACTACAATATCTGCCCCTTGGCGGAGAGGTTGCTGTAAGACAGGGGTATAGAAGGTATTATCAACAACAACCAAGGCCCCCACAGCATGCGCCTTATCAGCGATGGCTTGGATATCGAATTCCGTCATCATTGGATTGGTTGGCGTTTCAATGAAGACTAATTTAATATCATCATTTAAGGCCTGGTCAATTTCTTCTGCGCTTAAACAGTAAGTAAAGCGATATTGGCCCCGTTCTTCTAAGGCATGGAAGTAGCGGTAGGTGCCTCCATATAAGTCTTGCAAGGTGACAACATGGTCGCCCGCTTCTAAAAGTCCTTCAATGACGAGTTGGATGGCTGCCATCCCTGAACTCGTGGCAAAACCATAGTCGCCCGCTTCTAAATTTTTAATCCCCTCTTGTAGGATATTTCGAGTGGGATTGGCTGTCCGTGAATAATCGAATCCGGTTGACTCACCCAAACCCGGGTGAGCGTAGGCAGTACTTAAATAAATTGGTGTATTAACGGCTCCAGTGCGTTGATCGCTGCGGTTACCAAGCTGAGCAAGGTAGGTTTCAATATGTTCCATATATACAGACTCCTTCACATCTTTCCTATCATCATACCATGCTAGAGACGGTTTTTGCCTAAGAATAACAGAACACAGCTGTTCGCCATAAGCGATCATTTCCTTTTTAATCAATAAAAAAAGAGAATGTCAACGAAAACATTCTCCCTTACTAAGTCATTTAAAACGATTATATAAGCAATAAAAAAAGCTACTGACGGGATTCGAACCCGTGACCTCCGCCTTACCAAGGCGACGCTCTACCAACTGAGCTACAGCAGCAAAAATATTCCTAAAAAATAACTCCGCAAGTAGGACTCGAACCTACGACATCTTGATTAACAGTCAAGCGCTACTACCAACTGAGCTATTGCGGAATAAAATAAGATTGCACGGCAACGTCCTAGTCTCACAGGGGGCAACCCCCAACTACATTCGGCGCTAAGAAGCTTAACTGCTGTGTTCGGGATGGATACAGGTGGGTCCTTCTTGCCATCGTCACCGTACAATTTATTTTTTTGAGCTTGTTCGCTCAAAACTGAATCTATCATGCCTTCCTTAAACCTCATACAACCTTATCCTTTGGATAAGTCCTCGACCGATTAGTATTTGTCCGCTCCACTTATTGCTAAGCTTCCACTCCAAACCTATCAACCTGATCGTCTTTCAGGGGTCTTACTACTTTAAAAGTATGGGAAATCTCATCTTGAGGGGGGCTTCACGCTTAGATGCTTTCAGCGCTTATCCCGTCCACACATAGCTACCCAGCCATGCTCCTGGTGGAACAACTGGTACACCAGCGGTGTGTCCATCCCGGTCCTCTCGTACTAAGGACAGCTCCTCTCAAATTTCCAACGCCCGCGACGGATAGGGACCGAACTGTCTCACGACGTTCTGAACCCAGCTCGCGTACCGCTTTAATGGGCGAACAGCCCAACCCTTGGGACCGACTTCAGCCCCAGGATGCGATGAGCCGACATCGAGGTGCCAAACCTCCCCGTCGATGTGAACTCTTGGGGGAGATAAGCCTGTTATCCCCAGGGTAGCTTTTATCCGTTGAGCGATGGCCCTTCCATGCGGAACCACCGGATCACTAAGCCCGACTTTCGTCCCTGCTCGACTTGTAGGTCTCGCAGTCAAGCTCCCTTCTGCCTTTACACTCTGCGAATGATTTCCAACCATTCTGAGGGAACCTTTGGGCGCCTCCGTTACACTTTAGGAGGCGACCGCCCCAGTCAAACTGCCTGACTGACACTGTCTCCCGACCAGCTAATGGTCGCGGGTTAGAATGGTCATCCCACAAGGGTAGTATCCCACCAGTGCCTCCATCGAGACTAGCGTCCCGACTTCGATGGCTCCTACCTATCCTGTACATGTGGCACAAACATTCAATATCAACCTACAGTAAAGCTCCATGGGGTCTTTCCGTCCTGTCGCGGGTAACCAGCATCTTCACTGGTACTACAATTTCACCGAGCCTCTCGTTGAGACAGTGCCCAAATCGTTACGCCTTTCGTGCGGGTCAGAACTTACCTGACAAGGAATTTCGCTACCTTAGGACCGTTATAGTTACGGCCGCCGTTTACTGGGGCTTCAATTCAGAGCTTCGCCCGAGGGCTAACCCTTCCTCTTAACCTTCCAGCACCGGGCAGGCGTCAGCCTCTATACATCATCTTTCGATTTGGCAGAGACCTATGTTTTTGATAAACAGTCGCTTGGGCCTATTCACTGCGGCTGACCTTGCGGTCAGCACCCCTTCTCCCGAAGTTACGGGGTCATTTTGCCGAGTTCCTTAACGAGAGTTCGCTCGCTCACCTTAGTGTTCTCCACTCGACTACCTGTGTCGGTTTGCGGTACGGGTTGTTTGATTCTCACTAGAAACTTTTCTTGACAGCGTGACGTCGGCGGCTTCGGTACTAAACTTCCCTCCCCGTCACAACTCATGAAATCTGAGGCAAGCCTTTCACTCACCTTCTCACTCATTGCTTGGACGCGTTTTTCCATCTCCGCGCTCCGCTTAGCCTTCTGTGTCCTTCCATCGCTCAAACAAATCAAACAAGTACAGGAATCTCAACCTGTTGTCCATCGCCTATCCCTTTCGGTCTCGGCTTAGGTCCCGACTAACCCTGGGAGGACGAGCCTTCCCCAGGAAACCTTAGTCATTCGGTGGACGGGATTCTCACCCGTCTTTCGCTACTCATACCGGCATTCTCACTTCTATACGCTCCACATGTCCTCACGATCATGCTTCTCTGCCTATAGAACGCTCTCCTACCATCCTACGGATCCACAGCTTCGGTGTTCAGTTTAGCCCCGGTACATTTTCGGCGCAGGGTCACTCGACTAGTGAGCTATTACGCACTCTTTCAATGATGGCTGCTTCTAAGCCAACATCCTAGTTGTCTAAGCAACCCCACATCCTTTTCCACTTAACTGAAACTTTGGGACCTTAGCTGGTGGTCTGGGCTCTTTCCCTTTCGACTACGGATCTTATCACTCGCAGTCTGACTCCCGGACTAAACTATTTGGCATTCGGAGTTTATCAGATGTCGGTAATCCAGGATGGACCCCTCGATCAAACAGTGCTCTACCTCCAATAGTCATCATCCGAGGCTAGCCCTAAAGCTATTTCGGAGAGAACCAGCTATCTCCAAGTTCGATTGGAATTTCACCGCTACCCACACCTCATCCCCGCCTTTTTCAACAGACGTGGGTTCGGCCCTCCAGTGTGTTTTACCACACCTTCAGCCTGGACATGAGTAGATCACTTGGTTTCGGGTCGACGACAACAAACTCAACGCCCTCTTCAGACTCGCTTTCGCTGTGGCTCCGCTTCTTCAGCTTAACCTTGCTTGCTATCGTCACTCGCCGGTCCGTTCTACAAAAAGTACGCCATCACCCCTTAACGGGCTCTGACTGCTTGTAGGCATACGGTTTCAGGTACTCTTTCACTCCCCTTCCGGGGTGCTTTTCACCTTTCCCTCACGGTACTGGTTCACTATCGGTCACTAGGGAGTATTTAGGCTTGCCAGATGGTCCTGGCGGATTCCGACGGAATTTCACGTGTACCGCCGTACTCAGGATACTGAATGAGGTGGCTGAGCTTTCGCCTACGGGATTGTCACCCTCTCTGATCGCCCTTTCCATGGCGTTCGACTAGCTCATTCACTCCCGTCCATCAGTCCTACAACCCCAGCATGCAAGCACGCTGGTTTGGCCTCTTTCCGTTTCGCTCGCCGCTACTCGGGAAATCGATTTTTCTTTCTCTTCCTGTGGCTACTGAGATGTTTCAGTTCACCACGTCTACCTTCCACTCAGCTATGTGTTCACTGCGTGGACCATTGTCGATAAAAACAATGAGGTTTCCCCATTCGGAAATCTCCGGATCAAAGCTTACTTACAGCTCCCCGAAGCATATCGGTGTTCGTCCCGTCCTTCATCGGCTCCTAGTGCCAAGGCATTCACCGTACGCCCTTATTCACTTAACCACCGGTTAAGTTGTATGATGCGAAAAGTTTTAAAACTCTTTCTTTTTCGGTTTTTACGCTTGGTAAAATTGGTTTATTGACATTTCTATCTCGCAAAAAATAGAAATGCGGAATGTTATGATAGTATTCAGTTTTCAAAGAACAATCTGCAACGTTTCCGTTGCAATGGAGGATAGCGGGATCGAACCGCTGACCTCCTGCTTGCAAAGCAGGCGCTCTCCCAGCTGAGCTAATCCCCCGGGTATGAGTTATGGTCCTATAATAAACATGTAATGGGCCTGAATGGACTCGAACCATCGACCTCACCCTTATCAGGGGTGCGCTCTAACCAGCTGAGCTACAGGCCCGGTTAAATCCATCAACCATGTGGATAGACCTCTCAAAACTAAACAAAGAAGACTCAAATATGTATTCCGAATATATCCTTAGAAAGGAGGTGATCCAGCCGCAGGTTCACCTACGGCTACCTTGTTACGACTTCACCCCAATCATCTGTCCCACCTTCGGCGGCTGGCTCCAAAGGTTACCTCACCGACTTCAGGTGTTACAAACTCTCGTGGTGTGACGGGCGGTGTGTACAAGACCCGGGAACGTATTCACCGCGGCGTGCTGATCCGCGATTACTAGCGATTCCGGCTTCATGTAGTCGAGTTGCAGACTACAATCCGAACTGAGAATGGCTTTAAGAGATTCGCTTGCTTTCACAAGGTCGCTGCTCGTTGTACCATCCATTGTAGCACGTGTGTAGCCCAAGTCATAAGGGGCATGATGATTTGACGTCATCCCCGCCTTCCTCCGGTTTGTCACCGGCAGTCTCGCTAGAGTGCCCAACTCAATGCTGGCAACTAACAATAAGGGTTGCGCTCGTTGCGGGACTTAACCCAACATCTCACGACACGAGCTGACGACAACCATGCACCACCTGTCACTTTGTCCCCGAAGGGAAAGCTCTATCTCTAGAGTGGTCAAAGGATGTCAAGACTTGGTAAGGTTCTTCGCGTTGCTTCGAATTAAACCACATGCTCCACCGCTTGTGCGGGTCCCCGTCAATTCCTTTGAGTTTCAGCCTTGCGGCCGTACTCCCCAGGCGGAGTGCTTAATGCGTTAACTCCGGCACTGAAGGGTGGAAACCCTCCAACACCTAGCACTCATCGTTTACGGCGTGGACTACCAGGGTATCTAATCCTGTTTGCTACCCACGCTTTCGGGCCTCAGCGTCAGTGACAGACCAGAAAGTCGCCTTCGCCACTGGTGTTCTTCCATATATCTACGCATTCCACCGCTACACATGGAGTTCCACTTTCCTCTTCTGTACTCAAGTTCCCCAGTTTCCAATGCACTTCCACGGTTAAGCCGTGGGCTTTCACATCAGACTTAAGAAACCGCCTGCGCCCCCTTTACGCCCAATAAATCCGGACAACGCTTGCCACCTACGTATTACCGCGGCTGCTGGCACGTAGTTAGCCGTGGCTTTCTGGTAAGATACCGTCAAGACTGGAGCAGTTACTCTCCAATTTGTTCTTCTCTTACAACAGAGCTTTACGATCCGAAAACCTTCTTCACTCACGCGGCGTTGCTCCGTCAGGCTTGCGCCCATTGCGGAAGATTCCCTACTGCTGCCTCCCGTAGGAGTTTGGGCCGTGTCTCAGTCCCAATGTGGCCGATTACCCTCTCAGGTCGGCTATGCATCATTGCCTTGGTAGGCCGTTACCCCACCAACGAGCTAATGCACCGCAAGGCCATCGATAAGTGACAGCAAAGCCGTCTTTCCAAACACCACCATGAGGTGGTGTTTCCTATGCGGTATTAGCACCCGTTTCCGGATGTTGTCCCCCGCTTATCGGTAGGTTCCTTACGTGTTACTCACCCGTCCGCCGCTAACGTCAGAAGTGCAAGCACTTCTTCGGTTCGCTCGACTTGCATGTATTAGGCACGCCGCCAGCGTTCGTCCTGAGCCAGGATCAAACTCTCATGAAAGAATCATGAGCGTTGAATAGCTCATTTGTTTGCTGACTAGTTATAGTCTCGTCTAGACTTATTGTTTGAATTGTTGGTTCATCAACAAAATGTTGATGCCCTACACATTTGGTTCGTCTTCTTTGTTCAGTTTTCAAAGGTCTATAATTTATAACCGCTGTCCTTTTGACAACTATTATATAGTATCACATGATGATGTTTATGTCAACATGTTTTTTAAATATTTTTTGAAGCACTCAGCTTACAAATTATATTTGGTTGTCTTTTAAAAGAAACAACTAAATTAGTATATCTTGTTTTCATCAGGATGTCAACAAGTTTTTTAAATCTTTTGCCTTCGCCCTGGAAGTTGTATTTCCTGGAAGAAAGGCACGAGTAAAATATTATCACAGCTTATGAGGTTTGACAAGAGCTTTTTTAATCTTTTATATAATGATTTCGCAAACCCTGGTATTCTCCTTGGATCCGCTGCTTTTGATTGGCTTGGTACCACAGGCGCATCTGCTCCCCATAAAGGTGAATTTGTTGGGCAACTGGAGAACTTTTGCGGTCGCTTAGAAATTGTAAGACGACCTGCTTGCCCTTTTCTAAAGGATATGAAAAGCGAGTAAAGAGGGCATTGGCGATCACATTATTGACATTATCCTGCCAATGGTCAACAGGTCTCGCTTCATCACTAATATGTAGGAAACCTAAGGACAGGCCAACAAGTAAATAGTAGTCCAAGTCATTATCTAAAGTATCTGTTTGGCCCAAACAAAGATTAAAGAAAGTAACAAGTTCGCTATTTAAGTGGTTGAGCTGGGCCAGTTCTTCCTGAGATAACTGATAGGACCAGCTTAACCCAGTCTTATCTCCCTGATAGGACTGAACAAAGGAAGGAAAGTGACGTTTGAAGACCGGGTCCTCGATCGGATAATCTGCGTTAGCTGGAATAGGACGTACCCTCTCATAGCTATCATTGTAGACAAAGTGAGGTGGGGTGGTCTTGGTAGAGAACTGCATGTCGGCTCCCAGAGGATAACGGTAAATAAAAGCAATGGCAGGCTCAAGGGCTAGGACTTGTTCATAGCTAACTAGTTTGGCCTGGGAATGCTTCAGAGAAGTGGTGGTATCTGCCTGGCTTAAAAAACGCCAGCCGCTATCATTTGTTAATGCGGGGGCTTCTCGCCAGGCCCACAACAGCGGGGCCTTTCTTTGAAAGAAATTGGTGGACACCAGCGATAGCTTCCCTTCTGGTAACCATTCATTCATATCACATTCGCTCCTTGTACTCTTTATGCCTAAGCTCATTCCTGCATCCATTAAAAAACATTTTTCCTAGCCCGTCAATAGGCAGTCCGCAACCAAGTCTCCCTTTATATAGTAAGAACCGGCCCAAAAGCCGGTTCTCCCTCAATTCATTCGCAAATAACTAAGACAGGTACATGGGGATCGTCGCAATAAAGTTATTGATAAAGTGAACCGTCATTGCGGCTTCGATCCGCCCGGTCCGGTAATAAGTCCAAGCCAGCGCCATCCCCATGGCATAGTAACCCAGCCAATGAATCCAAAGATTTGACGCGTGGAGGGTAGCAAAGAAAGCGGCCGCTAAAACCATCCCCAAGAAAGGGTGCTTAGGAACAAAGTAGCGCATGATTAGGCCCCGGGTCAGAATCTCTTCACTAATCGCCGGTAGGATACAGAAGCAAAGGAAGATCTTCCAATTGGGCATCTGGTTAGCCGAGTTCAGCAAAATGGTCTGGTTCACTGAATCAACCTGTTCGGGATAGAGACATTGGGTCAAGCCTCCAATCAACCATTGAAAGGCAAAGATTAAGACCACTCCAATTAAGACGTCAAAGAAAAACTTGCTGGTCACTTTCTGCCGGCTAAAGAACTTGAGCCCACCAGCACTCAATCCCCATATAAAGAGAGCAATCCAGATGATATCTAAGATAATATAGATTGTGGGATAGGAATTTAACAAGAGCAGGACATCCATAGCCGAGTCAATATTTTGCTTGGAGCCTAGAAAGAATAAGGTTAGGCCCTGGATGATGGTTTCACCAACAAAATAAGCGATAATACTAAAAATAACCAACCATTTACGGGACTTTCCTGGATAGGGGTCTTGATACCAAGTCTCATTCATCATAACCATCCTTTACTTGGCCACGGGCCGTTTTTTGATTGTTTTTTACTACATGATTATTTTATCAAGGTCTAAGAGGCTTGGCTATCTGGGACCCTTATAACCAAACTTATTTGTCTTTATTTAACAAAGCTCCTATAATAAGTTTATCTTAACATAAGATAACAAATTACCAAGGAGGAAAAAATATGAGTCAATTGTTAGATACACTCTATGAAAAATTAGAGGAAAAGAATGACCGTATGATTGAAATTCGTCGTGAACTTCACGAACATGCGGAAAAATCTTTTGAAGAGGAATGGACTTCAGATTATATTGCTGACTTCTATAAAGATCTAGATTGTCAGGTTGAACGTAATGTCGGTAATGGTTATGGAATCGTGGTAACAATTGATTCAGGCAAGGAAGGCAAGACCGTAGCCCTACGCGCCGACTTCGACGCCCTACCTATTAAAGAAGATACTGGCCTTGACTTCGCTTCAAAAACCGACGCCATGCATGCCTGTGGACATGACGGTCATACGGCTTACTTATTGATCCTCGCTGAGACCTTTATCGAATTAAAAGACCTCTGGCAAGGAAAGATTGTCATCCTACACCAAAACGCTGAAGAAGAAGGCCCTGGTGGTGCGAAATCCATGGTGGAAGCTGGCTGTTTAGATGGGGTAGATAATGTCTTCGGTATGCACGTGATGAGTAACATGCCTGTTGGTGGGATCTACTATAAAGAAGGTAATGCCCAAACTGGTCGCGATAACTTCTTCCTTACCATTAAAGGGGAAGGTGGACACGCTTCCTCACCACACACTTCTAACGATGCTATCGTTGCCGGTGCTTATTTCGTTACCCAAGTACAAAGCATCGTCTCCCGCCGCCTCAATCCTTTCGATGTGGGGTCCATTACCATCGGAAACTTCGACGCTGCCGGTGCCGCTAATGCCATCAACGGCCAAGTCAAAATCTCTGGCGACGTCCGTTCCATGTCACCGGAAGTCGGCGAAACCATTGAAAAAGAAATCAAGGCTAAGGTTAAAGGCTTAGAAGCCAGCTTTGGGGTCACTGTCGAAATGGAATACCTTAAAGGTTACCCTGTCCTCTACAATGATCCAAAAGTGACTGAATTTGCTGTCAAAGCGCTAGAAGATAACAAGTATCCTGAACTCAAGAAAGTGGAAGCTACCCAACCCCAACCACCTTCCGAAGACTTTGCCTTCTATGCGAAAGAGGTCCCAAGTGCCTTCTTATGGGTTGGCTGTGCCAGTGATGACCAAGACGCTCACCCCGCTTACCCTCACCACCATCCAAAATTCTTTATGGATGAAGGCGCGCTTATCGTTGCTGCCAAAGGGATGGCCACCATTGTTTCCAGCTATATTGAAAACGACGGCATAAAAGCCTAACCAAAATCAATCCATAATAAAAAGGTCAGCTAAGATATGGTGACCCCAATAAGTTGGACTTTATATATAGTGAGTTGGCCTTTGGCCAGCTCTTTTTTGTTGCTTACAGTTCTTGCTTATTTCTTGCCGACACATTTACTCAGAAATTTAAACTTGTCAAGAGGAAGAGCGTAGCGGCTCTTGATAAGTTTAAAGTTTATGTGTAATCATTAAGCGGCGAAAGAAGCGTGATGAAGACGAAATTCTATAGGACTCCTAAAATCTAATTTTTCTTTGATTCTTTCACCATTGTAATAGATTATAAAATCTTCAATCGCTTGTGCTAATTCTTCAAAGGAATGATAAGTCCGACCATAGTAGACTTCTTGTTTTAGTAGACTAAAGAAATTCTCCATTGGCGAATTATCTAAGCAATTTCCTTTACGAGACATACTTTGAAAAATTCGGTGATCCTTCAAGAGCCGGGTGTAACTTTTCATTTGATAGGCCCAGCCCTGATCAGAATGAAAGGTTCTTCTGTATGGACATAATTTACTTGCTTCAATGGCAGCTTGTAGCCCCTCCAACATGCTTTGTCCATTAGGCTGATGTGTTATCTTAAAAGAAATAATTTCTCGATTAAATAGATCCATGTAAGGATCTAAATAGAGTTTTCCAGTTTGATAATTCCCAGAATCATCGGCATAGTAGTATTTAAATTCTGTTGTGTCTGTTGTTATTTTTTGATAAGGAATGGTCGAATCAAACCGCCGGTTGATACGATTTGGCGCTATCTCTCCAATCGTTCCTTTGTAGGAATTATATTTTCTTGTCTTTCTAGTATAGCTAGTGACCTGTATCCCCATAATTTTCATTAGGCGTTGAACTTTGTTTTTACTGACCTTATAACCACGGGAAAGCAGTTCAGCTCGCATTCTTCGATAACCATAATCCTTATGGGTTTCTCTGATGTCTTTCATTTCCTCTTTTAAATCGGCATCCTTATCAATTTCCTCATCTTTATTTTTCCAATAAAAGTAGGTCGATTTAGGAAACTTTAAAACGCTAAGAATATCTTTTAAAGCATATTTTTCATCATGGAGACGTGTGATTTCGGTCACTATTTCTTCTTTTCTCGCTTGACTCTTTGAGCCACACGTCTCCTCAATCCTTTTAAAAATTTGTTCTCAATTTCTAAATCCGTAATCCGTTGTTCAAGTTCCTTTATTTTTGCTTCACTTAACTGATTGGTTTCGCTGCTATCCTTTATTTGATTGATTTGTGATTTCTTTTTAGACACTTTAGGTGGCCTTCCTTTCCTCGCGGAAAGGCCATCAAGTCCTCTTTCATGATAAGCTCTTCGCCAATTAGCGATTAGACTTGGATTATTCATGTTTAATGAATTGGCCAATTCGCGATAACTCATTTCCGTACTTTCATACAATTCTATCGCATTTAATTTGAATTCAACAGTATAAACCTGTTGAGTCCGCCTTTTCTTTAAACCATCTACACCAAATTCATAATAGTTATTAACCCACCTTCGTAAAATAGAAGGATCTATTCCTGCTTTATTAGCTAAGGTTCGATAACTTCCTTTTTTCGCAATATAGTCTCCTACTAAATTCAGTTTAAATTCTAATGAATATTTAGACATAAAAATAACCCCCAAAAGTTGAATTCTTAGTCCAACTTTTGGGGGTCACTACAAGACCCTGAAGAGGTCTCGAGCCGGCCTTTTTTATGTGAATCGCTACTTAAATTTCATCCGGCGGTTACGGCGAATAAATTTAGGTAGGTGTTGGTTAAAGATGATAGATACCAAGGTATCAGTAGTAAAAACCGCTAAGGCAATGGCTAGGGCAATAAAGAGAGTGGTCGATAATTCCGACAGCCCCCGAGACATATCCCCTTGGAAGAGGAAGAAGGCGGTCCGGTACATGCCACCCCCAGGCACCAAGGTAAAGAAACCCGGGATAAAGAAGACCGTCACCGGTTCATGGAAGAGCCGGGCAAACCAGTGAGACATCCCAGCAATCAAAAGACCGGCAATATAGGTAGCTAAAACCGTTCCTACATTGAAGAAGTCCAGGCACAATAAATACAAGGCCCAGCCAGCGGTATCAATAATTGAGGTTTTTAAAATCATCTTACGGGGTTCTTCGACAGAAATGGAGCAAGAAATACCGACAAAGTAAGCAGCAATCAGTTGGATAAGATAATTAGACATGTGATAACCCCCCTAAAATCGCTAAGCCGACCACGGAGCCAATAGCAATCATCAAGGCTTCAAAGAAGGCCTCCATGGCCCGAGCCGACCCCGCAATATAGTCTTCCCGGAAAATATCCCGCAAGGAGTTCGTAATCGCCGTCCCCGGCACCATGGGCATAAGGGTAGCCACAATAACGGTGGCCACATTCATTTCTGGAAAGAGATAGAAGAGCATTAAATAAGCCGCCAAAGTGACTACCAAGGACTGGATCACATTGGAGAGGGCGTGGTTGATGTAATACTTATCAGTTAGGATGGTCATCAAGGAGAGGATCAATCCATTTATTCCGGAAGCAATAAATTCTACCAGCCCACCTTCAAATAAAATCGAAAAGCTTAAAGCTAAGCCAATAATTCCCAAGGAAGATACCCAGGTTGAATATTGATTGGAGGCTTGGCGGATGATGGTGAGCTCTTGGTAGGCTTCATCCATGCTGATCTTGCCACCAAGCAAGGCCCGGGAAACGGTATTCACCTTGGAGATCTTATTGAGATTATTGGACCGGGAAGTAATCCGCTTGATCCCAGCAAAGCCCCCGCTGGCATAATTAGGGTCATCTAGAATGGCATAAATACTGGTAGAGAATGAGACCGCAACGGCATAGGAAGCCTTGGAATAGGTCAAAATCCGGTTCATGGTATCCTCCACCCGGTAAGACTCTGCATTACTCTCGCACATGATCTGTCCGGCTAAGAGAGCAGTTTCTAGAATCTTCTTTTGCATGGTTGGTGTTTGCTTAGTGGTTCTTTCTTGCAATTGAGCACCCCTTTTCTAACTTTTCCCATCGATTGTAACATATCTAGGAAAAGATAGGAGAAATTAGCCCCCGAAATCTCCTCCCCTTGCACATCTGCCTCAAATTAAACAAGTCAAAAGAAAAAAGAGGTCATGACCGTAGCCACAACCCCTGTAATCATACTGATATTAAGCTTCTTTATTAAAACACTTTTTCTAATCTTAGGGAAGAATTTTCTAACTGTAACAAGGTATTTTTAATAATTTTCATAATACTATGTAACGCCTAGTAGCGAGATACGGCCTTAATTGGCATTTGGATCACCTTAACCTTTCTGTTGAGAAATGATTGGGCTTAATTCCAAATCCTTCACTCCCTTCCTCGAACAAAGAAAAAACGAGCTCAATTACAAGAAGCTCGTTAAAATCTCTTTATTCACTGGTGTTAAAAAAGGCAATAGCTCTCCTCGAAATCCAAGCACACATGTGAACGTCTTATGCTTAAAAGTCACCATGACCGTCACCTCTTCATCGGCTTCTACTGTGGAGAGTTACTGTAATTTCATTATAGCCAGACTCCCCAGATTTGTAAAAGGATAAGCTAACTAAATCAATTCATCCTCACCCGACCGCTTGCCATCAATCAGGACCTTGGCAATCCGCCAGCTATCCCGAAAAGGATGGTAGTGGGTGGTCCGGTCGTCTTCATAAACCGTCTCAATGGTCTCTTCTAAATAAGGAAGTTCCCGCTTAGCCATCACGATCAACATATTCATTTCATATTCAAACTTAGACCCTGGTAAGTCCATCAACCAAAGCAGTTCCTTGGCATTGATCCCCCGCAAGCCGGTTTGGGTATCGGTAATCCAATAGCCAAAGAGCCAGTCGAAAAGGCGGGTAGTGGTTTTATTGCCCAAACGACTCAAAAAGGGGACCTGGTCTTGGTCAAAATCCCGCTTACCTAAAACAAAGGAGACATCAGGATGGTCGACCAAAATTTTCCCAATATTTAAGACATCTTTTACAGTGTGTTGTCCGTCTGCATCGGCCGTAACAAAGCCCTTGTAGTCTTGACCATGTTTCAATTCATAGTCGAAGGCGGTCTTTAAGGCAGTCCCCTTGCCACGATTAACGAGATGGACCAAAAGGTCGACCCGGTCACGCTCAGCAAGTTGGTCGAAGACAGGTTGGCAGTCTTCTGGGCTCCCATCATTGACGACTACCACTTGAGGAACCCCGGCTTGGAGCAATTGGTCAACATAAGTAACCAGGTCTTGATTGGGTTTATAGGCTGGAATAATCACCGCAAATTCTTGCATACATTAGACTCCTTATGGCAAAATTCTTAGCTTCTATTATGGCACAGTTCCCCCTAAAAGTGAATTTTCAAAGCGGATCTTAAGGAAAATTCAGCATTTATTGCATTATTTTAGTCCTAAAGCTTATAATGCTAAGTGGAAAACAACGAAACGAAAGGATGCGATCCCATGAAAAAAACACAAAAACTGGCTGAAAAGCTGTTCTTTTCCTGTTTACTGACCATGTCTAGCGGGGGACAAACAGCTTATTCTTATCTAAACCATAAGGGGGTTTTTGCTGGTTTTCAAAGCGGTAACCTCATCCGCATGGCGGTCAACTTGGGACAGGGGCATTTTGCTGACTTACCGCCCTATTTCGTCTCGATTATTTTCTTCATGATCGGCACGGTCCTGACCCGCATCCTTCATTTTCATTATTATGATCCCTCTCACGAGATCAGACGCAATGCCCTGGTCTTGATGATTTCCTTTTTAGCCATGGCTGTCGTGGCTTGGATTAGTCAAACTGGCCACCACCTGCTCGCCACGGCTTTCTTGACTATTTCAACTGCAGCCCAATTTGAGGAATTCCGCTCGCTGGAAGGGACTAACTACACCCCGACCATGATGTCGGGTAACTTTAAACGGCTCACCGAAAACCTCTTTGACTACTTTCTCTATCCCAACGCCACCGTCAAAGCTAGCGCCAAAAATAATATTTTTTATTTTATCGCTATTATTCTCTCCTACTTTACTGGCGTCTTAGCCATCAGTCTGGGACAAAATTGGCTAGGCATCTGGACCATTTTCATTCCCATGACACTCACAGCTCTAGGCATCGGCATCCTCTTCCTTCAAGCCTACACTAACCATAGCCAGGCCTAGGTGCTTATAGAAGTAAAGCGATTCACTTAGTAGCTTAAGTCTCCACTTGTTTGCGGTCCAGCGGGGCCTTGGCTCTCACCGGTCAGGTAATCAATAGTAATTCCGGGTTGGCGGTTAGGGACAAAGATATGGAAGTGGACTTGCCCCTGGTCTTCAATGGAGTAGCCTTCCATATAAACCCCAGAAGCTAATTGGTTAAACTGGTTAAAGACTGGCGTCACCCGGTATCTGACATGGTGGTTGGTCTCTTCAATATAGGCCGCCACATAGTTTTCAATCGGTAGCATGCCTTCAGTATTAAACCAACGCGTTCCTGTCATCAAATTCTTAGCATTGGCGTTCTCACCGGTTAACTGGTAGCCGATCAAATGGCAGCGGTTATAGAGCCAGCCACCAGGAACATTGACGTAGGACTTTTGCCGCCAACCGGTAGGCGTCACACTGGTCAGGGGCTCGCGGGCATCATCGGGCATGAGTTCCATCCCCAAGAGACCTTCAGCCCCAGTCACCCGCTGCAAGAAATCTAAGTCCCCGTAGTTAGCATAGGCAGTTGTCAACTCCAATTCACTGCTGGTAAAGAGGGGGACATTATTATTGACCACCAGAAAAGTCTGTCCCTCTGGCACCTGGGGAATGCTTTGATGGATTTCTTTGCGTAGGCTTTGGACCTCTTCATCACTAGGTCTGACTGGCGGACTGGCTTGATTTTCTTTAGGAAAGGGGGTCTCTTTTTGAGACGCATTTTCTTCTTTCTGACTTGAAGAAGACTGGGATTGGCTGGGATCCTCTCCTGGATCATTAGTGACTTGAGGCTCCACATAAAGGGCCAAAGCTACTACAGCAATAAGGAAAAGACCAGAAATAATTTTTTGTTCTTTTTTTGATCGTTTTTTCTTGGACCGGTTTTTCGGTAGGACAAAGGCGGTTAATAATAGTAAGACCACCACCATAATGGCTAGCAACCAGGACATCTTATCACTCTCCCTTAAAAAAGCATAAGCGATGATTACTTAAAAGGCAATTATTCTTCTTTTCGGGCGAAAACTGTCCCAATCTATTACTTTCTGGTTACAAAAATGACTTGCTAGCCTCACAATACAAAGGCATGCTTTATAATAAGGAAAAGCATTTACAAAAAGTACCTTTTATGGAGGATTACAATGAAGAGAGCCTTAATTAACGTCGACTATACCAATGATTTTGTGGCGAGTGATGGTAGTCTCACTTGCGGAGAACCTACCCAAGCCATTGAAGGGGCCATTAGTCGCCTCAGTGAAGAATTTATCCAAGCCGGAGACTTCCTCGTCTTTGCCATTGATGCCCACCATAAGGGCGACCCCTATCATCCAGAAACCAAGCTCTTCCCACCCCATAATATCGTGGGTAGCCACGGTCAAGACCTCTATGGGCAATTAGCTCAGGTCTATGACGACAACAAGGAAAATAGCCAGGTTTACTACATGCCAAAAACCCGCTATTCAGCCTTTGCGGGAACCGATTTATTGATCAAATTACGGGAACGCCATATTGAAGAGTTGCATATTGTGGGAGTCTGCACCGATATCTGTGTCCTCCATACCGCCATTGATGCTTATAATTTAGGCTTCAAGATCGTTATCCATAAGGACTGCGTGGCCAGCTTCAACCCTCAAGGACATGAATGGGCCCTCAACCATTTCAAAACTTGCTTGAATGCTGAAGTGATTTAAATGCTTCCTTGAATGAACCTGCCTGGTGTTTTTGGGATAGGCCTGCTGAAAAACCATGGTTGTGGTTCAGGATAAAGACCCTTACCCAAAGGACATCCAAATCGACCTGCGACAAAAGTTTAAAAGGCCTTAGTAGAAAATTAAAACTGAGCTCCTTTCCTTATTTTCCAGGAAAGCGCTCAGTTTTTTTGCTTGTATTAAATTGTTGGTCAGCCACTTATCCCATAGCAGCTAACATTGGCGAAAGTATACCAGCCAAGACCACTGAAGCGATCGATACGGTCACAAAGCCAGCAACCAACATTTGTGGTTGAATGCGCTCTAAAATGATTTGACGTTCCTCATGTTTTTCGGATAGCGCATTCGCCACTTCCACCGGGACGATATAAGTTCCTGGAAAGCCGAAAAGGGCTGAAATCCCAATTCCCATAGCTAGCCAAGTAGACATCTTCAACCATTTACCTGCTAGGCTAGCAAAAATCACAATACCGATAGTCCCTAACCCTAGGGTGATTAAGATCACGGGCAGTAAACTGATCAAGACATCAGCAGTCGCATTCGCTAAGCCACTAATAACGACCACAGTTAAAGAAGCCATGGCTAAACCATTAGAATTTGCCTTGTTTAAGGGATTGCTTTCTAAGAAGCCCAGTTGATGGGCTAACACCCCAAAAATTAAGGCAAGAATATTTTGGTCCATTAAGTTATAACCAACTAAGCTTTTTACGGCTTGGGAAATAAAGACAGCCAGAGAAGCCACTAAGGCTAATTTAGCTAAGTACCATTCATCCGATTTTAAATCCTCGTGAATGTCGCCAATAATATGTTCGCTTGCCTCCTGCTTTGCTTCAGTCTGTAAGGAGGTTATTTTCCCTTGGCGATAATCGCTTAAAATCCTTTGCCCTTCTCGTTTTAAAACAAAGGAAGCTACCGGATAACCCACAAAACCTTGGACAACCACTAAGAGTGAGGCTAAGATCTGCAATTCGCTCAAACCGATATCTGCAGCAGTTTGTCCCATTTGAATCCCTGCAATAATTCCACCGGCAATTGGCGGAGCCGCAGTAAAAGCAGCCGGACGACCAACCATGAACTGGCCAATCCCAACTACAAAAGCTACAATACCTAATATTGCTGCTATCGCTACAATAACTACCCGCCACTGTTCCAACAATTGACGAATATTCATCGACGTTCCTAAGTGAACTAAAATCGGTGGAATCAACATGGTTCCCAGTGCTTGTAGGTTAGAATCAGCAAAAATCGTCCGCGGCAGTCCTAAAGCAAAGGCCAGGACGAAGATAACTGAAACCGAGAACAACATCGACACAATACTCTTCGTTTTCACAGCGATAATATTACCAATAGCGATGGCAAGCATAATCAAGGTAAAGGCATAGATAGCATTCATCATATCACTCCCCCTAAATCAATCATCAATCCCTTTAAAATTGGCGTTGTCCTTTTTTATAAACGGCCTTATCTTCTTCTTGAACTGCTTTTATGTCAGTTAGGGGGTTGTTTTTGAGGACTAAGAAGTCAGCGTACTTATCAGGTTCTAGTGACCCATAGTCTTGGTCAATATTCATAAATTCAGCGGAGTGATAGGAGGTCATTAAGGCTTGGTAAGGGGTGCGGTCGAGTAAATCAACCATTAACTCCAATTCCTTAGGGACCATGTCAAAGCCGTTGAAAGGAGTACCTGCATCGGTTCCTAAACCCATCTTCACCCCGGCATCCCAGGCCTTCTTCAAGTTTGCAAGTAAGTCATCTAAGGCATTAGCGGCTTTGACCACTTGGAAGTCTGGGAGAACTTCTCCGCCCTTGGTGGCAATGATCCAGTCAGCTATAATTGTCGGATTAATATGGATGCCTTGAGCGACCATCTTTTCAATATCTTCATCATCACAGTAGAAGCAGTGTTCGATCCCGTCAACCCCAGCAGCAATTGCGTTCTTAATCCCTTGCGGCCCTTCGGCATGGGCAGAAACAGTCCGGCCTTTATGATGGGCCTCCTCAACCGCTACCTGCATTTCTTCTACAGAAAGTTGCGGTTGGAACATGTGGTCGTCTTCAGTCATTACCCCACCAGTCGCCATTAACTTGATTGTTTCCGCGCCATTTTTCATTCCTTGGCGAATCGCGTGGCGCATAGCATGAGGATCATCAACTAACCAAGAAAAATTCGGCATGTCCCCATGACCACCCGTCATGGAATAAGCCCGGCCAGAGGGCATGATTTCTGGAACTTGACTAATTTTTCCCTGACGTTCTAAGCGTGCCATGGTGATATCAATATCATAAGCAGCCCCACATTCACGAATATAAGTTACCCCAGATTTTAAGCAAGTTTGGAGATTATCCAAGGCTAAAACGGTGGTTTGAATCATATTGGCCCCTAAACCAGAATCCAAGGCATGGGCATCCATGGTCATATGAGTATGGGCATTGATCAAGCCCGGCATGACATAAGCCCCGTTGAGGTCGACACTTTGGTCAGCAGCTGGCGCTTGCCCACTCCCCATTTCCGTGATCCGCCCACTAGCCTCATCTACGACAAACCAGGCATCTTCTAGTAAATTTTCATCTTTCCCGTTAAAAACATTGGCATGTTGATAGACAGTTTGTGTCATCATTATCTCTCCTTCACTTTTATTTTTTGCTCGTAAAACAGCAAATGAATAGTGCTATTCTATCGTAAATAAAGCGAACAATTCGAATTATTTTAAATAGACTGACAAATAGATTGTGGCAATTAAGAATATAAACAATTTATAAATATATTTGACAATTATTTTAATTGTCCCTATAATAATCTCAAATTAATCATAGAATCGATGAAGCAAAGAGTACCGCTAGAGGATTTGTAAAGTGAGGAACGTTAGTGGAAAGTTCCCAAAGACCTAGTGGGAAACGCATTGCTGAGATGACTTAGTGAATCCTTAGCTAAGTCCGCCACCCAGGCGTTACCATGTCAAGCATTGCAAGTATTTTGCGATATTAGAGTGGTACCGTGGATAAGTCCGCCTCTTATTAGAGGCGGGCTTTTTTCATTTTATCCCTCAATAAAGATTCGATGAGAGTTTTGGTCCTAGCCGGCTAAAGGGCTCCATAACAAGAGAAATTTTATAAATTTAAGGAGGATTTTCCATGAAAGCAAACGTAAAAAAGTGTTACTCGCCTATTCCGGAGGCTTAGATACCTCAGTCACCATCACTTGGTTAAAAGAAAATTATGATAACTGTGAAGTCATCGCCATGACTGCCAATGTCGGCCAAGAAGATGACTTTGATTTCATCCATGACAAGGCCCTTCAATGTGGGGCTTCCAAGATTTATATTGAAGACCTCCGCCAAGAACTCATTACCGACTACATCTACCCGGCAGTCCGTGCGGGGGGCAAGTATGAAAATAAATACCTCTTAGGCACGGCCCTAGCCCGTCCATTGATTGCTAAACGGATGGTAGAAATCGCCCACCAAGAGGGTTGCGATGCTATCGCCCACGGTTGCACCGGTAAGGGAAATGACCAGGTCCGCTTTGAACTAGGGATCCGGGAATTCGACCCAGATATGACAATCATCGCTCCGTGGCGAGAATGGGAAATTTCTTCTCGGGAAGAAGCCTTTGACTACGCTGAGGCCCACAATATTCCCCTCCCCATCACCCGGGAAACCAACTATTCCAAGGATGAAAACCTCTGGCACCTCTCCCATGAAGGCCTGGACTTGGAAGACCCTAGCCAAAAACCTGACTATGAAGCCATTTTAGAGCTAGGTGTGAGTCCCAAACAAGCTCCCGACCAAGCCACTCCGATCACCATCGACTTTGAAGCGGGTAACCCAGTGGCCGTTAACGGGAAGAAGTTAGATCCTATTGCCTTAATCCAAACCCTCAACCAATTAGGCGGGGCTAATGGGATTGGTATCCTCGACTTGGTGGAAAACCGTTTGGTAGGCATGAAATCCAGAGGGGTCTATGAAACTCCAGGGGGCGCCATCCTCTTCCATGCCCATGAGAAGCTCGAAGAACTGACTCTGGACCGAGATACCTTACACTTTAAGCAAATCTTGGCCCTCAAATACAGCGAACTTATCTATAATGGGCTCTGGTTCTCCCCACTCCGCCAAGCCATGCAAGCCTTTGTTGACCATACTCAAAGTCACGTCAACGGCCAAGTCAAACTGGAACTCTACAAGGGCAATATCATTGATGCTGGGGTAAGCAGTCCGGATAGTCTCTACCGGGAAGAACTAGCCACTTTCAATGAAGATTCCATTTACAACCAAAATGACGCAGAAGGCTTTATCAAGCTCTTCGGTCTGCCTCAAAGCGCCCGGGTCAAGAAGTAAAACTGGGTTTTGGGAAATAACTTTAATAAATTAAAAATATAATTCATAAATTTTAAATTTACGCTTGACCTCACTTGGAAAACTGGCTATGATATTAGCAAGATTTAACAAGGAGGTCACATCATGAAGAACACATTCCAAAGCTGGCAAAAATGGCATAGGAAGTGAGCGAACTTTTATCGGTTTAGACTCACTTTATTTACCTTGAAATAAAAGGAGTCTATGCCGAGTGTGACCAAAAAACACGACCGCATAGAAAGTCTATGCGGTTTTTTGTCGTCTCCATGCGTCTTAGACTCCAAGTAAGCACAGTTTAAAAATAAGATTTGGAGGAAATCGAGATGACAGAAATTAATAATGGTTTTTATGGTGAATTTGGTGGCTGCTATGTCCCTGAAGTGGTGAAGGAAGAATTGGACCGGATTGCCGACTTCTATGAAGACATCAAGGACGATCCCGACTTCAAACAAGAACTGGCCCTTTACCTACGCGACTATGTCGGTCGGGAGAACCCGCTCTACTACGCTGAGAACTTCAGTAAGCATTTAGGCGGACCCAAAATTTACCTCAAACGTGAAGACCTCAACCACTTAGGCGCCCACAAGGTCAATAACACCATCGGCCAAGTTCTCATCGCTAAACGCATGGGCAAGAAACGGCTCATCGCTGAAACCGGAGCCGGCCAACACGGGGTGGCAACAGCAGCCGTCGCCGCCAAATTTGGCCTAGACTGCACAGTTTACATGGGGCAAAAGGATGTGGAGCGGCAAAAATTAAATGTCTTCCGAATGGAACTGATGGGAACCAAGGTTGTTGGCGTCAAACGTGGGGCCCAATCCCTTAAAGAAGCCGTCGATGCTGCCTTTGAAGACCTGATTGACAATTACCAAGACACCTACTACCTAGTGGGCTCAGCCGTTGGTCCCCACCCTTACCCCAGCATGGTCAAGCACTTCCAAAGTGTGATTAGCCAGGAAAGTAAGGCCCAAATCCTGGAACGTGAGGGTCGCTTACCCGACGCAGTAATCGCCTGCATCGGGGGCGGGTCCAATGCTATTGGTTCCTTTGCCCATTATCTCGATGAGCCGACTGTCAAGCTTTACGGCGCTGAAGGTGGTGGAAAAGGCCTAGACAGCGATCAAACGGCAGCCACCTTGAATCTAGGATCGATTAAGATCGAGCACGGCATGAATACCTACTGCCTAGTTGATGAAGAAGGCAATACCAAGCCAAGTTATTCCATCTCAGCCGGACTCGACTATGTGGCTGTAGGACCGGAACACGCCTATCTCAAGGACAGTCACCGGGCTGAATATATCGCCATCACTGACGATGAAGCCCTGGCTGCCTTCCAACTGCTTTCCCGCACAGAAGGGATCATCCCGGCCCTGGAGTCCTCCCATGCCCTGGCCCTGGCTGCAAAATTAGCCCCTGAATACAGCTCCGATCAAATCCTTCTCGTCACCCTATCTGGACGCGGCGATAAGGACGTCGACCAAGTTCTTAGAATACTCGAAAGCTAAACTTGAGAGTTCGACAAGCGCGTCAGAAGGCAAGATCGCTGGAGCGAAAAGTCGACGCATTCACGTAGAGAATTCGTCGACTTTTCGTGAAGAGGACGCTTGCCTTGCGCTTGGAGCAGGTTTGGATAGAGTGCGACAAGCGCAAAAAAGAGCAAGACCTCTGGAAGAAAATACCATAAGCACAGGAAACTGTGCGTTGGAATTTTCTGAAGAGGACGCTTGCTCTGCGCTTGGAGCAGGTTTGAACAGAGTGCGACAAGCGCAAAAAAAGAGCAAGATCTCTGGAAGAAAATACCATAAGCACAGGAAACTGTGCGTTGGAATTTTCTGAAGAGGACGCTTGCTCTGCGCTTGGAGCAGGTTTAGAGAAAGTGCGACACTCACAAGAAAAGACGAAACAGTTTATAACTAATTATTCTTAAATCAATAAGACATTTTCTTCCTCATTAAAAAACGAAGCCATGGAAAATGCCTAGCCCCCATAGGAGAGTGGGAGCCAGGCAAGTAAGGCTTCGTTTTTATTTTTATTCATCAAAATAATTTTTGATGATTGCTTTAACGTGGTCAATAAATTGAAGATAGTCTTCTACTTTAATGTGTTCATCTTGACTATGGGCTAAAGCCAAGTCACCAGGTCCATAAATGACCATATCAAAGTCCTTATCCACTTGAGTAAAGTTAGAAGCATCAGTCACAGCATTAAAGCTGGTCACTTCTGTCTCTTCACCCAATTCTTTTAGGCAGGCTTGGACTAATTGACTATCATCCGGTGTATAGACAGGCGAACTATCTTGGGTCACTTCCAAACTCAGTTCACCGTCGACTTGACCGTTAACTTCTTCAACAACATTTTCCAATAAGTCAATAATCTTGTCATTAGAGTATTCAGGAATGGTCCGGGCATTGGCCTTCACAATAGCTGTTTCTGGAATAGAGTTCTCTTGACTCCCGCCCTCAATCACGGTAAAGGAATGGAGGGTACGTCCCAGAACATCACTTTCATAGTCATTAGTGACTTGATTCATTTTTTCTTGGATATGGTCCATGGCTTGACGCAGCAAGTCAATGGCATTAATCCCTTCTTGTGGAGTTGAAGAGTGGGCTGCTTGACCACTCGCTGTCAGTTGATAATTCAAGGACCCTTTATGGGAAGTATTGATTTCCCCAGGATTAACCGGTTCAGCAATGAGGATAGCATCAATATCTTCAGTATACCCAGCATCCGTCAGGGCCTTGGAACCTAGCATCCCAATCTCTTCGCCAGCTGTTCCTAAGAAGCGAATACTACCTGGGAGTTCATAGCCTTCTTCTTTCAGTTCAATCAGGGCTAAGGCCAAGCCAAGAAGACCAGCCTTCATGTCAGAAGTTCCTCGACCATACATGTAATCATCCACAATTTCGCCACTGAAAGGGTCATGACTCCACTCTTGGGCATCATCAGCAGCAACCACGTCAAAGTGTCCAGTTAAAGCCAAAATCTTGCCTTCATCACCGCCTTGCCACTCGGCTACTAAGCTGGCCCTTTCATCATCATGGTCAACCAACTTCGTTTCAATGCCAGCTTGGTCAAAGACTTCAGCAAAAGTTTCTGCTAATGGTTTTTCTTTGCCATTAACGGTTTCTGTTTGGATAATTTCCTGTAGTAATTCCACTTTCTTATCAATTGACATTCAATTCCTCCTATTCAATCTTTTTACCGACGATAAATTCAATCTATCATAAAGATTTTCAAAGATAAACCAATTACCATTGAAAAAGCCAATCAGCCCGTTTTATTTTTTATCTGATAATTTCTATGTTAAGTTGAATTCTGAATAGTCACAATTTTAAAGCATAACAAGAAAGGAAGTGATGAAATGGGAACAGATCTACCCCTGTCGATAGGGGCCTGGCTAATTGCCATTCTTCCCATGCTACTCATGATGTTAATGTTGGTCGTCTTGCAGTGGTCTGCTGTCAAATCAGCATTAATTTCTTTAATTATCGGTTTAATTACCGGCATTTTTTCTTTAAGTTACCCTTATATGGTTTATTGGTTTCCCTCGGTCAAGGGGCCTGGGATACAATTGAAATCATTATGGTCATTTGGACCGCCCTATTATTTTACCAAGTCTGTAAACACGCAGGCGCTTTTGAAGCTATTAAAGAAGGCATCACGAATAAATCGACCAATCATCTTTACCTGATATTAATGTTCGGTTGGGTCTTTGCCTCACTATTACAAGGCGTTTCTGGTTTTGGGGCACCTATCGCCATAGTGGCGCCATTATTAGTAGGAATTGGAGTCAAACCCGCTTTTGCGGTCATTATTGCCCTGACCTCCACCGCTTGGTCCAACCTCTTTGGGTCCTTAGGCATTGCCTGGTCCACGACTCTGGGGCTAGTCAATATTGAAAATGAACCCTTGACCTTATTATATACGACGATTTTATTATTTGTTTCAGATATTATCGGTGGTTTCTTTGTCGCTTGGATTTACGGACGCTGGCAAGCTATTAAAGAAGGGCTACCGATTATCCTGACCATCTCAGTCATTCATGGCCTGGGGCAGATCCTGGTCGCCCAATTTAATACCGAAATGGCTGCCGTCCTACCAGCTATTCTAGCTATGGGAGCAATGATTCTCTTCGCCCGGATTGATTTTTATCAAGAACCTTCCGAAGAAATTACTGTCAGCAATTCTCCAATCATGCAAGATGACTTTGACGATGATGATGGTGGAGAGGAAAATACTGGAAAACTGACAATTAACCAAGCCTTTGTGCCCTTTTATTTATTAATTGCTATATCCTTAATCATGTTAGGCATACCAAGCATCGCCAACTTCATTGAACAATTTCAAATTTCTTTACTATCCTATGATAGTTTTTCCACGGGCTATCACTTTGTAACCGAAGGTACTCAAGCTTATTCACCCATTGCCCCTTTAACCAGTCCTGGCTTTTATTTATTACTCAGTTCCATTGCTGCCTGGCTCTGGTACCGTTACCATGGTAGCTACCAGGACAAGCAAGCCTTAGGTAAAGATATCACCCAAGGAGTTGTTGGTGATGCCATTACACCAAGCTTGACTACCTTGCTTTTCCTCATGTTAAGTCAAGTCCTAGTCAATTCTGGGCAAAATACCGTGATTGCTATGGGTATCGCCAGTGTCTCTTCTCCAATCATCTATGCTGGCCTGTCGCCATGGATTGGAACCTTTTCATCCTTTATGACATCGTCAACGACTTCAGGTAATATTTTATTTGTTCCTATCCACAGTAGTGTGGTACAATCGATGCCCCAACTCAGTCTCAATCAGATGATAGCCAACCAATCAGCAGCCTCATCTGTAGGAAACTGTATTGGTCCCTCTAATGTGGTCTTAGGCGCGTCAACAGCCAAGGCAGAAGACCAAGCCGGTGTCATTTATAAGTGGGGAATTATTTACACTGTCCTAGTCAATATTGCCTTTACCCTGCTCGCTATCATCATGCATCTTTTCCTACCCCACTAAATAATTAGTCAAAATAAAATGTAATTACTTAAAGAGCAGGAGCTTATGAAGGGCCCCTGCTCTAACTATGCATAAGGAGGATTTTTAATGGCGAAATTAGAAAGAAAACCTATGAACCCAATTCTGAAGCAGAGGACATCGTGGTAAAGCTCGGTCCCCTGCGTTTATATTTTCAGAATGTCTATACCATTATTTCATTAATTAATGATATTTTTAATGATATTTTTACCGGGAGCCTTTATTTTATCGGTTCCATTTGTAACTTCTTTGGGGCACCCGCTATTTATGGCAATACCCTCTTTTTAATTGGGGGCTTCTCTTTTGTCATGCGACCGATTATTAAACTCATCCATAATATTCATATCTATAAGCAAGATAAAGTTAAACGCCAACGTGATGAAGCGCGAATGAACCCCGAAAAAGTCTTCCAAATCCACCATAGCCAAGCCAGTCCCGAACAAGCAGGCGACTATTTGGGAGACGCCTACAACCATGAATACTATGAGGACGATGATTATCAATCCCATTAAAAAAGCCCCTGTCGCATGGGGAGGGTTGCAACAGAAGCGGTATAAGATAACCTTTTCTCAAACATTAAATAATTTGCCAATCATTTAAAGAAGGACACTTGAGAAAATAGAGGTCGAATAATCTTACACTCTTACTTTAGCATTCGATTGTAAATTTATAGTAAATATTAGATGTTGTTTATGTAAATAAATAGACAAAAATACATTTTTTATTAGAAAAGGTCCATTAGCAAGTCAAATTTTCTAGACCCGCTACAGGCAGGGTCTTTTTTAGATAGAAAGAGCTAGCCAAAAAGAGTAATGATAGCGAATTACTATCCAAGCCTTACTCTAATGGGCTAGCTGTATTCGAATGACCACAATAAATATAAGGGAGATTAAGATAAGTTTTACATTAAGCTTTCATAGAGTTCGATCACTTCATCTAATTGGGCGGGACGTGGGTTACCTGGGGTGCAGACATCAGCCATAGCATCCTTAGCCACTAGCGGAATATCCTCTTCCTTCATCCCTAAGTCACTTAATTTAGCAATCATACCAATATCTTCAGCAATGGATAGGGTGGCTTGACAAGCAGCTTCACGAGCTTCTTCAATGGTCATTTTATCGGTGTCTTTGACCCCTAATGCCTTGGCAATATCCCGGAATTTTTCACCCGTATAGTCTTTGTTATAGCGCATCACGACCGGCAGAAGGATCGCATTGGCTTGACCATGAGGAATGCCATACCAAGCACTTAGGGGGTGGGACATCCCATGAACCAGGCCTAAACCGACATTAGAATAACCCATAGCTGCAATATATTGAGCGCTTGCCATATCTTCTTTAGCCTTAGGGTCACCGTCCACTGCCTTGCGGATCGAGCGACCGATCATTTCAATAGCCTTGATGTGGACCATGTCACTCATTTCCCAGGCTCCTGGGGTAATGTAACCCTCAATAGCATGAGTCAAAGCGTCCATCCCCGTTGCTGCCGTTAACTTCTTAGGCATGGACATCATCATTTCACTATCTACGAAAGCCACATCAGGAATATCATTAGGGTCAACACAGACAAATTTACGCTTATTATCGGTGTCAGTAATCACGTAGTTAATGGTGACTTCAGCCCCAGTTCCTGCTGTAGTTGGTACCGCAAAGGTCATCATGGCCTTATTTTTAGTAGGGGCGGTCCTTTCCAGAGAAACCACATCAGCAAATTCTGGGTTTTCGATAATGATTCCGACTGCCTTAGAAGTATCCATGGAGGATCCCCCACCAATAGCAATAATGCAGTCCGCACCGCTTTCCTTCACAAAGTCGACGCCAGCCTTCACCGTATTGACACTTGGGTTGGCTTCCACTTGGTCAAAAACATCATAAGCAATATCATTTTCATCTAATAAATCGGTTACGCGCTTAACCACACCAGCATCCACCAGACCCCGGTCAGTAATGATAGCAGCTTTGGTCAAATTCTTGCCGTGGAACTCTTCAGGAATATGTTGAATCGCTCCCGGCCCAAAGTAAGAACGTTCATTAAGAATCATACGATAAGGCATGATAAAACTCCTTTCAAATTTTCTTTTGTGTATCCGCTTTCATTTATTATGTTATATGTTTCACATGGAAAAGTAAAGCAATGTTTTAAAGGGCTTAAAGAACCAAATTATGGGAGTTAAGACCATTGTATGTGACTTAATAGTCGCGCTAAAAACCTATAAATACGAAAAGAGGTAGCCTATTGAAATACCCAAGGAAAATTTTCATCAGATACCCACAAGCTACCCTTATTCGAATGACCACAATGAATATGGTATAGTGACAGCGAACTGTCACCTCTATATGTTACAACTTTCACATGAAAAAGTAAAGAAAAATTTTGCTTAAGTCAATAAAACCACTTTTAATAACTCTTCATTCATTCGCTTAGGTAAGCCTCTTGGGGGCAAATTTTAAAGGAATATATTTGACTAAGTCAACCATGGAGGTAGAAAGATTTTGCCCCATAAGCGTCCAAGTAAGGGCTGAGCGATACTTATCTCAAGATACAAAAACAGCGCAATGACAAGCTTTTCAAAGACTTGCTATTGCGCTGTTTATTCAGTATGGATCCTGAGGGGCTCGAACCCTCGACCCACGGATTAAGAGTCCGTTGCTCTACCAACTGAGCTAAGGATCCGTTGACTACCTTTATAATGTTACTCCTGTTTGACCTAAAATGCAAGACTTTTTTTCATTTTAGGGGGAAAAAGTAGCCATAATTCGCAATTTCCTTATAGGATAGCGGAATTTCAATAAAATTACTTCCAATCAAAGCTCAGTGATTAGACCATTTCTTCATCCCTAAAGCTGACGGAAGAGAATTTATTGAACTCTTTGGTAAAGATCAACTTGACGGTTCCCCGAGCGCCGGCCCGGTTCTTTTCAATGATGACTTCAATAATATTATTCTCTTCATGGTCTTCGGCCTCTTCCCCGTCTTCGCGTTCATAATAGTCTTCGCGGTAGAGGAAGGCCACGATATCGGCGTCTTGTTCAATGGATCCCGATTCCCGGATATCACTGAGGACTGGGCGTTTATCCTGTCTTTGTTCTACGGACCGCGATAATTGGGATAAGGCAACCACGGGACAAGACAGTTCTTTGGCTAATTTCTTTAATTGCCGGGAAATTTCAGAAACCTCTTGTTGGCGGTTCTCGCTCCGCCGGCTTCCTTCAATCAACTGCAAGTAGTCAATCACAATCAGGTCCAACCTGCCCTTATCTTGATAAAGGCGACGGGACTTGGCCCGGATTTCTGCCATCCGGTTACCGGGGGTATCATCAATATAAATTTCCGAAGACCCCAGGGCTCCCATAGCCACAATTAAGTCTGACCACTCTTGTTCCAGCAGTTGCCCCGTCCGCAAGCGACCAGCATCAATACTCCCTTCAGCGCACAGCATCCGGTTAACCAAGGATTCTGCCCCCATTTCAAGGGAGAATAGCGCCACAACTGCATCCTGCTTGGTAGCCACATTTTGGGCGATATTTAAGGCAAAGGCGGTCTTCCCTACCCCGGGACGGGCGGCGATAATAATCAGTTCGTCTTCATGTAAGCCCGCTGTCATCCGGTCTAAATCCGGATAGCCTGTCGCTAGACCGGTAATCGATTTTTTATTCTTGGATAATTCTTCAATGGTATCCAGTGAATGGTTCAAAACTTTACCAATATGGACAAAGCCACTCCGGTTACGGCTCTGGGACACATCTAGAATTGCCCGTTCCGCATGGTCCAAGATATCCATGACATCGGACTGTTCTTCGTAACTCTCCCTAGAAATCTCATTGGAAGCATGGATTAATTTTCGTAAGATCGATTTCTGTTCCACGATCTGGGCATAGTATTCGGCGTGGGCTGCTGTTGGGGTATTGGTCGCCAGTTCGAAGAGGTAGTCTGCCCCGCCCACATTATCCAACATGCCTTGACTTAAGAGGCTGTCCTGAACGGTAATCACGTCAATCCCCTCTTGGTCTTCGTTCAATTGCCGCATGCTTTCAAAGATGAGTTGGTGGGCCCGTTTATAGAAGTCTTGGGGTTCAACGTATTCATTGACAGCAGGAAAAACCTCAGGATCTAAAAACACCGACCCTAAGACTGCCTGTTCCGCTTCAATACTTTGAGGCGGAATGCGCTCGATTAAATGTTCATCTGCCATCGCTTCAGACCATCCTTTCTCATCCGATCCCTACTATTATACATGAACTTTTGCGAATACCATATACTAATCCTTCTCTGTCAAAAAGACAAGAAAAAGAGCCAGTGGGTGAAATCCCCCGGTCCTGGCTCTCAAAGCTTGCGACTAATTATTCTTCAACAATATGAACGCGGATAGTCGCTTCCACATCACTATGTAATTTAACCGGCACATTCCGGTAACCGAAAGCCCGGATTGGTTCAGGCAGGTCAATTTTACGTTTGTCGACCTTGATGTCATATTGTTTCTTCAAAGCTTGGGCGATTTGCTTAGAGGTTACCGAGCCGAAGAGACGACCGTCTTCGCCACCCTTGGCTTTGACTTCTACGACAGTCTCTTCATCTTCTAATTTTTTCTTCAGTTCTTTGGCTTCGGCCAATTCTTCAGCAGCTTCCTTGGCTTGGGCCTTCTTCTTCCCTTCTAAGGCAGAAACGGCTGACTTGGTCGCTTCCTTAGCTAAACCCTTTTTGAAGAGAAAGTTTTGTGCATAGCCGGTATTCACCTCTTTGATCTCGCCTTTTTTACCTTGGCCTTTCACATCTTGTAGAAAAATGACTTTCATTGTTAAGCCTCCTTGTGTAATTTTCTTTGTCTCATAGCTAACAGGCTTTGAGTATTGGGCCTGTTCACGAATAAACATAATCTTATTCTAATAAAGAATTAACCAGAGCTCAAGCTTTGGCCTTGTCTTCCACTTACTTATCGGAGGAATGCCGGCGAATCAAGAGCTCGCGCTCGGTAAAGAATTTCCGATAAGTGAGTAGAGAAGACACAAAAGTGGTAATCGCCGCTGTCGATAGGGTCATGAACATGACAATACTTTGATAGAGGACCGCTGTCATGGGGTCAACGCCCGCAAAGAGCAGTCCCATCATCATGCCAGGCAAAGTCACAATCCCAGTAGTCTTAGCGCCGTCAATGGTCGGAATCATTCCATCAGCAATGGTTTGCCGAATCAATCCCTGTGACGCTTGCCGAGGACTTGCGCCCAATGCCAAGCGTTCTAAGATGACTTGCGACTGGTCACTAAAATAGGTCAACAGGTCCGAGAAGACTAAGCCTACCGCATTCATGGCGTTACCAATAATCATCCCGGAAATGGGAATCACTTGGGACGGGGTCCACTGTACTGCGCCTGAACCCACGAAGACAAAGAGCGTCACCCCTTCTGTCACCATCAGGGTCACCAGAGCAATCCAAAAGCGCCCCTTGATCTGCCCACCGCGCTTAGAGGCGTTCCAAGCCGCGATTACTAACATCACCAGTAATAAGAGGGCAGATAAATAAAAATTATCCTTAGTAAAAATAAATTGAAAAATCAATGCGGCAATCGACAATTGGATAACAATTCTGATCCCCGCCGTCAAGATCGCCTTCTCTAACTTCAATTGGTTAAAATAAGAAATCGCTAAACTAATCAAAACTAAAGAAAAAGAAAAGGCTAGAGCTATTGGGGTCATACTTACATTTTCCATGCTATTCCTCCTCCTAATCGCGACTATGGGCGCTTAATTTTAAGCGTTGCCGGTCATCAAAGAAACTCTGATAGGCAAAATGGGTGGCCACGAAAGAAGCGATGGTTGCCGTTGAGATATGGGTGAACATAATCATCATCTGATACATAATGGCGGTCTTTGGCGCTACCCCAGCAAAGAGCAAACCATTCATAGTCCCCGGAAAGGTCACAATCCCCACCGCATAGGCCTTGTCCAAAGTTGGCCGCATCCCCTTTTGCATGGCTTGGCGGATTATTCCCATGGACGCCTGCTTGGGATTGGCTCCTAAGGCTAAGCGTTCTTGGATCTTTTGCCTATCTTGGTCGAAAGTAGTCAGTAAATGCCCATAAGCTAGGCCCAGAGCCGTCATGGAATTTCCGGCGATGGTTCCACCTAAGGCAATTACCTGTGAAGGGGTAAAAGCCAGGGCCCCAGCTAGGACTAGTAAGGAAAGCGTCCCGACTACCGTAAAGCTAATGGCTAAGAGCGAAATCCAAAAAACATGGTCAATCCCCTGGCCCCGTTTGGCCGCGTGAAAGGCCGCATTAATAATAATCAGACCAATTAAAGTGGCGGTCAAGAGGGGGTGGTTGATATCAAAAATAAAGGAAAGAACCAGCCCCACGAGGTAGAGTTGGACGACCACTCGAAAAGCGGAAGTGATTAATTCGCCCTCTAAACCTAAGCGTTGGCGGTAGGAAATGTAGAGACTAATCACCACCAGGCCCGCACTGAGAATCAGGGAAAGGGGGTTGGCTTGGAGCATACTATTCAACCACTTTACCCCCTAGCTTTGCTTGGCTAGATGATTCATCTTCATCAGATGGCGCTTTTTCCGTAGCTGATAAGGTCAGCGTTCGGTCAGTCATCCCATGTTCTGAATCGATGTGTGAAACCATCAAGTAAGTAACCTGGTGCTTGTTTCGATAATCTTTTAACCAAGACCAGACCAAATCACGGGACTTGGCATCCAGGGCACTGGTAATCTCATCTAATAAGAGCACCTTGGGTTCAAAAAAGAGGTTCCGAATTAAAGCGACCCGCTGCTTCTCCCCGCCAGATAAGGTGTCAATTTCCTTATCGATAAATTGCGTATCCAAGGCCATGGCTTCTAAGCCACGCTTAGCCAAGTCTTCATCAAAATCCTCCCCACGAATTTCAAAGGGGAAGGCCAGGTTTTCCCTGACGGTATGTCCAAATAATTGCGGGGATTGAAAACAATAGGAGACTTGCTTACGAATAGTGGTTGGTGGGTAATCCTCGATCGCTTGACCATTTAATTGGTAGGTGCCAGAAACCTGTAAAGCTGGGTCATATAATTGGGCCAAGTATTTCAATAAGGTACTCTTCCCTGATCCGGAAGGCCCTTTGATACCGACAAATTCACCCGCTTCAATGGTAAAGGATAAGTCCTTGATAATAGCCCCTTGGTCACTAGCGATATTTAAATGGTCAACTTGGATAATATTCTCTTTCATAATTACCTACTTTCCTGATAAAGAAAATAATCAACAAGAACCTGACTGTCCCATGTTGATTATCTTCCTTCCTATATAATAAAAGTTAAAACTCTTCTTTTTTGACAGTCTACCTGCCTAGTCTTCCTCACTTTGTTTCTTAATCACATCAACTAAAAGCTCACGGGCTTGGCTGACACTAACATCAGAAATTTGGGTAGCGGCATTAGACAAGTGACCACCACCACCAAGTTCTTCCATAACGGTTTGAACATTGACATTCCCCATACTACGAGCAGAGATTCCTACCCGCTTGTCTTCCCTTAAGAAGACCACGAAGGAAGCGACAATGCCGTTCATAGATAGTAAGGAGTCAGCTGCCTGAGCTGCAGTCACTGTGGAATAGACCGTGTCATCGTCCCCCGCAGCGATTCCATAGTAAGGCGGCATGATGTCGACACTTTCAATCAATTGGTTCCGTTTAATGTATTCGGATAAGTCCTCCTTAAGGAACTCTTGAATCAAGATTGAATCGGCTCCACAGGATTTTAAGTAAGAAGCGGCGTCAAAGGTCCGTGATCCCGTTCTTAGGGTAAAGTTTCTGGAGTCAATAATAATCCCAGCTAACATGGTTGTTGCTTCAATCCGGTTAATGGATTTAGAGGATGCATTTTGATATTCAAAGAACTCGGTGATCAGCTCACAGGTGGATGAGGCATAGGGTTCAATATACTCTAGGAGGACATTCTCAGGATATTCTTCCCCTTTACGGTGGTGGTCGATAACCACTACCCCATTGACCATATCAATCAATTTCGGTGCGGTAGTAATCGAAGGCCGGTGAACATCGACGATAAAGAGTAAGGAATTGTGTTCGATCAGTTCTTCTGCCTCTTGGGGACTAATGATCGCTTCATTAATGACCTCGTCCTTACGCAATTCCACCAGTAACTTCTCAATATCAGAATTGATCCGTGATTCATCAATAATAATATGACACTTGCGATCATTCATCTCGGCAATGCGTCGAATCCCAATGCAGGCCCCAATGGCATCCATATCCGGATAATCGTGGCCCATTACAAAGATCGATTCGTTTTGTTGCATCATTTGAGCGATAGTGGTAGCAATTTGACGAGAGCGAACATGTGTTCTCTTCACCATTGGGTTAGTTTTCCCACCATAGTAACGAGCTTTTTCGCTTTCAATCTTAATCACCACCTGGTCTCCCCCACGACTGAGGGCTAAATCCAAGTTAGATTGGGCAATTTCGTTAATTTTACCAATATCTGGCGCTTCGTCATCCTCCTCTTGATAAGAAATCCCCATGGAAATCGTCAAGGGGAAGTTGCCCTTAGAGGTCGTCTCGCGAATGGTATCGATGACTGAAAAGCGATCTTCTTCCATTTCCATCAATTCCCCATAAGTAGTGACTAAGAGGAAACGGTCATCATCCAAACGCTTGATAAAAGAACCAAACTTCTTAGCCCAAGCGAATAATTGCTTAGTCATAAAGTTATCCACTGTGGATTTCCGCCGGTCGGAATAGGAAGCGATGGTTTCGTCATAGTTATCAATTAAGATATTGGCAATGACTAGACGGTTCTTGTCAGCCACATCGGCTATACGACCATATTCAGTGATATCTAGCATATACATGGCATTTTGGTCTTCCAAAAGTCCCACCGAGAGATAGTGGTCGTCCCAGGAAATCGGATGACCCGTGACATCATCTTCATCCCTTTCTTTTAATTGGTGGTAGATATCGGATAAAACGCTATCCACATCATCAATCTTATTGCCTAAAGTATCACTACTATTAAAGTAATTTTGCATATAGGGATTCATCCAACGTATGGTGTCATCCTCTTCAAACAAAATAATTCCTAGGGGGATCTGTAAAAGAATTTCATTTTCAATGGTTTGAATATCATCAGTGAGATCATAAACCTGCTTATTCAGTTCCTGTTCAATCAACCTGAAGGCTACATAGACTAGAATAATAGCAAAAATAACCAAAAGAAATGAAATCAGGGCAATTAAGGGATTATTATGCATTAGCATCCCTACCGCTAGGAAAACTAAGATGGCAGCAATAACCAAAGGCACAAAAATATTGGATTGATTTAAGATATTGGACAGACGTCCACTATGTTTATTATCTTTCATATTTTTCTCCTTTGTAGTTAACGATAAAGGTATACATACATCCTCTATTTTACCATATTTTTAATAAATTCTAAAGATTTCCTATTCTTGGCCTATATGAGCCTGTAGGGAATCGGCGGAGGAAGCATTAGTTTCATTTAAAAAGCTGTCATCGGAATAAGGTAAGTTTTAAGAGTGCAAGCCTTGATTTATAATCAATACAAGTTATTAATCTTGAACGGTAGAAATATCCTCTATTTTATATAAGAAGAGATAAAAGAAAGCCCTGCCCTATAAAAGGGGTTGTCTTGATGTTTTCACAGAAATGTTTCACGTGAAACATACTTTCTTATTTCTGAATTTGCAAATAAATTTAAAAGCGAAATCTAAATAGGAAATTCAGACACTTATTTCCTATATAAGACTATAGCTGAAACTTATCACCACAGTTGTATAAAGAAGCTAGGAAGACTTTAACCTTAAGTATTAAAGGCCTATCAGTAATCTAATCTCCTTACATAGATCTTATCCATAAGCAAATTAGTAGATACTATAAGTTATTTACCTTAATCAAGAAACGAGACTAAACAATTATCCTTATCAGAAGTACAGACTAAGTTATAAATTAAAAAAGCCCAAGCTGCTATTCATATAATTAATTTATAAAGCATTATACGAATAACCTAGTGCTAGGAGCAATGTAAATATGCAGAAATCTTTTTTCTTTCTATTCTTTATATAGGTTACTTAGTAGATAGTAATTTATCAGTTATAGTGCCTCTCCTTTAGAATAGATTAGATTAGTTAGCTATTAATATTCGCATGTAGGGGAAAATTGCTACATAATGGAATGTTTCACGTGAAACATTCTGAAAATATACGATTTACTTATCTTTAACTAACAAATGGATCGATCGAGCGTACGTATATAAGTATATGAGCTTTATAAACTACTTTTACTAAAAAATCTTGTAAAACTTCACTTATATTATAATTTATTGAAAATATATTCATTGTTTCACGTGAAACAATAGCACTTTAAAAGGGTTTATTTAATTTACAATCTATTTATATGCCTTGTTTCACACTTTTTTATCTGTTCCATAGCTTATTTCCTCAACACTAAAACATAACAAGCCTGTATAACAAAAGCTATAAAGCAAAAAGCACCAAATGCTTAAATGCTTAATCTTAACACTAAAAATATGCCTCCTTATTTTATAGTTATTAGCTCGTTTAAAATCAAGTCACTATATAAAGTAAACAAGCTCTCAAATAACTGATGTTCCACGTGAAACATTTATATATGAAAATTATAAAACTGTTAAACAGAGAAATTGCATGTTTCACGTGGAACAATTCTGTAAAACAAATAGATATTGAATTATATTGGAGTATATTTATAGGCCTATTCAATCCTTATAGCAGTCTGATATACCTTTCTAGTAAGAATAGAGGTTGTTGGGAGCCATAAGAGTTCTTACAAAATGCATCCAAATGGTTAAAATCGTAAGGCAAAAATAAAGTAAAAACAAATTAACCACCCCCAAAAGGAAAAAACAACAAACAAGTCAAATCCAGTTTAATCATTTTATGAAGTAAATAAAATTTTAAGAATATAATGATAATAACCATAAATAAGAAAGAATTTATATAATTAAACAAGAAAGAGCAAGACAAGGAAGGACTATATTCTAAATTACAAAGAAACATTTCAAAGTAGAGATGTTTCACGTGAAACATAAGTCAGTTAACAGTTAGGCAGAGATACCCTTATTAAACTAAACTACGTCTTATTCTGGAAAAATTTTCCATTTAAATGCTTTCCTTATAATGTACTACTAGCTTAATCAAAATAATAATAAAGGCATTAACTCAAAAAAGAAGAAGGTATTCCATAGCAGTAGCTATATTTATTTAAATTAGTAGTTTACAGGTTTAGCTTAAATGAAAAAAAGAGTAAGTAGTATATAAAGCTAATAACCATAAGCCCAGATAATATTATTAATAAAACAAACAGCACACCTTGTACTTAATTAATCATCTCTTATTTACTAAGTAATAAAGAAATTACTCTACAAATAAGCAAAACAATAGCTAAAAAGATTATAGTCAAGTTATAAAGAAGTCCCTATCCAGAAATAACCATTATATACACCTAGCACACCTAGCCATAGAACTAGACCATGAAT
The DNA here is from genome assembly GCF_000193205.1 of Aerococcus sp. Group 1. Classification (NCBI taxonomy): domain Bacteria; kingdom Bacillati; phylum Bacillota; class Bacilli; order Lactobacillales; family Aerococcaceae; genus Aerococcus; species Aerococcus sp. Group 1. Next base: position 23,516 of record NC_015278.1, on the reverse strand, counting down.
AAGAATAGGTTTCAAACTTAGGCGGATTTCCTTTGAGTCAATCTTATAGCTTATCCACAAGCTTAATAATTAAAATACTCTGCACTCTATCCACTGTGAGTAAATGATATCCACTTGTGGATAAGACCATCGAAAAGAGTTTTATTCCTAGAGAACACTTATAAGCCGAACACTTATCCACAATAACAAAAGGCTTAGTAGCAAGGTTTCAAGCTAGAACATTCGTTTTATTAACAGATTTATCCACAGGTGTATATCTTAGCAGATATCTTGTTTCACGTGAAACACTTATCCACAAAAAAAGCCTAGCGCTCAGGCTAGACTTCTTCTAATTCTTATTCAATTATTTATCCACAGGTCCTTTTCAAATTAAGAATCCTCGTATTTCTTTAGTAATCGCATATTCATATAATACATAAAGAGATAAAAAATGATCACTGCGACTAAGAGAAAAACAACTTCCCTAGTACCGAAATGAAAAGCACCTTCTTTAACCTTTTGCCCTAAACTCTGAAAGAGAAACAGAATAATTCCATAGATGAGAGAACTTTTGGTGACTTTCTTTCGAATTCGTTTTTTATTAGCAGGGTAGTCAGAGGCATCAATTTCTTTAACCATAATGCCTAATTTCATTGAAAAGATCAAGATATAGACCATAGTCATAACAATACCAAATAAAGAACCCCATAGAATAAAATTAAAAGCGATTAATGACTTTTCAGCTGGGAAAAAAAGGGCGAGTAGGAATAAAATAGCTTCCCAGAGCCATATAAAAATGAAACACTTGTTCCCCATACGCTCACATTGAACAAGCCGATATTCATCCATTTCTTCAACGCCATAAAAGAATTTTAAGAAACGAATATAGAGACTATTCTTCTTTCTCATCATCATCTTCCTCCCAAAATAAAGCATTTAAATCAGTATCTAAGGCTTTGGCTAAGGCAATGCAGAGCTCTAGACTTGGATTATAACGGTCATTTTCAATCATATTCACGGTTTGACGAGCAACGCCAATCTCTTCAGCTAGAGCTTTTTGCGATAATCCCGACCGTGTGCGGTAATATTTTAAGCGATTCATCCTTCACCTCACCCATTTCACTGCGATGTCAGCAATATACGACAGTATAATCGAATATTTTTATTTTGTCAATTATAATGGACAAATTATCTTTAGTTTTTCATTATCCACCTGTTGATAAGTTATTTCTGCATTAGGGTTATACTTGGCAACTTTCGTGCGCTCAGCAGAAAAGGGCCAAATAAAAAAGACTGCGATAGTTATCACAGCCTCCTTTATAACTTTTATTATTCAGCAACGGTAAATGGTAAGAGAGCCATAATCCGTGCGCGTTTGATTGCTGAAGTTAGGGTACGTTGGTGTTTAGCACAGGTACCTGTTACGCGGCGTGGTAAGATTTTACCCTTGTCAGAAACGTAACGACTTAGCAAATCGGTATCTTTATAATCAATAAAGTCCATGTGGTTAGCGCAGAAGAAACATACTTTTCTACGTCTGCGTCCTCCACGACGACGATTTTGTGCCATGTTCATTATCCTCCTTTGTCCATTCCACTAGAATGGAAGATCATCATCAGCGATATTGATCGATCCGTCATTATCATTTGATGGGAAAGGATTATTATTTCCTCCCACAAATGGATCATTGGATCCACCAAAGCTGTTGTCATTCATTGAAGGGGATTCTTGTTGATTATTATAGCCGCCAAAACTTTGATTTGAGCCAAAAGAGTCATTAGCAAAACTATTGCCTGAGTTGCCAAAGTTATTGCCATTGTCACTGCCTTGTGGGCGTTGTTCAGTGACACTCTTAGGTTCCAATAAGCTAAAGTTATTCGCTAGAACTTCAGTCACATAGACACGTTGGCCTTGTTGGTTTTCATAGTTACGGGTTTGAATATTCCCTTCAATCCCTACCAAAGACCCTTTCCGTGTGAATTTAGCAAAGTTTTCAGCTGCTTTACGCCACATTACACAATTAATGAAATCCGTTTGGGTTTCACCTTGGGCATTGCGGTAGTTACGGTCACAAGCTACAGTAAAGTTGGCTACTGCAGTTCCACTTTGGGTATAACGTAGATCAACTTCGCGAGTTAATCGGCCGACTAAGACGACATTATTAATCATACAATGACCCCTCTCTTAAGAATTACTTCTTATCACTAAGCTTCAACTTTTGTAATCATATGACGTAAAATGTCGTCATTAATCTTGGCAAGACGGTTGAATTCATCGATTCCAGCTGCGTCTTCTGCTTCACATTCGATCAAGTGGTAAACACCTTCACGGAAATCATTGATTTCATATGCGAAACGCAATTTTTGCCAATCTTCTGATTTAGTGATTGTTGTGCCGTTTGAAGTTAGGATATCGTCAAAACGTTTCACTAAAGCCTCTTTAGCTTCACTGTCAATGTTTGGACGGATAATGTATAACACTTCATATTTTGTTACATTTTCACTCATCAGTTCGCACCTCCTTTTGGTCTATAAGGTTCTTAATTCATTTAAGAACAAGGAGAGTAATTTTCATACTCACAGTTTGTAATCATAGCAAAAATTATCCGGAATAACAAGGATAAAATCTTGAAAATCAGTAAATTTTTGCTTGGCAAGCGATATTGACTGCCGGGCTGACCTAGGCCTATGTTAGCATTTTTTCCAAAAAGATCCTCTGCTTAAGTCACAAAGCCGATAGTGGTCTGACTAGTCAAAATATCACCGCTATTTAGAGGAAATTAGCAAATAGCCTATGCTATAATAAATAGATAAAAAAAGAAAGACGAGGGAGGAATCACTATGTCTGATCGGACATTGGCCCAAGAGCTATCAGCCATGCGCCGCTACTATCACCGTTTTCCTGAACCGGCTTGGATGGAATACCGAACCACTATCAGTATCATCAACCGCCTAAAAGCCCTGGGATATGAGGTTAAATACGGCAAAACCATACACAATCCGGATTGTATGATGGGCCTACCCAAAAAAGACTTTGCCCAGTCCTATGCTGCCACGATTAAGGAAGACGTTGATTTTGACATTCAAGAGATCCTAGCCGGTTATACCGGGGCTGTCTGCGAATTAGATACAAAGCGACCTGGACCAAGTATTGCCATGCGCTTTGATATTGACGGTTTAGCCATTAAGGAGAGTAAGAGCAAAAAACACCTGCCTAATCTGTACGGTTTTGCTTCCAAGCACAAGGGCTACATGCATGCTTGCGGCCACGATGGCCATATTACTGTGGGGCTTTACCTGGCTAAATGGTTAAAGGACCACCAAGACCAATTGACAGGGAAGTACTTACTGATCTTTCAACCCGCTGAAGAAGGGGTTAAAGGGGGCAAGTCTATGGTCAATACCGGACTGGTCGATGGCTATGACTACTTTCTTTCCGGTCATATTGGCATGGGGGCCCCAGCCAACCAGGTCACCCTGGCTACTGATGGTTTTCTAGCCACAACCAAAACGGACATCCAATTTTCGGGTTTATCCGCCCATGCTGGAGCCAGTCCAGAAAAGGGCCATAATGCCATCCTGGCCGCCGCTTCAGCCTTATTAAATCTAGAAACCTTACCCCAATATTCCACAGGAGCAGCCCGTGTGAATGTTGGGAAGATCCAAGGTGGGGCAGGACGAAATATCATTGCCAATTCTTGCCGCTTAGAAATGGAAACCCGCGGCTCATCGTCAAAGATCAATGACCACTTAAACAAACGAGTCAAAGAAGTCGTTGCCGGGGCAGCCATGCAATACCAGTGCAAGTACCAAATCCAGCAAGTCGGTGAAGCTCCTGCCTTAAATCAAAAAGACCAACCCTTCTATCAAGAAATCCATGGTCTTCTCAACCAGGCCGGCATTCCTAGTTCAGTCGGTTTTCATTTTGGAGCCTCAGAGGATGTGGTCTTCTTCATGAATCGAGTAGCCGAACTCAAGGGCAGGGCCTGCTTCATGCTCTTTGGGAGCGAGTTAGCCAAGGCAAATGGCCACCATAATTCCCAATTTGACTTTGAAGAAGCAGTCTTAGTGACAATGGTAGAAACCTTTACCCATTTATTGATGCATTACGGACAGAAGAAAAAGGAGGAATCCGATGAGTAAAGCAAAGCTACGCCGCTTTAGAATGCCTAATTCCTTAGTGGTCTTATTTATCTTATTAATCGTTATTGCCGGCCTAACCTATATTATACCCGCCGGAGAATTTGCCTCCATGACCTTGCCATCGGGGCAAGAAGTGGCCAATCCCGAGCAGTTCAACTATGTGCCTAAAAACCCCACTAGCTTCACTGATTTTTGGAATGCCATTCCTAAGGGCTTTACCAAGAGTGCTAGCGTCATTGCCTTTACCCTAATCATTGCCGGGACCGTGGAAGTTTTAAAGAAGACTGGCCTTATTGATGGCATTGTTACCAATCTCTCAGCCCGATTTTCTGATAATGGGGTCCTTGTTATTCCCATTTTAATGTTTTTCTTTGCATTAATTGCAGCCTTTATCGGAACAGCGGAGTTAAGTTTGGTTTACTTACCTATCATCATGCCTCTAATTCTAAGTCTAGGCTTCGATAAATTAACGGCGGCTGGTATTGTTCTTATTTCTACCACCTGTGTGGGTTTTTCTGCTGGCTTTACTAATCCTTTTACCGTCGGAATTTCCCACCAAATTGCTGGTCTCCCCATGTTTTCCGGGATGGGCTACCGGGTGATAGTCTTTATTGTTTTCTATCTGATTTGTAGTCTCTATCTGATGAAATATGCCAAGAAAATCCACCGCGATCCTGAACTTGTCCTCAAAGAAGCCTACCAAGAGGGCTTAATCGAGTCGGAAGAACAAAAGATTGGGCAAACTAGCCAAGCGGTCCGTTTGACTGCCCGGCAAAAAATCATTGGTATCGTTTTAATTCTGCTCTTTGCCTATATGATTTACAATGTCTTAGTTAATGGCTGGGGCATGATTGAAATGGCTGGACTTTTTGTTATGATTGCTGTTGCTACCGCCCTGATTGACCGCATGCCTACCAATGACTTGATCCAAGCCTTTATGGAAGGGTGTTCCAGTGTCCTATCCGGAGCCATCTTAATTGCAGTAGCCAATGGGGTCTCAGTCTTGATGAATGAGGCTAAAATTTTGGATACGGTGGTCCACCAATTTGGTAACCTGCTCCAAGGACTTCCAGTTTATCTCTCCGCCTTGGCCATCTTTCTCTTTATTACTATCTTTAACTTCTTTGTTACCTCTGGATCAGGTAAGGCCATTGTGGCGATGCCCATCATCTCACCGTTAGCACGGATGGTAGGGCTCAACCAGCAAGTGGCGGTCTTAGCCTATACCCTAGGAGATGGCTTAACTAATGTTTTCTATCCGACGTCAGGGTACTTTATGGCAACTATTGCTAATGCCAAGATTGAATGGGGCGACTGGGCCAAGTTTTTCCTACCACTCTTAGGCATCCTCTATCTTGCCAGCATGGCTTTAATTATTATTGCCCAAATGATTGGCTATGGACCTTTCTAGTAGTCATCAATCATGCAAAGGAGGTCAAAAATGACAAAAAATCGATTGTTTTAATTAATTTAGGGGGAACCATTACTAGCGTCCATACCCAAGGCGGGGGCCTGCAGTCGGGGACCTTAACTGGGAGCGAACTCCTCAAAGATATGGACCTCAGCAGTTTAGCCGTCGATCTAAAGATTAAAGAGGTCAAAAGTATCCCTTCTAATGAAATGAGCTTAGCCGATATGGCCGATATTGCCCAAGCCATTGAAGCTGAAATTGAAAAGGGCGCCCAGGGTATTGTCCTCACCCATGGGACGGATACCATGGAAGAGACTTCTTACTTTGTCGACTTGCTCCTGGATACGCCTGTGCCGGTCGTCTTTACCGGCAGCCAATTATCCAGCCAGGACTTGGGATATGACGGTTTTTCCAATATCCGCGATGCTGTTCTGACCGCTGCCAGCGATGATAGCTACGGTAAGGGGACGCTTTTAGTCTTTAACCAGTGTATCTTTACTGTCAATGATGTAGTGAAAAATAACAGTATCGGCCTCCATGCCTTTGAGTCCCTCAATGCCGGCCCTTTAGGGGTTACCTACGGTGGTCGAGTTCATTATTTCCGTGACTACCATCCTGTCAAGAAATTCCCTGTCCACTTAGACCAAAACTTTACCCCTAACGTCTACCTGGTTAAGGCCAGCCTGGATTTCAATCCCAAGATGATTACCGCCTTAGTGGAGGCTGGCGCTGAGGGCTTTGTCTTAGAGGGCTTTGGAGTAGGATCCTTACCACCAGCCCTCCAAGATATCCTCGCCCAAGTGATTCAAAAAGGAATTCCAGTGGTTTTGGTGGCTAAAGCTAACCGCGGCGGGGTCCATAAGGTTTACGCCAGCAAGGGGGCTGCTATCCAATTAGAAGAAGTAGGTGTCATTCTAGACCAAGGCTATCTTAACGGCCAACACGCCCGCTTAAAACTCATTGCCATGCTCAACAGCCCTCTAAAGGACAATATCGCTGACAAGTGGAACAAGTACTAATATTAACTTCAACCGCTTGAGAAGGCCTTTAAAAAGCTTCTCAAGCGGTTTTTTATAGGAAACCTAGCGTTAAAGTTTAGCTTTTGTAATAACACTTGATTTTTTCCTTTACATTTACCCAAGTTTAGGCATACAATAGTAGCATCGCGCAGGCGTGGCGGAACGGCAGACGCGCTGTCTTCAGGCGGCAGTTTCTTTGAAGTGTGGGTTCAAATCCCATCGCCTGCATAATAGAGTGCGAGGTGACAGAAAAAAGTGAAACACTGGAAGAAATATGCGGAAATCCTTGAAAAGGATTGACAAATATTTCTGAAGTGGAGTTCACTTTTGTCACCGAGCACGTTTAGATAGAGTGTGAAAAAAGTCAAAAAGGCTCTGGACCGCTTCGCATACTATATCTGTAACTCGCTTGCGCTTCGAACAGCTATAGCAACTGGAGCGGACTATGGAAGATAGTTGCAAAACTATCGCACATAGTTCCTGAAGTGGACGCCAGGGCTGACTTTTTGAACACGTTTGAATAGAGTGTAAAAAAGACGAAGCTTTTAGTTATTTCTAAGAAATCACGCAAATATCACGCAAATTAAAAAATACATCTATATGTTCTCAAGCTTTATGAAAGAAATAAGCACCTTAGTTACTAGGTGCTTTTTATTTTCTCTATATAACGTTTTAAAAAATTATCTAAGGCTTCATTCATAATAGACTTGAAAAGGAGAGGCTTTAAAGCGTCTCCTTTTTTGTACCTTAAATATGCTTTTCAAAGTAAACCGTATCTAACCACTGACCGAATTTATAACCGACCTGGTGCAAGTGACCGACTAATTGATAACCATTTTTTGGTGGAAGTTGATGCTGACCTGGTTATCGGCAGTCACCAGTGCCAGGATAGTTTTAATCCCTTGGTCCTTTAAATCCCGTTCCACCGCCTGATAGAGGGCAGTCCCCAGTCCTTTCTCGCTCTTATTGACTTGGCTGTAGATAGAAATCTCAGCGCTATAACGATAGGCAGAACGCTCATGGAAGGCATGGGCATAGGCGTAGGCCAAGACCTGCCCTTGGTCATTACAAGCCACATAGTAGGGAAAAGCTTGGGCGATGGAATGAATCCGTTCAGACATTTCCTCACTCGTGGGCGGCACTTCTTCAAAGGTAAAGCTGGTATTTTCCACATAATAACGGTAAATAGCCGCTAGTGCCTGACTATCTTCTCTTCTCACCGGTCTGATTTGCATCATAGTCCTCCCTCTTTGTTTCTAATCTCCTATAGTGTAACCTTTTATCAGTAAAAATACCTCCTAAAATAGAAAAACCATGTAAGTTTTTTACCTACATGGTTTTTTGTTTAAACTATGAGAATTTTTAGACTTTTGTATCTTTAAGAGCTTAGTGCATTTTATAGAATGTATTTTTTCTTAATCCTAAATAATAAATAATATCACTTGTATTAATTAACTATGAGCAGTAGTGGCGCTTTGAAATAGGTCGTTAGCCATGAACAAGCAAGCATCAGGGTGTGAGGACTGGCAACTAGCTTTCGTTCACTGGAACAAGTCACCAGAGCAGTCCATAAGACTGCAACGGGGACTTGTGAAGTGACACGAAAGCTGCCAGGCCGAACCCGACTCGAAGAGAATTACCGGATCGTAGGCGTTAGCCATACGAGCCGTTTGACTCTCGCTAGGCGAGGGACCTTGGCCCGAGCTGGTGCCATGGCTCTTCAACGACGAAATTTCAAAAGCAGAATGAATGCTCTGACATATTAATTAGTTAAAGACCTTGATTATTTACTTTTGACTTGGCGTTCACTCTTCCATAGCGAAATGGATTGTTTGAAGGTATCCCATGGCCCCTTATCACTGTAGGCCAAGACATTGCTCTTGTAGAGGCTGGTGGCAAAGATAAAGATCAGTACCATAGTCACCAAAGAAATCCCAATGGCGACAATGACCTCAGCCCATTCCACTGAATAATCCGCTAAACGGAAGGGCATAATGAAGGGGGTAAAGAAAGGAATCTGTGAGCAGATCCGGTAGAAGGCGGTATCGGTGCCGGCTTGTTGGCCAAAGAAACCGATATAGAAACCGATCAACCCTAACCAGATCACGGGTTGAGACACCTTTTGAGCGTCTTCGGTCTTGGTGACTAAGGAGCCTAAGAAAGCGGCTAAAGCCACATAAGTCACAATTCCCATCAGGGCTAGGAGGCCACTGACCCCTAACATGGTCTTGTTGTTAGCAATAAAGGCTTTAATATCAATCAATTGGGTCAATTCCTCCGGTAGGCTGAGAATGCCGAATTGAGTGGAAAGAATCCGCCAAAGAATAAAGAGGAGGACATAGATCCCGACTTGGGTCAGGATCATTAGAACCACGCCCAAGAGTTTCCCATAGAAGTGGGTTTTAGCCGGAATGCTGGAGAGGATAATTTCCATAATCCGTGAACCTTTTTCAGCTGCCACTTCTTGGATAATGATATTGATAAAGAACATCAGGAAGTAAAAGATAATAAAGGAGGCAATGGAAGCGACTCCTGTTCGTCCCATCTCATTCATGGCGTCCTTGTTTTCTTCAGTGACGCTACCGTCATCATTGACATTGATCGCAACTTCTTCAATCGGCACCTGAGCATTCATGACTGCCCCTAATTGATCCTGAGAAATCCCAGAAGCCTGGGCATTGACCATCATCTGATATTGACTTAGGGTCTGTTGCAGGGTCAGTTTAGGATTTTGTGCCAGGCCATTCTTACCGTAATAGGTCGCTTTGAGCTGGCCATCTGCCTGGTCCATTTTTAGCATGCCATCGACTTCCCCGTCAGCTAAGGCTTGGCGGGCTTGGTCTTGATTACGATCAAAATGAAAGTCCAGGTCACCATTATCCACGGTTTTCAGGACTTCTACCAGTCCCGGATCCGCATCGACTACGGCAATTTGATCAGGCGAACTGCTTTCACTTTGAGAAACAAAGTAAGCCACCGCAGCAATAATCCCGATAAAGATTAAGGGCGAGAGGACCATAAAGATAAAGGATCCCGATTTGACATTTTTTCGATAAACTTCACGAATAACGACCCATAGTTTATTCATTATGTCCACCTGCTTTCATTTTGAAGATTTCTTCCAGGGTTGGTGGTTGTTGGCTAAAGTGGCGAATGTAGTTGCCTTGGGTCAGGCTTTGGAAAATTACTGGCCCGTAAGACTCATCCGTCAAGTAGAGCCGGTAGTAGTTATCTTCCTTGACTACTACATGGTCCACACCTTCCAGGGCTTGTAACTGGTCCTTGGTCCAATCAGGCGCTTCAACTTCAATCCGGGTTCGTCCAAAGCTCTCCCGGATTTCCCGAATCTTCCCGTAGAGAACTTGCTCACCATCATGGATCATCAGCATATCATCACAGATGGCCTCCACATTATTCATATTATGACTGGAGAAGATGATCGATGAGCCCTTATCACGTAGGTACAAGATACCTTGTTTCAAAAGGTCCGCGTTAACTGGGTCTAAGCCGGAAAAGGGCTCGTCCAAGATAATAAAATCAGGTTCATGGATCAGAGTCGCAATCAGTTGGACCTTTTGTTGGTTCCCTTTAGAGAGACTATTAATCTTATCGGTCCGTTTTCCCTTAACCTCGAAACGCTCCATCCACTCATCAATCCGGTCGAGGACAGCTTTTTTCTCCATGCCTCGTAACTGGGCAAAATAGAGGATTTGTTGCTCAATGGTCATCTTTTCATAGAGCCCGCGTTCTTCCGGGAGATAACCAATCGTATCATAGACTTGGTCACTCATGGGTTTATCGTTCCATAAGACCTCTCCACCATTCTCTGGGGTTAAAAAATTCAAAATCAAACGGAAAATAGTGGTTTTTCCTGACCCGTTTCGACCAATCATCCCCAAGATTTTTCCTGGTTCAAGATCGAAAGAAACATCGTCAACAGCCACTACATCGCCAAAAGTCTTGCGTAAATGACGTGCTTGTAACATGGGGTGTTTCCCTCCTTTAATCACCTAATAAAACCGCTTACTTATCCATGACTATTGTATTATTCTATAAAAGAAAACACAATTTTTAGCTTAGTATTTGATAAATAATAAGGAATATACCTGTTAAATACTCTATGAGTTAAATTTTATCATATATATATGACTAATTAAAGTGTAAAGGAGAGGTCGGATAAAGTCAAAAAGTAATCGGCTATTATTTGTGAATAGCAACAATGTCCTTTTGATCTATTTTAGCTAAGGCTTTAGCTTTTAAGCAAGGACCCACAAAAAAAAGCCTGCGCCAAAAGTTGTCATTTTTACCAACTTTTGGCGCAGGCTCATTTTATAGGCACTGATATCAAGCCTTATTCAACTAGTCTCCATCAGAAGCCTGACTATCGTCTTCTTCTAAGACTTGGCTGGAGAAATCTTGCATTTTATCGCGAATTTGCTCTTGGCTGAGTCGGTCTGGGGCATTATCATCCCCAGAATCAATGTCAGGGTCACTGAGGCCGGTTTCAGTCGCATATTGACCTCTTTGTTCCGGATCGCTGGCCACGACTTCTTCCTCATCTACTTCCTCTGGATCAACCACAGCCATGGTCGACACATGGGCAGCTTCATCTAAACGCATGAGACGAACCCCCTGGGTTGCCCGACCGGTTTGAGAGATATCAACGGAATGGAAGCGAATCACCACGCCTTCATCAGTCATCAGCATGATATCTTCATCCAAATCAACGGTAGCTAAACCAACCAAAGGACCGTTCTTTTCGGTAATGTTGACGGTTTTCACGCCCTTACCCCCGCGGTGTTTGATGCTGTACTCATCGGCAGGCGTCCGTTTGCCGTAGCCTTTTTCGGTAACGATCAAGACATCTTGGTCAGGGCCTAAAATCGAGGCACCAACCACATAGTCGTCCTGATCGAGGCGGATACCACGAACACCAGTCGCCGTCCGACCCATAGAGCGGACATCGTCTTCAGCAAAGGACACCGCGTAACCTTGGTGGGAACCGAGAATAATATTATCCTCTCCACTAGTTTGTAAGACAGCCACTAATTCATCATCATCACGGAGATTAATAGCAATCAAACCGTTATTTCTAATATTGAAGTATTCCTCCACTGGAGTCCGTTTGACGGTTCCTTGCTTGGTGACGAAGAAGAAATAGTCTTCACTATCCGTTTCCTTGTCACTTGGAGTCACATTGATGACCCCGCGGACTTGTTCATCTTCTTGGAGATTGAGAAGATTGACAATGGGGAGACCCTTGGCTGCCCGGCCGTATTCAGGGATTTCATAGCCCTTAATTTGGAAGACCCGGCCGCGGTCAGTAAAGCAGAGGATGACATCGTGGGTCGAGGTCGACAGCATGGCATCAATATGGTCGCCATCCTGTAAGGCCATGCCTTTCACGCCACGTCCGCCCCGGTTTTGGGTCCGGTATTCCGAGTCTTCTACCCGCTTGATATAACCCTTACGTGAGAGGGTAATGAGGACATTGCTTTCTTCAATTAAGTCTTCATCCTCTAAATTAGTAATTTCACCCACACGAATTTCGGTCCGACGTTCGTCACCGAAGCGTTTTTCAATTTCTAAGAGTTCTTGGTAGATAATTTCATAACGTTTTTCTTCGCTAGCTAAGACTTCATTCAAGTAGGCAATTTCTGCCATCAGATCCTTGTGCTCATTATCGATCTTTTCCCGTTCCAAACCGGTCAATCGGACTAAGCGCATGTCTAGGATGGCTTGGGCTTGCTTATCAGATAGACCGTATTGGTCCATAAAGATCGTCTTGGCTTGGTCACCGGTCTTGGATGACCTTAGGATGTTAACGATCTCATCTATGTGGTCTAAAGCGATCTGTAAGCCTTCTAAGATATGGGCTCTGGCTTCCGCTTTTTCCTTTTCAAAGATGGACCGGCGCCGAATAATTTCTTCTTGGTGGTCCAGGTAACGTCTAAGAATTTGCTTGAGACTAAGGGTCTTGGGCACGCCTTGGTCAATGGCCACCATATTAAAGTTAAAGTTGGTTTGCATTTGCGTTTGCTTGAAAAGGTTGTTCAAGATCACGCTAGCACTGGCGTCTTTGCGGCATTCAATCACAATCCGCATGCCTTGACGGCCGGTTTCATCACGGACCGCGGTAATCCCGTCAATCCGTTTATCACGAGCCAAGTCGGCAATCCGTTCCACTAACTTGGCCTTGTTGACCATGTAAGGAATTTCGCTGACGATAATACGTTCCTTACCGCTGGCCATGGTATCAATTTCGGCCCGGGCGCGGACGATAATCCGGCCCTTCCCGGTTTCATAAGCTTTCTTAATCCCAGCCTTACCAATCACGATTCCCGCGGTCGGAAAGTCGGGACCAGGAAGGGCTTCCATCAGGTCTTGGGTAGTGGCCTGAGGGTTCTTCATCAAAATATGGAGAGCCTGGATAACTTCACTTAAATTGTGGGGCGGAATATTGGTGGTCATCCCTACAGCAATCCCAGTCGCACCGTTAACTAAGAGGTTAGGGAAGCGGGAAGGGAGAACTTCGGGTTCCCGTTCTTCGCCATCATAGTTAGGGATAAAGTCTACCGTATTTTTATTAATATCGCGGACCATTTCCAGGGCGATCTTACTGAGACGGGCCTCGGTATAACGCATAGCAGCAGCTTGGTCACCGTCGACCGATCCAAAGTTCCCGTGCCCATCAACTAACATGTAGCGGTAGGAGAAGTCTTGGGCCATCCGCACCATGGATTCATAAATCGCTGAGTCCCCATGGGGGTGGTACTTACCCATAACGTCCCCGACAATCCGGGCTGACTTCTTATAGGGTTTGTCCGGGGTGACACCGAGTTCATTCATCCCATAGAGAATCCGGCGATGAACGGGTTTGAGGCCGTCACGCACATCGGGGAGGGCCCGGGCGACGATAACAGACATGGCATAATCCAGGAAGGAGTTACGCATTTCATGTGATATTTCACGTGGCGCGGGTTGTTTATGTTCTTCAACCATTGATTATCAACCTTCCTTTCTATAAGTCGATGGTGGCATAGGTCGCATTATTCTCGATAAAATCACGCCGTGGTGCGACTAAGTCCCCCATCAGCATGGAGATATTCCGGTCCGCTTCCTGAGCATCATCAACCGTCACTTGCAGCATTTGCCGCTGGGTGGGGTCCATCGTGGTTTCCCATAATTGTTCAGCGTCCATTTCCCCCAGCCCCTTATAACGTTGGACAGCCGGACGAGGACGTTCCGCTAGGGTCTTCATATAATCATTGAGTTCTTGGTCACTGTTGACATAATGGACGTTCTTACCTTGGCGGACTTGATAAAGCGGTGGTACCGCAATGTAGATATAGCCCGCATCAAGTAGGGGACGCATGTAGCGATAAATCAGGGTTAATAAGAGGGTCCGAATATGGGCCCCGTCGACGTCGGCATCGGTCATGATCACCAGTTTATGGTAACGGGCCTTGGTCACATCAAAATCATTGCCCCAACCGGTTCCCATGGCAGTAAAGAGGGAGCGAATTTCCTCATTGGCCAGGATCCGATCCATGGAGGCCTTCTCCACATTCAAGATCTTCCCACGAATGGGTAAGATGGCTTGGAAGTGGCGGTCCCGACCTAATTTGGCTGAGCCGCCCGCAGAATTCCCTTCGACGATGAAGAGTTCGCATTCTTCAGGTACCCGGCTAGAACAGTCAGCTAATTTACCCGGCAGGTTAGAGATCTCTAAGCCCGACTTCTTCCGGGTCATTTCCCGGGCCCGTTTAGCGGCTTGCCGAGCCTTAGAAGCCAGAATCCCTTTATCGACAATTTGCCGGGCAATGTTTGGGGTCTCATATAGGAATTGTTCCAAATGTTGACCAAAGAGACGGTCAGTAATGGTCCGAACTTCTGAGTTCCCCAGTTTCATCTTGGTTTGCCCTTCAAATTGCGGATTAGGGTGGCGGATAGAAACAATCAGGGTTAAGCCTTCACGGACATCTTCCCCGGACAAGTTATCATCTTTTTCCTTGAGCAGGTTCTGACTGCGGGCATAGTCGTTGATGGTCCGGGTGAGGGCCGTCTTAATCCCCGACTCATGGGTCCCACCTTCAAAGGTATGGATATTGTTGGCAAAGGACATGAAATTGCTATGGTAGCCAGCCGTATATTGGAAGGCGACTTCCACTTCAATATCATCCATTTGTCCTTCCAAGTAAACCGGTTCTTCAAAGAGGATTTCCTTATTTTCATTCAGGTATTGGACGTATTCTTTAATCCCACCTTCATATTGGTAGGCGACTTCCTGTGAATCTTCCTCGCGGCGGTCTTCCAGGGTAATATGCAAGCCCTTATTCAAAAAGGCCAGTTCCCGGACCCGTTTATTGAGGGTTTGGAAGTCATAGTCAGTGGTATCGGTAAAGATCTCAGGATCGGCCACAAAATTTACCACGGTACCGGTCTTATCGCTTTCACCGACCACTTTCAAGTCGGAAACAATGTGTCCGCGGCTGTATTCTTGCTGGTAAATCTTACCATCCCGGTAGACTTCGACCCGGAGTTTGGTTGAAAGCGCGTTAACGACGGAAGCCCCCACACCGTGTAAGCCCCCGGAGACCTTATAACCGCCACCGCCGAATTTTCCCCCGGCATGGAGGACGGTAAAGACGGTTTCCACCGCGGGGCGGCCGGTTTTTTCCTGGATATCGACCGGAATCCCCCGCCCATTATCGATCACGGTAATGGAACCATCACTTTCAATCTTGATATCAATCTTGTCCGCATAACCAGCCAGGGCTTCGTCAATGGAATTATCGACGATTTCCCAAACTAAGTGGTGGAGACCAGGAGCCCCGGTCGAGCCGATATACATCCCGGGCCGCTTACGCACCGCTTCTAAGCCCTCAAGGACTTGGATTTGGCTGGCATTATATTCTCCGGCCTGGTTGGGCTGATTTTTATCTTTGGGATTATGGTTTTGAGGTTGTTCGTGTTCGGAATTATTTGCTTGATTTTCTGCCATCTTGCTTGATTCACTCCTTCAATTCCACCTGACCCGCCTTAATGGTAAAGAGGTCAGGATCATCAATCTTATCTGCCTGGATGCCTTCCATACTGGTTGTAGTCAGGAAGGTTTGAACTTTCTTTTCAATCGTTTTCAGCAGATGGGTTTGACGCTGGTCGTCCAATTCACTTAAGACATCATCTAATAATAGTATGGGGTATTCCCCCAGGGTTTCGTGCATGCATTCAATTTCTGCCAACTTCAAACTCAAAACCGTAGTCCGCTGTTGGCCTTGGGACCCGTATTGTTGAACGACTTTATCATTAATCATTAATTTTAAATCATCACGCTGGGGACCAATTTGGGTAGAGCCCACTTCAATTTCACGTTCTTGGATGGACTGAAATTTGTCCATGAGCTCAGTTTTTAATTGGTCCACCGTGGAGGTCTCATCAACAGTCAGGCTGGCTTGGTAGGCCAGGGTGAGAGTCTCCTTATCCATGGATAATTGGGCATGGATAGGCTTGGCATAGGCTTCCAATTTCTGAATGAATTGGAAACGCTGGACCATCATCCGACTAGCAAAGTCCACCAACTGTTCGGTTAAGACATTCAAATACAACTTATCATGGGCTTCCCGCCGTTGCAGCTGCTTCAAATAGGTATTGCGCTGCTTGAGCAGGTGCTGGTAATTACTGGAGTCATAGAGGTAGGTCGGGTTCATTTGACTCAGCTCCCGGTCAATAAAGGTACGGCGCAATTGCGGAGCACCCTTGACAAGTTCCAGGTCTTCCGGGGCAAAGAGCACCACATTGAAGGCCCCAATATAGTCACTCAGCCGCTCTTGTTGCAGGCGGTTGAGCTTGGCGATCTTGCCTTTTTTGGTCATGGTGAGGGATAAAGGAATCTCTCCATTCTTCTTGGCAACCCGGCCTTCAATCCGGGCAAAGTCAGCTCCGAAGCGGATCACTTCCCGCTCCTTAGCCGTCCGATGACTCCGGGCCAAAGACAGCATATAAATGGCTTCGATCAGGTTGGTCTTGCCTTGGGCGTTGTCGCCGATAAAGACATTGATTCCAGGATCAAAGTCCATGGTGACCTGGTCGTAATTACGGAAGTCCTTTAAGTAAAGTGACTTAAGGTGCATGGTGATCTGCTAGTGGATCGCTTGCGCTAGCCCCTCGAATGGCGTAAATGGCTCCTTCATGCGGAAATTCAACCACAGAGCCGGGATAAAGTTTCTTGCCCCGTCTTTGTTCCTCCTGACCGTCTAAGATCACTGGGTAATTGGCCAGGTAAATTTTCGCCTGGCCTCCAGTTTGGATATAACCCAGTGCCTTCAATAACTGCCCGAGCGTAATATACTCGGTATCGATGGCGACAATATCTACGTCTGACATCACACACCGCCTCCCTTTACTTTAAACTAAAAAAGCGTACTCCAATTCGGTCTCTTAGAGTACGATTTGTCTCCCTTATTCAAGTAATATTATACCCCAAATCCTCTATATAAGCAAAAAAAGGCCCTATTTTCCACTAGAGCCTCTTTTAGCCACTTCCTACTAATGCTTTTTAGAAGTCCATTAAAGCCTAAAAATGAAAGTTTGGCATATGAAATGGACTTTAAGTGCGGATAAGTAAAAAATTAAGTTGAAACTAGGACGAACAGTCTCTCTACTTGTGAACTTAGCCATAAAAAAGCTGGGATGTCGTCCCAGCTTCATTTGCTTTCAATTGTCGTTTTTACTCGTCTACTTCAATGACCCGGCCTGGGTTGAGGAGGTTATTGGGGTCGAGGGCTTTTTTAATGGCTTTCATGGTATTTAATTCTGTTTCAGAGAAGAAGATGGGCATGAATTTCACCCGTTCGAGACCAATTCCATGTTCTCCAGAAGGGAGGCCGCCGTTTTCAGCTAAGAAGTCATAAAGGCGGAGGTCATATTGGTGGAGTCGGTCTTCCCATTCTTGGTCACTGAGTTCCTTCTTCATGAGGCAGATATGAATATTACCATCCCCGGCATGACCAAAGAAAGTAGAGGCAATCCCTAAGTCATCGGCAATCTCTTTGGATTTATTGATGGCTTGAGTGATCTTATTGACCGGAACGACAGGGTCATCTAAGCGCATGGGGCCTGCCTTATAAATTCCTGAGAGGATATGGTCACGGATGTCCCAAACTCCTTTTTCCACTTGTCCACTTAAGAGTTCAGTCGCTAAAGCCCCCGCATTTTGAGCGATTTTTTCCAAGTTTTCCAGATCTTTTTGGATGGCCGCTTCCTGGTTACCACTGAGGGTAACTAAGAGGAAGGCTTGACCCGTTTTACTTGGCATTTCCTTACCGAGCAGTTCCTTAGCGTAGGTGATGGCATCATGTTCAAACATTTCCAGGGCGGTTGGCGCCACAGAGGAATGCAAGATTTCATAAATGACCGGTCCTAATTCCTCTAAGCGGTCAAAACCGATTAAGAGGGAGTTCTCATATTGGGGTTCCACCCGCAATTTCAATTGTAATTGACTGATAATGCCCAAGGTCCCTTCTGAACCGATGAAGAGGTCCTTCAAGTCGTAGCCTGAGGAATCCTTATTATTCAAGCTGCCCACATTAATCACTTCACTATTGGCTAAAACCACCCGCATGGAACGGATATTGTCCCGGGTCACCCCATATTTAATGGCCCGCATCCCACCGGCATTGGTCGCAGCGTTCCCTGCTACGGTGGCCCGTTTTTCACCAGGGTCAGGAGCATAGAAGAGCCCACTCCCCGCTAAATAGTCACGGACTTGGTTGAGGGTCACGCCCGCTTCCACGGTCAAGGTCAAGGTTTCCTTATCGAGGTCGAGGATTTGATTCATTTTTTCTAGGTTTAAGAGGATTTCACCTTGAGGATAAGTGCCACCAGCCAGAGCCGTATGCCCACCAATTGTCACGAGTTTCTTCCCTTCAGCTTGGGCTTTCTTTACGGCTTCAACGATTTCTTCTTCATTTTCAGGATAGATAATCCCTTCCGCATGGCCGGCTTCTGATTCATGGATAAAGGTAGTGAGATATTTGTCGTCAACTTGTCTTTCAATTGTCATTGTCATGCCTCCTTTTGTTAATTTTATAGTAAAGTAACCGGTTTCAGCATGCAATAAAAACGCTTGTCTAAAACTGAGCAAGATAAGCTTTTGAAAGAGAAAAAATTCCAGTAAAAAAACATACTAAGATTAGCTCGAAGGTAAATCGACGGATTTATCTTCGAGCTATTTCTATTTTCAGATATAGTGTAAGTGAAAGGATAATCCGGACAAACTCTCAAGGGCTAGGAGCCCGAATTAAAAAACGGATTCTTTCACTCTTGTTTTTAATTTTGGTTTAAGTATGTTGAGCTGTGAGCTCGTGTTTAGGAAATTAGGATAAGAACAATGAAGTGAAAATCTTTCAAACCATTACGAAAGGAAGCTAGAAATGACTAAGTATTTATATGCATTTGATGTTTCCAAAGGAAAAGCGACACAAGTTCTGTATAAAAATAATAGATGTATTGAGGAAAGCCTTTTGGAATTCACTCGTAAGGGATTTGAAGAACTGTTACAGAATATCCAACAGATCCCTGGGGAAGTGACTCTTGCTTTTGAAACGACAGGTATCTATTCAAAGCCACTTGAACGATTTTGTCACAAAAATCATTTAACTTACCACAGTTTGAATCCTTTAGAAGTGTACAATCGAACTAATGGTTTGACATTAAGAAGAAATAAAACAGACCAAGCAGATGCTCATAAATTGGCACAAATCATGTCAAATTTTAACTTTCAACCTTCGGTAAGGAAAGAGCTTCGCTATGAAGAAATGAAGCGCATGAATGCTTATTATTTAGAACTACAAGAAGGTATCGACAGACTCTATGTTAAGTTTTTAGAAGGTATCTATCTTTGCTTTCCTGGTATCGAAAAAGTTTTCTCTAAATTAAAAAATGAATTTGCTTTAACTATTATTGAAAAATACCCACATCCCGACTATGTGCTAGAAACCTCTCGAACAGTCATCAAAAATATATTGAAAAAGTCAACATTAAAAAATATCTCTAAGCAAAGAGCTTTTCAAAAAGCTGATCAAATCATTGAGTGTGCAGCTTCTTCCTATCCTTCTGTCCATAAGGACAGTTTTTATTGTCAGGTGCTCAGTTTTTATGCCGCACATCTAAAAAATTTAATTAATCAAAAAGAACTTATTCAAGATAAGATGATTGCTTTGGGACGTCAGTTTTCTGAATTTATAATTTATGCCAGTGTACCAGGGATTGGGCAACTGTCGGCTTGTCAGTTAATTGCAGAATTAGGTGATTTATCCCGATTCGAGAACCACAAACAATTAAATGCCTATGTCGGAATTGATATTAGACGCTATCAATCAGGTAAATTTATAGGCCGAGACCATATCAACAAACGTGGAAATAAAAAAGCTAGAAAAATACTTTATATCATTATTACCAATATGATTCGCGCCCAGAGACATGCGCCAAATCATATCGTTGATTATTACTATACAAAAAAACAGCCACCCTTTAATAAATGCCATAAGGTAGCTGTTATAGCGTGTATGAATAAGCTGCTTAAATGCCTATACGCGCTATTCAATCATCATACGAAGTATGATTATGAATTAAATGCCTCTCACCGCAACTAATTCATTTTTATAGTAACTAAAATTTTTAAAAGTCTCAATACAGAGGCTTATTTAGCATGCCAAATTTTCCGTAGAATATTCAAAAGATTAAATTTCTAAATAACACTATATATATTTAGTAACTTTATACTGATTTTTACTTGACTAATCGTAGGAGACGAGAGTGTGACAAAAGCCAATAGAGCCCTGAAGAGCTACGCATACTATATCTGTAACTCGCTTGCGCTTCGAACAGCTATAGCAACTGGAGCGAACTATGGTAGATAGTTGCAAAACTATCGCACATAGTTCGTAGTTGGGTTCAATTTGGCAGGCTTGGAGTGATTTCACAAGTCAGAAACAAGCGAATGCTTCGCTTTTATTCTGACTTGCTCCAACCATCCAAGCCTATACGCCAAATCTTACACCCTGTATGAAGTGGACGTCAGGGCTGACTTTTGGAGCACGTTTTGAATAGAAAGTTCGTGTTTTAAAAAGAGCCTGGGACTTTTGTCCCAGGCTCTTTTTATTAATGATTCACTTAATTACCAGGTGTCCGGATTGGGGTGATGAGTTGAACCATGTTAAATTCATCTTCATCTTCACTTGGGGTCAAGATAAAGGAGTGGGTCGGGTTAACGAAACGAATGACCACATCTTGGCCGCCAAAACTCCGCAAAGCCTCCCGTAAGTAGTCGGGGTTAAAGGAAATTTCCAAGTCATCGCCTTCAAAGCTTAAGAGGCTGAGTTTTTCCTTAACGTAACCAATCTCAGAAGAATGACCGGAAAGAATGGCTTCTTCTTGGGAAAGGGAAAGCTTAACCACATTGTTCTTGCCTTGGTGGCTTAAGATTAAAGCCCGTTCTACTGCGTGAACCAGTTCTTGGGCATCGACTTTAATTTTCGTGTTGTAATCCAAGCTCAACAAGCGGTCGGTATCGGGATAATTTCCTTCTAACAGTCTGGAATAAAGGTAGACATTATCAATCTTAAAGAGGACTTGGTTATCGGTGACCATCATCTCAATATCTTCATTATCATCCACTAAGCGGGTAAGCTCGGTCAGAGTTTGCCCTGGAATATTGATCTCTAAAGCTTTACCTTGGCTTTCTTCTGGCATGGTCAAAGGCACAATTCGTTGACTGAGCCGGTGGGAGTCGGTTGATACCGCTTTCAGTTGTTCATCGGCCAGGATAAAGTGAACCCCGGTAAAGAGTGGGCGGATTTGTTGGTTAGATACCGAAATAATGGTGTGGTTAACCACCCGTTTAAAGAGATGACCCGGTAAGACATAGGTCGAATCGGCATCAATTTCAGGGAGAGTGGGGTATTCGCTGCCGGCAGTCCCATTGAGGTTAAAGACGGATTCTCCCGAACGGATAACAGTTTGTAAGTTATCTTGGACTTCCAAGGTCAGTTGGTCTTCAGGAAGTTTTTTGACAATGTCACCGAGGAAACGGGAAGGGAGAACAATAGACCCTGTCTCAGCAATCGATAACTGGTTGCTTTCATCTTCTTTAGAAATATAAATTTCAATCGAAATGGTTGAATCACTACCAGTAAGGATGATTCCTGAATCCAGAACAGCGATTTTAATTCCAGTGAGTATAGGAATAGTTGTCCGTGAGGAAATCGCTCGTTGGACATTGTTTAAATGGTCAACAAAGATGGAACGTTTAATTGTAAATTTCATAAAAAGCTCCTTTGCTGGATGCGTGCTTATTTATATATATATTAATAGTATAGTAATAGTAGTAGGTCATGTGGAAGCTGTTGAAAACTTCCTCAAAGAAGTGACCTTAAAACTTTTCCACTTGTGGATAAGTTGTGGGAAGGCTTGTGGCTAAGTTAGCTAGTTATCCACAGGCCTTTTTCTTCTATTAGTTTAGCATAAAAAGCTCACTTTGCCTGCCTTGAGGCTAGGAGAGTCGGCTAAAACCCTAACGTTTGAGTAAATTTTGAATACTTTCAACATTTTCTTTAATCTCAGTGGCTGATTTCATGGCTTCTGAGATTTTTTCATGGGCATGGAGGACAGTGGTATGGTCTTTGCCGCCGAATTCTTGGCCAATTTTAGGTAGGGAGGCATCCGTAATTTCCCGAGAGAGGAACATGGCAATTTGCCGGGGAACGACAATGTCCCGTTTCCGTTTCTTCCCTTTTAAATCGGCAACAGTCAGGTCAAAGTAATCGGCTACGGTTTCTTGAATTTCAGCAATACTTGGTACCTTTTTGGTATTGGCGTCGCGATAATTGGATAAGGCCCTGGCGGCGACATCAGGACTGAGCTCTTCTTGGTTCATGACCGCATAGGCTTGAACACTGGTGAGGGCTCCCTCTAGCTCGCGAATATTGGTATCAATTTGACCAGCGATATAGGAGAGGGTCTCGTCTGGGATATCAATGCCGTTCACCTTGGCTTTGTTGCGCAAAATGGCAATCCGGGTTTCTAAATCTGGTGGGGTAATATCCGTCGATAAGCCTTGCTTAAAGCGGGAAACCAGCCGATCTTCTAACTCAGGAATTTGACTGGCATCGCGGTCACTGGTAAGGACGATATGCTTATTATTATTGTAGAGGGCGTTAAAGGTATGGAAGAACTCTTCTTGGGTCGACTGCTTGTTACCGATAAATTGAATATCATCGACCAAGAGCATGTCAACATGGCGGTAGGCTTGATGGAAGTCCGGCATGGTATTGGTCCGAATCGCTTCAATAAAGTCATTGGTAAAGGTCTCACTGGTGACATATTTGACAATGGCATCAGGATGAGTCCGTAAAACTTCGTGGCCAATCGCTTGCATGAGATGGGTTTTTCCTAGTCCTACGCCCCCATAGAAGAAGAGGGGATTATAGTCTCGGCCTGGACCTTCAGCCACGGCTAAGGCAGCGGCATGGGCCATTTTATTTCCTTCGCCTACTACAAAGTTTTCGAAGGTATACTTAGGGTTTAAGTCGCTATGTCGGTTAGCGGTGCGATTGTCAGCGGGGGCTTGGCCAGGATTGGCTGCTGGTCCGAAGTCTAAATGATTGCTCCCCGCTTGTTGGTTGTCGAGTGTAATTTCGATCCGAATTTCCCGGCCTAGGTAGTCATAAATCACCTGTTGCAGCTGCATCATATAATTGGATTCAATGTGTTTTTTGTGCAGTTGGGAAACAGCTTCGATGTATAAGACATCATGATCCATCCGCAGGGGCTTGAGGCCCAAGATCCAGGTATCGAAACTTCCCTTGGTCAAGTGCTCACGAAAGTACTCGCTCACCACTTGCCAAAGTTCCTGTAAAGGATCCATCGAAACGACTCCTTTCTATAGAAATAGTCTCTTTTAGT